>NZ_BMHD01000001.1:1200000-2400000 GCF_014640535.1 Cnuibacter physcomitrellae
GTTGACCTCGACCTCGAGGTTGAACAGGAAGCCGACCGACTCCTCGCGGATCTGGCCCATCATGGACTGGAACAGCGCGTATCCCTCGCGCTGGTACTCCACGAGCGGGTCGCGCTGGGCCATCGCGCGCAGGCCGATGCCGTCCTTCAGGTAGTCCATCTCGTAGAGGTGGTCGCGCCAGCGGCGGTCGATCACCGAGAGCACGACGCGGCGCTCGAGCTCGCGCATGGCGGTCTCGCCGAGCGTCTCCTCGCGCTTCTGGTACGCGATGCGCGCATCCGACAGCACCTCGCGGGCGATGAAGTCGCGGTTGATCTTGCCCTTGCTGCCCGCCTCGGCGACGACCTCGTCGACCGTGATCGAGATCGGGTAGAGGGTCTTCAGCTCGGCCCAGAGCGCGTCGAAGTCCCAGTCGTCGCCGTTGCCGGAGCCGGCGTGGTCGGTGATGATGTCGTCGATCACCGTCTCGAGGAACTTCTGGGCGCGGTCCTGGAGGTTGTCTCCCTCGAGGATGTGCTTGCGGTCGCTGTAGATCGCCTCGCGCTGACGGTTGAGGACGTCGTCGTACTTGAGGACGTTCTTCCGGATCTCGGCGTTGCGGCTCTCGACCTGCGACTGGGCGCTGCGGATGGCGCGCGAGACGACCTTCGACTCGATCGCCAGGTCGTCGGGCACCGAGCCTCGCCCCATCAGCGCCTCGGCGGCACCCGCGTTGAACAGGCGCATGAGGTCGTCGGTGAGGGAGAGGTAGAAGCGACTCTCGCCCGGGTCGCCCTGACGGCCGGATCGACCGCGCAGCTGGTTGTCGATGCGCCGCGACTCGTGGCGCTCGGTGCCGAGGACGTAGAGACCGCCGGCCGCGATGACCTTCTCGGCCTCCTCGGCGACCTCCGCCTTGACCTTGTCGAAGACCTCGTCCCACTGCGCCTCGTACTCCTCCGGGTTCTCGGAGGCGTTGAGACCGCGGGCGTGCATCTCGGACACGGCGAGGAACTCGGCGTTGCCGCCGAGCATGATGTCGGTGCCTCGACCGGCCATGTTCGTGGCGACGGTGACGGAGCCGAGTCGACCGGCCTGAGCGACGATCGCCGCCTCACGCGCGTGGTTCTTCGCGTTCAGCACCTCGTGCCGGACGCCGCGCTTGGCGAGCAGGCGCGAGAGGTACTCGCTCTTCTCGACGCTCGTCGTGCCGACGAGGACCGGCTGCCCCTTCTCGTGGCGCTCGACGATGTCCTCCACGACCTGGTCGAACTTCGCCTGCTCGTTCTTGTAGACGAGGTCGGGCTGGTCGATGCGCTGCATCGGCTTGTTCGTGGGGATCGGGACCACGCCGAGCTTGTACGTGCTCATGAACTCGGCGGCCTCGGTCTCGGCCGTACCGGTCATGCCGGAGAGCTTGTCGTAGAGGCGGAAGTAGTTCTGCAGGGTCACGGTGGCCAGGGTCTGGTTCTCGGCCTTGACCTGCACGCCCTCCTTGGCCTCGATGGCCTGGTGGATGCCCTCGTTGTAGCGACGCCCGGCCAGGATGCGACCGGTGTGCTCGTCGACGATCAGCACCTCGCCGTTGAGGACGACGTAGTCCTTGTCCTTCTTGAACAGCGCACGCGCCTTGATCGCGTTGTTGAGGAAGGAGATGAGCGGGGTGTTCGCCGACTCGTAGAGGTTGTCGATGCCGAGGTAGTCCTCGACCTTCTCGATGCCGGGCTCGAGCACGCCGACCGTGCGCTTCTTCTCGTCGACCTCGTAGTCGACCTCGGGCTTCAGCTTGGTGGCGATGGTGGCGAACTCGTTGAACCAACGGTTCGCCTCGCCCGACGCCGGCCCGGAGATGATGAGCGGGGTCCGGGCCTCGTCGATCAGGATGGAGTCGACCTCGTCGACGATGGCGAAGTAGTGGCCGCGCTGCACCATGTCGGAGGCCTGCCAGGCCATGTTGTCGCGGAGGTAGTCGAAGCCGAACTCGTTGTTCGTGCCGTAGGTGATGTCGGCGGCGTACTGCTCGCGGCGCTCGGCGGGCGTCTGCCCGGCGAGGATGACGCCGGTCGTCATGCCGAGGGCACGGAAGACGCGACCCATCAGCTCGCTCTGGTAGCTGGCGAGGTAGTCGTTCACCGTGACGATGTGCACGCCCTTGCCGGCGATGGCGTTGAGGTAGGCCGCCGTGGTGGCCACGAGGGTCTTCCCCTCACCGGTCTTCATCTCGGCGATGTTGCCGAGGTGGAGGGCCGCGCCACCCATGAGCTGCACGTCGAAGTGCCGGAGGCCGAGGGTGCGGACCGACGCCTCGCGCACCGCGGCGAAGGCCTCGGGCAGGAGGTGGTCGAGCGACTCGCCCGCCTCGTGGCGCACGCGCAGCTGCGTCGTCTCCTCGCGGAGCTCCTCGTCGGTCAGCGACTTGAAGTCGTCCTCCAGCGCGTTGATCGCCTTCGCGTACGCCTGGAGTCGGCGGAGGGTGCGCCCTTCGCCGACGCGGAGGACTTTTTCGAGAACTGAGGCCACGGAGCTTCTCCCACTGCGATCGTCGCTCGGCTGGCGAGCATCGCGGAACATACTACTTGCTCACGCCTGGACGTGGCCGGTGTGAGCGCAGGATGCGCAGTGGGAGAAGCCCTCGGCCGTCAGCGGGTGGCCGCGGCGACCCGCTTGATGCCCTCGCTCGCGGGCAGCGGTGTGGCGTCGGCGTTCTCGTCGAGATGGATCACGCCGTAGTTCCAGCCCTTGCGCCGGTACACGACGCTCGGCTGCATGGTGCCCGAGTCGACGAAGAGGTAGAAGTCGTGGCCCACGAGCTCCATCCGGTACAGGGCGTCGTCCACCGTCATCGGCACGGCGGGGAACACCTTCTCGCGGATGACCACGGGGCTGTAGTCGTCCGTCGCCTCGGCCGGCTCGTCGCCGGACGGCTCCGAGGCCGCGTTCGTGCCGTTCAGGACCCCGGCGTCGACCGGCTCGAGGGCGACCGCGCTGAACCCGCCCGTCGCCACCTCGTGGAGGGATGCGGGCCGATGCTGACCGCGGTGCACCTTCTTGCGGTCCTTCGCCCGGCGGATGCGCTCCATCAGCTTCCCGATGGCCAGGTCAAAGGCGGCGTACTTGTCGGATGCGGCGCTCTCAGCGCGCACCAGCGGCCCGGGGCCGATCAGGGTGAGCTCGACCCGGTCGTCGCCGGACGACGCCATCTGGCTGCCCGTATGGTGGCGGCAGACCCGGATCTCGAGGGCGAGGGCCCGGTCGGCGAGATGAGCGACCTTCTCGGCCTTCTCGGTGGCGTACTCGCGGAACCGATCCGTGATTCCCACGTTCCGTCCGATGATGTTCACGTCCATGGAGACCTCCTAGCCGTCTGAGCCGCGAGGTCCTCGCCGTCAAGTGCGAGTCCCTTCGCGCCTTGTGTGCCGACCAACCTATCCGGGTGCGGACGGAATGTCACTGATCGTCCGCCGAGTGGTGGCCAGGCGTTTCCGAAGTGGTCTGCAGGCGGCGTTCGGCGTGCGCGAGACAGGCCGCGGCGACCACCTGACCGCCCGCCGCGACGACGGCCCGCGCGGCCTCGGTGAGGGTCGCGCCGGTCGTCACGACGTCGTCGACGAGGACGAATCGACCGCCCCGGGCCCCGACCGCTCTCATCGCGCCGGAGACGTTCGCCCGCCTCTCCTCGCGCCCCAGATCGGCCTGGTCCCCGACCCGCCGGGTGAGCTCGAGACGGGTGCTCGACGTGGCTCGGAGCCCCGCGCTCTGCAGCAGCCGGGCCACCGGCGCGTACCCCCGCCGACGGAGCGCGGGCCTCGACGCGGGGACGACCAGCAGGCCCGGCGGCTCCCCACCGGCGGCGACCGCGGGCCAGAGCTCGACGATCGACGCCCGCAGCGCGGGCGCGAGGGCGCGCGCCAGATCGACGCGCCCCGCATCCTTGTACCGGCGGAGGGCCGCCGCGACCGCGCCCTCGTACCGCAGGGCGGCGGTCACCCCTGGCGCCTCCGCCGGAAGGCCGTCGACGGCGGCCGGCTGCGGCGTCATCGAGGCCCGGCAGCGAGGACAGAGCGCGAGACCCGGCTGCCCGCATCCGCCGCAGTCGACGGGGAGGAGCACGGCGAGCGCGTCGCGGACGGTCGCGACCAGAGCGGACGGGAGATCGGACATCCCCCGATCATGGCCGCGGCCGCCGGGGCGTGCGTCGCCGAGGCCAGCGCGGTGGAGAGGACGATCTCCCGACGGGGCTGTGCAGGAGCGCTCAGTTCTGCACGGCCAGCACCGACACGTCGGAGGCCACGGTCTGCCACGCGCTCCCGCGCAGCTGGAGCAGCGTCCCCTCGGTCGTGCGCACCCGCAGACCGTCGAGGTCGTTCCCGCCGGCGACCGCGTCGGCGCCCGTGGGAGAGCCCAGCGCCGAGCTGCGTCCGCCGAGCAGCTGCGAGAGCGCCTGCGGTTCACTGGAGGGCGTGGCGTAGACCGCGGCGACGCTGTACTGGTCGACCCAGGTGGCGTCGATCGGCGTGCCGGACCCGCCCGCGAGCACGACGGGCTGCCCGAGCCCCGTCGGCGTCCCCGCCTGGTCGCGGAGCACCGCCGCGACCACCAGCTGGGGCACGCCCCCGCTCACGAGGTAGGCCACCGCGCGCGTGCCGTCGCGGGAGATCTCGAAGGACCGGATCTCGGTCGCGCCGCCCCACTGGGCGGGCACGTTCGACGCCGCGTTGCTCGGCGACACCGCGACGACGGCGCCGGGGTCGGCCGCGGGGATGCTCCACACCCAGCCGAACGGGTCGACCGCCGGCGCGATGAGTCCCGACCGCTGGTCGACGACCGTGGTCGCTCCCCCGGCGCGGACCGCGGCCACGACGCCATCCCCGGCCCTGACCGCCGCGACCGTGGATCGGGCCGAGTAGGCCACCGCGTTCGGCTGCAGTGCGACGACGGCGTCGCTCAGGCCCGGCACCTCCGCGACCGAGTCGGCGCTGAGGTAGCCGAAGCGATCGCCGGAGACCACGAGCGGGGTGAGCCCGACTCGGGGCGCCACCTCGGGCGCCGCGCGATCGGTCGAGGGCACGTCGACGATGTTCTGGTCGACGCTGATCGCCACCGACGACACCGAGGCCACCCCGCCCAGGCTCGCGGACAGCTGGAACCGCATCCGCTGCAGGTCGATCGTCGAGGCCTGGAGGACGTTGCTCGAGAGCTCGACGCGGGTGGTGCCTCCCGAGGTGACGACGCTGGAGGTCGACGTGCCGTCCGGGAAGGCGGTGACCACCGCCCCGTCGAGCCAGGGTGTCGGGCCTTCGAGCAGCGACCTCACGATGCGGGTGCCGACGGAGGCGGAGGTCGGGAACCAGCGGAGGTCGGGGACCAGGAAGGTGTAGGTGGGATCGAAGAAGTAGAGGGAGTGCGAGCTGAACACCTGCTCGAAGAAGACGTCCTCGATGAGCGTGCCGTCGGGCGCGGCGGAGATGCGCCACTCGCCGTCCTGCTGCACGAACGAGTAGTCGAGCGAGAGCGGCGCCGCCGCGGTCTCGCTGTAGCTGCCCTCCCCGTCGACACGGGCCTGGGGTGTGACGGTGAGCCGCAGCGACGTGTCGCCGGTGGGGGTGGTCGACCGCGGACCGCTGTCGACGATGACGTCCGCCGTGGGCTTCCACTGAGCGGCGAAGCCCTGCGACAGGTAGTTGCGCGCCACCTCGTAGTCGTTCTGCGGATCCTTCGCGGCGTTGACGAACCCCGCCAGGATCTGCTCCTGCGTCGCGCCGGCCGAGGGACCCGCCGCGAGGAAGATGACGTCGATGTTGTCGTCGGTGGCGGGCCCCGACTCCGAGCCGACGTCGCCGGAACGCGGGATGGCGGCGCAGGACGCGAGCGAGACCGCGAGCGCCAGCACCGCGAGCACGGCCCCGACCCTGAGCGCCGCGCTCCTGCGCAGGAGGGCCAGTCGTTCACGCATCCCGATCGCCTCCCTCGGGGCGACGGACGTCGCCGAGGGACGCCTGCGCGCCCCGCACGTCGTCGGGCTCGAGCGGCAGCGGCGACGGCCCGCGGGTGACGCCACGCCGACGCGGGAGCGTCAGCCGGAAGTTCGAGCCCTCCCCGGGGGCCGACCACACCTCGAGCGCGCCGCCGTGGAGCGTCGCATCCTCGAGCGAGATCGCCAGACCGAGGCCGGTGCCGCCGATCGTCCGCTTGCGGGACGGGTCGGCGCGCCAGAACCGGTCGAAGACGCGCTCGGCGTCCTCGGGGCTCATCCCGACGCCGTAGTCGCGCACCGACAGCGCGACCGCCGTCGGCGAGCTGTCGACGGTGATCACGACGGGCCGGCGCTCCCCGTGCTCGATCGCGTTGCCGATGAGGTTGAGCACGATCCTGCGGATGCGGCGGGGGTCCATCTCGACCTCCGTGTACCCGCCCGGCGCCACCACCCGCAGATCCGAGCCCGCCTGCTCGGCGAGGGACCGCATCTGGTCCGCGGCATCCTCGGCGAGCCGGACGAGACTCGTCGGCTCGGTGTCGAGCGACGCCGAGCCCGCGTCGAACCGGCTGATCTCGAGCAGGTCGGAGAGCATCTCCTCGAACCGCTTCGTCTGCGTGTGCAGCAGCTCGGCCGTGCGCTCAGTGGCGGGCGGGAACGTGGAGCGCTGGTCGTAGAGCATGTCGCCGGCCAGACGGATGGTGGTCAACGGCGTGCGCAGCTCGTGCGAGACGTCGGAGACGAAGCGCTGCTGCACCTGCGACAGCTCCGCCAGCTGGTTGATCTGGGCGGCCATGCTGTCGGCCATCCCGTTGAACGAGCGCGCGAGCGTCGAGATCACGTCCTCCCCGCGTTCCGGGATGCGCACCTCCAGCTCACCGGCCGCGAGCTTCTCGCTCGTCTCGGCGGCGAGGCGGATCGGCTCGACCACGAGCCGGACGATGACCCAGGAGACCAGCCCGATGAGCACGATCAGCGCCAGCCCGCCCAGCCACAGCGTCTGCTGGACGAACACCAGCGTCTGCTCCGCATCGGCGAGGTTGTAGCCGATGTAGAGCTGGAAGTTGCCCACCCCGGGGATGCTGAGGGGCGTGCCCACGATGATGCCCGGCTGGCTGTCGCCGCGCTCGTCGGCGAGCGAGACGGACTGCCAGTACTGCGTCTGCGTGCCGCCGTCGCTCGCGGCCACCTCGTCCTGGAGCTGGTCGGAGATGACGTCGCCGGTGAGCTCGGGACTGGAGAACGAGAGCACCGTCGAGGAGGGCGAGGTCTGGCCGGGGATCGCCAGCAGCGCGATCAGCCGCGAGGACGAGGACGCGATGATCGCCGACTTGGCGGAGTTCAGCAGCGACAGCGTCGACGCATCCGACGCCGCGTCCGCCGCGTCGAAGATGTTCTGGGCGGCCGTGGCGGCGTTCCGCGACTCGGTCACGACCTGGTTGAGGCGCGACTGGAAGAGATCGTTGCCGATGCTGATCGACATGTACGTGCCGGTCGCGACCACGGCGACGGTCGACAGCGCGACCGTGACCACGATGGTCCGGAACTGCAGCGATCGGCGCCAGGCACGGGCGATCTCGAGCGGCCAACGGCGCCAGGTGCGTACCACCGTCGGGCCGACCCGGGAACGCCGGACGTTCTCGGTCATCCGCCGCTCGCTGCCCGCACGGCGGGCGGCGTCATGTGACCGCGCCGGCGCGGTAGCCCACCCCGCGCACGGTCATCACGATGCGCGGGTTGTCGGGATCCGCCTCGACCTTGGCCCGCAGCCGCTGCACGTGCACGTTCACGAGACGGGTGTCGGCCTTGTAGTGGTAGCCCCACACCTGCTCCAGGAGCATCTCGCGGGTGAAGACCTGCTGCGGCTTCGCGGCCAGCGCGTGCAGCAGGTCGAACTCGAGCGGCGTGAGGTTGATGCGATCGGATCCGCGCCGCACCTCGTGCCCGGCGACGTCGACCACGAGGTCGCCGACACGCAGCGTCTCGGGAGCGGCGTCGCTCGATGGACGCAACCGGGTGCGGATGCGGGCGACCAGCTCCTTGGGGTTGAAGGGCTTGACGACGTAGTCGTCGGCGCCGGACTCGAGGCCCTTCACCACGTCGGACGTGTCGCTCCGCGCAGTGAGCATGATGATGGGCGTGCCGGACTCGGCGCGGATCAAGCGGCACACCTCGATGCCGTCGAGGCCGGGCAGCATGAGGTCGAGGAGTACGAGGTCGGGCCGGGAGTCGCGGAACGCGCCCAGCGCCTCGGCCCCGTCGGTGCAGAAGGACGGCTCGTACCCCTCCGATCGCAACACGATGCCGATCATCTCGGCCAGCGCGGTGTCATCGTCGACGACCAGGATGCGAGGGTCCATGTGCTGTTCTCTCCAGACGGGTGTGGCACCAGCGTAATCGAGCGCTGATCAGGAACGCGCGAGCGAGCACTGTGAAATCTCAGAACGAGAGTGCGTAGCATGGGTGCCGGGGGCTGGGGGTTCCCTGCCGCCGCAGCGAGAAGGGCTTCGATGAGCGACGACCACGGGTGGACCGCGCCGGGCACCGAGGGGCGTCGCGACGAGCCCACCCCACCGCCGCCCTCCGGCCCCGCCCAGCCGCAGCACGGCCAGGACGCTCCCCCGCCTGCCGCGCCCCCGCAGCCCCAGTACGGGCAGTACGCTCCCCCGCCGCAGGCTCCCGAGTACGGGCAGTACGCGCCTCAGGCGCCGGAATACGGACAGTACGCTCCCCTGCCGCAGGCACCGGAGTACGGACAGTACGCGCCGCCGCCCGGCCAGCCCTCCTCCGCGCCGCCGCAGGCCCAGTACCCGCCGCCGCAGTACGCGCCTCCCCAGTACGGACAGCCCCAGTACCCGCCGCCCCAGTACGGGCAGCCCCAGTACCCGCCGCCCCAGTACGGGCAGCCGCAGTATCCGCCGCCCGGGAACGGCACGCCCGCCTACGCGCAGTACGGCGCGCAGTTCGCCGCGCCCGGCACCCCCGAGGGGTGGACGCCACCGCCCAAGCCCGGCCTCATCCCCCTCCGTCCGCTCGGCTTCGGCACCCTGCTCGGCGCACCGTTCCAGGTGCTCCGGCGCAATCCGAAGGCGACGTTCGGCTCGGGCCTCATCATCCAGGCCGCCGTCGTCGTCGTCACCACGCTCTTCTTCGTCGGCCTCACCGTCTTCCTCGTCGGTCGCAGCCTCAACGCGGTCGGTGACGACGCCGACGTGATCGCCGCAGGCAACGTCGCGCTCGGCATCATCGGCACGATCGTGGTGCTGGCGGTCAGCCTCTTCGCCTCGGCTCTCCTGCAGGGCGTCCTGGTCGTCGAGGTCGCCCGGGGCACCCTCGGTGAGAAGCGGCGCCTGGGAGAGCTCTGGAAGGCCGCGTTCAAGCGCGTGCTCCCCCTCTCGCTGTGGCTGCTCATGCTCGTCGGAGCGGGCCTCATCGGACTCGCAATCGTGATCGGCATCATCGTGCTCGGCGCGATCAGCGGGACGGGAGGCGGCGTCGCGGCCGCGGTCCTGGTCTCCGTGTTCCTCGGCCTCGGCTTCCTGGTCCTCGGGGCCTGGCTCGGGACGAAGACCGCGATGGTCCCGAGCATCATCGTGCTCGAGAGGAAGGGCGTCATCGCGGCGATCCGCCGCTCCTGGTCGCTCACGGGCGGCTACTTCTGGCGCACGTTCGGCACGATCGCGCTCGTCGGCGTCATCCTGTACTTCGCCAGCCAGATCCTCAGCACGCCGTTCTCCCTGCTCATCGGCATCGTCCCGTCCCTCATCGACCCCACGGGGACGGGCTCCGGCATCGTCGCGATCATCGTGCTCTACGTCGTGTTCATCGCGTTCACCACGGCCGTCAGCGCCATCACCTCCGTCGTCCAGGCCGCGGTGGTCGCCGT
This sequence comes from Cnuibacter physcomitrellae, assembly GCF_014640535.1. NCBI lineage: Bacteria > Bacillati > Actinomycetota > Actinomycetes > Micrococcales > Microbacteriaceae > Cnuibacter > Cnuibacter physcomitrellae. Next base: position 1,209,840 of record NZ_BMHD01000001.1, read on the forward strand.
GATCTACATCGACCTGCGGATGCGCAAGGAGGGGCTCGACGTCGAGCTCACGCGGTTCGTCGAGTCGGCGCAGTCGCCCGACGAGGAGGGCCGCTGGCCCGATCCGTACCTCCCCAGGGCAGGTGCATGAACCCCTTCGCCCTGCTCGACCCGCCGGTCCAGCCCGACGCCGACCAAGGCCGTCAGTGGCTGCTCGACGAGCTGTCGAAGCCCGAGTACCAGGCGGCGCGGCCGACCTGGTTCGATCAGGCGTCGAAGGCGTTCCAGGACTGGCTCGGCTCGCTGCAGGCGCCGGGTGGCCCCAGCTTCGGGGCCCTCATCCCCCTGGGCGTCGTGCTCGTGGTCGCCGCCTTGATCGTGGTCGCGTTCCTCGTGTTCGGCCGCCCGCGCCTGAACACCAGGAGCGCGCTGCGGACGACCGAGCTGTTCGGCGCCGACGACGCCCGATCCGCCGCGGAGATCCGCGCCGCCGCCCGCCGAGCCTCGAGCGCGGGCGACTGGTCGACCGCGATCGAGGAGCAGTACCGCGCCATCGCGCGAGCCCTCGCCGAGCGGACGGTCGTCCTGTCGGCACCGGGCACCACGGCGCAGGAGTTCGCGAGCCGCGCGGGCCGGTCCTTCCCCGACTCGGCCGAGGAGCTGCGTCTCGGCGCGCGCGCCTTCGACGAGGTGCGGTATCTCGATCAGCCCGGCACCAGCGCGGGCTACGACAGGCTCGTCGCACTCGACGGCGCCCTGGAGCGCGCCCGACCCACCCGCCTCGAGGCCGTCCCCTCGGCGGCCGCGCGATGACCGCCACGGTCGTCGAGACGCCTCGCACGGGCCCCCGGCTGCGACGCTGGCTGTTCTGGATCCTCGCCTCGGTCGCCGCGATCCTCCTCGCCGGGTTCACCCTGCTGTCGAGCTTCCGCGGCCTCGTCGATCAGGGCCTCTACTCCGCGACGAGCCCCAGCTCGGCTGGATCCAAGGCTCTCGTCGAGGTGTTGAAGCAGCAGGGCGTCGACGTCGTGGTGACGGGATCCCTCGACGAGACCCGCCGAGCCGTGTCGGGGGCGCAGGGCCCGGTCACCGTGATGATGGCCGATCTCTACGGCTACCTCGACGACGACGGCCTCGAGGCGCTCGGCGACCTCGACGCCGACCTCGTCCTGCCGACGCCGTCGGACGACGAGCTCGACATCCTCGCCCCCGGGGTCCGTACCACGGCGGTCGAGTCGTCCGACGACACGGTCGACGCCGGATGCGGCATCCCCGCGGCCGAGCGCGCCGGCGAGGTGTCGCAGGCGGACATCGCCTACACGGCCGACCCGGGTGACGCCACCGGATGCTTCGACACGGGCGCGGGCGCCTACGGCCTGGTGCGACTCGACCAGGGCGACCGCACCGTCGACGTGCTCGGCGTGAGCGACGCCCTGCGGAACGACTCGATCCCGCTCGCCGGCAACGCCGCGCTGGCGCTGGGCCTCCTGGGCGAGAACCCGACCCTCGTCTGGTACCTGCCCACCTCCGCCGACCTCCCCGAGGACGCGCCGCCGACGATCCAGGAGCTCACCCCGGGGTGGGTCACGCCCGTCATCCTGCTGCTCATCGTGGTCTTCGTGGCTGCGGCGGTCTGGCGCGGGCGCCGTCTCGGGCCGGTCGTCGTCGAGGAGATGCCCGTCGTCGTCCGGGCCCGCGAGACGGCCGAGGGCCGTGCCCGCCTCTACGCTCGCGAGGGGGCCACGCTCCGAGCGGTCGACGCCCTCCGCGTCGGGACCGTGCAGCGGCTCTCCACGGCGCTGAACCTCTCCCGCTCGAGCGACCTGACGGAGGTCGTGTCGGCGGTGTCGGCGGTGACCGGTAGACCGTCCGCCGAGGTGTACGACACACTCGTCGGGGCGGTCCCCGCCGGCGAGGCCGACCTCCAGGCCCTCTCCGACCGGCTCCTCGTGCTCGAGCGCGAGGTCCGGGCGGCGACCAGGCCCGACTGACGACCCGCCGCACCGCGGCGGAGACGACCGACCACCATCGCAGGAACGAGGACACACGAGAATGACGGATCGACCAGACCTCTCACCGGATGAGCTCCGCGCCGCGCTGGGCCGGGTGCGCACCGAGGTGGGCAAGGCCGTCGTCGCCCAGGACGGTGCCGTCACCGGCCTCATCATCGCGCTGCTCGCGCGCGGGCACGTGCTGCTCGAGGGCGTGCCCGGTGTGGCGAAGACGCTGCTCGTCCGGAGCCTCAGCCACGCGCTCTCGCTCGACACGAAGCGCGTGCAGTTCACGCCCGACCTGATGCCCGGCGACGTCACCGGCTCGCTCGTCTACGACGCACGGTCCGGTGAGTTCACGTTCCGCGAGGGTCCGGTCTTCACGAACATCCTGCTCGCCGACGAGATCAACCGCACGCCGCCGAAGACGCAGTCGGCACTCCTCGAGGCGATGGAGGAGCGTCAGGTCAGCGTCGACGGCGTGAGCCGGGCGCTCCCGAGCCCGTTCCTCGTCGCCGCCACGCAGAACCCGATCGAGTACGAGGGCACGTACACCCTGCCCGAGGCGCAGCTCGACCGGTTCCTCGTCAAGCTCGTGCTCGACCTCCCGGAGCGCGACGCCGAGGTCGCGGTGCTCGCCCGGCACGCGAGCGGCTTCGATCCCCGCGACCTCCGGGCCGCCGGCGTCACGCCGGTGCTCGACGCCGCCGGCCTCGAGTCCGCGCAGCGGGCCGTGCGCCAGGTGCAGGCCGCACCCGACGTGCTCGCCTACATCGTCGACCTCGCCCGCGCCACCCGGCAGAGCCCGTCCGTGAAGCTCGGCGTGAGCCCGCGCGGGGCGACCGCCCTCCTGGCGGCCTCGAAGGCGTGGGCGTGGCTCAACGGCTATCCCGCCATCACGCCCGACCACGTGCAGGCGATGGTGGTCCCGGTGCTGCGGCACCGCATCCAGCTGCGACCTGAGGCGGAGCTCGAGGGGGTCGCGGTCGACGCGATCCTCCGGTCGATCCTCACGCAGGTCCGGGTGCCGATCTGATCCGCGCATGGCACTGACCGGTCGCGTCGTCGCGTTCCTCCTCGTGGGCCTCGTCCCCGTGGTGGTGCTCGACGTGCTCTTCGACCTCGCCTATCCCACGCTGCTCGCGTGGCTGGCCCTCACCCTGCTGCTCGTGCTCGTCGACGTGGCGTTCGCCGCCTCGCCGCGGCGGGTGGCCCTCGAACGCGATCTCCCCGCGCGCATCCGACTCGGCGAGTCGGCCGTCAGCACCCTCTACGTCTCCAACCTCGGTCGGCGCCGGATGGTCGTCCTGGTCCGAGACGCGTGGCAGCCCTCGGCGGGCGCGGCACGCACGCGGATGCGTCTGGTGATCCCGGCCGGTGAGCGGCGCGCGATGCAGATCCCGCTCACGCCCTTCCGCCGCGGCGAGCGCCGGGTCGCGCGGGTGGCGCTGCGCTCGTTCGGTCCGCTGGGGTTCGCGGCCCGGCAGGCGGTGCTGCTCTCGCCCGGGCGACTGCGGGTGCTGCCGCCGTTCCTGTCGCGGCGGCACCTGCCCTCCCGTCTGGCGCGCCTGCGCGAGCTCGACGGCCGCACGAGCATCATGGTCCGTGGCCAGGGCACCGAGTTCGACAGTCTCCGCGAGTACGTCCGCGGCGACGACGTGAGGTCGATCGACTGGCGGGCCACGGCGAGGCACTCCGACGTGATGGTCCGCACCTGGCGGCCGGAGCGTGATCGGCGCGTCGTGATCGTGATCGACACGGGCCGGACGTCCGCGGCCCGCATCGGCGACGAGGTCCGCCTCGACACCGCGTTCGAGGCCGCCCTCCTCCTCGCCGCCCTCGCCACACGAGCGGGCGACCGGGTCGATCTCGTGCTCTACGACCGGCGGCTCCGCGGTCGCGTGCACGGCGCATCCGGTCCCGAGCTGCTCTCCCGGATGGTCGACGCCATGGCCCCGGTCGACCCCGACCTCATCGAGACGGACTGGACCGCCGTCCCGGCGCTCGTGAGGCAGGTCACGACGCAGCGCGCCCTGGTCGTGCTCGTCACGGCCGCGGACTCGCCGGGCGGGTCCTCGGGACTGCTCGCGACCGTGCCGCAGCTCAGCCGCGATCACCTGGTGGTGGTGGCGTCGGTCACCGACCCCGATCTCGCGGCCGCCGTGTCCGAGCGATCGACCCGAGAGGAGACGTACCGGGCCGCCGCGTCCGAGCGGGCGCTCCTCGACGTGCAGCGTGTCTCGACCGCTCTCCGACAGGAGGGCGCCGAGGTCGTGACGGCCCCGCCCGGCGACCTGCCGCCCGCCGTCGCCGACCGCTATCTCGCGCTCAAGGCCGCCGGCCGGCTCTGACTGGGTGAACGGCCTAGGATCCGTTCAGGCCGCCGTGAGCGTCCGGGCTCCGGCCTCGAACTCCTCGAGGTCGCCGGTCTGCCCGGCCCGGTAGGCCCGCCCGCCGACGAAGAGCATGTAGAAGAGGAACGCGCCCAGCGCGACCACGCCGATCCCGATCTTCACCGGCCAGGGCAGCGGCGACGGCGTGACGAAGCCCTCGATGACGCCCGAGACGAAGAGCACGATCACGAGCCCCAGGGCGATGGTGAAGAGCGCCCGGCCGTCCTCGGCGAGCGCCTGGCCGCGAGTGCGGGCCCCCGGCGCGATCCAGGCCCAGAACAACCGTGTGCCCGCGGCGGCCGCGACGAAGATCGCGGTGAGCTCGAGCAGCCCGTGCGGGAGGATGTAGAGGAAGAACGTGTCGCCGTGGCCGTACTCGAACAGCACGGCGGCGTTGATGCCGAGGTTCTGCGCGTTCTGGAGGATGACGAGCGGCACCCAGACCCCGAGGATCCCGAAGGCGAGGCACTGCGCCGCGATCCAGGCGTTGTTGGTCCAGACCTGCCCGGTGAAGCTCGCCGCGGGGTTCTCGCTGTAGTAGTCGACGAAGTCCTCGTTGGCGAGCTTCTTGAGCTGCTCGTCGTCGCCGAGGTTGGCCATGACCGCGGGATCGCCGCCGATCCAGAGCGCCCAGAGCGTGGCGATCAGCACGGTGGCCAGCGCCATCGCCAGCGTGAGCCAGCGGATGCGGTACAGGGCTGCCGGGAGCTGCAGGGCGAAGAAGGCGGGGACGGCCCGCAGCACGTTCGCGCTGGCGCCGGTGAAGCGCAACCTGGCGCGGGACAGCGACACCGACAGTCGATCGCCCTGCGCCGTGGAGCCGGCGACCGTCTTCAGCGCCGAGAGCTGGGTCGCGCCGGACTGATAGCGCTCGATGAGCTCGTCGGCCTCCTGGCCGGTGAAGGCGCGCTTGCGTCCCAGCTCGTCGAGGCGAGCCCACTCCTCGGAGTGAGCCGCTGTGTAGGCGTCGAGGTCCATCTGATTAGATGATATCCATGAGCCGACCGCCTGTCTCGGACCCGGGCCGGACGGGCGCGAGCTCCGCCGGCGCCCCTGTCGCGGGGGCGTCCGGGGCCGCCGCCGTCGTGGGCGTCGGAGACGACGAGCTGCTGACCGGGGAGGCCGTCGCCCTGGACGTGAGGCCCACCGGGTTCCTCCTGCGCAGCGCCGGCGGAGCGATCGACTGGCTGGTGTTCACCCTCCCGTTGATCGCCGTCCTCACCTGGTACGGGCAGCTCCTGCCCGCCCTCCCCATCGACCAGGCGCTCGCGACCGCGCTCGTCACCGCGACGACCGTGTTCTTCTGGGTCGTCGCACCGATCGTGGTGGAGGTGCTGACGAGAGGCCGGTCGCTCGGTCGACTCGCGGTCGGGTCGAGGATCGTGCGCGACGACGGCGGGGCCGCCGGACTCCGGCACGCCATCATCCGCGGCCTCCTGGGCTACGTGGAGATCTTCGTCAGCTTCGGATCCATCGCGTTCATCGTGTCTCTCCTCAACCGGAGGTCGAAGCGGCTCGGTGACCTGATCGCCGGGACGTACAGCCAGCACGAACGGGTGCCGCATCCCGTGCCGCACGGCTACGCGATGCCGCCTGAGCTCTTCGCGTGGGCGCAGATCGCGGATGTGGCGAAGCTGCCCGACCGCCTCTCCCGGAGGATCGCCGCGCACCTGGCGTCGGCCCCGCGCACCGATCCGCGCATCCGCGCCCGCCTGTCGTTCGAGCTCGCGGCGGAGGCGTCGCGATTCGTGTCCCCGCTCCCGGACGTCGACCCGTTCGTCTTCCTGGTGGGGGTGGCGGTGATGCGCCGCGACCGCGACTACGCCGCCCTGCTCGGCGAGCGCCGCCGCCTGGAGCGCCTCCAGCCCGCCCTGCGCAGCCTCCCCCACGGCTTCCCCGACCGCTGACGAGCACGCCCTCCCAACCCCGCCGAAAGGCGAGAAGGGGCCCGCCCGCGGGTGCGGAAGGACCCCTTCTCGGGCGGCGGGGTCAGTACCGGTAGTGGTCGGGCTTGTACGGGCCCTCGACCGGGACGTTGATGTAGGCGGCCTGCTCCGGGCGGAGGGTCGTCAGCTCGACGCCCAGCGCGTCGAGGTGGAGACGAGCGACCTTCTCGTCGAGCGCCTTGGGCAGGACGTAGACGCCCACCGGGTAGGCCTCGGGACGCGTGTAGAGCTCGATCTGGGCGAGCACCTGGTTGGTGAACGAGTTGCTCATCACGAAGCTGGGGTGACCCGTCGCGTTGCCGAGGTTCATCAGGCGCCCCTCCGACAGCACGAGCACGCTGCGCCCGGTCGGGAGCCGCCACTCGTGCACCTGCGGCTTGATCTCGACCTTCTCGACGCCGGGGAGGGCGGCGAGGCCGGCCATGTCGATCTCGTTGTCGAAGTGGCCGACGTTGCCGATGATGGCGAGGTGCTTGAGGCTCAGGATGTCGTCGACCGTGATGACGTCGACGTCGCCGGTGCAGGTGATCACGATGTCGACCTCGTCGGCGACCGACTCCAGCCGGGCGACCTGGTAGCCGTCCATGGCCGCCTGGAGGGCGCAGATCGGGTCGACCTCGGAGACGATGACACGCGCGCCCTGGCCGCGCAGGGCCTCCGCGGCGCCCTTGCCCACGTCACCGTAGCCGGCGACGAACGCGACCTTCCCGCCGATGAGCACGTCGGTGGCCCGGTTGATGCCGTCGGGCAGCGAGTGGCGGATGCCGTACTTGTTGTCGAACTTCGACTTGGTGACGGAGTCGTTCACGTTGATGGCGGGGAAGAGCAGCTCGCCGCGAGCGAAGAGCTCGTAGAGGCGGTGCACTCCGGTCGTCGTCTCCTCGGTGACCCCCTGCACCTCCTCGGCGACCGTGGTCCACCGCGTCGGCGTCTCGGCGAGGGTACGACGGAGGGTGGCGAGGATGATGCGGTACTCCTCGCTGTCGCCGGGCTGGTCGTCCGGGACTGCTCCCGCCGCCTCGAACTCGCGCCCCTTGTGCACGAGGAGGGTGGCGTCGCCGCCGTCGTCGAGGATCATGTTCGGGCCGACCCAGTCGGCCCCGGTCGCCTCGGCCTCGGCGGACCAGTCGAAGGCGCGGTCGGTGCACCACCAGTACTCGTCGAGCGTCTCGCCCTTCCAGGCGTAGACCGGCACGCCGGCCGGCGCGTCCGGGGTGCCGTGGGCGCCGACGACGATGGCGGCGGCGGCCTCGTCCTGCGTGGAGAAGATGTTGCAGCTGGCCCACCGCACCCGCGCGCCGAGCGCGACGAGCGTCTCGATGAGCACCGCGGTCTGCACCGTCATGTGCAGCGAACCCGTGATGCGCGCGCCGGCCAGCGGCTGGAGCGGGCCGTACTCCTCGCGGAGGGCCATCAGTCCGGGCATCTCGTTCTCCGCCAGGCGGATCTGATGACGGCCGGCCTCGGCCAGCGCGAGGTCGGCGACCTTGTAGGCAGGACGGACGTCGGTCGACACAATGCTCATTGCCTCATCATCCCATGCGGAGATGGGAGAGGCCTTGCAGCACGGGTGCTGCGGGACGACTCAGTCGGCGACGACGTACCGGACGATCTGCCACCCCTGCGGGGCCGAGAGCCGATCGGTGTGCACGGCGCAGAGGTCGTAGCTGTGGGGCTCGGGCGTCGGGCTGAGTGGACCGACCACGACGAGGGAGTCGCGGTAGTCGTAGGTGAGCGTCGTCACAGCCTCGCCGCGGCACGAGGGTCGCGAGCACTCCCTGATGATCATCGTGTTCACGATAGTCGTCTCCCTGGCCGCTGGATCGGCGGCTCGCCGACGTGTCGCCGGACGCCGTCTCCTAGACTGGGCGCATGCCCCGAGCACGACGGACGAGCCGAGCATCCGCGGCCAGCCGGAGGTCCCGATCGAGGCACGGCCGTGACCTGAGGTCCTCCGCCACCGGCCCCTTCCTGCCTCCGCTGCGCTCCCGCCTCGACTTCTTCGACCTCGTCGTCGCCGATACCGCGGAGTACCTGCGGAGCGTCTTCCCCAACGAGCTCGCCACGACCTCGTTCGAGGTCGCGCCGATGCCGTTCGGTCGCTTCGGGTCGCCCGACCACGTCGACCGCTGGGCCGTCGGCGACGACCGCGTGATCCTCTTCCGTCTGCCCATCCAGCGGATGTCGAACCTCCACCGCGACGACGAGTCGCATCGGAGGATGGCCATCGAGGCGTGCGTCTTCCGTGCGGTCGCGGAGATGCTCGGCAAGGATCCCTGGGACGTCGCGCCCGAGGGCTTCACCCACCTCTGAGCGCGGAGCCCACGGCCTCTGAGCGCGAGCTCCGCCGCGGACGTCAGCCGTAGACGAGGACCGGCGGCGACGCGGCGTCCGGAGGCATCAGGCCCATCCCGGCGAGCCTGCCGTCGCCGACGAAGGACAGCGACGCCGCGACGGGGCCGTTCGACTCGACCCTGTAGCCCTGACCGGAGTCGAGGTAGATGAAGCGCGTGGAGTGCGCGGGGATGGTGACCGACGCGGGCGCGGCCGAGCCCGTCACCGTCACCGACAGCTCCGAGTCGCCGGGGTTGTACAGGTGGATGCGCGAGGCCGCCGCGGCGGGGACGGCGGCGACGAACGACTCCGCCTGCGCCTGGACGGAGGGGAACCAGGCCAGATCGGGGCTGCTGCCGTCGACCCGCGAGGTGCGTGCCGCCGTCACGACCGGATGATCGGACTCGAGCGTCACCGTGTACGTGCCGTCAGGCACGTCCTGCAGCGGGAAGTCGGTGACGACCCCGGGTGTGAGCCCGACCTGGTAGTCGGTCGAGGCACTGCCCTCGGTCTCGCCCTGGATGTGGATGCGGACCGCGGCGGGCTCCGTGCCGGGCAGGTAGAGGCGCAGGATGCTCTGGAGGTCGCCCTCGTCCGCGTCGGCCAGGCGCCCCGAGATCGCGGCCGACGAGGTGATCTCGATGCCGGGGACGGTCGCCTCGGTCGAGGGGGGCGCGGAGGGACCCGCCAGCTCCACTCCCCCGGGCTCCAGTCCGCGCACGACGCTCTGCTGCACGGCAGCGGTCACCGCTCCGACGGTCGTCGTCACGTGCAGGACGGGCGAGGTCGCGTCGGGCGCGAGCCCGGCCAGCGAGAGGATGCGCGTGCTGCGCGCGGGGATGTCGATGCCGCGAGCACCGGGAGCCTCGACCTGACCCTTCTCGTCGAAGATCGCGATGTCGGCCTTCGCCGCCACGTCCTGAGGGTTCGCCAGGATGACGAAGCTCGTGCGGCCGGTGGTGGTCGCACCGGCGACGAGCCACGTGTCGGACGTCGGCTGCGTGCAGGACGCCACCGCGAGACCGGAGATCTCGGGGGTGCCGGCCACCTGCGCCTGGCCCGCGCCGAAGAGCGTGTCGCCGTCCTGAGCCCCGGCCGGCAGCGCCACCCGCACGGGTGCGGCGTCGGCGCGACCGGCGCGGTCGTCCGGGGAGGCCAGCTGCTCCGTGGTGAGCGGGTCGGGCGAGACGTTCACGTAGTCCGTCACCGTGGGCGCCCCGATCGACGAGATGGCCGTGGCGTCCTGGCCGGAGTCGTCGGACAGCCGGACGAGACCACCGGGGCACGCTCGCACCTCCGCCGCGGGCGTCGGATCGACCACCGTGGAACGAGGCTCGGCGGTGACGCTCGGCAACGGGACGAAGAAGGCGACTCCGATTGACGCGGCCACCGCCACCACACCCACGACCCCTGCCGCGATGCGCGCCCCTCTCGCCACCATCCTGCGATCAGCGGGCATCGTCGTCTCCTCGTCGCTGGGCGTCGTGGCGGGCGATCGCGTCGCGCACGCTCAGCACCGTCTCGTCGTCGGGGTCGTAACCGGGATCCGTCGCCCCCGCCGGGGAAGCGTCGTCGGCCGCGGCCGGCTCCTCGAGGTCGGGCGTCGGAGCGACGGGCTGCGCGACGGGCGACGCTGAAGCGTCGGAACCGGCGGCGTCGGACGCGGCCGAGTCGGAGTCGGCGTCAGCGCTCTCGGCATCCGAGACCCGAGCGTCCGAGATCCTGGCATCGGAGACCCCGCCGTCGGCACCGCGGGCGTCGGCCGGACCGGGGGCAGGCGCCACGACGGCGTCCTCCGCGCTCCCCGGGTCCGCGAGGACGACCACGTCGACCTCCTCGGCAGCGGGACCCGACTCGGAGGGGACCTCGACTACCGAGTCCGGTGCGGGCCGTTCGTCCTCGACGAGGATGACCGGGCCGGCCGGAGCCGCGGCAGTCGACGCCGCGGCCGCACCCGTCGTGGCGGGCGCCGTGGGCGCCGGGGGCTCGACCGGCACGAAGCCGGATCCCCCCACGATGGTGCCCACCGGTACCTCGCGCACCGGGGTCTCCTCGTCGGCCCGGACCTCGTCGAGCATCTCGGGCTCGTCGCCGGCGACCTCGTCGTCGTCGTACTCGCTGGTCTTGTCCTCCGCGATGGCCTCCGCCGTCGAGTGCGCCGCCGCGACGTGCGCGGTCGAGCTCACGGCGCGTCCGCCCTGCACCTGCAGGCGTCCCGCGGGCAGGGCGAGCAGCAGGGCAATGAGGAAGACGGCGCCCTGCACCACCAGCACCAGGATGCCGAGCGGGGTGCCGACGTTGCTCGGCACCGGAGCGGGCAGGCTCGGCAACGGCTGGGCCGACCCCACCTGCCAGAGCCCGCCGACCGAGGTGTCGCCCACGAGGGTCAGCGAGGGGTTGCTTCCGAGGGCGTTCGAGGTGCGGGCGACGGTCGCCGCCGCCTCGGTGCTCGACTCGGCAGCGCTGACCGGCTGCAGCAGCACGAACGCGATGCCGAGCGCGTTCAGCTCGCCCGAGACGTCGGATCCGCTGATCGACGCGGCGTTGCCGACCAGCTCGTCGAGCGTGTCCGATCCCGCGCCGGAGAGCGCGGACGTGGAGGCGAGCGTCGACTGCTGGTCGAGCGTCGGCCCGGCACCGTGGACGACCGAGGCGGCGAGGCCGCCGTCCGCCTGCGGGGAGAGGACGAGGGTGCCCACCCGGGGGTTGGCGATGGCCTCCGCGACGACGAAGGCGGGCATCTGCCGACCGCTGCCGGGCACCACCTCGGCCGTGCCGAGGAGCACGCCCAGTCCGAGCGGCAGGACGAGGACGCCGATCGCGACGGACCCGATCACGGCGGGGACGGCGGCGAAGGAGCGGAGGGAATGCAGGGCGAGCACGGCTGCGCCCACCATGCCGAGCCAGTAGAGGCTGAGCCCCGAACCGGACCAGATCGCCACGGAGTGGCTGCCGCTGGTGGCCAGCTGGAGCTGTCCGGCCAGGAGCGCGGTGCCGAGCCCGAGGATCGCGATCCCGATCGACGCGAGCGCCGCGTAGCTGCGCGGGAGGAAGAGGGCGACGAGCGCGGTCAGCGCGAGCGGCACGATGAGGACGACGGCGATGATCCCGACGAGCGTCGACGAGATGCCCACCTGTCCAGCGAGGTCGACCCAGCCCGAGAGCCCGCGCTGGGGCAGACCGAGGAGGAGGTCGACGGCGCCGGCCGGATCGCGCCAGACCGGCACGCCGGGGTCGGCCAGCAGGGCCAGCGGGGTCCCGCGCATCCACTGGTCGTACGCCAGCGGGGCGAAGAGCACGAGGGCGGGGATGGGGATGCCGATGAGCCGAGCCACGTCGCGCCTGCTCGCGATGGTCGCGGCGACCCACATGACCAGGAGAGCAGGCCAGAGCGACGGCGCCGCGGCGGCGACCGCGGCGAAGAGGATCGCCGCCATGCCCGATGCCGACCAGGAACGCGGCGCCGACAGAGCCGCGAGGACCAGCCACGGCAGGAGGAGGTGGGCGATGACCGGGCCGATCATGCCCGCGTCGAGCCCGGAGAGCAGCGGCGGCGCGATCGCCCAGAGCACGGCCGCGGTCGTGCGGGCCAGCGGCCGGTCGGTCAGCGCTGCGGCGCAGAACCAGGCCGCGAGGGCGGCGAGGGGCAGCGTGACGAGGTACAGGCAGACCAGCACGAAGCTGGGCGACCAGAACGTGATCGAGCCGAGGACCGCGAGCACGGCGGCGAACGGGTCCGCGGCGCCGGTGAACCCGAGCCCGATGTCGCGGAAGCCGACGCCGATCTGCGCCCACAGGCTGCCCGCATCCGACGACAGCGGCAGGGCGCCGCCACCCAGGAGCGCTGCGGCGCCGAAGAGCGGGATGAACAGCACGAACCCGACCAGCGCCATGACGAGTACGGTCGCCAGCCCGCCGCTGGCGATGAACTGGATGCGGTCACGATCGCCGCGGAGGTAGGTGAGGGCGATCTCGCGCTGCAGCGAACGCCGTCTCCGCACCTCGTCGCCGGGCATGCGGAGCGGAGCGATCGCGCTCCAGCCGACCCGCTTCGCGGCCTTCAGCCTGCGACGCGCCTCGCCGATGTGCGATCCGAACGCCGTCCGGAAGGCGGCGGAGAACTCGCCTCCCACCGCTCCGGGCTGCTTGCGCACGAGTTGGAACAGCGCGCGGACGACCGCGAGGGGCACCAGCGACAGCCAGAGCAGGGCCACGGCCGCCCCGGGTGCGTAGACGAGTCGGCGGTGGAGCTGAGCGGCGCGAGCGGCAGCCTGGCGGCGCCGCCGGGCGGACCCCTTCTGCGAGCGGCCGGGCCCGGAGAGGCCGTCGCCGTCGGTCGCGACGCGCGCCGCCGGCACGGCGAGCACCCGGTGCCCGGCGAGCCGGACACGGATGGAGAAGTCGAGCGCGTTGTCGGCCGTCGGGAGCGCGGGGTCGAAGCCGCCGAGCTCGTTCCAGACGCGGTGGCGCACCAGCAGGCCCGCCGCCCCCATGCCGAGCACGTCGCTCATCCGATCGTGCTGCGCCTGATCGAGCTCGATCTCCGTCAGCTGCACGCTCGCGCCGAAGCGCGTGACGGTCTCGCCGAACGCGGCCAGGTAGGCCGTGTCGTCCCACTCCATCTGCTTCGGGCCCGCCGCCGCGACGGAGGGGTTGACCTCGACGGCGGCGAGCAGCGCCGCCAGGGCATCGGGTTCGGGAGCGGTGTCGTGGGCGAGGAGCCAGAGCCACTCGTCCTGGTGCTCGGGCGGCGCGACCACGCCGAGCGCGTGGTCGATCGCCGTGCCGAACGACAGCCGGCCGGAGGCCTGGATGAAGTGGTCGGGCTTCGACTTCGCCAGCAGCGACTGGGTGTCGTCGGTGGAGGCGCAGTCGACCACGATGATGGTGTCGGGGCGCCGGGTCTGAGCCGCGAGCGCCTCGAGGGTGCGCGGAAGGTGCTCGCCGCCATTCGAGGCGACGAGAACGGCTGTGACTCGAGCGTGCATATCGCGTCGATGCTATGCGGGACGATCGACGCGGATCGCCTCATCTGCGGCGTGCCGCCGCTTATGTGAGCCCTCTATGAGACCCGGCATCCCAGGATGGAGCGCGGATCGAGCGCGGATCGCCCGCGGGGCGCGGATCAGCCCGCGCGCTTGCGGAGCTTGCGACGCTCGCGCTCGGAGAGCCCGCCCCAGATGCCGAACCGCTCGTCGTTCGCGAGCGCGTAGTCGAGGCACTGCGCCTTCACCTCGCAGGAGGCGCAGATGCGCTTCGCGTCGCGGGTGGAGCCGCCCTTCTCGGGGAAGAAGGCCTCGGGATCGGTCTGCGCGCAGAGCGAATCGGCCTGCCAGGCGAGGGCGTCATCGTCGTCGGCAGCGACCTTGCGGACACCCGGGACACCGAGGTTGACCGGATCGACGAACCAGTCGTCGGGGACGCCTGCGCGATACTCGGACATTGCCATATCACGGCCACCCTTCTGAATTCGCTGCGACCTGCCGGAGAACCCCTTTAACTAATTACACCGATGTAGTTCGAATGCGTCAAGTCGCAGATGCTAAACCCTCAACCGATCCTCGAGGGTCCGACACGGTTCGTGTCGCGGTCGCGGTGGCGAAGAGGCGACGGACGTCGATATCCTGCCGTCATGCTGCGTCGTGTCGCCCTCCTCGCCGTCCCCGGTGTCGCTCCGTTCGAGTTCGGGGTGGTGTGCGAGGCGTTCGGGATCGACCGCAGCGAGATGGGCGGCCCGAGCTTCGACTTCTCCATCGTCACCGCGGAGCCGGGGCCCGTGCCGACCAGCCTGGGCTACGACATGATGATCCAGGCCGGGCTCGAGAGCGCGTACGCCGCCGACCTGATCGCCGTGCCCGCGCACCGGATCGACGACGACGTGCATCCCCAGGTCGTGGACGTGCTGCGTGACGCGGTCGAGCGCGGCGCCTGGGTGCTGAGCGTGTGCAGCGGCGCCTTCACCCTGGCGAAGGCGGGGCTCCTCGACGGCCGTCGGGCGACCACCCACTGGATGCACGCGGCCCGGCTGGCGACGGAGTTCCCGACGATCGAGGTCGATCCCGACGTGCTCTTCGTCGAGGACGGGAACGTCGTGACCAGCGCCGGGACCGCGGCGGGCATCGACGCGTGCCTCCACCTCATCCGCAAGGAGCTCGGAGCGGCGTCGGCCAACGTCGTCGCCCGGCGCATGGTCGTACCGCCCCAGCGCGACGGCGGCCAGTCGCAGTACATCGCCAACCCGATCCCCGCCCAGCAGACCGACTCGTTCGCCGCGGTGACCGACTGGATGCTGAAGAACCTCGACCAGGACCTGACCGTCGACCAGCTCGCCAAGCGGGCGATCATGTCGCCCCGGACCTTCGCGCGCCGGTTCAAGGCGGAGCTGGGTGCGACCCCGGGCGCGTGGCTGAACCGGCAGCGCCTGCTCCGGGCGCAGGAGCTGCTCGAGCAGAGCGACCTCCCGCTCGACGCGGTCGCGGCGGAGAGCGGCTTCGGGACGGCGGCGGTCATGCGCCACCACTTCGCCAGGACGCTGGCCACCACCCCCGCCGCCTACCGTCGCACCTTCTGCGTCCAGTCGGCCTAGGCCGCGCGACCACGCGGGGTCGCTCGGCCTTTCGCGGATCAGCCCGCCGTGCGAGAGGGGGCGGCCAGGAAGAGGGTCGCCGTCCCGGCGAGGGTGAGACTGCCCTCGTCGGCCGACACGTACGCGGCCTGACCGCGCACGAGCGTGATCGAGCCGTGGGCGCCGGCGATCGAGGCCGCGCCGGACGTGCAGAGCACGATGGCGCCGCCCGCGGGCTCGTACTCGGCCGACGACGGCCCCGCCTCCCCGTCGAGGTCGGCGCGCACCAGCTCGAAGTCGGGCACCGGCGGCGCGAAGACGCTGAGGCCCGGCGCCGGGTGGGCCGGCTCGAGGTACGGCACGGGCAGCACGCCGAACTCGAGCACCTCGAGCAGCTCGGCGACGTCGACGTGCTTCGGGGTGAGCCCCCCGCGCAGCACGTTGTCGGAGGAGGCCATCACCTCGATGCCGAGCCCCGACAGGTAGGCGTGGATGTTCCCCGCTGGCAGGAAGAGCGACTGACCGGCTGTCAGGGTGACGCGGTTCAGCAGCAGGGAGACGACGATGCCCGGGTCACCCGGGTACTCCTCACCGAGGCGCACGACGGTCTCGACCGCCTTCGTGTAGGGCTCGGTCATGTGGGCGTGAGCCGGGTGGAGGGCCATCTCCGCCAGCAGGACCACGAGGGAGACGAGCTCCTCGACCTCGGGACCGCCCGCGACGAGCCACTCGAATGCCCTCTGCAGCACCTCCGCATCGGGTCGGCCGATCGCCTGCGAGTCCTCGAGGTAGTGCACCAGCCTGCCGAGCACGTCCCAGCTCGGCGCCGAGCGCGCGCTGTCGATGGTGACGAAGAGGTTCACGATGTCGCGCACCTCCTCGACCGGGCGGAAGCCGCAGAGCGCGTCGAAGGTCGGGCTCAGGGCCACGATGATCTCGGGCTTGTGCGAGGCGTCGCGGTAGTTGCGGTGGGGCGCGTCGATCGGCACGCCGGCCGCGTTCTCGCGCTCGAAGCCCTCGCGGGCGCGCTCGGGGGTCGGGTGCGCCTGCAGCGACAGCGGCCGCTCGGCGGCCAGCACCTTGAGCAGGAAGGGCAGCGGCGGCTGACCCTCGCGGCGCAGCAGCTCCGCGAGGTCGGCGGCTCCGCCGACCGCATCCGGATGCACGACCCGGCTCGGATTGGACGGATGCGTCCCGAGCCAGAGCTCGGCCTGCGGATCGCCGGTCCGGGGGGAGCCGAGCAGATCGGGGATGGCGGTCTCCGACCCCCAGGCGTAGTCGCGCGGCGTGTTGGTGATCTCGACGAACACTGTCTCGTTCCTCCCGTAGGACGTCTCACCGGTTGGCACCTGCCTACAATCCGTCGGAGGCGTCGACACGGGTCTTTAGACCAAAGTACCAACCGCTCGTCGCTCATCCTGACAGCGCCGTTAGGCTCCCCGTCGAACACCCCCCCGCCTCACCCGCACTGGAGCATCACCGATGACGTTCGAGCCCCTCGCCAGCGACTTCTACGGATACGCCGACCTCCTCACCGATCGCGAGAAGGAGGCTCTCGCCTCGCTCCGCGACTACCTCGAGACGGAGGTGAAGCCGATCGTCAACGGGCACTGGGAGGCCGCCACCTTCCCCCACGAGACCGTGAAGGGCCTCGCCGCCCAGGACGTCTACAGCTTCGCCTGGGAGGAGACCCGCCCGTTCGAGAACTCGGCGGTCTTCCGCGGGTTCGTCGCCCTCGAGCTCGCCCGCGTCGACGCGTCGATCGCGACGCTGGTCGGCGTGCAGAACGGCCTCGCCATGGGCTCGATCAGCGTGGCGGGCTCGCAGGAGCAGCGCCGGGAGTGGCTGCCGAAGATGGCCGCGGGCGACGTGGTGGGCTCGTTCGGGCTCACCGAGCCCGACTCGGGCTCCGACTCCGCGCAGGGCCTCAGGACGGTCGCGACCCGCGACGGCGACGAGTGGGTGCTGAACGGCTCCAAGCGCTGGATCGGCAACGCCACGTTCGGCGACATCACCGTGATCTGGGCCAAGTCCGCGGAGGACGGCCAGGTGAAGGGCTTCATCGTCCCCCGCGCCACCCCCGGCTTCACGGCGACGAAGATCGAGGGCAAGCAGAGCCTCCGCATCGTGCAGAACGCCGACATCACCCTCGAGGACGTCCGGGTGCCCGAGGCGAACCGCCTGCAGAACGCGAACTCGTTCCGCGACACCGCGAAGGTGCTGCGCCTCACCCGCGCCGAGGTCGCCTGGGCCGCGGTCGGCAACTCCATCGGCGCCTACGAGGCTGCTCTCCGCTACGCCCGCGAGCGCGTCCAGTTCGGGAAGCCCATCGCCTCCCACCAGCTGGTCCAGGACCACCTCGTGACCTGCATGGGCAACATCACCGCGAGCCTCGGGATGGTGGTGCGGGTGTCGCAGATGCTCGACGCCGGCACCCAGCGCGACGAGCACTCGGCCCTCGCGAAGGCGTACACCACGGCCCGGATGCGCGAGACCGTCTCGCACGCCCGCGAGGTCCTCGGCGGCAACGGCATCGTGCTCGAGTACGACGTGGCGAGGCACTTCGCGGATGCGGAGGCGCTCTACTCCTACGAGGGCACGCGTGAGATGAACACCCTCATCGTCGGGCGCGCGCTCACCGGGTCGGCCGCGTTCGTGTGATCCGTGCCGCGGCGGAGCCGCGCCGGCGTCGATAGGATCCCTGGGTGCGCTATCCGATCGACGTAAGCGGCCGTGGGCTCGCCGTCGCCGCCCTCCTGGTCGGCTTCGGCGCGGGTCTCTGGCGCGATCTGCTCGGCGTCTGGGGCTACCTCTGCCTGGCCGGCGTGCTGGTCGCGGTCACGGTGGTCCACCTCACCCGGACCAGGCTGTGGCGGAACCTCCCGCTGTCGCGGCTGCCGAAGACGCTGCTGCTGTACGTGCTCGTCCTGGTGGTCATGATCCCGTTCACGCTGCGTCCGGGCGAGGACGCCCTCGTGGCGTTCGCCCAGCTGGCCGGTCTCGTGGTCGGTCTGTTCCTCGCTGCCGGGCTGACCTGGCCGGTCCTGCTCTCCGCGCTCACCAGGGCGTTCTCCCTCCTCATCGGGTTCTCGCTGCTGTTCGAGCTGGTCGTCGCGGTGTTCGTGCGGCAGCCCGTCCACCCCCTGGTGCCCCGCGAGGGCGAGCCGGTGTGGACGTACGGCGACCTGTTCCGCTACGGCCATGTGCAGGGGCTCGTCGGCTCCTCCGCCGCGCTCGGGTTCATCGCGCTCCTGCTGGTGATCACGGTCGGCATCCAGTGGGCGCAGTCCCTGCGGCCGACCGCATCCGCCGTGATCTGGGTCGTGCTCGGCGCAGCGACGATCGTCCTCACGCGCGACCTGCCGGTGCTCACGGCCACCGGCGTGTGCGCCCTCATGCTCGGCGTGATGGTGCTCGCCCGCCGCCTCGGCCCGGTCGCCCGCGTCGTGCTCCTGGTCGCCATGGGGGCGGTGAAGCTCGGCGTCGTGCTCGCCCTCGCCTGGTCGGCACAGTCCGCCGGTGCGTGGGCCGACGTCCAGCAGCACGCGGGGATCGTCGGAGTGCTGCTGCTCGCCGCCCTGATCGCCGGCCTGTTCTACCGGCTCTGGTGGTTCGCCGTCGACCGGCCGCTCGACTCCCGCGGCGTGCCCGGCGAGCACGTGCCAATGACCCTGTATCCGGCTCTCGTCTCCACGGCGCTGGTCACCGTGAGCGTCTGGAACGACGTCATGATCGTGACCGGCGGCTGGATGCTGCTCGTCGCCCTCGCGGTGCACTCGAAGCTCGACAACCACCGCGTCGGCCTCGACCTGGGTGTGCCGCGCCGGTCCTTCGTCGCCTCTGCCTCCGCGGTCGCCGTCCGATGACGCTCGACGTCATGATGCCGTTCTACGGCAGGGCGGATCACCTCCGCGTGGCGGTCGAGAGCGTGCTCGCCCAGACCGACCCGGACTGGCGCCTGGTGGTGGTCGACGACCGCTACCCGGACGAAGCCCCGGGCGAGTGGGTGCGCGCGATCGAGGACCCTCGGGTGGAGTACCGGCGCAACGCCCGGAACCTCGGGGTCACCGGGAACTTCCGCGAGTGCGTACGCCTGGTCGAGCACGAGCGCGCCGTCATCCTCGGCAGCGACGACCGGATGCACCCGGGCTACGTCGCGCGCGTGGCCGAGCTCGCCGAGCGGTTCCCCGACGCCGCCATCCTCCAGCCCGGCGTCGACGTCATCGACGCCGAGGGCGCCGAGCACACCCCGATGGCCGACCGCATCAAGGCCCTCCTGCGCCCGCGCGGGTCCGGACCGCGGGTGCTCGGGGGCGAGGACCTCGCCGCGAGCCTCCTCCGCGGCAACTGGCTCTACTTCCCCGCCCTCGTCTGGCGTGCCGACGAGCTGCGCCGATTCGACTTCCGGGAGGAGTTCGAGGTCGTCGAGGACCTTGCGCTCATCCTCGAGATCCTGCTGGCCGGCGGCGACCTGGTGCTGGACGACGAGGTGGTGTTCTCCTACCGACGGCATCGCGCGAGCGTCTCGGCGCTCCGCGGGCCCGACGGCGCGAAGTTCCTCGAGGAGCGCGCCCTGTTCCACGAGATGGCCGACCGGATGCGTGCCCGCGGATGGCGCCGCGCCGCGCGTGCCGCGCGCCTCCACCTCACGTCGCGCTTGAACGCCGCGAGCGAGCTGCCGTCAGCCCTCCGAGCGCGCGACTCCGCCGGGGTCAGGACCCTGCTGCACCACGTCGTCGCGCGCTGACCCTCGCCCGCCGACGGCGCGCGGCCTCGACGATGAGTCGCGCGAACACGGCTCGGGCCCGCAGGATCGTGCCCAGCCCTCGGATGCCGAGCGGCGTCTGGTTGGAGTCGTGGAGGCGGCGCTCGACGACGACGTCCTCGAGATGACGGATGCTCCGCCACACGTTCCCGACGATGGCGATCCAGACGTCGTGCGACTCGTGGAGGTAGGACGGGATGGGCAGGATGCCCGCGTCGATCGCCTCGCGCCGGAAGCCCATCGCGCATCCGAAGTAGGGGCGGTATCCGATCATCACGGCGAAGAGGTTCGCCCACCACCTCCCCGACTGGCGTGCCGTGAGGGGCGGGTACCAGAGGCGGGCCCCGTTCCGCCCCAGGATGCTGTGGTTCGCCGCCACGACGAGCGAGTCGGAGAGTCCGGCGATCATCGCCTCGTGCCGGCCCGGGGTCCAGACGTCGTCCTGGTCCGAGAGGAAGACGTAGCGCCCGCGAGCGCGGCGGATGGCCGTCTCGAACGCTCGCACGTAGCCGACGTTCCGGTCGGTGCTCGTGAGGAGCACGCGCGACTCGCCGAGGCGCGCCACGGTCTCCACGATGACCGCACGGGTGTCGTCCGGGGAGCAGTCGTCGACGATGACGAGCTCGTCGTCCGGGCCCAGCTGTGCGACGATCGACTCGATCTGCTCCGCCACGTAGGCGGCGCCGCGGTAGGTGGCCATGCAGACGCTGGCCCTGATCCCGTCGGTCATGCCGGCTCCTCCTCGGTCGTGGTCGGCAGCGGCTCGCGCGCAGCCCGTCTGATCGCCACCGCATGCACCGCGAGTCCGGCGAGCGGGCCGACCGCGAGGGCCAGGACGGCGCGGGCGTCGACCCCGAGCGGGAGCAGGAGCACGAGGATCGCCACGACGGTGGCGGTGATCCATCCCGCGGAGTACGCGGAGTGGCGGTCGAGCGCGAGGCAGAGCGCACCGGTGACCGTGACCAGCGCGAGCAGGCCGGCCGCGAGGACCAGGGCCCCGACGACCCAGGCCTCCAGCGAGTAGTCGGGCCCGTACCACCACACGAGGAGCGGCGGTCCCGCGAAGTAGGCGATCACCCCGCCCACCACGGCCACGGCCGCGATGAGCCCTCCGATCGGCAGCATCGCGCGGAAGCCCGCGGCGCGGTTGTTCAGGAAGTGGGCGATCGCGACACCCTGGTACGCGTTCAGCGGGATGAGCAGCGGGGCGCGCGTGAAGGTGATCGCGAGGAGGAGGGGCGCCGCGGCCGCGTACGCCGCCTCGCTCGAGGTGAGCTTCAGGATGACGGGGAAGCCGACCACGAGGATCGCGCTGGAGCCCGAGGCGACGCAGGCGTGCCCGAAGCGGCGCAGCAGCGCACCGGCCGATCCGTCGCTGCGGGCGCGGGCGGCGGCGCGGAGCGTGGGCGAGAACGCCAGACCGATCAGCCACGTCACGCTCGAGACGCTCACCGCGACGGCGAGGCCGCCGAGCACGGCGGCGACGAGGGCGGCGACGACGACCAGCACGAGCCGGAGCAGGGACTCGGCGGTGACCAGTCGCGCGAAGGTCGGCCACTGGATCCGGCCGCCCAGCACGCCGACGATCACGGCGTGGCCCGAGAACAGCGCGACCGAGCAGCTGAGCGGGACGGCGAGCCAGGCGTGGGCCGCATCGAAGACCAGGGCGCCCCACCACAGGCTCGTGACCCAGAGCAGCACTCCCACGGCGACCCCGAGCGCGAGGCCGACCGGCAGGATGCGCGGTCGTCTGCCGTCGGCCGGCATCCGGTCGCTCGCGTGGACGGCCCTCGTGGACTCGGCGGACAGCCCGCCGAGGATGCCGAACCAGGCGAACAGGAACGACCAGAACGCGATGAAGAGCGCCGTGTCGGCGGGGTCGAGGATGTGCGGGACGAGGAGCAGCACGACGAAGCCGACACCCGCGGAGATGCCGGAGGCCGCGCCCACCCCCAGGAAGGAGCGGCGGCTGATCGTCTGAGCCTGGCCCGTCATCAGACGGCCGGTCCCCGGCAGTGCGGAGTCGTGGCGCTCATGGGCTCCAAGCATAATGGGGCCGTGCAGCCCGGATCCGTCGCCGTCATCACGGCCTACCGTCCCGACGGCGACTCTCTCGCCTCCCTCGTCGCCGCCCTGCGGCCTCAGGTGGAGGCCGTCGTCGTCGTCGACGACGGTTCGGGCGCGACGGCCCCGTTCGACGACGCGGCGGAGGCCGGAGCGATCGTCGTGACGCACGACGAGAACCGGGGCATCGCGGCGGCGCTGAACACCGGGATCAGGACGGCGCGGGCCCACGTCGACGCGCGGTGGGTCCTCACCTTCGACCAGGACTCCACGGTCGCGCCCGACTACGTCGCCTCCCTCGTCGCGACCGCGCAGGCGGCGACGGCCGCCGGGATCCGGGTCGGCCTGGTCGCGCCGCGCCGGGTGGAGGGGCTCCCCGCGCTGGAGGCCGGGGTGCGCGACGGGTTCGTCCTCGGCTCCGAGCCGATCCAGTCCGGCCTCCTCATCCCCGTCGCCGTGCTCGAGGCCGTCGGCCCCTTCGCCGAGGCGCTCTTCATCGACTGCGTCGACACCGACCTCTGGCTGCGTGTCCGCGACCACGGGTTCGAGGTGGTGCTCGATCCGCTCGCCGAGCTCGGCCACGCCCTGGGCCGCCGGCACGTCGTGCGCGCGCTGGGACGCGAGCTCCACGTCACGCACGCGGCCACGTTCCGCTACTACTACCTCGCGCGCAATCGCATCCTCATGAACCGGATGCACGGCCGCGGGCGCCGGGCGTGGGCGCTCCAGCAGACCGCGGCGGACCTGCGCCACTTCGTGATCGCCCTGGTCCTCGTGCCCGACCGCGGTCGCCGCCTGCGGATGATCGTCGCGGGCATCCGCGACGGCTGGCGCGGCCGCACGGGGCGGATGCCCGTGGAGGTCGAGCGGGTCGCCACAGCGGCCTGACTCCCGGGGCCTCCAGGCGCCCCCGGTAGGATGGCGGGCATGTCGCACTCCCCCTCGAGAATCCTCGTGGTGATGCCTGCGTACAACGAGGAGGAGGCCGTCGCCGACGTCGTGCGCGAGGTGTTCGCCACCGTCCCGGGCGTCGGGGTCCTCGTGGTCGACGACGGCTCGAGCGACGCCACCAGTCGTCGTGCGGCGGAGGCGGGGGCCACCGTGCTCCGCCTGCCGATCAACCTTGGCGTGGGCGGAGCGATGCGCGCCGGCTTCAAGTACGCCCTGCAGTACGGATACGACACGGTCATCCAGGTCGACTCCGACGGGCAGCACGACCCCCGCTCGATCCCCGAGCTCGTCTCCGCTCTCGAGACCCACGACGTCGTCATGGGAGCACGCTTCGCCGGCGTCGGCGACTACCGGGTCAGCGGGCCGCGGCACTGGGCGATGGTGGTGCTGTCCGCCGTCCTCAGCCGCATCGCGAAGACGAGGCTCACCGACACCACCTCGGGCTTCCGCGCCAGCGGCCCCCGGGCGGTGCGGCTGTTCGCGGTGCACTACCCGTCGGAGTACCTCGGCGACACCATCGAGTCCCTCGTCATCGCCCAGCGCGCGGGCCTCAGCATCGCCCAGGTGCCCGTGGCCATGCGTCCCCGTGCCGGTGGCGTGCCGTCGCACAACCCGTACAAGGCCGCCGTGTACCTCGGCAGGGCGGGCATGGCGCTCTTCGTCGCGCTGATCCGCCCGCGGCTCCCGCTGTCCGCGACCGTCGCAGAACCGAGCGTGAACGCCCCCGCATGAGCATCACCATCTACATCGTCGGCATCGTGGCCGCCCTGTTCACCCTCGCCGTGGTGATCGAGTCCCTCCGACGGCACCACCTCCGAGAGCGGCACGCCGTGTGGTGGCTGCTGGCCGGCCTCGTGGCGCTCGTCTTCGCGGTGTTCCCGGGCCTGCTCGACCGGGCGGCGAGCCTCCTCGGCGTCACCGTCCCGATCAACCTCGCCTTCTTCCTCAGCATCGCCGTGCTGTTCCTGGTCTCGATCCAGCACAGCGGTGAGCTCACCAAGCTCGAGGGCCAGGTGCGCACGCTGACGGAGGCGGCCGCCCTCCAGGAGCTCCGTGTGAAGCGGCTGGAGGACGCACTCGAGTCGTACCGGAGCCGCCAGGAGAGCCCCCGCGACGTCCCGGAGCAGGGCAGACAGGAGCAGCGGCGCGAATGACGGCGACCACCGGTCCCGACGTCACGGTCCCCCGCCGACGTCCTCTCTGGCGGTCCCTGCTGCTGCCCTGGCTCCTGCTCGCCGTCGTGACGAGCATCTGGGCGCTGGCCACGCCCCCGGGCGGCTCTCCCGACGAGCCCGCCCACATGGTCAAGGCCGCCTCGGTGGCCCGCGGCGAGCTGACGCCGTCGGCGATGATCGAGAAGGGCGGCGTGCTCCAGGTCCCGGCCTGGGTCGCCTTCGAGTACGAGCAGACCTGCTACGCCTTCTTCGCCACCCAGCCCGTGGACTGCATCCCGCAGTTCTCCGGCGATCCGGCCGCCATGGTGTCGAGCTACTCCTCCGCGAGCCTGTACGACCCCGTCTACTACGCCCTCGTCGGATGGCCGAGTCTGCTGTTTCAGGACGAGTCGGGCCTCTACGCCATGCGCATCGTGAGCGGCATCCTGTGCTCGTTCCTCGTCGCGCTGTCGATCCACCTCGTCGGCGGCTGGCGGCGCGGGCGGCTGCCCGCCACCGCGGTGCTCGTCGCCCTCACCCCGATGGCCGTCTTCATCATGGCGTCCGTCAACCCGAACGCCCTCGAGTTCACCGGGGCCCTGGCGGCATTCACCGCCCTCCTCTCGATCGTCCTCTCGCCCGACGAGTCCCGGCTGAGAGGACGGGTGACGGTCGTCGCCGTCGCCACGGCGCTCGTCGTCCACGCCCGTTCGATCTCACCGCTCTGGATGGCCGTGCTGCTGCTGGCCCCGCTGCTGCTGCTCGGGTGGCGGGACCTCCTCGCCCTCCTCCGACGCCGCGCCGTCATCGTCGCCGCCGCGGTGATCGTGGCCGCCACGCTGCTGAGTGTGTGGTGGACCCTGACCAGCAACTCGCTCGGCACCGCGCCGACGACCGGGCCCGATGTCGCGCCGCCCGCCAAGGGCGTGGGGACGCCGTTCCTCCAGGGCTTCCTCCAGAGCATCGGCGACTTCTACACGCAGATCCGGCAGATGATCGGCGTGCTCGGCTGGCTCGACACGATCTTCAACCCGCTGGTGTACATCGCGTTCTACGCGATGATCGGACTGCTGGCCGTCGGCGTCCTGATCTGGGTGCGTGGAAGACGGTTGGTCTTCGCGGCCGTGCTGGCCGCGGCCTTCTTCTTCCTGCCGCCCTTCGTGCAGGCGCTCTACATCACCCGGGGCGGGTACATCTGGCAGGGTCGCTACAGCCTCGTCCTGCTGATGTGCCTGATCGTCGGTGCGGCCGCCGTCATCGCGACGTCGCCGCGCTTCCTCGCCGGGCGCAGGTCGGGCCGGGCGACGACGATCGTCGTGTGGGCGTTCGCGGCGATCTGGACCGCGTGCAGCGTGTGGGCGTTCGCGACCGCGATGCGTCGCAACACCGTCGGCTACCTCGGATCCTGGGGCGAGATGCTGGGCAGCCCCGGATGGGCGCCCCCGCTGGGCCCCGTCGTGCTGCTGACGCTTTTCACCGTGGCCACCGCGGGCCTCGCCGTCTCCGTCGTGCGGTCGTCGGACGACGAGCTCACGAGGCGATAGACGTCAGCACGGCGGCCACGCCGAGCACCGCCGTCGCCGGACCCGCCCAGCGGAGACGGCTGACCAGCATCCCGACGCCGGCGACGAACCCCGGCAGGAGGACGATGCCGTAGCGGAGCGGGAGCTCGATGATCGTCCGCGAGGACATCCAGACCAGGAACAGCAGCGCCGGGCCCATCAGGAGCCCGATGACGCCGAGCCCCCAGGCCAGTGACGTCTCCTCGTCCGACCCCTTCACCAGACGCGTGATCATGACCACGAGGAAGGTGGCCGTGGCCATGGTGAGCAGGTACCCGAAGAAGGTCCCGATCGCGCCGACGTTGGTCTGGTCGAGTCCGACGTTGCTGACGAAGAGGAAGACGTTCTGCACCAGGCTGACCGGGTTGAGCTTCTCCGCCTCCAGGTAGCCCCCGTCGACGCTCGGCTTGGCCAGGACGGTCCGGACGACCAGCCAGACGGCCTGGGCGATCACCCCCGCCACCACGCTCACCACGACGGCGACCACGGCGCGATCGCCGAGGAGGGAGCGGACGAGGCCGGGGTCGCGGTCGCGACGCCACGCGAGGATGCGCATGACGATGATCGCCAGCCCGACCGCCAGCACCGGGAAGATGAACTGGACCTTGAGGGCGACGGCGATCACCGTGAACGGCAGCAGCCACCAGGGCGAGCGCTCGCGACGCATCACCGCGACGCCGAGGAGGAAGGCGCCCGCCGAGACCAGGATCGCCGGCGCGTCGGTGCTCAGGTAGGTCGTGGCCCAGTACGCCGACGGGGTGGCCACCACGCCCAGTCCGAGGCCCGTCGCGAGGAGCCGCCCCACCCCGAGCCGGCGGAGCAGCGCGTACAGCACCAGCACTCCCCCGGCGAGCCACAGCATGCCCACGAGCCTTCCGGCATCGAGCAGACCGATCCCGAACCAGGTGAAGGGCTGCGCCGCGACCCAGGTGACGGCGAAGTAGAGCGGCGTGTAGATGTCGGCGCCCGTGCGCCCGCCGTAGGGGAAGTACTTGTCGTCCGTGATGTCGTACGACTCGCAGTTCGACTTGGGATCGGTGATGTTCACCACGCCCCGGCAGAGGATGGCGCTCCGGGCCTCGGGGCCCGTGCGCTCCCCCGTGACCACGAGCCCCTGGGTGGGGACCTTCACCAGGTAGTCGTAGTACACGTACTCGTCGTAGAGCGAGAGCGCGGAGTGCTGGGGCGCCTGGACGGCGACCAGGGCGACGCTGGCCAGCGAGAGCACGACGGCGGGAAGCACCCGCCACGACCCGAGGCGGGCGAGGAGAGCACGGATCACAGCGCGCGACCCTGATTCAGAGGGCCGCGGGGGCGGCCCGGCGGTCGCCCTGTCTTCTGGACTCTGTGGTGGTGCAACAGGGGTTCCTCACGGTGCGGTGGTTCTCTGGAGCGGTGCGCTCGCGGATCGTCCGAGCGGTGCACCCACCCGAGCGGGTGGCGCGGGCACATCTTACGCGGGCACGCCTTAACCGTAGAGCAGGGACGAGACCGTCCGATGGCGGCCGCGGCGGGCGATCAGACGTCGCGGACGGTCTGGGGCGGCAGACCGAGGACGGCGGCCTCCGCGGCGAGCCGCTCCTTCTCCTGCAGCGCGGCGAAGCCGTCGGCCCGCTTGGGCGAGAAGACCCAGTACCGGTAGAGCAGGAACCGGAACAGCGTGGCCAGCACGAGGCCGATCACGTTCCCCGAGATGTTGTCGGCCACGAGGTTGTCGAAGCCCAGGACGTAGTGCGACACCCAGAGGCAGCCGAGGCTGATGCCGAGGCCCACCACGGCGATGGCGGTGAACTCGACGAACTCGAGGACGACGTTCTTGCGGCGGTTCTCCCGGAAGGTCCAGTACCGGTTGCCGAACCAGGTCGCGATCGTGGAGCAGGTCACGGAGACGAACTTCGCCCCCAGCGGGTCGGACCACCAGCCGTCGCCGAGCCAGTCGAGGCGGAGCACGTTGAAGACGCCGACGTCGATCAGGTAGCCCGCGAGTCCGACGACACCGAACTTCAGCGCGTGCCGGATGAACTTGTCGTACGCGTAGGTCCAGACCCGTCTCACTCGCTGCACCAGTCGACCGCTCCCTACGATAGCTCTTGGGCGAAGAATCCTCATGGTCGACCCGAAGATATCTCAGCCGTCCCACCGCGCCGAAACAAGAGAATCATAACCGCCATGTATTCTTGGCTGGTTCAAGCACGCGGGCCGGGGGTCGGCTGGGGCGTGTCCTTCCTCTTCAGGAGCAGAATTGCCTACGAATTTCGAGAACGACGTGGTGGTGATCGGTGGGGGCGGACATGTCGGTCTCCCCCTGGCGATCGCCCTCGCGGACCGGGGATCCAAGACCGTCGTCTACGATCTGAGCGCCACCGCGGTCGAGACCATCCTCCGGGGCGAGATGCCCTTCAGCGAGCCCGGCGCCGAGGAGGTGCTGCAGCGGGTCCTCGCCAACGGCATGTTCACCGCGTCGACCGACGCCGCGGTCGTGGGCACCGCCGAGAACGTCGTCGTGGTCATCGGCACCCCGGTCGACGAGCACCTGAACCCCGACCCGAACGCCATCCCCGCCGCCCTCGAGAGCTGCAGCCCCTACTTCCACGACGACCAGCTGCTGATCCTCCGCAGCACCGTCTACCCCGGCGTCACGGCTCTGGTCGAGCGCATGCTGCGCGACAAGGGCCTGGCCACCGAGGTCGCCTTCTGCCCCGAGCGCATCGCCGAGCACAAGGCGATGGAGGAGCTGTTCACGCTCCCCCAGATCGTCTCCAGCCGGACGCAGAGCGGCCGCGAGCGCGCCTCGACGCTGTTCCGCACGCTCACCGACGAGATCGTCGACCTCGAGCCCGAGGAGGCGGAGCTCGCGAAGCTCTTCACCAACACGTGGCGCTACATCAAGTTCGCCGCGGCCAACCAGTTCTACATGATGGCCAACTCCCGCGGGCTCGACTTCGAGCGCATCCGCGCCGGCCTGACGTACAACTACCCCCGCGCGAAGGACCTGCCCGGTCCCGGCTTCGCCGCCGGCCCGTGCCTGTTCAAGGACGCGATGCAGCTCGCCGCCTTCAGCGACAACCAGTTCTCGCTCGGCCACTCCGCGATGCTCGTGAACGAGGGGCTCCCGCTCTACATCGTGACCCAGCTCGAGAAGCGCTTCGACCTCGAGAACCTCACGGTCGGCATCCTCGGCATGGCCTTCAAGGCGGGCTCCGACGACATCCGCTCGAGCCTGTCCTACAAGCTGCGGCGCGTGCTGAAGTTCCGGGCCAAGGCCGTCATCGGGACCGACCCGTACGTGCCCGAGCACATCGACGACACCCTCCTCCCCCTCGATGCCGTGCTGGAGAAGGCCGACATCCTCATCGTCGCCACCCCGCACAAGGAGTACCGCGGCCTGACGACCGACAAGCCGGTCGCCGACGTCTGGAACCTCCTCGGCAACGGGGTCGTGGTGTGACCTCCCCGGATCGACCCGATCGCCCGAGCGACGACGCCGGCGAGCGGGAGGGGCCACGGGCCTCGATCGTCATCCCGGCGTACAACGAGGGCGAGGACATCGTCCCCGGGCTCGACCGGATCTTCGAGGCGGTCCACGTCGACGCCGAGGTGATCGTGGTGGTCGACTCGCCGACCGACACGACCGCCCCCGTGGTGACCGCCTACGCCGAGGCGGAGCCGCGTCTGAAGCTGGCGGTGAACGACTACGGCCGAGGACCCGCCCATGCCATCCGGTACGGCATCGACCACGCCACGAGCGAGACCGTCGTGGTGACGATGGCCGACGGGTGCGACGACCCGAGGCAGATCGACGACCTCGTCCGGCTCGTCGAGCGCGGTGTCGTCGTCGCCTGCGCCTCCCGCTACATGCCGGGCGGCCAGCAGGTCGGAGGCCCCCGGTTCAAGAGCCTGCTCTCCCGGTTGGCGGGACTGACCTTCCAGCTGTTCACGAACACCGGCACCCGCGACGCCACCAACTCGTTCAAGGCGTACAACGCCGAGTTCGTCCGCAGCGTCGGGATCCACAGCCGCGACGGCTTCGAGATCGGACTCGAGCTGACCGCGAAGGCCCACCGGCTCCGCGCCCCCGTCGCCGAGATCCCCACCATCTGGCTCGACCGCACCTTCGGGCAGTCCAACTTCAAGCTCGCGAAGTGGATCCCCAAGTACCTCCGCTGGTACCGTTTCGGCTTCGGCCGGAAGCTGACCGCACCCGAGGTGCGCGCCCTCGCCGACACGATCACGAACCCCTGACACTCCCTACGGAGAGGAACACCCACCCCATGAAGAAGGTCCTCGTCACCGGCTCCGCCGGATTCATCGGCGGCTACATCGTCGAAGAGCTGCTCGCCAAGGGCTACCAGGTCGTCGGCGTCGACAACTACTCGAAGTACGGCCCGGTGAAGAAGTCCTACGACGACGACCCGAACTACGAGCTCGTGGTCGGCGACGTCCAGGACGTCGAGCTCATGACCAAGCTCCTCGCGGACGTCGACCACTTCATCGCGGGCGCCGCGCTCATCGGCGGGATCTCCTACTTCCACACCTACGCCTACGACCTGCTGGCGCAGAACGAGCGCATCATCGCCTCGAGCGTCGACGCCGCGATCGCCGCCCACAAGTCCGGTCGCCTGGAGAAGGTCACCTACATGTCGAGCTCGATGGTGTTCGAGTCGACCGACCGGTGGCCGTCGAAGGAGGGCGACGAGCGCGAGGTGCCGCCGCCGCTGTCGTCCTACGGCTTCCAGAAGCTCGCGGTCGAGTACTTCGCGCGCGCCGCGTGGGACCAGTACAAGCTGCCCTACACGATCCTCCGCCCCTTCAACTGCGTGGGCATCGGCGAGAGCCGCGCCCTGGGCGACGTCGAGATCGACTCGGGCAACGTGAAGCTCGCCATGAGCCACGTGGTCCCCGACCTCGTGCAGAAGGTCCTCAAGGGCCAGGACCCGCTCCACATCCTCGGGTCCGGCGAGCAGGTCCGCCACTACACCTACGGCGGCGACCTGGCGCGCGGCATCGTGCTCTCGCTCGACCACCCCGCCGCGCTCAACAACGACTTCAACATCTCCACCGCCGAGGGCCACTCGGTGAAGGAGCTGGCCGAGGTCATCTGGCGCAAGATCAAGGGCCCCGACGTGCCGCTCAACCTCGTCAGCGACCCCGGCTTCGAGTACGACGTCGCCAAGCGCGTCCCGGACGTCAGCAAGGCCAAGGAGCTCCTGGGCTTCGAGGCGACGACGTCGCTCGAGACCATGCTCGACGAGGTCATCCCGTGGATCGAGAACGCCGTCGCCGACGGCACGATCTGAGCAGGCGGCGGATCCCGCAGCGGAGGCACGGATGAAGCGGCTGCCCCTCCTGTTCCACCTGGCCTCACTCGGTGCGGCGTTCGCGCTGATCATGTACCTGGGTCGGGCCCAGTGGTTCTTCTACGACGAGTGGCTCTTCATCTCCCTCCGGGCGACCGACTGGATCACACCGCATCTCGGGCACTGGAGCACCATCCCGATGCTCCTGACCCAGGGGCTGGTCCGCACCATCGGGCTCGATCAGTACTGGCCGTACCTCGCGCTGGCCGTGCTGGCGCACCTGGCCCTGGCGCACCTCCTCTGGCGCGCGATGAACCGCCTCGGCGTGCGCCCGTGGCTGTCCACTCTCATGGCGGCGGTGTTCCTCTTCTACGGTGCGGGCTCGGAGAACCTCTTCTGGGCGTTCCAGGTCGGGTTCGTGGGCGCCATCGCGCTCGGCGCCCTCACGCTCCTGCTCGCCGATCGGCTGACCCGCGAGAACTACCTCCGATGGCTCGCGCCCTTGAGCCTCATCTCGATCGTCAGCCTGATGTTCGCGGGCACCGCGCTGGCGATGATCGCGGGGCTCGCGATCATCGCGTTCCGCCGCGTCGGCCTGTGGCGCGCCGCGCTCCTGGTGGCCGTACCCGGCGCCGTGTACTCCGTCTGGTACGTGTGGGTCAAGACGCACCCGATCTACTTCATGCCCTCCGACTGGCAACCGCGCTCGATCTCCGAGCTGCTGCTCGCCGTGCCGCTGTACGCGCTCAACATGATCCAGGTCGCGCTCAGCTCGCTCACCCCGGTGCAGTACGTGGGCATCGTCCTGGGCGTGGCGCTCCTCGTGTTCGCCCTCGTGAGGTTCCGCAGGATCTGGCGGGACCAGCCCCTGGCCTTCGCGTTCGCCTTCGCCGGGATCGTCTTCGCGCTCCTGACCGGCTTCTCGCGCCTCAATCTCTCCTTCGAGGCGTCGGGGTCGAGTCGCTACATCTACTTCGCCTTCGCCATGCTCGTCCCCCTCATCGCCGTCGGGCTCGACACCGTCCTGCGGGGCCGGATCCTGGCGGCCGTCGGAGCCACTCTGCTGGCGGGGTCGATCGTGTGGGGTGTGTGGGGCATGCGGATCTCGGCCGATGCGCAGTCGCGCAATGAGCTGCACACGAGGGAGGTCCTCTTCGCCGCCGCGGCGATCCGGGAGGAGCACCCCGATCTCGTCGACGAGAAGGCCGAGCCCGAGCCCAACTACGCGCCGCTGTTCACGCTCGGCGAGCTCGGTGAGCTGGTGGACGCCGGATACCTCCACATCGGACCGTACGACGACGAGGCGTACCGCGAGGCCTGGCACAACATCGTCGAGAAGTGAGCCGGCGGCAGGCGGTCAGGGAACGACGACCGTCCGACAGCCGAGGTTCGCTCCGTCGAAGGTCGCGGTGACGCAGACCTGGTGCGATCCCGGCGAGGCCGCGATCACCCCGTCGATCCCGTGGTTCGGTCCGACGCCCGGGAAGTAGGAGTCGATCCACGACAGCGGCTTGTCGGCCGCGAGCGGTCCGCCCGCGCCGTCGACGAACACCCAGACGTACGTGGTCTCGGTCGTCGCCCGGTTGACCGCCCAGCCCTGGACGCGGACGCCGCCCTTCACCCCGGTCACCGAGTCGATGCTCGCGGCGCCCGTCGACGGCACGTTCACCGTGCGGCAGCCCAGGTCCTGGCCGTCGTGGGTCGCCCGCACGCACACCGTGTGGTTGCCGACCGTGGCGGGGATGTCGATGAGGAACCCGTGGTTCGGTCCGACACCGGGGAAGTAGTTGTTGATCCAGTCCAGCGGCCGATTGGCGGCGTACGGGCCGCCGACGCCGTCCACCGTCACCCAGACGTACGTCGTCGCCGTGGACAGACGGTCGACCGCCCACCCGCTGAGCGTGATCTTCCGGTCGGAGGTGGTCACGGAGTCGAGGCTGGCCGCCCCGCTCGTGGGGACGTCGACGGTCTTGCAGCCGTAGGAGACGTTCTCCTGCGTGCCGACGATGCAGACCTGGTGGGTGCCCGCCGAGGCGCGGAACGAGCCGGAGAAGCCGTGATTGGCGCCCTTGCCGAACATCCCGTCGATCCAGTTCAGGGGCTGGTTGGCGGCGAGCGGCCCGCCGACGCCGTCGATGAAGACCCAGACGTACGTCGACTTGGTGCTGGTCCGATCCATCGACCAGCCGCTCACCGTGACCGTGCCCATCGTCGCCGTGACGGTGTCGAAGGAGCCGATCTCGTTGTGCGGGACCGTGACGGTCTGGCAGCCGTAGTCGGTCTGCAGGCTCGTCCCGATGACGCAGACCCGGTGGTCGCCAGGGGATGCGGGCAGGGTGGCGGAGAAGCCGTGGTTCTTGCCCAGTCCCGGATAGGCCGCGGCCGCGGTGTCGGAGGGCTGGTTGGCCGCGTACGGTCCCCCGTTGCCGTCGACGGTGATCCAGACGTAGGTGGACTCGCTCTTGCGCTGGTCGAGGCTGTACCCCTTGACGGTGATGCCTCCCACGATGCCCGTGGCGCTCTCGACCTTGCCCGCCTCGTAGGGCGGCACCGTCACGACCTTGCAGGCGAGCAGGATCGAGTCGACGCCGTAGACGCAGACCTCGCGGATGCCGGGGTCGGCCGGGATGGTCAGGTCGAACCCGTGGGTGGTGCCGGTGCCGGGGTACGCCTGCCCGGTCCAGGGCAGGTCGATGTTCACCGGCTGAGGACCGCCCGCGCCGTCCTTGACGCTCACCCAGAGGTAGACGGGAGCGGACGAGGTCTTGTTGACGGCCCAGCCCGAGATGTGGATCCCCCGCGGCGTCCCCTCCGCCACGTCGAGGTAGCCGGCGGCCCTGGCGTTCGACGGGACCGTCACCACCTTGCAGCCCAGGTCGATGCCACCCTGCTTGACGACGCAGACGGTGTGCCTGCCGGGGCTCGCGCCGAGGATCGAGGTGAACCCGTGATTGGCGCTCTTGCCGGGGAACATCGCCGAGATCCAGTCGAGGCGGTAGTCGGCCGTGATCGTCGCAGCGAGGTTGCCGTCGATCGAGACGTTGAGGGTCTGGGTCGCGTCGGTCGCGGAGTCGACCGCCCAGCCGGTCACCTGCACCCCGCCCGCGACGGGGTACGCGTTGTCGTAGGAGCCGTACTTGTTGTTGCTCGACCGGGGGTCGCCGAACCAGTCGGTGTAGAGCCGCCAGAAGTTGCGGTTGCCGTAGGAGGAGCAGCCGTCGGTCTGGCCGCCGTACACGTTCGACATCGCCGTGGCGTTGGGCTGGTAGGGCGTGTAGTAGTACAGCCCCGCCGTGGCCTTGTTCTTGATGAGGACGGGGCCGGAGCCGCAGGCCGCGTTCGGGTTGTACAGGATGTTGGAGGTGCGGCCGACCGGGAACCAGGTGAAGAAGGCGCTCGTCCCGGCCGGGTTCGTGTACCGCTTGTACTGCCAGGCGGCCTTGTACACCTGGTTGTAGAAGCCCGAGTACTCCGCATCGCACGGGGCGGTGTCGGGGCAGGCGAACCCGGTCGCGGCCTGGTACTGCCGGGCGCTCGGCCAGGTGTCGGTGATGAGCGACTGCTCCTTCTCGAGCAGCACGATCAGCACGGCCTGGCTGACCCCGCACGCCTTGCCGACCTTGTAGATGATCGTCGCCGACGACTCGTTCCCCGCGCCCGTGTACTGCCCGCACATCGCGTCGGCGGGACGCGTCCAGGTCGACTGGGAGTAGTCCTTCAGACAGGTGTATCCGGACCGGCACGACGACACCTGCCCGTTGAGGAACGACTGCACGGCCTGGGCGCTCATCGCGTCGCCGTTGAAGAAGTTCTCGTCGCTGATGATGTTGCCGGGGTCGAAGTCCGCCGCGTTCGCGGCCGAGGCGGGCTCCGCAGCGATCGGCATGACCACCGCCAGCCCAGCTGCCGCGATCACGACGCTGATGAGCATCGCGAGCACTCCGCGAGTCCGCCGGCCGTCAGCCATGGTGTCCCCATTCGGTCGGACGAGCCGTCCCGGGACTATCGCCGTCCGCGGCATCTGTCGAGGCTCGTTCGCTCCATATTAGGGAAGACGGGCTCGTGGGCGGGGTCGCAGTGCCGCGCGTGTCCTCCGTTCAGCGGACCAGCACGTCGCGGACCGCGAGCAGGTAGCTCCGTCCGAACCGCTGCGAGGGCTCGAGCACGGCCCCCTCCGCCCACTCGTTCCAGGCGTTGACGAAGACCACCCGCTGGTCGGGATCGCGGTCGGCCACGGCTCCCACCGCCGCCGACAGCCATCGGCGGAACGTGTAGGGGTTCGCTCCCCACCACATGTCGGGCTGCCACTGACGCCGAGCGGTGTTGTCGAAGTTGACCATCACACCGGGATACCGATCGGCCTCGGCCCCGTCGCGGAGCAGCGTCTGCTCGGCGTCCTCGGCCATGGCGGCATAGCTCAGGAAGTTGCCCTCGAAGCGCTCGTCGAACCCGAACACGTCGCGAGGCAGCCCCGCCCAGAGCTTGTTGTGCGGGGCGAACTCCAGGTAGCCGTCGAGGCCCTGGTCCGCCGGGCGCCCCACGATGCCCTGCATGCTGGCGCCGACGTCGACCGTGAGGAGCGTCAGGCCCGGCAGCCCCGCCTTGACGGCCTCGGCCCTCCAGTAGTCGACGACCGACCGGTGCTCGGGGAGCTGGGTGATCCGGTACACCGCCAGGACGGGCTTGCCGTCGACGCGGATGTACCGCTCGTCGAGGAGCAGGTGCATGACGTCGTGGATGAACTGCTCGGCCGGGACGCGGTCGTAGTCCTGGGCGATGAGCACGTTGCTCTCGCTGCCGTCCCAGCGCCTGGTCCAGTTCTCGTTGGCCCACATGATGCAGAACGGCTGATCGCGGTCGCTCGCGGCGAGATCCTCGATGGGGAGGTCCATCAGCTTCTTGCCCGCGAACCAGTAGTAGTAGTACATGAAGCCCTCGATGCCCATCGAGGTCGCCAGCTCGTACTGCGCATCGCGGACGCCCGGCGTCCGGAGGTCGTAGAACCCGAGCTCGCTGGGCAGGAACGGCTGCACGTGGCCGTGGTACAGCGGGCGGGCCGCCGCCACGTTCGACCACTCGGTGAAGCCCTTCTCCCACCACTCGTCGTTCTCGGGGAACGTGTGGAACTGCGGGAGGTAGAAGGGGATGACACGGGCGCGAGGGCCACGGGTCGCCTCGACCTCGTAGTGCCGCCAGGCCTCCTGGTCGATCTCGGCGGACAGCTCGGACGCCGTCCTGATGTCGTACCCCGCCTCGATCGCCGTCAGGCCGAGCACGCGCTCGACGCCGTGCGCCGTCGTGCCGTCGACCTGACCCTGCTCGGGCTCGAAGTCGTCGGCGCTGAGCTCGAACGACCGGAGCGCCTGCAGCAGGAAGCCGCGGATCCAGTAGATCGAGCCGGCGGCGAACCGCAGGTCGTCGAGCTCGAGGTCGAGCTGGATGCGACGCAGCAGCGAGCCGACGATGTCGACGTCGCCGCCCCAGAACTCCGGCCCCAGGACGTTGCCGTCGGAGGTCAGGATGCCGAGCGACGGATCGGAGGCGAACTCCCCGAGCACCCGCTCGACGACGGACGCCGATCCGATCAGCTCCTCGAAGAACGCCTCCCGCCACTGGTCCCCCGAGCCCTCGAGCTCGCCGTGGGCCTGTCGCCACTCGCTCTTCTTCGTGTGGACCTTGAACACGAGCTCGTAGGGGTCGAGCAGGCCCGCGTTCGCGAGCGAGACGAGCGGCAGGATGTCGCGGCCGTGGTTCTCGATGGGCAGGATCTGGATGCGTGCCGCGCGCGGCAGGAGGTCCGGATCGATCTCCACCGGCTCACCGGAGGCGTTGGTGACGAGCAGGTCGAAGGGCACGGGAATCGCGGCGAGCGACTCCACGATGCCCGGCAGCAGGTCGGTGTAGTACACGTGGACCACCACGCCGACCCGGGCGCCGGTAGGCGTCCGATCGATGAGCTTCTTCCACCCGCCCGGGTACAGGGCGCGCAAGCGGCCGTTGCGGCCCGCGGCCCAGCGCCCGAAGTCGGCCGGGAAGGTCCCCGGCTCCTTCGGCTTCGGGGTCTCCGCCAGCCTCTCGCCGATCCGCTTCAGCAGTCGTCCGCTGCGGCGCTTCGCACCGCCGATCGTGTACCTTCTCATGTCCCTGTCCCACTCTCGACCTGTCGTCGAACGGCCCGCTTCACATCCACTCCCGAGGGTCGACACCATAGGTGCGCTGGATCACGTCGGGCACGTCGCGTCCGTCGCCGACGATCGAGGGATCGCGGAGCAGCTCGCGCTTGACGAACGGGAAGCCGAGCTCGACCATCCGCCGCCAGCCCAGGATCACGGGGTTCTGCGAGTAGCGCACGACGAGGTTGTAGTCGAGCCAGGCGCCCGTCACGTAGCCCTCACCCTGCAGGAGACGGTTCAGGCCGAGCTCGTACATGTGGATGATCTTGGACTTCACCGTCTGGTCGGGGAGGTCGTGCCAGAACTTGCGCAGGACGTGGTCCTCGAGGATGCCGCCGCGGAAGCCCACGAAGAAGCTCTGGAGGTGCGGCATGAACTGGGTGGTCCAGGTCGAGCCCCAGACGTCGTAGAAGCTGTCCTCGAAGTCGCGCACCAGGGGCTCGATCGAGGCGAACGGACCGACCAGGCTGTCGTTGGTGATCAGCACGTAGGGCGCTCGCCTGATCTCGGGGAAGAGCTCGAAGGCGGTCGCCCAGGATCCGAAGTCGTAGCCGATGTTGGGCTTGCGCACGACGAGGGCGTCGTTCTCCGGCAGGCCCGACCAGTCGAGCGGCGAGTCGTCCTCGCTCGCCCGGACGACGACCACGGAGTAGCCCTGCGTCTCGAGGGCGACGACCATCTCCGCCAGCGACCGCGAGACACGCGGGCCCGGGCCCCAGCTCGCCACGACGGCGTACCGGTCGGAGGCCGCGAGCGCGGTCCTCGACCCCTCGAGGCGCGCCACGGGGAGGACGCGCTCGAGGACGGTGGGCGCCGCCATCAGGTCCAACCGCCGTTGAGCCCCTTGCGGCGCCACATCCTCAGCGGTCGGGTGATCCGCCACGAGAGGGAGCGGCGCATCGACTGGGTCTGCGCGGCGAAGCGCGCGGCCTCGCCCCTGCTGCCCTTGAGCCGCTGCCGGAGCTCCTCGGTCTCGGCGTTCGCCCGCGCGAGCTGCGAACGGAGAGCGGTGAGCTCGCGTCGCAGCTCGGCCAGCTGTTGCTCAGCGGACCCCGACTCGCTCATCCGTCGCCTCGAATCACTCGTACACCCCTCGATCGCCCTCCGTCGACGTGCAGAGGGAAACCCAGACATAGTACAGGGGCGCGCTGGGGCGAACGGACGAACGGCCCGGCGCGACGGGTCAACCGACGAGCACGGTCGTCGTGGCCACCCCCTGGTGATCGGCGTCGACGAAGCCGAGCGCCAGGTCCCAGGTGCCCGTCGCCCCGGCCGGCAGAGTGACGGCGAGATCCGCGCAGTAGGTGACCGTTGCGTCCGCCTGCCCCGCCACCTGGGCATCGACGGTGGTGCTGCCCTGGCTGGCCGTCGCCACGCACATCCCGGTGCTGCTGACGAGATCGGTGACCATCCCCGCCACGCGGATCTGGCCGGAGCCGCCGTCGTACTGCGTGTTGAGGATCTGGACCGTCACCGTGCTCGGCTGAGGGGTCGACGACGGGCTCGGAGACGCGGTGGGCGAGCCCGGGGCCGGCGAGGTCGAGGGTGCCGTGGGCCTGGGAGAGGACGTGGGCGACGACGTGGCGGACGGCGTGGACGTCGCGGTACCGGTCGAGGGCGACGCCGGCCCGGGGTCGACGCAGCCGGAGAGGCCGAGCGCGAGCGCCGTCGCGGTCGCGGCGACGACGAGGCCCGAACGGGCGGAGCGGATCAGCGGGTCACGGCGCATCATGGTTCCGATACTAGGAAGCCGTGCTCCAGAAGCCCGCAGACCCACCGGCGATAGGCTGAGCCGGTGCCCGCCCGACGGCGGCCGACAGTGAGGAAGAGCGTGGATCCGGACATCCCCGAGGTCGTCTCGGTCATCATCGTCAACTATCGAGGCGCGTCGGACGTGCTCGAGTGCGTGCGAGGGCTCGACGGTCTGGACTGGCCCCGGGACCGGCTCGAGATCGTCGTCGTCGAGAACGGCTCGGGCGACGACAGCGAGTCCGTCCTCCGGGCCGCGTTCGCGGGGCGCGACGACGTCCGACTCATCGTCTCCGAGGTGAACCTCGGCTTCGCGGGAGGGTCCAACCTCGGCGCCGGCGCCGCGAGCGGGAGCATCCTGGCCTTCCTCAACAGCGATGCGCGCCCCGACGCGGCCTGGCTCACCGCGGCCGCGACCGCGTTCCGCTCCTCGTCCGACATCGCCGCCGTCGCCAGCAAGGTCCTCGACTGGAACGGCGAGACGGTCGACTTCGTGGGCGGGGGCCTGACCTGGTTCGGGATGGGCTACAAGGAGCACGAGTCCGAGCCGGACGACGCCCGCTTCGACCGGGAACGCGACGTGCTCTACGGCACCGGCTCCGCGCTCCTGGTCCGCTCCGAGGCCTTCCGCGAGGCGGGCGGGTTCGACGAGCGCTACTTCATGTTCTTCGAGGACGTCGACCTCGGGTGGCGCCTCAACCTCATGGGGTTCCGGGTCCGGTTCGTCCCGTCCTCGACCGTGTTCCACCGGCACCACGCCTCGATGGGCTCGTTCGGCGCCTATCGCGAGACCTACCTCCTCGAGAAGAACGCCCTCGCGACGCTGTACAAGAACCTCTCGGACGAGAACCTCGCCCGCTTCCTCCCCGGCGCGATGGCCCTGCTGGCCCGGCGCTCGGTGGCGAAGGGCGGCCTCGACTCGACCTCCCTCGACATCCGGAGCTACAGCGACGCCGCCGACGAGTCGTCGGCCTCCACCGAGGTGCCCAAGGAGACCCTGGCCGGGCTCTACGCCCTGGACCGCTTCGTCGCCGACCTCCCCGGGCTCGACGCCGATCGCGCGCGCATCCAGCAGGAGCGGCGGCGGACGGACGGCGAGCTCTTCCGGCTCTTCGGCTCCATGATCCACCCGCTCCTGCCCGACTCGGAGTACCTCGAGGGCTTCCGCTCGATCGTGGACGTGTTCGGGATCGAGGAGGCTCCCGCCCGCCGGCGGGTGCTCGTCATCACCGGTGACGCCCTCGGCGAGAAGATGGCGGGTCCGGGCCTGCGGGCCTGGAAGGTGTGCGAGGCCCTCAGCGCCGAGAACGATGTGCGCCTGCTCACCTGGAACGCCGCGAACCGCGCGTCGGACGCGTTCGAGGTCGCGCACGTCGACCTGCAGAACGAGCGCCAGATGCGGGTGCACGAGCAGTGGGCGGACGTGATCTTCTTCCAGGGCTACGCGCTGCACCACTACGAGACCCTCCAGCAGTCGGAGAAGGTCATCGTCGCCGACCTCTACGACCCGATGCACCTCGAGCAGCTCGAGCAGGGCCGGGAGTTCGGCGGCGAGCGCTGGAGCGCCCAGGTGCGCTCCGCCACCGACGTCCTCAACCAGCAGCTGGCCCGCGGCGACTTCTTCCTCTGCGCCTCGGAGCGCCAGCGGCTGTTCTGGCTCGGCCAGCTGGCGGCGCTGGGCCGGATCAACCCGGCCACGTACTCCGCCGACGACACCCTCGAGGAGCTCATCGCCATCGCCCCGTTCGGCATGGACTCCACCCCGCCCGAGCACACCCGGCGCGCCCTCCGCGGTGTCGTGGACGGCATCGGCGAGGACGACAAGGTCGTCATCTGGGGCGGCGGCATCTACAACTGGTTCGACACCCGCACGCTCGTCAGGGCGATCGGCGTCGTCGCGGAACGTCATCCCGACATCAGGCTGTTCTTCATGGGGGTCGCCCACCCGAACCCCGACGTGCCCGAGATGGCGATCGTCTCGAGCACACGTCGCCTCGCCGCGGAGCTCGGCCTGACCGACCGCCACGTCTTCTTCAACGACAGCTGGGTGGCGCTGAACGACCGGCAGAACTACCTGCTCGAGGCCGACCTCGGGGTAAGCACCCACTACGAGCACATCGAGACCACCTTCTCGTTCCGCACCCGCATCCTCGACTACCTCTGGGCAGGCCTCCCGATCGTCGCCACCCGCGGGGACGGCTTCGCCGACCTCATCGAGCAGGAGGGACTCGGTGCGGCCGTGCCCTCCCGCGACGTCGAGGCCCTCGCCGCAGCGCTCGAGTCCGTGCTCTACGACGAGGGGAAGGCGGCCGACGCCCGCGCCGCGGTCGCCCGGGTGCGGGAGCGGTTCACCTGGGAGAGGACCCTGCGCCCGCTCGTGGAGTTCTGCCGCGAGCCCCGGCGCGCGCCCGACCTCGCGTTCCGAGCGGGACTCCCGGATCTCCCGGGAGCCAGGCGGGGGGCGGCCCGGACCCCGGAGGAGCGCTTCCAGGCGATCTCGGCCCGCAGGCACGGCCTGAGCCGGGATCTGGCCCTGGCCAGGCACTACCTCACCACCGGCGGGATCAGCTCTCTCGCCGGCAAGGTCCAGTCCAGGATCACGCACCGGCGGGCCTCGCGAGGGTGAGCGCGCTCCGGCGGGGGCTCAGCCTTTGTGCTGTATCCTCGAACCCGCCGACGCCCCTGTCGGTCGCACTTGAGCCCCAGGAGGTCGCATCGTGACGGACCTGCTCGAGACATCCGACGCCCGGGCCGCACGCCTCGCCGAGACCCCCTGGCAGGATGCCGGAGCATCGTCGGGAGTCGCCGCGAGCGCGTCATCGATCCGCGAGATCTGGGACCACCGCCGCCTGCTCGGCCTGCTCACGCGGCGCGAGCTGAAGGCGCGGTACAAGGACAGCGCGCTCGGGTTCGTGTGGAGCCTGATCAAGCCGCTCACCCAGCTGCTCATCTACTGGCTCGTCATCGGCCAGTTCCTCGGCGCCGCCCGCGGGATCCCGGACTTCGCGGTCTACATCTTCGGCGGCCTGACGATCTACACGCTCTTCAGCGAGATCGTCGGCGGCGGCACCGGGTCGATCATCGCGAACGCCGGACTGGTCAAGAAGGTCTACCTGCCGCGCGAGATCTTCCCGCTCGCGGCCGTCGGCTCGGCCCTGTTCAACTTCGTCATCCAGTTCGTCATCCTGCTGATCGCCGCCCTCGCGTTCGGCACGCTGTCGTTCGGCCCGCATCTGCTCTACGGTGTGGGGTCGATCGTCCTGGTGCTCCTCTACGGCACCGCGATCGGGATCCTGCTGGCCGCGCTCAACGTCTACCTGCGCGACGTCCAGTACCTCGTCGAGGTGGTGCTCCTGCTGATGATGTGGGGCTCCCCGATCCTCTACACCTGGCAGCAGGCGTCGACCTCGCTTCCCGGCTGGCTGACCGAGATCTACATCGACAACCCCGTCACGCTTGCCGTGCTCGGCTTCCAGGAGGCCATCTGGGCCGATCCGGGCGGCAGCTTCTCCCTCCCCCAGCTCGGCGTCCGCATGCTGATCGCCGCCGCCGTCGGCGTCGTGCTGCTGTTCGGCGCTCAGCGCATCTTCCATCGACTGCAGGGCGACTTCGCCCAGGAGCTCTGATCGTGGTCTCACACGTCCCCGTCGTCCAGGTGAACGACGTCTCGAAGCGGTTCGTCATCCGGAAGGAGAAGAGCCTCAAGGAGCGTCTGCTCAACTGGGGCCGCTCCCAGAAGTTCAAGGAGGACTTCTGGGCCCTCCGCAACGTCTCGCTCGAGATCGACTCGGGATCGACGATCGGGCTCATCGGCTCGAACGGCTCGGGCAAGAGCACCCTGCTGAAGACGATCGGCGGCATCATCCAGCCGACCTCCGGGACGGTGCGCCGGCGGGGTCGCCTGGCCGCCCTCCTCGAGCTCGGAGCGGGCTTCCACCAGGACCTCACGGGGCGCGAGAACGTCTACCTGAACGCCTCGATCCTCGGGCTGACGAAGAAGCAGACCGACCTCTACTTCGACGACATCGTCGACTTCTCGGGCATCCGCGACTTCATCGACACCCAGGTGAAGTTCTACTCCAGCGGCATGTACGTCCGGCTCGCGTTCGCCGTCGCCGTGCACGTCGACCCGGACCTGCTCCTGGTCGACGAGGTGCTCGCGGTCGGCGACGAGGCCTTCCAGCGGAAGTGCCTCGACAAGATCCGCTCCTTCCAGGCAGAGGGACGCACGATCGTCCTCGTCACCCACGCACTCGGCCAGGTCACCGACCTCTGCGACCGGGCCGTCCTGCTCAGCAAGGGCGGCGTGGTGTACGACGGCGCGCCGTACGTCGCGGTGCGCGACTTCCGCGAGCTGCTCGAGGAGCGCCGGCAGTCCGAGGAGGCCGCCCACGGGGGCACCCCCGTCCCCGGCGAGTCCGCGCGGGTCGCCGAGGTGAGCGTCCGCGCCGAGGGCCGCGACCCGGGCGAGGCGGTCCAGCCCGGGGACGACCTCATCGTCTCCGTCACCCTCGAGAACGAGGGCGAGGAGCTCAGGGGCTGGGCGGTCGAGCTGCAGATCGACAACGTCATGGGGCAGGTCGCGTACGGCACGGGCAGCGCCCGCCTCGACGCGCAGCTGTCGCCGCTGGGTCGACGCCGCACGGTCGAGTTCACCCTCACCGACGTCAACTTCGGCTCCGGGAAGTACTTCGTCAACGCGACCCTGGTCGACCTGGACCGACGACACCTCCACGAGCTGCCGCAGGCCGCCAGCTTCGAGGTGCCGCACGACGAGCTGTCCGTCGGCGCCGTCCACTCGATCCCGCGGTTCGCCGATCTCGGCTGAGCGGGTGGAGGGCCTCCGCGTCCGAGCCGTCGTCGTCAACTGGCGCCGGCCCGACCTCACCTCGGCCGCCGTGGCGTCGCTGGAGCGTCAGACGGGCCTGGATGGCGTGGACTTCGGCATCGTCGTGGTCGACAACGGGTCCGGCGACGGCTCGGCGGAGACCCTGCAGGCACGGCACCCCTCGGCCGCGCACGTGGCCAACGAGACGAACCGCGGCTTCGGCGCCGCAGTCAACTCGGCCATCCGGTCCCATCCCGCCGATGCGTACGTCCTGCTCAACAACGACGCGGTCGCCGACCCGGGGTTCGTCGCGGCTCTCCTCCGCGGCCTCCGTGAGCCGGACGTCGGTGCGGTGACGGCGCGGATCCTGCTCGCCGACCCCTACTCCCCCGTGCCCGCATCAGCGCCGGACACACCGCGGACGGTGGTCGACGCGGCCGGCACCCGATGGGCGCCCGATGCCGCCGGCGCGGTCCTCGTCAACAGCACGGGCAACGAGGTCACCGCGAGCGG
Source organism: Cnuibacter physcomitrellae (assembly GCF_014640535.1). Taxonomy (NCBI): domain Bacteria; kingdom Bacillati; phylum Actinomycetota; class Actinomycetes; order Micrococcales; family Microbacteriaceae; genus Cnuibacter; species Cnuibacter physcomitrellae. The sequence continues at coordinate 1,254,104 of NZ_BMHD01000001.1, forward strand.
GAACGGGCGGGATCGCGACTGGCTCACGCCGGCGTCGGACGCGCGCGGCTCCGACGACGTGTTCGGGTTCTCCGGGGGCGGCGCGGCGATCCGCGGCGCGGCCCTCGACGAGGTCGGCCTGTTCCTGGAGTCCCTCTTCATGTACTACGAGGACACCGAGCTCTCCTGGCGTCTGCGCCGGCGAGGTTGGCGCATCACCTACGCGGCGGATGCCGAGTCCCGTCACGCCCACGCGGCGTCGAGCGGGACGGGATCCGAGCTGTTCCGGTTCTGGAACGAGCGCAACCGCGTGGTCGTCGCCGTCCGGCATGCACCGCTCCGCGTCTGGGCGACGGCGCTCGTGCGCACCACCGCCAAGGCGGCGGCCGCCACCCTCCGGTCACCGCGTTCGGCCGAGGCACGTCGGCGGCGGCGGTCCCTGTCCGCGGCCGTCCGGGCCCTCCCCGGCGCCTGGGCGGCGAGGCGGAGGGTCGACCGTTCGGCGACGGTGAGCCGCGCTGCGGTGGCGCAGTGGCTGGTCCCCGACCGCGCCAAGCCGCCCGCCGGGACGCCACCGACTAGGCTGAAGAGCCGATGACGAGTGCACGAGGGACGACCGGGTCGGACGGGGCGTTGCCCATCCTCCTCGACGCCACGTCCCTCCCCCCGAACCGCGGCGGCGTGGCCCGGTACATCGTGGGGCTGCTCTCGGGGCTCGACAGGCTCGGACACTCGATCACGGTCGTGACGAAGGAGCGGGACGTCGAGTCGCTGAGATCCGCGGCTCCGAGCCACCGGTACGTGCTCGCACCCAAGGCCGTCGACGCTAGACCCGCCCGTCTGATCTGGGAACAGGTCGGGCTCCCGCGTCTGGCCAGGAGGCTCGGGGCCCGGGTCGTCCACTCCCCGCACTACACCTTCCCGCTGCTGCGCCGCGGGGCCTCGGTCGTGACCGTCCACGACGCCACGTTCTTCACCGATCCCGCCGTGCACTCCCGCCTCAAGAGGCTCTTCTTCACCACGTGGACCCGGCTGGCGCTCCGCCGCGCCCGCGCGATCGTGTCGCCGAGCCGCGCGACCATCGAGGCGCTGCGAGAGCACGTCGGCCGCATCAGGGGGTCCGCGGTCGTCGCGTATCTGGCGATCGACGCCGACGTCTTCCGCCCACCCGCGCCCGAGGCCGGGGAGCGGTTCGGCGCGCAGAACGATCTGCCTCTCGAGCGCGGCTGGATCGCCTTCCTCGGCACGATCGAGCCGCGGAAGAACGTGCCCGCCCTCATCCGGGCCCACCGCACCCTCACGCGGACGCGCGCCGCGGAGGGCCGGACCACGCCCGTCCTCGCGCTCTCCGGCGCCCGCGGGTGGGATGCGGAGGCGGCCTCGCTCCTCGACACGCGCCCCGAGGGCGTGCGCGAGCTCGGCTACCTGCCGATCGACGACCTCCCCGCCTTCCTCGGCTCCGCAGCGCTCGTCGCGTACCCGAGCCTCGGCGAGGGGTTCGGCCTCCCCGTCCTGGAGGCGATGGCCTGCGGATCGGCCGTCCTGACGACACCGCGGCTCTCCATCCCCGAGGTCGGCGGCGACGCCGTCGTGTACTCCGAGCCCGACGAGGCCTCGCTGACCGCCGCCCTGGCCGACATGCTCGACGATCCCGCGATGACCGAGCGGCTGCGATCGGCCGCGGTGCTCCGCGCGGCGGAGTTCACCTGGGAGGCCTGCGCTCGCGAGCACCTGCGGGCCTACGCTGACGCGGGGGTGACACCATGAGCGCGACCGATCGGACGGATCCCTGGCGGGTGGCCGTCGTGACGGTGAGCTACGACTCCGTCAAGGAGCTCGAGTCGTTCCTGGGATCGATCGACGCCGCATCGCGGCCGGCCGACGAGACGGCCGAGGGCCCGGCGGTGCGCGTCGAGACGCACGTGGCCGACAACCACCCCGAGTCGGGTCAGGCGGGCGCCGTCCGCGACGTCGCCGCCCGTCACGCCGCGTCGTACACCGCCATCGCCGGCAACCCGGGATACGGCTCCGCCGTGAACGCCGTCGTCCGCACGCTCGATCCCGGGGTCGACGCCGTGCTCATCAGCAACCCCGACGTCGTGCTCGGACCCGCGAGCATCGTCCGCCTCACCGCCGCACTCGCCTCCGACGACTCGATCGGGGCCGCCGGTCCGCGCATCCTGGAGGCCGACGGCACCGTGTACCCGTCGGCCCGGGCCATCCCGTCGGTGGTGAACGGTGCCGGACACGCGCTCTTCTCGCGGATCTGGCCGGGCAATCCGTGGACCGCCGCGTACCGCCAGCACGAGTCGGTCCCCACCGAACGCGACGCCGGATGGCTCTCCGGAGCCTGCCTCCTCGTGAGGCGGTCGGTCTTCGACGAGCTGGGCGGGTTCGACCAGGCCTACTTCATGTACTTCGAGGACGTCGACCTCGGCTTCCGCCTCGGCCGGCTGGGCTACCGCAACGTCTACGCTCCACGTGCCGTCGTCACGCACACGGGCGCCCACTCGACGGCCGAGTCGTCCGAGATGATGCTTCGCGCGCACCACGACAGCGCCAAGACGTTCCTCACCCGGAGGTACCCCGGTCGCCTCCTGTGGCCGCTGCGCGCCGTGCTCGGCCTCGGCCTCGACATCCGGAGGGTGAGCGCGACCCGGAGGAGCCGCCGCGGCGACGGGTAGACTGGACGTTCTGACGATGCCTCGTTGGTCCAGAACCCGAATCTCACCCGGAGGCACCCATCGCATTCGAACGCGCACCCGAGATCGAGAGAGCCCTCCGAGACGAGTATGACGCGCTCGCTCGCGGAGACCATCGCGCCGGACCTCGCGGCCGGCTCCTGTTCGCCGTGTCCACGGCGGACCTCGACGAGGGCAAGGGCGACGTGTACGTCGCCCTGGGGCTCTCGCGGGCCCTGGCGGCCCGAGGGTGGGGCGTCGCCCTGCATCCGATGTCGGACTGGGGCCGGCGGACGCCGGATGACGTCGACGCCGTCATCGTCATGCTCGAGAGCTTCGTGCCGGGCCTCCTCGCCCCGACGACGGCCGCGATCGCGTGGGCGCGGAACTGGATCGACGCCTGGTCCGAGCTGCCGTACCTGAGCGAGTACGACGGCGTCTGGGCCTCCTCCCCCGCGGCCGCCTCGACGCTTGCCGTGCCGTACGGCGACGAGGTCGCCGTCGTGCCGATCTCGGTCGACGCCGACCTCTTCTCCCCCTCCCCGTCACCCGTCGACCGTGAGGCCCTCCTCCTGACGACGGCCAACGGCTGGGGGTCTCCTCGGCAGCTCGACACCGTCCTCCACTCCGTGTCCGAGTCCGTGCCCACCACGATGTTCGGGGTCGGGGACCCCGACACCGCGCCGCCGGCGGCGGACCACCGGGGAGCGGTGAGCTACTTCTCCCTGCCCGACGCGTACCGTCGGTCGTGGTTCGTCCTCGACGACGTGATCGCTCAGGCGCGGGTGTACGGCTGCCACAACAGCCGGCTCTTCGAGTCGATCGCTGCGGGCAGCATCCCGATCACCAACGAGAGCCTCGGCCTCGACGCCCTCGGGCTCGAGGAGGTCCCGACGTACCGGGACTCGGCGGACCTGATCGCCACGATCGAGGGTCTCCACGCGGATCCGGCGACGTACGCCGCCCTGTCGGCACGACTCCAGGAGCGGGTCCGGTCGGCTCACACCACCTCCCTCCGAGCGGAGCAGGCGGAGGACCTCGTCGACGTCGCCGTCGCGCGCGCCCGGCAGAGTCCGCGGCCGCGCCCCATGCTCACCTGGGCCGCCCGGGAGCGCTGGTCCGCCATCGCCTCCTCGACCACGGCCGCCCTCCACGCGGACAGCATCGCCGAGCTGCAGCACGAGATCACCCGGCGCGAGGAGGAGGTCGAGTCACTCGAGCACGCCCTCACCGCCGCCCGAGCGGACGCCGCCGAGCTCGGCGAGGAGGTCGACCGGCTCACCACCGAGCGCGACACGCAGGAGGACGACCTGAGCCTCGTGCGCCAGGAGATCGCGACGCTGTCCTCCTGGCCCTCCGTCCGCGGCGAACGCCGCCTGAGGGCCCTGGCGACCACCGTCCTCCGCCACCTGCGGCCACGCCGTCGGAACACCTAAACTCGGATGACCATGATCGATGCGCGCTCCCCCGCTGACCCTTTCGCCGAGATCGACCTCTATCGACCCACGCGCGTCGACGTCCCCAGCGCCTGGTACGGCCATGTGCCCTTCGGCCACTGGCTGGTCGGCGCCGTCCGACCCGACCTCCTCGTCGAGCTGGGCACGCACAACGGCGTCTCCTTCTCGTCGTTCTGCGACGCCGTGATCGCCGCAGGGCTCCCGACGACCTGCTACGCGGTCGACACCTGGGCCGGCGACTTCCAGGCGGGCGAGTACGGCGAGGACGTCTGGGTCGACTGGAGCGCCTTCTGCGCCCGGCGCTACGGCGACTTCACGCACCTGCTCCGCACGACCTTCGACGAGGCCGCGGAGCAGTTCTCCCCCGGCTCGATCGACCTGCTCCACATCGACGGCCTGCACACCTACGAAGCGGTGCGGAACGACGTCGACCGGTGGCTTCCGAAGGTGTCGAGCCGCGGGGTGGTCATCATGCACGACATCGCCGAGCGCGATCGCGAGTTCGGTGTCTGGAGGGTGTGGGACGAGCTCAAGGCCGCCTACCCCTCCTTCGAGTTCCACCACGAGCACGGGCTGGGGGTGCTCGCCGTCGGGGCGGACGTCCCCGAGGCCCTGCGCCCCTTCGTCGAGGCGGACGAGACCGAGGCCTCGCGCCTGCGCGCTCGCTTCGCCGCGGCCGGAGAGAGGCTGAAGCTCGACGAGGAGCGGCTCGACCTGCACCGCCGACTGGCCCAGTCGTACCGGGACCGCGAAGCGGAGATGGAGCGGGCGCAGCAGTACGAGTCCGAGACGTCCGCGGAGGCGACGGCCCTGCGGGGCCAGGTGGGGCGGATCTCGGCCGAGAACGAGGCCCTTCAGGCTCAGATCAGGGAGCTGCGCACGAGCACGTCGTGGCGGGTGTCGGCCCCCGTCAGGGCGGCCGGGTCGGTCGTCGCGAAGCTGAAGGGGCGCTAGGCCCCGCCGCGACGACCGCGGACCGCGAGGACGTCGGCGAGGAGCGTCTCGGCTCTCCTGTCGAAGGAGTGACGAGCGGCGACGTCGGCGGCGATCTCGCGCATCCTCGCGTCGTCGGGCCATCCCGGCTCCGCCGGATCGAGCAGCGCGGCGAGCTCCTCCTGCGTCGCAGCGAAGCGCACGGCACCGCCGAAGTCGGCGTCCTTCGACTCGACCGGGTCGGAGACCACCCTCGCCCCCGCAGCGACGGCGTCGAAGAGCCGGTTCGAGAGGAATCCCTCCTCGGCCATCTCGCGCCAGTGGTCGTTCAGGACGATGCGGGCGCCGCGGTAGGCGTCCGGCACGCGGGCGTTGTCGAGGAACTCGGCGGCGACGTGCGACGGGTCGATGAAGTCGCCCCATCCGTCGCCGTAGATCGTCAGGTCGGCGCCGACGGCGACCGCGTCGCGGACGATCGGACGGAAGACGCGTCGCGTCTTCCCCACGAAGAGGACGTCGCTCGCCAGCTCGTCGCCCGAGCGCCGCGGGGTGAACCGGCCGGGCGCGGTCGCCTGGGGCAGCGCCCGGACCGCGACGCCGTCCTCGGCAGCGATCCGCGCCGCCCAGCGACCGGAGGCGGCGTACCGGAGGTCGAAGCGGCGGAGCTCCTCAACGTCACGGCACTCGGGATGGCTGATCACCCAGATCACGTTGACCGCGCCGGGAACGAGCTCGGGTCGATGGAGGCCTGTGAGCTGGAGCACGACATCGTCGCGCAGACGGGCCACGGGCCGGATGCGCTGCTCGAGGCGGTCGACGTAGACCTCCTGGCCGAGCCGGCGCAGAGCCGCCGCGAGGTCCTCCGCGTAGTAGACGTCGCCCCAGACGTCCCCCGCGGGGCCGGCGGGAGCGGAGATGCGGAGGGACCACGTCAGCCGGGGAGCGCCTCGCAGGCGTCCCACGGCGCGGCGCACGCCCCTCCGGACGGCGAACGCGCCCTTGCGCGCCCGCCGGAGGATCCCGCTCACCGGCTACGACTCGCCGGCGATGAGCTCCTGCAGATACGCGCCGTAGCCGCTCTTCACCAGCGGCGCGGCGAGCTCGGCGAGCTGCGCGGTGTCGATCCACCCTGCGCGCCAGGCGATCTCCTCGATGCAGCCGATCTTGAAGCCCTGACGGTCCTCGATCACACGCACGTACTCGGATGCCTGCATCATCGACTCGAACGTTCCGGTGTCGAGCCACGCGGTGCCGCGATCGAGCACCTGCACGGTGAGGGTGCCGCGCTCCAGGTAGCGCTCGTTGACGGTGGAGATCTCCAGCTCGCCGCGCGCGCTCGGCTCGATCGACTTCGCGATCTCGACCACGTCGTTGTCGTAGAAGTAGAGACCGGGCACGGCGTAGTTGCTCTTGGGCTGCGCCGGCTTCTCCTCGATGGAGAGCGCACGGAACTCGTCGTCGAACTCGACCACGCCGTAGGCCTTGGGGTTCGACACGTGGTACGCGAAGATCCGGGCGCCGGTGAGCTCCTCGTTGTTCCGGAGCGAGGACCCGAGACCGACACCGTGGAAGATGTTGTCGCCGAGGACGAGGGCGACGGACTCGTCGCCGATGAACTCCTCACCGATGATGAACGCCTGCGCGAGACCGTCGGGCGAGGGCTGGACCGCGTACTCGAGACGGATGCCCAGGCTCGATCCGTCGCCGAGGAGCGCCTTGAACTGCTCGTTGTACTCCGGCGTCGTGATGATGAGGATCTCGCTGATGCCCGCCATCATCAGGGTCGACAGCGGGTAGTAGATCATCGGCTTGTCGTAGATCGGCATCAGCTGCTTGGAGATGCCCTTGGTGATCGGCCAGAGCCGCGTGCCGGAGCCTCCGGCGAGGATGATCCCGCGCATCAGCGACCACCCTCCGTCGCACCGCGGCTCAGCGAGTCGTAGAACGCCCGCGCCTCGTCCCAGGTCGGGAGGAGCCCGGACGCCGCCGCCTCGCTGAGGCCGGGGGCGTCGGTGTCCTTCGGAGAGAGCAGCAGCTCGCCGGCGGCCTCGGGGAACACCAGGCCCACCTCCTCGTCGAGCGGGTTGATCCCGTGCTCGCGCTCCGCGTTGAAGGTGCTCGAGACCAGGTAGCTGACGGTGGCGTCATCGGTGAGCGCGACGAAGGCGTGACCCAGGCCCTCGGCCAGGTAGATGCCGCGGCGGTCGACGTCGTCGAGGAGCACCGAGTCCCACTGACCGAAGGTCGGCGATCCGACGCGGATGTCGATCACGAAGTCGAGCACGGCGCCGTGGGTGGCCGTGACGTACTTGGCCTGGCTCGGCGGGATGTCGGCGAAGTGGATGCCGCGCACCACACCGCGCTTGGAGACCGAGGTGTTCGCCTGCGCGAGGTCGAGGGGGTGTCCGATCTCGGCGGCCAGCCTGTCGAAGCGGTACCACTCGAGGAACACGCCACGATCGTCCGGGAACTGCCGAGGGGTGATCTCGTAGCTGTCCGGGATGCTCAGTTCTCTGAATTGCACCCGTGCAGTCTAGCGGGGGCGGAATGAGCGGACACCGTCGAGCACCCGCTCGACCTCCGCATCCGTCATGCCCGCCCAGAGGGGCAGGCGCACGAGCCTGTCGTGGAAGCGGGCGGCCCGATCGAGGGGACGCACCCTCCTGCCGTAGCGGAGCCCCGCGGGTGCGCTGTCGAGCGGGATGTAGTGGAACGCCGCGCGCACGCCGCGCGCCTTGAGGTGCGCGATCAGCGCCTGCTGGTCCTCGTGCTCGGGCAGCAGCAGGTAGTAGAGGTGAGCGGAGTGCTCGAGACCCGGCGCGGCCGACATCGTGTCGACGCCGTGCTCCCCCGCCCAGTCGGCGAGCCCTGCCGCGTAGGCGTCCCACACCGCGCGCCGCCTGCGCTGGATCTCGTCGAAGGCGGCGAGCTGGGCGTCGAGCACGGCGGCGTTGAGCTCGCTCGGGAGGTAGCTGGACCCCGCGTCCTGCCAGGAGTACTTGTCGACGGCGCCCCGGAGGAAGCGCGAGCGGTCGGTTCCCTTCTCGCGGATGATCTCCGCGCGGGCGACGTAGCGCTCGTCGTTGATGAGGAGGGCGCCGCCCTCGCCGCAGTGGACGTTCTTGGTGTCGTGGAAGCTCTGCGCCCCGAAGGCGCCCTCCGTGCCCAGTCGACGTCCGCCGGAGACGCCGCCGAGGCCGTGGGCGTTGTCCTCGATGATCGGGATGCCCCTCGGCCGGGCGATCGCCTCCAGCGCGTCGAGGTCGGCGGCCACTCCCCCGTAGTGCATGACGGAGATCGCGCGGGTGCGCTCGGTCACGGCCTCCGCGACGGACTCGGGGTCGACGTTGCCGGTGCGGGGGTCGATGTCGGCGAAGACCGGCGTCGCGCCGCGCGTGACGATCGCCGTCGCGGCGGACGGGAAGGTGAACGTCGGCAGCACGACCTCGTCTCCCGGTCCGAGGTCGAGGAGCATCGACGCCATCTCGAGCGCGTGCGTGCAGGACGTCGTCAGCAGGACGTGCCCGGCCCCCGTGATCTCCCGCAGGCGCGCGGTGGCGGAGGCGGTGAAGACCCCGTCGCCGTGCGAGTGGTCGGACCGCAGGACCCGGTCGAGGTTCTCCAGCTCGCCGGGCGCCCGGAACGGCCGGCTGAACACGACGTCTCCCCCACCGGAGTCTCCCCCCGCCACCGTCACAGCGTCCGCGGGGAGGGGGTGTCGGACATGACGGTCTCCGGGTCGTCCACCACGAGATAGAGCGGACGGCCCATCGAGACGCTGAGCGAGACGCCGATGTACTCCGCGATCACGCCGAGCGAGACGAGGACGGCGCCGAAGCAGATCAGCATGACGACCATGGTCGAGCCCCACCCCTCCACCGAGTCGCCCTCGCCGACGATCATCGCGACGATGACGTACACGGCGAGGAGGAACCCGATCGCCGCCAGAGCACCGCCCAGCACGCTCACGAGGCGCAGGCCGCGCGTCCCGCTCGTCAGCACCATCCGCCAGAAGTAGGCGAAGAGGGAGCCGACCGTGTAGCTGGAGACCCGGCCGTCGTCGGAGCGCAGCCGGGTCGGGACGGTCGCCACCCGGTTGGTGACCCAGGACAGCGCCACGTCGAGGTAGACGCCGGTCGCCGCGAACTGCGCGAGCTTACGGGCCATGTCGCCGCGGATGAGGCGGTAGCTCTGGAACAGGCGCGCATCCGGCGTGTCGAAGACCCGGCCGAGCAGCGACTTCGACGATCGAGACGCCACCGACCGCACGGCGCCGTGCGGTCGCTCGTTGGTGAAGTCGGCGTAGACGACGCCGGCACGCTCCTGCACGGCGGCGTCGAGGAAGAGCGGGATGGCGGCCGGGTCGTGCTGGCCGTCCTCGTCCATCGTCACGATCCAGCGGCCCGTGGCGCGGGCGAGCCCCGCGATCGTCGCGGCGTGCTGACCGAAGTTCCGGCTGAGCCACACGATCCTGACGAACGGATGCCGGGCGGCGAGGTCCCGCATCACCACGTCGGAGTGGTCGGGGCCGTTGTCGTGCACGAGGACCACCTCGTCGACGCGGTAGGCGATGCCCCCTGGCGTGACGCTCGTGTGGGTGAGAGGCTCGAGCTCGGACACGACCGACGCCAGCGTGCGCTCACCCTGGTAGACGGGGATCACCACCGACACCGAGTAGGCGGCCTCCCCCAGCTCGTCCTGTTGCACGGCGGAAACGTATCATGTGGATTCGACATGAACCGGGATGCCCGAGCGGCATCTCACGCCCTCTCAGACGACGTTCACCCTTGCTGGGGGCCTCCGGCCAGGGAGAGGAACACGAAGCGGCCGTCGTCGGACCTCTCCGGCGATGCTCCCGTCGTCTGCTGGAGCTGCCCCAGGACGTCCGCGCCGCGGTCCGCGTAGCCCGCCGTGTCGACGACGACGCCGCAGGCGTCGATCCCGTCGAGCTTCTGGAGGAGCTCCGGCACCGGCAGCGACGACCACGACCCCACCTCGTCGACCTCGGGCCTGCCCTTGATGCCGCCCGCGGTCCAGCGCACGGAGTCGGAGTGGAGGAACGGTCGGAGCTCGTCGGTGTCCGTCATGCCGTTCACGGGCGGCGACTCGGGGAAGGCGATGTAGGGCAGCTGGTAGACGATGCAGTCGGCCGGCACGGCGGCCTCGACGTCCTCCGCGAACCGCTGGTCGGAGTCGAACGACGCGACCGCGGCCGCCCTGGCCGACTGGTCCACGGCGGGGATCTGGTCCCAGGTCGCCAGGACCACGAGCACGACCGCCAGCGGCACCGCCACGACCCAGCGCCGCGCGGAGGACCGCCGTGTCGCGGCACGACGGCGGAGGACCGCCCGCCGCACGAGGCGGTCGAGCAGGAGGCCCACCGCGGCGAGCGAGAGCAGCGCGAGGAGGATGGCCATCCGGTTCCACGACCGGATGGGGAAGTCGACGAAGGAGAGGAAGGTCGAGAACCCGCCGACGGTAGCGAAGAGGAAGGCGGTGAGCGCCAGACCGGCGAGGATCGACAGCCGGCGCGCCAGCGACCGCGTCGTGCGCCAGCCAGGACGTCCCGCCGACAGCAGCAGGTGCAGCGCCGCGACGAGCAGCGCGATCAGCCCGGCGGACGCGATGATGCCGAGCACCGGCTGCTCGCTCGGCAGCGGGTAGTGGGCGTCGTAGAGCGCCCGCAGGGTGGCGAAGGGCTCGAAGCGATGACCGGGCGTGGGCAGCAGCAGAGCCGCGAGCTTGAACGAGTAGAGCTCGGCCTCGGGCGGGCTGCGCACCAGGACGGCGTCGTTCACCCCGTTCTGCAGGCGGTAGAGCAGGTCCGGCAGGAGGTTGATCGCCATCGTGACGACGAGGACGCCTCCGGCCGCGGCCGCGCCCCAGAACGGTCGCCACCGCCGGGTGCGCCAGAGCCGGGAGACGCCGGCGACGGCCAGGAGGAGCGCCACGAAGACCGTGTAGTAGCTCGACGCCGTGGCGATCAGGACGAACGAGCCGAGCGTCGCCGCGTTGCGCAGGGTCAGCACGCGCACCGGTCCGGAACCGGTGGGCCGCAGACGCCAGAGTCCGCGTCCGGTCGCCACTCGCCACACGATCCCGAGGGCGAGCGGCACCACGAAGTACTGCGCGAGGAAGAGGTGACCCTCCCCCTTGATGAAGTGGTACGGGGCGAGGGAGTAGACCACCGCGAGCGCGACCGAGAGCGTCCGAGACACGCCCACCCGCCGCAGGAACCACACCGCGGTGAGCGCGGCGAGCGGGAAGCCGAGCACGAAGTACACGTTCATCAGCACGCCGAACTGCCCGCTGAAGACGCGGAGGAGGTTCGCGGCGATGAAGTTGAGGTTGTCGGCCTGCGGGTAGTCGTTGTACCGCTGGCCGTAGGGCGCCCCGAGATCGGGCTGGTAGGTGAACCACCCGGTCTCGATGACGGTCTTGAAGTGGGAGGCGACGGCGAGGGCGTCGCCCGAGTACCAGAACGGCACCGTCCAGTCGACGTGCCAGAGGTCGAACCCGATCCACAGGGCGGCGAGCGACAGGACCGCCGCCGTCGCGTAGGGCAGCCACCGCCAGGTGGCCAGTCGCAGCGACAACCGGTCGAGGGTCCTCATGCCGACCTCATCCGTCTGCCGTTCACCGTGTAGTAGGCGCGACGCGCCAGGGCCATGAGCTCGGCCCGCCGGTCGCCGATCCAGACGTCGGATGCGCTGATCCTGTCGGGTGCGCTCTCGCGACACCAGTGGTGGTAGGCCTTCGCCTGGGCCGCCTGCTCGTTCGTCAGGGCGACGCTCCACTGACCCTGGTTGACCCGGAACCCGCCGAAGGTCTTGTCGACCGGGAGGTAGTCCCCGCGGAACAGCACCGCGGAGTAGGTCTTCTGGTCGATCAGGTAGGGGAATCGGGCATCCCAGCCGCCGGCCTCCTCGAGGACCGCTCGTCGCATCGTCACCGATCCCGGCTCGCCGAACACGTTGGTGCCGCGCCGGACGGTCTGCCGCACCGCCTCGACCCCGGGCTGCACACGCCGGGCCACGCCCTGGAGCCCGCGGTTGCGGATGGTGACGCGGCCGGCCGCGTCGAGGATGTCGCGGGGGCTCGAGACGAGCACCACGCTCGGGTGCTCGTCGAGCGCCTCCGTGTGCGCCCGCAGCGCGCCGGGATAGAGCACGTCGTCGCCGGGGAGGAGCTTCAGGAGCTCCCCGCTCGCGGCTGCGGACACCCGTCGCCAGTTGGCCTCCGCACCCCCGCCGGTCGGCGTGTCGAGCAGCGTGAACCGGGGGTCGCCGAGGTACCGCTCCAGGATGCGCCTCGTCGCGTCGGTGGACGAGTGGTCGGCCACGACGAGCTCGAAGTCGGGGTGGTCCTGGTCCAGGACGGACTCGACCGCGGCGGCGATGAACGCCTCGTTCTGGTAGGCCGGGATGACGACGGAGAGCTTGGGCATCAGGTCCGCCCCCTCTCCGGCTCCGTCTCGGTCGCCACCTCGCCCTGCCTGCGGAACGAGAAGCCGCGATGACCGAACCAGCTGATGAGGGTCGTGACGACGAGGATCGCCAGCTGGGCCACGATCCGGTTCCAGCCGAGGTTCACCAGGATGGGCAGGATCACGGCGTTGATCCCGATCGCGACGAGGTACACGCTCTCGAAGCGCGCCAGGTCGCGGAGGACGTGACCTCGCACCCGGAACACGAACGTGCGGTACATGACGAACGCGAACAGCACGCTGATCACGTGCGCGGCGAGCAGCACGGCGAGCGAGCCGATTGTCTCGCCCGCCGCGGCGTCGACCCACACCCCGAGGGTGAGGTCGAAGGCGATGAAGACCAGGAAGCCGAAGCCGGTGTTCGTCGCCCCCACCAGCAGGAAGGCGATGCGCTGGTCGCGGACGAGCCTGAGGAGGAGGCCCGGCCGCTCCGCCGGGGTCTCGTCTGGCCGCATCACGACGCTCACTCTATAGAGCGCAGGTGCCCGCGTCCGGAACCTCCAGGACACGCCCGCTACAATCGACGGGTCATCGAGCGAGGAGTACTCACCCCATGAAGAAGATCCTGGTCACCGGCGGCGCCGGGTTCATCGGCTCCAACTTCGTGCGTCGCACGTTGGAGGACGCCTACCCGGGCCTCGAGGGCGCGGAGGTCGTGGTGCTCGACGCACTGACGTACTCCGGCAACCTCGACAACCTGCTCCCGGTGTCCGACTCGCCGCGGCTCACGTTCGTCAAGGGCGACATCCGCGACGGACAGCTGCTCGACGACCTCTTCCCCGGCCTCGACGCCGTGGTGCACTTCGCCGCCGAGTCGCACGTCGACCGGTCGGTGCGCGACGCGTCGATCTTCGTCGAGACCAACGTGCTCGGCACACAGCAGCTCCTCGACGCGGCGCTCCGCAACGACCTGCCCCGCTTCGTGCACGTGTCCACCGACGAGGTGTACGGATCCATCGCCGAGGGCTCGTGGGCCGAGGACCGCCCGCTCGAGCCGAACTCGCCGTACTCCGCGTCGAAGGCCGGCAGCGACCTGCTCGCCCGCTCCTACTTCCGCACGCACGGCCTCAACCTGTCGATCACGCGCTGCTCGAACAACTACGGCCCGTACCACTTCCCCGAGAAGGTCATCCCGCTGTTCGTGACCAACCTCATCGACGACAAGCACGTGCCGCTGTACGGCGAGGGCAACAACATCCGCGACTGGCTGCACGTCGACGACCACACCCGCGGCATCGCCATGGTCCTCACCCGCGGCCGCGCGGGCGAGATCTACAACATCGGCGGCGGCACCGAGCTGACCAACAAGGAGCTGACCCAGCTGCTGCTCGACGCCACCGGCAAGGACTGGTCGTACGTCGACCGCGTCGCCGACCGCCTCGGCCACGACCTGCGCTACTCGGTCGACATCTCCAAGATCCAGGCGGAGCTGGGCTACGAGCCGCTCGTGCCGTTCGAGCAGGGCCTCGCCGACGTGGTGCAGTGGTACCGCGACAACCGCGCCTGGTGGGAGCCGCTCAAGGCCCGCGCCGCCCTGGTCTGAGGCACGGGACCGTGACGCGATACCTCATCACCGGCGCCTCCGGGATGCTCGGCCACGACCTCCAGCGGGCGCTCGCAGGGCGCGACGTGGTCGCCCTGTCCCGCGCGGAGCTCGACATCACCGACCCCGACGCGGTCGCCGCGGCGGTGGCCGGGATCGACGTGGTCTTCAACTGCGCCGCCTACACCAAGGTCGACGCGGCCGAGACCGACGAGGACGCCGCGTACGCCGTCAACGCGACCGGGGCCGCGACCCTCGCCCTGGCGACCGCGGCCAACGACGCCGCGCTCATCCAGGTCTCCACCGACTACGTCTTCCAGGGCGACGCCACATCCCCCTACAGCGAGGACGAGCCGCGCGATCCGCTCAACGCCTACGGCCGCACCAAGGCCGCCGGCGAGGAGGCGGTGCTGCGTCTCAACCCCGCCCGCGGATACGTGGTGCGCACGGCCTGGCTCTACGGCGCCGATGGTCCGAACTTCCCGGCCACGATGCTCCGCCTCGGGCGCGAGCGCGACACCGTCAGCGTGGTCGACGACCAGGTGGGCCAGCCGACCTGGACGGCCGACCTGGCACGCCAGCTCGTGCTCCTCGCCGACTCCGGCGCGCCCGCGGGCATCTATCACGGCACCAACGCGGGCACCGCCTCCTGGTTCGAGTTCGCCCAGGCGACCTTCCAGGAAGCCGGACTCTCCCCTGATAAGGTCGAACCCACCGACAGCTCGCAGTTCGTCCGTCCTGCCCCGCGTCCCGCGTACTCCGTACTCGGGCACGACGCGTGGTCCCGAGCAGGTCTCGCGCCCATGCGCGACTGGCGGGCCGCCCTGCACGAGGCGGCGAGCTCGGGAGTCTTTGGAGAGTAGATGGCAACGCTGCGAGTGATCGTCGATCAGCTCGTCGCGAGTGTTCCGGGGGGAATCGGCCGTTACACCACGGAGCTGACCCGTCAGCTCATCGCGACAGCTCCGCGCGGCTGCGATGTCGAGGGGATCGTCTCCAAGATCCCCGACGAGCGCGCCGCCGAGATCCGCGAGACCCTTCCCGGTCTCGCCGATCTCCACCGCGCGTCGCTCCCCCGCCGTGAGCTGACGGCTGCCTGGCAACACGGAGTCATCGGCTCGTCCGGCAACGGCATGGTGCACGCCACGAGCCTCATGGCGCCGCTTCGCCGCCACAACAGGGCCGAGCAGCTGGGCACCCAGGTCGCCGTGACCATCCACGACGTCGTGCCGTGGACGCATCCGGATGCGCTCACACCGCGGGGTGTCGCCTGGCATCGGGCGATGGCCAAGCGCGCGGCCAAGTACGCCGACGCCATCGTCGTGCCCACCCACGCCGTGGCCGACGACCTCGACCGCTACTTCTCGTTCGGCGACCGCATTCGGGTGATCGGCGGCGCGGTCAGCCCGGCGCTCAAGCTGCCGGTGCAGGCCTCCGCCCGCGCCCGCGAGCTCGAGCTGCCCGACCGATACCTGCTCGCCGTCGGCACGCTCGAGCCGCGCAAGGGTCTCGAGCTGCTGATCCGCGCCCTCGCACTGCCGCAGTCGGGCGACCTGCCGCTGCTCATCGCCGGCCCTCAGGGCTGGGGCGACGTCGACGTCCTCCAGGTGGCCGCGTCCGCCGGCGTCGACGCCTCCCGCGTGCGGGTGCTCGGCTTCCTCAGCGACAGCGATCTGGCGCTCGTGATCGACCGCGCCACGGCGTTCGTCTATCCGAGCCTCGCCGAGGGCTTCGGCCTGCCCGTGGTCGAGGCGATGAGCTTCGGCACACCGGTGATCCACGCGAACGTCCCCGCGCTCCTCGAGGTGGGCGCCGGCGCGACGCATGTCATCGAGCGCACCACCGCCGAGGCGTATCCCGCCCAGATCGCCGAGGCGATCGAGGCCGTGACGACCGACGCGGCGCTCGCCGAGCGCCTGACCATCTCGGGTCTCGACCGCGCCCGCTCCTTCTCCTGGCGCGACTCCGCCGAGAAGGTCTGGCAGCTCCACGCCGACCTCTGACCCGCGTCCCCTTTCACACGTTTCGCCATACTCAAGTGGTTTCGCCACCTCGATCGGTGTGGCGAAACCACTTGAGGGTGGCGAACGGGATCGCCCGGGGACGCTCGACGCGCGCGGGTGTCGCGGCCTAGGGTGGCGTCGGGAGGGCGCGAGATGGTGCGACGGGGCAGGATCATCGGGATGGCGGTCGCGGTCGGGCTGGTCGGATCGGCGGTCGCCCTCGGCGCCTCCGCCGACGCGGCCGCTCCGGGCGTCGTCACGGGGTCGCTGGGCACCGTCGCCGCGGCGGGCATGCCCGCGGGCTGGGCAGGATGGACCGTCGAGGCACGCGCATCCGGTTCCTCCGCAGATCCCTCCAGCGCAGTGGTCGCCGCGGACGGGACGTTCTCCGTGCCGGCGCCGGCCGCGCCCGAGGACGGCGTGGTGTGGTTGCGGGCGGTGGCTCCGGCCGACCCCGTGCATCCGGATGCGGTCCCCGCGACGCTCGCGGCCGTGCTGCCGGTGGGTGCGGGCTCGGCCGTGATCAACGAACGGACCACGGTGGCGATGGCCTGGGCCATGGCTCAGTTCGTCTCCGCGACCGGTGTCGCCGGGGTCGCGCCCGGCATCCGGAACGCGGCGGGGATGGCGGCGAATCTCGCCGACACGGCCACGGGCGCGGAAGCGGAGGTGCTCGCGTCGCCCCCGAACGGCGCGGAGACCTCGACAGAGGCGGCGTTCCACACGCTGACCGCAGCCCTCGCGACGTGCGTGACGAGCCCCTTCGCCGACCCCGTCCGATACCCCGACGGCACCTGTCGCGAGATCGTCTCCCTCGGTGCGCTCGCCACGGCCCCGGAGACCCCGGTCGATCCACTGCGGGCCCTGTCCGGCGTCGCACGGAACCCGAGCTCTGCCCCCGAGCGCCTCTACGAGCTCTCGACGCTCACCGCGCTCGATCCGGCCTCCGCGGTACTGGATCGATCCCCGGTGGCGTGGACCCTGGCGCTTCGGTTCGACGGCGACGGGCAGTCGCTCGCCGGACCGGGCAACTTCGCGGTCGATCACGAGGGCGACATCTGGGTGATCAACAACTACCAGTACGACGCCGATCCCCACTCGCCCGTCTGCGGGTCGGACGAGGTGTTCAGGTTCTCTCCGACCGGCGAGATGACCGCATTCACCGGCGGCGGCCTCTCCGGTGCCGGGTTCGGCGTAGGGATCGACGTGCCCACCGGGAACGTCTGGGTCGCGAACTTCGGCTTCGCGGCTCCCGCGCCGGGATGCCCCGCCGACCAGCAGCCGCCGCACGACAGCGCATCGCTCTTCACCTCCGAGGGCGTCGCGCTCTCGCCTGCGGATACCGGGTTCACGCAGGGATCGTTGAACTGGCCCCAGGGGCTGGCGATCGACGCGAACCGATCGGTCTGGTTCGCCAACTGCAACGACGGCACCGTCACCGTCTATCCGGGCGGCGACCCCGCGCAGGCCCGTATCGTCCCAGCCGACGAGCTCGACCTCGACCAGCCCTTCGACGTCGTCGACAACGGATCGGCCCTGTTCGTGTCGGGCATCGTGAACGACGCGGTCGACATGCTGTCCTACGACGGCGGAGTCCTCGCCGGCTCCCCCGGTCCGAACGCCGCGTTCGACAACCCGATGGGGCTGGCGTCCTCGGCGGACGGCACGGTCTGGGTGGCGAACTCGGGCGGCGTGACCCTGCCCTGTCCGGTACGTCCCGACTCGGGCGGCCCCACCTTCGACTCCCTCATGGCGGCGCAGTTCGACGATCGAGGCGTCTGGGACGGAGCCGGTCAGGATCCGTACCTCGGCTCGGTCGCTGCCATCGCCGCTGACGGGTCGACCGTCGAGCAGTACGAAGGGGGCGGCGCCACGCTCCCCTGGGGCATCGCGACCGACGGCGACGGCAACGTCTGGGTCGCGAACTTCGCGGGCAAGCGCCTCTCCGCGTTCTGCGGGACGACGGCGTCGACCTGTCCGGAGGGGCTGACCACGGGTGACGCGATCTCGCCGGACATCACCGGATACTTCTTCGACGGGCTCGTCCGCAACACGGGCGTCGCGATCGACCAGTCCGGCACCGTGTGGCTGGCGAACAACTGGGCCGAGGTCCCTCTCCAGACCAATCCCGCCGGACACGAGATCGTCGCCTTCCTGGGGCTCGCGGCCCCGATCGCGGTCGCCGCTCCCGACGCTCCGCCCACGCCGCCGGTCTCGCCGACCCCGTCCTCCAGCGCCGCGGCCTCCGCTGAGCTCGCTGCGACCGGCGCGCCCGTCACGCCCGCTCTGGCGCTCGCCGCGCTCGCTCTCCTCGTGGCAGCACTCGCCACCGCCCTCCTCGCCGCGCGCCGCCGCGAACGCTGAGCGCTCGATCACCCGTTCGCCACACTCCTGGCCTTTCGCCATGCGCATGCGCGTGGCGAAAGGCCAGGAGGGTGGCGGAACGGGAGGGGCTACTGAGGCGCGGGCGTGGAGGGGGCCAGGGCCGCGGCGACCGTGTCGTGGATGACGGTGTAGTCCGGGTCTTCGGGGTCGATGAGCGGGGGCGTGAGCTCGACCGAGTCGATCGGGAGGTCCTTCGTCTTCATCGCCAGCTCGACGAAGTAGGGCAGCGTCGACTGCGGGATGTCGGTCTTCACCACCTGGGCACCCGCCGAGGCGATGCCCTGGAACTTCGAGAGCACGTTCGCCGGATCGAACTGCGCGAGGATCGCCTCCTGCAGCTGGCGCTGACGCTCCATGCGGTCGTAGTCGCTCGTGGAGTGACGAGAACGCGCGTACCAGAGGGCGAGGTCGCCGTCCATGTGCTGCATCCCCGGCTCGATCCAGCCCTCGACCTCGTTGAGGTCCTCGTCGCCGCCGATGGGCAGGCGCTCCGCCACGTCGATGTCGACACCGCCGAGCGCGTCGATGAGGTCGGCGAAGCCCTGCATGTCGATGAGCACGTAGTACTGGATGGTGATCCCGAGCACGGCCTGGACCGCATCCTTCGTCGCCTCGATGCCGGGCAGCGAGCCCTCCGCCTCGGCATTCGGATAGAGGTCCTCGTCGAACGCCTCCACCCGGGGGTAGAGGAAGCTGATCTGGCAGTCGCTGCCGCAGTCGTAGCTGCCGTCGGGCGCGTAGTCGGTGCCGATGAGCGGCGAGCCCTCGACCAGGGGCGCGTTCTCGAGGTTCCGCGGGATGCCGAACATCGTGGCCTTGCCGGTCGCCGCCTCGATCGACACCACGGAGATCGAGTCGGGACGCATGCCCTCGCGGTCGGGTCCGGCGTCGCCGCCGAGGAGGAGGATGTTGTAGCGCCCGTCGACGGGCGGCTCGGCCGCGGCCTGCACGTTGAACACCGAGTTGAGGAGGTCGCGCTGCGATCCGGCGAGCGTCGCGCCGTAGGCGGCCGATCCGGCGGAGACGAAGAGCAGGATGACGGCGAACGCCGCGATCAGCGGCCGCGCCTGGGGCGTGACCCGGATGATGCGCACGAGCCGGAGCGTGTCGAGGGTGAGCACGATCCAGAGCACCGCGTAGGCGACGAGGATCACCTGCAGCACCGTGAGCGCGATCGGCATGGTGGCGAGCGAGATGAGCGTCGTGCGGGACACCAGGCCCACGATCACCGTGGCGAGCAGCAGCACCCACATCACGAGGGTGAACACGAGCCCGAAGCGGCCGAGGCGCCTGTTGCCCGCGAGCACCTGCGCGGACCCGGGGATCAGCACGTTCATGACGACGAGCCACCAGCCGCGGACGGTCATCGCCTTCTCCGACCCTAGGTCGGGGTAGCGGATGGGGCTGGCGGCCAGCGTCGTCACAGGCGCTCCTGCAGGTCGGCGTTCTTGCGGTCGACGAGCTCGACGAGCTCCTCGCGATAGCCGGCGAGGCGATCGGCGATGCCGTCGTCGGCGACCGAGAGGATGCTGAGGGCGAGAAGGCCCGCGTTCTTGGCGTTGCCGATCGAGACGGTCGCGACGGGGATGCCGGCCGGCATCTGCACGATCGAGAGCAGCGAGTCGAGCCCGTCGAGTCGGGCGAGCGGCACCGGGACCCCGATCACCGGCAGCGTCGTCACCGCGGCGAGCATGCCCGGGAGGTGCGCGGCACCTCCGGCTCCCGCGATCACGACACGGAGGCCCCGGAGCCGGGCGGTCCTGCCGTAGTCGATCATCCGCTCGGGGGTGCGGTGCGCCGAGACCACCTGCACCTCGGCGGGCACGCCGAAGTCGTCGAGGACCTCGACGGCGTCCTTCATGACGGAGAAGTCGGAGTCGGAACCCATGACGATTCCTACGACGGGCGCGGGTGATGACACGGATGACACTCTAGGTCGGCGACCCTGGGATCCCTCCGTAGCTCCTCGGCGTGGGCCGGGAATCCTGATCCGTCACTTTCTGCTAGTGCGGGCGGCGCGCACTAGCAGAAAGTGACGGATCAGGGGTCGGTTCCGGGGACTCAGTCACGGAAGAAGGCGGCCGCGGCACGGGCCCGGTAGGTGACGTCGTCGAGGTCGTCGCCGGTCACCGTCACGTGCCCGATCTTGCGGCCCGGGCGCGGGCTCTTGCCGTAGAGGTGCACCTTCGCCTCCGGCTGGTCGGCGAGTGCGAGGGGCAGGCGCTCGTCGAGCGTCGCCGTCTCGGGGCCGCCGAGCACGTTGATCATGACCGCCCACGGCTCGCGCACCCCGGTCGCCCCGAGCGGGAGGTCGAGGACGGCTCTCAGGTGCTGCTCGAACTGGCTCGTCGTCGATCCGTCGATGCTCCAGTGACCGCTGTTGTGCGGACGCATGGCCAGCTCGTTGACGAGGATCCGGTCGTCGTCGGTCTCGAACAGCTCCACCGCCAGCACGCCCGTCACACCGAGCCCTTCGGCGATCTGGAGTCCGATCCGGGCCGCCATCTCCGCCAGACGCTCCGCCGCCCCGGGCGCCGGCGCGAACACCTCGGCGCACACGCCGTCCTGCTGCACGGTCTCGACGACCGGCCAGAGCGTCGTCTCGCCGGAGGGCCGCCGCGCCACCAGCTGCGCGAGCTCGCGGCGGAACGAGACGAGCTCCTCCACGAGCAGCGCGCCCCCGCGTCCGTCCTCGTCGAGGGCGGCGAACCAGTCCTCGACGTCGGAGGCCGAGCGCACGACGCGGACGCCCTTGCCGTCGTAACCGCCCCGCGCCGTCTTGACGACGGCGGCACCGCCGTGGTCGTCGAGGAAGGCCTGCAGACCCGCGGCATCCGTCACCGCGGCCCAGTCCGGGACGGGCACGCCGAGTGCGGTGAGCCCCTCGCGCATCCGGATCTTGTCCTGGGCGTACTGCAGGGCATCCGGACCCGGGTGCACCGCGACACCCCGTGCGACGAGCTCGCGCAGGACGGTCTGCGGAACGTGCTCGTGATCGAAGGTGACCACGTCGACGGTCTCGGCGAACGCGAGCACCGTGTCGAGGTCGCGGTAGTCGCCCACCTGCGTGGCCGCGATCTGCGCGGCCATCCCCTCGTCCTCGGCGAGCACGCGGATGACGATCCCCAGCTCGATCGCGGGCGGGATCATCATCCGCGCCAGCTGTCCGCCACCGACCACTCCCACTCTCAGCACGGCGACCAGCCTACTCGCGACGCGGGGAGTCTCCGCGGGAGGACGGTCAGCCGCCGGCGCCGAGCGACCAGGTGGCGGTCGGATGCTCGGTGAGGTCGCCGAGGAGCGCCGAGACGAGCGTGGCCGAGGGCACGTCGTGGAGCACGAGCGTGAGGTCGGGCCCGGCCACGACGCGGACGTCGCCGGAGCGGACCATCGCCTGCAGCGGACCGCGGCGGAGGCGCACGTCGGTCACCCGAGCGAGGAAGACGTCCTGTCGATGACGCACCAGGAGCCCCCGACGCGCGATGATGCGGCGGGTCGTGATCGTGTAGCGGTGCCCGAGCCAGGCGAGGTAGGGCAGCAGGACCAGCAGCACCACGGCGGCGATCGCGCCCGCCAGCACGGCGATGTTCTGCCACTCCTCCGCGAAGGAGCCGTAGAACCAGCCGAACGCGCCGCTCACGGCGAAGAGCACCAGCGCGGGCAGGATGAGGCGCCGCCCGTGCGGCCGCACCCTGGCGAGGATGCGCTCGGGCACGGGGGCCGTCTCGGAGCTCAGCGGGGCGAGCGGCCAGGGGTTCGGGGAGGCGGAGGCACCGAGCACGGTCTGCGGAGGTCGCGCGGCGCCCCAGCCGAAGCGCTCCGTCGACGCCTCGTCGCCGGAGGGGGCGGGGCGCCGGTTCTTCGGTCGACGCCCCTGGGGACGCGGGTGCGCCACGGTCTCGCCGAACGCGGTGGGGTCGTCCCATCCGCCGTCGCCGAAGGCCGACGTGAGGTCGTCGGTGTCGCCAGCGGACTTCGGCATGCTGCCATTGTGCGGGCAGTTGCTCGATTTCAGCTGTCGCTGTGCCGGAGATGCGTGATATCGGCCGCCGAGACGATCAGCCGCCCGCCGGAGCCCTCCTCGACCTCGAGCCGGCCGACCGCGTCGAGCGCCACCGCCGTCCCCTCCCGGACGGCGCCGTCGGGCAGCTCGACGCGCACGCGGCGGCCGAGCGTGGCGCTCAGCTCGCGCGCCGCCACCAGCAGGCCGCTGCGCTCGGCGTCGCCGTCGGCGGCGAGCAGGTCGCGGTAGCGCGTCGAGAGCTCGCGGAGGTAGGCGGCGAGCACCGCATCCGTCGACAGCTCGTCGACGCCCTCGAGGGCGAGCGAGGTCGACACGGGTGTGGGCAGCTCGTCGTCGGAGAGCGTGAGGTTCAGCCCGGCGCCGATCACCGCACCGCCGCCGTCCGGCAGGACCTCGCCCAGGATGCCCGCCACCTTGCGGTCGCCGATGAGCACGTCGTTGGGCCACTTCATGCCGGTCGCCGGGCGGTCGCCGTCCTCCGGGCGGACCAGCTCGCGGACGACCGCGGTCATCGCGACCCCGGCGAGGAGGGGCAGCAGCCCGATCACCGCGGGAGCGACGTCCGCGGGCCCGGGCCTGACGAGCACCGACACGGCGAGCGTGCGTCCCGGCGGCGCGATCCAGGTGCGTCCCAGGCGCCCGCGCCCGGCGGTCTGGTCCGCCGTCGCCACCACCGACAGGTCGGGCCAGGCGGCAGCCTCCGGGCCGGCGGCCCAGGCGACGAGGTCGGCGTTGGTCGACCCGGTCCGCTCGAGCCACTCCAGGCGCGGGACCAGGGACGACGACAGCGGCATGGGCATGTCTCCACGCTACCGTTTGTGGGTTTCGTCAACGAGGAGGCGCGGGAGGCCGACTGTAGAGTGAACGGCGTGACCGACGACCAGACCACGACCTCGCCCGACCTCTCCACCACGGCGGGCAAGCTGGCCGATCTCCGCGACCGCTATCACGAGGCAGTGACGGCGTCGGGCGAGGCCGCCATCGCCAAGCAGCACGCCAAGGGCAAGAAGACCGCGCGCGAGCGCATCGAGGCCCTCCTCGACCACGGCAGCTTCGTCGAGCTCGACGAGTTCGTCCGCCATCGCACGCACGCGTTCGGCATGGAGCGCTCCCGTCCCTACGGCGACGCCGTCGTCATCGGGACGGGCACGATCCACGGCCGCCAGGTCGCGGTGTACGCGCAGGACTTCACCATCTTCGGCGGCTCCCTCGGCGAGGTGGCGGGCGAGAAGATCGTGAAGATCATGGACCTCGCGCTCAAGACGGGCGTCCCGATCATCGGCATGCTCGACTCCGGCGGCGCTCGCATCCAGGAGGGTGTCGTCGCGCTCGGGAAGTACGGCGAGATCTTCCGCCGCAACACCGCGGCGTCGGGCGTCATCCCGCAGATCTCGATCGTCATGGGCCCGGCCGCGGGCGGCGCGGTCTACTCCCCCGCTCTGACGGACTTCGTCATCATGGTCGACAAGACGAGCCAGATGTTCGTCACCGGCCCCGACGTGATCAAGACCGTCACCGGCGAGGACGTCGGGATGGAGGAGCTCGGCGGAGCCCTCACGCACAACAAGGTCTCGGGCGTCTCGCACTACCTCGCCAGCGACGAGGACGACGCGCTCGACTACGCCCGCGCCCTCATCGGGTTCCTCCCCGACAACAACCTCGCCGAGCTCCCGGTCTACGACGCCGAGGTCGAGCTCGAGGTGACGGACTCCGATCGCAAGCTGAACACGATCATCCCCGACTCGACGAACCAGCCCTACGACGTGCACACGATCATCGAGCACATCGTCGACGGCGGCGACTTCCTCGAGGTGCAGCCGCTGTATGCGCCCAACATCGTGATCGGGTTCGCCCGGGTCGAAGGCCGCTCCGTGGGCGTGATCGCGAACCAGCCGAACGTGATGGCGGGCACCCTCAACATCGAGGCGGGCGAGAAGGCCGCCCGGTTCGTGCGCTTCTGCGACGCGTTCTCCATCCCCATCCTCACGCTCGTCGACGTGCCCGGGTACCTGCCCGGCACCGACCAGGAGTGGACCGGCGTCATCCGCCGCGGGGCCAAGCTGCTCTATGCCTACGCCGAGGCGACCGTCCCGCTCGTCACCGTCATCACCCGCAAGGCGTACGGCGGCGCGTACATCGTGATGGGATCCAAGCAGCTCGGCGCCGACATCAACCTCGCCTGGCCCACCGCGGAGATCGCGGTGATGGGCGGCCAGGGCGCGGTGAACATCCTGTACCGCGGTGAGATCAAGCGCGCCGAGGAGGCCGGCGAGGACGTCGCCGCCGTGCGCACCCGTCTGGCCAACGAGTACACCTACAACGTGGCCTCGCCGTTCCTCGCGGCCGAGCGCGGCGAGCTCGACGGCGTGATCGAGCCCGCGGCCACGCGGGTGGCCGTCGTGAAGGCGCTCCGCGCCCTCCGCACCAAGCGGGCGAGCCTGCCCCCGAAGAAGCACGGCAACATCCCCCTCTGATCCCCGCGGTAGCACGCGCCCCGTCCACCCCTGGCTTTGT
Source organism: Cnuibacter physcomitrellae (assembly GCF_014640535.1). NCBI lineage: Bacteria > Bacillati > Actinomycetota > Actinomycetes > Micrococcales > Microbacteriaceae > Cnuibacter > Cnuibacter physcomitrellae. Next base: position 1,279,109 of record NZ_BMHD01000001.1, read on the forward strand.
CCAGGAAACCGTCGCAAATCGTGCGAAAGGCGACGATTTCCTGGACAAAGCCAGGGGTGAGGCGAGGCGGGCGGGCTACTTCGACGCGGAGGAGCTCGAGCCGGAGCCGGCGAGGGTGCGGACGAGGGCGACGGTCTCGCGCGTCGTCATCGACGGCAGGTACGCCTTGCCGATCGCGGTGCCGATGGTGGGCAGCGCGAGCGGGTCGGGGTACGCCATGTGGATGCCGACGTAGGTCGGGTTGAACTTCGCCTTGAACCGGAACAGCGTCGAGAAGCCGTAGGCGGGCTCGAGCGTCTTCGCGAGGAAGTCGAGCAGCTCGGTCATCACGGTCGGTGCGGGAGGCTCCTCCCCCTTCGGCACGGGCGCCTTGGCGAGCGGCGCCCCGGAGAGGCTGAGGACCTCGATGCCCTCCTCCTTCATGTGGAGCGCGGCGGAGGCGATGAGGAACTCCATGGTCCCGTTCATCGACTGGTCGGCGCGGCGCATGAAGTCGATCGTGTAGCCGATCGGGCGTCCGTCGCGGTAGACCGGGAGCCAGCTCGTGACGCCGTGGATGCGCCCCTCCGGGTCGACGGCGAGCATCAGCTTGACGTCGGGGTCCTTGATCTCCTCGAGCGCCCCGAGGGTGAAGCCCATCTCGGGGAGCTCCTTCTCCGACACCCAGGCCTCGGAGATCGCGTTGATCTGGGCGATCGTCGCGCGCGGCAGCTCGTCGTAGGTGGTCCAGACCGTCGTCATGCCCTCCTTGGTGCCGCGGTTGAGCGCGGAGCGGACGTTCTGCCAGGGCTTCCCCGTCATCTCGAGCGTCTGCGGGTGCATCAGCGTCTCCTCGCCCACCGACATGTGCTGCCAGCCCATGCCCGTGAAGACCGGGAGGAGGTCGTCGTGGACGCTGTAGAAGACGGGGATCCAGCTGTGCCGGTCGCAGTAGGAGGCGAACTCGCGGATGGTGCGGTCCTCCTCGCCGGGCGCGCAGACCGGATCGGACATCGTGATCGCGACGCCGTTGATCACGCGGTACGCGACGGCGGCCTGGCCGTCCTCGCGGAACCAGTAGACGTTGCCGGGCCAGGTCGTCATCCATCCGAGCGTCCCGCCGCCGCCACGGCGCAGCAGGGCGCGGATGCGCTGGTGGTCGCCGACGGCGACATGGCGCTCGTCGGCGCGGAGGAGGCGCACGACGCCGACCGCGAACACCGCCCAGAACACCGGCCCCACCCACTGGAAGAGCAGGAGGGTGATCGGGTTGGTGGGCACCGGGATCGCGGCGACGACACCGAGCGCGGTCGCGGGAAGGAAGCGCCGCCAGGTGTCGACGACGAGCTCTCCCGGCGACGTCGCGGGAGAGAACTCGTCGATCGTGAGGAACGCCGACACCGAGTACGCCACCCCGAGCACGACGAGGACCACCGCCATCGTCACCCAGAACCGGATGACGGCCTCGCGCGGCGCAGGGTTCCAGAACCGCTTCCGGGTGACCACGAGCAGGACGATGACCCCCACGGGCACCAGCACGATCGACCCGCCGAGGACGACCATGTCGCCGATGTCGAAGCCGCTGAGGTCGGCCCCGTCGAACAGCGGACCGAGGAGCCCGAAGTAGAGGGCAGCGAGCGACGCGCCCATCGCGGCCAGCGCCGCGTTGGTGACGAGCGCGAGTGCCCAGGCGAAGCGGCGACCCCTGCGGAGCCCGTACGCGGCGACGAGCAGCAGCGCGATCGGCGCGAACGTCAGCACAACCGCGCCCACGCTGCCGAGGGCGCTGAACGCCGTCAGCTGAGCGCAGATCTCGGCGCTGCTGAACCCGCAGGTGTCGGCGAGGTCGGAGGCGGACGGGAACACCTCCGGACCGAAGAGGCTCGAGATCAGGCTCAGCGCGCCGAGGTTGTCGCTGTCGGGATGCAGGTAGGTGATGAGCGGGCCGATCGCGGTGACGACCACGATGGTGGCAATGAGCACACGCGACTCCGCGAAGGAGCTGCGATGCCAGGTGAGGTGGCCTCGGCGCGGCGACACCGCCCATCCGATCACCAGTCCCGCGAGCGCCGCGATGAGCTTGTACACGCTCGAGGTGTCGCCGTCGTAGAGGACGAGCATCGCCAGCAGCGCGAACACGGTGAGGCGGAAGCGCCTCCGCCAGAGCGGCCCCATGAAGGCGGTGGCGACCATCAGGGCACCCGCGATGGGTGTCAGCGGATCCATCGTGAGGTCGGCGCTCGTCCCGTCCGACCACCACTCGCCCGCGATCGAGCCGAGCCACTGCACGAGGACGCCCACCCCGACCCCGAGGATGCCGGTGACGACGAGCACGACGAGCATCCGCACGCGCCCCAGCAGCCGCTCGGCGATGCCGAGCAGTCCCGCGGAGAGCACGATGCCGGCGATCAGCTGCGGCGGGTCCCACGGGATGAAGGGAGCGGTGAGGACCGTGTACCAGCGTCCCGCGTCGACGGTCGTGGTCACCCCGGCCGCCCAGGTCTGCACCGTGGGGTCGCTCGGCTCGCCGAAGAACGTGCCCGTGACGAGAGCCGTCACCACGAGGAGCGCGGCGAACCCCAGCGAGAGCGGGATGCTCGCGAGATACCTGCGCAGGACAGTCCAGGTCGTCAGCATCCAGAGCCCCCTTGTCGTCGTGACTAATGTAGCCTCGTCGGTGTGACCGACTCGACCGCGCAGCACCCCCAGTCCGGCACCGACTCCGGCATCCGGGTCCTCACCGCAGGGGTCACCGCCGAGGAGGTCGCGGCCGTCACGGTCGTCGTCGAGGCCGCCGTCGCGGCCGAACTCGAGTCGATCCACGACGAGCCCGCCATCGCTCCCTCCGCCTGGAGCCACAGCCAGCGCGCGCTCCGGCAGCCGCTCCAGCCGGGCCGTCACGGCTGGCGCTCGTTCGGCGGCGCCTGAAGCTGAGAGCAGGTTGGACGATTCCTGAACGACCTGAAGGAAATGTCCTCCGAAATCCCTACTGACGCCGCCTCTCGGAGGCGGCAATATCGTCAGTGCTAGGTGTCTCTCAGTCTTTGACCCGAGGAACACCGCCGGGCATCCGCTGACTAGGGTAAGCGGGCGGATGCTTGGGGGCGAGTCAGGGCGGTATTCGGGTTATCGCCCTGACTCGGAGTCTTCACGAAGGGGTCGGCCGTCAGGCCGGCCCCTTCGTCGTCTCCGTCCTCTGAGCCCTCTCCACACGCTCCGCCCTCGGCCCCTTCGTCCGCCGCGTGGAGGGCCGCTCGGATCGACCGCCCGAGCGTAGGTAGTACCTCACCTGAAGCGCAGCTCAGGCCCGCCGCGGGATCTCCAGCCAGAGCGTGACGGCGTCCTCCTCCTCGTCCGGACGGCGGGAGAGACCCACCACGGTGACCGCGACGTCGTCGTCGACGGCGCCCGTGCGCACGACGATCCGGTCGGCCTCGCTGCCTCCGATGTGCTCGGCGATCTCGGCCATGATCCGCGCCCGATCGGCGTCGGGGAGCTCGTCGATCCCGCCCTCGTCGAGGAGGCTCACCTCCGCGCCGCGCTGCCGGGCGGCGGAGACCACCCGGCGCACCTCGTCGTCGAGCAGTCGACGCCCGCGGATCTCGTCGCGCAGGGCGGCCTCTAGGCGGAGGCACTCGGCGCGCTCGTCCTCGTCCAGGACACCGCCGGTGGCGACGATCCGCTCGAGCAGGGGCGTGGCGACGGTGGTCATCATCCTCACCCGGTCTCCGCGCTCGCTCCGCTCCGCCTCCTCTCGCGCATGCCACTCGACCGCACGCCGGGCGGCGCGCTCGTACAGCCGGGCGTCGCGGGCGGAGAGCCCGACGGCGCGGGTCGCCGCCTGGCCGACGCCGACGAAGACCGCACTGCCGACCACCCCCAGCGTCGTGAGGGCGACGGGATCGTCCGCCCAGACCAGGACGGTGAGCGCCAGCACGACGACGCCGCTCCAGGCGAACCAGGCCCGCTGCCGCACGACGACGATCGTCATCAGGGTGCCGACCGCGGCGATCGGCCAGGTGGCGTAGCCGTTGTCGGCGCGCGGATCGAGCTGGTTGAGCACCAGGATGAGCATCACCACCGACACGGCGCCGTCGCCCGCGGCCAGCCACGCGGGCATGCGCTGCCGTCGCCCCGGCCACAGGCTCAGCGTGGTCGCGACGGCGTAGAGGACCATCGAGACGACGACCGGCCAGGGCGACTGCGGGGTGCCCAGCGTGTAGACGCCGAGCACGATGTGGTAGGCCGAGATGGCGGCGGTGAGCAGGATGAGGAGCAGCCGCGGCACGACGATCACGCTCTGCCCTCCTCGTCGTCGAGGCGCCGCCACGCCAGCCGGATGCGGGTGCCGGCGCCATGGGCGGAGGCGACGTCCGCCTCGCCGCCGACGGACCGCATCCGTTCGAGGACCGACACCCGGAGGCCCAGTCGATCCGCCGGGACGTCCTCCACGGAGAAGCCGGTCCCGGTGTCGGTGACGACCACCGTCACCCCGCCCCCGGCCCGGGAGACGACGACCTCCCGACGCACCGGCCGCTCGAGCACCGGAGCGCCGGGCGACTCCGCGTGGAGGACGCTGTTCTCGACCGCCTGCGCCGTCGCGGCGCACAGGGCGTCGGCGATGCGGGAGGGGATCGCGGGCGGCACGTCCAGGGCGTCGAACCCGACACCGGGAGCCGCGGCGGCGATGAGCCGCAACCGCTCCAGCAGGGCCGGACCCGGTTCCATCCGCTCGATCGCGTCGGCGGCGGCCGATGCCCCGTCCGCGATCCCGTCGCTGGGGCCGGCCGGGCCGGTCTCCGCCGCGCTCTCGGTCGCGTCGTCGGACGCGCCGAGCTCCCGCAGCTCGTCGAGGGCCCTGGCGGCCATGGCGACGGCGACGCCGCGCTGCTCCTCCCCTTCGGCGCGCGCGGCGGCGAGGAGCGAGGCGAGCACGCGGTCGTGCACGATCCCGTCGATGCGCGTGCGCTCGAGCTCGATCGCGTGCTGCCTGGCGGCGACGGTGTAGCTGGCGATCGCCTGCGCCTGCGCGGAGTCCACCTTCGACGCCGCCGCACGGAGCGTCCCGATGACGACCACGACGAACATCCCGATCAGCACCCCGTAGGCGGTCTCGATCGCGACCGGGATCGGCGTCGCGGCCCCGCCGGCCGGCGAGAGCCGGAGCGCGACGTAGATCGCGGCGACGGCGAGGGCGTATCCGCCGGCGACGAACGGCGGGAAGGCGATCGCCGCTGCCGCGATGGTGAGGCTGAGCACGTAGAAGATCCAGGGCTGCACGCCGTCGGCATCGGACGGGTCCGGCACGCCGAGCGGCCACAGCACCATGATGAGCACGAAGCTGATCGCCACGACCCCGGCACTGACGCGGGCGCCCCGGCGGACGACCGAGCACACGGCGGCGGCCGCGATGACCGCGAGCCACCACACGGGCGTCACCACCGCCCAGACCGGGCTCACGCCCTTTGCCGCCCCGAGCATGGCGGGGATCGACTGCACGGTGAAGACGAGGCCGAACAGGGCGACGAGGCGGGCGAGGATCGTGTCGATCCGCTCCCTGGTCGAGGCGCGCGGCCGGCGCGAGCCGAGTCCGCCGATCACCGCCCGGACCCGCCCGCCGCGGTCGGCGGGACGGACGCGGCGTCCGCCTCGGCCGCCGCCGTCCACGGCGCCGTCGCCGATCACGGGATCGTCACCGGTCGTCGGCGCGCTCGTCGAGGGCGAGGATCCCGTCCTCCACCGCGCGCCGCAGCAACTCGATCTTCGAGCGGGCCGGGCGGCCCACCTCGACGTACTTGGCGCGGATGCGGTCGAGGTACTCCTTCGCGGTGGAGACCTTGATGTTCAGACGGGCGGCGACCTGCGAGAGGGGCAGCCCCGAGGCGTAGAGGTGGAGCACGTCGCGCTCGCGCTGAGCCAGCTGCGCCTTCCCGAACTCGCGGTCGGCGTCGATCGCGCTGGCCCACTCGAGGTTGTTGAGCACCCCTCCCCGGGCGACGGTGCCGATGGCGTCGATCATCGTCTGCGTCGGCACGGCCTTGGGGATGACGCCGGCCGCCCCCGCCGCGAGCGCCTCGCGCACCAGTCCGACACGGTCCGCGATGCTGTGCACGAGCACGGCGGCGCCGAGGGAGAGGGAGTGCTGCACGTTCTCGGTGACGGTGAACCCGTCGCCGAGGCTGAGGTCGAGCACGATCACGTCGCACGCTCGTCCGTCCAGCGCCGTCCACAGCTCGCCCACCGACGCGGTCGCCGCGAGCACCTCGTACCCCGCGCTCTCGCAGGCCGCGCGGACCCCCAGCCGGACGGACTCGTGGTCGTCCACGATCGCCACGCGGATCAGGTCGTCATCGTCTGCCATGTCATGCTCCCCTTCCCTCATCCTAGAAGGGACGCGGCGCGGCGCCTCGTCGGAGGCCGGGCGCTCGGCGCCGCGGGCGGTCAGTCCGCCCGGGTGAACGTCCCCACGGTCTCGAGGTGGTGGGTGTGCGGGAAGAGGTCGAACGCCTGCGCTCGACCGAGCGTGTAGCCGGCCTCGCCGAACAGGGCCACGTCCCGCGCGAACGCCACCGGATCGCAGGCGACGTAGACCACCTGGGCCACGCCGAGCCGGGTCAGCGACCCGACCACAGCCTTGCCCGCACCCGAGCGGGGCGGGTCGAGCACGACGGTGGCGCCCGCCAGTCGGCGCCGCTCCGCGGACGAGGCCGAACGCTCCACCCGGTCGAGGTAGCGGTCGACACGGGCGGTGACCGCCGAGGCGCCCACCCAGTCCGCGAGGTTCTCCTGGGCGAACCCGGTCGCGACGGCGTCGCTCTCCACGCTGGTCACGCGCGTGGAGCGGCCGAACCGGTCGCCGAGCGCGGCGGCCAGGAGCCCGACGCCCCCGTAGAGGTCGAGGTTGGCGGCGGCGGGGTCGAAGCGGTCGGCGTCGACCGCCTCCTGGACGGCGGCGGTGAGCGCGGTCGGCGCTCCGCGGTGCACCTGCCAGAAGCCCGTGCGGGCGACGCGGAAGAGGCGGTCCCCCACCCGCTCGAGGATCGGATCGTCGTGACGGCCCGAGGAGATCAGGACGTCGCCGTCGGCGGTCTCCGCGAACGAGAGCTCGCCGCCCTCGGAGCGCGCGGACGACCCGGCCCGGGCCTCGGCGAGCGCGGCCGCCTCGATCGCCGGTCGAGCGAGCGGATGCGCGTCGACGTCGATGACGCGGTGCGATCGGGCGGCGTACGGACCGAGAGCACCGCGACCGTCCGTGTGCAGGGTGAGCCTGGTGCGCCAGCCGAGCCCGTCCGACTCCTCGTCGCCCGGGAGCGCCGCCACCTCGACGACGCGGTCGATCCGGCCCTGGCGCTTCAGCGCATCCGTCAGCACGTCGGTCTTGAGCGCGCGCTGGTGCGCGAGGTCGATGTGCCCGAACTCCGCGCCGCCGGCGCGGTCCTCCGGTGCGCGCTCCAGACCCGCGGCCGCCCAGACGTGCGGGCGGCGGTGAGGCGACGGCTCGAGCACCTCGACGGTCTCGGCCCGCCAGAACGACGACTTGCTGTCGTCGGTCACCCGGGCGAGCACACGCTCGCCGGGCAGCGTGTCGGAGACGAAGACCACGCGGCCCTCGAGCCGGGCGACCGAGACACCCCCGTGGGCTACGGTGAGTACGTCGAGCTCGACGAGCCCGTCGGTCGTTCCAGCCATGCATCGAGCATCTCACGATGCGATGCCTCCCCGCGAAGGCAGTCATGCGCCTCTACCTCGCCTCCACGTCCCCCGCCCGGCTCTCCCTGCTCCGGCAGATCGGCATCGAGCCGGTCGTGGTCCCGCCGCTCGTCGACGAGGAGGCGGAGGTCGCCCGCGTGGAGGCCGAGACCGGCCCGCTCGCCCCGGGCGCCATGGTCCAACTGCTCGCCCGGCTCAAAGCGGAGGCCATCGTGGGCACCGAGGTCGACGGGGAGCCGATCGACGGCTTCATCCTGGGCGGCGACTCCGCGTTCGAGTTCGGCGGCGTGGCCTACGGCAAGCCCCACCGCCCCGAGGTGGCCCGCGACCGCTGGCTCGCCCAGCGCGGCGGATCGGGCGTCCTCCACTCGGGTCACTGGATCGTCGACCACCGCGGCGGAGCGCGCCGCGACGGAGCGGGCCGGGTCGACGAGGCGCGCCTGACGTTCGCCGACGACATCACCGACGACGAGATCGACGCGTACGTCGCCTCTGGCGAGCCGCTGCTCGTCGCGGGCGCGTTCACGATCGACGGCCTCGCCGCCCCGTTCATCCGCTCGATCGAGGGCGCGCCGTCGGCCGTCGTCGGGATGTCGCTGCCGGTGGTGCGCGATCTGCTCCGCGGCTTCGGCGCCGACTGGACGTCGTTCTGGAATCGCTGACCGCGTTCAGGATGCCCGACGGGCCGTTGTAGACACGGTGACTGATCGAGACTCGATCTTTATGCCGTTCCGCCAAAACGTATCCGCCACCCCCCAATAGGCTTGTGTGTCATGCCGCGTATCTCGAAGGTCCTCGTCGCCAACCGTGGAGAGATCGCCGTCCGGGTGATCCGGGCCGCGAGGGACTCGGGGATCGGCTCGGTGGCGGTGTACGCCGACCAGGACCGCGACGCACTGCACGCTCAGCTCGCCGACGAGGCCTACGCGCTCGACGGCTCGACGAGCGCCGACACGTACCTCGTGATCGAGAAGATCCTCTCCGTCGCCCGACGCTCCGGGGCGGATGCGGTCCACCCGGGATACGGGTTCCTGGCGGAGAACGCCGACTTCGCCCGCGCCGTGATCGGCGCCGGCCTCACCTGGATCGGCCCCTCCCCGGAGGCGATCGAGCGCCTCGGCGACAAGGTCTCCGCGCGTCACGTCGCCGAGAAGGTCGGGGCGCCGCTGGCTCCCGGGACCCTCGACCCGGTGAAGGACGCGGGCGAGGTGCTCGACTTCGTCGCCGAGCACGGCCTGCCCGTCGCCATCAAGGCGGCCTTCGGCGGCGGCGGCCGCGGCCTCAAGGTCGCCCGCACCCTCGAGGAGGTGCCCGAGCAGTTCGAGTCGGCCACCCGCGAGGCGATCGCGGCCTTCGGCCGCGGCGAGTGCTTCGTCGAGAAGTACCTCGACCAGCCGCGCCACGTCGAGACCCAGTGCCTCGCCGACGAGCACGGCAACGTCGTCGTGGTCTCCACCCGCGACTGCTCGCTGCAGCGCCGTCACCAGAAGCTCGTCGAGGAGGCGCCCGCGCCCTTCCTCAGCGACGAGCAGGTCGCCCTGCTGTACTCGGCGTCGAAGGCCATCCTCCGCGAGGTGGGCTACGTCGGCGCCGGGACCTGCGAGTTCCTCGTCGGCAAGGACGGCACCGTGTCCTTCCTCGAGGTGAACACGCGGCTCCAGGTCGAGCATCCGGTCTCCGAGGAGGTCACCGGGATCGATCTCGTGCGCGAGCAGTTCCGCCTGGCCGAGGGCGGCGTGCTCGACTACCCGGACCCCGCCCCCCGCGCGCACTCGTTCGAGTTCCGCATCAACGGCGAGGACCCGGGCCGAAACTTCCTCCCCGCCCCCGGGCCGGTGCACGTGTTCAAGCCCGCGGGCGGCCCCGGCGTGCGCGTGGACTCCGGAGTGCAGGCGGGCGATGTGATCAGCGGCGCGTTCGACTCGCTGCTCGCGAAGCTCATCGTCACCGGCGCGACCCGCGAGGAGGCGCTCGAGCGCTCCCGCCGTGCCCTCGCCGAGTTCGAGGTCGCCGGGCTCCCGACCGTGCTGCCCTTCCACCGCGACATCGTCACCAACCCCGCGTTCACCGCCGAGGGGGCGCCGTTCTCGGTGTACACCCGCTGGATCGAGACCGAGTACGCCAACCCCGCCGAGCCGTGGAGCGGGTCGCTCGACGAGCTCCAGGAGCCGGCGGAGCGCCGCACCATCGTCGTCGAGGTCGACGGCAAGCGCGTCGAGGTGGCCCTGCCGTCACGCCTGGTCGCCGCCGAGGCCCGCTCGGTCGCCGCGCACGGCGGTCGTTCGTCCGGCGCCGCTCCCCGCCGCCGCGGGGCCGGGTCGGGCGGCGTCTCGACCGCCACCGGCGACTCGGTGAAGGCGCCGATGCAGGCCACCGTCGTGAAGATCGCCGTCGAGGAGGGCACCCAGGTCGTCAAGGGCGACCTCGTGCTCGTGCTCGAGGCGATGAAGATGGAGCAGCCCATCACGGCTCACAAGGACGGCACGATCTCCGACATCGCCGCCCAGGTGGGCACCACGGTCCCCTCCGGCCAGGTCCTCCTCACCATCGCCTGACCTGCGCCGAGCATCCGCCCGGCGGTCAGAGGACGATGTGCATGGCGCGGGCGGCGTCGGTGATGCTGCCCGAGAGCGAGGGGTAGACCGTGAAGGCGCGGCTCACCTGGTCGACGGTGAGGCGGTGCTCCACCGCGAGCGCGATCGGGAAGATGAGCTCGGAGGCGTTCGGCGCGACGACGACCCCGCCGATCACGGTGCCGGAGCCGGTGCGCGCGAAGATCTTCACGAACCCGTCGCGGATGCCCATCATCTTCGCGCGGGGGTTCGACGACAGCGGCAGCTTGTAGATGTCGCCCTGGGCGATGCCCTCCTCGATCTGCCGCTGCGTCCATCCGACCGTCGCGATCTGCGGCTGGGTGAAGATGTTCGACGCCACGTTGCGCAGCTCGGTGGGGGTGACCGCGTCGCCCATGGCGTGGAGCATCGACGTGCGGCCCTGCATCGAGGCCACCGAGGCCAGCGGCAGGAAGTTGGTGCAGTCGCCCGCCGCGTAGATGTTCGGCACGCTCGTGCGGGCGACGCGGTTGACGCGGATGTGCCCCGAGTCGGTGAGCTGGACGCCCGCCTCCGCGAGACCGATGCCCTTCGTGTTCGGGACCGCGCCGACCGCCATGAGGCAGTGGGATCCCTCGACCGTCCGGCCGTCCGACAGGGTCGCGACGACGCCGTCCTCGGTGGCGACCACCGAGTCGGCTCGGGACTTCGACAGCACCGTCATCCCGTTGCGCTTGAAGACGTTCTCGATGACGGCCGCCGCGTCCGCGTCCTCACCCGGGAGCACCTGGTCGCGCGACGAGATCAGCGTGACCTTGGAGCCCAGGGCGTTGAAGGCGGAGGCGAACTCGGCGCCGGTCACACCGGATCCGACCACGATGAGGTGGTCGGGCATCGTCTGCAGGTCGTACAGCTGCTTCCACGTGAGGATGCGCTTGCCGTCGGGCATCGCGGTCGACAGCACGCGGGGGCTGGCACCGACCGAGACGACCACGGTGTCGGCGTCGAACTGGTCGAAGTCCGTCCCCCCGGGGCCGGTCGAGACCACGACCGAGGACGGGCCCTCGAGCCGGCCGTAGCCGTTCACGATCTTGACGCCCGCGTGCACGAGGCTCGCGCGCTCGTCCTCCGACTGCTGCCGGGCCAGACCCATGAGGCGCTTGTTGACCTGGGCGAGGTTGATGGCGACGTCGGGACGGATGGGGCGGCCCTTCTCGGTGCGGGCGAAGAACTGCACGCCGATGTCGGCGGCCTCGCGGATGCCGTTGGTCGCCTCGGCGACGGCGATCAGGCCCTTCGAGGGGACGACGTCGGTGAGCACGGCGGAGCCGCCCACCCCGGTCGACTCGACCAGCACCACGTCTGCCCCGAGCTGCGCTCCGGCGATCGCCGCCTCGTATCCGCCGGGGCCGCCGCCGACGACGACGACCTTCTGCTTGCGCTCGAACTCATAGGCCATGCACGCCATTCTGCCAGGGTGCGAGCCGCCGCGATCCGGCCCGGCTCCGGCGTCCGGCGTGAACGGATGACGAACACTCACCGGCGTTAGGCTGGAGGCATGGCAGGCAGCATCCCCCATCCCCTCGACAACCCCGAGACCGACCCGTTCGAGGTCGCGAAGGAGGCGGCGGATCGGATCGCCGAGCTGACCGGAGTGGAGCGTCACGACGTCGCCCTCACGCTCGGCAGCGGCTGGGGCAAGGCGGCCGACCTGCTCGGCGAGACCGTCGCCGAGATCCCCGCCACCGAGGTCGTGGGGTTCAGCGCGCCGGCCGTGGCCGGGCACGTGGGATCGCTGCGCTCGATCCGTCTGGCGAACGGCAAGCACGCGCTCGTCATCGGCGCCCGCACGCACTACTACGAGGGTCACGGCGTGCGGCGCGTGGTGCACAGCGTGCGCACGGCGGCCGCGACCGGCGCCTCCGTCATGGTGCTCACCAACGGCGCGGGCGGCATCAGGGAGACCTGGACGCCGGGCACCCCCGTGCTCATCAGCGACCACATCAACCTCACCGGCGACTCGCCGCTCGAGGGCGCCACCTTCGTCGACCTCACCGACCTCTACGCCTCGCGCCTGCGCGACGCCGCCCGGGCCGTGGCGCCCGAGCTCGACGAGGGCGTGTACGTGCAGTTCCGCGGGCCGCAGTACGAGACCCCCGCCGAGGTGCAGATGGCGAAGACCATCGGCGGCCACATCGTGGGCATGTCGACCGCGCTCGAGGCGATCGCCGCCCGCCAGGCCGGGATGGAGATCCTCGGCTTCTCGCTCATCACCAACCTGGCCGCGGGCATCCAGAAGACCCCGCTCAGCCACGCCGAGGTCATCGAGGCGGGCAAGAACGCCGAGGCGCGCATCGGGGACCTCCTCGCGAAGGTGGTCGGCAGCCTCTGATGAGCACCACCCGCACCACCGGCGACGGCGCCGAGCACCTCGACGACCGGTCGACCCCCACCGGGGCCGAACGGCACGGCGAGCCGGAGCGGCCGAACGACCTCGAGCGGCTCGTCGACGCCGCGGCCTCGTGGATGGCCCAGGACCCCGACCCGGAGACCCGGGCCGAGCTGTCCGCCATCCTCGACGGCGTGGGGACCAACGACCCCGAGGCGGTCGCCGCCCTGCGCTCCCGGTTCGGCTCCCGGCTCGGCTTCGGCACCGCGGGCCTCCGCGGCGAGGTCGCGGCCGGCCCGAACCGCATGAACCGGGTGCTCGTGTCGCAGGCCGCGGCCGGGCTCGCCGCTTACCTCCTCGAGCGCGCGGCGCCCGGCGTCCGCCCGTCGGTGGTCATCGGCTACGACGGGCGCCGCAAGTCGGACGTGTTCGCACGCGACACCGCCGAGATCATGGCGGGCGCCGGGGTGCGCGCCGTCCTCCTCCCGCGCCTCCTGCCCACGCCGCTCGTCGCCTATGCGGTGCGCGATCTGGGGGTGAGCGCCGGGGTGATGGTCACCGCGTCCCACAACCCGCCGCGCGACAACGGCTACAAGGTGTACCTCGGCGGCGACGACGAGGGCTCCCAGATCGTGCCGCCGGCCGACGCCGACATCGCCGCGCACATCGAGCGCGTCGCCCGTGAGGACGACGTGCTCGAGCTTCCGCGGTCCGGCGACTACGAGGTCGCCGACGAGGCCCTCGTCGAGCGCTACGTCGAGGCCACGGCCGGCGTGGCCACCAGCGCTCCGGGCGAGCGCGGCCCGCTGCGCGTGGTCTACACCGCCATGCACGGCGTCGGATGGGAGACGCTCTCCCGCGTGCTCGTTCGGGCGGGATTCGAGGAGCCCGTCCTCGTCGAGGAGCAGATCGCGCCCGACAGCGCCTTCCCCACCGTCGTGTTCCCGAACCCCGAGGAGGTCGGGGCGCTCGACCTCGCCTACGCCTACGCCCGCGAGTCGCGTGCCGACCTCATCCTCGCCAACGACCCCGATGCGGATCGACTGGGCGTCGCGATCCCCGACCGGGCCGCGCCGAGCGGGTTCCGTCGTCTGACGGGGAACGAGGTCGGCCAGCTCCTGGGCTGGCGCGCGGCCGAACGGGCCGCCGCCGCGGGGGTGACCGACGGGATGCTGTCGTGCTCGATCGTCTCCTCCCCGGGCCTGCGCGCGGTCGCCGAGGAGTACGGGCTCGGCTTCGTCGAGGCGCTCACCGGCTTCAAGTGGATCTCGCGGGTCCCCTCGCTCGTCTTCGGCTACGAGGAGGCGCTCGGCTACCTCGTGAACCCCGGGACCGTCCGAGACAAGGACGGCATCTCGGCCGCCGTGGCCGTGCTCGACCTCGCCTCGACGCTCGCCGCCGAGGGGCGCACGCTGGCCGACCGCCTCGACGACTTCGTGGAGCGGTTCGGGGCGTACGGCTCCTCGCAGATCTCGTTGCGGGTGACCGACCTCTCGCGCATCCGGGAGCTGATGGCGGAGCTGCGGGCCACTCCCCCGACCGAGCTCGGCGACTTCCCCGTGGTGTCGATGGACGACCTCGCCGCCGCGGCGGGCGACGCCCCGACGACGGATGCGCTCCGCTTCGACCTCGGGGACGCACGCGTGATGGTGCGGCCGAGCGGCACGGAGCCCAAGCTCAAGGTCTACGTCGACGCGTGGAGCACGGAGGGCGACCTCCTGGCACGGAAGACCGCCGTCGCGGAGGCCCTCCTCCGCCTCGAGGCGGACCTGCGGGCGCGCATCTCCTGACCGGCCTGACCCCGACAGGACCAGACGACCCTCTCCGCTCGGTCGGACGCACGGCGTAGCGTGGACCACGTCCGCCAGTCACGAGGGGAACCGCATGACCACGATCGCCGACACCATCGTCGAGACCATCCACGCCGCCGGAGTCGAGAGGGTGTACGGCATCCCCGGCGACTCGCTCAACGGGTTCACGGATGCGCTGCGCCGGTACGGCAAGGTCGCGTGGCAGCACGTCCGGCACGAGGAGGCGGCCGCGTTCGCCGCGTCGGGTGAGGCGGCGATCACGGGCGAGCTGGCGGTCTGCGCCGGCAGCTGCGGACCGGGCAACCTGCACCTCATCAACGGGCTGTACGAGGCGAACCGCTCGCGCGTGCCCGTGCTGGCGATCGCCGCGCACATCCCGATCTCCGAGATCGGGACGAACTACTTCCAGGAGACCCACCCGCAGGAGCTCTTCCGCGAGTGCAGCGTGTACTGCGAGATGGTCTCCGACCCCAGCCAGATGCCGCGCATGCTCGAGATCGCGATGCGCACGGCGGTGGAGCGCCGGGGCGTGGCCGTGCTCGTCATCCCGGGCGAGCTGTTCCTGGAGTCGAGCAAGGGCCGCCGGTCGACCACCCCGATCCGCACGCTGCCGAGGGTGGCCCGCCCGACCGACGCACAGCTCGCCGAGGCCGCGAGCATCCTCGACTCGGCCGAGAAGGTCACGATCCTCGCCGGCGCCGGCGTGGAGGGCGCGCACGCGCAGCTCCTCGAGCTCGCGGAGCGGCTCCAGGCACCGATCGTGCACGCGCTGCGCGGCAAGGAGTTCGTCGAGTACGACAACCCGTACGACGTCGGCATGACCGGGCTGCTCGGCTTCTCGTCCGGCTACCGGGCGATCGAGTCGTGCGACGCGCTGCTGATGCTCGGCACCGACTTCCCCTACCCCCAGTTCTATCCGTCGAAGGCGAAGGTCATCCAGCTCGACATCCGCGGAGAGCAGCTGGGCCGCCGCACCCCCGTCGACCTCGGGCTCGTGGGCAGCGTCGCCGACACCATCCCCGCGCTGCTGCCCCTCCTCGGCGAGAGGAAGTCGTCCCGCCATCTCGAGCGCTCGCTGAAGCACTACGCGAGCACCCGCAAGGAGCTCGACGAGCTGGCGGTCGACGATCGCGGTCGCACGCCCATCCATCCCGAGTACGTGGCCAAGCTCGTCAGCGAGCTCGCCGCCGACGACGCGGTGTTCCTCCCCGACGTGGGCAGCCCGGTCGTCTGGGCGGCGCGCTACCTCAGGATGAACGGCCGCCGTCGCCTCGTGGGCTCGTTCTCGCACGGCTCGATGGCGAACGCGCTGTCGCAGGCGGTCGGTGTGCAGAGCGCCGCTCCCGGCCGCCAGGTGGTGGCCCTGGCGGGCGACGGCGGTCTGGCGATGCTCCTCGGCGAGCTGCTGACGCTTCGTCAGAACAAGCTCCCCGTGAAGGTCGTCGTGTTCGACAACTCCTCGCTCAACTTCGTCGAGGTGGAGATGAAGGCCGCGGGGTTCGTCAACTACGGCACCGAGCTCGACAACCCCGACCTCGCCGCCGTCGCGTCCGCGGTGGGGCTGTTCGCCCGCCGTGTCGAGAAGCCCGGCGACCTCGAGGGCGCCCTGCGCGACGCGTTCGCGCACGACGGCCCCGCGCTCGTCAACGTCGTGACGGCGCGGCAGGAGCTCTCCATCCCGCCCACCATCACGGCCGAGCAGGTGAAGGGGTTCACACTCTACGCGCTCCGCACCGTGATGTCCGGCCGCGGCACCGAGCTCATCGACCTCGCCGACACGAACGTCTTCCGCCGCCTGTTCTCCTGACCGTCCTCAGGGCAGGAGGGCGCGGACGGCGTCGGGGGACGTGGCACGGGCGAGGGCGGCGGCGAGCGACTCGTCGTTGAAGAGGTTGGCGATGCGCGCGACGCCCGTGACGTGGGCGTCCGGCTCGGTGGCCGCGAATCCCACGACGACCGACACCGGGTCGTGGTGGGGATGCCCGAAGACCACCGGCTCGGCGAGCGTCACCACGGCCCACCCGGTGCGCCGCACGTCGTCGTCGGGTCGCGCGTGGGCCAGCGCCACCCCGGGCGCGATCACGATGTAGGGCCCGTGGTCGTCGACCATCGCGACCATCCGATCGGCGTAGCCGGGGCCGGTCGTCCCCGCCGACTCGAGCGCCTCCCCGGCGCTGCGGATCGCCTCGCGCCAGTCGGCGGCGGAGACGCCCACGGACACGGCCGGCAGGGGAAGAGAGGGCTGCTCCATCGGCGTCGACATCGTGAGCCGATCCTCCCAGCGCGTGTTCCGAGAACGCTGAGTGCGCTCAGCGCCCCTGCACAGCCTCGTCGAGCCGGCGGGAGTGGCGACGCGCCGCCTCGGCCAGGCCGGGGTCGACGATCGTGAAGGGCATGTCCTCGGGGATCCAGGAGAGGATGCGGAGGAGCGCCGGAGTCCCGTCCGCCTGGATGGTCCAGCGGGTCGTCCGCTCGTCGACGGCGACGGCTCCCTTCGCCCAGGGCCCGAAGCGGGCGAGCACCTCCGCCAGCGGGGCGTGGAGATGGATCTCCGCGCTCGACCGGGTCCGCAACCCCTCGAACGCCCGCTCGACGAACGCCGCCGCCGACTCCGTCGGCAGGGCGCGCGGCTCGAAGCGCAGACGGGTGAGGAGCAGGTCGTCCATCCGATCGACCCGGAAGGTGCGCCAGTCGCTCCGGTCGACGTCCCAGCAGACGAGGAACCAGGTCCGGGCGGAGGCGACGAGCGCGTGCGGCTCGACGACCCTCCGCGTCGGATCGGCACCGGGCCGGTCGTAGCGGAAGCGGATGCGCTCCCTGTCTCGGCAGGCCAGGGCGAGCCGGCCGAGGAGCTCCTGCGAGACGGGGGCGGCTCCCGTCTCGGGGGCCCGCGTCTCGACGTGCGCCGCCAGCGCGTTCACGCGGCTGCGCAGGGCCGGGGGCAGCACCTGCTCGAACTTCGCCAGCGCGCTCGTGGTCGTGACGTCGCCGTCGACGAGCCCCTGGGTGACCGCGGCGCGCAGTCCGATCGCCATCGTCACGGCCTCGTCGTCGCTGAGGAGCAGGGGCGGCAGCTGCGATCCGGCCTCGAGCCGGTAGCCTCCGGTGCTGCCTCGCGTGGCCTCGACCCGGTACCCGAGCTCACGCAGGCGCTCGACGTCGCGCCGGAGCGTGCGCTGCGTCACCTCGAGCCGCGCCGCCAGCTCGGGACCCGGCCACTGCCGGTGGGTCTGCAGCAGCGAGAGCAACGCGAGGATGCGGGAGGTCGTCTCGGCCATCTCCCGATTCTCCCCGATCATCAGGACGAGAACTGACCTGTTTCCCGCCTACCGTGGTGCGCATCCGAGAAGGGAAGAGACCATGGACTGGAAGATCGAGCTCATCTTCGTGCCGGTGACCGACGTCGACCGCGCGAAGGCGTTCTACGTCGATGCGCTGGGCTTCAGCGCCGACCACGACGCATCCCCCGGCGACGGTGTGCGCTTCGTGCAGTGCACCCCGCCCGGGTCGGCGTGCTCCATCGCGTTCGGCACGGGACTGACCGAGATGGCGCCGGGATCGCAGAACGGCATCCAGGTCGTCGTGCCCGACGCGGATGCGGCGCTGGCACGCCTCGAGGCCGCCGGGGTCGCCGCCGAGGGCGTGCTCGACCTCGACTGGGGACGCTTCGTCTCGTTCGCCGACCCCGACGGCAACCGCTGGACGCTCCAGGAGCTGCCCGACCACGCCGCGGCCAGGCGAGCCGCCGATTAGGGACCGCCCCTCACTCGGCAGCGCCGCGCCCCGCCGGATCGGCGGCGGCGCGGCGCCGGGGGTGCGGGATCAGAGCTCGTCGAACGCGTCGGAGATCGCGTCGGCGAGGTCCTCGCGGTCCTCGAGCGGGAGGAAGCTCGCCGCGGCCGCGTTCAGCTGGAACGTCTCGAGGTCGTCGAGGTCGTACGCGAACGTCTCGGTGAGCAGCGCCAGCTCGCGGCTGATCGTCGTGTTCGACATCAGGCGGTTGTCGGGGTTGACGGTGACGCGGAAGCCGAGCTGGTACAGCAGGTCGAACGGGTGGTCGACGAGCTCGTCGCCCCACTGGGCGATGGCCCCGGTCTGGAGGTTCGACGACGGCGAGAGCTCGAGGGCGATCTCGCGGTCCTTCACCCACTGGGCGAGCACGCCGAGCGAGACGTACGTGTTGTCGTCGTCCTGGCGCTCGATCGTCACGTCCTCGGCCAGGCGGACGCCGTGACCGAGGCGCAGGGCCCGGCCGTGGAAGAGGGCCCCGCGGATGCTGTCGAGCCCGTCGGCCTCGCCGGCGTGCACGGTCGTCGGGAAGAGGTGGTGGGCGAGGTAGTCGAAGGCCGCCAGCTGGTTGGCGGGCGGGAAGCCCAGCTCCGCCCCGGCGATGTCGAACCCGACCGCGCCGCGGTCGCGATGCCGCACCGCGAGCTCCGCGATCTCGAGACCGCGGCCGGCGTGGCGCATGGCCGTGATGAGCTGCCCGACGCGGATGGTCTGCCCCTCGGCGTGCACGTCGTCGACGCCCTGCTCGAGGCCGGCCTGCACCGCCTCGACGACCTCGTCCAGCGTGAGGCCGCGCTGCAGGTGCTGCTCCGGCGCCCAGCGCACCTCGCCGTAGACCACGCCGTCGGCGGCGAGGTCCTGGACGAACTCGCGCGCCACCCGTGTGAGGCCCTCGCGGGTCTGCATCACGCCGAGGGTGACGTCGAAGGTGGCCAGGTAGTCCGGGAGCGAGCCGGAGTCGGCGCTCTCCTCGAACCAGTCGCCGAGGTCGTCCGCGTCCGTCGCGGGCAGCTCGAAGCCGATCTCGTCGGCGAGCTCGATGATCGTCGCCGGACGCAGACCCCCGTCGAGGTGGTCGTGGAGCGACACCTTCGGAAGGGACTCGAAGGGGATGTCGGTGCCGGGCACGAGGCCGTCGTCTGCGCTGTCGCTCATGGGCTCAAGCCTAGGGCTCCGCGCGTCCGGGCGAACAGCCCGGCTTCCCCTAGGATGGCGACGCGGCGGGGGCCGCTGACGAGGGGGAGCACCATGAGCGACCAGCACACCACCGCGGGATGGCCGCCGCCCGGCTACGACGGGACCGGGGACGGCGTCCAGGCGGCGCCGCTGCAGCCTCCGGCGCAGGAGTGGCCGCCGCCGGGGCAGGCGCCCACGCGCCGTCGCAGCCGGGGCCGGCTGGTCGCGGCGATCCTCATCCCCACCCTGGCCTTCCTCGCACTGGCCGCCGGCTTCACGACATGGAGCGTGCTCTCGATCCAGCGCTACTCCGCCGACACGGCCGCGCTGCAGGAGGCCGCCGACGACCAGCGTCTCGCGATCGCCGCCAACACCGCGCGACTCGAGGACGCCCGATCGCTGCACCTCCGGCTCGAGGGCGTCACCGCGGCGAGCGCCTTCGGCCGCGATGCCTCGGCCGAGGCGGAGGCCCTGCGCACCTCGTCGACGGACCTCGAGACCACCATCACCGCCTCCCCCGAGTTCAGCGTGACCTCGGTCACGGTCCCGCCGCCGGTCTCCGACGGCTGGCGGCCGCCGTGGGAGCTCGACGCGGCGTCGGGCTCGATGGAGGACCAGATCGACGACCTCGAGGGCGTCGCCGCCGAGGCGGGAGCGAACGACGACGCGGTCGCTGCGGCCGTGGAGGCGACAAGCGGAGCCGAGACCACGTACTTCGGCGCCCTCGCGGCGGCGGGGCAGGCGACGATCGACGCGCATCCTGCCACCAGCTACGAGGCCCGGTTCCACCTGGCCGACCTCATCGACCAGGCGTCCGACGCCGTCCTGGTGGCCGGACGCAACGGCGATCTCGTCGACTCGATGGCCGCCGCCGAGGATGCCGTCGCGGCAGCCGAGGCGACCGAGCTGGCCGAGCGCGCCGACCCGGCGCTGGCCGTCCGCAAGGAGATCGAGGCGTACGCGAACTCGATCTCGCGGGGCGTCCAGCTCGACATCGACTGGGCGCCGGAGGTGTCGGGGCTCGGCGAGGGCTGGTTCTCCGGGACGGCCCAGTACATGTACGACCACGACGGGTGGGCGATCATCATGCTCAACTACCCCATCGCCGAGGGCTGGAACGACGGCTACAACGACTTCGACGCCAAGGCCGTCGTGACCCACGAGGTCGGCCACACGCAGGTGCTCAGGCCCGAGTGCGAGAAGATCTTCCGGAGCCCGGTGTTCGGCGGCGACGACGAGATGTGGGCCACGGCCTGGGCCATCGCGCAGGGGTTCGACACCGACGGCTCGGGCATCCAGGCCTACGGCCGGCCCTCGGACGAGCAGATCGCCGCCGCGGCCCAGTGCAACTGAGCGCGGCGCCGGCCTCGGTTCGAGCGCAGGGCCGGAGCGGTCAGAGCACGAGGTCGGCGGCGATCTCGCTCGCGGCCGCCCGGGCGGCGGCCAGCACGTCGTCCGCTAGGGAGGCGCTGAGGCTCGTCGCAACGTAGGGCACCGTGAGTGCGGCGAGCGCGGTCCCGTCCCCACGCAGGACGGGGACGACCACGTCGGTGATCGACGGCTGGACCGCATCCGCCCTCACCAGGTGCCCGGCCTCGCGGATGCGCTCGAGCAGCGCAGGATCGACGCCGCGCCGGTCGGCGAGCTCGGCCCCCCGGGGATCGAACGCGGCCAGCACGAGACCGGTCGCGGTGGGCCCGATCTCGAAGAGGGCGCCCACCCGCACGCGGAACCCGAAGTCGGCCGGGCTCTCGACCTGGGCGACGACCCGCACCCTCTCGGCGTCGAGCACGCTGAGGTTGCACGACTGCCGCACCGACTCGGTGAGCGCGCGCATCACGGGCAGCCCGGCCGTCTCGAGCGCGTGCAGCGGCTCCTGCCGGTGGGCCAGGTCGAACAGCCGCAGCGAGAGCTCGTACAGGCCGCTCCTCCGGTCGCGCAGGAGGTAGCCGCGGCGTTCCAGGGTGGCGAGCACGCGGAAGATCTGGCCGGGCGACCGGTCGATGGCCGTCGCGATGTCGAGCTGGCTGAGGCCGCCCCCGCGCTCGGCGAGCAGCTCGAGGACGTCGAGCGCCTTGTCGAGCGCCGGGACGGCGTACTCCGGGGTCTGGGCGGGCTCCGCCACGGTTCCGCCGCCCTACTCGGCCGAGGACAGCGCCGCCACGAACCGCCTCGCGATGGTGCGCTCGATGTCGTCGGGGACGGGCTGCGCGCCGGCCGGGAGCTCGGCCGCGCGCGTCGCGACCCGCTCCAGCGAGAGCGTCTGCAGGAGGAAGCCGAGATCCATCGACTCGATCGAGTTGCCCTTCGGCTCGCGCCCGGCCAGGTTGAACATCCTGCCGTCCGCGATGAGGACCACGTGGCGGCCGCTGGGGAGGTCGATCCGCTCGACGGAGTCGATGATCTCGCGGGACCCGGTCGCCGCGGCTCGGAGGCCGGCCACGTCGATCTCCCACGGGAAGTGACCGCAGTTGGCGAGGACGGCACCGTCATGCATCCGCTCGATCTGCTCCACCGGGAGCACCCCGGGGTGGCCGGTCGCGGTGATGAACACGTCCCCCCACTCGGCGAAGTCGTCGATCGAGCCCACCCGATAGCCGTCGAGCGCGGCCTCGAAGGCCTTGAGCTCGTCGACCTCCACGACGGCGACCCGGCCGCCCAGGGCCCGCAGGTACTGGGCGACTCCGCGGCCGCACCAGCCGTAGCCGAAGACCACGAAGCGACGGCCGGGCACCATGAGGTTCGTGATGCGCATGAGGCTCTCGACGACGGACTGGCCGACGGCGTGCCGGTTCTCGCCGATCGCCTTGAGCATGCTGTCGTTGATCACGATCACCGGGAACGGGACCCGCCCGGCGAGCTCGCCGTCGTCGCGGAGGCGGAGGCCGCCGGACGTCGTCTCCTCCGTGCCGCCGAGCACGGTGGCGGCGGTGCCGCGCGCCACCAGACCCGCGACGAGGTCGGCGCCGTTGTCGAGCACCATGTCGAAGCCGGAGTCGAGCACGTGGGCGAGGTTGGCGTGGTGCTGGTCGAGGTCGTCGTCGCGACGCCCCACGATCTCGATGCCCGGGAGGGTGTTGAGGTAGGCGACCACGTCATCCTGCGTCGAACCGTGGTTGCCGGTGCCGATGAGCTCCGCCCCGCCCGCGGCGAGGGTCTCGACGAGCACCGCCGTCTTCGGCTCGACGTGCAGCGACATGCCGATGCGACGGCCCGCGAACGGCCTGGTGACGCTCAGCTCGTCACGAGCGGCGGCGAGGAGGGCCATGCGGGAGCGGATCCAGTCGACGCGTGCGGCGCCCTGGGCAGCGAGATCGGTCATGACCGCACTCTACACATATGAAGCTCGCTTTCATATATGCAATCCACGCTAGGATGGCGTCGTGCCGACGAAGATCATCCTCGACTGCGACCCGGGCCACGACGACGCCATCGCGATGCTGCTCGCCCACGGCGACCCCTCGATCGAGCTGGTCGCCGTGACCACGGTCGTCGGCAACCAGACGCTCGAGAAGGTCACGCGCAACGCCCTCTCGGTCGCCACCGTCGCCGGCATCACGGGCGTCCCCTTCGCCGCCGGATGCGCGCGGCCGCTGGTCCGCGAGGTGGAGGTCGCGCCCGACATCCACGGCGACTCGGGGCTCGACGGGCCGGAGCTGCCCGCACCCGCCTTCGAGGTCGACGGGCGCCACGCCGTCGACCTCATCATCGAGACCGTGCTCGCGCACGAGCCGGGCACGATCACGCTCGTGCCCACCGGCGGGCTCACCAACATCGCGCTCGCCGCGCGCAAGGAGCCGCGGATCGTGCCGCGCGTCCGCGAGGTCGTGCTGATGGGCGGCGGCTACCACGGCGGCAACTGGTCGGCGACGAGCGAGTTCAACATCATCATCGACCCGGAGGCCGCCCACATCGTCTTCAACGAGGCCTGGCCGGTCACGATGGTCGGTCTCGACGTCACCCACCAGGCGCTGGCGACCCCGGACGTCGTGTCGCGCATCCGCGCCCTCGACACCTCGCCGGCTCGGTTCGTCGTCGAGCTCCTCGAGTTCTTCGGAGCGACGTACCTCGAGGCGCAGGGCTTCGAGCATCCGCCCGTGCACGACCCTGTCGCGGTGGCGCGCGTGATCGACCCGAGCATCGTGCGGACGGTGCCGGTGCCGCTCGACGTCGAGCTGTCCGGGGCGCTCACGCTCGGCATGACGGTGGCCGACTTCCGCCGACCCGCACCCGAGGGCTGCACCACCTCCGCCGCCGTGGGCCTGGACCACGGCGGGTTCTGGGACCTGGTGGTGCGCGCCCTCGAGCGCATCGGCGAGCCGGTTCGGTAGGTTCCGTAACCCGTCAGCCCCGGCTCACGTCGTGCAGGTGGTGCACGGGGTCGTGGAGGAAGTACTGCGCCAGGGTCTCGACGGTGAACGCCGAGCCGTCGCTGCGGAGCCCGGTCCGCTGCCGTGCGTCGTCGGGGACGGCGGCGAGCGCCTCGGCCATCTCGTCGGCCGCGGCGGTCAGCTCGGCCGAGACGACCGCCGGATCCTGCTCGCGGTAGCGATCCTCGATCGCGGTCGCGTCCTGGTCCCAGTTCTCGAAACGGGGTGCCTCCTCCGCGAGCATGAGCCGGAGCCGTTCGCGGAAGACCCGGAACACGTCGCGCACGTGTGCGGCGTACTCGAGGTCGCTCCAGGTGGCGTCGTCCGGCCGCTCGCGTACATCCTCTCGCTCGAGGACGGACGGCCACGCCGCCGCGTTCTCGCGCAGCAGCGCGGGCACCTCGACGAGATCGACGGCGGAGGCGTCGAACCCGCACTCGGGGCACTCGCGTTCGAGCACCCACGTCCAGTTCTTCGTGTCGGGCGTGATGGGCATGCTCTCACGCTAGGCGCGCGCCCGTCGTCCCTCCACCGACTTCCTGCCACCCACCCACGATCCAGTGCTCACTTTCGGCACCACCTCGGCACGGGTGGGGCCCTGAAGTGAGCGCTCAGTGGACCTGACGGCGCGTGAGCCCCGCGCTGCGCAGGTCAGTCGACGCGCGCGGCGACCAAGGGGCGGGCGGGGATCTCGGTGCCGGCGGGGGCGATCTCCCACGCGCCCTCCACGGCCTCGAGAGCGCGGGGGAAGCGGGCGGCGTCGTCGGCGAGCAGGGTGAAGAGCGGCTGCCCCGCCACGACCTCGTCACCGGGCTTCGCGTGCAGGTCGACGCCGGCCGCGTGCACGACGGGGTCGCTCATGCGGGCGCGGCCCGCGCCGAGCCGCCAGGCCGCGATGCCGAACGGCAGCGCATCCTGACGCACCAGCACGCCGGAGGACGGGGCGGTGACGACGTGGGTCTCCTGCGCGACCGGCAGCGGAGCATCCGGATCGCCGCCCTGCGCCGCGATGGCGCGGCGCCAGGTGTCCATCGCCCGACCGTCGTCGAGGGCGGCCTCGACGTCGGCATCGGGCTGGCCCGCCAGCCGCAGCATCTCCCGAGCGAGGGCCAGCGTGAGCTCCCGGACGTCGGCGGGCCCGCCGCCGGCGAGCACCTCCACCGACTCGCGCACCTCGTTGGCGTTGCCGATCGCGAGGCCCAGGGGCACGTTCATGTCGGTGAGCAGCGCCGTGGTCGCGACCCCGGCGTCGTTGCCGAGGTCGACCATCGTGCGGGCGAGCTCGAGCGCGCGGTCGTAGTCCTGCATGAACGCGCCCGATCCGAACTTCACGTCGAGGACCAGGGATCCGGTGCCCTCGGCGATCTTCTTCGACATGATCGAGGACGCGATCAGCGGGATGGCCTCCACCGTGCCCGTCGTGTCGCGCAGGGCGTAGAGCTTCTTGTCGGCGGGGGCGAGCCCCGATCCCGCGGCGCAGATGACGCCGCCCACGTCGCGCAGCTGCGCGAACATCTCCTCGTTGGTGAGGGAGGCGCGCCAACCGGGGATCGACTCGAGCTTGTCGAGCGTGCCGCCGGTGTGACCGAGGCCGCGTCCGGAGAGCTGGGGCACCGCGACGCCGAAGGAGGCCACGAGGGGCATCAGCGGCAGGGTGATCTTGTCGCCCACTCCCCCGGTCGAGTGCTTGTCGACCGTCGGCTTCCCGAGCGTGGAGAAGTCCATCCGCTCCCCCGACGCGATCATCGCCAGGGTGAGGTCGCGGATCTCGGATCGTGTCATCCCGTTGAGCAGGATCGCCATCGCGAGCGCGGCCATCTGCTCGTCGGTGACGTAGCCGCGCGTGTACGCGTCGACCAGCCAGTCGATCTCCGGGGTGGTCAGCGTGCCGTGATCGCGCTTCGTGCGGATGAGGTCGACGGCGTCGAAGGCCTCGGTCATGGTGCAATCCCTCGTTCTCGTGTCTGGTGATCCGTCACTTTCCGCCAGTGTCGGGCCCGCGCACTGTCCGAAAGTGACGGATCAGCGTGGGGCTGGACGGGCGGTGCGCTACTCGGCGACCGACTCCGCCCGGTACTCCTGCAGTGTGCGGGGGCCGAACGCATCGGGGATGACCTCGTCGATGGTCTTGATCCCCGAGACCGTCTCGAGCAGCATCCCCTCCGCCGAGTGCTCGAAGAGCAGCTGGCGGCAGCGGCCGCAGGGCATGAGCGCGTCGCCGTGCCCGTCGACGCACGTGAACGCGACGAGCTTCCCGCCCCCGGTCATGTGCAGCGTCGAGACCAGGGTGCACTCGGCGCAGAGGGTCAGGCCGTAGGAGGCGTTCTCCACGTTGCAGCCGGAGATGACGCGGCCGTCGTCGACGATCGCGGCGACCCCGACGGGGAACTTCGAGTAGGGGACGTACGCCTTCTCCATCGCCTCGAGGGCGACGGCGCGCAGCGAGTCCCAGTCGACATCCGTGCGATCCATGGGGTGCTCCTATCTGCTGGCGTACGGTATGCCGGATGCGGCCGGCCCGCGGACGCGTCCCACCAGCCCCGCGACCGCGACGATGGTGACCACGTACGGCAGCATCAGCATGAACTCGCTCGGGACCGGCGAGCCGATGACGCCGAGCACGTACTGCAGGTTCGTCGCGAAGCCGAACAGCAGGGCGGCCAGGGTGGCTCGGATGGGGTCCCACCGTCCGAAGATCACGGCGGCGAGGGCGATGTACCCCATGCCCGCGGTCATCTCCTTCTGGAACGAGCCCACCGATCCGAGGGTGAAGTACGCCCCGCCGAGGCCGGCGATCGCACCGGCGAGCGCGACGTTCCAGAACCGGGTGGTGTTGACCTTGATGCCGACCGTGTCGGCGGCCTGCGGGTGCTCGCCCACCGCGCGGAGCCGGAGGCCCCACTTGGTGTGGAACAGCCCGATGTAGACCGCGGCGACGGCGATGTACACCAGGTAGACGATGATCGTCTGCCGGAAGAGCGTCGGCCCGATGATGGGGATCTGCGACAGCAGCGGGATCTCGATCACGTCGAACCGCGGCGGGGAGTTGAGCAGCGGCGCGTCCTCGGTGAGGACCGTCGAGTACAGGAACGAGGTCAGGCCGGTGACGAGGACGTTGAGCACGACCCCGACGATGACCTGGTCGACCCAGTACTTGATGGAGAACGCGGCGAGCACGAACGACACCAGCATGCCCGCGATGATCGCGCCGATGAGGCCCACGTAGGGGTTGCCGACGACGGAGGCGATGACCGCGGAGACGAACGCGCCGCCGAGCAGCTGACCCTCGATCGCGACGTTGACCACACCGACGCGCTCGGAGATGACGCCGCCGAGGGCACCGAACACGAGCGGCACCGAGAGGCCGACCGTGCCGATGAGGAGGCCCGGCACCGGCAGCGTCTGCCCCGCCGCGGCCCAGGTGAGGAAGGCGACGAGGAACAGCACGGCGAAGATCGCCGAGTACCACAGGCGCACCTTGCGCGCCGAGGCGACGAGGTAGAACGACAGCAGCGCGAGCGCGACGAGCACGATCGAGAGCACGATGCCGGTCCCGCGCGTGGGCAGCACCGCCTGCGGCAGCTGGATCACGTCGCTGTCGGTGGAGAGCCGGAAGGTCGTGTCGCCGTCGCGCCCGAAGACGATGAACAGCAGCACCGAGGCCACGGCGAAGATCGCGAACGCGATGGGCGCCTTCCAGGAGCGCACCACGACCTGCTGCGCCGGATCGATCGGGGCGTCGGGGTGGTTGTGCTCGGTCGGCGGGACACCCGCATCCGATGCCAGGTTGTGGGTCGAGACGTTCTCGCTCACTGTGCCGCCACCGCCTTCTGCGCGCGCGCCTTCTGCTTCTTGGGTCTGGTCGGAGCCGACGGGTCGGGCAGCCTGAACACGGCCCGCACCAGCGGCGGCGCCGCGATGAACAGCACGATGAGCGACTGCACGACGAGCACGATGTCGATCGGGATGCCCTCCGCGGCCTGCATCGAGAACCCGCCCGCCTTGAACGCACCGAACAGGATGCCGGCGACGAAGATGCCCCACGGCTTCGACCGGCCCAGCAGGGCGACGGTGATCGCATCGAAGCCGATGCCCGCATCCACACCCGAGGTGAACCCGGCCTTCTGCGGGCCGAGCACCTGGGAGACGCCGGCCAGGCCGACCAGCGCGCCGGAGATGAGCATCGCGTACACGTACATGTTCTTGACGTTGATGCCCGCGACGCGAGCCGCGTTCGGGTTGATGCCCACGGCCTTGAACTGGAAGCCCAGCGCGGACTTGTTGAGCAGCCACCACGCGAAGACCGTCGCCGCGATCACGAGGACGAACCCGAACGTGAGGTTGAACTGCGGACCGAGGATGGGGAAGAACGTCGCGGTGTCGTCCAGCGGCGGCGACTTGGGGTTGTTCGAGCCCGGCGCCTGGAGGATCGGAGTGCGCAGCAGGTACGACACCAGGTAGAACGCGACGTAGTTGAGCATGATCGTGACGATCACCTCGTGGGCGCCGGTGCGGGCCTTGAGGAGCCCGACGATGCCGCCCCAGATGCCGCCGCCGATGAGGCCGGCGAGCACGGCGAGCACCATGTGGAGCCCGTACGGCAGGTGGAACGTGAAGCCCACCCACCCGGCGCATGCCGCCGCGATGATCATCTGGCCGCGGCCGCCGATGTTGAACAGGCCGACGCGGAACGCGAGCCCCACACCCAGGCCCGCGGCGATCAGCGGCGTCGCGAACGTCAGCGTCTCGGTGAACGGCTTGATCTGGGAGAGGAAGTCGCCGCGCTTGGGGTTGAAGATCGCCCCCTGGAAGAGCGAGACGTACGCCCCCGACACCGAGTCCCAGATGGCGGCCAGGGTGTCGCCCGGGCGCGCGAAGAAGTACTGCGACGCGGCCTGGACGTTCTCGTCGGTCACCGCGATCAGGATGCCGCCGGCGATCATCGCCAGCACCACCGCGAGGATCGAGATCATCACCGACCCGCCGACGATCTCGGTGAACGCCCTCCGCCAGCGCGACGGCGGCTCGACGGCCTCGGTCGACGACGTCGGGGCGGTGCCGGTCGCGGGTGCGGTCGCCGAGCTCGCGGCGGCCGTGTCGGGCTGGGGGGAGACCTCCGTGGTGGAGGTGGCGTCGTCGGAGCCCGGGGTGATGGGCTCCTCCTGAGCGCCTCCGAGGTCGTGGCGGGTGCCGTCGCTCACGCGATGATCCCTTCGGTGTCTGCCGGCGTCGCCGCCGAGAGGTGGAGGTCGGCCGGCGGGGCCTCGCCCGCCATCATGAGGCCGAGGATGTCGCGCGGCGTGTTCCCGGGCACGATGCCCACGATGCCGCCTCGGTACATCACGGCGATGCGGTCGGCGAGCGCGACGACCTCGTCGAGCTCAGTGGAGACCACGATCACCGGGATGCCCTCGTCGCGCGTGGCGACGATGCGCTTGTGCACGAACTCGATCGAGCCCACGTCGATGCCTCGCGTGGGCTGCGCGGCCACGAAGAGCCGGAGCTCGCGGCTGAGCTCGCGCGCCAGCACGACCTTCTGCTGGTTGCCGCCCGAGAGACGGCCCACCGGGGTGTCGATGCCCTGCGAGCGCACGTCGAACTCACGCGACTTCTCGGTCGCGAAATCCCGCAGGTACTTCTCCTGCACGGTCCCGGCCTTGACGAAGGGCTTGCCCTCGGCGCGGTCGAGCATGAGGTTCTCCGCGATGGTGAACTCGCCGACGAGGCCGTCCTCCTTGCGGTCCTCGGGCACGAACCCGACGCCCGCCTCGAGGATGCGACGCACAGAGAGGCCGCGCAGCGACGCCCCGTCGAGCGACACCTCGCCGGTCACACGCTCCTGGAGGCCCAGCAGCGCCTCGGTGAGCTCGGTCTGCCCGTTGCCCTGGACGCCCGCGATGGCGAGGATCTCGCCGCCCTTGACGTCGAACGAGACGTCGTCGACCACGATCTGCCCGCGAGGGTCGATCACCGAGAGGTTCTCGACCACGAGGGCGTTGGAGGTCAGGCGCGGCGCCTCCTTCTGCACGGTCAGCTCCACGGAGCGGCCCACCATGAGGGCGGCCAGCTCGGCGTTGGATGCGGTGGGCTCGGCCTCGCCGACCACCTTGCCCAGGCGCACCACGGTGATGCGGTCGGCGACCTCGCGGACCTCGCGGAGCTTGTGGGTGATGAAGACGATGGCGGTGCCCGACGCCTTCAGCTGACGCATGATCTCCATCAGCTCGTCGGTCTCCTGCGGCGTGAGCACCGCGGTGGGCTCGTCGAACACGAGCACCTTCGCATCGCGGGACAGCGCCTTGATGATCTCCACGCGCTGCTGCACGCCGACCGGGAGATCCTCGACCAGGGCGTCGGGATCGACGTCGAACCCGAACCGGTCGCTGATCTCGCGGACCCGCTTGCGGGCCGCGCCGACGTCGAGCCGCCCGCCGAAGCCGGTCTGCTCGTGCCCGAGCATCACGTTCTCGGCCACGGTGAAGACCGGGATGAGCATGAAGTGCTGGTGGACCATGCCGATGCCGGCGTTCATGGCGTCTCCGGGCCCGGAGAACTGCTGGACCACGTCGTCCAGCAGGATCTCGCCCTCGTCGGCCTGGTAGAGGCCGTAGAGCACGTTCATGAGCGTCGACTTGCCGGCGCCGTTCTCGCCGAGAAGGCAGTGGATCTCGCCCGGTTCGACCGTCAGATCGATGTGGTCGTTCGCGGTCAGGGCACCGAAACGCTTCGTGATGCCCCGTAGTTCGAGCTTCATAGCCTCACCCTATCCATCGGGTCGTGGGAAGTCTGTCGTGGAAAGAAGAGGTCGGGAGAACCAGCGATGCTGGCTCCCCCGACCTCGTGTGCGCTGGACGCGCCGGATCGTCAGCCGACGAGCGACGACGGCGACTCGACCTTGATCGAGCCGTCGATGATGCCCTTCTTGATCTCGTCGAGCTTCGACTGCAGGTCCGACGGGACCTTCGACTCGAAGTCGTGGAACGGCGCGATGCCGACGCCGTCGTTCTCGAGCGTGCCGACGAACGGCTCAGCCGAGTAGTCGCCCTCCGCCGCGGCCTTCACGACGTCCTCCGTGCCGACCTTGACGCCCTTGAGCACCGAGGTGAGGAAGAGGTCCTTGAGGTCGGGAGCGGTGTCGTAGTTGTCGGAGTCGACGCCGATGAGGGCGATGTCCTTGCCGGAGTCGCGGATCGCCTCGCCTGCGGAGAGGAAGATCGGTCCACCCACGGGGAGGATCACGTCGGCGCCCTGGTCGATCAGACCCTGGGCCGCGGTCTTGGCCTCGACGCCGGCGGCGAAGCCACCGGTGAAGGAGCCGGTCTGCGACGCGACGTCCCAGCCGACCGTCTTGACGGACGCGCCGTTCTGCTCGTTGTAGTACTTCACGCCGTCGGCGAAGCCGTCCATGAAGATGGTGACCGACGGGATCTGGATGCCGCCGAAGGTGCCGACGGTGCCGGTCTTCGAGTAGGCGGCGGCGGCGTAGCCGGCGAGGAACGCGGCCTGCGAGGTCTCGAACGTGATCGGCTTGACGTTGGAGGCGTCGATCGACGCGTCGTCGATGATCGCGAAGTTCACGTCGGGGT
This sequence comes from Cnuibacter physcomitrellae, assembly GCF_014640535.1. Taxonomy (NCBI): domain Bacteria; kingdom Bacillati; phylum Actinomycetota; class Actinomycetes; order Micrococcales; family Microbacteriaceae; genus Cnuibacter; species Cnuibacter physcomitrellae. The sequence continues at coordinate 1,310,471 of NZ_BMHD01000001.1, forward strand.
TGGCCTCGGCGGCGGCCTTGGTGGCGTCGGCGAGGAGGAAGCCGACCGAGATCACCAGGTTGCAGTTCTGCGAGATCAGCTGGTCGATGTTGGGAGCGAAGTCGGTGTCGCCGGACGACTCGACCGTGATCGGCTTCACGCCGAGCTCGTCACCGGCCTCGATGATGCCCTCGTAGCCGGCCTGGTTGAACGACTTGTCGTCGAAGCCGCCCGAGTCGGAGACCATGCAGGGCAGGAAGTCGCTCGAGGCGGCCGCGGTGCCGGTCGAGGAGCTGTCGGACGGTGCGGATGCGCAACCGGCGAGCAGCGCGGCCACACCGAAGGTGGCGACGCCGACGATGCCGGCGCGACGCAGGGTGATGCTCAAGATGAATCCTCCAAAGTGAGGCCCTGCGCGCACGCAGGGGCTGTGTGGGAGTACACGTTACCCAATGTGACGCCGCGCGTCAGACCTCCCGACGAGGTCGAGGAGCAAGAGTTACAAACCTGCGATCACCACGTAATCTGCGCGAAATGTCTGCGCGAAGCGCAGCCATCCGCACCGGATCTGCTGGTAGTGGGGAGGCCGCGCACGAACCCGGCTCAGGGCGTGCTCGGCGACTGCACCACGATCGTGCCGGCCACGATCTGCTTCTCGAGGTCCTTGAGCTCGGCGTCGAGGTCCGCGCTCACCTCCGGCTCCAGCGAGTGGTACGGAGCGAGACCGACGCCGCCGTTCGCGAGCGTCCCGACGTAGGGCGTGTTGTCGAACGAGCCGTCCTCGTCGTCGCCGACGATCGACACGACGGCGTCACCGGTGTTCTTCATGACGCTGGTCAGGATGATCGGGCGGTACTCGGCCGGGAGGGTGTCGTATCCGTCGTTGTCGACCCACACGATGAGCACGTCGCCGGAGTCGAGGGCGGCGGACGCGGCGCCCTCGCCGACCTGCCCCGCCACGGGGAGGATGACGTCGGCGCCCTGGTCGATGAAGCTCTGCGTGACGGTCTTGCCCTTGTTGATGTCCTCGAAGTCGCCGGTGAAGACGCCGTCCTGCGCGGCCTTGCTCCAGCCGAGCAGCTGCACCGAGGTGCCGTGGTCGGCGTTGTAGCGGTCGACGCCGTCCGAGAACCCGTCCATGAAGAGGGTGACCGGGGGCTGGTTGCCGCCGCCGAACGTCGCGACCTTGCCGGTCTTCGTCACCCCGGCCGCGAGGTAGCCCGCGAGGTAGGCGGCCTGGGCGGTGTCGAACACGATGGGCTTCACGTTCGGGGCGTCGACGGTCTCATCGACGATCGCGAAGTGGGTGTCCGGCGAGGCGGTCGCCGCGTCGAGGGTGGCCTGGGCGAGCTCGTAGCCGACGGTCAGGACGAACCCGCATCCGCTCTGCACCGCCTGGTCGACGTTCGGCGCGAGGTCGTTCTCGCCGGTCGACACCAGGACCTGCGCGTCGATGCCGAGCTCCTGCTGCGCCTTCTCCAGGCCCTCCCAGCTCGACTGGTTGAAGGAGCGGTCCTCGAGACCGCCCGAGTTGGTGACCATGCGGGCGCAGTACGCGTCGTCGCCCGCCTGCGTGGCCGTGGCCGACTGCTCCGCGGTGGGCGCGGGTGCGCAGCCCGCGAGGGCGAGCGCCCCCACCGCGACGAGCACTCCGGCCAGTCGTCGTGCCCCTGCGGCGCCGATGCCCTGCCGTGACGTCATGGTCTTCCTACCTCCGTGATGCTGTGGTCGATTCTGCCGTGATCGGATGCGCGCGGCACTCCCCGAGCGGCGCGCGACGGGTCAGAGCACGTCGCCGGAGCCGCCTGCGCGGAGCGCGTCGACGACGGACTTGACCCGCTGGGCGTTCTCGCTGGTGGTGACCAGCAGCGCATCCGGGGTGTCGACCACGACGATGTCGGTCACCCCGATCAGCGAGATCACCCGCTTGGACTGCGACACGACGATCCCGCTCGAGGCGTCCGCCAGGACACGCGCGTTCTTGCCCAGGATGGCCAGCTCGCTGCCCCGACCGCTGCTGTGCAGCTTCGCGATGGACGCGAAGTCCCCGACGTCGTCCCACTCGAACTCCCCGGGGATGACGGCCAGCGCGCCGTCCTTCGCCGCGGGCTCGGCGACCGAGTAGTCGATGGCGATCTTCTTCAGGCGAGGCCAGACACGGTCGACGACGACCCCGCGCGACGGGGTGTCCCACGCCGCGGCCAGCTCCTGGAGCCCGGCGAGAAGCTCCGGCTCCGACTTCCCGAGCTGCTCGAGCAGGCGGTCGGCGCGCGCGATGAACATCCCGGCGTTCCAGAGGTGCTTGTTCGACCGCAGGTAGCGCTTGGCGGTGGCCAGGTCGGGCTTCTCGACGAACTCCTCCACCCGTCGCGCCCCGTGCGCTCCCGGGATGTCGAGCGTCCCGGCCGTCTTGATGTAGCCGAAGCCGACGGCCGGCTCGGTGGGCGCGATCCCGATGGTGGCGATGTAGCCCGCGTCGGCCGCCAGCACGGCTCGGCGCACCGTCTCGCGGAAGGCGTGTCCGTTGGCGATGACGTGGTCGGCGGCGAACGATCCGATGATGACGCCGGGCTCGCGGTGCTCGAGGATCGCCGCGGCGAGGCCGATGGCGGCGGTGGAGTCGCGCGGATCGCTCTCGAGGACGATGTTCGAGTCGGTGAGTTCGGGCAGCTGCTCCTCCACGGCGGCGCGGTGCGCGCGGCCCGTGACGACCATGATCCGCTGCTCGCCGGACAGGGGCGCGAGCCGCTCCCAGGTGTCGCGGAGCAGGCTCCGCCCGGAGCCGCTGAGGTCGTGGAGGAACTTCGGGGCATCCGCCCGGGAGAGCGGCCAGAGGCGCGAGCCGATGCCGCCTGCAGGGATGACGCTGTAGAAGCGATCGAGTGCGGTTGCTGCGTCGGTCATGCTGCTGAGCCTAGCGATCGGGCCTGACCGTCCGCGGATGGCCACCGACACGACACCGGGCGGCCACCGGTCCGCCACCTCCGATTCCTAGCGTCGGGGACATGCGAGTCGCGATCGTGACCGAGAGCTTCCTCCCCACCGTCAACGGCGTCACCAACAGCGTCTGCAAGGTGCTCGACCACCTCGCCGACCGCGGCCACGAGGCCATCGTCATCGCCCCCGCCGCGGGCGCGCCCGCCTCCTACCGCGGCTTCCCCGTCCACGAGGTGCCGGCCCTGGCCTACCGCCAGTTCCCCGTCGGCATCCCGAGCCCGCAGGTCGCTCGCGCGATCGAGCGGTTCCGTCCCGACGTGCTGCACGCGGCCTCCCCGTTCGTCCTCGGACCCCAGGCGATCGCGGCGGCGAACCGGCTGGGCGTGCCGTCGATCGCGGTCTTCCAGACGGACATGGCCGGCTACGCCCGGCGCAACGGGCTCGGCGCCTCGGGCTCCCGCGTGGCCTGGCGGTACATCAAGTGGATCCACGACGGCGCGACCCTCACGCTCGCCCCCTCGACGGCCTCGCGCCGCGACCTCGAGCGGGCGGGCGTGCACCGCATCGCCCTCTGGGGTCGCGGGGTCGACCTCGTGCGCTACCACCCGAACAACCGGATGCGACCGACCGCGTCCGCTCTCTCATCGCTCCTGGCGGGCGCCGAGGAGGACGTCGTGGTCGGCTACGTCGGCCGGATCGCGCCGGAGAAGCAGGTCGAACGCTTCGCCGCGCTGCGCGGGATGGAGGGGGTGCACGTCGCGATCGTGGGCGACGGCCCGAGCGACGAGAGGGTCCGCCGCGCCCTGCAGGGCGTGCCCACCACCTACCTCGGCCGGCTGTCGGGCGACGACCTCGCCGACGCCTACGCCGCCTTCGACGTCTTCGCCCACACCGGGACCGAGGAGACCTTCGGTCAGACGCTCCAGGAGGCCCACGCCTCCGGCCTGCCCGTCGTCGCCCCCGCCAGCGGCGGCCCGCTCGACCTCGTCGAGCACGGGGTGAACGGGTACCTCTTCGACCCGAGGAGCCCCTCGGACTTCCGGATGCACGTGGCCGCCCTGGTGGACGATCCGGCGATGAGGAGCAGGATGGGCGAGGCGGGCCGCCGCGCCGTGATCGCCCGCTCCTGGGCCTCCGTGTGCGACGAGCTGATCGGGCACTACGAGGCCGTCGCGGGCCGAGCGGCTGCTCGGAAGCGCACTCCGGCGCGCTCACAGGCGTGAATACCCTGGCGTATTCGTGGGCCTCTCGGCCAGCATCCGCGCGGGTTGCCCGCATCCGACCCCCTGTATACAGATAAGGCACGCCTTACAAGCGGTTCCCGCGACGGGCGCGTACACTGAGCGAGATCGTCCGATCCGGCTCCGCTCCCCCAGAGGGCGGCACGACGGCGTCTTCCCAAGCCAAGGAGGGTTGTTCATGCCTGAGAACTCGGCAGGAACGATGACACCCAGACGGCCCGCCGGCACCCTGTATCGGGGTCGCGAGGGCATGTGGTCGTGGGTGCTTCACCGCATCACCGGAGTCGCGATCTTCTTCTTCCTGTTGGTGCACGTGCTCGACACCGCGATGGTGCGGATCGCGCCGGGCGCCTACGACGCGGTGATCTCGACGTACAAGAACCCGATCATGGGGCTCGGCGAGACCGCCCTCGTCGCCGCGATCGTCTTCCACGCGTTCAACGGCATCCGCATCATCCTGATCGACCTCTGGTCGAAGGGCGCGAAGCACCAGCGCCTGATGTTCTGGATCGTGATCGGCCTGTGGGCGGTGACGATGCTCGGCTTCGCGCCGCGCCACCTGATCAACGTCTTCAGCGAGATGGGGCACTGACATGGCGACCACGATCGACGCCCCTCGCGCCCCGTACTCCTCCGCTCCCCGTCATCGCGGGATCAACTGGGAGAAGTGGGGATGGGTCTACATGCGCGCCTCCGGCGTCGTGCTGCTGATCCTCATCTTCGGCCACCTCTTCGTCAACCTGATGCTGGGCGACGGCATCAAGGCCATCGACTTCGCCTTCGTCGGCGGCAAGTGGAGCGACCCGTTCTGGCAGTGGTGGGACGTCATCATGCTCTGGCTCGCCTTCATCCACGGCGGCAACGGCATGCGGACGATCGTCAACGACTACGCCACGCGCCCGGCGATGCGCACCATCCTCAAGGGCGCGATCGCCGTCGCGGTCGTCGTCCTCATCGTGCTCGGGACGCTCGTCGTCTTCACCTTCGACCCCTGCCCCGCCAACGGACTGCCGAGCGAGCTCCCCGACTTCTGCTCGACGCTCTAGCCGCTTCCGCCCGGGACCCCGTACTTCAAGTGAGTGAGCCAGTGACCGAATACGCAGACGGTGCCGTCGTCGACGGCGTGCACTACCACCAGTTCGACATCGTGATCGTCGGCGCCGGCGGCGCCGGGATGCGCGCGGCGATCGAGGCCGGCCCCAAGGCCAAGACCGCCGTCATCTCGAAGCTCTACCCCACCCGCTCCCACACCGGCGCGGCGCAGGGCGGCATGGCTGCCGCGCTCGCCAACGTCGAAGAGGACAGCTGGGAGTGGCACACCTTCGACACCGTCAAGGGCGGCGACTACCTCGTCGACCAGGACGCGGCCGAGATCCTCGCCAAGGAGGCGATCGACGCCGTCATCGACCTCGAGAACATGGGTCTGCCGTTCAACCGCACGCCCGAGGGCAAGATCGACCAGCGCCGCTTCGGCGGGCACACCCGCGACCACGGCAAGGCGCCCGTCCGCCGGGCCTGCTACGCGGCCGACCGCACGGGCCACATGATCCTCCAGACGCTGTTCCAGAACTGCGTCAAGCTCGGCATCAACTTCTTCAACGAGTACTACGCGCTCGACCTGGTCATGACCGAGGTCGACGGGGTCAAGAAGCCCTCGGGCGTCGTGGCCTACGAGCTCGCGACCGGTGAGATCCACGTCTTCCAGGCGAAGGCGATCATCTTCGCCACCGGCGGCTTCGGCAAGATCTACAAGACCACCTCGAACGCGCACACCCTCACGGGCGACGGCGTCGGCATCATCTGGCGGAAGGGCCTGCCGCTGGAGGACATGGAGTTCTTCCAGTTCCACCCCACCGGTCTCGCCGGCCTCGGCATCCTGCTCACCGAGGGCGCCCGAGGCGAGGGTGCGATCCTCCGCAACGCGTCCGGTGAGCGCTTCATGGAGCGCTACGCCCCCACCATCAAGGACCTCGCGCCCCGCGACATCGTCGCGCGGTGCATGGTGCAGGAGGTGGCCGAGGGCCGCGGCGCCGGCCCGCACAAGGACTACGTGCTCCTCGACTGCACCCACCTGGGCGCAGAGGTGCTCGAGACGAAGCTGCCCGACATCACGGAGTTCGCACGCACCTACCTCGGCGTCGACCCCGTGGTCGAGCCGGTGCCCGTCATGCCCACTGCGCACTACGCGATGGGCGGCATCCCCACGAACATCAAGGCGGAGGTGCTGAGCGACAACGACACCGTCGTCCCCGGCCTCTACGCCGCCGGCGAGTGCGCCTGCGTCTCCGTCCACGGCTCGAACCGCCTCGGCACCAACTCGCTGCTCGACATCAACGTCTTCGGCAAGCGCAGCGGCAACAACGCCGCGGAGTACGTCCAGACCGTCGACTTCACCCCGCTGCCGCCGAACCCGGCCGAGGCGATCGTGTCCCTCGTGGCCTCGCTGCGCGACTCGAACGGCACCGAGCGGATCGCCGCCATCCGCAAGGAGCTGCAGGACGAGATGGACAAGAACGCGCAGGTGTTCCGCACCGACGAATCGCTCGCCGCCGTCACCGAGACCATCCACGGACTGCGCGAGCGGTACAAGAACATCCAGGTGCAGGACAAGGGCAAGCGGTTCAACACCGACCTGCTCGAGGCGATCGAGCTCGGGTTCCTGCTCGACCTCGCCGAGGTCGTCGTCTTCTCGGCGCGCAACCGCCAGGAGAGCCGCGGCGGCCACATGCGCGACGACTTCCCGAAGCGCGACGACGAGAAGTACATGAAGCACACCATGGCCTACCTCACCGGCGATCCCCACTCCGCCGATGCGGCCGACCACATCACGCTCGACTGGAAGCCCGTCGTGGTGACGCGCTACCAGCCGATGGAGAGGAAGTACTGATGTCGACTGCCGTGCTCGAGAACTCATCCGCTCCGACGCCCGAGGCGCCGGTCGAGGCGTTCACCGTGACGCTCATCATCCGGCGCTTCGACCCCGACAAGGACTCCGAGCCGCGCTGGGAGGACTTCGACGTCCAGATGTTCGCGACCGACCGCATCCTCGACGCCCTGCACAAGATCAAGTGGGAGCAGGACGGATCGCTCACCTTCCGTCGGTCCTGCGCGCACGGCATCTGCGGGTCGGATGCGATGCGCATCAACGGGCGCAACCGCCTGGCCTGCAAGACCCTCATCAAGGACCTCGACATCACGAAGCCCATCTACGTGGAGGCCATCAAGGGCCTGCCGCTGGAGAAGGACCTCATCGTCGACATGGAGCCGTTCTTCGCCTCCTACCGGGAGGTGCAGCCCTTCCTCCAGGCCAACTCGGCCCCGGAGAAGGACAAGGAGCGCATCCAGTCCGTCGCCGACCGCGCCCGCTTCGACGACACCACCAAGTGCATCCTCTGCGCCGCGTGCACCTCGTCGTGCCCGGTGTTCTGGACCGACGGCCAGTACTTCGGGCCCGCCGCCATCGTCAACGCGCACCGCTTCATCTTCGACTCGCGCGACGACGCCGCCGACGTGCGCCTCGACATCCTCAACGACAAGGAGGGGGTGTGGCGCTGCCGCACCACCTTCAACTGCACCGAGGCCTGCCCCCGCGGCATCCAGATCACCCAGGCCATCGCCGAGGTGAAGCAGGCCGTCCTCCGCGGCCGCCGCTAGCCGCCCCCGGCCCGGCTCCGGCGCACCCGCGCCGCGCGTCCCGCGCCCCGGGCGCCGGGTCGGCCGTCCCACCCACCCGCACCGGCCGTTTTCAGGAACTACGCCCGTTCTCAGGACACATCGTCCGGAGAACGGGCGTTTTCCGTGTTGCGTCCTGAGAACGGACGTGCGGGCTGAGGCGAGAGCGGTCCTGCACAGCGCGGCGGTCCGCGTCCTGTGTCCACAGCGCGCCGGGCGGAGCCCCGCTCTCGGCTCTCGTGCGCGACCGTGGGTCCGTGTCCAGGACTCCTCACTCGCACGTCTGGAGCGTCGCGCAGCTCCGCTCCGCCGGTCTCACGAAGGCTCGCCTCTCGGGGACGGTGGCGTCCGGGCAGCTCGTGCGCGTCCGGCGCGGGTACTACGCCGGGCGAGACGCTGATTCGGAATGCGTCCTCGCCGTGCGGGTCGGCGGTCGTCTCACCGGCCCCAGCGCGCTCCGGAGGTTCGGATGCTGGGTGCCGCCGGACGAGCGCCTCCACGTGTCCCTCCGGGCCAACTCCTCCCGATTGCGGTCGATCGAGGGGCGGGCGGTCGTCCATCACTGGACCTCGGCGCTGTCCTCGCACCGCATCGGAGGGATCGTGGGCGACGACGTCGGGACACTACCGCTGTTGCAAGCCCTCGACGACTTCCTCGCCCACGCCGCCCTCCCCCACGCTGTCGCCGCGATGGACTCCGTGCTGCATGAACGCCTCGCGTCGCCGGTCGCACTCCGCGATGCCGTCTCGGCTCTTCCCGACCGCATCCGAGCGTGGCACGACCTCTGTGATGCGCGCGCGGAGTCCGGGCTCGAGTCCATCGCCCGGGTCGGGCTCCGCGCGGCCGGACTGGCCGTCGAGCCCCAGATCGTCGTCGGGCGGGCGCGACTCGACCTCCTCGTCGAGGGCCGCCTGGCCATCGAGCTGGACGGCAAGGACGGCCACGACGGACCGGGGGCGTTCGAACGCGATCGGCGGCGCGATGCCGCGGTCCTCCTCGAGGGCATCCCCACGCTCCGGTTCAGCTTCGCGCAGGTCATGTACGAGTGGGACACCGTGCGCGCCGCCGTCTTCGCCGCTGGGGCAGATGCAGGCTTGACACCAGCCGGTACACGTGGTTGGTTAACTACATGAGTAATGAACCCACGAGGGGTTGCGGCCGTGGATGACTCGCGGCCGATCTTCGTTCAGATCGCGGAGCTGATCGAGAACGACATCATCGGCGGGCAGCTGCCCGAAGAGACCCAGGTTCCCTCGACCAACGAGTTCGCGGCGTTCCACCGCATCAACCCGGCGACGGCCGGGAAGGGCGTGAACCTGCTCGTCGACGAGGGCATCCTCTACAAGAGAAGGGGCATCGGCATGTTCGTCGCCACCGGGGCGCGGGATCGGCTCGTGGCCAAGCGCCGCGACCAGTTCCAGACCGACTTCATCCGCCCGCTCATCACCGAGGCCGCCAAGCTCGGGATCGGCGAGGCCGCACTGCTCGACATGATCCGCAAGGAGACAGACGCATGACCGCCATCGTCCAGGTGCAGGGACTCACGAAGCGCTTCGGCAGCGTCACCGCCGTCGACGACGTGTCGTTCGAGATCCAGGAGAACACCATCACCGGGCTGCTCGGCCGGAACGGCGCGGGCAAGACCACGGTGATGAACCTGCTCACCGGTCAGGACTTCGCCACCCGCGGAGACATCCGCGTCTTCGGTGCGAGCCCGGTCGAGAACCCCCAGGTGCTGCAGAACCTCTCCTTCATCAAGGAGAGCCAGAAGTACCCTGACGACTTCCGTCCGAAGCACGTCTTCGCCAGCGCGCCGTGGTTCTTCCCGAACTGGGACGCCGAGCTCGCCGCACGCCTCGTCGACGACTTCCGGCTCCCGGTCGACCGGCGCATCAAGAAGCTCTCGCGGGGGCAGCTCAGCTCGGTCGGCGTCATCGTGGGTCTCGCGTCGCGCGCTCCGCTGACGTTCTTCGACGAGCCGTACCTGGGCCTGGATGCGGTGGCACGCCAGATCTTCTACGACCGCCTCCTCGAGGACTACGGCGAGCACCCGCGGACCGTGATCCTCTCCACGCACCTGATCGACGAGGTGTCGAACCTGCTCGAGAACGTCCTCGTGATCGACCAGGGCCGGATCATCATGGATCAGGACACCGAGTCCCTGCGCGGGTCGGCGGCGACCGTCGTCGGCACGCGGGCCGCGGTCGACGCCTTCGTCGAGGGCCGCGAGGTGCTCGCCCGCGACGGCATCGGCGGCCTCGCCTCCGTCACCGTCACCCGCCTCGACGACCGCGATCGGGCCGCGGCCGCGAGCGCCGGCCTCGAGCTCTCCCCCGTGTCGCTGCAGCAGCTCATCGTGCAGCGCACCCGCGCCCAGATCACCACCGACGACTTCACCGACCAGCTCGAGGAGAAGAGCGCATGACCACCGTCACCGAGGCGCGGCAGAGCACTGCCGGCCGCAGTCCCCGCCGCATCCTGGCCGTGATGCGCCTGCAGTACGTCAACCGCATGAACGTCTTCGTCGTGCCGTGGATCGTCCTCGCGTTCGTGCTCGCCATCAACGTCGCGATCTGGCTCATCGTCTTCTCGAACGTCGGCGAGGCCGATCGGGCGGATGCGCAGCAGGGCATGCAGTGGTCCGGCGCGTCGTTCTACGTGTTCGTCTACATGGCTGTGATCGCGGCGCAGGCGATCGTGTACACGTTCCCCTTCGCACTCGGCTTCTCGACGACGCGGCGCGACTACTACCTGGGTACCGCCCTCGCCTTCCTCGGCCTCGGCGTGCTCTACGCCGCCGCGATGACCCTGCTGGCGTGGATCGAGCAGCTGAGCGACGGCTGGGGCCTCGGCGGCATCATGTTCACGGCCGTCTACTTCGGCGGCCCGGATGCGCCGGTCTACGTCCGGTTCTTCGTCTTCCTGTCGCTGTTCCTGTTCTGCCTGTTCCTCGGATCGACCATCTCGGCGATCTGGATGCGGTGGCGGGTGTACGGCATGCTCGTCTTCGGCGCCGCCGTCGCGATCGTGGTGCTCGGGCTCATCGCCCTCTTCACGTTCACCGGCTCGTGGGGCCTGGTCGGCGACTGGTTCGCCACGAACGGCGCGGTCGGGATGGCGCTCTGGCTCCTCATCCCCACGCTGATCGCCGCCCTCTCGGGCTACTTCATCCTGAGCAGGGCGACCCCCAGGGGCTGACCCTCCGGCGTCACACGAGGAGCTGGTGCTTGGCCAGGTCGCGGTAGAGCGTCACGGTCGACACCAGCTCCGAGTGCGTCCCGATGCCGACCACACGGCCGTGGTCGAGCACGACGATGCGGTCGGAGTCGACCACGGTCGACAGCCGGTGGGCGATGACGACGAGCGTGCGGTCCTCGGCGACTGCGTCGATCGCCTCGCGCATCATCTGCTCGTTGACCCCGTCGAGGCTCGACGTCGACTCGTCGAGCAGCAGCACGGGAGGCGCCGCGAGGAGTGCCCGCGCGATCGCGAGCCGCTGCCGCTCACCGCCCGAGAGCATGACGCCGTCCTCCCCCACCGGGGCGTCGAGCCCGTCGGCCGAGCGGGAGAGGACCTCGCCGAGGTTGACCGCCTGCAGCACCCGGACGCAGTCGTCGTCGGAGGCGGTGGGCGAGCCGAGGAGGAGGTTCTGGCGGATGCTCCCGGCGAGCACGGGCGCATCCTGCTCGACGTAGCCGATCTGCGAGCGCAGCTCGGTGCGGTCGAGCGACCGCACGTCCACTCCGGCGAACCTCACGGCGCCGCCCTGCGGGTCGTAGAAGCGCTCGATGAGGGCCAGGACGGTCGACTTGCCGGCACCGGAGGGTCCGACGATGGCTGTGCGGCGGCCGCGCTCGGCGACGAACGAGACGCCGTGGAGCACGCCGGTCTCAATGTGCTCCTCGACCGGGTCCTGGTCGTCGGACGCGCCGCGGGTGCTGCGCTCGTCGTAGGCGAACACCACGTCGTCGAACTCGATGGCGGGTGTGCCGGGCGTCGAGGCCCCCGCCGCCGGGAGCGCGACGAGCGGAGCGAGGGCGCGGTCGTCCTGACCCTCCGAGGGCAGGTCGACGATCTCCTGGATGCGCCCCAGCGCTCCCAGCGCCTGGTTCACGGAGTTGATGGCCCCGAACGCCTGACCCAGCGGCATGATCATCATGAACAGGAACAGGATGAACGACACCAGGCTGGCGACCGTGATCGCCCCGGAGGCGACGCGGTAGCCGCCCACCCCGAGCACCACGAGGAACGACACCTGCAGCGCGATGAAGGAGATCGGCACCACGAGCGCCGAGATCTTCGCGACCGCGACACCGGCGGTCCAGGCGCCCTGCGCATCCTTCTCGACCGCGGCGATCTCGCGGTCCGTGGCGTTCGCGGCGCGGACGGTGCGGATGGCTCCGATCACGCGCTCGACGGACGCGGCGAGGTCGCCGACCTTCTCCTGCTGCCGGCGGCTCGCCGCCCGCAGACGACCGCTGATGAGCACGACGGTGACCACCGCGACGGCCACGACGAGCACGGTGAGCCCGAGCAGCACCGGGTCGATGAGCGCCATGGCGATGAGGGCGCCGACGAACACGAGCACACCGCCCACCGCATCCACGAGGCCCTGCGTGATGACGGCGTAGAGGAGCGTGGTGTCGCTGCCGACGCGCGAGACGAGGTCGCCGGTCCGGCGCATGTCGAACTCCGCGATCGGCAGGCGCAGCATCCGTCTGACGAGCTGTCGGCGAGCGGAGAGCACCACGGAGGTGCCGGTCCGCTGCAGCAGGTAGTGCTGGAACCCGTTGACGAGGCCGGAGAGGACGACGAGGCCGATGAGCGCCCACACGATCCAGCCGAGCGGATCACCGTTCTCGACGACGGTGATCACCTGGCTGACGAGCAGCGGCTGCCCGAGGCTCGCGCCCGCGCCGAGGATGCTCAGCGCGATGACGACGGCGAGCGCCCTCTTGTGCTCGAGGAGGAACGGCAGCAGCTGCGAGAAGCGGGCCCGTGGCCCGTCGTCGGGCGTGCGGCGGGCGAAGGGACTGCGCGAGCGCGGGGCCCGCTCGGCGGTGGATGTCGACATGCTGCTCCTAGGCTAACGCCGCTGATCCCGTGTGTCCGCCGTGCTCATCCATGCCGAAGCCCCGCCGGACGCGAGGCGTGCGACGGGGCTCCGAGGAGGCATCGGAAGGGGCCGGCTACGACTGGTAGTCGACGTCGCGGGTGTCCTTCGAGATGTACAGCGCGGCGAGGGTGATGAGGCCCATCAGGCTGAGGTAGTTGCCGACGAGCGCGGTGCTGCCGTTCGCCGCCTGCCAGAGGGCCACGGCGATGAACGGAGCGACCGCGGCACCGAGGATGCTCGCGACGTTGTACGAGATCGCGGATCCGGTGTAACGCACGTTCGTCGGGAAGAGCTCGGGCAGCACCGACCCCATCGGCCCGAAGGTCAGACCCATGAGCGTGAAGCCGATCACCAGGAGGGCCATGGTGCCGACGAAGCCCGCCGAGAACAGCGGCACGAACAGCAGACCGAACGCGACGATGCCGACGGTGGTCCAGAACAGGGTGTTGCGACGGCCGAAGCGCTCGGCGAGCGGACCGGCGATCAGGGTGAAGATGCCGAAGAACACGCAGCCCACGACGAGCATGATGAGGAAGTCGTTGCGCGAGTATCCGAGCCCCGGCACGGCCGCATCCGTCTTCGCCGTGCCGTACGTGAGCGTGAACGTGGTCATCAGGTAGAACAGCACGTACGTGGCGAGCATGATGAACGTGCCCAGGATGAGCGGACGCCAGCTGGTCTTGAACACCGACGCCAGCGGGACCTTCGCGACCTCGCCCTTCTCGACGACCTTCTGGAAGGCGGGCGTCTCGACGAGGCGGAAGCGCACGTAGAGGCCGACGATGACGAGGACCGCCGAGACGAGGAACGGCACGCGCCATCCCCACGCCTGGAAGTGCTCGGCGTCGAGCGTCGTCGAGAGCACCAGGAACACGACGTTCGCGATGATGAAGCCGATCGGGGCGCCCAGCTGCGGGAACGTGCCGTAGATCGCGCGGCGGCCCTTCGGGGCGTTCTCGGTCGCCAGCAGCGCCGCGCCGCTCCACTCGCCGCCGAGGCCGAGGCCCTGGCAGAAGCGCAGCACCACGAGGATCGCGGGGGCCGCGAACTGCCACCCCGGGACCTGCGCGGTGGGCAGGCAGCCGATCAGCACCGTGGCGACGCCCATCGTCAGCAGCGAGGCGACGAGGGTCCGCTTCCGTCCGATCCGGTCACCGAAGTGGCCGAAGAGGATCGAGCCGATCGGTCGTGCGACGAAGGCGGCGCCGAACGCCGCGAACGACGACAGGAGCGCCGTCGTGGGGTCGGTGTTCGGGAAGAACAGCGCCGGGAAGACGAGGACGGCCGCGGTGGCGTAGACGTAGAAGTCGTAGAACTCGATCGAGGTGCCGATGAGGCTGGCCAGGATCACGCGGCCGCGGGTGTTCACGGGTGCGGCCTCGGCCACGGCGGCGGTGGGATCGTCGATGGTGGGGGTGGACATGCAGGGGGCTTTCACGCGAGAGGAGAGGCGTAGGAGACGAGCACGCCGGTCTGGCGCTGCGGGTGCCGACGGTGGCGGAAGAAGGGCGAGGATCGCTCGCGACCTGAAAGTCTACGCCCGATCATGGGATGCTGTGACGCGGGTCGCACCGAGCTAGGGAGCAATCAGGGCATGGGTAGGGTCATCGTCGTCGGGTCGTTGAACATCGACGCCATCGTGCACGTGGAGCGGCATCCGTCGCCCGGGGAGACGCTGCTCGGCAGCGACCTCGAGACCCGCTTCGGCGGCAAGGGGGCCAATCAGGCGGTCGCGGCGGCGCGAGCCGGCGCGAGGGTGTCGATGATCGGTCGCGTGGGCGACGACGCCCAGGGCGACGAGTACCTCCGGCGGCTCGAGTCCTTCAAGATCGACACCTCCTTCTGCCGCCGCTCGACCGGCGTCTCCACCGGTCACGCCGCGATCGCCGTGGCCGCCGACGGGGAGAACACGATCATCGTCTCGCCCGGCGCCAACGGCAGGGTGAGCGTGGGCGACCTCGCGCCGCTGTCGTCCCTCACCGCCGACGACGTGGTGCTCGCCTCGCTGGAGGTGCCGCTCGACGTCGTCGAGGAGGCGACGCGCCGCGCGTCCGCCGCCGGCGCCCGGGTCGTCCTCAACCTCGCGCCGTACGCCTCGCTCGACCCCGAGGTCCTCGACCTCGCCGACCCGGTCGTGGTGAACCAGCACGAGGCCGAGCTGCTCGCCGCCGACGGACGCTCCCCGCGCTCGGTGCTCGTCACCTCCGGATCGGCGGGGTCGCGCTGGGGCGACGACGAGGTCCCGGCCACGCGCGCGGACGAGGTGATCGACACCACGGGAGCCGGCGACACCTACTGCGGCACGCTCGCGGCCGGGCTCGCCGCCGGGCTCTCGCCGCACGACGCGATGGAGGCGGCCAGCTCCGCCGCCGCGCTCAGCGTGGGCTGGCAGGGCGCGCAGCCCTAGGCTGCCGCCCGCGGACGGGACGCCGCGGCCCGCCGAGGGGCCGCGGCCCGTCGAGCCCCGCGGCCCGCCGAGGGGCCGCAGGCCGCTCGGCCGCTACCGCGCCGAGAACCCCGCCGGCACCCCGGCGCCGCGAGCGCCGAGGGCGCGCAGCGTCAGGGCGCTGTCGATGGCGGCCTGCGCCGCCTCGGCGCCGACGTCCTCCTTCGAGCCGGGCAGGCCGGCGCGGTCGAGGCCCTGCTGCTCGGTGTCGATCGTGAGGACGCCGAACCCGACCGGCTTCCCGGTCTGCAGGGTGACCTGCGTCAGGCCCGAGGTGGCCGCATCCGAGATGTAGTCGAAGTGCGGGGTCTCGCCGCGGAGGATCACGCCGAGGGCGACCACCGCATCCGCACCGGCCTCGAGCGCGGCCTTGCAGACGACGGGCAGCTCGAAGCTGCCGGCCACCCGGATCTCGTCGTACTCGACGCCGGCCGCCTCGAGGGCGCGGCGGGCGCCCGCGTTGAGTCCGCCGAGGATCTCGTCGTGCCACGAGGCGCTGACGATCGTGATGCGCAGCCCTGCGCCGTCGAGGTTGAGGGTGGGTGCTCCGGATCCGGCCATGAGGCGTCCTTTCGTGGGGGGTGGTGCTCAGTGGTGCGCGTGCTCGGGCAGCAGGTGCCCCATGCGATCGCGCTTGGTGTCGAGGTAGTTCTCGTTGAAGGCGGACCCGCCCACCACGAGCGGCACGCGCTCGGAGACGGCGATGCCGTGCTCCTCGAGCTGCCGCACCTTCTCGGGGTTGTTCGTCAGCAGGCGGACGCTCGTGATGCCGAGGTCGTCGAGGATGGCGCTCGCCGCCGTGTAGTCGCGGGCGTCGGCGGGAAGGCCGAGGGCGAGGTTGGCGTCGAGGGTGTCGAGCCCGTCCTCCTGCAGGCGGTAGGCGCGCAGCTTGTTGACCAGTCCGATCCCGCGCCCCTCCTGACCGCGCAGGTAGATCACCGCGCCGCCGTGCTCGGCGATGAGGTCGAGCGAGGCGTCGAGCTGGGGACCGCACTCGCACTTCAACGAGCCGAAGGCCTCGCCGGTCAGGCACTCGGAGTGCACCCGCACGAGGGCGTCCGGGCCCGAGACGTCTCCGGAGAGGATCGCCACGTGGTCGGCGCCCGATCCGAGGTCGCGGTAGGCCCGCATCCGCAGCAGACCGTGCGTGGTGGGCACGGTGGTCTCCACCTCGAACACCACGCGCGGGTCGACGGCGGGCGCGTCGGCGCCCTGCTCGTCGAGCCACCGGATGAGCTCCGCCGTCGTCGTGACGAGGAGGCCCTCCCGCTCGGCGAGCTCCACCAGGCCGGGCATGCGCAGCATCTCGCCGTCGTCGCCGACGAGCTCGCCGATGACGCCGACCGGGCTGAGCCCAGCAGCGGACATCAGGTCGACCGCGGCCTCGGTGTGCCCGGCGCGCTGCCGGACCCCGCCGTCGACCGCGCGGAGCGGCAGCACGTGGCCGGGGCGGATGAGGGAGGCCGCCGTCGACGCCGGGTCGGCGAGCACGCGGAGCGTGGTCGCCCGATCGCTCGCGCTGATCCCCGTGGTGACGCCCTGGGCTGCGTCGACCGACACGGTGTACGCGGTGCGCCGTGCATCCTGGTTCGACGCCACCATGGGCGGCAGCGCGAGACGGTCGGCGTACGCGGCGGGTATCGGGGCGCAGAGGAAGCCCGAGGTGTGGCGGACCATCCAGCCGATCCACTCCGCGGTGGCGTGCTCGGCGGCGAGGATGGCATCGCCCTCGTTCTCGCGGTCGTCGTCGTCGGCGACGATCACGGGGCGGCCTCGACGGAGCTCGTCGAGGATGTCGGGTATCGGACTCAGCGTCATGAGAGCGTGCTCACCTCCGCGGGTGTGGTCGTGAACTGCAGCAGGCGCTGCACGTGGCGGGCGAGGACGTCGGTCTCGACGTTCACCCGGTCGCCCACGGCGAGGGCGCCGAGGGTGGTGGCGGCGAGGGTCTCGGGGATGAGCGACACCTCGAACCAGTGCCCGCGGTCGTCCTGTCCCACCGCGGAGACGGTCAGGGAGACGCCGGCCACGGCGATCGAGCCCTGCTGCACGACGAGCGGCGCGAGATCGGCGGCGAGGGTGAAGCGGAGCACGCTCCAGGCCTCCCCCGGGGTCACCGACAGCACCTCGGCCACCCCGTCGACGTGACCCTGCACGATGTGCCCGCCGAGACGGCCGTGCACGGGTGCGGCGCGTTCGAGGTTGACCCGCTGCCCCTCGGCGAGGCCGCCGATGGTCGACATGGCGAGGGTCTGCAGCATGACGTCGGCCGTGAAGGCGTCGTCGGTGCGGTCGACCACGGTGAGGCACACGCCCGAGACCGAGATCGAGTCGCCGTGGGAGGCGTCGCTCACGGCGAGCGGGGCGCGCACGGTCAGTCGCGCCGCGTCGGCGGTGCGCTCGAGGGCGAGGACCTCGCCCAGCTCTTCGATGATGCCGGTGAACATCACAGCTCCTTCGTGGTGGTCGTGGTCGTGGTGTCGACGAGGTGCGGGTCGGTGTCGGATGCGCGGGGCCGCGCCACGAGACGGAGGTCGTCCCCGAGGAG
The DNA here is from genome assembly GCF_014640535.1 of Cnuibacter physcomitrellae. Classification (NCBI taxonomy): domain Bacteria; kingdom Bacillati; phylum Actinomycetota; class Actinomycetes; order Micrococcales; family Microbacteriaceae; genus Cnuibacter; species Cnuibacter physcomitrellae. Next base: position 1,328,410 of record NZ_BMHD01000001.1, read on the forward strand.
GTCGACCGAGGTGAGCCGCAGCCGCCTCTGCCGGTCGATCGTCGGGACGCCCAGATCGCCGAGGGCCACGACGGGTCCGCCGAGCAGGGTGGGCGCGACGTACGCGACGATCTCGTCGGCCAGCCCCGCCCGCAGGAACGCGCTCGCGAGCGTCGGGCCGCCCTCGACGAAGACGCTCCGCACGCCGTCGTCGAAGAGCGAGGCGAGCACCGCGCCGAGATCATGGGTGGCGTGGACGCGCAGCGGATGCGGGTGGCGGCGCACGGCGGCGCCGGGCGGGACGGGGCGGGTGCCGATCACGACCGGGACCGGCTGGTGCTCGAGGAGCCCGCGGGCCGACCGGGCGGTGAGCGCCGGGTCGTCGGCGAGGACCGTGCCCGTGCCGACGACGATGGCGTCGTGCTCGCTGCGGCGGCGGTGGACGTCGTCGCGGGCGGCCGGTCCGGTGATCCACCGGCTCGATCCGTCGGCGGCGGCGGCGCGACCGTCGAGGCTCGACGCCCACTTGACCGTGACGAACGGACGCCGGAGGCGCATCGCCGTCAGCCAGGGCCGGATCGCCTCCTCGGCCTCGTCGCGCAGCAGTCCGCTCTCGACGTCGAGCCCGGCCGCGCGCATCCGCTCGCCGCCCCCCGCGGAGGCCTCCCCGGGATCGGGGACGGCGTAGAGCACACGGGAGACACCCGCGTCGATGAGCGCCTGGCTGCACGGGCCCGTCCGTCCGTGGTGGTTGCAGGGCTCGAGGGTCACGACGGCCGTGGCGCCGCGGGCGTCGGCGGACTCGGCGAGATGCGACAGCGCGTCGACCTCGGCGTGCGGCGTCCCGGCGCCGTGATGCCAGCCCTCGGCGAGCACCCGCCCGTCGGGGGCGAGGAGGACGCAGCCCACCTGCGGGTTCACCCCGGCGCGCGGGCCGAGCAGCGCGAGCTCGAGAGCGCGTCGCATCGCCGCCGTCTCAGGGGCTGTCGCTGTCATCCGGTCCTCGTTCGTCGAGGTGCCCGGGGTGCGCGTGCGAACGCCTGCGGACGGCTCGCGCCGACCCGCTGTGCTTCCTCTCATCCGGACTCGACGCCAGCCTTGCGGCTGCGCCATCACCGTCGGTCCTGGAGTTCCACCAGGTCAACCGCCGCCCTCCTGGGAGGACCGCGGGTCGCGGACTGTCACCGCCGGTTCAGAATCTCACTGACCCCGGAGCACGTGTGCTTGCTTCTGTCTTAGCACAACGCAGGACGGTCGTGCTTTCATTCCCAGGTCGTCGCGACCCGGTTCGTCATCTGCCGTGGCGACGGAGGATCACGCCGCGCGGCGACGGACGATCACGCCGCGTCGGCGGACGCGGGGAGGTGGAGCCGCTCCGGCCCACGGCCGAGCCGGCTCGAGATGCCCCAGACGGTGACGTTCACCAGCGCCTCGACGACGATGCCGGTCGACATCTTCGACACGCCCTCCTCGCGCTCCACGAAGGTGATCGGGAACTCGCCCATCTTCGCGCCCGAGCGCTCGAACTTCCACGCCAGCTCGACCTGGAAGCCGTAGCCGGAGGAGTTCACCGACGAGAAGTCCATGGCGCGCAGCGCCGAGGCGCGGAAGCCGCGGTAGCCGCTGGTGAGGTCGTGCAGCTTCGAGCCCAGCATGATGCGCGAGTAGAACGTGCCGGTCCGCGAGATGGCCTTGCGGTAGGCGGGCCAGTTCCGGATGACGCCGCCGGGGATCCAGCGTGTGCCGATGGCGACGTCGCAGCCGGCGTCGAGCAGGGCGAGCAGCCTCGGGAGCTCCTCCGGCTGGTGCGAGCCGTCGGCGTCCATCTCGATGATGTAGTCGTAATCGTTATCCAACGCCCAGCTGAATCCCGCGGCGTAGGCCCGGCCGAGACCGTTCTTCTCAGTACGATGAAGCACGTGGATTCGCTGGTCCGCCTCCGCGAGGCGATCGATGAGGTGGCCGGTGCCATCGGGCGAGTTGTCGTCGACCACCAGGACATCGATGGTGTCGTCGGTGGCGCGGATCCTGTCCAGTACGCTCTCGATCGACCCGATCTCGTTGTACGTCGGGATGACGACAATGGCTCTCGGCATCGTTCTCTCAATCCATCAAGGCGCCTCAGGGGGCAGTCAGGGCACCGCGGGGGCGGCGACGCTCGAAAGCATATCCATGCTCTCTGATCGTTCTCCCCAGTTATGCTCAGCATCGTCTTGAAGGATACGGGAGGTTCCCTTCGGGCCAGATCGCACTCCGCGCGCGTCACCACGCGGCAGAAACGGCAGTCACCACATGAGCATCAGTCCCACGAGTCAGTCGCGCTTCCGCGTGCTCCTCATGGAGTTCATCCGGTTCGGCCTCGTGGGAGGCGTCGGGTTCATCGTCGACGTCGGCGTCTTCAACCTGCTGCGCGTCACGGTCCTCGACCCCTCGCACGTGCACGGCGGTCCGGTCTACGCCAAGCTCATCTCCACCGCGCTGGCGATCGCGATCAACTGGCTGGGCAACCGCTTCTGGACCTTCCGCGACCGACGCCGCACCGACGTCCTCCGCGAGAGCGTCGAGTTCGTCATCGTCAGCGTCGCCGGCATGGGCATCCCGCTGCTGTGCCTCTGGGTGTCGCACTACGTCATGGGGATGACCAGCCTGTGGGCCGACAACATCTCCTCGAACGTCATCGGCCTCGGTCTCGGGGCGATCTTCCGCTTCGTCCTCTACCGCGTGTGGGTCTTCGGCGAGGCTCGGGTCCGCCCGCCCGCCGCCGTCGACACCGCGGGCAAGACCACCTCGCTCTCCTGACCGGAGGGGGCGTCCGATGACCTCCCCGTCGCCCGCCGGCCGCCCCTCGCCGCGACGCCGCTGGACCGAGATCGTCGCGGCGCAGACGAGGATGCTCCGCGCCGAACGGCGCACTCCCATCCTGCAGGTGCTGAAGACCGCGGTGGCCGCGCTCGCCGCCTGGTCGGTGTGCATCCTGCTCATCCCGCAGCAGGTCCCGGTGTTCGCGGCGATCGCGGCGATCATCGTGGTGCAGCCGAGCGTGAACCAGTCGTTCGCGAGCGCGCTGCAGCGCTCGGCGGGTGTCATCGTCGGCGTCCTGGTCGCCTACTTCGCCGCCCTCGTCTTCGGCTCCCCCAGCTGGCTCATCCTGGTGGCCATCGTCGCGTCGCTGCTCGTCGCCTGGGCGCTCCGCTTCCCGCAGTCGTCGACCGTGCAGGTGCCGATCAGCGCCATGCTCGTCCTCTCGATCGGCTCGGCGACCCCGGGCTACGCGGTCGATCGCATCATCGAGACCGTCATCGGGGCGATCATCGGCGTGGTCGTCAACTGGCTGATCGTGCCGCCGGTGTCGCTGCAGCCGGCGGACGACGCGGTCGGTCGCCTCGGCGCGGAGATCGCGGTGGTGCTCGAGAGCCTCGCCCGCGTGCTCTCCTCCCCCGACGACGCCGAGCGCAATCGCTATCAGGTGCTGGTGGAGGCGCGACTGCTCACCCCGATGCGGACCAAGGCGACCGCCGCCGTCGACACCGCGACCGAGAGCCTGCGGTTCAACCCGCGCCGGTCGGCCCACCGCGAGTCCCTCGAGCGCGACCAGGAGCTGCTGGCCATGCTCAGCATCCTCGTCACGAGGGTGACCGGGATGGCGCGGGCGCTCAACGACCACTTCGACGCGACGCTCCACTCGGAGCCCACCGCCGCCGGCATCGCGGAGGAGCTGCGCCGGGCGGCGCACGATCTGCGGCTGGTGCTGGCGAACGCCGAGATCCCCGGGGCCGACCTCGAGGCGCTCACCGATGAGCTGCCCGCCCTCACCTCTCCCCTCCGCACGCTCGTGCCCGACCCCACCCACTGGGTGCTGCTCGGCTCGCTGCTCGAGGATCTCCGGCGGGTCCGCGAGGAGATCCTCGCCGCCGTCCAGGACGCTCCCCCGCGCTCCTGACCTAGCGCTTCCGCAGCTCCAGGTGCTCGGCGTCCTGCAGCTCGTCGAGCTTCTCGAGCTGCTTGCGGACCCGACGGCGCCGCAGCCCGCGCGCCCCCGCCAGCTCCTCCTCGAGGCGCGTGCGCTCGGCGGCGAGCAGCACGTCGCGCGCATCCGCCACACGACGCTCGCGCTCGGCCTCCTGCTCCTCCGGCGTGAGCGCCCGCGGGTCCAGGCCCGCGTCCTCCATGCCGACGGCGATCCAGGTCGCCGAGAGGAGGATCACCCGGCAGACCAGGTTGAGGAAGATCATGATGCCGATGATCACGGCGAAGGAGGCCAGCAGCGGGTTGTTCGTGGCTCCGCCGAGGAGCGCCGACCCGAGGATCTTCAGCACGCCGAGGCCGGCCCCACCGAGCATCGCCCCGGCGATGAGCCGACGCATCGGGATGCGGATGCCCGACAGCACCCGGAACGCCACGGCCAGCACGAAGCTGTCGAACGCGAACACGATGAGGATGCCCACCACCTGCCCGGCGATGATGGCGACCGGCGACGCCTCGTCGATCCGGAGCACCCCGAGGATGAACGTGAGCGCGAGGGTCGACACGATGCTCGCCGCGGCCGACGCGATGATCGCGACGCCGAACCCGAGGGCCAGGCCGAAGTCCTTCAGCTTCAGGAGGATGGGGTTCGTCTTCGGCGGGTCGAGCGTGAAGATGCGGCGGATCGCGTCGCGCGTGGTGGCGAGCCAGCCGACCGCCGTCAGCACGAGTCCGACCAAGGCGATCGCACCGGTCCAGCCGAAGATCCCCGCCTGCTGCAGCGCGTCGGTCTTGATGGCGCCGCTGTCGCCGATGAGGCCGGGGATGGCCTTGCCGAGCTGGTCGATGACCGCGGCCTGCAGGTCCGGATTGCCCGCCAGCACGATCCCGAAGACGGAGAAGCCCACCCAGATGCCCGCGAAGATGGCGAACACCGCCTGAAACGCCGTCCCCGACGCCATGAGCTCGCCCCCCGACGCCGAGAAGCGGAGGAAGACGCGCACGGGCTTCAGCGCCATGACCCGGGCGATCAGTCGCTGAAGGCCGGACTTCGGCTTCTCCGGCGGCTCCTTCTTCTCGTCCACGTCGACCGTGGGACGGCCCCGCTCCTGCGTCCGCGTGAGCGCCTGATCGTCGTCCCGCGTCTGGGCGGCGTCTCCGGCCCGTTGCACGGACCGGGTGTCGTCGGCGCTGGGACCGTCGGGGCGGTTCGTGTCACGCACCTGGCTCATGCGACCCAGCATCCCACTGTGGACCGTCCTCCGCCCGGATCGTCCTCCCTGCGCCGAGGACCGCCGTCGGCGGTGATCGGTAGGCTGGATGCATGAGCTCGAAGTCCCTCCGTGTCGCCAGTGTGAACGTCAACGGCATCCGCGCCGCGTTCCGCAGGGGCATGGGCGACTGGCTCGCCGGGCGCGGGATCGACGTGCTGGCCATGCAGGAGGTGCGGGCCTCGACCGACGACATCGTCGCGGCGCTCGGCGACGAGTGGGATGTCGTGCACGACCCCGCCACGGCGAAGGGCCGAGCGGGTGTGGCGATCGCGAGCCGCTCGAAGGCCTCGATCCACCGCGTCACCTTCGGGCCCGACGACTTCGACAGCGCCGGCCGCTGGCTCGAGGCCGACTACGAGGTGGGCGACACCACCGTCACCATCGTGTCGGCGTACGTGCACTCCGGCGAGGCCGACACCCCCAAGCAGGTCGAGAAGTACCGCTTCCTCGACGCGATGCTCGAGCACCTGCCCGAGCTGCAGCGGCACAACCCCCTGTCGCTCGTGGTCGGCGACCTCAACGTCGGGCACCGCACGCTCGACATCCGCAACTGGAAGGGCAACGTCAAGCGCGCCGGCTTCCTGCCGAAGGAGCGGGAGTACTTCGACCGCATCCTCGGCGCCGAGGGCGACGACCGGTACAACGCCGGCGCCGGGCTCGGCTGGGTCGACCTCGGTCGCCGGTCCGCCGGCGAGGTCGAGGGTCCGTACACGTGGTGGTCCTGGCGCGGCCAGGCGTTCGACAACGACACGGGCTGGCGGATCGACTACCAGCTCGCCACTCCCGAGCTCGCCGAGCGGATGACGTCGTACACCGTCGACCGCGCCGAGTCGTACGACGCCCGGTTCAGCGACCACGCCCCCGTCGTGGTCGACTACGCGCTCTGACGCGACAACCCTCTCCTTCCTCCCCCGCACAAGGACTCGCAGCCATGGAATCCCCCCGTCCCCGCCTCCTCTCGGGCATGCAGCCCTCCGCCGACTCGCTCCACCTGGGCAACTACGTGGGCGCGCTGCTCAGCTGGAAGGCGCTTCAGGAGACTCACGACGCCTTCTTCTTCCTCGCCGACCTGCACGCCATCACCGTTCCCCAGGACCCCGCGGTGCTGCGCGAGAACACCCGGCGCACCACCGCGCAGTACATCGCCGCCGGCATCGATCCGTCTCGGTCGACCCTCTTCGTGCAGTCCCAGGTCCCGGCGCACGCCGAGCTCGCCTGGGTGCTCAACACCATCACCGGCATGGGCGAGGCGTCGCGCATGACCCAGTTCAAGGACAAGGCCGCCAAGCAGGGGCAGGACGCCGCGTCCGTCGGCCTCTTCACGTATCCGATCCTCCAGGCGGGCGACATCCTGCTCTACCAGGCCAACCAGGTGCCGGTGGGCGAGGATCAGCGCCAGCACATCGAGCTGACCCGCGACCTCGCGAACCGCTTCAACTCGCGCTTCGGCCAGACCTTCACCGTGCCGGAGCCCTACATCGTGAAGGACACCGCGAAGATCTACGACCTCCAGAACCCGGAGTCGAAGATGTCGAAGTCGGCGTCCTCGGCCGCGGGCGTGATCTGGCTGCTCGACGACCCGGCGGTGACGGCGAAGAAGATCATGCGGGCGGTGACCGACAACGACGGCGAGGTGCGCTACGACCCGGCCGCGAAGCCGGGGCTGTCGAACCTCATCACGATCTTCGCCGTCCTCACCGGTCGCACCGTCGACTCGGTGGTCGACGAGTTCGCGGGGGGCGGGTACGGCACGCTCAAGAAGGCGCTGGCCGAGGCGGTCGTGGCCGAGCTCGGCCCCATCCGCCAGCGAGCGCTCGAGCTGCTCGACGACCCGGCGGAGCTCGATCGGCTGCTCGGCATCAACGCCGACCGGGCCAACGAGGTGGCCTCGGCCACGGTCGCGACCGTGTACGACCGCGTCGGCTTCCTCCCGCGCGCTGCGCGCTGAGCCCACCGGGTGGGGCGGCGCACGACGCGCCCGGCGTCAGGGCGTGACGTGGTCCGAGGTGATGAGGTCCGCTCCGGCACGCGTGAGCTCGGCGAGCGCCTCGCGCGACCCCTCCGCTGAGACCCCCGCGACGAGGTCGGTGATGACCCGCACCCGTCGCCCGTGGGCGAGCGCGTCGAGCGCCGAGGCGCGGACGCAGTAGTCGGTGGCGAGGCCCACCACGTCGATGTCGGTCACGCCGTGGGAGTCGAGGAGGTCGCGGACCGTGCCGCCCTCCTCGGTCACGCCCTCGTAGATCGAGTAGGCCGGTTGTCCCTGCCCCTTGCGCACGTGGAAGTCGATCGCGTGCGCGGTCAGGTCGTCGTGGTACTCCGCCCCGTGCGTGCCGGCGACGCAGTGCGGCGGCCACGAGTCGAGGAAGTCGGGCTCCGAGGAGAAGTGGCCCCCGTTGTCGTTGTCGCCGTCGTGCCAGTCTCGTGAGGCGATGACGAGGTCGTAGGCGTCGGGATGCGCCGCGAGGAGCCGCGAGATCCCCTCGGCGACGGCGGCACCGCCCTGGACGCCGAGAGCCCCTCCCTCGGTGAAGTCGTTCTGCACGTCGATGACGAAGAGCGCCGTGGACATGGTGAGCCTTTCGGATGCGGTCAGCGGTTGGAGAGACCGGCGCCGCAGGAGTACGCGGCGGCGGTGAGGGTGTCGAGTGCCGCCCTCGCGCTGTCGCCGACGTCGTCGAGCGCGTAGAACGCGAAGGTGAGCACGGAGCCGTCGGCGGCCTGGATGATGCCGCTCAGGGTGTAGCCGGTGTCGATCCAGCCCGTCTTGGCGATGACGTGGCCGGCAGCGACCGAGGCCGCGCCGCCGAAGCGGCCGGCGAGGGTGCCGGTCTCCCCCGCGACGGGCAGGCCGTGGTAGATCACCGAGAGGTTCCCCTCCTGGGCCTGGATCTTCGTGAACAGCCGCGTGAGGAAGTCGGGGGGCACGCCGTTGTCGTCCGAGAGGCCCGAACCGTCGACGATCGTGAGCCCGGACGTGTCGAGCCCGTAGGTCGCCAGCGCCTGCGGGATGGCGACGTTCAGCGCCGCGAAGTCGTTGCCGACCCCGAGCTCGACCGCCACCAGCCGCGCGAGCATCTCGGCCTCGGTGTTGTCGGACCGCAGCAGCGCATCCGGGATCATGGTGCTCACCGGAGCCGACAGCACCTGACCCAGCTGGGGCGCGCCCGCGGGTGCGACGCCCTCGGAGAGCGACGCCGAGACCCCGAGTGCCGCGGCGAACGCCTGGCCGGCCGAGGCCACGGCGTCGTCGCTCCGCGCCGACACGTTCGCCGAGGGGTCGGCTCGGTCGCCGTCGACCTGCAGGCCGGTGACCTCCGACGAGTAGCCGTCGCGCTGCTCCTTGCGGTTCCACGACGGCTGCCAGCGATCCCCGGAGAACACGCTCGCGTCGAGGACGATCGAGGTGATCGGGGTGCCCGCCGTCGTCGGGTCGGCGGACCACGCCTGCGACACCTGGGCGGCGAGGTCGAGCATGCTGGCCGATCCGGCGTAGATGTTCGAGGAGCCGCTGGCCAGGGTGATGTCGCCGCCGCCGACGAGCACCACCTGACCGGGCGCCGATCCCTTGACGACGGTGGTCGGGACGCGGTGGTCCGGTCCCAGCACCGCGAGGGCCGCGGCGCTCGTCAGCACCTTCATCACGCTGGCGGTCCTCGCCGGCGTCGAGCCGTTGCGGTCGAACAGCACCTCCCCGGTCGAGGCGTCGCGCACCTGGCCGAGGAAGGTGCCGAGCCTGCCGTCCGACGCCTCCTCGGCGATCGAGCACGTGCGGACGGGGCCGCCCACCGGCGCGGCCTGGGGCTGCGGGCGCTGGGTCGGCGTCGGCTCAGGGGTCACCGTGGCGGTCGCGGCGACCGCGGCGGGCGCCGGCGCGGACTCCTCGCCGCCCACCGCCGTTCCCACGGCGAAGGCGCTCCCCCCGACGAGCACGAACGCGACGGTCGCCGCACCCGCGAGCCAGGCCCGCGGATGACGGCGCACGACGCCCCAGACGCCTCCCGCCATCAGGAGACGGAGCCCTGCTCTCCGGGGTACACCAGCCCGATCTGCTCACGGATGCGGTCGAGCACGTGCATGATCGCCACCGACTGCTCGATCGGCATGAGCGGGCTGGTGTGCTCGCCCGCGCGGATGACCCGCTCCATCTCGAGCGCCTCGTACTGCATGCCTCGCGACTCGACGGTGTCGGTGTACTCCTCGAGCACCTCGCCGCCGGGGGCCACGACCCTGAAGCCGGTCGCGCCGTACCACCACGGGTCGATCTCGATCCGGGCGTCGGTGCCGATGACCTGGGCCCCTACTCGCCCCGCGGCGTCGAGGGCGCTGTGCGACACGCTCTGCCGGCCGCCCTCGTGCTCGAAGATGATCGCCGTCTGGCGGTCGGCGCCCGTGGCGGACATCGTGCTGTGCGCCAGGATGCGCGTGGGCAGCCCGAGCATGTCGATGGCGAACGAGACGGGGTAGATGCCCAGGTCGAGGAGCGCGCCTCCGCCCAGGGCGAGGTCGTTCACCCGATGCGCCGGGTCGTCCGGGAGGTCCTGGTCGTGCTCGGCGAGCACCGTCCGGACGTCGCCGAGGGTCCCGGCGGCGATGATCTCGCGGATCCGCACCATGTGCGGCAGGAAGCGGGTCCACATCGCCTCGATGACGGCGACCCCGGCCTCCCGAGCCGCCTCGGCGATCCGCTCGGCCTGAGCCGCGTTCACCGTGAAGGCCTTCTCGATGAGCACGTGCTTGCCCGCCGCGATCATCATCAGGGCGTGCTCGGCGTGGAAGGGGTGAGGGCTGGCCACGTAGACGACGTCGACGTCGGGGTCGGCGGCCAGCTCCTCGTAGCTGCCGTGGGCGCGGGGCACGTCGAACTCCGCCGCGAACGCCTCGGCGCTCTCCGTCGAGCGTGAGCCCACGGCGGCGACCTCGAGGCCCGCGGCCCGCAGGTCGGTGGTGAAGGTGCGGGCGATCCCGCCGGTGCCGAGGATCCCCCATCGGATGCTGTCGCTCATGACTCCATCCTCCCCTGCGCAGGGCCTCCCGCGCGACTCGAGGGAGCGCTCGGGAACGCGAAAGGCCCCGGCGAACCGGGGCCTTCGTGTGGAGCCGCCTAAGGGAATCGAACCCTTGACCTATTCATTACGAGTGAATCGCTCTGCCGACTGAGCTAAGGCGGCGTGACCGCCGTGCGGGCGACACAGCATGCAAGCATAGCCGATGCGCGGGGCGTGCGCGTGCCACGCATCCGCGCCGTCGCCTCAGGCGCGGAGGAGCCGCAGGCTCTCGCGCAGGAGCTGCGCGGCAGGGGCCTGGTCGGGATGCTCCGCCCACGCGATCGACGACGAACGCAGCAGCGCCATGGCGACCATGGCGATCGTCCGGGCCCTCGGCACCACGTCGTCGTCGGCCGCCTCGCCTCCGTCGGACCCAGCCGCGGCGCGCGCATCCGATGCCAGGCGTCGGGCGACCGCGTCGATCACCTGGGCCTCGAGCTCGCGCATCTGCGCGAACTTCACCGACAGCACCGCGGGGGTCTGCGCGACGAGCGAGCGCCGCAGCCGGTACAGCTCCGGGTCGGCATCCTCCACCCCGGCCATGCTCGAGGCGATCAGCTCGACGAGGTCGGCCAGCGGGTCGGCCTGCGGATGCTCGACGTAGCGCTCGACGGAGGCCTCCGTCAGCACGAACGGGGTGTCGCCGCCGACCGAGGCCTCCTTGGTGGCGAAGTAGTTGAAGAACGTGCGGGCGGAGACACCGGCGCGCGCGCTGATGTCGTCGACGGTGACGTCGTCGAAGCCGCGCTCGGCCGCCAGCTCGAGCGCGGCCACCTCGATCGCGCGCCGTGTGGCGAGACGCTTGGTCTCGCGCCGGCCGAGCGACGCCGGCCGGGCGGGACTCACGACGTGCACTGCGGATCGCTCGACGGCACCGTGCCGTCGAGGAAGTACGCGCTCACCACGTCGTCGACGCAGGACGACGTGTTGTAGGCGGTGTGGCCCTCGCCCTGGTAGGTGATCAGGTGACCGTTCTCGAGCTGCGACGCCAGCGCCTGCGCCCAGACGTACGGGGTCGCCGGGTCGTTGGTGGTGCCCACCACGAGGATCGGCTGCGACCCGGCCGCGGTGATGGGACCGGGCACAGCGCGGCTGGGGTAGGGCCAGACCGAGCAGCCGATGTCTCCGTACGTCCAGTACGGACCGACCGTCGGCGAGGCCGCGATCAGCTGCTCGTTCTGCTGGGCGATCACCGCGGGGTCGGTGGTCACCGGGTAGTCGGCGCAGGTGATCGCGTTGAAGTTCTGGATGAGGTTGTCGTAGTACGTCCCGTCGGAGGAACGGCTGTAGTAGTCGTCGACGAGCGTGAACGCGGCACCGGCCTCGCCCTCCTTCACCGACTCGAACATGTAGTCGAGGTCGGACCAGAGCGACTCGCTGTACAGCGGGTCCATGATCGCGGTGAGCAGGCTCGAGGATCCGAGCTGTCGTCCGTCCTCGTTGGGGATCGGCTTCTTGTCGACCTGGGCGAGGAGACCCTGCACCTCCTTGAGCCCGTCGTCGGCGCTGCCCTGGAACCAGCAGTCCGACTCCTTCGTGCAGCTCTCGAGGTACGCCTTGAGCGCGCTCTCGAAGCCCTGCGCCTGGGTCAGCGTCAGGTCGAAGCTCGTCGACTCCGGGTTCTCGGCCCCGTCGAGCACCATGCGGCCGACCTTGTCGGGGAACAGGCCCGCGTAGTGCGCGCCGAGCGACGTGCCGTAGGAGTAGCCGAGGTAGTTGAGCTTGTCGTCACCGAGGAGGGCGCGGATCATGTCCATGTCGCGTGCGCTCGACTCGGTGTCGATGAACTCCAGCAGCGGCCCCGTGTTCGCGGCGCAGGCGTCGGCGAAGGTCTTCGAGCTCTGCCGCAGCGCATCCTGCCACTCCTGCGAGCCCCGCTGGCCGGGCAGGATGTCGAAGAAGAACGCATCGGCCTGCTTGTCGTCGAGGCACGAGATCGCGCTCGAGCGGCCGACGCCGCGGGGGTCGACCCCGACGATGTCGTACTCCTGCTGGAGGTCGGGGTGGGCGGCGAAGTCGACCGACTGGCGCACGAAGTCGAACGCCGAAGCGCCCGGGCCACCGGGATTGACCAGCAGCGACCCAACCTTGGAACCGCTGGCCGGGTGCCTCACGAGGGCGAGGTCGATGGTCTGCCCGTCATCCGGGTTCGACCAGTCGAGGGGTGCGGTGGCGGTGGAGCACACGAAGCCCTGGCCGCAGTCGTCCCACGTCAGCGACTGCGAGTAGTAGCCCTCGAGCGACGGATCGACCGTCTCGCCGGTGGGCGTCGACGTGGGCTCGACGGTCGACGCGGCGTCGGGCGAGGGGAAGAGCCAGGGCGAGCATCCGGCGAGGACGGTGACGGCGAGGGCGCCGACGGCGAGAGCGACGAGCGGTCGGCGGCGGGCGGGGCGGATCACACGGAGGCCTTTCGTGACGGACGGGACGGGACGTGGGCCTGCGCCCTCGACTGGGCGAGCGTCACCAGCATGGCCTCGAGGGCCAGGGTGGGGGCGACGTTGGCCTGTATCCTCCGACGCGCGTCTGTGAGCGCGTCGAGAGCGGACAGCACGGAGACCGGATCGAGCGCCTCGGCGAGAGCGCGGAGCCGATCCTCGATGCTGGCGTTGACCAGCTCCACCTCGGCGCCGAGCTGCAGCAGCACCAGATCGCGGTAGAGCGACTGGAGGTCGGTGAGGATGCGGTCGAGGCCGTCGCGGAGGCTGCGTGTGGCCCGCCGCTTCTGGTCGTCCTCCAGCGCCTTGATCTGGCCCCGCAGGGCCATGGGGACGGCCTGGCCCGGCTCGACCCCGAGCGACCGGAGGGCGTGCTCGCGCTCCTCCGCATCGCGCTGCTCGGTGATCGCCTTCGCGTCGGCACCGGCGATCTCGAGCAGACGCGCGGCTCCCGCGACCGCCTCACCCACCGTCGAGACCGACAGCGCGAGATCGACCGTCTCGGCCCGACGACGACGTGCCTCCTCGTCGGTGGCGAGCCGGTGCGCCATGCCGATGTGGCTCTGGGCCTCGCGAGCGGCCACGAGGGCGACCTCAGGGTCGACGCCGTCGCGGCGCTCCAGCAGCGCGGCGACGTCGGACACCGACGGCACCCGCAGCCGCACGGACCGCACCCGCGAGCGGATCGTCGGCAGGAGATCGGCCTCGCTCGGGGCGCACAGGATCCACACCGTGCGCTCGGGCGGCTCCTCGAGCGCCTTCAGCAGGACGTTGGAGGTGCGCTCGACCATGCGGTCGGCATCCTCGATGACCACGACGCGGTAGCGCGACACCGACGGGGAGAACTGCGACGACGAGACGAGCGAGCGCACCTCGTCGATCGAGATGATCACCCGCTCGGTGGCCAGCACGGACAGGTCGGGATGCGTGCGGGCCGCGACCTGGCGGCAGTCGGCGCACTCGCCGCATCCGCCCCGCGTGCACAGCAGGGCCGACGCGAACGCGTAGGCGAGGTTCGAGCGACCCGACCCGGGCGGGCCGGTGATGAGCCACGCGTGCGTCATCGAGTCGGGAGCGGAGCCGGCGCCGCGCTCCCCCGGCGCACTGCCGGAGCCCGCGGCCGCCCGGAACACGTCGACGGCGGCAGGCTGCCCCGTGAGATCGTCCCACACGCTCATCGCTCGCCCTCCCTCGGCTGCTCCACGGCTCTCTCGGTCGTGCTTCGAATCTAGGCGGTCCTGCCGACACCCGCGGCGGCGAGCCGCTCGCGGATGACCTTCGCGATCTCCTCGGGCGGGAGCGAGGCGTCCACGACCAGGAACCGGTCGGCCTCCGCCTCGGCAAGCCCCAGGTACGCCTCGCGCACGCGCCGGTGGAACTCGGCCTTCTCCGCCTCCAGCCGGTCGAAGCGCTTGTTCGCCGCGTCGAGGCGCCGGCGCGCGGCATCCTCGTCGAGGTCGAGCAGGATCGTGAGGTCGGGGAGGAGCCCCTCCGCCGCCCAGAGCGACAGGTCGCGGACCTCGGCCGCGTCGAGCACCCGCCCGGCGCCCTGGTAGGCCACCGACGAGTCGAGGTAGCGGTCCTGGAGGACGACCTCGCCGCGCTCCAGGGCGGGCCGGACGACGGTGGCGACGTGGTGGGCCCGGTCGGCGGCGTACAGCAGGGCCTCGGCGCGCGGCGTGATGTGCTCGCGGCTGTGCAGCACGATCTCGCGCACCTCGACGCCGAACGGCGTGCCGCCCGGCTCCCGGGTGCGCACGACGGTGCGCCCCTCCGACTCGAGCCATTCCTGGAGCAGCGCCGCCTGGGTGGTCTTGCCCGAGCCGTCGCCGCCCTCGAGGGTGATGAAGAGCCCCTGGGTCACTTCTTCGAGGTCGATCGGGTCGTCGTCTTCCGGGTCGACGTGGTCGTCGACTTCGCCCGGCCCTTGGGCTTCGCCGGCCCCTTCGCCCGCTTGTCGGCGAGGAGCTGCACGGCACGCTCGAAGTCGACGTCCTCCACGTCCTCGCCGCGGGGGATCGTGGCGTTGGTGGTGCCGTCGGTGACGTACGGACCGAACCGGCCGTCCTTCACCTTGATCGGCTTGCCGCTCACCGGATCCTCGGCGAACTCCTTCAACGCACTCGAGGCGCGCCGGGCGCCGTACTTCGGCTGGGCGAACAGCTCGAGCGCCTTGTCGAGGTCGACCTCGAAGATGAGGTCCTCGGAGTCGAGCGAGCGGGTGTCGCTGCCCTTCTTGAGGTACGGACCGTATCGGCCGTTCTGCGCGGTGATCGGCTCGCCCGACTCGGGGTCGGCGCCGACCGTGCGCGGGAGGTCGAGCAGCTTGAGCGCCGTGTCGAGGTCGATCGTCGCCAGGTCCATCGACTTGAAGAGCGACGCCGTCCGCGGCTTCGGAGCGGCGGGAGCCTTCTTGGCCCCGCGCTTGGGCTTCTCCTCGGCGACCGGCTCGACGCTCGCCGCAGCGGCGGCGTCGGTCTCCGGCTCGGGATCGGCCTCAGTGACGTACGGACCGAAACGGCCGTCCTTCGCGAGGATCTGCTTGCCGTTCTCGGGGTTGATCCCGATCACCCGGTCGGTGACCACCGGCGCGTCGACCAGCTCGCGCGCCTTCTCGGGCGTGAGCTCGTCGGGGGCGAGGTCCTGAGGGAGGTTGACCCGCCGCGGCGGCGCATCGAGGTCGCCGGAGGGGTCGACGACCTCGAGGTAGGGGCCGTACTTGCCGATCCTCAGGGTGATGTCGTCGGTGATGGAGATCGAGTTGACCGCCCGGGCGTCGATGTCGCCCAGGTTGTCGATGACGCGGCGCAGACCCGGGTGGTCGTCGCTGCCGAAGTAGAAGCCGTTCAGCCAGTCGACCCGGTCCTCGTCGCCGTCGGCGATCTTGTCGAGGTCCGCCTCGAGCGCCGCGGTGAAGTCGTAGTCGACCAGCTCGGTGAAGAAGTCCTCCAGGAGGCGCACGACCGAGAACGCGGTCCAGCTCGGGACGAGCGCCTGGCCGCGGGGAGTGACGTAGCCGCGGTCGATGATGGTCGAGATGATGGACGCGTACGTCGACGGGCGTCCGATGCCCAGCTCGTCCAGCGCCTTCACGAGGCTCGCCTCCGTGTAGCGCGGCGGCGGGGTCGTGTCGTGTCCGGCGGCCTCGATCTCGCGGGCGGCCAGCGCCTGGCCCTCGGCGAGGTTCGGCAGCTTGGCCTCGGCCGGCTCGGTCGAGGCGTTCCGCTCCTCGTCGCGGCCCTCCTCGTAGGCGTTCAGGAAGCCTCGGAAGGTGATGACCGTCCCGGACGCGGTGAACTCCCCCGTGGTCGTGCCGCCGAGCTCGGCGACCTCGACCGGGCCGGCCGAGATGGTCACGGTCGCGGTCGAGCCCTTCGCGTCGGCCATCTGAGAGGCGACGGTGCGCTTCCAGATGAGGTCGTAGAGGCGGAAGTCGTTGCCGCGCAGGGAGCTGGAGAGCTCGGACGGGGTGCGGAACACCTCTCCGGCGGGACGGATGGCCTCGTGGGCCTCCTGGGCGTTCTTGCTCTTCCCGGCGTACAGGCGCGGCTTGTCGGGCACCGTGTCGGCGCCGTAGAGCGCGGCCGCCTGGCTGCGGGCCGCCTTGATCGCCTGCTGCGAGAGCGACGGCGAGTCGGTGCGCATGTAGGTGATGTAGCCGTTCTCGTAGAGCGACTGCGCCACGCTCATCGTCTGCCGTGCGGAGAAGCGGAGCTTGCGGGCCGCCTCCTGCTGCAGCGTCGAGGTGGTGAACGGCGCAGCCGGCCTGCGGGTGTAGGGCTTCGACTCGACCGACGACACCGTGATGTCGACGCCGGGAGCCTTCAGCGCATCCTTCAGGGCCAGGGCGGCCGGCTCGCTGAGGAGCACGGCCTTGCCCTTGAGCGCACCCGACTCGTCGAAGTCGCGACCGCTGGCGACACGCTCCCCGTTGAGGCGTGAGATGCGCGCCTGGAACGAGTCGGTGTCGGCCGCGGTGGCAGCGTCGGCCGCCGCGAGGGTGGCGGTGAGGTCCCAGTAGTTCGCGGAGGTGAACGCGAGGCGCTCGCGCTCACGGTCGACCACGAGTCGCGTGGCCGCCGACTGCACGCGGCCGGCCGAGAGACCGGGGCCGACCTTGCGCCAGAGCACGGGCGACACCTCGTAGCCGTAGAGCCGGTCGAGGATGCGTCGGGTCTCCTGGGCGTCGACCAGGGCGTCGTCGATCTGGCGGGTGTTGTCGCGCGCCGCCTCGATCGCCTCGCGGGTGATCTCGTGGAACACCATGCGCTTGACCGGCACCTTCGGCTTCAGCACCTGGAGCAGGTGCCAGGCGATGGCCTCGCCCTCGCGATCCTCATCAGTGGCGAGGTAGAGCTCGTCGGCGCCCGCCAGGGCCTTCTTGAGCTCGGACACGGTCTTCTTCTTCGCGTCGCTCACGACGTAGTAGGGCTCGAAGCCGTTCTCGACGTCGACGGAGAACTTTCCGAGCGAGCCCTTCTTGAGCTCGGCGGGAAGGTTCTTCGGCTCGATGAGATCGCGGATGTGCCCCACCGAGGCCAGCACGTCGAAGCCCTCGCCGAGGTACTGGGCGATGGACTTGACCTTGGTGGGCGACTCGACGATCACGAGCTTGCGCGATGCCAACGTGTTTCTCCTTATATATGCGACCAGGCACACGATACACAGTGATTGCCTGGTGGATGCCTCTGCGGGCCCTCGGGCCCTGTTCGCTGAGGATGAACCTGGGGGTCGGGACGGATGTCGTCATCGCCCCTGACGTCGACCGGGTGCGAGGGGCACAATGGTCGTGGCGCCGAGCGCCCGCAGGCGCGGCGCCTTCAACGGAGAGGAGCTGAACGACGATGTCAGCAGCCGGATCGTACACCGCCAAGTTCACCGACGGCCCGCTCGAGGGCAAGACCATCCGCACCGACTTCGCGTCGGACGGGGAGCCGCAAGCTCGCCTGACCGTGCCCGCCGGCACCGCGGGCGACAAGACGTACCTGTACCGCCGTTCCAGCGGCATCGAGTACGCCGAGTCGGACCGCCCGAGCGCGGTCGACTACCGCTACGTCGAGGCCGTGTTCGGCTGAGCCGCGCCGCGGGCCCGGTGCGCCGGGGCCTCCGCCGGCGGCCCCACCCGGGCGGACGCCGCCGGCGGTCCGGCCCGGGCGGACGCCCTGAGGGGGAGCCCCTCGATCGCCGCCGAGACCACCACGCGGGCGACGCCGCCCTCGAGGATGCACTCCTCGAGGGCGGCGCCCAGGCGGCCGGCGATCGCCGCGGCCGCCTCGCACGGCACTCCGGGCACGCGACCCGAGGCGATGTCGGCCGCCGCGAGCGCTGCGGCGTCGGCCGCGCCGATCGTCGTCTGTCGCGCGGCGAGGATCCGTCCGAGCGGAAGCGCCGCGAGGACGATCGCAGCGACGAGCACCAGGATGCCGACGCCCAGCACGGCTCCGCTCCCCCGCTCGTCGCGCAGGGCTCCGCAGCCCCGCCTGGCGGGACCCGGTCGGGACGGGATCACGGCGCACCGCCCTCCGCGCCGCTGTCGTCGAGTGCGCAGCCGCGCGCCGACGACTCCCCCACCCGGCCCAGCCCGGCGACGATCACGGGGGCGCGTACCTCGACGCAGAGCAGGCCACCGTCTCTCTCGGTCGACATCGTGGCCCCCGGTGCCGCCGCGACGGTGCGTGCCGTCGCGGCACCCGCCTCCCCTCGAGCCGCCAGACGCGCCGCGTCGGCCGCCGCGTCGGCGAGCGCGACGGGCAGGAGGGCCGCCCTCGCCACGGTCACGAGGAGCACCGCCAGCACGAGCACGGCGGGGAGCACCACCGCGAACTCGGCCGTCGCCGAGCCCCGGTCGCTGCGAAGGCCGTCATCCCGCACTGAGCGCACGGCGCACCAGCTCGGCGAGCATGCCGCGCACCTCGTCGCCCCGCAGGATCGTGACGAGGAGGCCCGCCAGTCCCACGGCCGCGAGGGTCGCGATCGCGTACTCCGCGGTCGCCGCCCCCGACTCGTCGGCGAGGGCGGATCGGATGCGCGCCCGCCGGGTGAACGTGGCGGTTCCAGTGCGGAGCGTGGGGGTTCGTCGTGTCGGAATCACGGTGTCGTCCTTTCGTGGGGTGGCGAGGAGGGGTGCGGCGATGTGGAGTACGGAAGCGGAGGCGGAGGCGCCGTCATGTCGCGGACGCGAGGAGGGTGAGAAGAGCGAGAAGGGGGTGCGGCGACGTGGATACGGGTGCGGGAGATGTCGTCACGTCGCTGACGCGAGGAGGGCGAGAAGGGGTGCGGCGACGTGGGATACGGGGGCGGAGGCGGAGGCGTCGTCACGTCGCGGACGCGAGGAGGGCGAGGAGGACCGGCGCGACGGCGAGCAGGAGGAACGCGGGCAGGGTGCAGAGCCCGAGCGGCAGCATGAGCCACGTCCCGAGTGCGGCCGTGCGCCGAGCGGCGGCCGCCGCCGCATCGGCCCGGATGCGCCGGGCCTCGTAGCGCAGCAGATCGGCCGGCGGGGCGCCCGAGACCCTCGCCAGCTCGAGCAGCGCCAGCGCCGAGGCATCGGCGTACTCGAGCCGGAACTCCTCGCACGCGTCGCGGGCGAGGCGCCTGGCCCGCGTGGTCGATCCGCCTCCGGCGAGGCCGATCGCGATGAGGTCGAGGGCGAGCCCGGCCTCGACGTCGTCGCGTCTGGCCCGTCGCACGAGTGCTCGGCTCCAGCGGTTCGCGATCACCAGGAGCAGGACCGCACCCGCGACGCAGACCAGTCCCGCGGGGCTGGCGAGCGCCGCGAGCGTGCCGAGGCCGGAGAGCGCACCGCCGAGGGCGGCGACGACCGGCAGCGCGGTGACGAGGCGCGTCGTCGCCACCGGACCGGCGAGCCCGGCCTCGATCTCGCGGTCCATCCGTGCCGAGGTGCCGAGGGACGCCGCCAGGGCCGACAGGAACGGAGCCATCGGGGCACCCGCCTCCGCGGCCACCGCCCACGCGGCCCCGGTCACGCGCCAGGCGCGCCCCGCGGACGCGGCGCGCAGCGCCTCCGGCACCGGCGCTCCGAGCGCCACCGCCTCCGCGACCGCCCGCACCACGTCGGCGGTCGACCGCGCGCGGGGGCTCGAGCCGGAGCGACCCGTGGTGGAGGCCGTGCTCGGCGCGGCGCCGGGAGCGAGCGCGCCGGCGACGTACTCCCAGGCTCGCACCGGGGCGACTCCGGCGCCGACCAGGGCGGCCAGTCTCTCGAGCACCGCGGCGATGTCGTCGTCCTCGGGCCGCCGACCGCTCCGCGCGGCCCCCGCGGCCGGTGTCTCGCGCGGCGCCGCGACAGGGCCCGTGCGCGCTCTCATGACCGCACCGGCTCGGGCCGTGCGTCCAGCATGCCGCGGTCGTCGACGATCAGCCGCCCGACGGCGGCGATCGAACGCGAGCCACCCCGACGTTCGAGGTGCACCACGAGGTCGAAGGCGCTGACGGCCTGCCGCGCCAGGGCGCGGGGCTCGAGGCCGGCGAGCGCCGCCATCGCCTCCAGCCGGGCGGGGACGTCGTCGAGGGCGTTGGCGTGCAGCGTTCCCGCGCCGCCCTCGTGCCCGGTGTTGAGGGCGGTGAGCAGGTCGCGGATCTCGGCGCCGCGGCACTCCCCGACCACGAGGCGGTCCGGTCGCATGCGGAGCGACTGGCGGACGAGCTCGGCCGTGCTGATGCCGCCCGCTCCCTCGAGGTTCGGCTGGCGGGCCTCCAGGGAGACCACGTGGGGATGGGGGATGCGCAGCTCGCGGACATCCTCCACCACCACGATCCGCTCGTCGACGGCACAGCGCGACAGCAGCGCCGCGAGCAACGTGGTCTTCCCCGATCCCGCGGCTCCGGTGATGAGGAGGCCCGACCGGGACCTCACCGCCGCCTCGAGCTGCTCCCGACGGCCCGCGAGCATCCCCGCCGCGTCGAGCTCGTCGAGGTCGAGGACGCGGGATCGGGCGACCCGGATCGAGACGTGGGTCTGGTCCCCCGCCACGGGCGGCAGCACGACGTGCACCCTGAGCTCGCCGAGCCGCACGTCGACGCAGGGCGCCGCCTCGTCGACATGACGACCTCCGAGCGACACCAGATGGGTCGCCCACTCGCGGAGCCTGCGCTCGTCGGGGCAGTCCCACTCCTCGGACTCGAGCCCCGCACCCCGGTCGACCCAGAGACCGCGATGCCCGTTGACCAGGACGTCGGTCACACGTGGATCGGCGAGCTGCCGCTCGAGGGGACGCAGCGCTGCGGCGAGAGCGCGGGACGGCGGGGTGCCGGAGTCGGGCGGGGAGGAGAAGGGGCTGAGCATGCACCGACGCTACGAAGGATGCGGGGCCGGCGGTCGGCCCGGAGAGGATCTGTGGAGCGACGAGCGCTGCGCGGCGCCTGTGGAGGATCCGCGGGCCCTGCGCACCGTCAGGAGCTCGACGTCGAGACACGGAGACGGGGCGTTAAAAGTAAAGGGGCGGCACCCATTGGGGGGAAGGGTGCCGCCGCAGCAACGCTGGATTGGGGGGAATCACTACTGCGCTGCATCCAAACACGAAGTTTGGTACTTGGAGTTTACTCGGCGCGATGCGGCACGCAAACCAGGGCGGCCTTTTCTCAGCGTAACCATAGGCACACCACTGACCGACTGTCACAGTGCTCTCCCGTCACACCCGATCGCGATCCCGCGGGGCGTCTTCGGCTGATCCGGCCGCACATCCACCGCCCTGGGGCAGGATGGGGAGGTGCCCGAATCGCCTGAGGTCGACGCCCTCGCGGGCTTCCTGCGTGAGAACGCCGTCGGAGCGCGCATCGAGGCGGTCGAGCTCATCGAGTTCCGTGCTCTGAAGACCCGTGCGCGTCCGCTCGACGAGCTCGTCGGAGAGACCGTCACGGCGGTGCGACGGTTCGGGAAGCACCTCTCGCTCGACACGACGGGGGCCGATCTCGTGATCTCCTTCGGCCGGGCCGGCTGGGCGACGTGGAGCGACGGCACGGCGCCCACGGACGACGCCGGCAGCGGGCAGGCGGACGGCCCCGCGGTCCTCGCGCGCCTCCGCTTCGACGGCGGCAGGGAGCTGGCCGTCACCGACGCCGGTGACTGGCTCTCGCTCGGGCTCTCGGTGGTCGACGACCCCACGGAGGTGTCGTCCATCGCGAAGCTGGGCCCGGATCCGAGCGCCCGAGGCTACTCGCAGGCCGACCTCGACGCCGTCCTGGTCGGCCGGAGGAAGCAGCTCCGCGCTCTCCTGCAGGAGCAGGAGTCGCTCGCGGGGATCGGCGGCGCCTACTCCGACGAGATCCTCTTCGCCGCGCGACTCGATCCGCTGATGCACGCGTCCGATCTGACCGAGGGCGAGCGCGCACGTCTCTTCGTCGCGCTGCGCCAGGTGCTCGCCGAGGCGTTCGCGGCCTGCGTGGGCGTCCCGATCGACCGGCAGAAGGCGGAGAAGGCGGCGCGGATGCGGGTGCACGGCCGCGCGGGCGAGCCCTGTCCCGAGGGGGACGGGGTGGTGGTCGACGTCCCGGGGACGAAGGGGGCGGGGCAGTACTGCCCCGCCCGCCAGACCCGCTGAGGAGCCGGCTGAGGAGCCCGCGCTACTCGAACTCGACGACGAGCTCCACCTCGACGGGCGAGTCGAGCGGGAGCACGGCGACACCGACGGCCGCCCGCGCGTGCACGCCGATCTCACCGAAGACGTCGTGCAGGAACTCGCTCGCCCCGTTGATCACGCCGGGCTGCCCCACGAACGACGGGTCGGACGCGACGAACCCGTTGACCTTGACGACGCGGGTCACCCGGTCGAGCGAGCCGAGCTCGGCCTCGATCGCGGCGAGGGCGTTGAGAGCGGCCGTCGCGGCGAACGCCTTCGCCTCGGCGGGGTCGACGAGCCCGTCGCCCTCCCCCACCTTGCCGGTGGCCGGCAGGACGCCGCCCACGAACGGCAGCTGTCCGGCCGTGAAGACGAGGTTCCCCGACACCACCGCGGGGACGTAGGCCCCGGCGGGCGCCGGGGTGGTGGGCAGCTCGATGCCGAGCTCGACGAGGCGCTGATCGATCGACACGCTCACGCCTCCGACGACGCGACCGGACGCTTGAAGTAGGCGACCAGCCCGCCCTCGGGTCCGGTCACCACCTGGACGAGCTCCCACCCGTCGGAGCCCCACGTGTTGAGGATGGCAGCGGTGTTGTGGATCATCAGCGGCGTCGTCACATACTCCCAAGCAGGCACGAACGTCTCTCCCATCGCTCATTTAACAGCTTCGTCGTTTACCCTACTCATCATGTCTGCCCCGAAAGCCTCGGCCGGCGGCGTGATCGGTGCAGTCCTGGGGATCGTGGGGATGAGCGTCATCGCCGGCGTCCTGGTCACCGCCATGGTCACGCCCGCCCTCGCCGTCACCGGCATCGCCGCGAACAACTCCATCGGGATGTTCGAGAACCTCCCGAGCTACATCAAGCCCGACCAGCTGGCCGAGAAGACGAACATCTTCGCCAAGGACAGCGCCGGGAACCCCGTGCTGCTCGCGTCGGTCTTCGACCAGGACCGCGAAGAGGTCGGCTGGGACCAGATCTCGCAGTACGTGAAGGACGCGGTGGTCGCCACCGAGGATCCGCGCTTCTACCAGCACGGCGGCGTCGACATCGCGTCCACGCTCCGCGCGGCGGTCGGGAACGCGGCGTCCGGCGGCGTGGAGTCGGGTGCGTCGACCATCTCGATGCAGTACGTGAAGAACATCCTCGTGCAGCGGGCCGACGCGATCACCGACCCGACCCAGCGCGACCAGGCCTACGAGGAGGCCACGCAGACCTCGATCGACCGCAAGCTCAAGGAGATGAAGCTCGCGATCGGCCTCGAGAAGGAGTTCACGAAGGACCAGATCCTCTCGGGCTACCTCAACATCGCCTCGTTCGGTGGGCGGGTGTACGGCATCCAGTCGGCGGCGCGGTACTACTACGGCGTCAACGCCTCCGACCTCACGCTCGCGCAGGCCGCGAGCCTCGTCGCGATCGTGAACGAGCCCAACGGCCTCCGCATCGACGTGCCCGACAACATCCCCGCCAACCAGGCGCGTCGCGACAAGGACGTGCTCGCGTCGATGCTGCGCGAGAACAAGATCACGCAGGCCCAGTACGACGAGGCCATCGCGACGCCGGTGACCCCCGCCATCACGCAGCCCTCGACCGGGTGCACGACGGCCAACGGCCTCGGAGCGGGCTTCTTCTGCGACTACGTCCTGCACATCATCCAGAACGACTCGGTGTTCGGCGCCGACCAGGACACGCGCTGGGAGAACTTCAAGCGCGGCGGCTACCAGGTCTACACCACGCTGGACGTCGACCTGCAGACGCAGGCCACGGCCGCCATCCAGGACTACGTCCCGTACAACTGGGACTTCGACCTCGGGTCGTCGCTCGTGACCGTCCAGCCCGGCACCGGGAAGGTGCTGGCGATGGCGCAGAACAAGGACTTCTCCGCCGACCCCGACGTCCTGGCGGTCACACCCAGCGCGAGCGCGGTGAACTACAGCACCGACTTCGAGTACGGCGGCTCGACGGGCTTCCAGGTCGGATCGACGTACAAGATCTTCACCCTGGCGGACTGGCTGACGACCGGCCATTCGCTGAACGACGTCGTGAACGGCAACAAGACCACGTTCAACCTGTCGAACTTCCGGAACTCCTGCAACGGCGGCTACGGCGGCACGTACTCGCCGGCGAACGACGGCGGCGCGGCTCCGGGCAACATCTCCGTCCTGAGCGCCACCGCCCAGTCGGTGAACAACGCGTTCATCGCCATGGCGCAGAAGCTCGACATGTGCGAGATCACCAAGACCGCCGAGGCCTTCGGTGTGCACCGCGCCGACGGCAACCCTCTGGATCAGAACGTCGCGGCGATCCTCGGCACCAACGAGATCGCCCCGCTCACGATGGCTGCCGCTTTCGCCGGCGTCGCCAACAACGGCGTGTACTGCACCCCGATCGCGATCGACAGCATCACCGACTCGCAGGGCAACGGCATCGAGGTCCCCAAGTCGACCTGCACCCAGGCCGTCGAGCCCAAGGTCGCCGCGACCATGCTCTACGCGCTGCAGGGCGTCATCAACAACGGAACGGCCACGGCCTCGAATCCCCGCGACGGCATCGCCCACTTCGGCAAGACCGGAACGACGGACTCCGAGAAGGACACCTGGTTCGTCGGCGGCAGCTCGAAGCTGGCCACCGCGGTCTGGGTCGGGAACACGGTCGGCACGGTCTCCATCCGCAACTCCACCATCAGGGGCAACAGCGGCGGAAACCTGCGCCACTACATCTGGAAGCAGTACATGACGGCGGCCGACGGCAAGTACGGCGGTGACGACTTCCCGAGCCCCGACTCGACGCTCCTCAACGGCGTGCAGGTCGCCATCCCGAACGTCGTGGGCATGACCATCGATGCCGCGAAGGCAGCTCTGGCGGGTGCCGGGTTCGAGATGCAGGACGGCGGTCCGATCGACTCGTCGGCCCCGGCGGGCACCGTCGTCTCGACGAACCCGACCGGCAGCGCCTCGCGTGGCTCCACCATCACGGTCAACACCTCGAACGGCACGCTCGTGAAGGTGCCGAACGTGGTGGGTCAGAAGGCGTCGGATGCGGCCGCACAGCTGATCGGAGCAGGGCTGACCCCCACGGGCATCCCCTCGAACAACCAGCAAGGGGTCGTCTCGGCGCAGAACCCGCCGGCAGACTCCGAGGTGCCTCGTGGCACGGCGGTGGCACTGACCGTCGGCGCCGCCCTACCCGGTCGATGACCGCCCGTTCGGCCGCGACCGCCCTCGGGGTGGTCGCGGCCGCCGGCGCGGGCGCGTTCGCCTACGGGACCTTCGTCGAGCGCAAGCTCTACACGCTGCGCCGCGGGACCATGCCGATCCTCCCGGCCGGCGCTGCTCCGATCCGGGTGCTGCACCTGTCCGACCTGCACATGGCGCCCTGGCAGCGTGACAAGCAGCGCTGGATCCGCGGACTCGCCCGGCTCGAGCCCGATTTGATGATCGACACGGGCGACAACCTCGGGCACCGCGACGCGATCCCCGCGGTGCGGGAGGCGCTCGAGGTCTTCCGCGGGATCCCCGGGGTGTTCGTGCACGGATCCAACGACTACTTCGGTCCGTCGTTCAAGAACCCGCTGCGCTACTTCACCGGCCCGTCGAAGCTCCACGGTTCCGTCGAGCTCCTCGACACGGCCGCGCTCACCGCCGTGTTCGAGTCGTTCGGCTGGCTCGACCTCGACAATCGCGCCGGCCGACTCACCGTCAATGGCACCGTGCTCGACTTCGCCGGTGTCGACGATCCCCACCGCCACTACGACCAGCTCGACCTGGCGACCCGCGCCCTCGACGAGGTGCGGCGTGGGTCTGCGGAGGGCGAGGGCGTCCTCGTCGGTGTCGCCCACGCGCCGTACCAGCGGGTCCTCGACGCGTTCGTCGATCTCGGGTCGTCCGCGATCTTCGCCGGCCACACGCACGGCGGGCAGGTCTGCGTGCCCGGGTTCGGCGCCCTGGTCACCAACTGCGACATCCCCCGCCGTCAGGTCAAGGGGCTCAGCAGCTGGGCCCACGCCGGACGCAGCGCGGACCTCAACGTCTCCGCCGGACTCGGGACGTCGATCTACGCACCCTTCCGCTTCGCCTGCCGTCCGGAGGCGTCGCTGATCACCCTCACCGCGGCCCCGGCGTGAGGTGGCGTGCGAGCGCCGATTTATCGGCTATCCTTGATGAGGCCTCGGCGCGACAGCGCTGAATCCTTCGGGGTGTGGCGCAGCTTGGTAGCGCGCCTCGTTCGGGACGAGGAGGCCGTGGGTTCGAATCCCGCCACCCCGACAGGCGAAGCCGGTCAGCGAACAGCTGGCCGGCTTCTCTCGTCTCCTGGTCGTGCCTCTCCGAAGGCCCTCTCGGTTCAGGATGTGACGTCGACCGTGAACGTCACGGTCGTGCCCGTGGACGAGTTGCTCATCGTGACCTCGGTGGAGCCGGTGGCGAGCGCCTCGAAGCCGGGGTTGAACTGGGCGCTGCCCGAGGACGAGCCGGGCTCGAAGCGGAGCACGGAGGGGTCGGACACCTCGGCGGTCCAGTCGGCGAGCGGCTCGGTGTCGGAGGTGAGCACCAGGGCGTTGCCGAGCGGGACCTCGACCGTGGTGCCGTCGACGTCGGACACGGCCACGATGATCGGCGCCACCACTCCGGCCGACGAGCTCGCGCTGGACGTCGGAGAGGGCGCGGGCGTCGACGAGGACGACGAGCACGCCGCGAGCCCGCCGGAAGCGGCGAGGAGGAGAGCGGCGGCGACGGCGAGGCGGAGGGCAGGGCGGCGGTGGTGAGACATCGGTGTTCCCCCAGGGTCGGGCCGGGAGCGCGGGATGCGTCCGGTAGCGCGAGGCTACCAAACCCCGCCGCTCGGGCGCGCCCGACTCAGCGGGCGGCGCGCCCACGACTCAGCGGGCGAGGCACCCGTGCGACTCAGCGCGCGAGGCGCCCGTGCGACTCCTCGAGGTAGCACTGGCCGCAGAGCGACTCGTACGTGACGTCCTCGCCGTCGATGGCGACCTGATCGCCGTCGAACACGAACGAGTCGCCGATCCTGCGCGCGTTGAAGATCGCCTTGCGGCCGCACCGGCAGATCGTCTTGAGCTCCTCGAGGCTGTGCGCGATCTCGAGCAGTCTGATGCTGCCGGGGAACCCGTTGGTCTGGAAGTCGTTGCGGATGCCGTAGGCGAGCACCGGGACCGCATCCATGATGGCGATGCGCAGCATGTCGTCGACCTGCTCGGCGGTGAGGAACTGCGCCTCGTCGACGAGAAGGCAGCTGACGTCGATCCCGGTGAGGGCGACCTGCTCGTCTCGGCGTCGGCCGAACTCCTCGCGGACGTCGGTGTCGGGGGCGATCACGAAGTCGACCTCGCGGTCGACGCCGAGGCGCGACACGATCAGAGTGTCGCCCTTGGTGTCGACCGAGGGCTTCGCGAGGAGGACGTGCTGACCGCGTTCCTCGTAGTTGAACGCGGCCTGCAGCAGCGCGGTGCTCTTGCCGCTATTCATCGCCCCGAACCGGAAGTACAGTTTCGCCACCTAAGAGATCCTAGGCGGGGCGCCCTCAGAACAGGGCGAGCTGCTGGTCGACCGCGGACGCCGGCGGGAAGGCCGGGCCCGCACCGCCGCGACGGCCGGTCACCGGAACCCGCAGGTCGCTCGACCCCCGGGTGACGACGGGCCCTCCCGTGCCGCTCGCCTCGGCCCCGCGGGTGAGCCGGTGCTTGCGGAGCAGCGGCCGCATCCGCTCCTCCAGCCACCGACGGTACTCGGCGGGAGCGTAGGCGCCCCGGGAGTACAACCGTGCGTAGGCGGGCATGAGCTCCGGATGCTCGCGGCCGAGCCAGGCCAGGTACCACTGCTTCACACCGGGCTTGAGGTGGAGCGGCGTCCACACCACGGATGTGGCCCCGGACTCGGCGACCATGCCGAGGGCGCGGTCGAGGTGCTCGACCGTGTCGGTGAGGAGCGGCAGGATCGGCATGAGGAACACCTGGCACGGCAGCCCCTTCTCGCGCACCGCCCGCACCGTGGCGAGCCGGGCCTTCGTCGAGGGCGTCCCGGGCTCGACCGAGGCCTGCAGCTCGTCGTCGTAGACCGCGATCGACATCGCCAGGCTCACGGGCACCTCCTCGGCCGCGTCGGCGATGAGATCGAGGTCACGTCGGAGCAGCGAGCCCTTGGTGAGGATGGAGAACGGCGCTCCCGCGGTGGTGAGCTCGCGGAGGATGCCGGGCATGAGCGAGTATCGACCCTCGGCCCGCTGGTACGGGTCGGTGTTGGTGCCGAGCGCCACCGCGGGCACTCCCCCGGCCTCGGTGGTCGCCTTGGCCCAGCGCGGACGCCGCAGCTCCGCGGCCAGGACCTCGGCGACGTTGACCTTGACCACGATCTCGCGGTCGAAGCCGTCGCCCGCACCCAGCTCGAGGTAGTCGTGGGTGGGACGGGCGAAGCAGTAGACGCAGGCGTGGGAGCAGCCGCGGTACGGATTGATGGTCCACGCGTTCGGCATCGCACTGCTGGTGCCCGGCACGTGGTTCAGCGCGCTCTTGGCGAGGACCTCGTGGAAGGTGACGCCGGCGAACTCCGGGGTCGTCACCGACCGCACGAGCTGGTTGAGCTTCGCCAGCCCCGGCAGGGCCGAGGGCGTGTCGGTCGTGAGCTGCTGCGCATCCCATCTCATGCCGACATTCGAACACAGTTTCGAACATCCGGCAAGCACGCCGCCCGAGCGTCGTCAGACCTCGTAGATCTCGAGGGGCTGGTCGTCGGGGTCGAAGAAGAACATCATGCGCTTCTGCGTGTACGGGTCGATGCGGACGTCCTCGCAGCGCACGCCCTTGTCCAGCAGCTCGGCACGCGCCTGCTCCACCGAGGGGACGGCGAACGCGAGGTGGCGCAGGCCCGTCGACTCCGGCCACGACCTGCGTGGGGGCGGAGACGGGAACGAGAACAGCTCGATGAGGTACTCGCCGTTCAGCGCGAGATCGCCCTTCCAGGAGTCGCGCTCGGCGCGGTGGTGCTCGACGAGGAGCTTGCAGCCGAGCACGTCGAGGTAGAACGCCTTCGAGCGCTCGTAGTCGGTCGCGATGATCGCGATGTGGTGCACACGGAGGATCTGCACGAACCGTCTCCTTTAAGTGTTTAGCGGGATGAGAGGACCCGATACTCTCATCCCGCAAGGACGCCCCGCGCCGCAGTCGTGAGTTGCCGTTACCCTTACGGCCACGAGCAGCCGCGCTGATGGCGCGCCCCGTGCCACACAGAGTACACGGAAGCCGTCCTGCTCCCTCGTCGGCCGAGATTTTTCCTTCCTGTAACACACTGCGGCGGGGAGGCGAGGTAATCTCGGTCTCGTGATGGGGATCGTGGTTGTTCGAGCATCGGACACGGTGGCTCACCTCTTCGAGGAGGGCGCCGATGTCGACAGGGACATGCCGGTGGGCACGGCGTACCGGCTTCGCGACGGGTGGCATCTGAAGCACGCCCGCCGACATGACAGGTTCGCCTGGGTGGGGCCGTACGACTCCCCCGAGGAGGCGGCGGAGCACTACACGCCGATCGAGGCCACCGGGCCCATCCCGCGCATCGCGGTCTGAGCCCTACCTCTCCTCGCCGTCGCGCCGGGCCGCGATCTCGGCGTGCGAGTAGCTGACGCCGGGGTTGAGCCCGAGCCTCTGCCGGGCATACGCCGCGAGCAGATGCCTGCGGTGGGTGGCGCGACCGAGACGGACGGTGCGCGCTCGCATCGTGTACGCGTCGAGGTAGGCGATGTCCGGTGCGGCGACCGGAGCCCTGCGACGCGACCCGAGGCCCGCCGCAGCCAGGATGTGGAGGAAGGCCTGGGTCGACCCGAGCGCGCTGGCGAGATCCACGCCGGGGGCGATCGACGGGAGCGAGGCCGACGAGCCGTCGGGAGCCGCGGTCGTCAGCGTCACGAGAGCCCGCAGATCGCTGTACGGCGGGATGTAGGGCAGGAACCTCGTGTAGTCGAGCGTGGCCTGGGCGATCTCGTCGAGGGGCGCCGTCTCCGACAGCCCGAGGAAGCGCTCGAAGGTCCACCGCGAGCGCGGCAGGAACGACGTGACGGTCGCGGCGAACCCGACGTTGACGACGAGCACGTCGGGGATGCCGAGGCGTCGGGCCTCGCGCGCGATCCCTGTGCCGATCTCGGGCTGCGTCGACTCCGACTCGTCGAAGACGAGGGTGGCGCCGTCCAGGAACTCGGCCACGCTGTCGACCGTCACGCCCTCCCGGTAGACGTGGACGACGGCGCGGGGGTTGATGTCGCGCACGTGCTCGCGGAAGACGTCGGCCTTCATCCGGCCGTAGGTGGAGGCGGCCGCGCCGGGCACACGGTTCGCGTTCTGCGGCTCGAACACCTCCGGGTCGGCGATCGCGAAGCTCCCCACACCCATCCGGGCCAGCTTGGTCCCGAGCTGGAAGCCCACACCCCCGACCCCGGCGATGGCGACCCGTGCTTCGAGGAGCGCCTGCTGCTCCGCCTCGCTCCAGAATCCGTAGTTGCGCGAGAACTCCGGCGAGGAGGTCGACCTCATGTCGCTCCCGGTCAGCCTTCCGAGCGGGAGACGCGGCCGAAGTACTCCAGGGCGCCGTCGGCGTCCATCAGCTGCTGCAGGATGGTGGCGTTCCGCTCGGTGATGCGCTCGGCCGAGCCGGTGAGGTCGAACTCGACGGGCAGGTTGTAGTCGAGGTAATGCTCGATGTACCGCGGCTCGCCGATCCGGCTGATCGCCAGCACTCCGGCGAGCAGACGCTCGAGCCAGGGCTCGATGATCGCGAAGGTGCGCCCGACGTCATGCCCGGAGAAGTAGGCGGACATGAGGGCGAAGAGGTGCCACTGGATGAGCTCCTGCATCGCGACGCGCTCGTGGCGGGCGATCACCCGCGACACCTCGACGCTGCCGGCGGGCAGCGGGTCGTCGGCGAACAGCTCGGGACAGAAGTCCTCCACGGGAAGCGGCCGGTCGACGCCGTCGGCCCCCTTGATGATGGTACGGGCCACCCCGACGATCCTGACCCCGTCGGGTGCGTTCTCGAGCACCGCGAAGGTGACGGAGCGCGCGTCGTCCGGATCGCGGTCGGTGCCGTCCTCGGAGAGGTCGCTCGGATCGAGCTGCCCGGTCTGATCGACGTAGACACGGCGACGGAAGTCGAAGTGCGAGCGGTACACCGCCTCCATGCCCGGCACGGCGACGCCGTTGATCGCGATGATGCCGGTGGCCAGTCGCGCGGAGCGCTCGGTGTCGAACGCGGTCGAGGACGTGACGACCGGGATGACGGCGGAGTTCGAGACGGAGCGGTCGACGCGCGTCACGGGCGGGCGTCTCCCTCTGATCCGGCCGGCGCGAGGGCTGACCCCGCCGGCGCGAGGGCTGATCCCGGCAGCGCGGGGGCGGGCGTCAACGACATGGCGTACAGCATCCAGCCCCCATCGAGTCACCGTTCGTGGATACCCGGTGACGCGCCGTAATAAGCTGGTCGCCGATGACCCGAGCATAGGAGCGCCACTCCCGCGATTGCAACTTGGGACATTATGTCTCAAAATGATGTCGGAGAGGGTGGCGATGTCGGAGAACAGCTGGACCAAGCCGGGTCCCGGACGTGCACGGGCGTCCCGCGATGAGGTGCGCTCGACCCTCCTCCAGACCGCGATCGACCTCGTCAACACGAACGGGCTGACGGTCGGGTTCGAGCACCTCCTCATGGACGACCTGATCAAGGAGGCCGGGGTCCCCCGCAGCTCCGTCTACCGGATCTGGGAGTCGAAGGAGGCGTTCTTCGAGGACCTCCTCACGGAGGTGGCCAACCAGGTGCAGCCCGGCCGGGCCGACGAGGAGTCGCTCGTGGCCACCTGGGAGTACCTCGGGTTCCGGGCCGACGAGCTGCGCACGCCCGAGGGCCGTCGCCGCGTCCTGTTCGACGTCACCGGCATCGCGGCCGAGCAGAACTTCGAGACCGTGACGTCGTCCATCCAGTGGCGCACGTACGTCGCGCTCTCCTCCACCGCGCTCTCCTACCCCGATGAGCGGCTCCGCGAGCGCATCGTCGCCGAGCTGCGCAACAGCGAGCTGGCCTTCCTCGACACGATGGAGGTCTTCTACCGCAACATCGTGCCCACCGTGGGCTTCATGCTGCGGCCCGACCTCGATGACGACTACCGTCCGTTCGTCCTCGCCTCGGCCGCCATCATCGAGGGCCTGGGCATCGCCCGGACCACGATCCCCGACATCGTCGAGACGCACTACACGGTCGACAACGACGGCCGTCAGGCCGAGATGTCGCTCGCCTCGATGGCCTACCTCGGCATCATCAACACGTTCCTCGTGCCCGACCCCTCGTACGACGCCGAGGCGGCGATCGCCCGCCTCTCGTCGGGGATCGACGAGATGCCCATCGTCGAGGTCCGCCGCCGCGGCGAGGCCTGATCGCCGCACGACCACATGCCTAGAGCGTCGAGCTAGCGACACGCTTCACTACACACGACGCTAACTAGTAGCACGCCTCCCGTTCGAGGGCCCGGAGCCCGTCGTGCTCGCCGCCCGGCGGGCGAGGCGCCATCGCCGCGGGATTAGGCTTGTCGAGTCATGGCCCAGTCCCTGCCCAGCCCCGTCACCGCCCGCATCCCCCCGGCGATCGAGCACCCCGCCGAACGCATGCGCGCGGCGCTCGATGCGGCACGCGCGGGATCGCCCACCCAGGCCGACGCGGAGGTGCTCTTCGCCGCCAGGGGCGCGGACCTCGACGAGCTGCTGGAGGTCGCCTCGCGGATGCGGGACGAGGGCCTCGAGCGTCGCGGCACCCCGGGCGTGATCACCTACTCGAAGAAGGTGTTCATCCCGGTCACGAAGCTCTGTCGCGACCGCTGCCACTACTGCATCTTCGTCGAGACGCCGGGCGGTCTGGCTCGCAACCACGAGCCCACCTACCTCTCGCGCGAGGAGATCCTCGACATCGCGCGCGAGGGCGCGGCCCTCGGCTGCAAGGAGGCGCTCTTCACCCTGGGCGACCGCCCGGAGGACCGCTGGAAGCAGGCGCGCGCCTGGCTCGACGAGCACGGCTACGCCTCCACCATCGACTACCTGCGCGACATGGCCCAGGCCGTGCTCGAGGAGACCGGCCTCCTGCCCCACATGAACCCCGGGGTGATGTCGTGGGCCGAGCTGCAGACGCTCCGTCCGGTCGCGCCGTCGATGGGCATGATGCTCGAGACCACCGCCACCCGTCTCTGGTCCGAGAAGGGCGGCGTGCACTACGGCTCGCCCGACAAGGATCCGGCGCTCCGCCTCCGGGTGATCGACGACGCGGGTCGCTCGCGGGTGCCGTTCACGACGGGCGTCCTGCTGGGCATCGGCGAGACGGATGCGGAGCGCGCCGAGGCGCTGTTCGAGATCCGCCGCTCGCACGAGACCTTCGGGCACGTGCAGGAGACGATCGTCCAGAACTTCCGCGCGAAGCCGCGCACCGCGATGCAGAACGAGGCCGACCTCGCCCTGCAGGAGTACATCGCCGCCGTCGCGGTGGCCCGTGTCGTCATGGGGCCGGATGCGACCATCCAGGCTCCCCCGAACCTCACCGACCAGCAGGAGCTCGACCTGCTCGTGCGCGCCGGCATCGACGACTGGGGCGGCGTCAGCCCGCTCACTCCCGACCACGTCAACCCGGAGCGCCCCTGGCCGCACCTCGACGATCTCGCCACGCTGACCCGCTCGACCGGGTACGAGCTCCGCGAGCGCCTCACCGC
Organism: Cnuibacter physcomitrellae; assembly: GCF_014640535.1. Classification (NCBI taxonomy): domain Bacteria; kingdom Bacillati; phylum Actinomycetota; class Actinomycetes; order Micrococcales; family Microbacteriaceae; genus Cnuibacter; species Cnuibacter physcomitrellae. The sequence continues at coordinate 1,362,428 of NZ_BMHD01000001.1, forward strand.
GCATCCGCAGTACCTGACCGAGCGCGACGAGTGGATCGACCCGCGGGTGTGGGAGCACGTCGACGCCCTCGTCGACCCCGAGACGCACCTGGCCGACGAGTCGGCCTCCGTGGTGGGCCGCCCCTGGTCGCCGTCACCGGCCGTCGCCGCGCGCACGACCCCGAGGAGCCACGCCGCGTCGACGCACGTCGACCCGGCCGTGCGCGACGCCCTCGACGCCGTGGCGCAGGCCGGCCCCGAGCTCGACGACGCCGGGTTCGTCGCGCTCCTCTCCGCTCGCGGCGAGCAGCTCGACGAGCTCTCCGCCCTCGCCGACGCACGCCGACGCACCGCGGTCGGCGACGCGATCTCCGTGGTCGTCAATCGCAACCTCGACACCGGCGCCGTGATCCGCGACCCCCGTCTCCTCGAGTCGCTCACGGCGGAGGCCGTCGAGCTGGGCGCCTCCGAGGTCTGCCTGCAGGGACCTGTCCCCGCCGACGCTCCCGCCGAGTCCTACCTCGAGATCCCGCGACGCATCAAGGCGGTCGCTCCGGACCTGCACCTGCACGCCTTCCGCCCCGCCGAGGTGCTCGACGCCTCGCGGCGGCTCGGGCTCTCGCTCGACGAGACCGTCGCGGCGCTGCGCGACGCGGGCGTCGACACGATGCCCGGCACGGGTGCCCGGATCCTCGACGACGACGTGCGCTCGCTGCTCGGCGGAGGCGCCGAGACCACGGTCGAGCAGTGGGTGGCGTCGATCACCGCGGCGCATCGCGCCGGCGTCCGCACCACGTCGACGATGGTGTTCGGTCACGTCGAGACGCTCGCGCAGCGCGTCGCGCATCTGCGGATGCTCGCCTCGATCCAGGATCGGACGGGCGGCTTCACCGAGTTCATCCCGATGCCGTACGTGCCGTGGGAGGCGCTGCCCGCGGTCGCGGCCCGCGTGCCCGACGGCCCGAGCACCGACGACGAGCGGGCGCTCCACGCCGTCGCACGCCTGATGCTCGCCGGCCGCATCGACCACGTGCAGGCGGCCTGGACCAAGCTCGGCACCGCCACCGCCCAGCGCGTCCTCGTCGGCGGGGCCGACGATCTGGGCGGCGTCCTCCTCGACGGCGACGTCGATCCGCTCGCCGGCGCCGAGGCGCACCGTCAGCTCACCCTCGAGCACGTCTCCCGGCTCGCCGCCGAGCTCGGTCGTCCGGTGCGGCTGCGCCGCACCGACTACTCCGACGCCCTGGCGCCGACCGGCCGCGCCGTCGGCACCGAGGCGGCCTGAGCGGATGGCATCGCCCCCGGTCACGAGGTGGGGTCCCGAGAGCGGTGAATCGGTCGTGCTCCTGCCCGGCTTCGGCAGCACGGTCGCGACCGACTTCGCACTCCTGGGCCCGATGCTCGGTCGTTCGCGCCGTGTGATCGGCCTCGATCCCGACGCCGTCCCCGAGGGGGGCCTTCCCGCCCCCGCGCACCTCGTCGGCTACGGCGCCGGGGCGGCGGCGGCGCTCCGCCTCGCCACGGGCGGCGCCGACCGTCCCGCGAGCGTGACTCTCATCGCCCCCGTCCTCTCCCCCGGCGCCGCCGAGGCGGCGCTCCTCAGCGCCCCCTTCCGGCTCATGCGCCCCGAGGCGGCCGAGCCCGCGATCGACCGGGATCGCGCGGCGATGGAGCTCGCCGCGATCGACGGGGCCGAGCTCGTCGCACGGGCGGCCGACACCGCCGCCCCGATGCTCGTCATCCGCTGCACCGACGACGCGCTCGCCGGCCCCGACGACGCCCTGCGCCTCGTCGAGGCGGCCCCGGATGCGCGGCTCGCCTCGGTCGACTCCGGCCACGGCGTCTTCGTCGAGCGGCCCGCCGAGGTGCTGGCCCTCCTGGCGAGGTTCCTCGACGTCCCGCACGCGCATCCGGCCGGATCGTCCTACCGGGCGGCCGCCGCATGACCGCGGTCGACGTGCTCGTCGTCGGCGCGGGCTTCGCCGGCATCGGCACCGCGATCCGGCTGGCGCGCGAGGGCGTCCGCTCCTTCGTGGTCCTCGAGCGGAGCTCGGGGGTGGGCGGCACCTGGTGGGACAACTCCTACCCGGGTGTCGCGTGCGACGTCCCCTCGCACCTCTACTCCTTCTCCTTCCGCGTGAAGCCGGACTGGTCGCGGACGTTCGCCCCGGGGGCAGAGATCCGCGACTACCTCGCCGACTGCGTCCGCGAGGAGGGGGTGGCGCAGCACATCCGTCTGAACACGGAGATGACCGACGCCCGCTGGGACGAGAGCGCCGGTCGATGGCGCGTCAGCACCACGCGAGGCGAGTTCGAGGCCCGGGCGCTCGTGATGGCGGCCGGTCGGCTGTCGGAGCCGCGCATCCCCTCGACGCCGGGCCTCGAGTCGTTCCCCGGTCCGATGTTCCACTCGGCGCGGTGGCGCGACGACGTCGACCTGCGCGGTGCCCGTGTGGGTGTCGTGGGCTCCGGGGCGAGCGCCGTGCAGATCGTGCCGCGCGTCGCCGAGCAGGCCGCCGAGGTGGTGCTGTTCCAGCGCTCGGCGCCGTATGTGATGCCGCGGGGCGACCGCGTCTTCGGCGAGGAGGAGAAGGCCGCGCTCGCCGCCGATCCCCGCGCTCTCCGTCGCCTGCGCGACGGCCTGTTCTGGAGCATGGAGGAGGGGTTCGCCGCCCGTGCGGGCGCCCCGGGACTCGAGGGCCATCGCGAGCGCCTCCGCTCCGCCGCGCTCGGCCATCTGGAGTCGGCGATCGCCGACCCGGTCCTCCGCGCCGCGCTGACCCCCGACTACGAGGTGGGCTGCAAGCGCGTCCTGCTCTCCGACGACTACTACCCCGCGCTCACCCTCCCCCACGTCTCCGTGGTGCCTGCCGCGCTCGAGTCGGTGTCGGGGTCGACGGTGCGGGCCAAGGACGGCACCGAACGCGACGTCGATGTGCTCGTGCTCGCCACGGGCTTCCACAGCACCCGTCCGCCCTTCGCCCAGCGAGTCACCGGGCGAGACGGTCTCCTCCTGGCGGACCACTGGTCGGACGGGATGACGGCGTACGCCTCGACGACCGTCCACGGGTTCCCGGGCCTGTTCATCATCAACGGACCCAACGCGAGCCTCGGCCACAACTCCGCCATCGCGATGATCGAGGCGCAGATCGACTACGTGCTGGCGGTGCTCGAGGCGACGGATGCGCAGGACGCCGACGCCCTCGAGCCCACGGCGGACGCGGAGCGGGCGAGCCGCGACGAGGTCGACGCGCTCGCCGCCTCGACGGTGTGGATGCTCGGCGGCTGCGAGAGCTGGTACCTCGACTCCGCCGTGCACCGGCTCACCCTGGTCTGGCCCGACTTCGCCCACACCTTCCGCGAGCGCCTCTCCTCGGTCGATCTCGCCGCCTACGAGCCGGTTCGGGCGGCACGGGAGGGGCGGCCCGGATCCCTTAGGCTCTGAGCATGACCCCGCCGGCACCCGTCGCACCCCGCTCCCGGGGCCTGCTGCGCTCGCCGCGGTTCTGGATGGCGCTGCTGCTCGCCGCCCTCATCGTGGTCACCTACGTGGGGCTCGTCGCGCTCTACGCCACGAACGGTCGAACGGCGAAGTCGACCGAGGTGCCGGAGGCCGATGTCGACAAGATCGTGCTCGATCTCACTCCTCAGAACGTGGACGGGTCGAAGGAGAGGATCTCGGTCGACGTCGACGTCTTCTCGCTGCCGGAGAAGTACCTGCAGGACAAGATCTCTGTCAACCAGGACATCACGATCCTCATCAACCCCCTCGACGGTTCACCCGCGATCCAGCTCAAGGCCGGCGCCCCGGTCCCGATGACGTCGATCTCGGTCATCGTCGATGGCAAGGTCGAGAACTGGCCGTTCGACAAGTACGAGACGGATGAGGTCTACGCTCTCGCCTTCCCTACCGCCGCTGGTCCCTCGCAGGCCATACCCGTGCAGTTCCGGCTCATCGGACAGCCTCCTGGGTGGAACATCGACCTGTCCGAGAGCGGCGCGATGTACCCCGACTTCGACGGCTCGACCGTCGACCTCCAGACGTACGACCTCTCGGCCAAGCGCGACTGGAGCATCATCACGTTCGGACTCGTGCTGCTCGTCCTCCTCGTGGTGATGCCCGTGCTCGTGCTCTTCGTGGCGATCTCGGCGTACATCGGCCGGCGCCGGGTCGAGGCCACGTTGACGAGCTGGATGGGGACGATGCTGTTCGCCACCATCACGGTGCGCAACTTCTTCCCCGGGTCTCCGCCGATCGGCTCCTGGGTCGACATCCTCGTGGTCCTCTGGGTGATCGTCGGACTGGTGGTCGGGCTCGCGATCTACGTGGCCGCGTGGAACCGCTGGGGCACGCCGTATTCCGAGTACCGCGGAGCGCGCGCGGCGGTCTCCGACGACAAGCCCGAGACCAGGTGAGATTCTGCCCCTCAGGCGTTCCCTCGACAGGGCCCCCGTTGCTACGGTGGTGTCATCTGGAGCTTCGGCTCTTCACCGCGGCTGAGAAGTCGAGAGACCGCTTGAAGGAGTCGGTATGGCAACGGGCACTGTGAAATGGTTCAACCAGGAGAAGGGCTTCGGGTTCATCGCCCCGGCCGACGGCACGCCCGACGTGTTCGTGCACTTCTCCGCGATCGCGACGAGCGGCTTCCGAACGCTCGAGGAGAACCAGCAGGTCGAGTTCGACACCGAGCCGGGCCGCAAGGGTCTCCAGGCCGCGAACGTCCGTCCGCTCTGATCTGAGTCCTTCGCACGAGAGGGCCCGAGCCACCGCGATGGTGGTCTCGGGCCCTTCGTCGTCGGGTCTCAGCCCCGGGCGCGTCGCCTCCGCGTGATCGCGCCGAACGAGCCTGCCCCCAGGGCGAGCGCCAGCAGCGCCAACAGTGCGACGGGGCCGGGGTCGTATCCGGAGCCGGTCGCCGCGAGCGTGCTCGATCCTGCACCGGGGACGGGTGTCGGCTCCGGGCCGGGGTCTGGCGGCAGGATTCCGTTCATCGCGTCCGTCAGGAGGCCGTTCAGCCGCCAGGGAGCCGACGTGCCGCCCGGGTCGGAGTTGTAGTACTCCCACGTCGCGACACCCCCGAAGTCCGCATGCTTGGCGGCCAGGTCGTCGACCTCCTCGAGCAGGGGTCGCAATCCGATCCAGCCGTTGCCCCCGGGGCAGTTGATCGGGTTCGAGAGCACTCCCATCACGAGCTTCGACGCCGGGGCGCCTCCGACTCCGGCCTGGTAGGCGATCACCTTCGAGAAGTACTCCTCGGTCGGCTCGCCCCACCCGCAGTACGTCTGCAGGTTGAACCAGTCGATGTCCTCGCCTCGGTCCTCGTAGAGCTGGTCGTAATCGAGTTGGGAGAGACCGTCGATCTCTCCTTCCATGCCCCGCGCCACGGGCGACAGGGTGATGAGGAACGTCGGCCCGAAGTCGTTGCGCAGCGAGTCGATGACGAGCTCGACGACCTCGATCGCCGTCGGCGTCTCCACGTCGAGGTCGATGCCGTCGAGATGGTGCTTGACGATGAGCTCCTTCAGCCGGCCGTACTGCACGTCGAAGTCCGTGCTGAGCGTCTGCCACGAGGGATTCTGGTCACCCCCGATCATCCCGATCACCCGCACGCCCTGCTGCTGCATCGCAGCGAGGTCGGCCCACACGGGGGTGTAGTAAGGGTCGTCGGGAGTGTGATCGTTGAGGATCACCTTTTCCGGCTTGAGCTTGATCGCGGCGAGGATGACGTAGTCGGTGCCGGTGTGCTCGGTGGTGAGCGGCAGCGGCGAGATGTACGGGTTGTTCACGTTGTTGTCGACACGCGACGTCTGGTAGTACGCGATGGTGCGCTTCGTGTCGGTGTGCACGAGAGCGTTCGTGTCGACCGTGATCGTGTCTCCTGCCGCGTCGGCCGAGTCGACGGTGACGGTCACGCCGGACTCGTCGGTGTAGGTGTCGCCGGGCTGGAGCGGTGCGGCCGAGATCGTCGCTGCGTCTCGGACCTGCGGTGCGGCGCCGTCGGCGAACTGGACCTCGACGGGCCCGTCGCCGGAGGGCACCGAGGCGTCGATCCGGTACACGAGCGCGCCCTCGGCAGCCGTGCTGGCGGCGTCGATGCCGACGGACCGGCGCGACTCCACCGCGAGGACGGTGCTGGCCGACAGGCGGATCAGCGCGACGCCCGCCGTCGCCGAGTCCTCGACGGCGCCGAGCTCCAGCGTGGTCGTCTTCCCGGGACGGAGGCACGACACGGCGTCGTCCGCGAGCCAGCCGAGCCGCCACTGGTTCCAGGCGAGCAGCTCGCGGGAGCCGTCGTCGTCGAGGTAGCCCATGAGGTCGAACGGGCCGGTGCCGCGGGAGGCGTCACCCGCGCTCGTGTCGTTGAAGTAGAGGTCGGCGAGCCCGAGGGTGTGCCCGTTCTCGTGCGCCACGACCCAGGCAGGGCTGAGCTCGGCCGTGGGGCCGAGGTCGGCGGTCGAGAAGAGCACGGCACGGTTGAGCGTCCGTCCGTCGGCGGTGACGGTGGCGTCGTTCATCGCGTGGCTGCGGACGTCGCCGGTCACGGCGCTGGACTCGAAGACCAGCCAGATCGCATCCGTCTGGGAGAAGTCGACGACCGCGTCGGTCGCGGCGACCGCATCCGCAAGCAGCTCGTCCGAGAGCTCGTCATCGGTGCCGATGCCGTAGTGGGCGGTCGGGTACGGCATCTCCGCCCACGCCTCGTCGGCCGTGCGGTCGAGCTGGAGCTTGCCCTCCGAGAGCTCGGAGACGCTCTGCTGTCCGCCGTCGAGGGCGTCCTCGTAGCCGGCGAGCGCCGCGTCGTCGCCCGGAGCGTCCGGGAAGTCGACGTAGAGGGTGGTGATCCTCCCCGTGCCGGTGGCGGGCATGGCCTCGCGCCCCAGGCTATAGCCCTCGCTGAAGTCGACGTCGGGCGGGGTGGGCATCTGGCAGCGCGCGAGGGGCTGCAGCGAGGAGGCGTCGGCCGGCACGGCAGTCGGAGCCGCCGGAGCGGCCGGGGCGAGCGCCGAGGCCGGCGCCGAGGCCAGGGTCGGGATGAGCAGCGCCGCCGCAGCGATGACGCCGGCGGGTAGAAGTCGTCGGTTCACGAGTCCCCTCTCTCGCGGAGCGGGTGGCTCACGAAGCGGAGCGCACCTCGACGGCATCCTGGCCTAGATCGGCGGATCGCGCACCACATCCGAGTAATACCACCCGTTTGGGCGTGGAGAACGACACCCGTCGAGTGAGAGGATGAGGGCATGAGCGGCAGAGGCGTGCGTGTCGTCGTGGTCGAGGATCAGCCGCTGTACCGGCAGATGCTCGTCGGGCTGCTCCACGCCGCCCCCGGCATCGCGGTCGTCGGCTCCGCCGCGACCGCTCAGGATGCGCGTACGCTCGACCCCCACGGCTTCGACGTGGCGCTCGTCGACCTCGACCTCGGCGACGGCGACGGGTTCGACGTCGGGTCCGCCTTCCGGGCGGCGAACCCCAGCGTGGGCATCGTGATCCTCTCGGCGGTCGACGCTCTCCACCGGATGCTGCAGCTCGATCGACGCGATGCCGCCGGGTGGAGCTACCTGTCGAAGACGTCGGCGCTCTCGGCGGGGTCGCTGGTCGCCTCGCTCCAGGCCTCGCACGCCGGACGCACGGTCATCGACCCGTCGCTCGCCGCCGTCCGGGAACCGAGGGCCGGCAGCCCGCTCGAGTCGCTCACCGACCGGCAGCGCGAGGTGCTGTCACTGCTCGCGTCGGGCATGACGAACATGGCGATCGCGGAGCAGCTCGGCATCGCGAGCCGCTCCGCCGACAACCATGTCAACGCGATCTACGGCGCGCTCGGGCTCGCGGCCACCGATCAGCGCAACCCCCGGGTGCAGGCGGCTCTGATGTTCGTCGAGCACTCACGGTGACCGTCCACGCGTTCGCCTGGACGTCGGGCGTGAGGAGGGCCTGGGCCGACCGCGACTCTCGCCAGGACGCGCGCGTGATGCTCACCGTCACGGCGACCATCGGGCTCCTCTTCGCCGTCGCGACCTCGGTGCAGTCCGTGCTCGCGATGGGCGTGTACTCGGCGACGCTCCGGGGAGTGCCGTCGGCTCCCGTGGCGGAGCTCCTGGTGCGCGGCCTGATCAACGTGACGACCGTGGGCCTCATGCTCGCGCTCGTCGCGACCCTGCGACCCGAGCGGCGCTCCCTTCCGATCGCGGTCCTGCAGAGCGTCCTCATCGTGGTCGGGTGCGCTCTCGTGCGGGCTCTGGTCCAGCTGGCGACCGGGGTCTATGCCGATCGGACCGCATGGGTGGCGTTCGCGGAGATCGTCACGACCAGCGCCGCGTGCCTGGTCACCATGCTCATCGGCTTTGCGATGGTGGGCGTGTGGCGTCGCCTGCGTGCGGGCGAGCGGGAGCGTGTGCAGAGCCAGCTCGAGACCGTCCTCGCCTATCGGGAGCTGCAGGAGGAGGAGCTGCGCGTGCGCCGCGAGGTGGCCCAGGGCATCCACGGCAGCGTCCAGAGCGTCTTCGTGATGCTCGAGGCCGAGCTCGACGACGTGGCGACCCGCGTCGAGCCGAGCGAGGCCGCCCGCATCCGGCGCGCGTCGGGCACGGTGCGCGACCTGCGGGAACGCGAGCTGCGCAGCCTCAGCGGCGTGCTCTACCCGGTCGACCTCGATCGCGGCCTCGATCCCGCGCTCACCGCGCTCGTCATGCGGCTTCCCGCTCACATCGCGGTGGAGACCCGCTTCCACGACAGCGCCCGAGCCCTCGACGCGCGGGCGACCCTGCCGCCGAGCACGCGACTGCTGCTGGTGCGGACGGCCGAGGAGGCTCTGAGCAACGCGCTCCGCCACGGCGGTGCGTCGTCGGTGACGGTGGACCTTGAGTTCGAGACCCCGACCCGGGCGCGACTGGTGGTCGACGACGACGGATCGGGGCCGGCCGCCGAGGCCTCGTGGTCGGGTCTGGATCGCCTGCGCCGGCACCTCGACCTGCTCGGCGGATCGCTCGTGCTGACCCGGTCGACGGGTCTCGGCGGTGCGACGCTCACCGCCGTCGTCCCGGTCGACGTGGAGCCCGCCACCGCACCGTGAGCCCTGCCGCTCAGCCCTCGGTCGCCCCCTGCGAGTCCCTGAGACGCAGGTGGAGCAGCGGGTAGGGACGACCTGCGTCGTCGGTCTCGCTGCGACCGACGACGTCGAAACCGCGGCTGAGGTAGAACCCGGTCGCGGAGGCGTTCTGCTCGTTGACGTCGACCTCGGTGACGCTCCTCTCGTGGATCGCATGGCGCAGCAAGGCGGTGCCGACGCCGCTCCCGCGCTCGTCCGCAGCCACGAAGAGCATCTCCAGCCGACCGTCGAGCACGCCGGAGAATCCGACCGGGTGGCCGTCGCGCTCCGCCACCGACAGATCGACCGCGGGCAGGTAGTCCGACTCGAGCCTGGACTCGATCTCGGCTCGGTCGGGATCGGAGAGGAAGTGATGCGTGGCCGCGACGGCGGTGCGCCAGATGGCCACGAGCTCGGGGAGCTCTGCGGGCCCGGTCGATGGGCGGATTCGGGGTCCGGACACGATGACGCTCCTGAGGAAGGTTCGGATGGGGCGAGCCGACCATCGTATCGGGACGGCGAGGCGGCCTCACCGTCCGGCGCAGTGCCGTCGCGTCAGAAGGCGCGCAGCAGTGCGATCCCGCCGAGGACGGCGGCGGAGCCCACCGCACCGGCGGCGGTCAGCATGATCAAGCGGAGTCGGGTCGAGAGCGGCACGGGGCACTCCTCCGGGTCACATCGTCATCGAGGTGGAGCAGGTGGGCTCAGCGTACTGCGAGAGCGGAGATCCCGCCCGCAGGCATGCTGTCAGTCCGCTTACAGGCCCTACCCGGGGATTTCCTCGGCCGATCGCACGACGGATGGTTAGACTCGCAGGACCCACGCGGGCAGCGATGCCTCCGACCGTCATGACCGGGACGAGCGACGAGAGGCCGCAGGATGCGAGAGTTCCCCCGCACACAGCGCTTCGCTCTCGTCGCGCTCCTCGGGTACATCGTCGCCGTGCTGGTGATCGTCACGTGGCCCACCCCGGTCGATCGCGATTCGCGGGGCACCATCCAGAACGTCCTCCGCGCCCTCCACGACCGCGACCTCTTCACGTTCGTGAAGTACGGCCACATCGAGTACACCGCGAACATCGCGATGTTCATCCCCCTCGGCATCCTGCTCGCCCTGTGGCTCGGCCGGCGCTGGTGGTGGGTGGCGATGGCCGCCTGCTTCGCCCTCTCCGGGACGATCGAGACGTTCCAGGGCCTGTTCCTGCCCAGCCGCTACGCCACCTTCGACGACGTCATCGCGAACACGACCGGTGGGGTCATCGGGTCGCTCATCGGTGCCGTGATCCTGCAGACGCTGCGGGTACGCGCTCTCGAGAAGGGCTCTCCGGGCTCCGCATCGCCGCCGGGCGATGGACCGCGGCGCGAGGTCATCGAGGGGGCAGGTCCGTCGACCTCCCGTGGGCGATGAGCCACTCGCGCCACACGATCGCGGCGAGCGAGTCGAGGTCGGGGAAGTAGCCGAGCAGGTGCCGACCCTCCGATTCGGCCGCCCAGGTGACCGCGCGGAAGTGGACGCGACCGCGCATCCGCACCGCCCGGACGATCGCGATGCGATCGGCGCCGTCGCGCATGAGCCACTCGTGCTCTCCCGTGCGCACGAGCTGCCTCCGCGGGCTCCAGTGCGCCACGTCAGCGACCGCCACCGGGCGGCCGGCCGTGTGCATCCGGATGCACAGAACGGATGTCGGGCGCGTGCGCCCCCTCCCGGACCGCGAAGCGGTGCACGACCTCGACGCAGGTGTCGAGCCCCGGCCAGTACCCCTCCCCGATCAGGACGCGCGGCTCCTCATAGGTGACGGCGCGCCACCGCGTCACCCGCTGCTCCCCCGCCCGCACCTCGACGAGCCGGATGATGGCGTACGGCCGCGTGGTGCCGGGCAGGTTGTAGAGGTACTCCGTGGGCCGGAGGTCTTGTCGCGGATGCCATCCCATGCGCACGAGAATAGAACACATGTTCGAATGTGGAAACGTGAGCGGTGTGTCGTCGCTTCGGCTGCGCGCGCTCGCTCGATCCGGCGGCTGGAGCGCTGACCCCGGGTCACATGCAGAGGGCGGTGGCGCGGGCGAAGTAGGCCTGCGCGGCGCGGAAGGCCTCGTCGCCGGTGAGGGACTCGTAGTGGGTGCGGAGGTCCTCCAGCTCGGCGACCTGATCGGCCGAGCGGACCGGATAGCAGCGGGCGGTGATGGCCGCCGCGAAGTCCCGTAGGCCGCCCGCATGTCCGATGTCGCTGGGCTCGGCGTCGGCGCCCACCTCCCAGTTCGCCGCCGACCACAGCTGGTTGAGCGAGGCCTCCTCCGGGGTGAGGGCACTGTTCGTCGACTGGTCGTAGTCGCTCGGGAGCGGCGGGTCGCTGGGCTGGTTCGTCGTCTGCGGGATCGTCGTGAAGAAGCCGCCGTCCGGCAGCGGCCTCGGGCCGGACTGCTCCGCAGCCCCGCTCGCCGTGCACCCGGCGAGACCGACGACGAGGGTGAGGACGATCCCGGCCATGATCGCGGGACGAGGAGTCGGTCACATCCCCTCACCCTAGGAAGAAGCTCGCCTCCGCACAGTCCTCCCAACGGCCCACATGTCGGGTGACCGGGGAACTGTGCCCGTGCGGGCGCTGACCTAGCGTGGGGACATGAGGAGGCAGACCCGGTTCGGGGGGATCGTCGCAGCAGGTCTCGTGGCGATGTCGCTCTTCGGATGCGTTGGTACGGGCGGTGACGCAGCACAGGACTCCGACAGCACGGCAGCGACCACGACCGCGACCGCGACCGCGACCGCCGACCCTGACCTCACGCCGACGCCCACACCGGTACCGACCGATCACGCCTCCGGGACCTGGCACTCCGCCGCAGGCGCGACGAGTGGGACGGTCGACATCGTGATCCACGACGACGGCTGGCTCACGCTCGAGCTGAGGGACTTCGCCACTGACGCCGCCCCGACGTTCGGGGGCATCTACGCGGCCATCATCGTCGACACCGTCGAGGACGGCTCCACCTGCTTCGGCCCGAGCCTCGCGATGGCCTCGCCGGAGATCCAAGCGGCCGGCGACCAGGATGTGGGCCTCACCCCGATCGAACACGTTCCACCGATCGCGCCGCTCGACTCCTACGTCACCGCCGCGATCTACACCGTGCCCGAGACCGTCGACGACCGGGAGCCGGGGTGCGACGGCTACACCCTCGAGGGCTACGCACCCCTGACCTGGAGCACGTGACCGATCCGGCTCAGGCCGCTCAGGCCGCGGGCGGGGCGGCAGGGACCAGGAGCATCCGCCGCTGCATCGGGGAGAAGGCGAGCAGGACTCCCCCGAGCACGCCGAACAGGATCCCGCCGAGGAGCGCGACCACGCCGACCACAGTGGTGAGACCGTAGTCCGACGCGCCCGCGCCGAGGGACATCAGGACGATCCCGACAATGAGCAGGAGCACACCGAACACGACCATCCCCCACGAGAGCCAGACGTAGACGCGGTACGACCGCGGCCCGTGGAAGGTGGGTCGCACGCCGAACCGACTCTGGACGTACTGGCTCCAGCGGGCTCCGGTCCACCAGCGACTCGTGGTGGATGCCACCTGATACCAGCCGGCCCCGGGCCCCTCCTGCTCGCCGGGCAGCGGACGCACGATGTCGGTCACCAGCGGCGCACCGGTCGGCGCCGGGATGCGCCGCACCGCACTGCTCGTGATCGCGATGGAGAGCCACAGGATGGCGAGCAGCATCGTCCCCGCGCCGCTGAAGTTCACGGACTGCGCGAGCGTTCCGAGGACGAACTGGAAGACGGCGAGGCCGAGGAAGATGATCGCGAACGCCCAGGCCGCGCCGGGCTGCTCGGAGTTGGCCCAGTCGACCCCGGGCCGACCGTCCTTCCGGAAGCGCATGCCGGTCCACTTCTGGCCGTCCCACCAGCGTACGGGCCCGGAGGCGGGCTGGTACCAGCCCATCACCGGCCCCGTCTGAGCGCCCTGCCCCGACGCCGGGGTGGGCGCCGGAGCGACCGCGGCAGCGTCGCGCTCGTGCTCGCTCCACTGCGTGCCGTCCCACCAGCGGAGACGCCCCGGCGTCCCTGCGTCGTACCACCCAGGCGCTGCGCCCATCCGCGACCTCCCCATGAACCGTCCCTTCGACCGTAGCGTGATCGGCCCGGAGTCGGACCGGGGACGCACGAAGGGGCCGCGCCCCGCTCGAGCCGTGGGAGCTCGAGCGGGGTCGCGGCCCCTCGTGTCGGCGGGTCAGGCCCGCCGTATCGTCGCTACTCGGTCACCCGACGGCGGCGGACCATCACGAGGATGGAGGCGCCGGCTCCGAGGACCAGGATCGAGCCAAGGATCCACAGCGACACGTTGAGTCCGGTCGAGGCGAGGTCGCCCGACGACGAACCCGTGCCGGCCGGGACCGCGTTCCCCCCGGGGGTGGGCGAGGCGGTGGGCGACGGCACCGGCGCGGCGGCGACGGTGATCACGACCGGGTCGGAGACCGACGCGAACGCGGTGGCCGTCTGCCCGAAGGAGGCGACCACGGTGTGCTCACCGACCGCGAGCCCCGCGTAGCGGAACGTCGCGACGCCGTCGACCACGTCCGCCGTGCCGAGCACGGTGTCGCCCTCGGTGAAGGAGACGGTGCCCTCGACGTCGGCGCCGGTCACGGTGGCCGCGAAGGCGACCTCGTCACCCTCGGTGGACGACGTCGGCGCGGCGAGGACGGTGGTCGTCGGTGCGAGCACCGACACCGCAGCCCGTGCGTCGCGCTTGGAGCCGGCGCCGAGAGCGGTCACGTCCGCTGCACCGAGCGTCGAGTTCACCGGGACGTTGACGGTCCAGGTGGCCGCGCCGGCGTCGTCGGCGATCACGACTCCGAGGTCGGCACCCGCGAAGCCGAACAGGACGGCCTCTCCGACGCGGAAGCCGGACGCGGTCACGGTGAACGAGTCACCGGGTGCGACGGCCTCCTTGTCGACGGCGAGGGGCACCGGAGCGAGCGAGGCCTCGTACTCGGCGCACGCGTCGCCCTGGATGCCGACCGGCGGGATCTCGGTGCCCGTCGTGCCGTCGTCCTCGCGAACCGTGAGGTTGTTGAAGGCCTGGGCCCCCATCACCGCGTTGCTCGTGTTCGTGGCGCTCACCTTGAAGTTGGTGCTGCCCTTGTCGGAGGCGGCGCTGTTGCCGAGGGTGGCGACCGTGACGGTCTTGCAGGTCTCGCCGGGCTGGAAGGTGACCTTCTCCATCCCGATGCCGACCGCTCCCGAGGCCGATCCGAGCACGCTGACGTACCCGGTGACCGGCTTCGTGTCGGCACGGCTGAGGTAGGCCGCGACCTCGGCGGAGCCCGGGCCCGAGCCCTCCTCGACCGCGGTCGGCGCGATGTTCACCGTGGTCCGCGTCTGCACCACGGGGGTGCCGACCGACGGGGTGTCGAAGGCGAGATCCGACAGGTAGACCCCACCGGTGCCCGTGCCGTCGGCACCCACGCCCGCCGTGAGACGGATCTCGCGGACGTCGCGCAGGTCGATCCCGGTGATGGTCGACGTGGGGATCGTGAGCTGCTGCAGCACGATCTTGTTCAGCGTGGTGTTGGTGCCTCCGGGCATCCGGTTGATCGCCAGGGGGTTCAGAGCGGATGCGGCGACCTGGTAGGTCGCACCCGTTCCGTCGACCACCGTGATGGTGAAGTCGGTGCCGCTGGGCACGGACTCGTCGGGGGCGGTCTTCAGCGTGATCTGCGACCGGGTGCTGAGATCGCGGTAGTCGGCGGGCACGGTGATCCGCAGCTGGCCGGTGCTGGGCACCGACGGGTCGGTCGTCGAGGCGCCGGTCCACAGGAACCGCGTGGTCGGGAACTCGGGCACGTTCGGAGCGAACGAGCCGGGCGTCCAGTGCGGGACCTGCGACGAGCCCTTGGTGGTGGCGCAGAACGGCAGCGACTGCGACACGGTGCGGCCGGAGAGGTTGGTGCACACCGCCGCGGTCGCTCCACCCGACACCCGGATGAGCGAGTTGTTCGTGGTGAAGTCGGTCACGAGCGAGGTGCTCGACGCCGGCTGGGTCGCCATCACGCGCACGTCGGCGTAGGAGGTCGCCGTGGTGGAGGGCTTGACCGATCCGTCGAACAGCGACTGGAACTGCGTCTCGCCGCCCATCGTGAGGCGGAAGAAGCCGGTCATGTAGCTGACGCCGACCTGGTACTGCTGTGCCGCGGTGAGACGGGTGGAGTCGCGGGTGGAGCAGCTCGAGGTGGTGTCGCGGGTGGACCAGTCGTCACTGGTCGCCGCCGGGTAGAGACCGGGCGTCCAGACCGTGTTGAAGAAGTTGTGGTTCGCACCCATCACCCAGACGGCGGAGCGCAGCACGTTGTCGTCGAACGCGTGACGCGAGTCGTCGATGAAGTGCTGGCCCTGCTGGTTGGAGACGTCGCCGTCGCAGTAGGGCAGGAACACGGCGGTGGGCACGTCCGGCAGCGTCATGCGGCCGAAGTCGACCGGTGCGAGCGGCAGGACCGACTCGATGCCGAACGGCTTCGCGAGGCCCTGGTTGAGGGTCGCCGCGGAGACGACGCCCTCGCCACCACGCGAGTGGCCCATGATGCCGACGTGGTCGAGGTCGAAGCGGCCCTTCAGCGACGCCGCGGTGACGCCCGAGGGCGCCGCCGGCTGGTCGGTGCGCGTCGTGGCGCGGACGAGCGCCTCGTCGAGCGTGCGGGTGGTGGTGACGCTCGGGACGGTGTCGGTCGCGGTCGTGATGTCGTCGTAGGAGACGGCGGCGCCGGCGTTGGCCTTCTCGAGCATCGAGAGGGTGTCGAGGATGAGCTGACCGCGGGCCTGTGCGCCGTAGTCGAGGGCGAGCTGGTTGTCGTTCGAGTTGACCGAGTTGGCCGCGATCGACAGCACGTTGTAGCCGTTCGACGCGAGCGCCCGAGCGGTGCCCTCGTAGCCGAGGTAGGAGCGGACGTTCATCTGCGTCGGGCCACAGGGCCAGCGCAGCGGGTTGGCGCCCTGGCCGGAGCAGGAGGTGTGGCGGCCGTGCAGCAGCACGATGGTGGGGCGCTCGCCGGTGGCGTCGGTGAGGTACATCTTGCCGGTCATCTCACCGCGGATGCCGCCGATCGCGGCGAGCGCGATGGCCTGGTCTCCGAAGTCGTACTCGGCCTCGGTGACGCCGTACTGCCCGAGCGTCGACGGGTCGGGCACGGCGGCGGCCTGAGCGAGCGCGTCGAGCTGCTCGGTCATGATGCGGCTCTGCGGGGACTCCTCGGTGACGGGGGTCTCCGTCGTCTCGGAGGCCTTGTCCTCCTCACCGCTCGACCAGCCCTTGCTCACGTCGGTGGCGTCGGCGACCGAAGGGTCGTTCGTGACGATGCTGAGCGAGAGGCCGTCCTCGGACTCCTGCGCCAGACCGAGGGGCTCGCCGTCGACGATGATCGTCGGCGCGTCGTTCACCATGGGAAGCGGCTCGTCGAGCTTCAGGTCGACCAGGTATCCACCGGGGGTGGTGGTCACAGACCAGTCGCTGCCGGAGGCGACGACCGGGTCGGGCGCCGGAGCGGCCACGGCGACGGATGCCGCCGAGAGCGCCATTCCGGGCGCGAGCGCGACGGCGACCGCTCCCACGATCCACCGCCTCGCGTGTGTGCGTGTAGACACAGTTCTCCTCGAGATCGTTCAGACAGAGTCGACGCCCAGTCGGCCGCGGAGGTGCTGTGGACCGACAGGTGGGGCGCTTGGAGCATGCAGCCGAGAACCGGCTCCAGCGAGACTATGAATTTGCACAGGGTTTGGGTGAGCCGGAAACACACCCGAAACAGAAGGTTCACGCGCACTAAACATCGATCTCTGCTACACGGTCTTCCCGTGACCCGCATCCGGGGGTAAAGGGTCGGCGCGCGCCCGAGCGCCGGCGATCAGGCGGTTTCGTCGACGAAGACCGCGCCCGGAGGGGCGCCGCAGAGGGCGAGCTCGAACTCGTCGAAGCTCACCAGCGGGGGCGGCAGCGGATCGAGCAGCACCTCTTCGAACTCCGGCGCCCCATCGAGAAGTGTCGCGAGCGTCGGACGCGCCTCGACCCCGAAGTACTGGGCATCGAACAGCGCCTTCGGCACCGTCTCGTAGACGCGGCCGAGCGGCGACACCCACCGCAGGACGCCTCCCTCGAGCTGCTCGAGCGACCAGCCGTCCTCATGCTTGATGTGGTGGTGCCGGGAGCAGAGCGCGGCGAGGTTGTCGAGATCGGTGCGCCCGCCGTCGGCCCAGGCCTCGGTGTGATCGAGCTCGCAGTACATTGCCGGCCGGCCGCAGTTCGGGAAGCGGCAGGTCTCGTCGCCGAGGACGACCACACGCCGCATGTCGGCCGTGGGCCGGTACTTCTCGCGACCGAGCGCCAGAGGACTGCCGTCGATCGGATCGACGAAGAGCCGCGCGAAGCTCGGCGCCTTCGCGGCCAGCCGCCTCGCGGTCTCGGCATCGATCGCGCCGTAGCCGGAGAGGTCGGCCGGCCGGTCGTCGAGCCCGATCAGCGTCTCGACCGGGATGGTGACCACCACCGTGGGCACCACGTCGTTGGCGCCCGCCGGGGAGGTCTCGCCGCGGAGCACGAAGTCGCGCAGGACATCGCTGCGCAGCGCGGCCACGGAGCGGATGTCGCCCCCGCGATGGACTCGGTCGACCTTGGTCTCGACAGCGTCGAGGATGGCCCGCGCGTCTTCTGCGGACAGGACGTGATGGATGACGGCCATGCCATCGAGCTCGGCGTCGACCCAGACCGAGCGCTCCTGACGAGCCTTCCTGTGACGCGCCTCGATCGTCTCGGGGTGGAGCCGCTCGCGGAGCCGCTTCGCCGCCTCGCGCAGCCGCCGCGGGGACATGACCGCCGCGGCCTCGAGGAGTCGGGCCTCGAACTCCCTCCGCGCCACCTCAGGCACGGTGGCGGACTGATCGACGATGACCTCGGCGTGCTCGAGCGTGATGCGCCCCACCGTGAGCCCGTCGAACGTCGCGGTGAGCTGCGAGGTGAGCGCCCAGGCGAGATCGATCTGATTGCGCGCCTGCCCCTCGCCCAGATGGAGGGCGCATGCCGTCTCGGCCACGAGATTGCGCCACGCGCGCTCCTGCGCCTCGGGCGTGTCGACGGTGGTCTCGAGGATGTGGGTCAACCGCCGCCGGGCGAACCGCGCGAGCCGGAGAAGGTGAGCAGCCTGTGCCGCACTCACCTCCCGCCCCGAGTCGCAGACACCCTCGAGCGCCGCGATGTCGTCGAGGTCACCCTCGGCGACGAACTCAGGACCGGTCATGAGTACCATTCAAACACAGATTCGAGCATTGCTCAACTCAGGTCTGAGGTGTCTCCCGACCGAGAATCCACCGCATTCCAGATGATGACACCCACCACCGGCACGAACACGAGGATGAAGTACCAGAGCGTCCGCTCCGCATCCGTGAGCCGCCGCGAGCGGTGGACGGCGATGCCGGCCCGGACGGTGAGGGCGATCATGCTCCCGACGATCAGCGCCAGGACGGCCATGGTGATGATCAACGGCAGGTGCACCAATAACGATCCCACGACGGCATTCCCCCGATCCTCCGGCGACGCGGTAGCCGGTCGCCATCCCCTCCGTGCAGGATGCACCGTCTCGGCGCGAGATGCAACCGAGCGGCACGGACGCGGGACAGGCTCGGGTCAGCTCCTGGCCTCACCGACAGAGGTGGAGCGGAGGCTGTTGAGGAGGGCCGCCGGGACCTCGGGATCGCTCACCGAGACGGCGAACTCCCTGTCGTCGGTCGTCGTGACGACGAGGCCCGGACCATCGCGGAGGATGAGGGCGGATCGACCCGGCATGATGCGGTAGCCCCAGCCGCCCCACTCTCCCACCCTGAGCTCCGCGGCGTCGGCGCGGCGGATCATGTCGAGCGGGATGCGCTTCAGCGGGAGCCGCAGCAGCAGCGACACGATCCGCAGTCCGCGCCAGTCGACCGTGATCCTCACCCGGATGAAGGACGCGAGCACGACGGCCGCCGCGAGGAGGATCGCGAGCGAGACCGCACCGGCGCCGGGATCGCCGAGGAGCACGAGCGGGATCTCGACCGCGGCGGCGATCGCGACGACGAGGACGGTGACGTAGACGAACACCTTCGCCGTGATCGTACGACTCCATGCACCGGTCTCGGTCGCTCGCAGCGGCGTCGCAAGCGTGGCGGGCCGGCGCTCGTCGTGGCGTCCGTCCCGCGGCGCGACGAGGTACGGGACGGCCCCGTAGAGGACCGCCAGGGCCAGCGCGATGACCCAGCCACCGAGGACGGCCCCCTCTGCGGATCCGGCCTGCACGGTGAGCCCGGCCGGGATGAGCCAGCCTCCTGCCGCGACGGCGCCGACGGACCCCATCCAGAACAGGGCCGCTCGCGTGGAGCGCACGCTGACGCGCGGAAGAGCCACGGCGACCACACCGACGATCACCGCCGCGATCGCCACCCCGAACGTGACGGAGAAGACGGCGACGCCGGGAAGACTGCCGTCGGCGGGGCCCAGGTCGGACCAGTGGGACGCGACATCACCGCGCAGAGCGCTGCTCCAGAGCAAGCCGGTCGCACCGATCGCCAGAGCGGGCACGGCGAGGGCGACGACAGCGCCCACCCACCGCAGTCGAGCGTTCACGACAGCTCCACCAGTCGAGTCAGCTCCTGTGCAGAGAGGCCGAGCTTGCGACCCTCGGCCGCGAGCTGCGCGGCCAGCTCCGTGATGCGCACCATGGCGGCGTTGGCCTCAGGGCGGACCCATGCACCTCGGCCCTGACGCATCTCGATCGTCCCCTCGTCGCGCAGCCGCCCGTACGCGCGGAGGACGGTGTGCATGTTCACCCGGAGACCCTCTGCGAGGTCGCGGGCGGTCGGGAGCCGTTCACCCGGGCTGAGCTCGCCGGATGCGATCCCCGCCCGCACCTGCACCGCGATCTGGTCGGCCAGCGAGACCGGGGATGCGTGATCCACCCGAAAGAACATGTTTGCAATGCTACTAGAACAATGCACTAGCCTGGAGACCATGATCGGCGTCGTGGTGTTCCCCGCACTCCTGCTGCTCGCCGCCGTGCTCTTCCAGCTCGCGGCCGGCGGCGTGATCAGCAAGAACCGAGTCGTCGGCATCCGGATCGGGTCGACGCTGAGCTCCCCGGAGGCCTGGGCGGCCGGCCACCGGGCTGCTGCGCCATGGGCGTGGGCGGGCTTCGCGGTCGGCGCCGTCGCCGGGGTGGGGTCCTCGATGTCGACGGGCACCACGGCCGCCGCATGGGCGGCCATCGTGGTCGCCGCGTTCATTGCGACGATCGTCGCGACCCTGGTCACCGCGAGCCGGGCGGCGCGAGCGCAGGGTCGCGCGGCGCAAGGGCAGAGCCCGACGGGGCCCTAGTGGTCGCTGCCGCCCCACTCGGCGTCGCAGTGGTCGCAGACGACGTCGCCGTCGCGTACCCACACCCACCCGTCCAGGCACACAGGACACTTCACCCGCAGGTCGAGATCCACGCCGTTCATGGCCCGGAACATACCCGGATGCCGCGCACGCCGCACCGGGCACAGTGACGTACTACACAGGCGGGCCCGCGCGGTTCGATAGCGTGGGGGCCATGTCCCGCACCGAGACCTACATCCGGGCGATCGGGTTCGCCGTCGCCACCGCCGCTCTCGCCTTCCTGCTGATCAAGCCGATCGCGCAGGAGATCGAGCGGAAGCACTCCTAGCTGAACGCCCTGCCGGACTCGGTGCCGCTGGGCACATCCTGCAGCCGGCCGAGGATGTCGTCGGCGCTGTAGCTGCCGGACTGGACGATGAGCTCTTCGTCGAGCCAGCTGCCGCTCCCCCGCAGGTCGAAGACGCTGTCGCGGTAGAAGTCGTCCGTCGTGCCGAGGAGGGCCTGAGCCGACGGGATCAGGCCGGTGCAGGCGCCGGTGTAGATCTCGGCGGCCCTGAGGACCGCCTCGTCGGCGCACTCGCCGATGAAGCTCACGTCGAGCTTCGCGGCCGACGCCGCCGGCAGGATCTTCTCCATGAGCGCCTTCAATGTCTCAGGCGGCAGCGGGATCACGAACGACCCGCCGCGGTTCTCCTCGAGCCCGAACCTCTCCGCGGCCTCGATGGCCTGCACCTCGGGCACGATGTCGATGCCGAGTCGCAGGTTGCACGGGCCTTCGCAGTTGTCCTGCGCGGTCGAGACCGTCGCCGCCCACCCCGTCGACTGAAGAGTCTCGTCGACGAGTGTCTGGACCGGGCTCACCTGCGCTTCGACCTGGTCGAAGCTCGCGCCGCCGGGATCGTCGAACGGCGAGCGGCCGTCCGCGACAGGCACCACGAAGCATCCGGTGAGGGCGAGCATCCCCGCCGCCACCATCGCGGCGAGCCCCACTCCCCGCCGCACTCCCCCGCGCGCGCTCATGTCGGATCAGCTCGCCGTGGCCACGGCCCTCTCGTCGGACCGCGTGAGGTCGAGGACCTTGGCGGTCTCGTCGAGCGACTGCTCTGCGGCTGCCGGATCGGCGTTGAGCTTGGTGCCGAGCGACGGGACGAGCTGCTTGAGCTTCGGCTCCCACGCGGCCGACTCGGCCGGGAAGCACTTGCGGATGAGGTCGATCATGATCGGCACGGCGGTGGACGCACCGGGCGACGCACCGAGCAGGCCGGCGATCGTGCCGTCGGCGGAGGTGACCACCTCGGTGCCAAACTGCAGCACCCCGCCGCGCTTCGGGTCCTTCTTCATGACCTGGACGCGCTGGCCGGCCGTGATGAGGCGCCAGTCCTTGGACTGGGCCGTCGGCATGAACTCGCGGAGCGCCTCGAGCTTCTTGCTGCGGCTCGCGAGCAGCTCGCCGACGAGGTACTTCACCAAGTCGAAGTTGTCGCGGGCGACGGCGAGCATCGGCCCGAGGTTGTGCAGGCGGATGGACCCGGGCAGGTCGAACCACGAGCCCGACTTGAGGAACTTGGGGCTGAAGCCCGCGTACGGGCCGAAGAGCAGGGACGCCTGGCCGTCGACCACGCGGGTGTCGAGGTGCGGCACCGACATGGGCGGGGCGCCCACGGAGGCCTTGCCGTACACCTTCGCCTGGTGCTGCGCGACGATCTCGGGGTTGTCGGTGCGGAAGAACTTGCCGCTGATCGGGAACCCGCCGAACCCCTTGATCTCGGGGATGCCGGACTTCTGAAGGAGCGACAGCGCCCCTCCGCCCGCACCGACGAAGACGAACTTGCCATTGATCGAGTAGGGCGTGCCGCCGATGCGCTCGCGCACACGGACGGTCCAGGACCCGTCCTTCTGCTTCTTGAGGCCCTTGACGGTCGTCTCGCTGCGGTAGTCGACGCCGTTGGCACGGAGGTAGTCAACGAGCTGGTGCGTGAGCGAACCGAAGTCGACGTCCGTTCCGCTGGTGATGCGGGTCGCCGCGATCTTCTCGTCCTTCTGACGGTGGCGCATGAGCAGCGGCGCCCACTTGTAGATCTGGCGGGGGTCGTCGCTGAACTCGATGCCCTCGAAGAGCGGCTCGTCCTTCAGGATCTCCCAGCGCCGACGGAGGTAGTCGACGTTGTCGGCGCCGCGCACGAACGTCATGTGGGGCGTGGGGTTGATGAAGGTGGTGGGCGCATCGAGCACGCCGAACTCGACGAGGGAGGCCCAGAACTGACGGCTCACCTGGAACTGCTCGTTGATGTTGATGGCCTTCGACGGCTCCATCGTGCCGTCGGCCGCCTCGGGCATGTAGTTGAGCTCGGCGAGCGCTGCGTGACCGGTGCCGGCGTTGTTCCACGGGTTCGAGCTCTCAAGGGCGACGTCGTTCAGCCGCTCGAAGAGGACGATCGACCAGTCGGGCTGCAACTGCTTGATCATCGTGCCCAGGGTGGCACTCATGATGCCGCCGCCGATCAGGATGACATCCACGCTCTTTGTGCTCACCAACACAGTGTATACAGCGAGAAGACGGGGCAGGAACCGTCCACAGGAACAGCAAAGACCCCTCGCCTTTCGACGAGGGGTCTTCGCTATCGGGTGCGGATCAACCGCCCGAGTTCAGTCGGGTGACTGTCAGTGAGAGGTCTTCTGGCGACGGACGATCGTGAGCACGATCACGAAGGCCGCACCGAGGGCGAGCAGTCCGCCACCGGCCCAGAGGCCGAGGGTCGGGATGGTCGCACCCGTGTTGGGCAGACCACCGGTCGAACCACCGGAGGCCGAGCCACCGGTCGACGAGCCGGCCGAGAAGACGATCGAGCCGATCGCGCCGGACGAGAGCCCGGTGCCGGTCAGCGTGTACGCGCCGGTCGCGTTCGACGGGAGCGTCACGGTGACCGAAGCCGCGCCGGACGCGTCTGCCGCCTTGACGATGTTGGCGCTCGAGACAGCCGAGACGACCGAGGCGAGGCTCGCGCCCGCACCGTTCTCACCGGTCAGCGTGAAGCTGACCGACTCGTTGGGGTCGAAGCCGTCGAAGGAGAAGGTCCCGGAGCCGCCAGGAGCGATCGTCGCGGGTCCGGTGATGTCACCGGTCGGAATGTAGGCCTGCGCTGCAGCAGGAGCCACGAAGAGAGCGGCGGCCGCAATGGCCATGCCCGCCAGTACTTTCTTGATCATGAAGGAGTTCCCCACCCTTGTTTGTTGAGTTTCAGTGCACGAGCCCTACGCCCAGATCACTGTTCGTAGAGCCGATGATGCAGATGAATCACGGTCGATACTACCCGAACTCGCAGGTTGAGGACTCCGGCAATATTTCGTTCGTGTAAACACTGGGGGTCACCATGGGGGTCTGCTGCAGCGAGACATCGAGAGGATCACCTGGCTGAGCGAGGAAATCGGCGGTCACCGTGCGGCTCTCGCCGGGCGCCAGTTCCACCTTGAACTCCGCGACGGTGTGGTTCTGGTCGATCGCGGTGCGCGCCTGCCCGCCCTCGATTCCCGCGTTGATGCCCAGCGAGATGGAGGCGTTCACGGGGTCGGCCGGGCCGTCTGGGCCATAGATGTAGACGTAGGTGGAGACGTTACCTGGGGTTACGCCGTAGTCCCCACCGCCGGTGACGTATCGCGGGAGCGAATTTGCCGCGTCCGCGGGCGCGGTGTTCGTCAGCGTCGTCTGGACTCGGATGATCGGGCGACCGTCGGCACGACAGGACTGTGATGTCGTCGCCGTCGAGGCTGTGAGGTAGTAGTCCATCTTCGCGCCGGTCGCGTCGTTCAGGTACAGCCCGACTCCGGTCGAATCGTCAGTCGTCACGGGAAGCGGCCCCGCCAGAGTGGTCTGATCCAAGACGGCCTGCTCTTCAGCATGTGCGCTCCAGAGCTTGAACCGCTGCTCCTGACCCGCGCGCATCATGGCGTCGAGCAGCTTCTTCTGGTCGATGCTCCCCGCGGAGATACGGTCGAAGACCGCCTTCGCGACCTCGGCGAATGCCGCGTCCTGCACGTTCGGATCCGGGTAGCGCTCATACACGCCGCTGAGGAGGAACTCCACGGCGTTGGACGAGTCGAGCTGCTCGTCGATACCGGTCAGCTGGATGGGGCCTGTCGCCGCGAGCAAGTAGCTCAGCGCCACGGGATCGAAGGTGATGACGCCGTCGATGCTCCCGCCGAACCGGTCGGTCCACATCTTCGAGGCGATCTGACCGCTGAGGTCGAACTGGGGCACGAGCGTCGTGTTCTGAACGAACTGCGCTGCCTTGTCCTGGAACAGCCCCCGAGTCTCGTCCGGCAGCTGGACCACAGGCGTATCGAACTTCGTGAAGTCGCTACTCGACGCCTGCTGCACCAGGCTGACGCTCCCGCCTTCTGTGTGGATGAGCGCGAGGGCGCTCGTGATGCCACCACCCGCACGGAGCTCAGCGGGGTTCTGGAACGCGAGGAGATAGTTGCGTGGGCCCTCTGCTCCGAGCATCGCGGGGATGAGCTGCGTGGCGTTGTCGACTCCGATCAGGACACCGTTCGCTTGATCGACGGAGGCCCGAAGCAGCTCAACGGCGCTCGACACCTGAGGGATGAGGTCGTCGGGGTCGATGTCGTCCACGATGTCGGCGGCCGAGCCCACGGCCTGGCGCGCCCCCGACACCGTCTGCTGCACGTCGAGAAGCGGCTGCAGCGCGATCTTCCCGTCGACCGGCTGGAAGCTCGACAGACCGATCTGCTGAACGCTGGACGCGAGGGGCAGCACCACTCCCGAGGCGACGAGATCAGTCGCCTGTGCGGCCTGCCGAACAGCACGAAGATTGGGGCCGACCCACGGCACGAGCTCACCGGCACGCCAGATCGGGTCGCTGGTCAGGTCCGCGGCGGCGCGGGCGTGATCGGCGAGCTCCTGCGCGTCGGCCGAGGCGCCCTCAGTGGAGCCGTCCACGATCTGGTCTTGCGTGCTCTTGGCGAGGGGGATGGCGGCCTCGAGATGATCCTTCGCCATCAGGCCACGCACGCCGACCCAGATCACACAGCCGATCAGGACGAGAAAGACTCCGGCGATCGACCAGCCGACTATCCTCCGCGTCCGACGTGAACGGGAGGCCGACCTCGAGTGTCGGGCGTCTCGCCGGGAACGGGCATGGCCGGACGCTGCGCCGTCCGCCGGCTTCGCGTCGTCTGCGTTCTCCCCACCCACGGACGCCATTCAATCAGCACGAACCTCGTAGCCGCCTGGGCTCCGCCCGTGCGGCGTCAGGGGCGCCCCATGCCGCGGTACGTCCAGCCCGCGGCTCGCCATGCGGCGGGGTCGAGGCAGTTGCGTCCGTCGATGATCAGCTTGTTGTCGACCTTCTCACCGAGCTCGACGGGGTCGAGCGAGCGGAACTGCTTCCATTCCGTCAACACCACGACCGCATCAGCTCGGTTCACGGCCGTGTCGACGTTCTCCGTGAAGAGGAGCTGCGGGTGGCGCTTGCGTGAGTTATCGATCGCCTCCGGGTCGGTCGCGACGACCTCGGCACCCAGCCCGTGGAGCTGCACGGCCACGTCGAGCGCCGGCGAGTCGCGGATGTCGTCGGAATCGGGCTTGAAGGCAAGCCCCAGGACGGCGACCTTCTTCTTGTAGACCTGGCCGCCGAACTCCTCCTTGACCAGGTCGACCACCCGTTGCCGACGCCGGAGGTTGATCGCATCGACCTCTTTGAGGAAGGCCACGGACTCCCCTCGGCCGAGTTCCTCCGCGCGAGCGGAGAAGGCTCGGATGTCCTTCGGCAGGCAGCCGCCCCCGAACCCCACCCCGGCGTTGAGGAAGCGCCGACCGATTCGAGCGTCATAACCGATCGCGTCAGCAAGGCTCGTGACGTCCGCTCCGCTGACCTCTGCGATCTCAGCCATCGCATTGATAAACGAGATCTTCGTAGCGAGGAAAGCGTTCGCGGCGACCTTCACAAGCTCCGCCGTGGCGTAGTCGGTGACGATCCGGGGCGTGTCGTTGCTGAGCGCGGTGGCGTAGACCTCATCGAGGAGCGCGGTGGCGCGCTCGCCAGCTTCGGCCGCAGGCACTCCGTAGACGAGGCGGTCCGGGGAGATGGTGTCCTTGATGGCGAACCCCTCCCGCAGAAACTCTGGGTTCCAGGCCAGCAACACCGATTCGCTATGCACGCTCATCCGAGTCGCGAGGGCGGCCGCAGTCCCCACCGGAACAGTGGATTTTCCCACGACGAGGTCACCATCCTCGAGGTGAGGAATCAACGCGTCCACGGCAGCATGCACATGGCTTAGGTCAGCCGCGTACTCGCCGGGCTTCTGAGGAGTTCCGACGGCGACGAAGTGGACCTTGGCACCAGCGGCCGCCGCGAACTCCGTCGAAAACGATAGCCGACCGGTCGCGAGCGCCGACTTCAGAGTCTCGGGAAGACCGGGCTCAAAGAATGGCGCCCGGCCGCTCGACAGGGAATCAATCTTCGCCGCGTCCACGTCGATTCCGACGACCTCATGACCAAGTTCCGCCATCGACGCCGCGTGCACCGCGCCCAGGTAGCCACAACCGATAACCGAAATCTTCACCGTTCTCCATCTCACCTGTGGGTGCGACAGAGTACGGCACCCGCGCCGATTCCTATCACGACAACGTTGCGGCCGGGTGACTCGTCACTCTCGGATCGCCGCGGCGTGCTCGCGGTACCACTCGACGGTCGATCGAAGACCGTCCTCCAGGCCGATGCTCGATGTCCATCCTGCGTCCGCGAGCTTGGACACATCGAGAAGCTTCTGGGGCGTTCCGTCGGGCTTGGTCGTATCCCACTCAGTGCGGCCCTCGAACCCGACGACCTTGGCGACCGACTCTGCGATCTCACGGATGGTGACGTCCGACCCGGTCCCCACGTTGACCTGTTCAGGCCCGTCGTAGTTCTCGAGGAGATGAAGACACGCGGCAGCCATGTCATCGACGTGGAGGAACTCCCGTCGCGGCGTGCCCGTCCCCCAGTTCGTGACGGTCTCGGCGCCGGACTTGGCGGCCTCGTCGTACCGCCTGATCAACGCTGGCAGGACGTGCGACCCCTTCGGGGAGAAGTTGTCTCCAGGACCGTAGAGGTTCGTAGGCATGGCCGAGATCCAGTGCTTG
This sequence comes from Cnuibacter physcomitrellae, assembly GCF_014640535.1. NCBI lineage: Bacteria > Bacillati > Actinomycetota > Actinomycetes > Micrococcales > Microbacteriaceae > Cnuibacter > Cnuibacter physcomitrellae. The sequence continues at coordinate 1,390,000 of NZ_BMHD01000001.1, forward strand.
CCGTACTGGCGGCGCACAGCCTGGATCTGCAAAATTCCAGCGATCTTCGCGATCGCATAAGCGTCGTTGGTCGGCTCGAGATGCCCGGTGAGAAGCGAGTCCTCCCTGATCGGCTGCGCCGCGAACTTCGGGTATATGCAGGACGAACCCAGGAACAGCAGGCGATCGACGTCGGCTTCAACCGCGGCGTCGAGCACGTTGGTCTGGATCTGCAGGTTCTCGCTGAGGAAGTCGACCGGATAGGTGCTGTTCGCGAGAATGCCGCCTACCTTCGCCGCCGCGAGAACGACGTAGGTCGGCTTGGCCTCGCGGAAGTAGTCGAACACGGCCTTGCGGTCTCGCAGGTCGAGCTCCTTCGACGACTGACCGGTGAGACCCGTGAAGCCCTCAGACTCGAGCTTCCGCCAGATGGCAGACCCCACGAGACCTCGGTGTCCGGCCACGTAGAAGGTGGCGTCGCGATCGAGAGGCCGCGGTGAGAACTCCTTGGCGTCAGTCACTCGGCGGTCCCCCAACTCGCGAGCTTCACCTTGTCGATCCAGTGGCGACCTTCATGCTCCAACGCCTCGATGTCGGCGTCGACCATGATGCGGGCCAGCTGCGCCGTATCCACAGTCGCCTCCCACCCCAGCTTCTCGCGAGCCTTCGACGCGTCGCCGATCAGGGCGTCGACCTCCGTGGGGCGAAGGTAGCGCTCGTCGAATCGAACGTGGTCCTCCCAGTTCAGGCCCGCGTGCGCAAAAGCGGTCTCCAGGAAGTCGCGAACGGTGAAGTTGCCGCCGGTCGCGAGAACGAAGTCGTCCGGTTCGTCAGCCTGCAGCATCCGCCACATGCCCTCGACATATTCAGGTGCGTAGCCCCAGTCGCGAACCGCGTCCAGGTTGCCGAGGTAGACGTAATCCTGCTGGCCGGCCTTGATTGCGGCCACCGCACGAGTGATCTTGCGGGTAACAAAGGTCTCGCCCCGGCGGGGTGACTCGTGATTGAAGAGGATTCCGTTCGTCGCGAACATGCCATAAGCCTCGCGGTAGTTCTTCGTTATCCAAAAGCTGTAGAGCTTTGCGGCGCCGTATGGTGACCGAGGATAGAAAGGAGTGGTCTCGTTTTGCGGCGGAGGAGTCGCGCCGTAAAGTTCAGAGGAAGAGGCCTGATAGAACCGTGTTTCGATCCCCGCTAGACGCACGGCTTCCAGCAGCCGGACTGACCCTACTCCGGTTGCGTCGGCCGTGTACTCGGGCGCATCGAAAGAGACTCTGACATGGGACTGGGCTCCAAGGTTATACACCTCACTCGGCCTAATTTCGGCTAACAGAGTCACCAGCCGTGAACCGTCAGTCAGATCGCCGTAGTGTAGAAAAAGTGAGGCTCCCGGAACGTGGGGGTCAACGTAGAGATGATCGATCCGGGACGTATTGAACGTTGACGCCCGTCGGATTAATCCATGCACCTCGTAACCCTTCCCAATGAGAAGTTCTGCGAGATAGGAGCCGTCTTGACCGGTGATTCCTGTGATCAGTGCGCGCTTTTGGTTCACTTGTCCGCCATTCGGTCGTTCTAGAGGATGTGGCCCCTCGCCGCATTGCCAACAGGCCTGATGTCTCGTACATTCAATCGCATCCGCGTCGAGCTTGGCGCTAAGCCGTCGCGGCACCGGTGTCTAGGTGTCGTCCCTCAACTTGACGGAGACTCACTGTGACCGAAGGTTTCTTGTCCGCGCTCGTCCAGGATCGATTTGATGTCCTTTTCAAGGATGTAACAGAAGTCATCTTCACGGATTTCCCTGATTATGCGAACGTAGGTGATTCAGCAATTGCGCTGGGCGTCCTTGCTTACCTCAAGCAGCGACGGATTGTTGTATCGAGTGTGTACAGTATTGACTCTTTGGATCGGGGAAGCGTAGGTGCCGCTCGCGCTCTCGTAATCAATGGCGGTGGAAGCTTCGGGGGCTTGTACCCCATCGCTGACAGAAACAGAGTCGCGATAGCGCAGGCCAAGCGCTCTGACGCAATCTTGATACAGGCTCCTCAGTCTGTGCATTTCTCAACAGATCAGGCTGAGATCGATCTAATGACCGTGCTCGCCGCAACGACGAACTTCCGCCTCGCGGTGCGCGACGCGGTGTCGGGACAGAGGGTGGACCGGTGGGGCATCCCCGCTGTTTTGTCTCCCGACTCGGCCCACCTTCTACGTCTCCCGCCCCGTCCCCCAACACGTGCGCTCTCCATACTCCAGCGCTCGGACTTCGAGAGCAGAGATCGAGCGGTCGTGCCCGAAGGAGCAGATTGGCTTCGAGATACCCCAAGTACTGCGATGGCCACCAAAGCCCGAAAGATCACTCGCTTCACCCGTAGGCCCCCAAAATTTATGCGGTCAGAGGCCTATTGGACGAGGGTGGCGGAGGGGAGGCTTCAGCGTGGACTTCGGATGCTTGATGCGGAGGTTGTAATCACCGACCGACTGCATGCAATGATCCTGGCTTTGAAGCTAGGCAGGAGGGTAATCGCTGTGGACAACTCGAACGGGAAACTCAGTGAGTACGCTGCAACATGGCTCTCGACCGAGCCAAGTCTGGAGTTCGCCGAAAGCTTCACTGACGCCCGTGCTCGGGTGCATTCGTAGCTAATCCATCGAAAGCGAAGTCGATTAATGCCTCAGCTGGTGGTTCTGATGCCGGTGCGTAACGGTGAAAGAACAATCGTAGACGCGGTGAAATCTACCCTGAGAGCTTTGCCTTCCGATGGTGAGCTAGTCGTATTTAACGACGGTTCGTCCGACAATACAATGCAGCTTCTGTCGGCCTTCAACTCGACTAGCCTGCGTGTCCTTGGCGACAGTAGCTCGTCGATCGGAGTAGCAGGGGCTTTGAACGCGCTCATTCGTGCTTCAGACAGCGACCTAGTCGCTCGCATGGATGCCGATGACATTTGCTTGCCTGGACGGTTGAAGTATCAGATGAGCCGCATCAAGCGGGGCGTCGACGTATCGTTTACAAACACTTTGCATTTCGGTGTCGGGCTACCGCGCCCGTCACTCCCAGTGCAGCTCAAAACTTCACTAATCGCCTCCTTGCTGCTGACTTCGAATCCTGTCGCTCACTCGACGATGATGTGCCGCCGCGATGTTTTGGAACAGAGCGGGGGCTATAGAGAATGCATGGCTGAAGACTACGATCTATGGCTTCGCCTTGCAGCCTCCGGCCACCGTCTCGAGCGAAGTGCCGTTCCCTTCTTGGCGTATAGGCATCACGCAGGCCAGGTCACTTCGGCGTCAAATTGGTCCGAGAGAGCAGAATCGGAACCCATGATTGAAGACGCAAGACGGAGTCTTGCCGCAATCGTGTATCCACGTTGGACAGACCATGCACTGAGACGCGCGGACCTAAAGAACGATTCGGGTTTTCGTTGGGTCGATGACGTCTCGCGCTCGCTCAATTTGACGACCATCGAACGCAGCATTTTGCTGTCACGAGCCAAACGGACCTACCCTCATGAGTAGAGGGCTCACGGAGGATTGAATGAGGGGCTACGGAGATCACGGCTTCTGGGAAACAGTCCGGGACGACCGACGGGCAAATCCACGCGACCCGAAGGCTCGCTCGGTGCTGTTTTGGTTTCGTGTTTGTCAGCTCTTGATCGGAGACATCAGCCGGCCACGTGCGATATCGATACCTGCAGTCATCGTCTACCGGGCGGTGACCGAACTTGTCTTGGGAATCGAGTTGAGACCCAAGACCGCTGTCGGACCTGGCCTGAGCATCTTTCATGGCTTTGGACTTGTAGTTAACGATCACGCCGTCTTGGGGAGAGACGTGAAACTGCGAAACGGCGTGACGATCGGCCATCAGTACGCTGGCGGCCCCTCGCCGCGTCTAGGCGAAGGCGTCGAAGTCGGCGCCAACGCGGCCATAATCGGGGACATCGACGTCGGAGCGCACTGCATTGTAGGCGCAAACGCGGTACTTACGAAGTCGCTCCCGCCCCACGCAGTGGCTGTTGGCAACCCCGCTCGCATCATTCGCGTAAACGAGACCCATTGAGTCGGCTAGTTGGGGCGGTCAAAGCGCCTCGCGCAAGGCTTTCCTGGGTGTCCCTTTTGGCTCTCCTCTGGCTGGCGCTAGTCAGTGCTCCGACTCTCTGGTCTCTCGGGCCGATCTCCGGGTCGGGCATTCTCACCATCTTCACCTTTGTGCTCCTTCTCGTGGCCCTCCCGTTCACCGTTGCTCTCAAGGCCATGTCCGACAACGCGCGTACGGCTTCAGACTCCTGGTCCGACCGCAACGGGAACCTTCAACCGCTCATGAAAAGCCGCTTCGGCCATCCATGGCTTCCGTTGGCTTTCGGGTTGTTTGTCGTTGCAGCGTGCGCGCGGCTAGCGCTCGATTTCTCGGTTGAAGGATTGCAGAACGTTGCAGTGTACTCAAGCTTCGCGATTGCGGCAGTAGTTGTTGCCTCCTCCAGTTCACTTGGTTCTGCAGATCTTTTCCTTCGTCTCGCTCGTGTCTTAGCGAGCGCCGTCGGAGTCATTGCTCTCGTCACGTTTTTGCTCGATCTGCACCTGTACGATGCGCGGGCTTTCGCGCTTGAGGGGCTCGTTCTTCTTTCAATTGTCATTCCCGAGCGCAGCAATAACGTCCTTGTACGCCTTGCGCCGTACGTATTAACGGCCGCAATCGCGCTCAGTCTCTCCCGGACAGCGACCGTCATAGCTATTGGGATGCTGGTCTTCGTCGTCCTACGTGGAAAGAGGCGAGGAAAACTCATCCGCGCGATACTGCTGCTTCTAGTTGCCGCAACTTCGACGGTGCTGTTGGTGACCTTGTACCCGCCCTTTCGCGATCGATTCCTCGTGGGCGACAACGCTGTGACTTATGGCGGAGTAGCCATCAACACCTCCGGCCGCACAGCGATATGGGATCTACTGCTCCGCGGGGTTCCCGACGCACCAGTGTTTGGCCATGGACCGGGTGCGGCATCCGCGACGATTATCGCGCGCTACCCACAGATTGGTCATCCACATAATGACTACATCCGAATTCTTTTTGATTTTGGTTGGATCGGCCTAGCTCTCTTTGTGATCGGCTACTGCACGATCATTTTCTGGACACTACGACGCGCGATTGCATTCCGCGCTCCTATCCACTGGAGTGCCACTATTGCTCTACTCGGGGTAGGCCTCAGCGGATTGACGGACAACGCCTTTGTCTACCCCTTCGTGATGGTTCCGTTGGGTGTGCTTGTGGGTCTCTCTTTAGCTTGGCCCGGAACCCCGAGCTTGTCGGAGGCTGAAGTTTCCCAGAGCGAATCGCAGAGCCATACCGCCCAGCTGTCCGGCCGGTAATGCAGCTTCACCGATGAGAGGCATGAGCAACCATGTCGCCGTCAGCGAGAGAATGCAACAGCAAGCCGTCTGAATGACCCATCGCACTGCCTTCCCATCCGCATACATGAATGACGAGATTGAGTTCGATAAACCTTCGGCTGTGAAAGCCAGAGCTCGCGCGCTAGCAAGTCCCGCTGAAATAGTCCGGCCAGTGAGTGAGGACAGTGCACTACTCGCAAAGAAGGTTGCAGCGCTGTACAAGATCCCCGCCCCACCGATTGCCCACGCGAGTACGGTCCGCAGTCTCTTGTAGCGCCGGGTTCCCCTTGCTCTGATAGCCGCGGGGACCAAGAAGGTCCCAAACGCTGATGCCACTACGAACACCGGTGAGGCCGCAACTCGAGCTGCTTCGAGATGAGCAACTGCACCGGAGCCCAGAGAAGTTAGAACGAGGACGGTCGCCACATACCATGTGAGTTGGATCACGCCGTCTGAACCGAGATACCAAACTCGCTGTGTAACGCGTGGCAGTCGAAACGTCCGAAGCTCAGCCCGCCGCAACTGCCCAACCCCGAAGGCAGCGGAGATGAGGTTACCGGCGGCCAGTGCAGCTAGAGGAACCGCCCCATCAATACTCTCCGCGTGGGACGAGAGGACCGCCCCTACCGACAGCACGCAAATCAGGAGATTGACGCCTGAGCAGACTGCCGCGGATCCATGAAAATTGACTAGGTGCAGAGATGCCCGAACATGATCTTGGAAGGGGGACACGCACACGAGAGCAACAGCTGAGAGGCTCATGGTCACCCACGAGTTCCATCCAACATTAGGCAGCTGGGGGACGCCTAGGACAAGCGTGATGACCCCGGCGACGACGATAACCCAAGCGGCCGACCGCAGTACGAGGAACGGCTTTGGCGCTGCGACACCTCCGCTCATGTTCACAGCGAGCCGCGCTGGCAGCATTATCAACTGCTGGGGAAGGAGCATCGTGATTAGAGCGCCCGCAAACAACAAGCTGTAGAGCGCGAGTTCATTCGGGTGCAAGAAGCGCACGGCGAGAACTCCGATGACGAAAGTAGCTAACGCAGATGATCCGGCGTCAGCTATACCAAATGCAGTCCGCTTCATTCTCAAACAGGGAGCCGAGCATCGGCTCGCCGCTCAATGAGCTCATAGGTCGCGGCGAGCATCTCGGGCACGCGGTCCGCGAACCAGCGATCTGTTGCTGGTTGAATCCCGGAACTTATGGCCGATCTAGTGCTCTCAACCAAGTCTTCGAGGCGTGTCCCTTCAGCGACGATTCCGAGGCGAGCTATTCGAACGATGCTATCGGCTCCGGAATCCGGGTAGACGACTGGCGTGAGACCGAGCGCCTGGGCCTCCCCGATCACCCAAGGCGCGCCTTCTCGCTTAGACGGGTGCAGCAGCACCGCGCCCTCGGCCATTAGCCTCAGCGTCTCGAATCTGTCCTGCTTTCCGACTAGCTCGACTCTATCCGACACCCCGAGCTCTCGCGCGAGATCATGGAGTTCGCCGGCCAAGGGTCCGCCGCCCACGATCCTCAACCTCACAAACTCTGGAAGTTCGGCCAAGACACGAATGGAATGATCGAATCGTTTGCGTGAGATTAGGCGTCCCACGCTTAGCAGCAAAGAACTGTCTCGCCCGCCGACGGATTGTCGCGCCTGTTCGATCTCGTCCCTATCGAGCAGAATGTTTGGCTCTATGCGATGCGGCACGCCCCATCTGGACCATTGGTCTGCGACATTTTCATTCTGCGCTAGCCCCAGCTCCACGCCTTGAAGGTTCATACGAGCCACCCGGAGTCGAAGTTTAGTTGCAACACGGGTGAGTAGAGAGCCATCAGCTTGTATCGATGAACTACCAGCCGGCCCGAAGACTCTAAGTACCCCCCGACCGACTAACCATTCGAAGGTAGGAAGATTGTCGGTGGCGAACGTAAGGTGGTGAACTATCGCCCCGCGGTGGCTCCGCGCTATGGCTTTTCGGACTTGCCAAACCGCATGTAACTGCCAAGCTACATATGCCGCGCGCACTCGATCTCGCTTAGTAGCGGCAACCAAGAATCTAGGGAGGGATACAGCCATGAATCGCATCTTCGAGTCGATACCCTCGCGTGCGAGAGCTTGGCGCAACTTCTCGACCCGGTGTGGCCGCGTGACGAAGACCACGTCGCGTCCGGTGGCGATCTGAAATAGCGAGAGCGCCTTCGCAAAGCTGTATCCAGCGCCCGGCTCGCTACCGCGGTGTGGCTCGGCTGCGAAAGCGATCGCGAAAATGACGCGATCAATAGCTGGCTTCTTGTCAATCACTCGCAAGACTCTCTCTTAACGCCTGATCCCATCGAGCAGAGTACGTAGCAAAGGAGTACGTCTTTTTGTAGCGGAAGCGTGCCGAGTTACTAGCGCTCATTCTGCGCAGCGGATCCTTTGCGAGGGAAATCGCGAAGTCTGCAGCGGCCCGGGTGTCACCGATCGGAACGATGTGGCTTCCGTCCTGGTTGCCGAGTACGTCAACTATTCCTCCGATTGCGTAAGCGACCACCGGGGTACCAGAAGCCAGACTCTCGAGGATGGTAAGCGGTTGCGCCTCGTACTTGTATTTGCTCGGAAAGATAAGCAGATCGGCCTGGGCTAACAGTCGCCACTTATCGTCTTGACCGATCGGTCCCAAAACTCGCGTGCTTGGTCCCAGTTCGGCAGTGAGAGCGAGTTCCTCAACGATGGCAACCGTGTACTCAGCACTTTCAGCTCCCGCGACAACAAACTGGCTATCAGTGTGCTCGGAACTGACCTTTCCTGCGATATCGATGAAGTCCGCGACGCCTTTTTCGCGCAACATATTCGATAGGAAGAGAACGGTGAAAGGACGCACAGCTCCGTCGTCAATGGGCACAGACGAAGCTCTTTCCTCCGCTTCGACTGCAAGCGCGTTAGGTATCGAAAGTAGAGAGCCACGCACCCATGGAGAGACGTCAGCCTCGAGGGCGGGAGAAAGGCAAATACAGCTGCTCAAACTCCCGAGGAGGTACCCAACCAATAGACGCCATACACCATTGCGCTCTGCAAGGTCGTGAAAGCCGAGAGTGTGGACGTACCCAATAATTGGACGACGCCGAAGTCGCAGCAGCGACATTAGAAGGACGTCAACCAAGAACGACCCAGGTCGATTTGTGATGAAGAACACGACTACCGGAGGTCTGCTCACCAACCAGACGGAGGCTAGACGAGCGAGCAGGACGCCGATACGCAATACTTTCGAAATCTTGATCCTGCCTACTTCCCCCACCGTTCTGCTGAACCGCCGTTCAATTAGGATCGGCACCCACTTGTTAGCCCGCAGTGCCTCCAGAAGGGTCAGGGTCATCATCGTTGACCCATGGACCGGAGGTGGAATTTGACTGATCACGGCGACAGTCCGGGCTGAGGTCATGTTCGACTCCGCCACAGGCGAGCGACCAGCACTACGAACTGTACGTTGCCGATCAGGTACCGCCGCCAAAGCCTCCTAGGTTCCATGGCAAGTCGAAAGGCCCACTCCAAGCCCGCTCGGCGAAGAACCGGCGGCGCCTCGCGAAGTGTTCCTGCCGCGTAGTCAAAGGCCGCACCGACAGCAACTGCGGTCACACCTACCGAGTGGGTGATTCGCTGAGCCTCAATGTCTTGCTTTGGCGTTCCCAGTCCTACCCAAACGATGCTTGCTCCGCTGCTCCGAATTAGATCGTCTTGGACAGCCAATTCTCCGCTACTGAGCGCACGGAACGGTGGGCTGTATGCGCCGACGATCTCGGCGTCTGGGAAACGGTCATGGAGCTTCTTCTCGAGCATCTCCAGAGTTTCGGGAGCGCTGCCGAGCAGAAAGTGCTTGACACCATCTGCCTGGCCCAAACGAAATACATCCAGAAAGAACTGCGGACCTCTGGTCTGCTCGAGCGCAGGTTTGTCACGTCGCAGACGCGAGACCCAGCTCAGAGGTTTTCCGTCCGGGTAACAGATCCCTTGCGAATAGACGTAAGACAAACGCTCGTCACGCGAAGCTAGTGTGATCGAGTATGCGTTAGCGAGATGCACGTGATGTGGCGCCCGAGCTGCTGTAAGCGCAACGGTCTGGAGCGCCGCGTCTTCAGGTGACGCGGCTACAAACCTCACGCCGCCCACACGATGACTCACAAATGAGGGATTCAATAGTTGATACCTCCTACTGGGGTGGTCCCTTTGATCCGGTTCATTTACGACGTCGACCTAGTAGGCGCCCTCACGCGCGAACACAGCGCGCAAGGTTCGCCAGAGAATGACCAGATCTCCCGTCAACGACCAATTCTCGACGTAATAGAGATCGAGCCGCACCGACTCCTCCCAAGACAGGTTGGAGCGGCCGCTTACTTGCCATAGACCGGTGATCCCGGGCTTGACGAGAAACCGGCGGTGCACATGTTGCTCATATTGCTGAACTTCTCGAGCAAGTGGAGGCCGAGGACCGACGAGCGACATCGTTCCATTGAAGACATTAATGAGTTGCGGAAGTTCATCGAGACTGTATCGCCGGAGGAACTTGCCTGCTTTCGTCACTCGAGGGTCATCCTTCATCTTGAAGAGGACTGTGTTGCCTTCCGATCTGTGTTGATCACGCAGGTAGATCAAACGCTGCTCCGCATCTACGACCATTGACCGAAATTTGAGCATCTCGAAACGCCTGCCGTTGTATCCGACGCGCTCCTGCCGAAAGAAGACGGGGCCGGCACTACCAAGACGCACGGTCATGGCGATTGTGACGAGGAGAGGCGCCAGCAGGAACAGTCCGAAAGCCGATGCTGCAATATCAAAGGCTCGCTTCGCGAACCGCTTGCTCCCCTCGTAACGGGGGGTCTCGACGTGTATGAGTGGCAGTCCCGCCACTGGCCGGGTATGGATGCGCGGCCCGCCGATATCAACGAGACTGGGAGCAACCACTAAGTGCTGTCTACCTGGCTCTAGAGACCAGCTCAACTGCCTGACGCGGTCGGGCGGCAAATCGTCTGAGCTCGTGATAACGATGGTGTCGGCATCACTGCCGACCATTGCTTGAGTGACTTCGCTCAGATCCCCGAAGATCGGCACAAATCCTGCGGTCGGCGAGGCTGTTCCTAATCCCGCCGGAACGCATGCCCCGACCACGAGATATCCAGCTTCCGGTTGACGGTTAAGTTCCCTGGCGAAGTAGTCGACCGAGGTAGGCGAGCCGACAAGTAGCACACGCGATGTATAGTGCCCTCTCGCGCGCTGAACCCCAAGCCATTGCCGCCACATCCAGCGCGAGAACACGAGTACAACCAACCCGAGCGGGAACGCTATCAAGACGTATCCACGCGCGAGATTGATCTGGAAGAGAAACGCCACGATGGCCAGGAGACCGAACAGACGAAGTGCTCCGTCAGCTATAAGCCGGTACTCCTGACTCCCAGTACCGATTGCCCGAGGTTCGCGGGTTCCGTAGACACTCAACGCAGTCATCCATGCCACGAGAAGAATGACGGAGATCGCTGTATAGCTGACAGCGAGTTCCCCTTCGTTGCCCTGGAAGGCAACATCCGCAGAGTCCAAACCGAACCAGGCAATTTGGACACCGAAGATGACCCAAGCTAGGACCAGGAAGTCCGTCACGATCAAGCGGCGCGCGTACCCCTTGCGCCAGTCAAGGCCGCGCGGGCTTGCGCCAGACGACGTATCACCACGCTTATCCCACATCACAGACACCCGCAGTCCCCACCGATCTCTCGAGACACCGTTGTCTGTCAGTCAACGAAGCAAGTGTGGCATAGCCCAACTGCGGCGCTCCATCCCCCGTTCGTGCGCCCCGCAGTCCGTCGTGCGAGCGGTTCGTCAACCTGCGGAAGACCACGAGGCCCCTCCCGTCTTCGAGGTGAAGAAGTCCGCTCCGGACCAGTAGAAGACGGAACTGGATACGAGATCGATCGTGGCGTTTGCCTGGTCTGCTGCCAGGCACGACAGATCGGTCGACGCGCTCGAGCTCACGTCGATGCTCCGGATGAGCACTCCAGAGCACGTTGGTTCGGAGACAGCCAGAATGAGGCTGGACGGCCCGGTCGACGCCATCGCCAATGCGCGAGTCACGTCCACAGGCGCCCAAGCCCCTGCGCTGCTACGGACCTGAACCGAGCCATCAGAGCAGAGGACAACGACGGTTTGCGTGACCGACTGAACCTCTCGGACCGTGCAGGGCGCCGTGATGTTCGTTCCCTCGACGCGAACTGTGTTCTGATCGGTCGGCTGAATATAGGTAGCTGACCCGATCTGCTCGGGGTATGCCTGCCAGAACTCACCCCCGGTGAAAGAGGAGACCACAGTCTGCGTGCAGTCAGCAGCCGCAGCTACGACGTTAATCTGCGAATCGGACACATAGTCGAGAGCGAGCACCTGGCGAACATCCGCGCCATCGAAAGTCACGGCCGTCCATGTGGCCCCACCGTCGCTTGTGCGTTGCACCACTGCTGGCGCACCCGTACAGCTACCCGCAGTGGCCCGGATCCCTAAATTGCCGTCGTACATGCTGAGGAACTGCGGACTCGGACTGACCGGCTCGTCGACACCGGTGGGCGTAGGCGTCGATGTCGGCGTCGCACCCGGGTTCGCTCCCCCACCCCACGTAGGGATCGGACCAGGTATCTCACCTGCGTCTGGGTTAGACGGGACACGTAGCGCAAACACCGCGAGAAGCACAGCCGTGACGGCGAGCACGCCGACGACGAGAGTAACGACGAGACCGCCGGTACTCCGCGACGATCGTCTGGGGCTCACTTGACCAGGGACTTCTGCTTCTTGTTGAGCTTCTCGTCGCCGGTGTCCCCGTAGCCGTATCCATAGCCGTAGCCGTATCGGCCGTAGCCGTAGGAGTCGGGGCCCTTCGTGGGAAGCATGGTGAGCACCACACCCGCAAGGCGCGCGCCCACATTCTGGATGGCCTGGACCGCGCCCTTGACCTGGCCCTTGTGCACTCGGCCCGCGGCGACCATGAGCAGAACGCCCGTGGTGCTCTTCGCGAGTACGGCGGCATCGGTGACCGGGAGGAGCGGAGGAGCGTCGAAGATGACGACGTCGAAGTTGGCCTCGAGCGTGCGGATGAGTTGGGTCATCGTCGCCGAGCCGAGCAGCTCGCTCGGGTTCGGGGGGATCTTCCCCGCAGGGAGGACATAGAGGTTGGTGTCACCCCACCGCTGGATGACGTCGTTCGGCTGCGCGCGGCCGACCAGGACGTCGGTGAGGCCGGCACCACCCTCGAGCCCGAGGTACTCGGCCACCTTCGGCTTGCGAAGATCGGCGTCGACGTAGATCGTCCGCTGACCGGAGAGCGCCACGACGATCGCCAGGTTTGCCGACGACGTGCTCTTTCCCTCACCCGGAACGGAGGAGCTGATGACGAAGCTGCGCGCGGTGTCTCCGATGTTCAGGAACTGCAGGTTCGTGCGGAGCGTTCGGAAAGACTCAGAGCGCGGGCTGCGCGGGTCGTCCTTCACCACAAGAGGGTTCTGTGGGGTTCGAGGGTCGTACGCGATGCCGCCGATGATCGGCGCCTCCGTGATGAGCTCGACGTCGCGCTCATTGCGGATACGGGTGTCAAGCGCTTCACGGAGGATCGCGACGCCGACTCCGAGCGCGAGACCGATGATGCCACCGAGCGCGATGTTCAGCGGGACGTTCGGGCTGGACGGCGAAGCCGGAATGGTGGCCTGCTGCAGAAGCGTGATCTTCACGGGCGCCGTTCCCTCGGCCGTCTCCGGAACGAGGTTGGTGACCGTGTTGCCGAAGCTCGAGGCGATCGCGTTCGCGATCTCCGCAGACTGACGAGCATCCGTATCGGTGACCGTGATCTGGACGATCACGGTGTCGAGCGGCGAGGACGCCGAGACACGGCTTGCCAGCGACTCGACCGACTCGTTCAGACCGAGAGTCGCGATGACGGGCTGCAGCACGACCGGCGTGGTGACGACGTCGGCGTAGGACTTCACCTGATTCTGGGCGAAGTTCCCGCCCTGGGTGAGGTCGCTCACGGAGCCCGCGGCAGACAACGACACGAAGACCTTCGAGGTGGACTGGTACTTCGGGGTCTGCAGGATCGAGTAGACAGCACCGATGGCGACACCAACCAGAGTCAGCGCGACAATGAAGATCCAGCCCTTGCGCAGGACGCGTATGTAGTCCCGAAGCTCCACGCGATACGCCCTTCCCCACCCTCAGCCGTGAGAGCAGAGATCACCCTCACGTGCGTCACAATGTTCTCACACGCACCAAGAACCGGCTCGGGTTCGTGTTACCGGCAAGCAACGATTTGCTGAGGATCGCCCGCTGACCGGAACCGCGCGGCGTGCGTCTCAAGCCCGGGAGGCTTCGACCGCCACGCGCAGAACTCGAGCCACCTGCTCGGCCGCAGGGACGAGTTGCTGGGCTGACCGTTCGTAGGTCTCGTCGCTCCTCTTGTACGGGTCGACCACGTCGTCGTCCTCCGCGCTCGTCACCAGGCCGAACTGGCCCTTCCGCGAAGCCACGAGTGCGACGACCTCCGCGAGGGAGGCCTTGACGGTGAGCCCCATGGACGCGGCGTGACGGATCTCCCCGTCGGTCACATCCGCGGAGAGCCGTGCGAACTCGCGCAAGGTGAACGTGACCGAGATCTTCTTGGGCAGCAGCTCGACGATCTCTCGTCGATGGTTTCGAGACATGCCCAGAACCAGGTCCGCACTACCCAGGATCGGTTCGGTCAGATAGCGGGCGCGATGGCTGGTGGGATCTCCTCCGTGACGAAGCGACAGCGCGGCCGCCTGTTCGGGCATCACATCGCCGTCGCCGGCGTACGTTCCGGCGCTCGAGAACTCCAGCTCAGGGAGGTCCGCAAGGCGCGCCCGCAGGATCTGCTCCGCCATCGGCGAGCGGCAGATGTTCCCGGTACAAACGGTGAGAACGGAGAACTCGGCCACGAGACTCGACTCTAGGTCAGTCACGCTCAGGCTGGGTCCTTCTTCTCTGCGTGTTCGTCGACCTCTCAGCGGCAGCATCTCATGAGATCGACCCACGAAGTGGGGGATCCGCAGGGAGGACAGGTGTCCCCTAGATTGAGGACGTGCCGTCAGCGTGACGCCGAGTTCCCCGAACCGGCGGTCCCAGCGGCACTTCGCTCCCGGGCGGCGGGCCCCACCCAGCTGCCCGGGAGCAACAACACGCCGCCGCCCCGCATCTGAGGCGAACCACAGGGGCTGTGCCTTGAACGGGGACGAGAGCGCGCGGGAGGCGCGGACGTAGCCTGAGCAGGTCAGCGCAACGGGGCTTCCGCCCGGCGCGACGATGCCTACCCCACCCGCCCGGCACCCAGCACGCCCCGCGGGATGACCCCGGTCTCGCGTCGTGCCTCGCGCATCCGCGCGTTCGGCGTCGGCGAGCCGGCCGAGCGTGAAGGGATGTCCCATCGTGTCCGACTCCGTCACCCGGTACGGGCGGTACAAGTTCGGGAGCGACACGGCGATGCCGGTCATCCGCGAGGTGTACGCCGGGGCGGGCGGATGGAAGGACTTCCGCGAGGCGGGGCTCAAGCTCAACCGCGGCACGGCGACGGAGCTTCGCGCGGAGGGGATCACGATGGTGCGCGTGCGATGGCGGCTCAAGACCGTCGAGATCAGCCTGCTGCGCTACCTCGGAGGGTAGGGGCCACCACTCGCGTCTGCCTGCATCTCCAGGATAAGGCCGGGTCGGGGGCTTGCCGCAAGAGAGGGGGCCCGACCTACGATGCTCCGTCGTGGCAGTCGCGGCAGGACGCGGCGCCGCGCGGCGAGAGGCGGAGTCGATGGACGTGGGTATGGGCGAGATCGTGGACGTGCTGATCGTGGGGGCAGGGCCGACGGGCATGATGCTCGCCGGGGAGCTGGCGCTCGCCGGCGTCGAGGCGGTGGTGCTCGAACGGCGCGAGGACGGGCAGCTCGAGGGATCGCGGGCGGGCGGGATCCACTCGCGGACCATCGAGATCCTCGACCAGCGCGGCATCGTCGGGCCCTTCCTCGACGAGGGGACCACCCTGCAGACGGCACGGTTCGGGGGGACGACGCTCGACATCAGCGACTTCCCCACCCGGCACCCCTATGGGCTCGGGCTGTGGCAGAACCGGATCGAGCCGCTGCTCGCTTCCTGGGTCTCGTCGCTCGGGGTGCGGACGGTACACGGGGTGACCGTGACGGGGATCGTGCAGGACGAAGCAGGCGTGACCGTGGCCCTGGACTCCGGGGAGGAGCTCCGCGCGCGGTGGGTCGTGGGCGCCGATGGCGGCCGCAGTGCCGTGCGGAAGGCCGCGGGGATCGGGTTCCCGGGTGTCGAGGCCAGCAGCAGCACGCTCATCGCCGAGGTGTCGATCGGCGACGGGGTGACCGCGCCGGTCGGGCTGCTGCAGGACGAGGCGGGGAACCACGGGATGACGCCGCTCGGCGGAGGGACCTACCGCGTCGTGACCTCCGAGCGCGAGCTCGTGAGCGGAGGGGCGCCCGCGACGCTCGACGACCTGCGCGCCTCCCTCACCGCCGCATACGGGAGCGACTTCGCCGTGCACTCCCCCACCTGGGTCTCGCGGTTCACCGACGCGACGCGCCAGGCGTCCGAGTACCGGGCGGGACGCATCCTCGTGGCGGGAGACGCCGCCCACGTGCACTATCCGGCCGGCGGGCAGGGCATCGGACTCGGGATCCAGGACGCGGTGAACCTCGGATGGAAGCTCGCCGCCGTGGTGCGCGGGGACGCGCCGCCCGCGCTGCTCGACACGTACCACTCCGAACGGCATGCGGCGGATGCGCGGGCGCTCGAGCTCTCGATGGCGCAGACGGTGCTGCAGCGGGTGGATGCGCGGACCGCCGCGCTCAACGCGGTGCTCGAGCGCGAGGTGTTCGGAGAAGGGGGCGCTGCGGGTGGCGCGGCCGCGGCTGCCGCGGGCGCGGGGGCGGGCGCGCTGCGTGACGGGGCGAGGGTGCGGGTGGCGGCGCTGATCCACGGGCTCGACGTGGCGTACGCGGCACCGGAGGGGGCGCATCCGCTCGTGGGTCGTCGGATGCCCGACCTCGACCTGCTCGTCGACGGGGACCTCGTGCGGATGTACTCGCTGCTGCATCGCGCACGGCCCGTGCTGGTCGACCTCGGGGCCGGAGCCCAGCTCGGGGCCTGGGGCGGGCGGGTCGATCGCGTCGAGGCTGCGTACTCGGGAGCGTGGAGGCTGCCGGTGCTCGGCGAGGTCGCCGCGCCGACGGCGGTGCTCGTGCGACCGGACGGGCACGTCGCCTGGGTGGGCGATGGGGTCGAGCCGCTCGAGGCCGCGCTGACGCGCTGGTTCGGGCCCGCCGAGGGAGGGCACGCTACGGTCGAGGCATGAGGATGCGCGCGGGTGCCGTCGCCGCGACGGCCACGGCGGCGGTCGTGCTCGTCGGGTGCGCACCGCTCGTGAAGGCGTGCCCGGACATCGGATGGATCAACACCGTCACCGTTCAGCTCGAGGGGGACGACAACGCCCTCGCCCGAGTCGCCGAGGTGCAGCTCTGCGACGAGGTCGGCTGCTCCGCGCCGCTCCTGTCGACCCCGCTCCCCCTCGAGCCGCTCACCACGGTGCCGCCCGGTGTCGACGTGGACGATCCGAGCACCTGGCCACAGCCCACGTCCGTGCCGGGCGGACCGCTGTACTACAACGCGTACGCCTCCGGACGCGACTCGTGGATGGTCGACGTGGGCATGTCGGCACCCGAGACGGCGGAGGTGCGGGCGTTCGACGCCCAGGGGGCAGTGCTCGGCGAGGTGTCGGCCACGCTGCAGTGGGTACGCGTGGGTGGGAGCGCCGAGTGCGGTGGGCCGATGCAGGCGGACCCGGTGGTGCTGCCGATCGCGCCACCCGCCCCCTGACCGTGCGGCCTGCGGCTGGGGCCCGGGCCGGCGAGAGCTAGACGAGATCGATACCCGGCTGCAGCGACGCGCTGATCGAGGCACCGAACGTCGCGGGCTGCTCCAGCATCATCATGTGTCCGACGCCGGGGATGACCGTGGACGATACTGCAGCCTGTCGAGCCCACTCAGGGATGTTCCATCCGGCAGCGCTGCGCTCGCCCGCGATCAGATGAACCCGACGGTCAGCGAAGACCCTCTTCAGCATCGCCTCGTACTCCGCGCTCCCGGTCGTCTCCACGATCGCCGATGCCGATTCCCACACAGTCCGCCAGGGCTGGTACCCGAGAGCCTCTTCTGCCTTGGAGAGGTTCTCAGGGGTGACCGGGATCCCGTCTGAGGCCAGGAACGCTTCGGGATCGCTGAGCCGTTGCTCGACGACGGTGTGCGCCTGGATCTCGTCGAGCGCGGCGATGGAGCGGGACCAGAAGGCGTCTGCGAGAGAGAAGTTCCCCTCGACGGTGATCACCGCGTCGACGAGCTCAGGATATCGGTCGGCCAGTGCGAACGCGTACACGGCTCCGATGGAATGCGCCACGAGGTGCACGCGCGATCCAGGGTGTCGGGACTGAACATGCTCCCGGAGCGCCTGCACCTGCCCCTCGAACGTGACCCTCCGCCCGGCGAATCGGCCATAGCCGTCGAGATCGGGGGCGGAGCACTCCACCCGGTAGAGTCGACGGAACGCGACGGCGTCGTTGAAGGGGCCGAACAGGCCATGGACGAAGACAACGGGAACGTCAGACCTCACGGATCACCTCGAGGGGACCCTCGTCGGGGGTGGGAGGCTCGAAGCGGGCGAAGTACTCGGTTGCGGTCTCCACCGTGAGAGGCCAGTCATCGGGGCCCACTCCATGGCGGGCGCCGATCCGGCTCAGGATGGTCTCGAGGCTCGTCGCGATGTAGACCGTCTCGGGGACGATCCCGTGCGGTGCCAGCAGCGCTCGATACTCGTCACGCTGTCGCCGGAACCAGAAGCCGAAGTCGAGCACCACATCCTCGCCCTCGCCGACGAGCCGCAGCAGGCGCGCCTTCAGCTCCGTCGCGACCTCGGTGACCGCCTCGGCCGAGGGCATCCCCGTGATGCCCCGCTGCCAGAACTCCACCTCGAACGACAGTCGCGTCCATCCCTCGCGCTCCAGGCGCTTTGCGTACGTGGACTTGCCGGCGCCCCCTGGCCCGCACATCATCACGACCCGGGGTCGGCTCGTCGCATCCATCGGATCAGCCGAGGATCCGGGTGACGGACTCGATCGCGGCAGCGCGCATCCGGTCCTCGTCGGGGCCGCCGTCCGCCGCCAGGAGGCCGGCGGGAGCGAGCTGCCACGCCTGGGCGATGGCGTAGACGATGACCAGGAGATCGACGGCACCCAGCGAGGGGGACGCCTGCGGCCGGACAGACTCCACCTTCGCCAGGTAGGTCTCGAGCGGCTCGGAGGCCGCCTCCGGGCGCTCCAGCTGCGCCCAGAGACAGAGGCGGAGCGTCTCCGGACGACGCCGGTGGAAGTCGTAGAGCTCGCCCACCCAACCGGGCAGATCGTCCGGTGTCGGAGGGACCTCGCTCGCCATGCGGACGATCGCCTCGGTGAGCGCCGCGTCGAAGAGGCTGCTCTTGTTGCCGAAGTACGCGTAGATCATCCGCACGTTCGACTCGGCGTCGTTCGCGATGCGGTCGATCCTGCCGCCGGCGTAACCGTGGGCGGCGAACTCCGTGACGGCGGCCGAGAGGATCCGGGCTCGTGTCGCCCCCGCATCCCGCTGCGCCATGCCGCTCCCGCTCGTCTCGTGCTCTCGATTGACACGCGCCGGTGCCGTGTCTAGCGTATAAGTAAATAGCTACTTACTTAGGAGCACGGTGGATCCCCGCATCGAGAAGGCCTTGGCCATCACCCCGTCGTCGAGTGCGCGGGAGCGCACGATCGACATCACCACGACCGGCGCCCGCACGGGGCGGCAGCGGCGCATCGAGGTCTGGTTCTACCGCGTCGACGGTCGCATCTACCTCTCCTCCTCGCCCGCGAGGAGGAGCTGGTACGCCAACATCGTCGCCCACCCCGACTTCGTGTTCCACCTCAAACACGGAGTGCGCGCCGACCTGCCCGCCCTCGGCACCCCCGTCCGCGACCCCGCCCAGCGCCGTGCCGTCTTCTCCTCGATCATCGCCGACCTCAACCAGCCCTGGAACCCGGCCGGCATCCCCCAGCCCGTCGAGCCGCTCGAGGCATGGATGCACGGCAGCCCGCTCATCGCGGTCCAGTTCGTCGCCGAGGCGTCGGCGTGAGCGAGAGCATCCCCCGCATCGCCGTGGTGACGGGAGCGAACCGCGGACTCGGTCTTGCGACCGCCCGGACGCTCTCGGGTCACGGCCTGCATGTCGTCCTCACCCACCGGGCCGCGTCCGACGAGACGACGACCGCGGTCGAGGAGATCCGTGCCGCCGGCAGCGAGGCTCTCGCGATGCGGCTCGACCTCGACGACGTCGGCTCGTTCCGCCGCTTCGCCCAGGATCTGCAGAAGAACGTGCGCGAGCGCTGGGGCCGGACGACCATCGACGTCCTGGTGAACAACGCCGGGATCGGGCTCTTCGGGTCGCTCGAGGACGTCACGCTCGACGACTTCGACGCCGTCATCGGCACGAACCTCCGCGGCACGTTCTTCCTCATCCAGGCACTCGCGCCGCACCTGGCCGACGGGGGCCGGATCATCACGGTGTCCAGCTCCCTGACCCGCCACGTCAGTCCGGGCACGTCCCTCTATACGGCGTCGAAGGCCGCCCTCGAGGCGATCACCCGCACTCTGGCCATGGAGCTGGGCACCCGGGGCATCCGCGCGAACAGCATCGCGCCAGGACCGACGGCCACCGACTTCAACGGCGGCGCGATGCGCGACGACGCCGACCTGAGGGACGACCTCGCCGGTCGGACGGCGCTGGGCCGCGTCGGGCAGCCCGACGAGATCGCCGACGCGATCGCCGCCCTCGCCTCAGACGAGATGCGGTGGGTCACCGCTGAACGGATCGAGGTCTCCGGCGGGAGCCTGCTCTAGGGTCGGGCGCTCGTCAGCGGTCGCGATCGGCGTGCTCGGGAGCGCCGTCGGGGGCGTAGATGGTGTCGACCGACTCGCGGAGGCGGTCGAGGAAATCGACCACCGCGAGCGCGGTGTCGGGGTCGAGCTCGCTGGCGACGGCGATCATGCGCTCGTGCATGTCGCCGAGGGTCTTCCGCACCTCTTCATCGCTGGAGACCGTGGGCACCACGATGAGTCCGCGGCGGTCGAAGGGGCTCGGCTCGCGACGCAGGTGTCCGCTGCGCTCGAGCCGATCGAGCAGGGCGGTGACCGACGCCGAGGAGATGCCGAGGTACTGGGCCAGCTCCTTGGGGGCGACGTCCTTCCCCTGCTGCTGCGACCGGAGGAGGTAGCGCATCGCGAGGAGGTCGTTCTCGCCCATGCCCATCGCCTCCTGCGTGCGACGGCGCATGGCGGAGTCGGCGGCGCGATAGGCACGCATGGCTTCGAGCACACGTCGACCGCGCTCCTGGTCGGTCTGCCCGTACCAGTAGTGCGATCCGTCGGTTCGCTCCGTCACCATCCTCTCATTCTACGACGGTCTGATAACTCGACCATCGAGGTAGATGGACTTGTGATGCGATTTGCACGATCGCGGCTTATTGCTAGTCTGTCTAATGATTCAGCAGCCTAGCTGTCTCATCGGGAGAAGAGGATGTCATGGGAGCTCTGCTGTACGGATCGAGCCAGGACTCCATCCCTCTCGACGACAGGACTCTCGCCCACCTGCAGCTCGTCATCCTCGGTCGACTCCGTCGGGGCGAGTCCTGCGGGCTGACCTACACCCGCGAGGACGGCGGCTCCTCCACACGGGAGACCATCTGGATCAACCCGGCGATCCCGATGCGCTTCGTCTACGACAGCCTCGACCGCGGCGGCCCCCTCAACCGGGCGTGGGTCGAGGCGCTCGCCGCGACGGCCGCCCAGGGCGATCTCCACCCCGTGCCCGAGCCCGACGGCGTGCCCGCCACCGCCGTGCTGTCCGGCGCGGCGAAGCGCACCCTTCGTCGCTGAGCATCCTGCGCACCCGAGCACTCCTGCGCCATTGAGCAGCACCGCTGCGTCGCTGAGCACCCTGCGTCGCTGAGCGAGTAGCCTGCTGCCCGTGCGGCGTCGAGGCCGGCGCCGCGGTCGACGGCGCGACGACGCGCGGTCGAGGCGACGATGACGAAGGAGTCAGCGACATGGGCAAGCTCGACGGCAAGGTGGCGTTCATCACGGGGGCGGCACGCGGACAGGGACGCAGTCACGCGGTGAGGCTCGCGCAGGAGGGGGCCGACATCATCGCGGTCGACATCTGCGAGCAGATCCCCACGGTCGAGTACGAGATGGCTCGTGAGAGCGATCTCGAGGAGACCGTGCGACAGGTGGAGGCGCTGGACCGGCGCATCCACGCCCAGAAGGCGGACGTGCGCGACCTCGCCCAGCTGCAGGAGGCGGTGTCGGCCGGCGAGGCCGCCCTCGGGCCGATCGACATCATCCTCGCCAACGCCGGCATCGCTCCGCTCGGGCTCGACGGCGATCCGGTCGCTCCCTTCCGCGACGTGGTCGACGTGAACCTGACGGGCGTCTACAACACCGTGATCGCGGCGGTGCCGTCGATGATCGAGAAGAAGGCCGGCGCCATCGTGCTCACGTCGTCGACGCAGGGCCTGAAGGGTGTGGGCGGCAACGGATCCGCCGGCACCACGGGGTACACGGCCGCCAAGCACGGCGTGGTGGGCCTCATGCGCTCCTTCACGCACTGGCTGGGGCCCCTGGGGATCCGCGTCAACTCCGTGCATCCGACCGGTGTCGCGACGCCGATGATCCAGAACCCGGTGATCGAGAAGCTCTTCGCCGACTTCGAGGGGAGCATGGACGCGGTGACCAACATCATCCCCGTGCCCTGGGTGGAGCCCGTCGACATCTCGAACGCGATCGCGTTCCTGGTCAGCGACGACGCCCGGTACATCACCGGGGTGACCCTGCCGGTGGATGCGGGGTTCAGCGCACGCTGACCTTCTCGGTCCGCTCCCTGTCCTTCCCGGGCGGGGAGCGGTACCGTATCCGCACCGGATCGAGGATGCTCCGCATCGACACGATCAGAGGTGGACAGCGTGGACGGAACGGTCTCGAGTTACGGCGTGCACAAGTTCGGGCGCGATGGACGGCCCCGCATCCGCGAGGTGTACGCGGGCGCAGGCGGCTGGCATCCGCTCGACGACGGCCCTGAGCGGCTGACGGTCGAGACGGCCGAGCAGCTGCGCGGCGACGGCGTGACGATGGTGCGGGTCCGGTGGCGGATGCGCACGGTCGAGGTCATGCTGCGGCGCTATCTCGGGGGATGAGAGCGCGGCGCCGGCGCATCCGGGTGATGCCTGGACCCTGAAGCCGGGCGCATCCGGGCAAAGAAGAACCCCCGCCTGGGTGGGGGGGGATCGGGCGGGGGTCCTGACCAGCGTCGAGTCTTGCTACTGGCGTTGATCTGAGGTCCACTGTAGTCGTCCGCGGCTCAAGGTGTGGGAGGCGCAGCCCATCCGAAGTGAGTACGCAGCCAGGACACAGCATGGCGATCCAGGCAAGCCCCACCGCGCGAGCTCGGAAGATGGCAAGGTTGTCATCACATGGACGCTTCACAGACCTCAGCGTCGAGAGCCACCGTCGGCCTCTTCGACAGCGATTCGGCGGGCCTGGAAGCGGCGCGGTCCGCTCTGGAGCAGCGGGCTCCCTCGGTCTCCGTGGTGATCGCGGCGTCGTCCTGGGGCGAGCTGCTCACGGATGCGGCGTTCCCGCCGGACATCGTGGTGCTGCGGCCGCGTCCGGATGACCGCGTCTCGCTGCCCTACGAGGCGAGGGTGTGCCGCATCGTGGATGCGTCGGTGCTCGCGATCGTCGACGCCGACGGCGAGGACGCCGAGTCCGCGAGAGACGTCACGTCGATCGTGATCGCCCACTCCCTCGACGAGGCCGCCGACCTGCTCGAGAGCTGGGACGCCGCGGTCCACTGATCCCCGCGGACCCCGGGCGGCCCCTGGGACGCCCTCGGCGCCCCCGCGCGACGGCCCCCATGCGGGGTCCTACCGGGCGCAGCCGGTGTCGGATACGGTGGCACCGCAGTCAGCTGGGCTCCCGGAGGGTGGTGTCGTGGATCCACTGCTCGTCTACACCGTCTCGGTCCTGGCGATGGCGGGGATGGCCGTCGTCTTCGTCGTCAATCGCATCCTGCATCCGAGCCCTCAGGCCGGGCCGTGGTGGGAGCTCGCGTTCCTCTCCGGGGTGCTGTGCGCCACGGCGTACTTCATCGGCCAGCGCACGGGCGACGCCGGATGGACGGTGTCGGTCGGCAACGCCACGATGGTCTTCACGCTCGGGGCCGCGTGGGCCGGCTGCGTCGTGTTCAACGGTCGACGCGCCCCGCCGAGGGTGCTGAGCTCGGTGCTGGTGATCGGCGGCTCCCTCGCCATCGGCGTGATCTCCGTGCTGCCTTCGGAGTACGGGACCAAGTACGCCGGCGCCGTCGAGAAGGGGACGGCGCTCGCCGCCTTCTCGCTGCTCGCTCTGATCGAGTGCTTGCGGGGGCCGCTGCGCAGCTACGTCGGCGCCAGGGTCATGGCGGTGGTCTTCGGACTCCACCTGGCCTACCTCGCCCCGCGCAGCGTCGTGTACCTCGCCCTCGGACCCACCTCCGAGGTCTTCGCCACGGTCTTCAACACCGCCATCACGACGGGCATGAACGTGGTCTTCACGGTGATCGTCGAGGCCGCGATGCTCGGGATCCAGGCGCAGCACCGCCGCAGAATGCCCACCGGGTCGGGGTTCCGGCCGTATCCGGACGCCATCCCCCGCGGGCACGAGGGGCGGAGGCTGGACGGACCGTTCCTGGTGATCGGCGTCGATCTGTGGATCCCGCTGCGCCGGGCGTACGGCGTCGACCTCGCGAACGATCTGTCGCTCCACCTCGCTCGCGCGATCGCCGTGACGCTCGAGGAGACGGACGCGCGTGGGCCCGGGGCCGGGGCGCGCACGGGGGCTGTGGCGCCGGCCGAGGTGTGGCGTCTGCCGGAGGGACGGTTCGTCGTGCGGAGGGCGCCGGGCGTGCTGTCCACCGAGTCCGGCGTCCGCGCGGTGGTCGGGCGCGTGCGCAGCGAGTTCGCGGCACGCGCGGCCCTCCCCGAGGGGCGGCCGACGGTGAGCGCGGTCGTGGTGCTGCCCGCCGCCGTCGCCGCGGTGGCTGGTGTGGCGGCGGTGGCTGGTGCCGCCGCACTCGCCGAGCGGGAGGCGCTCACCGAGCGCGGGGCGCTCACGGAGGGGGAGGCGCTCGCCGCGGCGGAGGCGGAGTTCGAGCGGCGACGGACCGACGAGATCGACTGGATCGCCGTGGTGCGGCCCGACGAAGCCGTCGGCGTCTCCCTCCGCGGCTCCCCCGACGGTAGTGATCTCATCCGACCGGTCGGCTGACGCCCGCCGGTCGCCTGACGCAGGCCGGGCGGTCCACGCAGGCCGGGCGGCCGACGCAGGCCGGGCGGTCCACGCAGGCAGGGCGGTCCACGCGGGCCGGGCGGTCCCCGCGGGCAGGGCGGTCCACGCGGGCCGGGAGGTCCACACGGGCCGGCGGTCCGCGCAGACCGGGCCTTCCAGCCGGGCCGGCCGGGCCACGCAGGCCGGGCGAGGGACGTGCGCGGCACCACCGCCGCCGGGGTTTCGCTGCCTGTTTGGCGTTTCGCGTGGTCAATGGGCGCGCGAAACGCCAAACAGGCCGCGAAACCCCGGAAGGCGGGCGGGCGGGCGGGGGGCTCAGCGCGTGACGGGGGCGGGGAGGGACGGGGCGAGGGAGGCGAGGGTGGCGGGGAGCGCCACGTCCCACGGGGTCGCGCTGACGCCGAGCTCGCGCTCCGTCTCGCGGGCGTCGACGACAAACGGGGCCGTGAACTGGTACGAGGAGTCGACGACCGCGCGGAGGAACGGGGAGACGAGACCGAGCGCCCGGAGCGTCGTCGGCGACCACGAGGCAACCCCCACGTCCCGGCCGGTGAAAGCGGCGACGCGGGCGGCGATCTCCACCCGGCTGAGCGGCTCGGCGCTCGGCACGTGCCACGCCCGCCCCCACTCCCCCGCGTAGGTCGAGGCGGCGACCACGGTGTCGGCGATGTCGTCGAGGTAGGCCCAGCTGTGCGGCATCCGCGGGTCGCCCACCACACGTGGGCGCCGTCCCGCCAGGAGCGGTCCGAAGAAGCGCTCGCCCAGCTGCGCGGTCGCGCCGCTGCCGGGGCCGAAGTAGTCGCTCGCCCGCACCTCGACCGCGCGGAGGTCGCCGCGCCGGTGCGCCTCGAGGATGCGCTCCCACCCCGCCTTCCTCACCAGCCCCTTCTGCTCGGTGGTGAGGAGCGGGTCGTGCTCGGCCATCGGCATCCGAGCGCCCTCGCCGTAGGCGTAGAGGTTGCCCATGACGACGAGGTCCGCACCGGAGCGGGTCGCCGCGGCGAGCGTGGCATCGAAGACCGGCGGCCAGAGCTCCGGCCAGCGGTGGTACTGCGCCGGGTTCGAGGCGAGGACGATCGTGGTGACGCCCGAGGCCGCGCGGATGAGGGCTTCCGCATCCGCGGCATCGGCCCGCACCGAGCGGATCGCGCCCGCACCGCCTTCGACCGGGACGGCGGTGCCGGAACGGGTGGCGACGACGACGTCCTCACCCTGCGCGGCGAGCCGGCGGGCGACGCGGGTGCCGATGAGACCGGCTCCGATGACGAGCTTCATGTCCTGTCCTCTCGAGTAGATCGAGAGCGGTGCTCTCGGTATCGCCGAGCGTAGTGTTCCGCGTCGGAAAGAACAAGAGCAGTGCTCTCTCTTGTGTCACCCGGTCTCGGATAGACTCCCCCGCATGGTCGACACCGCATCCGCCGAGGCGCCGCTGGGGCCTCGGGCCAGGGCGCGCGTCGAGACGCTCGACCGCATCCGCACCATCGCCCTGCGCCAGCTCGGCGAGGTGGGCGCGGCCGGCCTGTCGCTGCGGGCGATCGCGCGCGAGCTCGGGGTGGTCTCGTCGGCGGTGTACCGCTACTGCCCCAGCCGCGACGCGCTGCTCACGATGCTCATCATCGACGCCTACACCGACCTCGGCACCAGCGTCGAGACCGCCGAGGCCGAGGTGCCCCGCGACGACCTGCGCGGCCGACTCCGCTCGGTGGTGCTCACCGTGCGCGCCTGGGCCCTGGCGAACCCCCAGCGCTACTCGCTCATCTACGGCACCCCGGTGCCCGGATACGCCGCCCCGCCCGACACCATCGCCCCCGCGAGCATGGTCGGTCTCGTGCTCACCCGGCTCCTGGTCGATGTGATCGCGGCCGGATACGGCCCTCCGGCCACCGCGGGCTCGGCGGCGGCCGCCCACGCGATGGAGGGCGTGGCGGCGGCGCTCGGCGCGCCCGAGCTGGCGGAGCAGCTCGTGGTCGGCGTCGACATGTGGCTGCACCTCTTCGGCGCGGTGTCGTTCGAGCTCGGCGGTCAGTTCGTCAACGTGGTCTCCGACGCCCCGGCGTACTACGAGTTCCTCATCGACGAGTTCGCGACCCAGATGCGCGTGCCCTGACCCTCAGGCGCGGCGCAGCGTGCTCAGGACGGTCATCGCCTCGGTCTCGACGTCGGCGATGCGGTCGAGGGTGGCCGCCGCCTCGGCGAGATCCTCCCGAGCCAGGGTCGTACCGGCGCGGTCGATGAGGTGCGCGGTCGTCGCCCAGAGCTCGGCGGATCGGGCGACGAGATCGCGGCCGCGCTCGACGGCGTCGGCGAGCGCAGGCTTCTCCAGCCGGTCGAGGCACTCGGTCAGGAAGTCCCGATAGAGGTTGCGGAACAGCGCGCCGCCGGTCCCGGCGCGCTCCATCATCATCGACATCCTCGGCAGGTCCCGGCCCGGATCCGCCACCCGATCGAGCCAGGTCGGCGCCCGCCGCGCCGCCGTGCGGATGCCCCGGTGGCCCACGTTCGCGATGGGCGGGTCGAGGAACTCGGCCGCACAGTCGGCGATGGCCGGGACGATGGCCGACGCGACGCGGTCGCCGACCTCATCCCGATCGCCGAGATCGATCGAGAACATCCGATGACGGGCCGACATCGGCCCGCGGGCGGCGCGCGCTCTCGCGAGGCTGTCGAGGCTGGTCCGGACGGCGCCGCCCTGCTGGGCGGTGTCGACCAGGTACGCCTCAGCCGCGTCGTAGCCGTACAGGGCGACGATGTGACCGGCGAAGTGCACGCGGGAGGAGAAGTACTCCAGGTCGTGGCTGTCGAGCTGCAGACCGACCGGGACGCCCTCGTCGATCGACGCGCGCACCTCATCCCACGCCTTCCGGGCCGAGGCGGTCTCCTGCACGCGGAGCGTCACCCCGAGCCGCGCGGCCAGGTTCTGCGTGAGCAGGAACGGCTTCACCCGTCCACCGAGGAACGGCACATCCTGACGCTTCGAGTCCCAGTAGACGAAGGAGAGGCCCCCGGCCAGACCGAACAGCAGGGGTTCCGACAGGCTCAGCCCCGCATGCCCGAGCAGCACGCCCGCGGTCGTCGTCTCGCAGTGCACGCCACCCTCGAGGGGCACGCCCTCCACCACGACAGCACCTCCCGGCACGGTCTCGTCAGTCATCGCGGGACCCCTCCCCTCCGCCGACGGGCGAGCGGCGACGGAGCAGCACCCCGAGCCCGACGGCGGCCAGGGGCGCCGAGACGACGCAGACGCCGGCGAGCACGAGCAGCACGATCCCCCATCCGTCGGCGTCGAAGACGAGGCCGATCGCCCAGCCGAAGAAGGCGGTGCCCGCCAGCCACGCCAGCTGGTAGAGCGCGGTGCTCTGAGCCCGGCCGATGCGCGCGAGCTGCCCGCTGAGCCCCGAGGCCACGGGATGCGCCGTGAAGGTCCCCACCGTGAACACCACGAGCCCGACGATCTCCACCCAGAGCACCGGCACCGCCAGCAGACCGAGCCCGGCCAGCATGACCCCGAATCCGCCGAGCACGGGCACGAGCGGCCCGACCCGGCGCACGAGCGCGCCCGCCATCCGGCTCGCCGCCGTCCCCGCGAGGTAGGCGACGAAGAGGAGGCTGACGAGCACCTCCGGCACGCCGAACGGCGGGCCGATGAGGTGGAACCCGAGGTAGTTGTAGACCGCCGCGAACGTGCCCATGATGGCGAAGCCGAGCACGTACAGGGTGACCATCACCGGATCCCCGAGCTGGGTCAGCACACGCCTGACGAATGGATGCGCGCCCGCCGCCTGCCGCGAGAAGCCGCGCGCGGGCGGCACGAGGACCCAGAACGCGACCGCGGCGATCACCCCGATGAGGGCGACGGCGAGCGTGCCGAGTCGCCAGCCCACCGTCTCGGAGAGCGGGCCGGCCACCAGCCTGCCCACGATGCCGCCGATCGTGTTGCCCGACACGTAGGTCGCGGCCGCCACCGCGACCCAGGAGACGTGGAGCTCCTCGGCGAGGTAGGCGACGGCGAGCGCCGGCACCGCGCCGAGCGCCACACCCACGAGCAGCCGCAGGGCGAGCACCTCCTCGTAGCCCGGCATGGCGGGCACGAGCAGCGACAGCGCCGTCGCGACGGTCAGCGACAGTCGCATCGCGGTGGTGCGGCCGATGCGGTCGGCGAGCCACGACCACGGGAGCACCGAGAGCGCCAGCCCGATCGTGGTCGCCGACACCATCAGCGCCGACTGCGCGGTCGAGACCCCGAAGTCGGCGCGCACGCTCGGCAGCACCGCCTGCGCGTCGAAGACCTGCACGAAGGTGGCGAATCCGGCGGCGAACAGGGCCACGACGATGCGCCGGTACTCCCGCTCCCCTCGCTCGAACCCTCGCCATGGCGGAGGCACGGCGGACGGCTCCGAGGCTCCGATCCGCGTCACCGGGGCCCCGTTCCCCGTGGGGTGGGACCGGCGGTGGCCGCCGCGACGGAGCCGACCCGACGCCCGAGGACGGCGGTGCCGTCGAGGTCGTCGTCGTGGACGACGGAGACCTCGAGGCCGGCGGCGGCGAGCAGGGCGGCGGTCCCCTCGGCCTGCGACTCGCTGGTCTCGATCGCGACGAGTCCGCCCGGAGCGAGCCACTCGGCGACCCCGGCGGCCACCCGCCGGTGGACGTCGAGCCCATCGGATCCGCCGTCGAGAGCGAGCAGCGGCTCGTGGTCGCGCGCCTCCGGCGGCATGGTGGAGATGCCCGCGGTGGGCACGTACGGTGCGTTCACCGCGAGCACGTCGATCCCTCCCCGCAGCTCCGCGGGCAGCGCCCCGAAGAGGTCGCCCTCGACGACGGTGGCCCCCAGGGACTCGAGGTTGCGGCGGGCGTTCGCGACCGCGGCGGGATCGAGATCGGAGGCGACGAGGGTCACCGCCAGGCCGTCACGCCGAGCGGACTCCGCGAGCGCGGCCCCCACGGCCCCCGTGCCGCAGCACAGGTCGACGATGACGCCCCCGTCGCGGAGCCCTCGCGCGGCCGCTCGGGCGAGCACCTCGGTCCGGCGGCGGGGCACGAAGACGCCGTCGTCGACGAGCACCCTGAGGCCGGCGAACTCCGCCCAGCCCAGGATCGCCTCGAGCGGCCTGCCCGCGACGCGCTCCGCGACCATCCGCTCGAGTGCCGGCTCGTCGAGGCGCGCTCTCTCCATCTCCTCGCCGGCAGCGACCGTCGCGGCATCGAGGAGGAGCGCCGCCTCGTCCTCGGCGAAGACGCATCCGGCGGCACGGAGGCGGGAGGCCACCTCGTCGACACGTCGCTCATCCATCGGCCCCATTCTCTCGCGGCCCCGAGCCTTTGGCGTGTCGCGCGCGAGCGTCGTACATTCGAACACACGTTCGAGACGAGGGAGGGGAACGATGACCCTGATCGACACCGACAGTGCAGCGACGATCTGGTTCGAGGACGAGGTGCCGGTGCGGATGCTGTGGCGCCGGCGGCGCTGGCGCGTCTCCGACACCCCGACCGAGCCCGACTGGTTCTACTGGTCCACGCATCCGCCCCGGGTGGTGGCGTGGCGCTTCCAGGCGACCGACGAGTCGGGCGACA
Organism: Cnuibacter physcomitrellae; assembly: GCF_014640535.1. Taxonomy (NCBI): domain Bacteria; kingdom Bacillati; phylum Actinomycetota; class Actinomycetes; order Micrococcales; family Microbacteriaceae; genus Cnuibacter; species Cnuibacter physcomitrellae. The sequence continues at coordinate 1,420,392 of NZ_BMHD01000001.1, forward strand.
GCCTCGTGGTCGACGTGGTGCAGAACGGGCAGCTCTGGTCGGTGGTGAAGACCTACCGCTGACCCGTCGCCCTCACTCCCAGGTGGCCGTCTCGGGATCGATCCCGTGGGCGCGAGCGGAGGCGTCGACGAGGAGACGGAACCAGGAGGCGAGTCCCGGCTCGAGTCGGGCGTAGTGCGCCGCGAACGCGGGATCCGCCTCGTAGCGCCGGGCGAGGCACACCTGCATCGAGCGTGTGATCGGGAAGTACGCGGAGAACACCTCGCGATGACGCTCGACGAGGGCCTGCGCCTCGGGGCTGCCGGGCGCGACGCCCGAGCGCATCGCCGCGGCGAGCTCGTGGTCGAGCTCCCGGGTGCTCTGCGCGATCACCTCCCACTCGGCGGCGTCCCGTCGCGCCGAGCGCTCGGCGAACTGCTGCCACTGGGTCGTCGCGCCGTACCGGCGGCGCGCCTGCGCGGGCCAGCGCGGGTCCCACTCGCTGCCGAAGAGCGCAGTCTGCTGGGCGGGGTCGAGCAGCGGGCCGCGCTCGTGGGCGTCGATCATGAGGGCGAGGTCGCCGTCGAGCGCGGTGAGGCGCTCGACCCTCGCCCTGAGGTCGGCGCGCTGCGCCCGCAGGGAGGCCACCACGTCGGAGTCCGGATCGTCGAGCAGCGCACGGATCGCGTCGAGCCCGAGTCCGAGCTCGCGGTAGACGACGATGCGACGCAGGCGCTCCAGGTCGGCGGAGGTGTAGAGCCGGTACCCGGTCGCCGACCGCGACGACGGGCCGGCCAGGCCGACCTCGTCCCAGTGGTGGAGGGTCCGCACCGTGACGCCGAGCCGAGCCGCCGCCTCGCCGACGGTGAGCTGGGCCTCGGCGGCGTCATCGGACATGCTCTCTATTCTCACGCCGGCCGCGCGTCCTCCCACCCTCGCCCGGCGGGGTGATGCCGATGGCCGCCAGGCCCGCCGCCGCCTCCCCTGCGGGATCGAACGGCTTCGCGGCGGTGACGACCACACGCAGCCCCTCCGGCGTCCTCACCTCGAGGTCGCGCGTGTTCCAGGGGGTGTCGCGCACGGCGACGACGGAGTCGGCGTCGATCGTTCGGCACGCCTCCGCCAGCTCGTCGATCTGGCCGAGCAGGCCCGCGAAGCTGACCGTGGAGGTGGCCGCTGCGGAGGGGGCAGGGGCCGCCGACGTCGGGTCGGCCGGGACGAGGAGCACGTCCTGGAACATCCATCGGCGCAGGTGCACGAGGCGGCCGGGCACGCTGAAGAGCACGAAGAAGCCGAGGCCGCCGGTCCAGAACCCGATCGACGCCTCGAGGTCGGCGGACGGGGCGGTGACGAAGGAGGGCATCCCGTAGATGCCGCGGAACAGCTCGGGGGCGACCACGTCGGGTCCGGGAACGGGGACGGGGCTCACCTCGAAGGCGTCGTAGTAGTCGGTCATGACCACCACGATCGCGCCTCACGCTACGTGAGGGTCAAGTCCGTCGCTCGGCGCCCGCCCGCTCGCGGCGCCCCCGGCGGATGCGGCGCACGACCAGCCACACGATCACCGCTCCGATGGCCGTGTAGACGGCGATGTCGAGCCACTGCGAGTAGCGGTCGATCAGCTCGTACTGCGTGCCGAGCGCTGCGCCGAGGCCCACGAGCAGCCCGTTCCAGAGCACCGTGCCGAGGAGGGTGAAGACGCTGAACACGACGAGGTTCATCCGCTGGGCGCCCGCCGGGAGCGAGATGAGACTGCGGACGCCCGGGATCAGCCGCCCGAAGAAGATCGAGGACCTGCCGTGGCGGGCGAGCCATCCGCTCGCCTTCTCGAAGTCGTCGCGGTCGACCAGGGGCAGCTTCGAGAGCAGGCGGATGGAGCGCTCCTCCCCCACGATCGCTCCGAGCCAGTACAGCAGCAGGGCGCCCAGGTACGCGCCGAGGGTCGCCGCCACCATCACCCACACCAGGTTGAGGCGGCCGGTCTGCGAGAGGAAGCCGGCCAACGGCAGGATGACCTCGCTCGGCAGCGGCGGGAAGACCGTCTCGGCGAACGTCAGCGCTCCGACGCCCACCTCGCCGATCGCGTCGATCACCCCGGCGGCGAAGCCGACCAGCCCGCCGAGCTCCTCCCCTTCCGCGGCGACGGCGTTCGCGACGGATCCCGCGGATCGGGGGGCGGATAGGGTGGCGGCGATGGTCGTCACCCCTCGACGCTATCGAGCGAACCTCCACGGAACCCGGGCGGCCGGGATCCTCGTCGCCGGCCGCACCCGGGGCGGTCCGGTCGGGTCAGGCCGCGGAGTCTCGGAGAGCGTCGATCTCGGCCAGCGCCACCGCGAGGTCGAAGTCGGGGTCCGTCTCCATGAACCTCTCGAACACCGCGAGCAGCCCCGTGCTGGCGAGGGTCCACTCGGGATCGGGGCGCACGGTGGCCGGCCCGCGGTAGGTGGCGAGCACGATCGCGGGGTTGGCGATCTGGCGGATGCCGAGGCCCTCGACGATCGCCGAGACCAGAGCCGCGTAGGGCCGGTAGTCGCCCGCCCACTCGGGGCGGATCCGGAACCCGAGGAGCTCGGCGAACCACTTGTGGAACGCCGCCATCTGCTCCACGAACGCGTCGCTCCCCGACCGGAGCGCGTCGGTGATCTCCTCGCGGGCGGCGTTGTCGACCCGCCCGAGCAGGGCCGCCGTGAGCGACACGTACGACTGCCACTCCACCGACGACACGACGGACGCGTAGTTGTGCTGCAGGGCGACCCGGATGGTCTCGAGGACGATCCGGTGACGACCGTCGGCGGTGGCCACCAGCTCGACGTTCTCGAGCAGGATCCGCACGCAGATCTCCATCGTGCTCTCGTCGACGAGACTGGTCGCGGCCTTCCGAGCGATCTCGACCATCAGGTCGGCAACGAAGGCCTCCTTGGAGTCCCAGAGCCGATACGTGGACGACCGCGACACGTCCGCCTCGCGGATGAGGTCGTCCATCATGATGTGCTCGAAGCCCACCGTCATGCCGAGGCTGCCCACCCGGTCCAGCGCGACGTCGAGCACGCGCTGACGCACCTCGGGGGCACGCAGTCGCGTGCGCCTCTGCACCTCGTGATCACCGTAGCCGCTCACCCGACCCCCGTCTCCTGGCGCCGAGCGAGGCCACCACGATCGCTCGCGACGGCCGCCATCGTGAGATCAGGGACGCTGCGTCCCCCTCCCGTGCCCGGCCGAAGCATCCTACCCGCCGAGAGGACAGGCGACACGCAGCTCCCCGTCGACCACGGCGTGGTCGGTGCCGGGCAGCACCAGCTTCATGAGCCGGATGTACGGCATGAGCTCCGCGCGGAGGGCACGGGCATCGGGGCTCTCGATCGTCACGGCCACGCTCCCCGTCGCCGCGCTGGCCTCGAGGCGGATGCCCTCGCGCGTCCCGTGCGCGGACACCGCGGCAGCCACGAGGAGGGCGCGCAGAGCGGCCCGGGCGTTCTCGGGCACGGCGGCCAGGAGGCCGTCGGGATCCTCGAGCGTGCCCACGTTGATCGAGAGCGGCTCGGGGCCGCGCGGGGCGCTCAACGAGAGGGAGAAGGCCTTCGCGAGCTCGCCGGCCAGACGCACGTCGTCCGCCTCGACCACCCCGGTCCGGTCGAGGCGGGCCAGGAACGGGACGACACTCTCCCGGAGGGCGCCGATCCCACCGATGACGTCGTCGGCGGCGAAGGCGCGGCGCGCGTCGGCGGTCGACGTCACGCGCAGGGTCTCCTGCGTGCGCGTCTCCTCGTAGAGGCTGCTCGCCAGCGTCCGGGCGTACGCCACCGACCCGGCGCCCAAGCCCACCGCGGGCGCCACGGCGATGAGGACGATGGGCAGCGACGGCACGAGATCGACGGTCGCGAGCCCGGTCAGGGAGCTGACGACGGCGAGCCCCGTCGCCAGCGCCACCGACAGCACCGTGTATCCGAGGATCTCGCGCGGCGATCGGAAGGGAGCCAGCGCCACCAGCACCAGACCGACGGCCATGAGCCCCCAGTCGTCCCGGATGTGCACGTTCGATCCGAGCTGACCGACCGAGGAGAGCACCGCGGACGCCGCCACCAGGCCGTAGCCGACCGCCGCCTCCACCGTCGTGAGACCGACCCCGTCGCCGAAGGCCCGCAGCACCAGCCAGACGTAGCCGCCGGCGAGGATCAGGACCGCCAGCACGGCCAGCGGCCAGGAGGAGATCTGCTCGGTGGTCGTGAGGGTGAGCCCGACCGCGCAGAGCAGGGACACCGCGCCCACCATGATGGCGAAACGGCTCGCCGTGACCGACCCGAGCGGATCGAGGTCGACCGCCTTCACGGTCCACGGCGGTCTGCGCAGGGACGACGTCGGCTCGACGGGACGAGCGGTGCTCGGGCGGCTCACGACCGCACACCCACCGTGAGGAAGACGGCCGTGCCGGCGCTCGGCCGGGCCCAGATCTGCACCGACGCGCGTGCATCGCCGAGTCGCTCGAGCAGGCGCGAACGGAGTCCGGCCGGTCCGTCGAGGACGGCCGGCTCGGGCTCGAAGCCGGCTCCCGCATCCGACACCATGACGCTGATCTCGGACTCGCCGTCCATCACGGCGATCTCCGCCTCGTCGACGCCCGAGTGCTGCGCGACGTTGTCGAGGCACTCCTCGATCGTGGCCTGGAGGCGCCGCGACGCCGCCGACGACAGCTCCGTCACCGCCGAGAGCTGTCCCACCAGCGCGACGCGGACCCCGCGCCGGGCCGCGTGCTCCCGCACCTCGACCAGCATCGCCGGGGTCACCGCGGCGGGCGGGACGACGGCGAGCGTCGACTCCTCGAGGATGGGGCCGATGTCGTCGAGGTCGGCGAGGTGCCGGCGGAGTGCCGCGGCGCGGTCCGGACCGAGCGGGCCGGGCGTGGCGGCGGCGAGGGCGCGGAGATCCTCGAGGACGGTCTCGCGGAGCCATTCCGCGGCGGCTCCGGCGAAGCGCCCGGCGGTGGCCGAGGCGATCTCGTCGTATCCCGCCGCACCCATCACGGCGGCGCCGCGGACGGTGATGCCCCGGGCGTGCCAGAACGCGATGACGAGCAGCGCCAGCCCGACCCACGACGCCACGACCGGGACGTCGAGCGCGAGCGGCATGCCCTGCAGGGTGGCCGCGACTAGGACGAGGCCGTGCCCGAGGACGAAGGCGACCGTGCCCACGAGCAGCGCGCCCTTCAGCGAGCGGATCGCCACCCCGCACAGCAGCACGGCCAGCGTGGGCATCGAGACCAGGACGTAGTCGCTCGAGGGGGTGGAACCCGGGAAGACGACCGACACGTTGGTCACGATCGAGGCGTAGCCGAACAGCGCGACCGCGGCGACGACGGTCCAGCAGAGCGCGCGCCGGACGGACCGGCTCGACAGCGCCGCCGCGACCGCGAGCGCGATCACCACGAGCGCGGCCACTGCGAGAAGGATGTCGACGCGACCGGTGAAGGGGATGAACGCCAGGTCGATGAGCGCCGTCACGCCGAGCATCGAGGAGGAGAACCACAGCGCCGCACGGCCGATCGCTCTGCTGGTGGCGAGGGCGTCGGGATCGGTGGCGATCTGCGCTGACATGTGCATGACCCCCCGCATGCCGGGCGCGTCCAGAGCACCCCGCTCCAGTGTAGAGGAGCTGTCTTGTACGCTCATGCCATGAGCCAGGGGAGCGACTCCACCGAGGCCGCCCGCCGGTCCCGGATGGAGCGGGCGGTCTTCCAGTCGCAGCTCCTGGTTGCGGGCGCACTTCTGCTGGTCGTGGTGGCGGCGTTCCTGTTCCAGCCCGAGTCGATCCTCAACCCCGTGTTCTTCGCGGGGATGGCCACCGTCTTCGTGCTCACCGGCGTCGCGGCGCTGGTGCCGTGGGCGAGCCTCCACCGGTACTGGATCGCGCTGCTGCCCCTGATCGACATCTTCGCCGTGATCCTGGTCCGGTCCGGGAACATGTCCCTGGGGGCCGGGCTGCTGCTGGTCTTACCCGTGATCTGGCTCTCGAGCTACTTCGGCGTGGTGGGCGCGGTCGTCAGCGTGGCGACGTCGTCGCTCGCCCTGTGGGTCAGCACCTTCTTCATGGGGACCACGGTCTCCATCGCGAGCATCCCCGCGCTGCTCGTGCTGCCGGTGACGCTGACGTTCGTCGCGGCGGCGACGTTCGGGACGACGAGCCGCATGGACGCCCAGCGAGGGCTGCTGCGCCAGCAGGCCGACCTCCTCGAGGTGGCCCTCCGGCGGGCGCGCCGACAGGAGCAGACCCTCGACGAGGTGCTGAACGCCGTGACGTTCGGCGTCGTGGCGTTCGACAAGGACGGCAAGGAGACCATCTCCAACACGTCGGCGCGGCGGCTGCGCGCGGAGTTCCAGGTCCTCGAGGGCCCCGCGAGCGACCTCCGAGCGTACGGGGCCGACCGCACCAGTCCTCTCGAGGCGCGGGAGCTGCCGACGGAGCGCGCGATGCGCGGCGAGCGCTTCGACGACCTGATCATGTGGCTGGGCGAGCCCGGCGGCCACCGCATCGCGCTCTCGGTCGCCGGTCGGCGGCTCACCACCTTCGACGGCGACCTGGACGGCGCCGTGGTGATCTCCCGCGACGTCACGAGCGAGCTCAACGCCATCCAGGCTCGTGACGACCTGGTGGCCTCGGTGTCGCACGAGCTGCGGACACCGCTGACGAGCATCCTGGGCTATCTCGAGCTCGCGCTCGACGACGAGACCCTCGACCCGTCGACGCGGTCGATGCTGCAGGTGGCGTCGTCGAACGCCGACCGCCTGCTCGCGCTCGTCGCGGACCTCCTCACGGCGGCGAGCCGCACCGAGCAGCAGATCGCGATGTCGTTCCATCGGTGCGAGCTCGCCGAGATCGTGAGCCAGGCCATCCAGGCCCAGAGCCCGGCCGCGGACGAGCGCGGCATCCGGCTCGTCGACGACGTCGAGGGGCCCATCATGCTGGAGGCCGACGGCTTCCGCCTCCGTCAGGTGATCGACAACCTGCTGAGCAACGCCATCAAGTACAACCGGGAGAACGGCCGTGTCGTCGTGGCGGCCGAGACCACCGAGGACAGCGTCAGCCTCACTGTGAAGGACACCGGCATCGGGCTGTCGGACGTCGAGCAGACGAAGCTCTTCGACCGCTTCTTCCGAGCGGAGGGCGTGCGCAACTCGACCATCCACGGATCGGGGCTGGGCCTGTCGATCAGCCGGGACATCATCCGCAGGCACGGCGGAGAGCTGACGGTGTCGAGCACCCTCGGCGTGGGCACGGTGTTCACCGCGACTCTCCCGCGTCGACGTGACCAGGGCCTCGAGGACACGGTGCAGGCGTGACGCTCCGCAGTAGAATCCGAAGCAGCGCCCCCCGTCCGCGGATCGGCCCCGCGACCGAGAGGAGGCCCGGGCTGTGAAGGTCGACCTCGCCAGCGTGCTCCTCGTCAGCGGCCTCGTCATCGTGCTCTGCGGCCTCATCTTCGTGCTGAACACGGCGATGCGGCGCAACGATCCCTCCGGCAGGGTCTGGAGCCTGGGATTCATCAGCGGGATGCTCTCGGCGATCTGCTACTCGATGTGGGCGGTCGCCCCCGAGCAGTGGTGGATCAACGCGATCGCCAACGCGACCTACCTCCTGTCGATCGCGGCGATCTGGTCGGGCAGCCGGCTCTTCAACGGGCGACACCGGAGCCTGCTGTGGATCGCGTTCGCCGCGGCCGCCCTCGAGCTCGTGCTCACCGCGCTCGAGGGCCCGAACGGGATCTGGGCCGGATCGATCCCGCTGTTCACCGGCGTCGCCGCGTTCGCCGTCCTCACGGGCCTCGAGACCCTGAGGTCGAGGATGCGGCGCAACCTGAACGCACGCGTGCTCGGCATCGGCATGCTGTTCTTCGCTCTCTTCACCCTGGCCCGCCTCGTGCTCTTCATCGCGGCGGGACCCGACTCGCCGACGTTCCAGACCTACTTCGGCACCCCGGTCGCGACGATCGTCACGGTGATCCTCGTGGTCCTCGGCACGGTCGCCGTCTCCGTGATGCAGGCCGAGCGCTCAGGCGCTCGAGCGCTGGGGGACGTGACCGTCGGCGTCTACTCGACGGTCGGCGTCCTCTCCGCCTCCTCGTTCATGCAGCAGTGGGCCGACCAGGTGGAGCGGGCGGCGTTCAACCGGGACCGGCTGGCCATGGTGGCGATGGACGTCGACAACCTGCCGCAGATGAACACCGCGTTCGGCCGGAACTTCGGTGACACCGCCATCCGCTCGGTGGCGCAGATGATCAGGCACCACACCCCGACCACGGCCCTGCTGGGCCACCCCGGCGCGGGACGGTTCGTCATCGTCATGGTCACGACCGCGGCCAGCGACGCGGAGCGGCTCGCCATCCGGCTGCAGACGGCGCTCGTCGACGAGCCGATCGACCCCGAGCGCTCTCTCCGCGCCACCGCGAGCTTCGGCGTGGTCGACACCGACATGTTCGGCTACAGCCTGCCCGTGCTGCGCAAGGCCCTCGACGAGGCCACGGAGAAGGCCCGCGCCCAGGGCGGCAACCGCATCGTGCTCGGCAGCACCGACGTCACGCACCCCGGAGCGCTGCCGCGATCCTGAGCCGCCCGCGAGCGGGTCGGGCGATCAGGTCGCGAGCGCGATGGTGAGCTGGTCGTACGCCGTCTGCTTCGCGTACTCCGACGAGGTGGGCGTCGACTGCAGCAGGATCTCGTACGTGAAGGACAGGGTCATCGAGGTCGCCGCCGGGTCGACCGCGGGGATGATGAAGGTCTGGCTGTAGCTGTACGGGTTCTTCACCAGGTACCCGGGAGCGATGGGGGCCTGATCGGAGAGGGCCTGCGGTGCGCTGAGCGCCCCGTCGGCGCCGTCCACCGACGGCGTGAGGGTCACGCGCGAGAGGTAGATCTGCTGCCCCTGGTCGGAGCCGAGCGACCCCACCATGGAGAAGCTGATCGGCTTGTTCGCCTCCGGGGTCCACTCCCCCATGTTGAGCGTCGACCAGTAGTTGACGGTGAGCGAGATGTCGCCCGCCTGCAGCTGGTGCTGCGTCGACCCCGTGGCCAGCTCGTTCACGATCGGCGTGATCGTGGCCGGGGCCGTGCTCGGGATGACCGGACTCGCGGACGGACCCGCGGCGTTCGTGTTGAACTGCGTCTGGTCCCACGGGGCGGTGCCGCAGCCGGCCAGCGCGACCGTGGAGGCGACGGCGAGGGCCGCCGCGGCGACGGCGCGCGCCACCCGCGCCCGTGGTGAGCTGATCCGACGTCTCATCGACGGCCTTCCGTTCTCGACGCACCGGTGGTCTGCAGCCACCTGTCGCCACCAGCCTAGGTCAGTTGCCCGTCCGGCGGACGATGCTCAGGATCACCTCAAGGCGAGCCCCTCGATTCTTGAGCCGATCCTGATCGGAACCTTGCCCGCATCCGAGACGAACCCGCGGTGCGTGCGTCACACTGGACCCATGGCAGACAACAGCAACCCGTACGTGACGGACCGCAGCGACCTCGCCGACGTCACCGACGAGTTCGCGAACGACTTCATCGAGTCGGTCGAGTCCCTCCCCAGCTACCGGCCGACCATCGGCTGCATCATCCCCGCCTACAACGAGGCGGAGTCGATCGGCGAGGTGATCGAGTCGCTCCTCGCGCAGACCCGCCTCCCCGACGTCATCCACGTCGTCGTCAACAACACCACCGACGACACCGTGAAGATCGCGGCCCAGTACGCCGGCCCGCACCTCAAGGAGGTCGACGGGATCGAGCAGTTCACCGAGGTCTACGTCCACGACATCGGCAAGAACAAGGACAAGAAGGTCGGCGCCCTGAACTACGGGTACCAGCTCGTCGAGGGCTGCGACTTCCTGCTCGGCGTCGACGGCGACACCACGGCGGCCCCGGATGCGGTGGAGCGCCTGGCCGAGGAGATCCAGTCCGACTCCCGCATCCGCGGCATCTCCGCGATCTTCTCGATCGACGAGAAGCCGATCAAGGGCTTCATCGCGAAGTTCCTCATCACCGGTCAGCGCTTCCAGTTCGCCGCGTTCAACATGCAGAACATGCTGAAGGGCCGCAACATGGCGGTGCTCGGCGGCCAGTTCTCCATCTTCTCCACCAAGGCGCTCCGCCAGATCATGGTCGAGAACCACCAGAACACCCCGTGGGTCAAGGACTCGGAGGTGGAGGACTCGCTGCTCTCGCTGCAGATCAAGAGCGCGGGCTACCTCACCAAGATCTCCGCCCAGGCCCGCGCCGACGTGGGCGGCATGACCACCCTCCGCGGCCTCGACGGCCAGCAGGTGAAGTGGAACTTCGGCGCGATCGAGCTCATGTGGCCCGGTCAGCGCGGCGACACCAAGGGTCAGCCGTTCCACCCCAACCTGCGTCTGCGGTGGCTCGAGAACTTCTCGATGCTCACGAACCTCGTGACGCGCGTGCTGTTCTTCATTCTCCTCGCCGCCTCGCTCTCGATCGGCGCGTTCGTCTTCTCGCCGATCTGGCTCGTGCCGCCGGCGGTCGCGATCCTGCTGAACACGCGCACCGCGCTGTCGATGCACGACCGCAGCGGCCGAGACCTGTTCTTCGCACTGGCGCTGTTCCCCGCCGAGATCTACATGTGGGTCAGGCTCGGGCACTTCATCCGGGCGTGGACCAAGTTCCTCTCCCGCAAGCAGACCGACAACTGGGCGGCGCAGGCCAAGGCCGAGCGCGGTCGCGGCAACAGCTACCTCGTGCCGTTCATCATCATCGCCCTGGTGGTCGCGGTCCTCGTGCTGGTCTGGTTCCAGCTCGACCCGTTCGTGCAGTCGACCATCCTCTGGATCGGATGGCCCATCCTCGGTGTCATCACCATCCTGCAGACCCTCACCATGATCGGTCGTGTCCTCCGCCGCTACCGCGGGTACAAGGTGTGACGACGACCGCAGGGAGGTTCGTCGAGCTCTCCACCCTCCGGTCGCTGCTCAACACGATCGCAACCGACGGGCCGGCGAGAGAGCGGTTCATCCATGACTTCATCAACCTCTGGGAGACCCGATCCCAGAGGTTGATGAAAGCGCTGGGGAGCCGCGACTTCGAGGACGCGGACGTCGTGTGCCTGTCGATCCGCTCCTCCAGCACCATGCTCGGCGCGTGGACCCTCGAGGCCATCGCCGGCATGGTGCACACGGCTGTCAAGCAGCAGGACATCGCCGGCTGCATGAGCCACCTGGCGCGGCTGCACGAGGTGGGTCAGCACACCTGCGCCGAGCTCGTCGCCTACGTCGAGGAGCACAGCGGCGCCGAGCGGCGCGGGGTCATCCTCGACTGAGGAGACCCGGGATCAGTCGTCTGCGGCGGCCAGCCGGTAGCCGACACCGCGCACGGTCTCGATCCAGCGCGGCTGCGTGATGCTGTCGGCGAGCTTCCGGCGGAGGTTCGCCATGTGCACCTCGATGGCGCGCTTGTCGGCCTCGCTGACGAAGTGGGCCGTGACGTAGCTCTCGCCGCGCAGCAGGAGAGCCAGGTCGGCCTTGCTGCGCACTCGGCGCTGGCTCTCCATGAGCGCGTTGAGCAGGTCGAACTCGCTGCGGGTGAGGTCGATGGGCTTGCCGTCCTTCTCGGCCAGCCGCATCTCGGAGTTGACGTAGAGCCCGTTGTGGTGGAGCCAGCCGTCCTCCATGTCGTAGCTGTGCGGCGCAGCGGGCGCCTCCGCCACGGGCTCGGGCGCGACCACGGGCTCGGACACCGGCGGCGCCACCGGCTGGCCGGGCTGCTGCACCGGGACCCCGGAGGGCGTGTACGGGCCCGCCTGCTGCGGCACCTGGTACATCGGCTGCTGGGGCGGGTACTGCACGGGGTAGGGCTGCTGCGGAGCCGTCGGCTGAGCGGGCGCGGCGTACCCCGGCTGCGCAGCGGGGTACGGCGTGGCCGGGCCCTGCTGGCCGGGCGGCAGCGGTGCCACGGGCTGACCCGATCCGTCGGGGGCGAGAGCCTGGCGAGGCCTGCGCATCATCGCCTCGACGCGGGCACGGAGCTCACGCGGGCGGAACGGCTTGGTGAGGTAGTCGTCGGCACCCGCCTCGAGGCCCTGGAGGGTGTCGATCTCCTCGTCACGGGCGGTCAGCATGACGAGGTAGGTGTTGCTGAAGGTGCGGATGCGCTTCGCCGCCTCGAACCCGTCGATGCCGGGCATGCTGACGTCGAGCGTGGTGACGATGGGGTCGTAGGCACGCACGGCTTGGACCCCGTCGAGCCCGTTGCCCGTGGCGATGACCTCGAAGCCGGCCTGCATCAGCACCGTCTCGAGCAGATGACGGATGTCGGCGTCGTCCTCGATGATGACGGCGACCCGGCGCTCCCCGTTGGTTTCCATTGCGATGATCGTACCAACGGTCGCCGCCCGGGGCGTGACGCGTCCGAGGGGGGATCTACCAGCCCGCTCCGGTGGCGAGCTCTCGGGCTCCCTTGTCCCACCACTCCCCCGCGGCCGGACCCCCGTTGCACGTGCCGTCGCTCTCGCCCGGGGGCTTGATCCAGAGATCGGCGTCCTGCGCGGATCCGGACTGGGCCGGGGTCGGCGTGGTGCCGAGCGCGCGGCCCGAGGGGTTGCACCACTCGCCGTTGGAGCCGTTCCCGTTGCGCCCGGTGTCGATGACGAAGTGGGCGCCGCCGGTCAGGCCCGAGATGGTGGAGGCGTACTCGATCTCCCGATCGGTCGTGTTGTAGTTCGAGACGTTCGTCGAGAAGCCGCGCACCTTGGCGACCCCCGCGCGGTTCAGCAGGTCGGCCATGTCGGCCGCCGGGCCCCAGTTGGAGTGCCCCGCGTCGATGTAGATCGTCGCCCCCGAGGGCACGAGGGTGTCGACGGAGGCGTTGATCTCGCCGAGTCGCTCGTCGACGTTGGCGCACTCGTGGGCGAGGGCCAGCGCATCCGGCTCGAGGATGACCACGGAGCTCTTCCCCGCGAGCGACGACGCGATCTCGCTCACCCACTCCGGGTACTCCTCGGGGGTGAGACCGCCGCCCGAGAAGTTGCCGCAGTCGCGGTTCGGGATGCCGTACACGACGAAGACGGGCATCTGACCCATGTTCTCGGCCTGGGACACGATGTCGGACACGTAGGGTCCGACCTTGCCGATCGGGTGCTTCTCGGGGACCAGCCAGACCGCGGTCGGGACGGCGGCGATCTTGCCGAAGGTGTCGGCATCCGCCTCGTCGCCCGAGACCCGGGCAGCGTTCGCGGCCGTCGCCGCCTTCGAGCCCGGGTCGGAGAACAGCGGCTTGCCGGCGAAGGGGTTGTCGGGGGCGACGCCGCCCTGCCCGAGGACGCTCAGCACGACCAGGACCGAGGCGATGACCGGCACGAAGAGCGCCACGATCGCAGCCGCGACACCGACGCGGGAGGCAGGGGACGACACGGCATCAGCCTAGCCTGCCGCGCTCGGCGAGCCTGGGTCGGCCCAGCGTGCCGGCGTCGCCGGAGTTCTTCAGCCGGGACATGGTCTGCGCGAACGGCACCGGGCGGCCGTAGAAGAAGCCCTGCGCGTGCTTCACCCCGATCTGCAGGAGGATCTCGGCCTGCTCCTGCGCCTCGACCCCCTCGACGATGGTCGAGTACTCGAACGCGTCGCTGAAGCCCTGGAGCGCTCGGACCACCTCGCGCTGCCTCGTGTCGTCGAGGTTGCCGGCGAGGCTCCGGTCGATCTTGAGGATGTCCATCGGGATGCTGACGAGCGCGCCGACGCTCGACGCCTCGCTGCCGTAGTCGTCGAGCGCGATGAGCATGCCCATCTCGCGGAACACCTCGGCCTGAGCGCGCAGCTCGTCGTCGATGTCCTTGGTGGAGCGCTCGTTGAGCTCGAGGCAGAGCGTGACCTCGGGGTACTGCGGGACGATCTCCTTCAGGAACCCGCCCACGTGCTCGTCGCGGATCTGCTCCACCTCGAGGTTGATCGTCATCGTGCGCACCGACGGCACCACGCGCTGGAACTCGCGCGCCGACTTCAGCGACGCGGCGATGACCAGCTTCGTCAGCTGGTCCATCCGTCCCAGCCCCTTCGCCTTCTCGATCAGGGAGGAGGTGGAGATGCGGCCGAGCTCCGGGTGCGTGTAGCGCACGAGCGACTCGAACGCCCAGATGCGGTCCTCCGCCATGTTGACGATGGGCTGGTAGACCACGTTGAGCGTGCCGTCGTCGATCGCCTTGGCGACGATCTCGTTGATGCGGCTGGAGCGGTGGGGCGAGATGCCGATGCTCGACTCGAAGCTCGGCCCGCCCTGGCGTCGGGAGCGCTTGATGGAGAGCATGCTGTGGTCGGCGTCGACCACGATCGAGCGCGGATCGGTCTCCTGCGCCGCGGAGAACGCCAGACCCACGCTGACCAGCGGACGGTACTCGCGGCCGTCGAGGAGCACGGGCTTCGAGAGGTTCGCGACGATGCGGTCGGCGATGGCCTTCGACTCGGCGAGCGACTGCAGCTTGGTGAGGATGACGACGAACTCGTCGCCGCCCACCCGCGCGACGAAGTCGTGCGGCCGCACGCTCGCCCGCAGCCGGGTGGCCACGGTGGCGAGCATCTCGTCGCCGACGTGGTGGCCCTCGGTGTCGTTCAGCCGCTTGAACTGGTCGAGGTCGATGAAGAGCACGGCGAGCCCGGAGGCGTACTGCCTGTCCTCGTTGAGGCGCACGAGGCTGCGCTGGAAGGCGTTGTAGTTCGGCAGGCCGGTGAGCGAGTCGCGGTCGACGCGGTCGAGCAGGAGGTCGTACGCGCCGCGGACGCGGGCGGTCTCCGAGGCGATGTGCCCGATCGCGTCGAGAGCGCGCTCGTCCTCCTGGCTGAACGGGACGCCGCCGTCCTTCCGCATCGCGACGAGGTACTCGACCGGCTCGACCGCATCCTGCTCGTGCTCGCCGGGGACGCCGTCCTCGTCGTCGTAGGGCGTCTCGTCGAGCTGGGGGTCGACGAGCGCGCCCGTCCGCGTGAACTTCGCGCCGATCTCGTTGCGGCCGGGCGGGGTGCGCCGCACCGTGAAGACCGCGGCGTCGACGGCGCGCTCCGCGAAGGACTTCATGGTGTTCGTGAGGTCGTCCTCGGGGTTCCACGGCAGCGCGCGGGCGGCGTCGACGATCCCGTTCAGACGCCTCTCGCTGACCCGCGTCTCCCGCCGCTTGGCGAGGGCGTAGAACACCAGGGCGACGATCAGCAGCGGGATGGTCTGACGCGCGAGCTCGAGCTCGTCGTCGGCGCCCACGAGCACCTGGAGGTAGCCCTCCGAGATCGCCCAGTCCACGAGCGCGACGAGGGTGGCGACGCCCCAGACGAGCGCGAGACGCGCGGGGCTGAGCGCCCCGAGCCCGACGCCCCGGCCGGTCCTGCTCCACTGCCCCTTCGACCGGATGAAGTCGATCGCCAGCACGACGGCGAAGTAGGCCGCCAGTCCGAGCGGCACGGCGATCCAGCCCGGGACACCCGACGCCGCGAGGGCGCGAGCACCGAAGACGAACGCGAGCGCGGCGACGGCCGCCTGCCCCGACCACTGCGCCGCCATCCACGGCGAGCGCGTCACGACGAGCTTCGACACGAAGAACGCCACCACCCAGAGGCCCACGTCGAAGAGCGGGTTCGTCCCGGGCACGGCGATCACGAGCAGGGCCGCCGCCACCCCCAGGGCGGGCGGGCCCGGAGCGCGGCCGGAGGGGATCTGGTACACCGCGGTGACGCCGACGCTGACCACGAAGACCACGGCGAGGACGGGGAACGCCGGCGGCGCCAGGAGACCCTCGATCACCCCGGTCACGGCCGTGGCCGCGCCGATGGCCACGAGGACCGCGGCGAGCACCGGGTCGCCCTCGCGGGCGAGAGCCGCCGCCTGGGTCGGCGGGGTCTGCGTCATGCCTGCCGCCTCTGCTGTGTGGACCGACTGCTGCGCCTCTCGGAGCGCCGTGCGCGCCTCGCGGGGTGCTGTGAGCGCCTCGCGGGGTGCTGTGAGCGCCTCGCGGGGTGCTGTGAGCCGATTCTAGTCAGAGCCCGAGGTCGCGGAGGGCTGCGTCCATCCGCGACGACATCTGCGCGTATCCCTCGTCGTTCGGATGCAGGCCGTCGTCCGCCATCCACTCCGGGTGGTGCTCGATCCACCGGCTCGCGCCGGGGATCCAGTCCGCCCCGACGCGGTCCGCGGCGGCGTGCACCCATCCGATGATCTGCTCCACCGAGTCCGGGCGCTCGTCGGTGTACCAGAACGGCTCCACCGCGATGAGGCGGGCATCCGGGAGCTGCGTCCGGAGCCGGTCGAAGTCCGCTGTGATCGCGGCCTGGATGGCGTCGGCACGCCCGGGCATCGAGAAGTTGTCGTTCAGGCCCATCGTGATGACGACGATGTCCGGCTGCGCGGCGATGACCTCGCTGACCTCGTCGCTCGGCGGATACGCGGGCGGCAGCGGATCGCGGTGGTTCACGAAGCCCAGTCCGTTGGTGCTCGGGTTGACCTCGGTCCAGCCGCGTTCGGCGCAGATCACGGTGGACCAGCGGTTCGCGGGATCGGAGGCGCCGGTGCCGAGGGTGTAGGAGTCGCCGTAGAACGCGACCACCGGCGCGGTCGCTGCTGCGCTGCCGGGGGCGGGCGCGGGCTCGTTCGCGTTCGGGCGGTTCGCGCGTGGCCCGAACGCGCTCCCGAGGGCGAACACCAGCGCCGACACGGCGAGCGCCGCGACGACGATGATGGCGAGAGCGGTCCGGGTACGCACGGAGGGGATTCGGCGCGCCCCCGCCCACCGGATGGGTCCGGATCCGGGACTCGGGGCGAATTCGCCGTCGAAAGGTACGGCCAGAGCGAAGGCGCCCGCGTATGCCGTCCCGTGCTCCCTCTCACGCTCCCTTTTCGCGGTCACCCGCCTTCGTGTTCGCCGGCCCTCGGCGCGGTGGCGAGGACGGCGCCTCACACCAGGGGCGTGCTGCCACGAGCTAACTCCGGAAATCCGGTGCCGCCCGAGCCAACTCCGGAATCCGCACGGCGTGTCCCGCCGAAACTCCGGAGTTGGCCCGACGCAGGTGGCGAGGACGACGCCTCACACCCGGGCAGTGCCGTCAGGGGCTAACTCCGGAGATCCGGGCCCACCGGAGCCAACTCCGGAATACGGGCGGCGTGTCCCGCCGAAAGTCCGGAGTTGGCTCGGGCTGGGCGAGGAACGCGTGGGCCGGGATGGCGTCGAGCCCGACCCGGGCCCCGGCCGGGGCCGGCGCGCGCGGGTCAGCGGGGCGTCAGACCGCGGCGGGGGCGGCGACGGGCGGCACGTGGGCGCCCGAGGCGATGACCTCGGCGATCTGCACCGCGTTCAGGGCGGCGCCCTTGCGGAGGTTGTCGTTCGAGATGAAGAGCGCGAGGCCGCGGTTGCCGGGGACGCCCGGGTCCTGGCGGATGCGGCCGACGAGACTCGGGTCGATGCCCGCGGCCTTGAGCGGGGTCGGGACGTCGGCGAGCTCGACGCCCGGCGCATCCTCCAGCAGCTCGCGGGCGCGGGTCGGGGTGAGCTCGGCGCCGAACTCGGCGTTGATCGACAGCGAGTGCCCCGTGAAGACGGGCACACGCACGCAGGTGCCGCTGACCAGCAGCTCGGGGAGCTCGAGGATCTTGCGGCTCTCGTTGCGGAGCTTCTTCTCCTCGTCGGTCTCCTCGAGGCCGTCGTCGACGATCGAGCCGGCGAGCGGGATGACGTCGAAGGCGATGGTCTCGGGGAACTTGGCGTGCGCGGGGAATCGCACCGCGGATCCGTCGTGGACCAGGTCGAGGAGGTGCTCGTCGGCGGTGGCCGCCTTGGCCTGGTCGGCGAGCTCGGCGGCGCCGGCGAGGCCCGCCCCGCTTACGGCCTGGTACGTGGAGACGATGATGCGCTCGAGGCCGGCCTCCTCGTGGAGGACCTTCAGCACCGGCATCGCGGCCATCGTGGTGCAGTTGGGGTTCGCGATGATGCCCTTGTGCGCATCCGCGATGGCGTGCGGGTTCACCTCGGAGACCACGAGGGGCACCTCCGGGTCCATGCGCCAGGCGCTCGAGTTGTCGATCACCGTCACGCCCGCCGCGGCGAAGCGCGGGGCCTGGGCGCGGCTGCCGGTGGCGCCGGCCGAGAAGAGCGCGATGTCGAGACCCGTGGGGTCGGCGGTCTCGACGTCCTCGACGAGGACGTCCTCGCCCTTGAACGGGAGCGTCGTGCCGGCCGAACGGGCGGTGGCGAAGAAGCGGATGCTCTCGATCGGGAAGTCGCGCTCCTCCAGGAGTCGACGCATCACGGCGCCCACCTGCCCCGTCGCGCCCACGACTCCGACGTTGTACTTCTTCACTGCGCCTGCCACTGCCTCTGCCTCCCGATCGCGAAGCCCCATCGTACCGCGGGCGCCCGCGGGTCCTCCCCCGCGCGGCCGCGGCCCTCTTCCCCTCGCCGAACGGCGAGAAGATGCCCCTTCTACGCGCCGCGGAGGGTGGGAACTCGCCGCTCGGCGAAGGACGCGGGCACGACCACGCGAGCGGCCCTCGGGTGATACCGCGGCCTGCGGCACGGGCCATCACACACGCCGAATGGCGAGAAGGCGCCCCTCCCACCCGCCACGGAGGGCGGGATGTCGCGAGTGGACGACGCCCCGCGGGCGGGCGACGCCCAGCGGGCGAGCGACGCCCCAGCGGGCGAGCGGAGTCGCGAGGCTAGCGGCCGGTTCCGGCGTGGACGACCGCGTCGGCGTCGCCGTCGAGGCCGAAGGCGGTGTGGATGGCGCGGACGGCGTCGTTGATGGTGTCGGCGCGGGTCACGACCGAGATGCGGATCTCGCTGGTGGAGATCATCTCGATGTTGATGCCCGACTCGTAGAGCGCGGTGAAGAGCTTCGCGGAGACGCCCGCGTTGGTGCGCATCCCGGCGCCCACGAGCGCGAGCTTGCCGATCTGGTCGTCGTAGGCGAGGGACTTGAAGGCCACGGCCTCCTGCTCGGCGCGCAGGGCGGTGAGGGCAGCCTGGCCGTCGGACTTCGGCAGCGTGAACGAGATGTCGGTGAGACCCGTCGAGGACGACACGTTCTGCACGATCATGTCGATGTTCGCGCCCGACTTCGCGACGATGGTGAAGATCTGCGCGGCCTTGCCCGGCACATCCGGCACCCCGACGACGGTGATCTTCGCCTCGCTGAGGTCGGTCGCGACCCCGGCGATCATCGGCTCTTCCATGGCGGACTCGCTCTCGGTTCCCTGCGCGGATGCGCTGCGGATGGACTTCAGGTGCGCCGCGGCGAACGCGGCGGCGGCGGGGTTCTCGGGGTCGTAGACGATCGTGCCGAGGTTGTTGTTGAACGACGAGCGGACGTGCAGGGTGACTCCGTGCCGGCGGGCGTACTCGACCGCGCGGATGTAGAGCACCTTCGCGCCGTTCGCCGCCAGCTCGAGCATCTCCTCGCTGGAGATGACGTCGAGCTTCTTCGCCTTCGGCACGACGCGAGGGTCCATCGTGAAGATGCCGTCGACGTCGGTGTAGATCTCGCAGACGTCGGCGTCGAGCGCGGCGGCGAGCGCCACCGCGGTGGTGTCGGACCCGCCTCGGCCGAGGGTGGTGATGTCCTTGGTGTCGCGGTTGAAGCCCTGGAAGCCCGCGACGATCACGATCGCGCCCTCGTCGAGCGCCTCGCGCAGTCGCACCGGCGTGACGTCGACGATGCGCGCGGCGCCGTGCTGCGCATCCGTGATCATGCCCGCCTGGCTGCCCGTGAAGGAGCGCGCGGTGTGCCCCATCGACTCGATCGCCATGGCGAGGAGCGCCATCGAGATGCGCTCGCCCGCCGACATGAGCATGTCGAGCTCGCGCGGGGCCGGGATGGGAGCGACCTCGTGCGCGAGGTCGAGCAGCTCGTCGGTGGTGTCGCCCATCGCGGAGACGGCGACGACCACCTCGTTGCCGGCCTTGCGCGTCTCGACGATGCGCTTCGCCACGCGCTTGATGCTCTCAGCGTCGGCGACGGACGATCCGCCGAATTTCTGCACGATCAAGCTCACGGGCCACTCCTGGGGTTTCGGGGATCGAGTCTATCGGACGGCGGCTGCCCGCCTCGTGCGGACGAGCCGCGTGACGGAGGCGTTCGGGCTTCGCGCGAGCGGGCGGGGGCGGGCGGGCTACTTCGCGCGGTCGTATGAGTTGACGGTGGCGACGGTGACGGGGAAGTCGACGTCGGCGCCGGGGAAGAGGATGCGGCCCGCCGCCGCGGCGGCCTCCCGCACCTCGGCGGCGACGGCCTCGGCCAGCGCGACGGGGGTGTGGATCATCACCTCGTCGTGCAGGAAGAACGCGAGGTGCGGCCGCTGCTCGAGACGCGCATCCGAGGGGTCGGCGCCCGGGGCGCTCGGCGTAGTCGTCGGCAGGGCCCAGAGCCGGCGGCGGAGCTCGGCGAGCCAGCAGAGCGCCCACTCCGCGGCGGTGCCCTGGACCACGAAGTTGCGGGTGAACCGACCCCAGCTGCGCGCCTCGGTGCGCGCGCGGGTGTGGACGTGCTCGCCGGCGCCGTCGGCGCGGGAGGCGTCCTGGAGGTCGAGCCAGTCGTCGGCCGGGCGCGGCGACGTGCGGCCGAGGCGGGTGGAGACGCGGTCGCCGCGCTCCCCCGCGCGGGCCGCCGTCTCGACGTAGGACACCGCGGCGGGGAAGGCACGGGCGAGCCGCGGCAGCATGCGCCCTCCGTCGCCCTGCGTGGCGCCGTACATCGCTCCGAGCATGCCGACCTTCGCATGCGCGCGGGTGTCGATCGCGCCCGAGGCGACGATGCCGTCGTAGAGGTCGCGGCCCCGTCCGGCCGCGGCCATCGCGGCGTCGCCGGAGAGGGCCGCCAGGATGCGGGGCTCGAGCTGCGACGCATCCGCCACCACGAAGCACCAGCCCTCGTCGGCCACCACGGCGCTGCGCACCTGGTGCGGGAGCTGCAGCGCGCCGCCGCCCTCCGACGCCCACCGGCCCGTGACGACGCCACCCGGCAGGTAGACGGGGCGGAAGCGGCCGTCGGCGATCCAGGCGTCGAGCCACGCCCATCCGTTCGCCGTCATCAGCCGCGAGAGCTTCTTGTACTGCAGGAGGGGCTCGATGACCGGATGCTCGATCCGCTCGAGCTCCCACTGCCGCGTCGTCCGCACGCGGAGGCCCGCTCGCTGCAGCGACTTCACCAGCTCAGCGGGCGAGTCGGGGTTGGCGGCGGGGTCGTCGAGGGCGGTGCGGATGCGGACGAGCAGCTCCTCCAGACGCGCCGGCCGCTCGCCGGGTCGGGTCGGACGGGGGCCGAGGGCCGCGGTGAGCAGGGCGTCGTGGCGGTCGGCGCGCCACGGGATGCCGACGTGGCGCAGCTCGGCGGCGGCGAGCGCACCCGCCGACTCGGCGGCGAGGAGGAGACGGAGGCGCGCAGCGTCGTGCGGCGCGGCGGCAGCGACCGCGGCGAGCTGCGCCCGGTGCTCGGTGAGGGGGTCGAGCGCGGGTGCGGCGGTGGGGGCCGGGCGGGGCGTGGGTGCGGCGGTGGGGGCCGGGCGGGGCGCGGTTCCTTTGGTGCTGGCGGAGCCGGCGTGCGATGTGCCGGAGACGGGTGGATGGGGCGTGTCCCTGTCGGATGGGCCGGGGTCGGGGTCGGAGGAGCCAACTCCGGAGATCTCGGGCGACACGCCGCCGGGATTCCTGAGTTGGCTCGCCAGGCGCGCGGAATCCGGAGTTGGCTCGCTGGCGGCGCTGGGGGCCCCGTCGCTGGAGGCGCGGGCGGCTCCGTCGCTGGCGGGCCCGTCGGGAGCGGGGGCGGAGGCGACCGGGGCGACAGGGGCGGAGGTGGAGCCGAAGTCGAGGTCGAAGAGGGCGTCGGGCTGCGGGGGGCGGGGCGCGGGGCTCTGCAGCGCGGGGGCGAGGGCGGCGGGACGCGGCGCATCCCACTCGGATGGGGACGCGAGCGCGAACGCCGTCGCCGAGGTGATCGCGGAGGCCCGGAGGATCGTGTGGGTCAGGCGGAGATCCACGCAGCGATCGACCCGCACGCCGCGCTCGAGGAGGAGCGGATAGCGGAGCGCCGTGTCATCCCACACCCACCGCAGCCGCGGGCCGGGAGTCGCCTCGAGCATCCGCACCCGCTCGGCGAACGCCTCGACGCCGTGCACCTCGGGCTCGCCGACCGGCTCACCCGCGGCGTCGACCGGCTGCAGCTCGAAGCGACGCGCCTCCGCCAGGGCCGTGACCACGACGGCCGCGGCTCCGTGCATCCGCTCGCCGTTCAGCGCTCGACGAGGCGGCGGCCCTCGAACGCGCGGCCCAGGGTGACCTCGTCGGCGTACTCGAGGTCGCCGCCCACGGGCAGACCGGACGCGAGGCGCGTGACGCGGATCTCGAGCGTCGTCAGCAGGCGCGAGAGGTAGGTGGCCGTCGCCTCGCCCTCGAGGTTGGGGTCGGTGGCGATGATGACCTCGACGACCTCACCGTCGGCGAGGCGCTGCATGAGCTCGCGGATGCGCAGATCGTCGGGGCCCACCCCGTCGATCGGGCTGATCGCGCCGCCGAGCACGTGGTAGAGCCCGCGGAACTCGCGGGTGCGCTCGATGGCGGCGACGTCCTTCGCCTCCTCCACCACGCAGATCACGTTGCGGGAGCGACGCGGATCGCTGCAGATGCCGCATACGTCGGCCTCGCTGACGTTGCCGCAGATGCTGCAGAACCGCACCTTGTCGCGCACGTCGGTGAGGATCTCGGCGAGCCGCGACACGTCGAACGACTCGGTCTGCACGATGTGGAACGCGATGCGCTGCGCGGACTTCGGCCCGATGCCCGGGAGACGGCCCAGCTCGTCGATCAGCTCCTGGACGATGCCCTCGTACATGCGTCAGCCCTCCTTCCCTGGCAGCGGCTGCTCCTCGATGAAGTTCGCCTGGAGTATCTCTCGCACCACCGACTCTCCATAGCGGTTGCGGCTCGCGGCCGGGCCGCGCGGGGGTGACACGGGGCTGCCGGATGCGCGCACCGCGGCGCCGTGCGCCTGTGCGGCGCCCTGGGGCGCGGCCGAGGGCGCGGATGCGGAGGGCTGCGGCTGGGCGGCCCCGGACTGCGGCTGGGCGGGGCGCGGGGGCTGGGCGGAGCCGGACTGCGGCTGGCCCGGGCGCTGAGATGGGGTGTCTGCACGCGATCCGTCGCGGTAGCCGAGGTCGGCGGGCAGGTCGGGCTCGTCGGACGGCATCGGCTCGTCGGGATACGAGTAGCCGTCGTCGTCCGGCCCGGAGGGGATCGCGACGACGTCCCACGTCGTGGTGGACGCCTGCGTAGGGCGAGCCTGCGGGGCATTCTGCCCCGCAGGGCGACGGTCTCCCGCGGACGACTCCTGCTGCGGGCGCTGCTGCGTCTGCGGAGGGCGCTGCTGCTGGGCCGGACGCTCCTGCTGCGGGCGCTGCTGCTGCGGGCGCGCCTGCTGGGCGGGACGCTCCTGCTGGGAGCGCTCCTGTTGGGCGGGACGCTCCTGCTGCGCCGGGCGATTCTGCTGGGCAGGAGACTGCTGCACCGGGCGATCCTGCTGGACGGGACGCTGCTGCGCCGGGCGATCCTGCTGAGGGGGGCGCTGCTGAGCAGGGCGCTCCTGCTGGTCGGGACGCTGCGGCTGAGTCGGATGCTCCTGCTCGGGGCGCGCCTGCTCGGCCGGACGCTCCTGGGACGGACGCTGCGGCTCGGCCGGGCGCGCCTGCTGCGTGGGGGGCTCCTGCTGTGGGGCGAGGTCCGGCTTCCGCGGCTCGGCGGGACGCTGCGCGGCGGACTCGGGCGCCGGTGCATCCGCGCGCTCGGCATCCTGCGCCGACTCCGGCGCGGGCTCCCCCACCTCGCGGTCGGCGGGGCGCGGCGGAGCCTTCAATGCGGAGGCCGGGCTGAGCAGGCTGCGCAATGCGGCGTCGGACTGTGGGGTGGGCTCGCGAAGCATCGGGGCGGCCGGAGGCTCGTCGGCGAGGGGCTCGTCGTCGGGCTCCGGCTCGGCGGCGGTGCCGCCCGGGGAGACGCCGGGGACCGTCCATCCGCCCGTTCCGAGATCGCCCGCCGAAGCCGGGCGAGCGGCAGCGGCGGTCGACCCCTGCGGGGAGGCGGGCGCGCCCGAGGACTCGGCGGCCCGCGCAGGGGCGGCCGCAGGCTGGACTGAGGAGGGACCCACGGAGGGAGCCGACGCGGATGCTGTCGGCGCGGACTGAGCAGACGCGGGCGCGGTCCCAACCGACGCAGGCGTGGGCCCAGCCGGCGCAGGCGCGGGCCCAGCCGACGCGGGAGCAGGCCCAGCCGGCGCAGGCGCGGACTGCGCCGACGCGGGCGCAGGCCCAGTCGGCGCAGCGGACGGCGCGGACTCCGGCGCGGCGGGGGCGGACTGCACCGGGGGCTGAGGTTCCGCATCTGCGGGACTCGAGGACTGGAGGTCGGTGACGCCGCCGTCGAGGCCGACCTCGGCGGGGCGGAGGGAGCTGTCGACGCGCGCGATGTACTTCACGCGGAGGCCGAGCACGTCGACGATCGCCTGACGCAGGTACTCGCTGACGCCCTCGCCCGCGGTGCGCTGCTTGAAGCTCGCGACATCGGCCTCGCTCGGGAACGCGAGGGTCAGGATGTCGCCCTCCAGCGCCCGCACCTGCGCGGTGTACACCACGAGCCACGCCGAGCGCTTCGCGTTCTGGACGACGTCGAGGATCTCGGGCCACGCATCGCGCAGCTGCTGCAGCGTCACCGGTCCCGCGGCCCTCGAGGCCGCGGGTTCCGTCCCACGTTCAGGAGCGGCCCCACCCGCAGGAGCAGCCCCACTCGCAGGAGCGGCCGCAGGCGCAGACGCCACCGCGGGCTCGGCCGAAGGGGCCGACTCGGCGGCACCCGGCACGCTCTCGGCACCGGACGTCATCGACTCCCGAGGCGCATCCGTCCGCGGTGCCTCACCATCGGAGCGCGAGGAGCCCCCCGCACCCGATGCCGCCTGCTCAGCCGGAGAGGCGGAGGACGCACCGGACCCAGCACCCGACCCCGCACCGGACCCGGGCACCGTCACACTCCACGAGGCCGCCGCCTCCGCGGCCACGTCGCGCGGAGCAGCCGGCGCCGCCGTCTCGTCGACCGACGCCACCGCCTGTGCCCGCGGCATCTCGACGCGGCCCACGGGCACCTCGGCGATCACCTCGCGCGCCGACACGGGCTCGCGCGACTCGGTGACCGGCGCTGTCACCCGGTCGGAACCCGGCGCGGGCGACGCCGCCACCGCATCCCGCCCGGTCGCCCCGGCGCGCTCGGCGGGGGCGCGCAGCCCCTCGGCGGCGCTTCCGCCCTCGACGCCCACGCGGCGCTCGAGCCGCTCGACGCGGGCGAGCGCGCCACGCGCGGTCTCGTCGGCGGCGGGCACCAGCGCCCGTGCGACCATGAGCTCGAGGTGAAGGCGGGGCGAGGTCGCCCCCGTCATCTCGGTGAGGGCCTCGTTGACGATGTCGGCCACCCGCGACAGCTCGGCGTGGCCGAACTGGGCGGCCTGGCGGCGCATCCCCTCGATCTCGTCGGCGGGCACCCCGCGCAGCACGTGCGCTGCGTGCTCTCGGGTGGCCGCGACCACGATGACGTCGCGGAGGCGCTCGAGGAGGTCTTCGACGAAGCGGCGCGGATCCTGCCCGGTCTGGATGACGCGGTCGACCGCCTCGAACGCGGCCCGCCCATCCGCCGCCGCGAGCGCGTCGACGACCTCGTCGAGCAGGGCTCCGTGCGTGTAGCCGAGCAGGGCGACGGCGCGCTCGTACTCGACGCGGTCGCCCTCCGACCCTGCGATGAGCTGGTCGAGCAGCGACAGCGTGTCGCGTGCGGAGCCGCCGCCCGCGCGCACCACGAGAGGCAGCACGCCCGGCGCGACGGACACACCCTCGGAGTCGCACAGCTGCTGCACGTACTCGAGCAGCTGCGCGGGCGGGATGAGACGGAAGGGGTAGTGGTGCGTGCGGGACCGGATCGTGCCGATGACCTTGTCGGGCTCGGTCGTCGCGAAGATGAACTTCACGTGCTCCGGCGGCTCCTCCACGATCTTCAGCAGCGCGTTGAAGCCGCCCGACGTGACCATGTGCGCCTCGTCGATGATGAAGATCTTGAAGCGGTCCCTGGCCGGGGCGAAGATCGCCCGCTCGCGGAGGTCGCGGGCGTCGTCGACGCCACCGTGCGAGGCGGCGTCGATCTCGACGACGTCGAGCGAGCCCGACCCGTCGCGGCTGAGCTCGACGCAGCTCGCGCAGACGCCGCAGGGAGTCGGCGTCGGCCCCTCGGCGCAGTTGAGGCAGCGGGCGAGGATGCGCGCCGACGTCGTCTTGCCGCAGCCGCGCGGGCCGCTGAACAGGTAGGCGTGGTTCACGCGATCGGTGCGCAGCGCCGTCATGAGCGGATCGGTCACCTGCGACTGGCCGATCATCTCGGCGAAGTTCTCGGGCCGGTACCGGCGATAGAGGGCTGTGACCACCACCCGATCGTACCCGTGACCGATGACATCGTGGCGGGCTGTGGAGAGCCGCCTACGCCAAGTCGACGGTGCAAGGATGGGCGGATGCTCATCCGCCCCTTCGACCCTCGCGACACCGAGCCCGTGGTGGCCCTCTGGGAGGCCTGCGGCCTCGTGCGGCCGTGGAACGATCCGCGGAAGGACATCGCCCGGAAGCTCACCGTGCAGCCCGAGATGTTCCTCGTCGGCGTCGACGAGGCGGATGCGGTGCTGGCGTCGGCGATGGTCGGCTACGACGGTCATCGCGGCTGGGTGAACTACCTCGCGGTGGCGCCGTCCGCGCAGGGTGAAGGGCTGGGCCGGGCGCTGATGGCCGAGGCCGAGCGGATGCTCGTGGACCGCGGGTGCCCCAAGCTCAACCTGCAGATCCGCGCCGGGAACGAGCGCGTCATGGCGTTCTACCGCGCGCTCGGCTACGCCGAGGACGGCGCCGTCTCGTTCGGCAAGCGCCTCATCGCGGACGAGTAGCCGCCCGCCCGCTCCGGTCGAGCCCGCTCGGCGCCAGGCCGGCCCGTTTTCGCGGCCTCTTTGGCGTTTCGCCGGGTCATTGGGCACGCGAAACGCCAAAAAGGCAGCGACACCAGGTGGAACCGCCGGATGGGCGCGCTGCACGTGAGCGCGCGAGTCCGGGGCGGCGTGCTACGCGGAGACGGCAGCGAGGGACTGGCGGGCGATCTCGAGCTCCTCGTCGGTGGGCACCACGAGGACCGCGACGCGTGCGCCCTCGGGCGAGATCGTGCGCGCCTGCCGCGACCGCTCCTCGTTGCGCGCCGGATCGACCTCGATGCCCAGGCCCGCCAGCCCGGCGAGCGCCGCGGCCCGGACGGGCGCGCTGTTCTCGCCCACACCGGCGGTGAACACGATCGCATCGACCGACCCGAGCTGCGCGAGGTACTCCCCGACGTAGCCGCGGATGCGGTGGGTGTACACGTCGAACGCGAGCTGTGCCTCCGCCTCGCCCGAGTCGGCGCCCGCGATGACGTCGCGCATGTCGGAGCGGCCCGCGAGCCCCAGGAGACCCGAGCGCTTGTTGAGCAGCCCGTCGAGCTCGCTGAACGACGCATCGGTCTTGCGGTGCAGATGGAAGAGCACGGCGGGGTCGATGTCGCCCGAACGCGTGCCCATGACGAGACCCTCGAGCGGGGTCATGCCCATCGACGTCTCGACCGAACGGCCGCCGTCGATGGCGCACGCCGACGCGCCGTTCCCGAGGTGCAGCACGATGAGCTTGAGCTCGTCGACGGGGCGGCCGAGGTACTCGGCCGTGGCGCCCGAGACGTACTTGTACGAGGTGCCGTGGAACCCGTACCGGCGGACGCGGTTGGCGTCGGCCAGCGACTTGTCGATGGCGTACGTGTACGCCGCGGGCGGGAGGGTCTGATGGAAGGCCGTGTCGAACACCGCCACCTGCGGGACGTCGGGGAACGTCTTGCGCGCTGCCCGGATGCCCGAGAGGTTCGCGGGGTTGTGGAGCGGCGCCAGGTCGCTGAGGTCTTCGATGTTGATCTCGACCAGATGGTCGACCACCGTGGCCTCGAAGAACCGCTTGCCGCCGTGCACGACACGGTGTCCGACCGCGCCGAGCGGATGCTCGTCGAACGACGGACCGTGCGCCTCGAACGCGTCGATCATGACCCGGAACCCGGCGTCGTGGTCGGGGACGGGGACGTCCTTCTCCCACTCCCCCGACGGCGTGGTGTGGCGGGAGTGCCCGGAGGACTCGCCGATCCGCTCGATGAGCCCCGACGCGAGGACGCTCTCGTCGCTCATCTCCACGAGCTGGTACTTGATGCTCGAGGAGCCGCTGTTGACGACCAGCACGGCGCTCATGCGCCGGCCTCCGTCGCCGCCTGGATCGCGGTGATGGCGATCGTGTTGACGATGTCGGCCACGAGAGCCCCTCTCGACAGGTCGTTGATCGGCTTGTTCAGGCCCTGCAGCACCGGGCCGATGGCCACGGCCCCCGCGCTGCGCTGGACCGCCTTGTAGGTGTTGTTGCCCGTGTTGAGGTCGGGGAAGATGAACACCGTCGCCCGGCCGGCCACCTGCGACCCCGGCAGCTTCGCGGCGCCGACCACCGCATCCGCCGCGGCGTCGTACTGCATCGGCCCCTCGACGAGGAGGTCGGGGCGGCGCTCGTGCACGAGGGCCGTCGCGGCGCGGACCTTCTCGACGTCGGCGCCCGATCCCGACTCGCCCGTCGAGTACGACAGCATCGCCACCCGCGGTGCGATGCCGAACTGGAGCGCCGTCTCCGAGGAGGAGATGGCGATGTCGGCGAGCTGCTCGCTCGTGGGGTCGGGGATCACGGCGCAGTCGCCGTAGACCAGCACCCGGTCGGCGAGCGCCATGAGGAACACGCTCGAGACGACGGACACATCCGGCTTGGTCTTGATGATCTCGAACGCCGGGCGGATGGTGTGGGCCGTGGTGTGCGCCGCGCCCGACACCATCCCGTCGGCGAGGCCCAGGTGGACCATCAGCGTGCCGAAGTACGACACGTCGGTGACGGTGTCGTAGGCGAGGTCGAACGAGATGCCCTTGTGCGAGCGCAGTCGCTGATACTCCTCGGCGAAGCGCTGGCGGAGCTCGGGGTCGTACGGGCTGACGACCGCGGCCGCGTCGAGGTCGAGGCCGAGCTCGGCCGCGCGACCCCGGACGGCATCCTCCTCGCCGAGGATGGTGAGGCGGGCCACCCCGCGGCGCAGCACGGTGTTCGCCGCGCGGAGGATGCGGTCGTCCTCCCCCTCGGGCAGGACGATGTGCCTGCCGGCCAGGCGCGCACGGTCGAGGAGCCCGTACTCGAACATGAGCGGGGTGACGACGTCGGAGGCGCCGACGTCGAGCAGGTCGACGAGCTGCCGGGCGTCGACGTACTGCTCGAAGAGGGCCAGCGCGTTGTCGTACTTCACCTGCGAGTCGGCGGCGAAGCGCCCACGCGTCGACGTGATGCGCACGGCCGTCTCGTACGTGTCGAGCGGCGTGGTGATGATCGGCAGCCTCGGATCGAGACCCGTGATGAGCCGCATCACGGGATCGGACAGCTCGAACCCGCCGTTCAGCACGAGCCCCGCGAGCGACGGGAACGTGCCGGAGGCGTTGGCGGTGAGCACGGCGAGGATGAGCTCCGCACGGTCGCCGGGCACGATCACCACGGCCCCCTCCGTCAGCCGGGGCAGGACGTTGTTCATCGACATCGCGGCCACGACGACGCCGAGCGCCTCGCGGGCCAGCAGGCGCTCGTCGCCCAGCAGCAGCGTGCCGTTGATCGACTCGAGGATGCCGGACATGCTCGGAGCGACGAGCACACGGTCCTCGGGGATGGCCCAGACGGGGATGCGGCGCGGCTGCGACGTGGTGCTCACCTCGGCGAGCCCGTCGCGGGCGTCGCGCGCGGCGGCGCTGATCGCATCGCGGATCTTCTCGAGGTTGTAGGGGTCGGAGCGGTTGGCCACGACCCCGACGAGCGTGGCGTGGGCCTTGCGCAGCTCGACCATGGCCAGCTCGGCGATCTGCCGCATGTCGTCGGCGCTGCGCGCCTCCGCCTGCCCGAGCAGCTCGTCGGACCCCTGCCCCTTGCGTCCACCCAGGACCAGCAGCACCGGCGCACCGAGGTTGGCGGCGATGCGGGCGTTGAAGCTCAGCTCGGTGGGACTGCCGACGTCGGTGTAGTCGGACCCGAGGATGACGACGGCGTCGCACTCGCGCTCGACATCCTTGTAGCGCTGCACGATGCGGCTGAGCGCGGCCTCCGGGTCGGCGTGCACGTCGTCGTACGTGACGCCCACGGCGCGCTCGTACTCCAGGTCGACGCCGTCGTGCTCGAGCAGCATCTCGAGCACGTAGTCGCGCGCCGACACCGACCTCGCGACCGGCCGGAACACGCCCACGCGCTGGATGCTCCGTCGCAGCGTGTCGAGCACCCCCAGGGCGACCGTCGACTTCCCGGTGTGCCCCTCGGCGGAGGTGATGTAGATGCTCTTGAACGACGTGGCAGGGGTCGTCGCGGAGGGGGCGGCGGGGATGGTGTCTGGCACGGGCCTTCCTTACGTGTTCGTCCGTCCCCAAGCCTAGTGACGGCGCCCGACCCGCCCGGGGTCGTGCATGAACTGTGGAGGAACTCCGCCCTCACCCGCACCTGTGCAGGATCCCCCGCGAAGGATCAGCCGCAGATCTCCTTGGGAGCGAACTCCAGCGTTCCCACCGTGATCAGCCCGACCACGTCATCCGGATGGAGGGCGTCGACCGAGTCGGCTCCCTCCACGACGAAGTTGATCCACGTCGTGCCGTCGGTGAGGAAGTAGCTCGCGCTCGACGAATGGACGTGCGCCTGGATGCCCGGATAGGCCGCGAGGACGGCGGCCACGCTGTCCCCGGGACGGATGCCCTCGGCGGTGTGCGGGCGCACAGCCGGCTCCCCGCCGCCTCGGGCGGCGGCGGACACGAGTCCGACGTCGCCGCCGTTGAACTCCACCGCGGCGAGCCACGTGCCCGGAGCGTGGTACGACGCGACCCCGGGGTTGCCCCCGCAGTCGTCGCGGGCCAGCCCGGTGAACGCGGCGACCTGCTCCTCCATCGATCGGCCCACCGTGAAGGGACCGATGCCGGAGAAGTCGATCGTCCACGTGCCGGGATCGGCGGGATCGTACGCGGGCCACGACGGATCCGCTCCCGCGGTGGGGCTCGGGGTCGGAGTGCCCGGCTGCGGGCCGTCCGGCGTCGGTGTGCTCGTCGGCGTCGGCGTCGCAGAGGGCGTGCGCAACGGGCTCGCCGTGGGCGACGGAGTCGGTGCGGGCTCCGCCACGCACCCCGACAGGACCAGGACCGCGGCCAGCGCCGCGCCCCACGCCGCACGCGCGGCGAGACCACCACCCAGGGATCGCCTCATCAGCCGCAGATCTCCTTCGGCGGGAACTCGTGCGAGCCCACGGAGATCGCATCGATCGTGTCCGCTGGCTGGAGAGCCTCGGGCGAGTCGCTCCGCCAGACCGTGAAGTTGATCCACGTGGTGCCGTCGGTGAGGAAGTAGCTCGGGCTCAGCGACCCCATGTGCGCCTGGATGCCCGGGTACGCCGCGAGCAGATCGCCGACAGTGCTGCCCGGACGGATGCCCTCCACCGTGTGCGGCCCGATGCCACCGGGCTGATCGGGCCGGATCGAGGACGAGACGAGCCAGACCTGGCCCCCGTTGTCGGCCGCCGCCGCGATCCACAAGCCCGGAGGCAAGTACGACGCAACGCCGGTGTTCCCGCAGTCGTCGCGCGATATCCCGGCGAACGCCGCAGCCTGCTCCTCCATCGGACGGCCGACTGCGAAGGGGCCGATGCCCGTGAAGTCGATGGTCCACGTGCTCGGATCGGCGGGGTCGTACGCAGGCCAGGACGGATCCGCACCCGCGGTCGGGCTCGGAGTGCCCGGCTGCGGGCCGTCCGGGCTCGGCGAGATCGACGGTGTCGGTGTCGCTGTGCGCGTCGGGCTCGCCGTCGACACCGTGGGCGACGGAGTCGGTGCGGGCTCCGCCACACACCCCGACAGCCCCAGAACAGCGGCCAGCGCCGCAACCCATGCCGCACGCGCGGCGATACGACCATTCATGATTGCCTCCCCCGAGACGATCGATCGGTCCCCCCGGACCGAGTGGAGATGAGGACTCCCCGCGCACCCGCCAGAGCCCGGTTACCCTTGCTGCGTCTCCGCCCTGGGGGAGTTGGCCTGGATGGCGCCACGCGGGGAGCCGGGGATCAGTGTATCAAGCCCGGCAGCGCATCCGACCCATGCAGCTTCCGGGCGGATCGGGCCAGGATGGTGGGCATGAGGATCGCCATCGCCGGAGGACACGGGAAGATCGCGCTGCAGACCACCAAGCTGCTGAGCGCATCCGGCCACGAGGTGGTGGGCATCGTCCGGAACCCGGACCATGCCGGCGACGTCGAGGCCGCGGGCGGCGAAGCGCTCGTCTTCGACCTCGAGGCGAGCGACTCGGAGGCGCTGGCGCACGAGCTCTCGCAGCGCGAGATCGACGCCGTCGTGTTCGCCGCCGGCGCCGGCCCGGGCAGCAGCGCCGACCGGAAGCTCACCGTCGACCGCGACGGCGCGATCCTCCTCGCCGATGCCGCCTGGCGAGCCGACGTCAAGCGCTACGTCCTCGTGTCGGCGATGTCCGCCGACGACTACGACCCCACCAGCGACGACGTGTTCCAGGTGTACCTCCGAGCCAAGAGCGAGGCGGATGCGGCGGTCCGCGCCAGCGAGCTCGACTGGACGATCGTGCGCCCGGGCGGCCTCACCGACGAGCCTGCGACCGGGCTCGTCACCCTCGCCGCCTCCACCGGGCGGGGCACCATCCCGCGAGCCGACGTGGCGTGGATCGTCGCCACGCTCTTCACCACCGACGCCGCCGTGCGTGCCCAGTTCGAGGCGATCTCCGGATCCACCCCCATCGCGGAGGCCCTCCGCGACCTCTGAGGGGTCCCGCGGGCGCGGGCACGCGTCGCCCATCACGGAATACGTGCAAGCGGTGCGTCATAGCCGGGGGCTTTGCCGTATTCCGTGATGAGCGCCGGGTTCCCGCCCGATCCGTGGGCCGGTCAGCGAGGCGCTGCGCGGCAGGGTAGGATGCTGGAGGTCGTGCTGCTCCGGCGCGCGACTCGCCAGGAGGATTCGCCTAGTGGCCTATGGCGCACGCTTGGAAAGCGTGTTGGGTGAAAGCCCTCGGGGGTTCGAATCCCCCATCCTCCGCCAAACAGATGCCTGCGGGTGACGCACAGCGCCCACAGCCGGGGTTCCGGTCCCCTTTCTCGGCACCTCGACGTTCCGCGCCGAGGTCGCGCTATCGCCCGGCGGCGTCATGCGTCATGCTGGCGGCGTGGAGCACACACGCAGGATCACCCGCCCAGCCGTCCTCGCCGCCGTCCTCGCGGGCACGGCACTCGTCGCGGCGGGCTGCACCGCGCCGGGATCCGCACCCGACGAGAGCACGACGCACACGACGGGGGCGATGCCCGCAGCGATCCAGAGCATCCTCGACGACCCCCGCTACGCCGAGGGCCGATGGGGCCTCAGCGTGGTCGACCTCGACTCGGGCCAGACGCTCCTGGAGCAGAACCCCCACGACGAGTTCCAGACCGGCTCGACGGCGAAGATCCTCTCGGTGACCGCCGCGCTCGCCGACCTCGGGCCGGACCACCGCATCGACACTCCCGTCTACGCCCTCGGCGAGGTGTCGGGCGGGGGCGTCCTCGACGGCGACCTCGTCCTGCAGGGCGCCGGAGACCTCACCCTGGGCGGGCGGACGAAGGCCGACGGCACCATCGACATCCCGATCTTCGACCACTACGACGCCAACGCGCTGCCCGGCGTCGCCACGCTCACGCCCGAGGATCCGGTGGCGGGCCTCGACGAGCTCGCCCGCCAGGTGGCCGCTTCCGGCATCTCGCGGGTCGGCGGCGACGTGCTCGTCGACGACAGGCTGTGGGATCCGGTGGTCCTCGACGAGGTCCCGATCACGCCGATCGTGGTGAACGACAACCTCCTCGACCTCCTCGTGACCCCGGGCGCCGAGGGCTCGCCGGCGACGGCGACCTCGCGTCCGCAGACCTCGGCCTACCGGGTGACGGTCGACGTCACGACGGGCGCCCCCGACAGTCAGATCGACCTCGACGTGACCGACGACGGTCAGGGATCGCTCACCCTGTCCGGATCGGTCCCGGCCGGAGCGGCGCCGATCGTGCACACCTACCAGGTCCCGGATCCCGCGACCTGGGCGCGGACGCTGTTCATCGAGGCGCTCCAGCGGGCGGGGGTGGAGGTCGACGCGTCGGCGACGGCGGCGAACGACGCCTACGCGCTCCCGCCCACCAGCGCGCTCGGCGCGACCGCCCCGGTCGCGGTCCTCGCGTCTCCCCCGTTCTCGGAGACGGCGAAGCTCATCAACAAGGTGAGCCACAACCTCGGAGCCAACCAGCTGCCCCTCCTGCTCGCCGCCCAGGCCGGGCAGCGCACCCTCGACAACGGGCTCGCCCTGCAGTGGGTGCAGATGCAGAAGGGCGGGCTCACGAGCGCCGATGCCACGGTCCTCGACGGACAGGGCCTGCCGGGCAACGTCATCACGCCCGCCGGGATGACGGGATACCTCGACCACCTGACCACCACGGAGACGTTCGACACCTTCTTCGACTCCACGCCCATCCTCGGCGTCGACGGATCGCTCGCGTCCGTCCTGCCGAAGGGCGACCCCGCGACCGGACACGGGCACGCCAAGACGGGCACCCTCGTGGAGCCGCGGCCCGGAGGCGGCTACACGCTCGTGACGAAGGCGCTCGCCGGGTACATCGACGCCGAGAGCGGGCACCGGCTGGCCTTCGCCGTCTTCGTGAACGACGTCCCGATGGACTCCGTCCAGGGCGTCTTCCAGGCCAACAGCGACCTCGGCGCCATCGCCTCCGCCCTCTACAGCACCTACTGAGCGCGCCTTCGCGCCCGGCGTCCGCCGGCCGGCCGGATGAGGCACTCGTGGCGACGTCGACGCCCACGAAGCCACCACGACTGCCAGATCCGCACGGCCCCGGCCGAGCGGGCGCCCGGGTGGCCGGCCGGAGCACCGCATGCCGACCCGGATGTGACAGTCGTGGCGACCACCGCGCCCACGAAGCCACCACGACTGCCAGATCCGCCCAGCGACGATTGAATGGGCGCACAGGTGGTCGGCTGGAGCGCCGTACGCCGATCCGGATGTGACATTCGTGGCGATCCCAGCACCCACGAAGCCACCACGACTGCCAGATCCACCCCGCGACCTCGGGCCGAGTGAGCGCCCGCCAGAGCACCGCACGCCGATCCCCGGATATGACAGTCCTGGCGACCTCAGCGCCCACGAAGCCACCACGACTGCCAGATCCAGCCCCGCGACGGCTGGATGGACGCGCGGGCGGACGGATGGAGCACGGCACGCCGATCCCGGATATGACAGTCATGGCGACCTCAGCGCCGGCCGGGCCACCACGACTGCCAGATCCAGCCCCGGCGACGGCTGGACGGACGGATGGAGCACCGCGCGCCGATCCCGGATATGACAGTCATGGCGACCTCAGCGCCCACGAAGCCACCACGACTGCCAGATCCAGCTCCGGCAACGGCCGGATGGACGCACAGGCGGCCGGCTGGAGCACCGCACGCCGATCCCGGATCTGACAGTCATGGCGACCACGGGGACCACGAAGCCACCACGACTGTCAGATCCGCCCCACGACGGCTGGATGGACGCACGGGGTGGCTGGCTGGAGCGCCGCACGTCGATCCCGGATATGACAGTCGTGGCGACCTTGGCGCCGGCCGGGCCACCACGACTGTCAGATCCGCCCCGCGATGGCGGGATGGGCGCACGGGCGGACGGAGGGGAGGCACGACGAAGGGCCCCGCGGCGAACCGCGGGGCCCTTCGTGCGAGCGCATCAGCGCCAGCGGATCAGCGCATCAGCATCAGCGCGCGGCGCGGCGGCGGCGCAGGAACGCGCCGGCCGCGACCGCGCCGGCCGCGAGCACGAGCAGCGCCCACGGCGCCCCACCCGTGGCCGCGAGCGACCCACCCGACGCCGACCCCGCACCAGCCCCAGCACCAGCCCCAGCCCCAGCACCAGCCCCCGGGTCGGCGCCGTAGGCGAGCCCGAACCGGTACGGGAAGAGCGGATCCGCGCTGTCGTTCGGCACGTCGGCCAGCTGCGCGGCGACCGCCTCCATGGAGGACGGCAGCTCGAACGGCAGGGTCCCGGCGGGCGAGGCCGCACCGGTGATCACCGACAGGAGCGCCTCGTCGGACACCCCGTAGGAGGCGAGGACCGCATCCGACTGCTCGAGCACCGCCCCGAGGACCAGCGGGCGCGAGAGCTGCGGCACCGCGATCGTCGGCACGCCCGCGGCGTGGGCGGCCGCGAGCGCCGAGAAGTCCTCCTCGGCTCCGGTGAAGTCGAGGTCGGTGAGGTCGTCGCCGCCGCGCGGGTCGGTGAGGCGCACGATGGCGAGGTCGGCGGAGGCGGGGTCGTCGACGGCGGTGAACCCTGCCGCCTCGAGAGCCGAGGCCTGGATCCCGTACGCGTAGACCCGCTGGGCCGCCGGGGCGACGGGCAGGAGCGAGGAGTCGTTCGACAGCAGGGTGAGCGACCGCTGCTGCGCCTCGAGCCCGACGGCGCGGTGCTCGTCCGATCCGACGACCTGGTCCGCCACGGCGGGATCGACGTAGGGGTTCTCGAAGAGCCCGAGCTGGAACTTCTGCGTCAGCACGGAGGCGGCGGCCTGCGTGACCCGGTCGAGCGAGAGGTAGCCGAGGTCGACCGCGTCGACGATGTTCTGCGGCTGGTCGCTGCCGCCGATGATGTCGACTCCGGCGTTGACGGCGCTGGCGTAGCGCTCGGGGAGGGTGAGGTCCTCGACGCCCCACGGCATCCCGGCGCCCCACGGCCCGACGAAGGAGGCCGGCGGGCGGCGGTCGAGGCACTCCTGCGGGCAGTCGTTGGCGATGCCCCAGTCGGAGGTGATGACGCCGTCGAAGCCGTACTGGCCCTTCAGGAGGTCCTGGAGGAGGTACTCGTTGTGCCCGGCGCCCACCTGCTCGATGGTCTGGCCGTCCACCTGGAGGTCCTTGAGGATGGAGTAGGTCGGCATGATCCCGGCGGCGTTCGAGGAGAACGCGCCGAGGTAGGGCGTGATGTGCTCCTGGAAGTTGCCCCCCGGGAACACCGCGTACCGGCCGTAGTAGTAGTGGCTGTCGTAGCCGTTCTGCTGGGCGCCGTAGCCGACCCAGTGCTTGACGACCGTCGCGACGCTGTCGGTCGTGAGCCCGTCGGATCCGCCCTGCAGCCCCTGCACGTAGGCGGCCACCTGGGGCTCGACGTCGGCGCCGACGGATCCGAACGTGCCGTTGATGCGGGTCCAGCGCGGCTCCGTCGCGATGTCCGCCTGCGGGGACAGCGCCTCGCGGATCCCCACGGCGGCGTACTCCTCGCGGATGATGTCGCCCATCTCGAGGGTGAGGGCGGGGTCGTTCACGGCGCCCATGCCGATGGCGTCGGGGAACGGCGTGAAGTCGCCGTTCGACACGGTCTGCCCCTCGGTGACGGTGAAGCCCGAGCGCGGGTCCGTGCTGATGAGCAGCGGGATGCCGAAGGGCTGCGACTCGGCCAGCTCCTGCAGCTGGTTGTGCTGCTCGGCGAGGGTCACGGCGTCGACGCCGAGGCGCGAGATGTAGGTGGTGATGTGCCGATCCGCGAGGAGCGGGGTGAACGCGCCGAGGTCGTACGTGCCCTGACCGGTGAGGGAGGCGTGCATGAGCAGGCCCGCCTTCTGCTCGAGGTCGAGCCGCGACACGAGGTCGGCGGCGCGGTCGGAGGCGGACAGCCGCCAGTCCTCGTAGGGCGTGAGGTCGCCGCTGCCGTCGAGGTCTCGGAACTGCAGTCCGTCGACGGTGATGATGTCGGCGGTGCGGGTGCCCAGCACGGGCTGGGCTGCGTCGCCGGGGGCCGCGGATGCGGGCACGGCGGCGCCCACGGCCAGGGTGGCGGTGAGTGCCGCGGCGAGGCCGCCGGCAGCTCGGAGGGTGACTCTTCGTCGGACCACGGGTGACTCCTTCTCGGCCGGTCGTCGGCGATCGGCTGCTGTCACCCTAATGGGGGACGTCCTCCCTACGTCAAGCCCTATCCTTCACGTGTCGACCATAGGGGATGGTCGACGCGGGATCATCGACCGACGAGTCACGTCGGCGCCAGCCCGTCTTCGCGGGACAGACCGCCTCGCTCCGAGGGCCCTAGCATGGCCCGGTGTCCTTCGCCGCTCGCCTGACCCTGTCCATCGTCATCATCGTGATCTCGCTCGCGATGTCGGCCGTCGTCATCATCTCCGTCCTCGATGACGGCCCGGACTGGCTGCACTTCCTCACCTACATCGCGGGTGGGCTCCTGGCGTTCGGCATCGGCTCCCTCGCCTCCACCCTCCGCAGCCGACACGCCACCGCCGACGAGGCCTGAGCCCCGCCGGCGGCGACGAACGAGCGAGATCGCGGACGCTACCCGCGCCGCGCCTTCGTCGTGCGCTCCCCCTCCACGGTCTTCTTCTCGCCGCCCTCGACGAGGGACAGCGGATTGGTGACCGCCTCGAGCGACTTCCGTTCGGAGTTCACGCCGAACACGAACGCGATGATCCCGCCGAGCACCATGATGAGGCCGGCCCCGACGTACCCGATCGTGATCGGGCCCCGGTCGGCCCCGTCGCCGATGAGCACACCGAACAGCAGCGGCGCGACGGATCCGCAGATCTGCGCGATCGAGAAGAAGTACGAGATCACCTGCGACCGCATCTCGAGCGGGAACAGCTCGCTCACCGTCAGGTAGGCGGACGACGCACCGGCGCTGGCGAAGAAGAACGCCACGCACCAGAACACGGTCTGCGTCGTCGCGTTCAGCACCTCGGCCTGGAAGAGGAACCCGGACACGGTCAGGATGATGCCCGACAGCCCGTAGGTGAGCAGGATCATCTTCCGCCGGCCCCAGGTGTCGAAGAGGTGTCCGAGCACGAGGGGCCCGACCAGGTTGCCGATCGCGAACGGGAAGAAGAAGTACTGCACCGCGTCGTTCTCGACCCCGTAGAAGTTCTGCAGCGCCAGGGCGTACGTGAAGAAGATCGCGTTGTAGAGGAACGACTGGGTGATCATCATGGTCAGCCCGACCACGGTGCGGTTGGGATAGTCGCGGATGAGGACGGACGCGATCTTCTTGAACGGGACCCGGTCGAGCGGGACCACCTCGATGGCCTGGTCCTGCGGCACCGGGTCGAGCTTCTTGCCGGTGTCCTTCTCGACCTTGGCCTCGATCTCGTCGACGGTCTTCTCGGCCTGATCCTCCTTGCCGTGCGTCATCAGCCACCGCGGGCTCTCCGGGATGTGCCGCCGCATGTAGATCATCACGAGCCCGAGGATGGGTCCGATGAAGAACGCGAGACGCCATCCGATGTTCTCGGCGAAGTTGTCGGGGTTCAGGAAGAACAGGTTCGCCACGGAGCCGAGCGCCGCGCCTCCCCAGTAGGTGCCGTTGATCGCGATGTCGACGCGACCGCGGTAGTGGCTCGGGATGAGCTCGTCGATCGCGGAGTTGATGGCCGCGTACTCGCCGCCGATGCCGAGTCCGGCGATGAAGCGCATCGCGAAGAGGAACTCCATGTTCGGAGACAGACCCGCCGCCGCCGACCCGACCAGGTAGATCGCCAGCGTGATGATGAAGAGCTTCTTGCGGCCCCACTTGTCGGCGAGCCGCCCGAACACGAGTGCCCCGACGACCTGACCGACGAGATAGATCGTCCCGGCGAGCCCGACCTGCGCCGAGTCCATCCCGAGCTCCTTCTGGAACCCGTTCGACGCGATGATCTGGATCTCGAGGCCGTCGAGGATCCAGGAGACCCCGAGCCCGAACACGACCATCCAGTGGAACCGTGTCCACGGCAACCGGTCCATCCGGGCCGGGACGAGGCTCCTGACCCCTCTCGGACGCTCCGTCGACTGTGACATCTCAACCTCCCCAAACTCCCGCGAACGCCGCGGCTTCACCGACGCTACGCCCGGGTCGGGATCCCCGCACCGGTGCGGAATCCGCCCGGTTGGGCCAGGGTTCGCCCGACACTCGGACGGAGAATTGCTCCGGTGCGGGGAGGAGGTCTACTGTGGCGCTACCGACACGACGCAGTGCCGGTGGTCAGACCCGGAAGGATGACTCTCATGGCGACGTTCCGTACCCATCACGAGCCACTCGACGATGCCCGTCGGCACCGCCTCCACGTCTCGATCGCCTCGCTCGCCGTCTGCGCCAGCGTGGGCCTCGTCACCTACGGGATCGTGTTCTTCCACCTCGCCACGGTGACCGAGCTGCCGTAGTCGCCCGGGCTCCGCCGCCGCCGCCGCCGAGCGGCCGGGACGTCTCAGGGATCGACCGGGTCGATCGTCACCGGGTCGACGGAGTTGAGGTACGACCTCACGATCGACTCCCAGTCCGTGCCCTCGACGTTGCCCCGCTCGCCGTCCGGCGTCTCCATCTCGTAGACGTCCTCCCCCTCCTCGCCCGCCCGGGACGTGGTGACCAGGTATCCCAGCACGCGGTCTCCCCGGGAGACCGCCCACCGCGGGGCCTCCCCCGCGATGCGGTAGGTGTGGTCCTGGTGCGCCAGCGTGAAGTCGCCTGCCTCGAGTGCCATAGTGCCTCCTCGGTCTCGTGTCCCAGCATCCGCTGGGACCGCGGCTCGTGCATCCATCCTCTGCGGATGCTCAGCCTCGTCACGGAAGGACACCTGGAGTTCACTGGGAAGTCAACCCCCAGCACGGGGTACGTGACGGGGGTCTTAATGGACGCAGACGCACAGTCGCGTCGCGAGACCCCCGAGCCCGTCGGCCGGAGAGCTGCAAGGAGCACCACCATGACCGTCATCGACTCATCCGCCCCCGAACTCGCCGAGCGCACAGGTCAATCGCTCGTCTCGTGGCGCTGCGCCCAGGCCGGACTCTGGGTGGCCACGGGCGACGACGGCCGTCCGCTGGGAATCGTGAGCGAGCGGTGGCGCGACGGCTTCGTCACGACGTCGGTCACCGGCGCCAACCTCGGACGCTTCGACTCGGTCGACGCCGCCCGCCGCGCCCTCGAGCAGTCCGTGGAGCGTGCCGCCCGCCGTCGCTGAGCCTCGCGGCATGGTTCGCCGCAAGGCGGTTGCGCCGTCGCCGAATGGTCGTAGCGTCGCCGATATGGCTGTACAGAGCGGAAACGACGAGGGAACCGTCGAGAAGGACATGTCCTACAGTCCGTCGAGCGGACGCGAGACGGAACGCGCTCAGGCGGATCCCGCCGACTCGAAGGCGCTCGACGACGACGACATCGACCAGGATGCGGTGAAGAGCCTCCCCGGCGAGGGTGGACCGGACGACGTGGGCGACATCGAGGTCGACGTCGAGGAGATCCGCACCCGCATCGCGGAGCGCGGCCGCCCCTGACGTCGTCGCGGATGCGGACCCCGCGATCGACGGGGGGGGGTCCGCGGTCCTCGAGGCCCCGCGGCCCGCGGGGCCCTCGCGCGCGGGGTCGTCCTCAGCGCCGCACGACGAACGGGTCGCGTCGGGCGCGCATCCGTCTCACCGCGAACCCGGCCCCCAGCACGAGGACCGCGAGCGCACCGAGCGCCACGGCGCTCAGGCCGGTGTTCGCGAGCCCCGTTCCTCCTCCGCCGCTGCCGGGCCCCGCGGCGCCGACGGCAGCGCCCTCGGTGGGCGCCGGGCTCGGCTCCGAGGGCGACCCCGGCTGCCCCGGCTCGCCCGGCTGCCCCGGCTGGGCGGGCGCCACGTCGATCGCCGGGAGCGGTGGGGCGACGCGGGCGGCCGAGGCGTCCTCGTAGGCGTCGGCGAGTGAGATCAGCTCCGGCTCGGAGAACGCGCGACCGAGGAACTCGATGTTGGCGGGCAGCATGGTGCCCGTGTCCGACTCCGCGTAGCCCATCGGCACGCTGATGGCGGGGAAGCCCGTGTTCTCACTCCACCGGGAGAAGAGCCCCGCCTGCTCGGCGCCGATCAGGTCGGCGAGCTGCGCCGACGTCGGGTACACGATCGCGGACAGGTCGTTCTGCGCCATCTGGTCGAGCGTCCAGTCCTGCAGGTCCACGCGGGTCGCCAGCGCGTGCTGGTAGGAGATGTTCTCGTCGAGCGTGTCGGGATCCACCTGGACCTCCCGATCGAACGACTCCTTCGCGTACGACGTGTACGCCCCAGAGTCGTAGAGCTGCTGGAAGGTCGAGACCGGGACGCCGGGCCCCTGCGCGGCGAGGAACTCGTTCACGTCGTGGGCCGACTCGGGCGTGATGACGCTCGTCGACCCGAGGAGGTCGGACGGCGGGGCGCTGAGCGGCACCACGGTGGCCCCGAGCGCCTCGAGCTCGGCTGCAGCCTGCTCCAGGAGCGCGACGACGGGCCCGTCCGGGTCGTCGCCCCAGATCGCCAGACCACCGGTGACGAGCCCGATCGACACGCCCTGCAGGTCGCCCCCGACCGCGTAGGACGCGTATCCCTCAGCCGGCACCTCCCCCACCCCACGGGCGGTGACGGGGTCGCTCGGGTCGTATCCGGCGATGAGGTCCAGGCCGAACGCGGCGTCCTCCACCGTCGCCGCGAGGGGTCCCGCGGTGTCCTGCGTGAGCGCGCGGGGGAAGATGCCGGTCCGGCTCACGAGCCCGAGCGTCGGGCGGATGGTGACGACGCCGGTCAGCGCGGCCGGGATGCGGAGAGAGCCTCCGGTGTCGGTGCCGATCGCGAGCGGCGCGTAGCCGGCGGCGACGGCCGCCGCGCTGCCGCCCGAGGATCCGCCCACCGTGCGGGCGGTGTCGTACGGGTTCCTCATCGCGCCGGTGATGCTCGAGATGCCGTACACGGCGGCCGCGAAGTCGTCGAGGTTGGTCTTGGCGAGCACGATGGCGCCCGCCTCCTCCAGGTCGGACACGACGGCGGCGTCGGCGGGCGGCGTCCACTCGGCGAAGAGCGGCGACCCGTACGTGGTCACCGTCGAGGTCGTGTCGATGACGTCCTTCACCACGACGGGGATGCACGGCGCGGCGCCGACATCGGCGCCGGTGGCCAGAGCCGCATCGATCTCCGCGGCCCGGCTCAGCGCATCCGGGGCGAGACTGATCACGGCGTTCAGGGACGGCCCCTCGCGGTCGTACGCCGCGATGCGGTCGAGGTAGGCGCCGACGAGGTCGGTGCAGCTGAAGGATCCGTCCCGGAGCCCCGAGAGGATCGCCTGCACGCCCAGTGTCCCGACGGTGTCGGCATCGACGGGCGCCAACCCCCCATCGGGGACGTCGGCGACGGCGGCGCCGGGCGCGCCCACCGCGAGGGCGGCGACGAGGGAGGCGGTGAACAGAGCGGTGGAGCGAGCGCGTGAGAGTGCCATCTCTTCTCTTCCCTGGCCACCCTGTGGACTGCACGTCCCCTGAAGGAGGGTGATCTGTGTGAGTCCATCCCATCCGATGGATGTTTCGCGGCGATGTCGGTGCCGTGACGTCGGCGCGACGATCCGGGCCGGAGCGGCCCTCGCGCAAGGGCGTTGCCGACCCGAGCGGCCGGGGCCACGGTGGTGATCATGCACGTCCGGCGCTCCCTCGCGACGGCGGCGGTGATCATCGCCGTCGGAGCCCTCCTCGCGGCCTGCACGACCACGTCGGGCGGCGTGAAGGGCGACCTCGCCCGGTCCACCGA
Organism: Cnuibacter physcomitrellae; assembly: GCF_014640535.1. Lineage (NCBI taxonomy): Bacteria > Bacillati > Actinomycetota > Actinomycetes > Micrococcales > Microbacteriaceae > Cnuibacter > Cnuibacter physcomitrellae. Next base: position 1,464,124 of record NZ_BMHD01000001.1, read on the forward strand.
CCAGGTCGCCTCCGCCGCGCAGAGCGCTCTGCTCTCCGCGCAGCAGCTGCAGGCGGAGAAGACGATGACCACGGTGACGGAGACGACGCTCGAGGACTCGCTCACCGAGGTGACCGACGCCCAGACCCAGGTGCTGGAGTCGGAGGCGCACCAGGGAGACGAGGCGGCCCTCCGCGACCGTGTGATCGAGACGACACAGGACGTGGCGGACGCGATCGACGCGGTGCGTGAGAGCCTCGCCACGGACGACGCGGGCCTGGACGCGGCCGTGCAGCAGCTGCAGGCCGCGGCGGACGCCGCATCCGCCCTCAGCACCGAGTCGAAGGGGCTGCAGCGGTGAAGCGCCTCCTCGGGGTGGCCCTCGGCGTGCTCACCGCGATCGGCGGGTTCGTCGACATCGGAGACCTCGTCACGAACGCGGTCGTCGGATCCCGCTTCGGCCTCTCCCTGGTCTGGGTCGTGGCCGTCGGCGTCATCGGGATCTGCCTGTTCGCGCAGATGTCGGGGCGAGTCGCCGCGGTGAGCGGCCGCGCGACGTTCGAGATCATCCGCGAGCGCCTCGGTCCCCGCGCGGGACTGGCGAACCTCGGGGCGTCGTTCCTCATCAACCTCCTCACGTTGACCGCCGAGGTGGGCGGCGTGGCCCTGGCCCTGCAGCTGGCGTCGAGCGTCTCGCCGATGCTGTGGATCCCGGTGGCCGCCTTCGCCGTGTGGCTCGTGATCTGGCGGGTGAAGTTCTCGATCATGGAGAACGTGACGGGGCTCCTCGGCCTCGCGCTCATCGTCTTCGCCGTGGCGGTCTTCCTCCTGCACCCCGACTGGAACCAGCTCGCCGGACAGGCGCTGGCCCCCGCGGTGCCCGCGAGCGAGGAGAGCACGACCTACTGGTACTACGCCATCGCGCTGTTCGGCGCGGCGATGACGCCGTACGAGGTGTTCTTCTTCTCCTCGGGCGCGGTCGAGGAGAAGTGGGGCAGGAAGGACATCGCCCAGTCGCGCATCAACGTCCTCGTCGGCTTCCCCCTCGGCGGGCTCCTGTCGGTCTCGATCGCCGCGTGCGCCGCGATCGTCCTCCTGCCGCGGGCGATCGAGGTGACGTCGCTGTCCCAGGTGGTCCTGCCCGTCGCCGAGGCGGGCGGCAAGGTCGCGCTGGCCTTCGTGCTCGTCGGCATCGTGGCGGCCACGTTCGGCGCCGCCCTCGAGACCACGCTGTCGAGCGGATACACGCTCGCCCAGTTCTTCGGCTGGTCGTGGGGCAAGTTCCGGCGCCCGGCGCAGGCGGCCCGGTTCCACGTCGCGATGATCGTGTGCCTCCTGGTGGGGATCGCGATCCTCGCCACCGGGGTCGACCCCGTCGCGGTGACGGAGTTCTCGGTGGTCTTCTCGGCCATCGCGCTGCCGTTGACCTACCTGCCCATCCTCATCGTCGCGAACGACCGGCAGTACATGGGGAAGGACGTGAACGGGCGGCTCACGAACGCGGTGGGGCTGGTCTACCTCGCCCTCATCGTCGTCGCGGCGGTGGCGGCGATCCCGCTGATGATCATCACGGGGATGGGGTCATGAGGCGCCGCAGGGTGGAGGGGGTCGACGACCCGCTGTCCCCTCCGGAACGGTACGACGGCCAGGTGCTGGAGGCGCAGCTGCATCTGCTCGACCGTCAGGTGCTCGACGTCGACGAGGTGCCGGTCAGCGTGGTCGACGACGTCGAGCTCACCGATGCCCCGTGGGGCGAGCCGATCCCCGAGGGGACGCCGCCGCCGGTCATCACGGCGCTCCTCAACGGCCCCGTGCTCGGGACCCGCATCTTCGGCGGCCGGCCGCCCGCCTCCCGCCTGCACCGCGTGGTGTGGCTGCACGTCTCCGACGTCGGCACGGTGATCCGCCTGGGCGTGCGCGGCTCCGGCCTCGACGTCACCTGGACGGAGCGCTGGCTGCGCGATCACGTCATCGCCCGGATCCCGGGAGGTCGCCATGATCCTGACTGACCTGCTGAAGAACGAGGTCCGCGACTCCGACGGGCGGATGCTCGGACACGTCATCGACGTCCGCTTCGTCGTCGACGGCGCGCCGGGCGAGCTCCTCGCCGACGCGCGGCTCGCGGGCCTCGTGGTGAGTCCGCACACGAGCTCGTCCTTCCTCGGCTACGAGCGGACCTCCGACCGCAGACCGTGGCTGATCGCCGACCTCCTCCGCCGCCGGCATCGCGGCAGCTTCTTCGTCGCGTGGGACGACATCGCCCGGCTCGACGACGACCGCGTGGAGCTGCGTCCCGGCTTCCTCCGCCGCTCGCCCTCGCTCGAGGGCTGAGCGCAGGTCAGCAGCGCGGCCGGCAGGCGCCGCGGGGTCGCGTTTGTCCCCCGGATGGCCGCTACCGCGGCGCGCGAGGCTCCCCTACGCTCGTGCCCGTGAGCGAGCAGACCGTGGCACCGCCAGTCCCCCGCCGCCGACGCGGCGACGTCGCCGGGCACGGACAGATCGTGCTCCGCCCCCGCGCTCAGATCCTCGCCCAGGCGAGGCTCGTCGGAGCCGCCCTCACCGTCCCCATCCTCGCGGCGATGCTCTGGTTCTCCATCCCCCGGGGCACCTGGCCCCGCGTGGTCGTGGCGCTCGCCTTCGTGCTGGCGATCTACCTCCTCGGCTGGTACCTCGTCCGCAGCGCCCAGATCTGCATCTCCCACGACGGCCTGATCGAGCGCGGCGTCTTCCGACGCGACAACCGCGTCCCGGCGAAGCGGATCGCGGCCGTGCTCATCGTCGACGTCTACCGCGGCAGCACCGCGGAGACCGATCGGCAGCTGTTCGTCGTCGACGCGGCGGGCGACCTCCTCCTGCGGATGCGCGGTCAGTTCTGGAGCGTCGAGGACATGGACACCGTCTCAGCGGCGTTCGGCGTCCCCGTGCGCCGCTCCGAGGATCCCGTGACCTGGCGGGGACTGCGCACGCAGTCGCCGGAGCTGCTCTACTGGTTCGAGCGCTTCCCGCTCGCGGGCGGACTCTCCGTCGCGGGGTTCCTGGCCCTGCTCGCGCTGGTGCTCATCCTGCTCATGTCGCCCGAGGTGTTCGTCCTCCGCTGATCACCGCCGGGCCCGGTCCACGCCGCGGGTCCTCCGCCGGACGCGAGGTCAGCGGACGAGCTCGGGTGATCGCGTCGCCCAGGCACGGACCAGGTCCGTCCGGACGTCGACACCGCTTCCCGGACCCGTCGGCACCGTCAGCCTGCCCTCGTCGAGCACGAACGGCTCGGTGAGGTCCTCGGCGAAGTAGCGGTCGGAGGCCGAGGTGTCTCCCGGGAGGGTGAACCCCGGAAGCGCCGCGAGCGCGACGTTCGCGGCGCGTCCGACGCCGGTCTCGAGCATCCCGCCGCACCACACCGGGACGTCGCGGTCGCGGCAGGCGTCGTGGATGCGGAGCGACTCGAGGTATCCGCCGACGCGGCCGGCCTTGATGTTGATGACGCTGGTGGCGTCGCGCTCGATCGCGTCGATCGCGACCTCGCACGACACGATCGACTCGTCGAGGCAGACCGGGGTGTCGATCGCCCGAGCCAGGCGCACGTGGGTGGCGATGTCCTCCTCGACGAACGGCTGCTCGATGAGGAGCAGCCCGAAGCGGTCGAGCTCGCGGAGGTGATCGATGTCGTCGGCCGTGTAGGCGGTGTTCGCGTCGACCTGCAGGGGGAGCTCGCCGATGAGGTCGCGGACGGCGGCCACCGGCTCGAGGTCCCACCCCGGCTTGACCTTGAGCTTGATGCGCCGATAGCCGGCGTCGACGTAGCCCGCCACCTCCTCGAGCAGCTCGGGGATGCTCGAGGCGATGCCCACCGAGACGCCGCAGTCGACCTCGGAGGCGGTGGCGCCGAAGCGCTGCGCGAACGACATGCCCGCCGCGCGCGTCGTCGCGTCGAGCACGGCCGTCTCGAGGGCGGCCTTGGCCATGCGGTGACCGATGACGAAGCGTGTGAGCGGGGCGACGTCCTCGGCGCGCACCGCGCCGGCGCGCAGCACCGCGGGCGCGAGGTAGTCGCGCAGCACGGCGTGGGCGCCCTCGACGTACTCGCTCGAGTACACCGGGTGCTCCATCGCGACGCACTCGGCCCAGCCCTCCCCCGCGTCCGCCATGACCCGGACGAGCAGCACGTCCCGCGCGGTCTGCGTGCCGAAGCTGGTCTGGAACGGACGCACCAGCGGCATCGCGATCCGATGCAGCTCGACCGCGTCGACGCTCAGCGGGACCCCGGCCTCCGGACGCGCCGGGTCGGTCACGCGGAGCGCTCCTCGAGGCCCCAGGCCTGCCCATACCCGCCGTCGGCCTCCGGCCGGGCCATCAGCTCGAGGAAGGGAGCGGCCGGGAACGCTTCCGGCCCGAGCACCCCCGCACCCCGCCAGGTCCCGGCGGCCAGCAGCTCCAGCGCGACCACGGGGTTCAGCGCGGTCTGCCAGACCACGGCCTGGCTCTCGTACTCGCGCATCGTCCACTCGTTGTCGCTGACGTGGTAGAGGTACACCGCTCGCGGCGCGCCGTCCTTGCCCGTGCCCGTGACGTACAGTCCGGCGCAGGTCTTGCCCGTCATCCGCGGGCCCAGCGTCGCCGGATCCGGCAATCCCGCGGCGACCACGTCGCGCGGCGCCACCTCGACCGGGCCGTTCGCGCTGCGCACGCGCACCGGCTCGGTCCTGTCGAGCCCCAGCGTGTGCAGGGTCTTCAGGATCCCGATGAACTGCTCGCCCAGTCCGTACTTGAACGTCACCCGCCGGGCGTCGACCCAGCGCGGCATGAGCAGCACCTCCTCGTGCTCGACGTTGACGCACTCGACGGGACCGATCCCCTCGGGGAAGTCGAACACCTCGGGCTCCGAGAACGGCGCGGTGGTGTACCACCCGCGGTCCTTCTCCCAGATCACGGGAGGGTTGAGGCACTCCTCGATCGTCGTCCAGATGCTGAAGCTCGGAGCGAAGACCTCCTCGCCGTCCTCGTCGCGCACCACCAGGTTCGCCCCGTCGCGGGTGCCGAGCTCGTCGATGCTGTCGAACAGCTCGTCGGCGGCGTAGCGCGCGAACACGTCGGAGAGCCCGGGCTCGACGCCCATGCCCACGAGGGCGAGCCGCCCCGCGCCCTCCCATTCCTCGGCCCGGGCGAACTGCGCGTCGCCGAGCTTCACGCCCGTCTCCGAGTACGGATGCTCCGGGTGCGGATGCGACAGGCTCATCGCCATGTCGAGGTAGTCGGCGCCCGCGGCGAACGCGCCGGCGAAGATAGTGTCGACGAACGAGGGTTCGACCGCGTTCATCACGTGCGTCGCCTCGTAGCGTCGCGCGAGGTCGGCGACGCTGTCGGCCGAGGAGGCGTCGATGCGGTCCGCCGCGAACCGCGCCGCCACCTCGTCCCCGTGCCGGTCGCGCACCCACGCGACCGTGCGCTCCGCCCGCGCGAGGTCGTAGTCGGTCACCACCAGCAGGTCGTAGAAGTCACGGCGTGCGGCGATCTTCGCGATCGCGTCTCCCACGCCCCCGGCACCGACGAGCAGGATCCTCATGTCTGAACGGTAGCGGTGCGGCTCGATGCGCGCATCCCTTCAGTGAGAACCCGTCGTCTCTCGGGAGCGGATCCAGATCGGGCGATGGTCGCCGTCGCGTTCTCGTCTCAGGCGGAGCGCGAACGGAGCCCAGATCAGGATCGCCAGGCCCGCCCCCAGGACCATGCCGCCGAGGGTGTCGGTGAGCCAGTGGGCGCCGAGGTACGTGCGGCTCAGGAGCATGAGGATCGTGTAGGCGACCCCGGCCAGCCAGACCCAGAGCCGCCAGAACACGAGCCCGAAGACGACGGTGAGGGTGGCGGCGTTCGCCGTATGCCCCGAGGGGAATGAACCGTAGTCGCTCGTGACCAGCATGTCCGGCGGCCTCGTGCGCCCGACGACGTTCTTCAGGATCTGCACCACCCCCGCGCTCACGGCGAGCGCGAGGGCCAGGTACAGCGCGGCCCAGCGGCGCCGGAAGACCAGCAGAGCCGCGATCGCGAGGACGGGCACGAGGATGATCGCGATCCAGCCGCCGCCGAGCGTGTTCATCACGAGCGACGGCGCCTCCCAGACGGGCGAGCGATGCGCGATGATCTCGTCCATCCACTCGGTGTCGATCTCGAAGGGCGCCGCGCCCTGCCGCAGCAGGAGGAGTCCGCCGAGGAGGAGCACGAGCAGCACCGCCACGATCGCCGACACCACCGGCCACCGCCGAGCCACCACGACGGGGACGACGTCCTCCGGCTTGCCCGTCGCCAGCGCGTGGGCGTCCTCCCGCACCGTGGGGTGCGGCTCCTCGTGCGAGTGCGGCGCGTCCGCCTCCTGTTCTGCCATCCCCTCACCCTGGCACGCCCCCGCTCCCGCCGCCCCCAGCTCCCTCCCGGCGGATGTGCGGATGTGACACTCGTGGCGACCTCCCGCGCCGGGAAGCCACCACGACTGCCGGATGCGCGGCCCGGGCGGGCCGGGGCTTTCCGGATCTGACACTTGTGGCGGCCTTCCGCCGCGCTAGGTCACCACTAGTGCCATATTCGCGCCGCCCACGCGGGACGCGGGAGCGGGGTCGCGGGTCAGGAGAGGCCGGGGGCGGCGGGGGTCAGGAGGGCGAGCACCGCGACCGAGACGTTGAACACCGCGTGGGCGATGATCGAGGGGCCGAGGCGGCGGGTGAGGAGCGCGAGGCAGCCGAGGACGACGCCCACGAGGAAGAGGATGACGAGCCGCGACACCCCCTCCGAGGTGGTGGGCAGCCCCTCGAGGTGGAACGCGGTGAAGAGGACCGCCGAGCCGAGCACCGCGACCACCCCGGCGACACGGACCCGCGCGGTCGACGCCCCCGACGGGACCTCTCCGGGAGCGAGGGCCGCCCGCCCGAGCACGGCGTTGCGGAGCGCACCGAGGACGAGTCCGCGGAAGTAGAGCTCCTCGATCACCGGCGTCACGATCGAGGCGGCGAGCACCGAGGTGAGGAGGAACCACCCCAAGTCGCTGCCGGCGCTCTGCGAGAACGGCACCGGCGGTCCGCCGGTCGCGACGCGCACCAGCTCGGCGACGCCCACCGCGCCGAAGCGCAGGAGGATCCCGGCGAGCAGCCCGATCGCGAGGTCGAGCGGACGGAGGGCCAGCCCGAAGTCCGCCCCGAGGCTGCGCCGTCCGCGGAGGTACGAGGCCACGAGGACGACGGTGAGGATGGGCAGCCATCCGGCGACGACCTGGTCGACGGCCCACTGGAGCCGGGGGTCGTTCGCGATGCCCGGCAGCGTGTCGATCGAGAGGACGATCAGCGACACCGCCGCGAAGGCGACCACACCGGCCGCGGCGTCGACGAGGCCCCAACGTGGGTGGGATGGGCGATCGCTCACCCCACCCACGCTACCGGTCAGGAGGACGCCGGACCGGACGGGACCGGGACCGGGTGCACGGCCGCGACGCCGGGCACCGACGAGAGCACGATGCGAGTGCGTCCGTCGGCGGTCTCCGCCTCGGACGCGAGCGCGAGGCCCGCGTCGAGCGCGGCGCGCATCCGCCACGACACGGCGGCTGTCGCCACCGGGTCGTCGCGCCACCCGGGCCGGGCGTGGATCACCACGTCGGGCTCGAGCACCGCGCCGGCGGCGAGGTAGGCCCGGTGGGCCGAGCGGATGAGCGCCGCAGCCCACAGCTCGGGGTTCGGGACGGTGGGGTCGACGATCACGCAGTGCAGCGCCAGCGGGTGCACGGCGCCCGACGGCCCCCACCAGACGGCGCGGGCGACGGGACGGTCGTCGATCTCGGCGAGCCACGTCCACTCCCGGCGGTAGCTGCCGGTCGCGAATCCGTCGCGGAGCCGTGAGGCGTCGACCCACGAGACGGGGTCGACGGACGCGAATCCGATCAACGACACGTCGTCGGATCGGTTCGATGATCTGAACATGAGAGAGCCTTCCGGGCGTGGATGTGAGGAGGAGAAGGTGAGGGAAGGCGCTTCCTGGCGTTCGTCCTGGAGAGGACGGGTCGGCGCGTCAGCGCGTCAGAGGACGCGGCGGAGCCGATCGGTCTCCCGGAACGGGAAGCGACTGAGGACGGAGTCGACTCAGTGCTTCGGAGCGAACGGGGGAAGCGCGATGATCACTGGGGTCATGGAGCTCACCTCTTCCGTTCGTCGGTGCAGCAGAGCGCTGCGACCCCCGACGTTACACGTGTCGGAGGTCGCAGCGCAAGAGGGGTCGTGGGATCAGCGCTCGGGGGCGGTCTCCACGCTCGCGACAGGAGCCGCCGCCGCGTCAGCAGGCGAGGCGGACGCAGCAGGCGAAGCAGGCGAGGCGGGCACCGCACTCGTGGGCGCGCCCCCGGCGGCCTGCGGCGCCGACCACCCCGTCGCCGCCTTGCGGCGGGCGAAGAAGAACACCACCACGGCCGCGACCAGCGCCACCGCCGCCGGCAGGATGAGCGACTGGGCCATCGCGGTCGAGAAGCCGTCCTGCAGCTGTGCGGGCAGGGACTGGCCCGCCGACGCCTCCGATCCGGAGAACTCGCCCATCCCCGGCAGCTCGGCCGACAGGCGCGCCTGGATCAGCACGGCGATGGAGGCGCTGCCGAGCACGGCCCCGATCTGGCGGGTCGTGTTGAAGACGCCGGATCCGGCTCCCGCATCCTTCGGAGCCAGGTTCCGGGTGGCGGTGTTGGAGATCGGGGCCCACATCCCGGCGTTGGCCAGACCGAGCAGCGCGGAGGGCAGGAGCAGCATCCACACGGGGGTGTCGGCGTGCAGCAGGAGCGCGTACCAGACCAGTCCCGCGGACAGGAACACCAGCGCGAGCACCGCGATCGGCCGGGGGTCGATGCGGTTGAGGGCGCGACCCACCACGGGTGCCAGGCCACCGGCGATGACGGCCATCGGCACCAGCATCAGCGCCGACTGGGTCGGCGTGAAGCCGCGCACGATCTGGAAGTAGAACACGAGCGGCAGCGACATGCAGGTGACCGTGAAGCCGACGAGCGAGATCGCCGTGTTGGCCAGCGAGAAGTTGCGGTCGCGGAACAGTCCGAGCGGCAGCAGCGGCTCGCTCCGCTTCTGCACGGCCTGCCAGACCACGAAGAGCGCCAGCACGACGACCCCGGCGATGATGAGCGACCAGACGCTGATCGGCCCGACGATGGTGCCCCAGTCGTAGGTCTCCCCCTCCTGGATGCCGAACACGAGGAGGAACATGCCGATCGCGCTCAGGATGACGCCGGGGATGTCGAAGCGGTGCGAGTGGGTCTTGAGCTTCGGCACGTAGATCGCGGCGAGGACGAAGCCGATGATGCCGACGGGCACGTTGATGAAGAAGATCCACTCCCAGCCCAGTCCGTCGACGAGGAGGCCGCCGGCGACCGGGCCGACGAGCATGGCGACACCGGCCACGGAACCCCAGAGACCCATGGCCGCACCGCGGCGCTCGGGCGGGAAGATGCGGGTGATGACCGAGAGGGTCTGCGGTGCCATCAGGGCTGCGCCGAGTCCCTGCACGGCGCGGGCCACGATCAGCATGCCGATGCTCGTGGAGAGCCCGCACCAGGCCGAGGCGGCCGTGAACACCACCAGGCCCGTGAGGTAGATGTTCTTCGGACCGAAGCGGTCACCGAGGCGGCCCGTGATGAGCAGGGGCACGGCGTATGCCAGCAGGTACGCGCTGGTGACCCAGATGACCGCGTTGATGTCGGTCGCGAGGCCCTCCATGATGGCGGGGTTCGCCACCGACACGATGGTCGTGTCGATGAGGATCATGAAGAACCCGATGACCAGCGACCAGAGGGCGGGCCAGGGCTTGACGGTGGTGTCCACGAGGGATCTCTCTCTGTGCAGGGGGGGGTCGGAGGGGCCGGTCAGTCCCAGGGGAGGGAGCCGTCGGCCAGGTCGGCCAGGAGCGCGTCGATCCAGTCGATCTCGCTCTCGAGCAGCGTGCGGCGGTACTGCGCCTCGATCCAGAACCGGCGGGGCAGGTCCTTCGCGAGCACACGGCCCACCCCGCCGTCGACGCCCACCAGTTCCGCACGGAGGCTGTCGACGCGACGCTCGAGGAGGGCGCGCACCTGATCCAGCGGGAGGTTGTGGGCCTCGGCCAGCGCGAGGGCGAACTCGGGGTAGGCGGGCACCGGGGAGGCGAGCATGGCGGTGAGGCGCTCCTGGAGCGCCTGCCTGCCCGCCTCGGTGACCTCGTAGGTCGTGCGCTCCGGGCGGTTGCCCTCGCGCGAGGTGCCGACCTCGCGGGCGTAGCCCTCGCGCTCGAGGCGAGCCACCGTGTGGTACAGCGACCCCGGGCGCACCTTCACGAGCTGGTCGGTCTGGCGCAGGGTCATCGTCTGGAACATCTCGTACGGATGCATCGGGCTCTCGACGAGCAGGGACAGCGCCGCCACCGCGAGCGTGGTGAGCTCGGCCATCGTTCCTCCCCGTCGACTATTCCACATGGAATATACGGGATGGACTACCCGAACGCAAGCCGCGTCGTCGCCCGGAGCACGAGGAAGCCCCCCGTCCCGGAGGACGAGGGGCTTCCGTGGTGCGAGGTGCTGGAGATCAGCCCTGGCCGTTGACGATCGCCAGGAGCGAGGGGCTGTTGGCGTACGCCTCGGCCGCGTTCTCCTTGGTGACGATCACCGGGGGCAGCAGGTACGCGGGAACGACCTTCACGCCGTTGTCGTACTGCTCGGTGTCGTTGACCTCGGGGTCGGTGCCCTTCTGGAGGTCCTGGATCATCTTGATGGTCTGGTCGACCAGGAGGGTGGTGTCCTTGTTGATGGTGGAGTACTGGTCTCCGGCCATGATCGACTTCACCGACTCGGCCTCGGAGTCCTGACCGGTGACGGTGAAGGTCTTGACGTCCTTGCCGGCCTGCTGCACCGAGGTGAGGATGGCGCGGGCGAGGGTGTCGTTCGGGGACAGGACGCCGTCCAGGGTCTTCGAGCCGTAGGTCGAGGTCAGCAGCGAGTCCATGCGGGACTGTGCGTTCTCGGCCTTCCAGCCCTGGGTCGCGGTCTGGTTGATGTCGGTCTGGCCCGAGCCGACGACGAGGGTGCCGTCATCGATCTTGGGCTGCAGCACGCTCATCGCGCCGTTGAAGAACACGGCCGAGTTGGCGTCGTCGGGCGAGCCGGAGAACAGTTCGATGTTCCACGGGGCGCCGTGACCGGAGCGGGCCGCGAGACCATCCAGGAGGGCCTGGCCCTGCAGCTCACCGACCTTGTAGTTGTCGAACGCGACGTAGTAGTCCACGTTCGGGGTGTTCTCGATCAGGCGGTCGTAGGCGATGATCTTCACGCCCGCGTCGGCGGCCTGCTGGAGCTGGGTGCCCAGCTGCTTGCCGTCCTTCGCGCCGATGACGATGACCTTGGCGCCGTTGGTGACCATGGCCGAGATCTGGTTCTGCTGCTCCGCGACGGTGTTCGAGGCGGGGGCGTACTGCACGTCGGCCTTGAAGCCGGCATCCTCGAGGCCCTTGGTGAACAGGTCACCGGCGAGAACCCAGTTCTCCGAGGTCTTGTCGGGCAGCGCGACGCCGATGGTCGAGTCGGCCGGGAAGCCCGCGCTCGCCGCGTCGGTGCTGTCGGTCGAGCCGCCGCGGTCGTTGCTCGAGCAACCGGCCAGCGTCAGCGCTGCGGCCGCCGCGAGGGCGGTCGCTGCCAAAGCGATTCTCTTCATTGATTGATCACTCTCTCTTGGTGGTGGTGAGACGGATTCGGTGGCGTGGCGCTAGGAGCGCGTCACGTCGGCCGGCTGACTCGTCTCGTTCGTTCCGGCCGTTGGCAGAACGGTCGGGGGCTCGGTGGGGCCATCGGCCGCGCGCGCCCGGCGGCGCGAGGACCAGATGCCCAGGATGGACGGACGCCCGCTGGCCTTGCTGAGCACGTCGACACCGACGGCGAGCAGGAGCACCAGGCCCTTGATGATGGACACGTAGTCGGCGCCGACACCCAGCAGCTGCAGGCCGTTGTTCAGGAACGCCATGACCAGACCACCGATGATCGACCCGATCACGGTGCCGATGCCGCCGGAGACCGCGGCGCCGCCGATGAAGACCGCGGCGATCGCGTCGAGCTCCCAGCCGTTGCCGTCCTGCGGACCGGAGGCGGTGGAGCGGGCGATGAAGATCATCCCGGCCAGAGCGGCGAGCACCGACATGTTCATCATCACGAAGAAGTCGACCCGGCGGTCCTTCACGCCCGACAGGGTCGCGGCGAGACGGTTGCCACCGACCGCGTAGATGCGGCGACCGAAGGTGGTGTTGTTCGTGATGAACGTGTAGATGATCACGAGCACCACGAGGATGATGCCGGAGATCGGGAAGCTCGTGCCCACACGGCCCGTCGCGAACAGGTACGCCGCGGCGAGGATGATCGCCGAGATGATGACGACCTTGACGATCGACACCCACAGCGGCGCCGAGTCTGACCCGGTCTTGTGCTGGCGGCGGCGCAGGCGGATCTCGTTGAACACGACCCAGACCACGCCGAGGAGGCCGAGGACCATGGTGAGGAAGTTGAACGGCAGCGCGATGGGCAGCTCCGGCAGGTAGCCGGCGCCGATCTTGCCGAAGTCCTGCGGCACCGGGGTGGTGGTCGACTGACCGACGACCTGGTTCGCGCCACGGAAGATGAGCATGCCGGCCAGGGTCACGATGAACGCCGGGACCCCGACGTACGCCACCCAGAAGCCCTGCCATGCACCGATCAGGGCACCGACCACGAGGCCGAGCACGATGGCAAGCGGCCAGGGGAGGTTCCAGTCGGCCATCGACTTGGCGACCACGATGCCGACGAACGCCGCCACCGATCCCACCGACAGGTCGATGTGACCCATGATGATGACCATCACCATCCCGATCGCGAGGATCAGGATGTAGGAGTACTGCTGCACGACGTTGATGAGGTTCGTCGACGACAGCGTCAGTCCGCCGGTCAGGACCTCGAACAGCAGGATGATGACGATCAGCGACCCGAGGATGCCGAACTGGCGAGCCGTGGACTGGCTGCGGCCGAACACCTTCTTGATGTCGGCCAGACCGCCCGACTTCTTCGGCGCGGACGTGTCGGTGGTGGTGGTCATGCCTGTGCCTTCTTCTTCTCGCTCGTCATGCTGCGCATGAGGTTCTCAGGAGTCGCGTCGGACGCGGTGATCTCGTCGGTGATGCTGCCCTCGAAGACCGTGTAGATCCGGTCCGCCATGCCGAGCAGCTCCGGCAGCTCGCTCGAGATGAGGATGATGCCCTTACCCTGCGCGGCCAGCTCCTGGATGATCGTGTAGATCTCGTACTTGGCGCCGACGTCGATGCCGCGGGTGGGCTCGTCGAGGATGAGCAGGTCGGGGTCGGTGAACATCCACTTCGCCAGCACGACCTTCTGCTGGTTGCCACCGGAGAGCTTGGAGACGCCGACCTCGACGCTGGGCGTCTTGATCCGGAGCTTGCCGCGGTAGTCCTCCGCGACCTCGTGCTCCTTGTAGGCGTCGACCACGCCGTGCGGGGCGATCTTCGACAGCTTCGCCGAGACGATGGAGCGCTCGATCGTGTCGAGCAGGTTGAGGCCGAGCACCTTCCGGTCCTCGCTCACATACGCCAGACCGTGGCGGATCGCGGACGGCACGTCGCGCATGACGATCGGCTTGCCGTCCTTGATCACCTCGCCCTCGAGGTAGGTGCCGTAGGAGCGGCCGAACAGGCTCATCGCCAGCTCGGTCCGGCCCGCACCCATCAGACCGGCGAGCCCGACCACCTCGCCGCGGCGGACGTAGAGGTTGGAGTGCTTCGCGACCAGACGCTCGGCGATGAGGGGGTGCTGGACCGTCCAGTCGCGCACCTCGAAGAACACCTCGCCGATCGTGGCGTGGCGCTCCGGGTATCGCGACGCCAACGAACGACCCACCATGCCGCGGATGATGCGGTCCTCATCCACACCGCCGGCGTGGACGTCGAGCGTCTCGACCGTCTTGCCGTCGCGGATGATCGTGATCGAGTCGGCGATCCGCTCGATCTCGTTCAGCTTGTGACTGATCATGATCGACGCGATCCCGCGGCCCTTGAGGCCGAGGATGAGGTCGAGCAGGTGCTGCGAGTCGTCCTCGTTCAGCGCCGCGGTCGGCTCGTCGAGGATGAGGAGCTTCACGTTCTTCGACAGCGCCTTGGCGATCTCGACCAGCTGCTGCTTGCCCACACCCAGGTTCTTGATCTGCGTGTCCGGGTCGTCCTCGAGGCCGACGCGGGCCAGCAGCTCGATCGCACGCGCCTTCTGCTCCACCCAATCGATGCGCCCGAAACGCGTGACCTCGTTGCCGAGGAAGATGTTCTCGGTGATCGACAGCTCCGGGATCAGCGCGAGCTCCTGATGGATGATCGCGATCCCCGCATCCTCGCTGGCACGGATGTCGCGGAACGCCACAGCCTGCCCCTGGAAGAAGATCTGACCCGAGAACGACCCCGCGGGGTACACGCCGGAAAGCACCTTCATCAAGGTCGACTTCCCGGCACCGTTCTCACCGCAGATGGCGTGGATCTCGCCCGCCTGGACGGTGATGGAGACATCCTCCAGGGCCTTGACCCCGGGGAACTCCTTGGTGATGGACCGCATCTCCAGAATGGGCGGCGTGCCATCAGGGCGCATATCTGCTCCTTTGCCTGCGCGCGGTGGGAGGTCTTCCCACTCGAGCTGTCGTGTCAACGATGTCATGCACGACGAGGATCGAGTATCGCAACGTTAGGTCACATCGTCAAGCTGAGACAGCATCCGCTGGTAACGAATAGAACACGATCTGAGCGGCCGTGCCGGAAGGGCATGTGTCCCACGTTGACTTCCGCGTCATCGTTGCTAGTCTCGATGCTCGATCGCGAGAGCGGACGACAGCACCGTCGCACCCCCGCATCCGCTCGCTTCCGCCGCTCGGGCACCTCTGACGACCTGCCCGACACCGCCGACGCGACCTCGACGAAGAGAGAGTTCCAACGCTGACATGGATGGCAGAGACGTCACCCGACACGCCAGGGCACGGCTGGAGGACGTGGCCCGACTCTCCGGTGTGAGCGCGAAGACGGTATCACGCGTGTTCTCGGATTCGTCCAAGGTCTCCCCTCAGACCCAGCAGAAGGTCATGGAGGCGGCGAAGCGGCTGCGCTTCCGGCCCAACGTGCTCGCGCGGGACCTCCGCCGCGGGGGCGTCAGCAGCACGATCGCGTTCATCATCGGCGACATCCAGAACCCGTTCTACTTCCACGTCGCCGCGGGCATCGAACGCGAGCTGTCGCAGCACGGCTTCACCATGCTGCTCGCCACCACCGCCGACTCGGCCGACAGCGAGGCCCGGGTGGTCGACTCGCTCCTCGCCCAGCGGGTGCGGGCGCTCCTGCTCATCCCGGTCGCCGACGACCAGTCCTACCTCGAGGGCGAACGGCAGCTCGGCACGCCCATCATCGGCGTCGACCGACCCCCGCGCGACCTCGTGGCCGACACGGTGGTGCTGGCCAACCGCAGCGGCATGGCCGAGGCCGTGCGCTCGCTCACGGCGCTGGGCCACCGCCGCATCGGATTCGTCAGCAACCCCTCGGCCTTCCACACGGTGGACGAGCGGCTCGAGGGGTACCGCGAGGCGCTGAGAGAGGTCGGCGTCACCGAGACGCAGTGCTGGGAACGGGTCTACGACGACCCGTCGGTCGACGTGCAGGAGTCCGTGCGGTCGCTGCTCGACTCCCCCGATCCGCCGACGGCGATCGTCACGGGCAACAACCGCGCGACGGCCGGCGCCCTCCACGAGCTCCAGCGCCGTCGGGAGTCGATCGCCCTGATCGGGTTCGACGACTTCGACCTCGCCGACGTGCTGGGCATCTCGGTCGTCGCGTACGACACCCTCGAGCTCGGGCGCGCCGCCGCCCGGCTCGCGCTCGATCGGATCGAGTACCCCGACGGCCCCACCCAGCGCATCGAGGTCCCCACCCGCCTGGTCCACCGCGGCTCGGGCGAGATCCCCGTCCAGGTCTGAGCCACCCGCGCCGGTCGACACCCCGCGGGTTCCGCCCCCGCCGCGCGCCGTCGTCGCCTCAGCGGCGTCGTCCGCCCTCCCCGCGGACGCAACCAGCGCCGCCACGGGGCGGGCGGCGGGCGCTAGCGTGGGGTGATGGACGTGCCTGTCATCGACATCGACCGGGATCCCGCCGCCGTCGGCCGCGAGATCGACGAGACCCTGCGCAGCGTGGGCTTCTTCCAGATCGTTGGCCACGGCGTGCCGACCGAGATCGCGGACGGATGCTGGGACACCGCCCGGGCGTTCTTCGACCTGCCCCTGGAGGCCAAGCGGGAGATCGAGCGGGCGCCAGGGGGCCTCTACGGGTACTTCCCGATGGCAGTGGAGTCGCTGGCCAACTCCCTCGACGGGATGGGGCCGGGCGACCTCAAGGAGTCGATCAACGTCGGATGGCCCACGCCCCCGCCCGGGCCGTACGCCGACGAGACCGAGGCGGCGCTCTTCGCCCCGAACATCTGGCCGAGCGCGCTGCCTGAGCTGCGCCCCGCCACCGAGGCGCACTTCGGCGAGATGCAGCGCCTGTCGCACCGGCTGCTCTCGATCTTCGCCCTGGGGCTCGGGCTCGACGCCGGCTACTTCGCCGACAAGACGAGCCGGAGCCCGGCCGCGCTCCGCGTGATCGACTACCCCGAGCAGGCCGCGCCGCCGGAGGACGGCCAGCTGCGGGCCGGAGCCCACACCGACTACGGCACGCTCACGATCCTCAGGCAGCAGCTCGGCCGCGCGGGCCTCCAGGTGCACGACGCCGCCACCGACTCGTGGATCGACATCCCACCCGTCGAGGGCGCCTACGTCATCAACATCGGCGACCTCATGGCGCGCTGGACGAACGACCGCTGGACCTCGACCCTCCACCGGGTGATCGATCCGGATGCGGGATCCGCCGTGTCCGCCCGTCGCCAGAGCATGCCGTTCTTCTTCAACGCCGACTACTCGCAGGTGATCGAGTGCCTCCCCACCTGCGTGGGCGACGGCGCGCGATACGAGCCCGTCCTGGCCGGCCCCCACCTCGCCGGCAAGACCCGCAAGGCCGTCGCCTAGCCCGACCCGAGCCCGGTGACCCACCCTCGTCCGCCCGACGCTCTTGACGACGTCCGGATGCGGGCCTACCGTGGTCCTCGCTGAAACCTGAATCACCTGTCAGGTCGGCGCGGGATCGCGGTGAGGCGGTGGCATGCAGACGGTGCTGAGGAGCGGGCGACCGCTGCGGCTCGACGACATCGAGGACGCCGCCGACGCCCACGAGCTCGCCCTCCGCACCGCAGGGGTGTCCCGAGGTGCCCTGATCGCGACGGCGATGCGCAGCGGAGCGGAGCACCTCGCCCTCCACCGGGCGTTGCGTCGGATCGGCGCGGCGCTGGCCCCGCTGTCGCCCGCCCTCCCCCCGGCGCTGCTCTCCTCCGCCGTCGATGCGCTCAGGCCCTCGCTGCTCCTGGTCGAGTCCGCGGCCCGCGACTCCACGACGAGCGGCACCCCGGTCGGCTCCCTCGGCGGCCCGTTCCCCGCCGCCGCCACCGCGACCCGCCCTCTCCCCGACGGAGCCGAGTTCGTCTTCCTCACGTCGGGCACGACCGCCGACCCCAAGGCCGTCGTCCTCGACGGTCGCGCCGTGGCCGCCACGGATGCGGCCCTGCTGTCCCGCTTCCCTCTCGACTCATCCGACACCGTGCTCTCCGTGATGCCACAGCACCACACCGGGGGCTGGACGGTCTTCCCGCTCGCCGCGCTCGAGTCCGGCGCCCGCCTGATCGTGAGGGATCGGTTCGACCCGACGGCCGCGCGCGAGGCTCTCGTCGAGCACGGCGTGACCGCGATGATGGGCGTCCCGACGCACTGGTCGCGTCTCCTCGCGGTGCTCAGACCCGGCGAGGCGCCCTTTCCCGCGCTCCGGCACGCGGTGGTGGGCGGCGCCCCCGTGCCGCCGGATCTGGTCGCGCGGGCGGCGTGCCACGGCATCCGCCTGATCGAGGGCTACGGCCTGACCGAGGCGGGGCCCAACGTGGCCGCCGCCCGGGTTCCCGGCGGCCCGCTCCATCCCTACGACGGCGTCACGGTGAGGCTCGCGGACGACGGCGAGGTCCTCGTCTCGTCGCCCTCGCTCGCGGCCGGCTACCTCGACGATGAGGCGGCCACGCGCGACACGTTCCGCGGCGGATGGCTGCACACCGGTGACCTCGCCGAGGAGCGGGCGGGCGGCGGGTTCTCGATCGTGGGCCGGATCGACGACGTGTTCTCCACGGGCGGCGAGAGCGTCGTCCCCGCGTCCGTCGAGCGCGCGATGCTGCGACTGCCCGGTGTCCTCGAGGCCGCCGTCATCGGTGTGCCCGATCCCGACCTCGGGTCCGTCGGCGCGGCCTTCGTGGTCGCCGCGCACGGCGCGGAGCCCTCGCTCGCGACCGTCCGGGCCCGGCTCGCCGACGAGCTCCCCCGGCACGCTCTCCCCGCTCGGCTCCACGTCGTGCCGTCCCTGCCGCGGACGCCGGTGGGCAAGGTCGACCGCCGGGCGCTGAGGGAGGATCGACGATGACCTCGGCACCGCGCACGGCCCGAGGCGCCAGGACGCGCGCCGCCCTCCTCGAGGCGGCCGAGCACGTCTTCGCCGAGCTCGGCTACGCCGACGCCAGTGTCGTCCGGATCACCGAGCGCGCGGGCGTCGCGCAGGGCACGTTCTACCTCTACTTCGACAGCAAGCTCGACCTCTTCGACGAGCTCGTCGACGACCTCAACCGCCGGGTCCGCCGCGCCATGAGCGAGGCGTCCGCGGCGGCACCCGACCGCCTGTCGGCGGAGCGTGCCGGGTTCCGTGCCTTCTTCGCCTTCACCGCCGAGCATCCGGCCCTGTACCGGATCATCAGGGCGGCCGAGTTCGTCTCGCCCCGGGCCCTGCATCGGCACTACGACCGCATCGTCGAGGGCTACGCCGAGGGTCTGGCCGAGGCGCAGCGCCACGGCGAGGTGCGCCCCGACCTCGACCCGGACGTCGCGGCGTGGGCCCTCATGGGCATCGGTGAGCTGGTCGGGATGCGCTGGGTGCTCTGGGAGAGGGATGCGGAGGGCGGGGTCCCCGACCACGTCCTCGACCAGGTGGCCCTGCTGGTCGACGGCGCGATCGGGCGCCGGACGGCACCGGCGACGACGAGAGAGGAGAACGGATCATGAGCGATCTATCAGGACGCCGAGCCCTGGTCACGGGCGGCGCGAGCGGCATCGGGCGGGCCTGCGCGACCGCGCTGGCGGAGGCGGGGGCGCACGTCGTCGTCGCGGACCTGGACGGCACCGCCGCGGCCGCCGTCGCCGAGGAGATCGGGGGCGAGTCGTGGGAGGTCGACCTCTCGGCGACGAGGGACCTCGACGACCTCACGCTCGACGTCGACGTGCTCGTCAACAACGCCGGGATCCAGCGGGTGGCGCCCCTCCACGAGTTCGAGCCCGACGTCTTCCGCCGGATCATGGCGATCATGGTCGAGGCCCCGTTCCTCCTCGTCCGTGCGGCCCTCCCCGGCATGTACCGCCGGGGATGGGGTCGCGTCGTCAACATCTCGTCCGCGCACGGGCTGCGGGCCTCGGCCTTCAAGTCCGCGTACGTCACCGCCAAGCACGGTCTCGAGGGGCTCTCGAAGACGATCGCGCTCGAGGGCGGCCCGCACGGCGTGACGAGCAACTGCGTCAACCCGGCCTACGTCCGCACTCCCCTCATGGAGAAGCAGATCGCCGATCAGGCCGCGCACCACGGCATCCCCGAGGACGAGGTGATCGAACGGGTCATGCTCGCGGAGCAGGCGATCAAGCGGCTCGTCGAGCCCGACGAGGTGGCCTCCCTGGTGACGTGGCTCTGCAGCGACCACGCCCGCTCCGTGACCGGGGCCTCGTACACGATCGACGGCGGATGGACGGCGCGATGAGGTCTCCGCGACGATCCTCGGTCGAGGTCGACGGAGGCTCGCTCGCCGTCCACGAGTGGCCGGGGAACGGGCCGGATGCGGTGGTCGCCGTGCACGGCATCACCGCGAACCACGCGGCGTTCCACGCCCTCGCGGAGGCGCTCCCGGACGTCAGGCTGATCGCCCCCGACCTGCGCGGACGCGGGTCGAGCCGGGCGCTGCCCGGCCCGTACACTCTCGACCAGCACGCCGAGGACGTCCTCGCCGTGATCACCGCGGCATCCGCCGCTCCCGTGACGCTCGTCGGCCACTCCATGGGCGCCTTCGTCGCCGTCCTCGCCGCGGCCAGGCGACCCGATCTGGTGCGCAGCCTCGTCCTCGTCGACGGCGGGCTCCCCTTCCCTCCCGGCCCGGGAAGCGAGGAGGAGCGGGTGCAGGCGACGCTCGGGCCCGCCCTGGCGCGACTCGACATGACGTTCTCCGATCGCGAGGCGTACCACGACTTCTGGCGCACGCATCCCGCGTTCGCCGGTTCCTGGAGCGACGCGATCGCGGCCTACGCCGATGCCGACCTGGTCGGGGAGGGGCCGGACCTCCGGCCGGGCTCGAACCCCGAGGCCATCGCCGTGAGCGCTCGTGAGCTGCTGGGCCATGCCGGGCACGCCTCCGCCCTGCGATCCCTGGCGGAGCAGCCCGTCACGTTCATCCGGGCACCCCGTGGCCTCCTGGACCAGCCGGAGGCGCTGTACTCCCCCGACGTCGTGGACGCCTGGCGGCGCGAGCTCCCCGGGTGGCGGATCGTCGAGGCCGACGACGCCAACCACTACACCGTCGTCATGGCTCCCGCGGGCGCCGCCCTCGTCGCTCGCGTCGTCCGAGACGCCCCGATCCCCACCGCATCCTGACCGCGTACCCGATCCCTTCACCGTCGAGAGGACATCGCCCATGACCGTCGAGAACCCCGCCACGACCCCCGCCGAGCGCCTCCTGCCCGGCATCGTGCAGCACACCGTCGAGACGCCGAGGCTCCGCGCCGCCGTGCTCGAGCGCCCCGGCACCGGGACCCCGGTGGTCTTCGTGCACGGCAACGTCTCGTCGTCGCTGTTCTGGCAGCCCGCCATGTTGGCCCTCGAGTCCGGGGTCCGCGCGGTGGCCGTCGACCTGCGGGGGTTCGGCGACAGCGAGACGCTGCCCGTCGACGCCACCCGGGGCCTCCGCGACTTCGCGGAGGACGTCGAGAGCGTGCTCGACACGCTCGGGATCGACGAGGCCCACCTCGTCGGCTGGAGCATGGGCGGCGGCGTGGCCATGCAGATGCTGCTCGACCGGCCGACGCTCGTCCGGTCGCTCACGCTCGTCTCCCCCGTGTCACCCTACGGGTTCGGGGCCACGAGGCTCGACGGGTCCCTGACGACGCCGGACGCCGCGGGCTCCGGCGGCGGCGGGGCCAACCCCGACTTCGTCGCCCGGCTCCAGGCCGGGGATCGCACCGCGGAGGCGCCGACGTCACCCCGGTCGGTGTTCCGGTCGTCCTACGTGCACGCCGCGTACCGGAGTCCTCTCGAGGACCTCTGGGTGGAGTCGATGCTCTCGACGTCGACGTCCGAGGGGAACTACCCCGGCGACTCGGTCGCCTCCGAGAACTGGCCCGGCTTCGCGCCCGGCCGCACCGGCGTGCTGAACACGATGGCGCCGCAGAACCTCGACCTCACCGGCATCGTCGACGTCGACCCGAAGCCGCGGATCGCGTGGGTGCACGGTCTCGACGACGCCATCGTGTCCGACACCTCCTTCTTCGACCTCAACCACCTCGGACAGCTCGGGGTCATCCCGGGCTGGCCCGGCGAGGAGGAGGCACCCGCGCAGCCGATGAAGGCGCAGATCCGCGCGGTGCTCGGGCGCTACGAGGCCGCGGGCGGCGAGGTCGTCGAGGAGGCGTGGGCCTCGTGCGGTCACTCCCCCCACCTCGAGCACCCGGACGACTTCCGCCGCGTGCTCGAGGCCCAGCTCGCGGCGAGGCCCGTGGGCTGAGTCAGCTCGCGAGCGACCGGGCGAGGGCCACGCCCGCGGCGACCAGGTGCTCGCGGGGGCGGGCCAGCGCCTCCTCGGTGGAGCCGGCCAGGGCCGTGAGCGAGGCGTGCGCGTCGAACGCGGAGGCGTCGGCCGCGATCGCGCCGGCGACCAGCGCCGTCCTCGCCCCGGCCGCCTGTGCGAGGCCACGGACGTAGGCGGGCACCTTCCCGGCCTCGGACTGGCCGTCGTACCGCCCCTCTCCCGTGATGACGACGTCCGCGTCGGCCACCGCATCCGGGAGCCCCAGCTCGGCCCCGACGGCGGCGGACCCGCGCTCGAGCTCCGCGCCCCACGCGAGGAGGCCGAAGCCGGTGCCTCCCGCGGCGCCCGCACCGGGCGTCGAGGGGTCGACGCCGGTCGCCTCCGCGAGCAGCTCGCCCCACCGGGCGAGGGCGGCCTCGGCCCGCGGCGCGTCGCCGTCGAGGATGCCCTTCTGACGGCCGAAGACCGCGACAGCGCCGAGCGGCCCGAGCAGCGGGTTGGTCACATCGGTGAGCACGCTCGCCCCCGCGGGCGGCAGCCCCGCGAGCCCCTCGAGGTCGACGGACGCCAGGAGCCCCAGCCCGCCCGCGCCGTCCGGGACGGGTCGGCCATCGGCATCCCGCAGCCTCGCGCCCAGCTCGGCGAGCGCACCGGCCCCGCCGTCGGTCGACGAGCTGCCGCCGATCGCGAGCGCGAGCCGATCGATCCCGGCCGCGAGCGCGGCGGCGATCGCCTGCCCGAAGCCGCGCGTGTGGGCGGTGAAGGGCCGGAGCGGATCGAGCAGGGTGATCCCGCTGGTGTTGGCCAGCTCGACGAGGCCCGTCAGCCGTCCGGCGGGGTCGCGGTAGAGGAGCCAGTCCGCCTCGACCGGTCGGTCGTCGGGGCCCGTGACGGTGACGCGCCGCCGCTCCGCGCCCTCGCGCGCGACGGCGAACGCGTCGACCGTCCCCTCGCCTCCGTCGGCCATGGGCCGCAGGAGGACGTCGTCGTCCGGACGGATCGTGCGCCAGCCCTCCTCGAGCGCTCGCGCGGCGTCCGCGGCGTCGATCGTGCCCTTGAAGGAGTCCGGTGCGATGACGATGCGTCGAGCCACTCGACCATCCAGCCACGGATGCGCCACAGTAGCGGTATGGACACACCGGAGACCCGCATCCACGTCAGCTTCGCCCTGCCCGGACCGGCGGCCGACGAGCTCGCCGCCTCGGGACTGCTCGTCACCGCGTACACCGAGCAGACCGGGCAGCCGCGCGAGTCGCTGCTGGCCGACGCGGCCGGCGCGTCCGGGCTCATCACCCTGCTGAGCGACCGGGTCGACGCCGAGCTGCTGGATGCGGCGGGAGCCTCGCTGAAGGTGGTCGCGAACTTCGCGGTCGGGTACGACAACGTGGACGTGGCCGCGGCGACGGAGCGCGGCGTGATCGTGACGAACACCCCGGGAGTGCTCGACGAGGCCACCGCCGACCTCGCCATGGCGCTGCTGCTCGACCTGTCGAGGCGAGTGAGCGAGGCGGATCGGTTCCTCCGGACGGGGGCTGAATGGCGGTGGGAGCCGGACCTCTTCCTCGGACTGGACGTCAGCGCCGGCGCGACGCTCGGCATCGTGGGGCTGGGGCGCATCGGGATGGCCGTGGCCACTCGGGCGGCGGCCTTCGGGATGCGGATCGTCGCGACGGGCTCCCGGGCCTCCTCCCCCGAGGCGGCGGCCCTCGGGGTGCGACCGGTCTCCTTCGAGGAGCTGCTCGCCGAGAGCGATGCGATCTCGATCCACTGCCCGCTCACGCCGGCGACCCGCCACCTCTTCGGCCCGGCGCAGTTCGCGGCGATGAAACCGGGCGCCCTCCTCGTCAACACCGCGCGCGGACCCATCGTGGACGAGCTCGCGCTGCTCGAGGCGCTCGAGGACGGTCGACTCGGGGGCGCGGCGCTCGACGTGTTCGAGTGGGAGCCGCACGTCACCCCGGGCCTGCTGACCCTGCCGAACGTCGTGGCCGTGCCGCACATCGGGAGCGCGGGCGGCGCCACACGCGCGAACATGGGCCTCCTGGCCGTGCGGAACGCGGTCGCCGTCGTCGGGGGCGGGCAGGCGCTGACCCCCGTCGGCTGAGGCGCGGTCAAGGGGACCGTCGGGGTCACCGACAGGGGTGGTCTCCGCCGGACGTCGAGCGTAGGTTCACCCCCGAGGCGGGTGAGTGCCCGCCGTCCGGAAGGAGCATCGCTCATGGAACGGGGAAACACCACCCACGGCGCACGCGTCGACGACGAGCTCGAGAAGGAGGACCGCGCCTTCGTGCAGGGACATCCCTCCCCCAGTCATGTGGAGGAGTTCAGGCAGACGGAGGGCTTTCCCGACGACACGGATCCCGAGGAGGTCGACGAGGCCGCGGGGATGTCGGGCGCGCTCGTCGACGATGAGGTCGTCTTCGAGACCAGGACCGGTGACGACGACGTCGACGACCTCGACGGCGAGATCGTCGCTGCGGGGTCGACCGAGGAGACGCCGCTGAGCGAGACGATCGGCGAGGAGACCGACGATGGCGGCCGCTGAGTCGGCGCTCGCGCGGGAGCTCGAGCAGCTCGGCGGATGGACGACGGTCTACACCGACCTCTCCGTCGACACCGGGGATCCCAGCCGCACCGAGGCGCTCCGTCGCCGCGCCGTGGTCGACGGCGTCCGTCAGGCGGGCGCCCCGGAAGCGGACGTCGCCGCTGTCGAGGCTCTGCTCGCGGAGCCGACCCACCTGCCGAGCCCGACGACGCTCTTCGCCCTCGTGCGCGAGGGCCAGGTCGTCGTGCGGCAGGTCGTCGAGGAGGCCGCGGTCCGACCCGACGTGCACACGTACGGACCGGTCCCCGACCTGGTGCCGCTGCTGGCCCACCTCGCCCACGCCGCGACGTACGTGCTGGTCGAGGCGGAGCGGGGGACCGCCTCCGTCACCCTGCGCCGCCTCGGCGACGCCGCTCCGGAGCAGTCGGAGACGATCGAGGGCCGGCAGGAGGACCTCACGAAGGTCCGCGCGGGCGGATGGTCGGAGATCGACTATCAGCACCGCACCGAGGAGATCTGGAAGCAGAACGAGACGGAGGTCGCCTCGTTCGTCGACCGGCTCGTGCTCGATCGTCGGCCCGACCTCGTCATCGTCTCGGGTGACGTGCGCGCCAGGGAGCTCCTGGTCGACGCGCTCTCGAAGGAGTCCCGCGCCCTCCTGACCCAGATCGACGAGAACGCCGGCGCCCCCGGGGCGTCGCAGCAGACCCTCGCGGCGGGCGTGGCGCGGGCCGTGGCCGCTCTCGCCGAGAGCCGTCGCGCGAGTGCACTCGAGCGCCTGCGGCAGTTCGACGGCGAGGCGGACGGCCGCGCCGCCGTCGGTCTGGGCGCGACGGTCTCCGCCCTCCAGCAGGCGCAGGTCGAGACGCTGCTCGTCGACTCCCGCGTGCTCGAGGGCCGCACGGTCCTCGCCCTCGGCGAGGCTCCCTGGGTCGCGACCGCGTCGGATGCGCTGAGCGAGGGTGTCGAGCCCGTCACGGTCGGCGCCGCGCAGGCGCTCCTCCGTGCCGCACTAATGACCGACGCGGAGGTGGTCTTCGCCGACGTGCCCGTCACGTCCGACGAGGTGCTCGAGATCGGGACGAACCCCGAGACCGACCCGGCCGCCGATCCGCTGCCCGCTCACGCGGACGGCGTGGCGGCGGTGCTCCGCTGGTCGTCCGAGCCGACGCATCCGTGATGCGCATCCGGTCCATCACCGTCTGAACCATCGAGAGGAGCGGACATGCCCGCCCGTGACGAGATCCCGTCGACGCTGAAGCGCTCGCCGAAGCACGCGCAGGAGATCTTCGAGAAGACCCTCGACTCCGCGAGGGAGACCTACGACGGCGACGGCGAGCGAGCCCGTCGCACGGCCTTCGCCGCCGTCAAGCACGAGTACGAGAAGGTCGGCGACCACTGGGAGGAGAAAGAGTCCTCCGGCCCGAGCGATCGGAAGGCGGCGGGCGGTGTCGACTCGCCCGGCCGCACGGAGGAGGGCGTCGATGCCAACGCCACGAAGGAGCACCTGCTCCAGGTGGCTCGGCGGCTCGACGTCCACGGTCGCTCGACGATGACGAAGGACGAGCTCGTCGAGGCCATCAAGAAGGCCAACCGCCGCGAGACCGCCCGCGCCCGCCGCTCCTAGCCCGCCTCACTGCTCACTGCTCGTCGCTCGCCGCTCGTCGCTCTGCCCGTCGACTGCTCACTTTCGGCGCCATCCCTCGGGATCAGGCGCGGAAGGTGAGCAGTCGAGGGACGACGGCTCGATCAGAACGCGGCGAGGAGAGCGTCGCAGGCGCGCTGCGTGCGCCGACAGGCTTCCGCGCAGACGCGGCAGTGCGCGTGCATGTCGGCGTGCCGCTCGCACTCGTCGCCGCAGCGCTCGCAGACGACACGGCAGGCCTCCACCACGGCGCGGATGATCGCCTCGTCGGTGGCGGTCTGCCGCGACAGCACCGACGCGGTCGCCGCGCAGACGTCGGCGCAGTCGAGATCCGACCGGATGCACGCCACGAGCGAGTCGACCGACTCCTCCGACAGGCAGGCGTCGGCGCAGGCCGTGCACGCCTGAGCGCACTCCCCCGCGGCCTCGATCACCTCGAGGATCAGCGCCCGATCGGGCCCTTCCTGATGCCCCGGGTGAGTGTCGAACATGTCAGCGGCTCGCGACATCGTGCTCCCTTCCCCTTCCTTTGTATTCGGTCGGGGGCTCCAGCGCACTCATTTCGCCGAACGGCGCCGCCGGAGTCCGATCGTCCCGAGCGCGATCGCGGCGAGCGCGAGCCCGGTCGAGACGAGGGCGGGCAGCGTGGCCGTCGATCCCGTCGCGGCGAGCTCCGCCGTCGCGACCGGGTTCACCGTCGGAGTGGGTGAAGGCGAGGGCGTGTCGGCCAGGAGGGTGTCGAGGAAGGCGGCCGCGTCGATGAGCCCGGCTCCCGACAGGTCGGTCGCGCGGAATCCCGGCAGGGTCCCGTCGAGCGGTCGCGCGGTCTCGAGCAGCGCCGAGCGGAGCGCGGCTGCGTCGGCGCCCGGCGCCGCCTGCCGTCCGAGCGCGATCACACCGGCAGCGGCGGGTGCAGCGGCACTCGTTCCGGAGAACACGTAGCGCCCCTCCGCGACCTGGTCGTCGAAGAAGTCGGTGTACCCGGCGTCCACGCTCGTCACATCCGGCTTGGGCCGCAGCTCGGGGACCGGCAACGGCACCGACGTGGGGATGCGCGTCGGGTCGTAGTCGGAGTACACCGTCGTCGGCCCGGTCGACGAGAACGGCTCCACCGCCGAGGGCGCCGATGCAGGCGCCGCCGCGACCGCGAGCGCACCCGCGGCGGCGGCGTGACCACCCAGCGTGGCGCCGACGACGTCGCCGCCCTGCGACAGGAACCATTGCGCATCCTGCAGCTGAGTCCGTGCGTCATAGAGCAGCCGGACGCGCGGGGTCACCTCGGCCGTGGAGCCCGCCGAGGTGTCACGGATCACGAAGAACCGCAGCTCGCCCTTCTGGACGACATCGGTCACGTAGACGATGGGGATCCCGGGCGTGCCCGCGGGGACGAGGTCCGCCTTTCCGTCCGGCGTGACCACACCGAACCGGAACGCCCCTCGGGCGCTCTGGTAGGGCTCGCTCCAGTTCATGATGAACGTGGCGTAGCGCTCCGGCGAGTCGGGTGCCGAGAACTGCAGGCGGTCGTAGGCGTCGGTGCCGTCACCGGGGTCGAAGTCCAGGCAGTCTCCCGAGCTGATGCCCTGGCCGGGGAACACCGCCGCGACCTCCGCCGGGCAGGGGGTGGGCCGGTAATCGCCCTCCCAGCTGCCGATGGAGTAGCCGGCGCTCGGGGTGCCTGCCGCGCCCGTGATGGTGTAGTTGCCGGCCGAGGAGAGATAGGTCACGCCCTGCGCCGCGAGACGGTCGACCGTCCAGCCGAGCGGACCGTTCTGGAACACCGGGTCGCCGAACTGCATCACGTCGTCGACGATGACGGTGGCCCCCGCCGCGGCGAGGTCGTTCATGGCCTGCGCGAAGGTCATCTCATCGGTCCCGTCCGTGGCGAACAGGACCGTGGCGCCCGGGGCGATCTGGTGCACGAGCTGCACCATCGCCCGACCCTCGTCGGACCGAGGGGTCTTCGAGTCGGCGAGCACCCGCACGGGCTGCTCGTATCCACAGGGGTTGCCCGGGCCGGGGAGCACGCCGTTTCGCACGTCCTCCTCCGGGGTGGTGACGGCCGTCGTGCTGGTGGCGAAGGAGTCCGAGATCACGCCCACCACGACGCCGGTGCCGTCGACGCCGTGCAGGCTCGCCGCCAGGTCGACGTTCAGCGGGGCGCGGAGGTTCGCCGGGACGCTGCGGCAGTCGGCGGCGGCAGCGGCTGCGGCTGCAGCTGCGGACTGCGCGGGCCCCGCGGTGAGCGGGGCCTCCGCGGGCCTCGCGGTGAGCGGGGCCTCCGTGGATCCCACATTCGCCTCGGGCGACTCGTCCACGCCCACCACACCCGGCAGGTCGGCCACGGCGCGGAGGTCGGAGGGCGCGACCAGCGCGCTCGCCAGACCGAACAGCGACGACGACGCCTGGACCTCGGCCAGTGCGCTGAGACGCTGGATGTCGGTGTCGCCGGGACCAGCGGAGTACCGCACGGTGACGGCGATCCGCCCGTCGATGACCTGCAGGCTGCCGGGCCCGTCGACGGCGACCCCGAGGTCGTCCGCGTGCGCGTCGAGCTGCGTCTCCACGTCCGCCGCATCGGCCCCGTCGCCATCGGATGCGCGCGAGGCGAGCGGCAGCCCGGCGATGAGCTCCAACCGATCGGACAGGGCGTGTCCTGACCCCGTCTCGACAGCCTGCGCTCCGGCGGCGGGCAGGACGAGTCCTCCGACCACGCAGAGCACGGCAACGAGCGCGACCCGGCCCTGTCGTCCCCGCATCCTGATCATGAGTGGCGGCCCTTCCCGCGTCGCCTCACGACGACGCCGAGTCCCAACGAGGCCACGCCCAGCGCGATCAGCGCGAGGAAGGGCACCTCGCTCGCCCCCGTGGCCGCGAGCTGCGGGGACTGCGCGGTCGGCACGGAGGCCGGCACGGGCACCGGGACCGGGACCGGCTGGGGCGCCGGGGCGAGCGCGCCCACGAATGCCTGCGCATCGATCAGACCCGCGCCGGCGACCTGCTCGGGCGTCAGCGACACGGGCGAGATGCTGGGCAGCGGCGACGCCGTCGAGGACAGGGCCGACCGCACCTGGGCGGGCGTCGCGTCCGGGTTCCGCTGCAGCCCGAGCGCCACCACCGCGGCGGCCGAGGGTGCCGCGGCCGAGGTGCCGGCGAAGGAGTAGAGGCCGGTGGAGATCTCGCCTCCGAAGAAGTCCGTGTAGCCACGGTCGACACCGGCGATGACCGGCCCCTCCGTCACGATCGGCGTCGTCCGAGGGGTCGCGATGGGCGACACGGTCGGGTCCCAGTCGAACCAGTACGAGGCGGGTCCGGCGGAGGTGAAGGTCTCCGGGGTGCTCGTGTCCTGGGCCGAGACGGCCGCGACCGCGATGGTCTGCGGGGCGCCCTCGTGGGCCGACAGCGTGTGACCGACGACATCGTCGCCCGCCGATCGGAAGTACTCGACGGCGACGGTGTCAGGTCCGTAGAACCAGGTCTTGATGCGAGGAGTCGAGTCACCCGAGCCGATGCGCGCGATGAAGTACTGGTAGTCGCCGCTCACCATGGGGACCGCCATCTCCTGACTAGGTATCCCCGGCGCTGGGGCGAGCGTCGTGGCGACGTTCCCGTTCGGCTCGATCAGGCCGAAGCGGATGTCGGTGGTCGCCGCTCCGAACGGCTCCGCCCACTGGAGCGCGTAGGTGGTGGGCCTCGACGAGGGGGTGGGTCCGGCGTTGGACACCATCTGATCGAGGGTGTCGACTCCCGTCCCGGGATCAAAGTCCATGCAGGAGATCTCGGCGGTGACACCCTGCGTCCTGAACTCGTCCTGCACGGCCTGAGGGCACTCGGCGGGCCGGTAGGCCGCCGTCTCCCATCCGCTGATCGAATACCCCGCGCTCGGGTAGCCGCGGGCCCCGATGGAGCTGAAGTTGCCTGCCGCCGCGAGGTACGGGATGCCCCGGTCGGTCACCTGCTGGACCTGATAGCTGATCGGCCCGTCCTGGAACCAGGGCTCGTTGCTCAGGACGTCGTCGACGATGACGTCGGCGCCCGCATCCGTGAGCGCGGTGATCGACTCGGAGTACTCGAGCTGGCCCGCGCCCGCGGTCGCGAACATCAGCCGCGCACCGGGGGCGATCTGGTGCACGAGCTGCGCCATCGCCCGGCCCTCGTCGCTGCCGGAGCGGAGGGTCGACTCGCGCAGCACCTCCACCGGGGTCTCGTAGCCGCAGGGGTTGCCGGCTCCGGGGAGGAGGCCGTGGGCGACGGAACCGGCGATCTGCGTCGCCGCGTCCGGGAGCCTCGCATACGAGTCGGAGATGATCCCCACGGTCACTCCCATGCCGTCCACGCCGAAGGCGTCCCGGGCTCCCTCGACGTTCAGCGGAGCGAGCAGATTGGCGGGGATGCTGCGGCAGTCGTCGGCGTCGGCCGCCGGTGCGGCGGCGGAGGTGGTGGCGGCGGAGGTGGTGGCGGCGGCGGCCGCGGGCGTGGCGGCCGCTGCCGGCCACGAGCCGGTCGCGGCCGCGGGCGTGGCGGCCGCTGCCGGCCACGAGCCGGTCGTGCGCGGCACGATGTCCTCGCGCACGCTGCTCACACCGGGGACCGAGGCAAGCGCCTCGAGGTCTGCCGGAGCGACGCGGACGGTCGCCATCGAGAACAGCTCGCTCGCGGCCGTCACCTCGCCGTAGGCCCTGAGCGCGTCGAAGGCCGCCGCATCCGGGCGGGTCGCGAAGGTCACCGTGACGGAGAGGCGCCCACCCGACTCGGCGATGCTGCCCGGCCCGTCGGCCACCGTCCCGAGCACGTCGGATGCTGCGGCGATCTGCTCCGCCACGTCACCCCCGTCGGGCAGCTCGGCGATGTACTGCAGCCGCCCCGAGAGGGCGCTGCCGTCCTCCTCGGCCCCGCCGTCGTCCGCTCGCGCGGAGGCCCCTGCCGCCAGCATCGCCGCCATCACCAGCGCGGCCACACCGGCAGCCGTCCACACCCTCGTCGTCCCCACCACGGGCCCCCTCGCATCACGCGGCACGCGCCGCCGGGCAAGGCTATCGGCGCCGCGACCACGGAAGCGCCCCGCACGAGCACTTCTGCTCACGCGGGGCGCTTCAGGAGGGATCCCTAGAACTCCCAGCCCTCGGCACCGCGTGGACATCATGTTCGAGCGATCCGCGAAGACATCCAGGCACGCCGCGGAGACAGCCGGAACGCCTACCGACTGAGATGGCGTGGCGAGGCAGGTGGAGCCGCGGGATCGCAGCTGCTCGGCTAGTCGCTGAGCGTCAGGACGGCGTCGAGCCCTCGGTCAGGGTGGTAGGTGAACTGCATCTCGACGTCGTCCCACTCCTCGGTCTGGCGGCCGTCCATGGAGGTGGTCTGCTCGATGTGCGAGACGACGGCCTGGGGAGCGTGGAGAGCTTCGAGCAGGCAGGACAGCTCCGTATAGGAGACGCCGGCGAAGTCCTCTTCACCCTTGTTGTCGATGGTGAGGGTCTCACCCTGGTCAGAGACCTCTGCGGAACCGCGGTTGTTCCCACTGACACAGGCCTTCACGGCGTTGTCGAACACGGCGGGATTGGCGGTCGAAGTGGGCGTCGCTGCTGCGTTCGTTCCACCGGCGGCGACGGCACCCATGACACCGACTCCGATCGCCGCGCCGACGACCAGCCCGCCGACCCAGGTGAGGAGAGGGAGCAGCCAGGGTCGCGGGCGCGCGGTGGCCGAGAGCCGTGGCGTCGAGGCAGCAGCTCCATCCGTGACCGCGGGAGCATCTGGCGCAGCCGGGTCGGGTCCGGGCTGCGTCGGCTCAGGTGTGCCCGCATCGTCGATCGTCATGCTTCCCCCGTCTGTGCCGGTCGTGCTGCTCGTGATGAGCCCCACTGCGCACCCCCCGGTGCTCTGGGAACGAGTGTAGCGCCGCACTCCACGGCGAGACTTCACCGAGGCATGGGTGCACACGCACGAGCCCCCGGTCTCGTCGCTCGGAGGAGCGACGGAGCCGGGGGCTCGTCGGTTCAGGTCGTCGCTGCGATCAGCGCCCGACCAGGGATCCCTAGAACTCCCAGTCCTCGTCCTCGGTGTTCACGGCCTTGCCGATCACGTACGAGGAGCCCGACCCGGAGAAGAAGTCGTGGTTCTCATCCGCGTTGGGGGACAGCGCCGAGAGGATGGCGGGGTTCACGTCGGTGACGGCCTTCGGGAACATCGGCTCGTAGCCGAGGTTCATGAGGGCCTTGTTGGCGTTGTAGTGGAGGAACTTCTTGACGTCCTCCGACAGGCCGACCTCGTCGTAGAGATCCTGCGTGTACTGGATCTCGTTGTCGTACAGGTCGTAGAGCAGCGAGAACGCGTAGTCCTTGATCTCGTCGCGCTTGGCCTGGTCGACCAGCTCGAGTCCGCGCTGGAACTTGTAGCCGATGTAGTACCCGTGCACGGCCTCGTCGCGGATGATGAGGCGGATGAGGTCTGCCGTGTTGGTCAGCTTCGCCCGGCTCGACCAGTACATCGGCAGGTAGAAGCCCGAGTAGAAGAGGAAGCTCTCGAGCAGGGTCGAGGCCACCTTCCGCTTGAGCGGCTCGTCGCCGTGGTAGTAGTCGAGGACGATCTGCGCCTTCTTCTGCAGGTTCGGGTTCTCGACCGACCAGCGGAACGCCTCGTCGATCTCGCGGGTCGACGAGAGCGTCGAGAAGATCGATGAGTACGACTTCGCGTGCACCGACTCCATGAACGCGATGTTCGTGTAGACGGCCTCCTCGTGCGGGGTGAGCGCATCGGGGATGAGCGATACCGCGCCGACCGTGCCCTGGATGGTGTCGAGCAGCGTCAGCCCGGTGAACACGCGCATGGTGAGCTGCTGCTCGGCAGCCGTGAGCGTGGCCCACGACTGCACGTCGTTCGACAGCGGCACCTTCTCGGGCAGCCAGAAGTTGTTGACGAGGCGGTTCCACACCTCGACGTCCTTCTCATCCTGGATGCGGTTCCAGTTGATCGCCTGGACGCGATCGACGAGCTTGAGGCTCTGCGGAGGGGTCATGTCAGTCTCTCGAGTTCGAATCCGATGAAGGGAGCCGCATCACAGCATGCAGCTGACGCAGCCGTCGACCTCGGTACCCTCGAGGGCGAGCTGACGGAGGCGGATGTAGTAGATCGTCTTGATGCCCTTCTTCCAGGCGTAGATCTGGGCCTTGTTGATGTCGCGCGTGGTGGCGGTGTCCTTGAAGAACAGCGTCAGCGACAGGCCCTGGTCGACGTGCTGGGTGGCAGCGGCGTAGGTGTCGATGATCTTCTCGGGGCCGATCTCGTACGCGTCCTCGTAGTACTCCAGGTTGTCGTTCGTCATGAACGGCGCCGGGTAGTAGACGCGGCCGATCTTGCCCTCCTTGCGGATCTCGATCTTCGACGCGATCGGGTGGATCGACGACGTCGAGTTGTTGATGTACGAGATCGACCCGGTCGGCGGCACGGCCTGCAGGTTCTGGTTGTAGATGCCGTGCTCCTGCACCGAGGCCTTCAGCGCACGCCAGTCGTCCTGCGTGGGGATGTGGACTCCCGCATCCTCGAACAGCGACGCGACGCGTGCCGTCGAGGGCACCCACTCCTGGTCGGTGTACTTGTCGAAGAACTCGCCCGACGCGTAGGTGGAGTCGGCGAAGCCCTCGAACGCCGAGCCCTGCTCGATCGCGATGAGGTTCGACGCACGGATCGCGTGGTAGAGCACCGTGTAGAAGTAGATGTTCGTGAAGTCGATGCCCTCCTCGCTGCCGTAGTGCACGCGCTCGCGTGCCAGGTAGCCGTGGAGGTTCATCTGGCCGAGGCCGATGGCGTGCGACTTGTCGTTGCCCTCCTCGATGGAGCGCACCGACGAGATGTGCGACTGCTGCGACACCGAGGTGAGTCCGCGGATGGCGGTCTCGACCGTACGGCCGAGGTCGGGCGAGTCCATCGTGAGGGCGATGTTCAGCGATCCGAGGTTGCAGCTGATGTCCTTGCCGATCTCCTTGTACGAGAGGTCCTCGTTGTAGGTGGTCGGCGTGTTCACCTGCAGGATCTCGGAGCACAGGTTCGACATGTTGATGCGGCCCTTGATCGGGTTCGCCTTGTTGACGGTGTCCTCGTACACGATGTACGGGTAGCCCGACTCGAACTGGATCTCTGCGAGCGTCTGGAAGAACTCGCGCGCGTCGATCTTGGTCTTGCGGATGCGCGGGTCGTCGACCATCTCGCGGTACTTCTCGCTGATCGAGATGTCGCCGAAGGGCACGCCGTAGACGCGCTCGACGTCGTACGGCGAGAAGAGGTACATGTCCTCCTTGTTCTTCGCCAGCTCGAACGTGATGTCGGGCACGACGACGCCGAGGGAGAGCGTCTTGATGCGGATCTTCTCGTCGGCGTTCTCGCGCTTGGTGTCGAGGAAGCGGAGGATGTCGGGGTGGTGCGCGCTGAGATACACCGCACCCGCGCCCTGGCGTGCGCCGAGCTGGTTGGCGTAGGAGAAGCTGTCCTCGAGGAGCTTCATCACGGGGATGACGCCGGAGGACTGGTTCTCGATCTGCTTGATCGGCGCGCCGGCCTCGCGGATGTTCGACAGCGACAGCGCCACGCCGCCACCGCGCTTCGACAGCTGCAGCGCGGAGTTGATGCCGCGGGCGATCGACTCCATGTTGTCCTCGATGCGGAGGAGGAAGCAGGAGACCAGCTCGCCGCGCTGCGCCTTGCCCGTGTTGAGGAAGGTGGGGGTCGCGGGCTGGAAGCGGCCGCCGATGATCTCCTCGACGAGGTTGATCGCGAGCTGCTCGTCGCCCTGCGCGAGACCGAGGGCGGTCATGACGACGCGGTCCTCGAAGCGCTCGAGGTAGCGCTTACCGTCGAAGGTCTTCAGCGTGTACGACGTGTAGTACTTGAACGCGCCGAGGAAGGTGTCGAAGCGGAACTTCTTCGAGTACGCCAGGTCGTTGAGCTTCTGGATGAACTCGAACGAGTACTGGTCGAGCACCTCGGGCTCGTAGTACTGCTTCTCGACCAGGTAGTCGAGGCGCTCCTTGAGGTTGTGGAAGAAGACCGTGTTCTGGTTGACGTGCTGCAGGAAGTACTGCTTCGCCGCCTCACGGTCCTTGTCGAACTGGATGTTCCCCTCGTCGTCGTAGAGGTTCAGCATCGCGTTCAGCGAGTGGTAGTCGAGCGCCGGGGCCGCCGTCGGCGCCTCGATCAGGGTTGCTTCCACAGTGTGTCCAATCCGTTCCGAACGGCCTCGAGGTCGTCCTGGGTTCCGAATATCTCGAATCGATAGAGGACGGGAGCGCCGGTCTTGCGCGCGACGATGTCGCCCGCGAGACAGTACGCGTCTCCGAAATTGGTGTTGCCTGCGGCGATGACGCCGCGGAGGAGTGCACGGTTGGCCGGGTCGTTGAGGAAGGCGATGACCTGTTTGGGCACCGCTCCGCCGAGCCCTCCCCCGCCGTACGTCGGGAGCGTGAGCACGAAGGGCCGGGTGGCCCGCAGCCGCTCCCGCTTAGAGAAGAGCGGGATGCGGGCTGCGGGGCGACCCAGGCGTTCGATGAATCGGTGGGTGTTGCCGGATGCGCTCGAGAAGTAGATGAGGTCTGCAGACGTCGTCTCGACGATCGGGTCCGGCTCGGACACCCCTGCCCGCGCACTCCCTGTCAGTGTGTCAGGAGCGGGCATCGGTGGTCAGCTCGCGGCGAGGCGGGCCAGCTCCTCGATCTTGTCGGGACGGAAGCCCGACCAGGAGTCGTTGTCGGTGATGACGACGGGAGCCTGCAGGTAGCCGAGCTCCTTGACCGTCTCGAGTGCCTTCTCGTCGACCGAGAGGTCGAAGATCTCGTACTCGAGGCCCTTGTTCTCGAGGGCGCGGTACGTGGCGTTGCATTGAACGCAGGAGGGCTTCGTGTAGACCGTGATCGCCATGTCGGTGCGCCTTTCTCGTGGGGATATCATTCTACGTCGCTCAATGGCCCTGACACAACATCTAGGGGTGGCCTGTCGCGGAGAACACTATATCAAGTGTTACACGCGTGTAATTATCCACACGTCATCCACAACCCGAGCACATTCCACGGCGTGTCTCCACAGGTTCTCCCCATGCACTTCCGCGCCGTTCCGCGCAGGGGCCCGAAACTGTGGAGAACCGGCTTTCCACGGCTGAGGATAACCTCGACCACCGACGTCGCCGAGCTCGAGATTGCCGCCGTGTTTCGACCAGATGTCCGGCTGGGTCATCCCGCCGTCCCTCTAGTAGGGTCCAGGCAATCGTGCGGGGAACGGACCTCGCACACCGACCTGGGGGAAACGTGGACACGACCTGCGTTCTCGCCGCGACCGGATTCGACGCGGCACCGATCCTGGCCTCCGCCGGCCTCCTCGCCATCGGCGCGGGCACGGCATGGCTCTTCATCAGACGAGGGAGGAGAGGAGCGGCGACCTTCGCGCTCATCCCGCTCCTCCTCATGGCGCTCGTGCTGTCCACCGCCTCCACGCCGACCGCGAGCTTCGCTGCCGAGCCGTGCCCGGCCGGCACCACCGCATCCCCGGCCCCGATGCCGCAGCCCACGAGCAGCCCGACCACGACGCCCGTCGACTACCAGCCGGGCGCCGCCGGGATCGGCGACTCCTACTATCCGCTCGACGGCAACGGCGGCTACGACGTCCAGGACTACGCGCTCGATCTCGCCTACGACCCGGCGACCGACGTGCTCTCCGGCACGGCAACCATCACCGCCACCGCGACGCAGAACCTGTCGACGTTCAACCTCGACTTCGACGTCATCGCGAACGACGGCAGCGAGGCCATCGACATCTCCGCCATCACCGTGAACGGCGCGGACGCCGACTGGAGCCTGGCCACCACTCCGGTGAGCCTGGACACGGCGCAGCCCGACCCCGCGCTCGACCCCGCAGACGGAGCCACCCCGCCCCGTACGGAGCTCACCGTGATCCCCTCCGCCGGCCTCGACATCGGCACGACGATCACCACCACGGTCGCGTACTCCGGCGTCCCGATCACGATCGACGACGCATTCGGACCAGCGGGCGTCTTCCACACCGCCGACGGCATGGTCGTCGTCGGTGAGCCGCGCGTCGCCGCGACCTGGTTCCCGTCGAACGACCACCCGGCCGACAAGGCGACCATGACCCTGCGGATGACCGTCGCCGACGGGCTCGAGGTGGTCGGCAACGGCCGACTCGTCGGAGTCACCCCGGCGGCAGCGGGAACCTCGACGTGGGAGTGGCGGATGGATCAGCCGATGGCGCCCTACCTCGCCACCGCGACCGTGGGCGCCTACACGACGACCACGACGACCGTCGACGGCATCACCTACGTCGACGCGATCGCAGACTCGCTCGTGGGCACCCAGGCGGGGACTGATGCCGCCGCCGTGTTCGCGAAGGAGCCGGAGATCGTGTCCTACCTCTCGACGCTGTTCGGCCCCTACCCCTTCGCGGAGTCGGGCGGCCTGGCCGTGGACGTACCGAACCTCTACTTCGCGCTCGAGAACCAGACCAGACCGATCTACCCCGGAGCACCTGACGAGTCCACGGTCGTCCACGAGCTGGCACACCAGTGGTACGGCGATGACGTGTCTCTGTCCCGCTGGTCGGACATCTGGCTCAACGAGGGCTTCGCGACCTACGCGGAGTGGATGTGGAGCGAGCACACCGGCGGCTCCACCGCGCAGCAGCTGTTCGACCAGCAGTACTCGCGGTCGGCGAGCTCCTCCTTCTGGGCCCACGAGGTCGCCGACCCCGGTCCGGCAGGGATCTTCGACGGCTACACGTACAACCGCGGAGCCATGACGCTGCACGCGCTGCGCCTCGAGGTCGGTGACGACGCGTTCTTCGCCATCCTCCAGGGCTGGGCGTCGGGCAACGCGGGCGGCAACGGCACCACGGAGGAGTTCATCGCCTACGCGGAGCAGGTGTCGGGGCAGGACCTCGGCGACCTCTTCACCGCGTGGCTGTACACCCCGTCGAAGCCCGCCCTGGACTGAGTCGGCCGCGCTTCATCACCGAATACGGCAAAGCCCCGCGTATATCGCGGGGCTTTGCCGTATTCGGTGTCGAAGCGACGACGATCGGCGCGTCAGCGGCGCGGGAGGGCTCGATCGAGGTCGGCGAGCAGGTCGGAGAGCGACTCGATGCCCACCGAGAGCCGCACCAGGTTCGCCGGCACCTCGAGCGGGGTGCCGACCACCGATGCGTGCGTCATCTCGGTCGGGTAGCCGATGAGCGACTCCACACCTCCGAGCGACTCGGCGAGCGAGAACAGCTCCGTCGACTCGGCGAACCGCCGGGCGGCCTTCGGGCCGCCGCGGAGCGCGACCGAGATCATGCCGCCGAACGACCGCATCTGACGCGCGGCGAGCTCGTGTCCGGGATGCGTGGACAGGCCCGGGTAGTACACCGCCTCGACGGCGGGGTGGCCGACCAGGTGCTCTGCGATCGCCTGCGCGTTCTCGGAGTGGCGGTCCATGCGCACCGCGAGGGTCTTGATGCCGCGGGTGGTGAGCCAGGCGTCCATCGGCGACGACACCGCGCCCACCGCGAACTGCTGGAACGCCACGGCCTTCGCGAGCTCGTCGTCGTTCAGCACGATGGCTCCGCCGAGCACGTCGGAGTGACCGCCCAGGTACTTCGTCGTCGAGTGCACCACCACGTCGGCGCCGAGCGCCAGCGGCTGCTGCAGGTACGGCGAGGCGAAGGTGTTGTCGACGACGACGAGCGCGCCCGCGGCGTGCCCGATCTCGGCGAGCTCGGCGATGTCGCTGATCTTCATCAGCGGGTTCGACGGCGTCTCGACCCAGAGCACCTTCGCGCTCGAGTCTGCCACCGCCTTCGCCACGGCCGAGAGGTCGCTCATCTCGACGGTCACGTTCTCGACGCCCCAGGCGCCGTGGACGCGCTCGATCAGCCGGTGGGTGCCGCCGTACGCGTCGTTGCCGAGCACGACACGGTCGCCGGGCTTCAGCGCGGAGCGGATCAGTGCATCCTCGGCCGCGAGGCCCGACGAGAAGCTGATGGCGTGCGCGGCGCCCTCGATCGCGGCGAGCTGCTGCTCGAGCGCCGTGCGCGTCGGGTTTCCGCTGCGGTTGTACTCGTATCCGCCGCGAAGGCCCCCGATTCCGTCCTGGACGAAGGTGGAGGTCTGGTAGATCGGCGGGATGATCGCGCCGGTGGTGGGGTCGAAGGCCTGTCCGGCGTGGATCGCCGCGGTCTCGAAGCCCTGGGGGGAAGCCATGGTCGTGCTCCTGGGTCTGAAGGTCGGAGAGTCGGGAGGGGTCAGGACGCTTCGCTGAGGAAGGTGAGGAGGTCCTGTCGGGTGATGACGGTGACGGGCTTGCCGTCATCGGTGACGAGGAGCGCGCTGGCCTCGCCGAGCTGCTCCCAGGCCGACTGGACGGGCTCGTTGGCGCCGATCGTCGGGAACGCGGCGTCGACGAAGTCGCCCACCTTGTCGGACATCGACGCGCGGCCCGCGAACAGGTGTCCGAGCAGCGTGTCCTCCGAGAGCGCGCCGACGACCTCGCCGAGCACGACGGGCGGCTCGGCCGAGAGCACGGGCAGCTGCGAGACGCCGTAGGTCGACATGATGCCGATCGCGTCGTGCACGGTCTCGCTCGGATGCGTGTGCACCAGATCCGGGAGCGCCCCGTTCTTGCCCGCGAGGACGTCGCGCACGGTGGCGCCCTCGGAGGCGGGTGCGAAGCCGTAGGAGCGCATCCACTTGTCGTTGAAGATCTTGCCGAGGTATCCGCGGCCGCCGTCGGGCAGCAGCACGACGACGATCGCGTCGGCGGGGAGGTCGGCAGCCGCCTTGAGCGCGACGGAGACCGCGAGGCCCGAGGATCCGCCGACGAGGAGGCCCTCCTCGCGGGCGAGCCGGCGGGTCATCTCGAACGACTCGGCGTCGCTGGAGGCGATGACCTGGTCGACGACGCTCGGGTCGTAGGCGCTCGGCCAGAAGTCCTCGCCCACGCCCTCGGTGAGGTACGGGCGCCCGGTGCCGCCGGAGTAGACGGAGCCCTCCGGGTCGGCGCCGATGATCTGGACGCGTCCGTCGGACACCTCCTTGAGGTACCGACCGGTACCGCTGATGGTGCCGCCCGTGCCGACGCCCGCCACGAAGTGGGTGACGCGGCCGTCGGTGTCGCGCCAGATCTCGGGACCGGTGGTCTCGTAGTGGCTGAGCGGCCCGTTCTGGTTGGCGTACTGGTTGGGCTTGAACGCGCCGGGGATCTCCCGCGCGAGGCGGTCGGACACCGAGTAGTAGGAGTCCGGGTCCTCGGGCGCGACGGCGGTCGGGGTGACCACGATCTCGGCGCCGTAGGCGGTGAGCACGTTGCGCTTGTCCTCGCCCACCTTGTCGGGGAGGACGAACACGCAGCGGTAGCCGCGCTGCTGCGCGACGAGCGCGAGGCCCACCCCGGTGTTGCCCGAGGTGGGCTCGACGATCGTCCCGCCGGGCTTCAGCTTGCCCTCCCGCTCAGCGGCGTCGATGATGCGGGTCGCGATGCGGTCCTTGGACGAGCCTCCCGGGTTCAGGTACTCGACCTTCACGAGCACGGTGGCGGCGATCCCGTCCGTGACGCGGTTCAGTTTGACCAGGGGGGTGTTGCCCACCAGGTCGATGACGCTCTCTGCGTATTCCATGATGTCCTTCGGTGCACGCAGCCGCGGCGACGCTCAAGCGGCGTCGAAGGCTGCGAGGCGGCGGCTGGTCGTGACGGGGTCGTCGGAGTGGTCGTCGCTCAGCGACGACAACACCGGAACCCTGCGAACATGACGTCGAGTCTAGCGGACGGCGGGCGAGACCACATCGAGCTGCTGCGCATACAGCGCCGCGTAGGCGCCGCCTCGCTCCAGGAGCTCGCCGTGCGTGCCGCTCTCGACGATGCGGCCGCCGTCGACGACGAAGATCACGTCGGCCCCGACGATGGTCGAGAGCCGGTGGGCGATCGCGATGGTCGTGCGGCCGTGGCTGGCGTTGTCGAGCGCATCCTGCACCACCCGCTCGGAGATCGAGTCGAGGGCGCTGGTCGCCTCGTCGAGGATGAGGATGGCCGGGTCCTTCAGCAGCACCCGCGCGATCGCGATCCGCTGCTTCTCGCCGCCGGAGAGCCGGTAGCCGCGCTCCCCCACCACGGTGTCGTACCCGTCGGGGAAGCTCATGATGCGCTCGTGGATGTTCGCCCGCGTCGCCGCGTCGATCAGCTCGGCGTCGGTGGCGTCGGGCCGGGCGTACCGCAGGTTCTCGCCGATGGTCGCGTGGAAGAGGTACGTCTCCTGGCTCACCACCCCGAGCTGCGCGATGAGCGACTCGTGCGTGACGTCGCGGACGTCCTCGCCGTCGACGAGCACCGCCCCCTCGGTCACGTCGTACAGGCGGGGCACGAGGTAGGAGACGGTGGTCTTCCCCGCCCCCGACGGACCGACGAACGCGGCGAACTGCCCGGGCTCGATGGTGAGCGAGACGCGGTCGAGGGTGGGATGCTCGCGCTCGCCGTCGGGGTACACGAACGTGACGTCGCGGAGCTCCACGCGCCCGGCGTCGGCTGGCGGCAGGGCGCGCGCGTCGGGCTTGTCGACGATCGCCGGTCGGAGGTCGAGGTACTCGAAGATGCGGGCGAAGAGCGCCCCGGACGTCTGGAGGTCGAGCCCCACGCGCATCAGGCCGAGCAGCGGCCACATCAGCCGCGCCTGCACCGTGGTGAACGCGACGATGGTGCCCGCGGTGATGTCGACGCCGCCGACGATGAGGTAGGCCGACACCACGTAGACGATGGCGGGCACGATGCTGAGGATGATCTGCACCATCGCGAAGAACCACTGGCCCGTCATCTGCTGACGGATGGCCAGCCCGATCTGATTGCGGTTCTCGTCGGCGTAGCGGCCGATCTCGGCGCTCTGCCGGTTGAAGCTCTTGGCCAGGAGGATGCCCGAGACGCTCAGCGTCTCCTGCGTGATCGCCGTCATCTCCGACAGCGACTCCTGCGTCTGCCCGGCGATGCGAGCGCGCACCTGACCGACGCGGCGCTGCACCCAGACCAGCAGCGGCATCAGGATCACGGCCACGAGCGTGAGCTGCCAGCTGAGGAGGAGCATGGCGACCAGGGCCGCGATCACGGTGACGGTGTTGCCGAGGACGCTCGCGACCGTGTTGGTGAGCACGTTGGCCACGCCGCCCACGTCGTTCTGCAGGCGCGACTGGATGACACCCGTCTTCGTGCGGGTGAAGAAGGCGAGCTCCATCCGCTGCAGGTGGGTGAACAGACGCACGCGGAGGTCGCCCATCACGTGGTTGCCGACCTTCGCGGTGAGGAAGGTCTGCCACACACCGAGCGCGGCCCCGACGATCCAGATGAGGACCATGAGACCCACGAGCTCGAGCAGGACGGGCAGGTTGGGACCGCCCTCCGCGGGGAAGAGCCCCACGTCGAAGGCCTGCTCGGTCAGGAGCGGCGGGATCACCGTGAGCCCGGCGGTGACGAGCACGAGGATGCCCGTGACGATGAGCTCGCCGCGGTAGGGGGTGAAGAGCTCGGAGATCCGGCGGAAGAGATGCGGGATGTGCGGGGCGTCGGCGTTCGCGGCGCGCTGAGCAGCCGCGTCGCCGCTCGACACACGGCCTCCGCCGCCACCACCGGCGCCACCGCCTGCGGGGCGCGATCCGCCGCGCATCCCGCCCGCGGCGGCGATGTCGCCCATCCGTCCCATGCCACTCACGCCGCTCACCCTACGCCGCGCCGCCGACGGCCCGGCCCCTGTCCGCCGAGGGCTGACAGGCCCCCGCGCTTTCGCGGCCTTTCTGACCTTTCGCGCGTCCACTGACCGCGCGAAAGGTCAGAGAGGCAGCGAAACCCGGGGGGGGTCAGTTCTGCTGCACGGCTCCGACGCGGAGCTGCTGGATGCCGGACTCGGCGCAGGCGCCGTAGGAGGCGTCGGGGAGGTAGAGGGCGCCGGAGGCG
This sequence comes from Cnuibacter physcomitrellae, assembly GCF_014640535.1. Lineage (NCBI taxonomy): Bacteria > Bacillati > Actinomycetota > Actinomycetes > Micrococcales > Microbacteriaceae > Cnuibacter > Cnuibacter physcomitrellae. The sequence goes on from NZ_BMHD01000001.1 coordinate 1,507,257, forward strand.
TCGGGCGGGTAGACGCGGAAGCCGTCGACGACGGTCGGGGTGCATCCGTCGTAGTTGCCCGCCTCGCCGATCGTGAGCAGCGAGTACGCCGAGTCGCCGGGGTTCAGCGTGAGGGTCTCGACCCGGACGGTCGGGTCGGGGATCGCCGCGGCGCCGATCTGGGTGCCGTTCTGGTCGCCGACGAACATGACCTGAGGGTATCCGCTCATGGTGCACGTCGTGGAGGACGTGTTGGAGAAGACCAGCTGCAGCACGGTCGACCCCGCCGTGCCCTGCGGGTCGGAGGCGCGCACCGCCAACTGCTCCGGCGTGCAGGCCCCGCCCGCCGTGGGGGTCGAGGTCGGCGTCGGAGTCGGGGTCGGTGTCGGCGTCGCGGACGGCGTCGGAGTCGCGGTCGTGGGCGCCGGCGTGGGAGCCGCGGACCCGCCCTGGAGGGAGACCACGACGAGCCCCACGGCGGCGACCACGATCCCCAGGCCGACGACGATCGCGAGGACGATCGTGGCGATCCGCCACCCGTTGCCCTGTGGCATGGACCCGGATGTGCGCGGATCGGTCACGATCGTCCCCCTGCGTCAGATGAAGATGCGGCGTCGGCCGAGGAGCATCAGCCCTTCGTCGAACCGGCGAGGAGCCCTCGCACGAAGAACCGCTGCAGCGCGAAGAACACGATGAGCGGGACGATGATGGCGACGAACGCACCGGCGGTGAGAAGGTACCATTCCTGCCCGCGCGACCCGGTGATCTCCGCGAGGAGTTTCGTGATCGGAGCGATCGAGCCGTCGGCGAAGATCAGCGCCACCAGCAGGTCGTTCCAGACCCACAGGAACTGGAAGATCGCGAACGACGCCAGGGCCGGCATGGTCAGCGGCAGGATGATGCGGAAGAAGATCTGCCCGTGACCGGCGCCGTCGACGCGTGCCGCCTCGATGACCTCGCGCGGGATCTCCGAGACGAAGTTGTGCAGCAGGAAGATCGCCAGCGGGAGCGCGAAGATCGAGTGCGCGATCCACACCTGCGAGAACGTCCCGTTGGAGGGCACGCCCGCGAAGATGAAGTCGTTGCCGACGACCACACCGCGCGAGAACAGGCTGAGCAGCGGCACCAGCGCCATCTGGATCGGCACGATCTGCAGCGCGAAGACGCCGATGAACAGCCAGTCCTTGCCCTTGAAGTCGATCCAGGCGAAGGCGTAGGCGGCCAGCGAGGCGATGGCCAGCGGGATGAGCGTGGCCGGGATGGTGATCGCGATCGAGTTGATGAACGACGAGGCGATCGTGACCTGCGAGTTGCCCGCCCCGAGCACGGCCGAGTAGTTGTCGAGCGTGAAGCCCCAGTTCGAGAAGATCGTCCACCAGCCGCTGGTCTGGATGTCCTGGTTGGGCCGGAACGACGAGACGAGCAGTCCGAAGGTGGGGATCGTCCACAGCACGGCGATGATGAGCGCCGCGATGGTGGCCCCGCGCGAGGTCAGGCGGCGCTTGGTGCGCTTCGCCATCGTCTCCTCGCGCTCGATCTCCGCCTCTCCCCCGCGGAGCTGGCTGCGGGTGGACGGGTCGACCGGCAGGTCGATCGGCTGGACGGCGCTCATCGGATCTCCCTCTGCTTCTTGATCTGCCTGGCGTTGTAGATGACGATCGGCAGCACGAGCAGGAACAGCACGACCGCGAAGGCCGCCGACCGCCCGTACTCGAAGTTCTTGAACTGGCTGTACATCTCGTTCGCGATGACGCTGGTGTCGTTGGCGCCGGCGGTCATCGTGCGCACGATGTCGAACACCTTCAGCGAGGCGATCGAGATCGTGGTGATCACGACGATGAGCGAGGCGCGGATGCCGGGCACCGTCACGTTGATGAACCGCTGCCAGGCGTTGGCGCCGTCGAGCTGCGCGGCCTCGATGTGCTCGGTGGGCACGCCCTTGATGGCGGCGGAGAGGACGACCATCGCGAATCCGGTCTGGATCCAGATGAGCACGACGATGAGGAAGAACGTGTTCCACGGATCCTCCTGCAGCCACTGCACGGGCTGCCCGCCGAGCCAGACGACGACCTGGTTGAGCAGGCCGATCTGGTTCTCCTCCACGGGACGGTACGTGTACACGAACCGCCAGATGATCGAGGCGCCGACGAATGAGATCGCCATCGGCATGAAGACGAGGATCTTGAAGAACTTCTCACCGCGGCTCTTGTCGATGAACACCGCGTAGGCGAGTCCGAAGATCGTGGACGCGACGGGCACGACCAGCACCCAGATGATCGTGTTGATCACGGTGCGAAGGCCCTGCGGCTGCGTGAAGATCCAGATGTAGTTGTCGATGGCGACGAACGAGCCGCGGCTCGAGAAGAAGGAGTCGATGAAGGTCTTGACCGTGGGGTAGACCAGGCCGACGATCAGCAGGATCAGCGCCGGGGCGAGGAAGCCCACCAGCTGGAAGAGGTAGCCCTGCCCCTGCCTGGACCGGAAGTCGAGGATGAAGAACAGGCCGCCCAGGACCGCGGCGATGATGATCGCCCACCACACCGATCCGATGAGGTAGAAGGCGAGCGCCGGGAACACGACGCACGCCGCGAGGCGGATGATCGTGTACTTCCGACCCGAGCGCGGGGCGATCTCGATGAAGAAGAGGATGAGGGCGACGACGATCGCGAACGCCACCACGACGATCGGGATCTGTGCCAGCGGCGGCAGCTTGCCCACCCACAGGAGGAAATCCGACATGACAACCTTTCGAGTGCTTCGTTGAACTCAACCGGCCCGACGCGTCGGCGTCGTAGGGAGAACCTAGCAGGCCGTGAGACTGAAGCGGAGGCCGCCCGGTGATTCCGGACGGCCTCCGCCTTCAGCGGCGGGCTCGACCTACTCGGTCGGCCAACCGCCCTCGATCTGCTCGAGCACCTGCGGCTGCGGGGTGCCGTTGATCCAGTCGACCATGCCCTTCCAGAAGGTGCCGGCGCCGACAGCACCGGGCATCAGGTCGGAGGCGTCGAACCGGAACGTGGTGTTCGGGTCCTGGAGGATGCCGATGGCCTGCTGCAGGATCGGGCTCTTCGCGTTCGCGGGGTCGAGGCCCTTGTTCGCGGAGATGACACCACCGAGCGAGACGCGGCTGTTGGCCCAGTCGGCGCTCGAGAGGTACTCCTGCACCTTGACGGTGTCGGCGTCGTTCGAGAACGCGCCGACGATCTCGCCACCACCGGTGACAGCGGTCTCACCGGACGTCACCGGCGGGGTCACGAAGGCCCAGATGTCGGCGTCGGGGCCGACGGTGGCGCCGGCGTCGGTGAGGAAGCCGTCGAAGAACGAGGCCTGGTGCGTCAGCGAGCACTTGCCCTGCGCCATCGCGGTGGCCACGTCGCCGAAGGCGGTGGAGTTGATCGACGAGACATCGCCGTAGCCCGCGTTCACGTACTGCGGGTTGAGGAGGATGTCGCCCACCGAGGTGAACGCGTCGGAGATGGGCTGGTCGGTGAACTTGACCTCGTTCTTGACCCACTGGTCGTACACGTCGGGGCCGGACTGGCGGAGCACCAGGTCCTCGACCCAGTCGGTGCCCGGCCAGCCGGTGGCGTCACCGGAGCCGAAGCCGGCGCACCAGGGGGCGCTGCCGGTCTTGGCCTGCATGTCCTTGGTCAGGGTCAGCATCTCGTCCCAGGTCTCCGGGACCTTCCAGCCGTTGTCGGCGAACTGCTTGGGCGAGTACCAGACGAAGCCCTTGACGCTCGCCATCAGCGGCGCGCCGTAGAGGGTGTCGTCGACGGTGCCGTACGCCTTCCAGTCGCTCGACCAGTTGTCGTCGACGTTCTTCGCGACGCCCTCGGGTGCCGGCTGCAGGAAGCCGCGCGAGGCGAGGTCGGAGAGGAGGCCGGGCTGCGGGAAGATCGCGAGGTCCGGCGGGTTGCCACCCTGAGCCCGGATGCCGATCTGCGACTCGAACTCCTTCGACGACTCGTACTGGATGTCGATGTTGTTGGCCTTCTCCCAGTCGGCCCACGACTGCTCGAGAAGCTCGGCCTCGGTGTCGGCGATGGTGCCGTAGACCGTGACGACGCCGTCGGCCTCGCCGACGGTGTTGCCGCCGCCACTGGCGTTGCCGCCACCGGCGTTGCCGGAGCAGCCGGCGAGAGCGAGTCCGAGTCCCGCAGCGATCGCGATCGGGACTCCGATTCGGCGAGGCAGTGTTGCCCGCATTTCTCCTCCTCATTGAGTGAATGTGATCTCTCGCAACGTGGTGCCGTGCGAGCTTTAGGGAAACCTTTCCATAAGTCTCAGGAGAGCACAAGAACTCTGTGCATCGGTATCCGATCGTGATGAACCACGCCGAGAGAGCGCTCCCACGGATTTTCGGGCATCCGACCGGGTGATCACGAGAGAGCGCTCCCACGACCGTTACGAAATCGTGATTGTGCAAGCGTTTCCACATTGGGTAGCCTGGCGAGCGCGAGCGACGAGGCTCGGCTTGAGGAGGCTGTGGTGACGGGCATCGAGGACGTCGCGGCGCTCGCCGGGGTCTCGAAGGCGACCGTGTCGAGGGCGCTGAGCGGACGAGGCTACGTGTCCCCCGCCACGCGGGACCGGGTCTCCGAGGCCGCCGCGAGCCTGGGCTACGTCGTGTCGTCGAGCGCCTCGAGCCTGGTCACCGGCAGATCCAACAACGTCGGGGTGATCATCCCGATCATCAACCAGTGGTTCTTCGGCAGCATCCTCGACGGGGTCGAACGGGCCCTCCTCGAACGCGGCTACGACCTGATGCTCTACAACGTCTCCAAGAGCGGCGAGGAGCGCAGCCGCGTCTTCGAGTACTTCCTGGTGCGCAAGCGCGTGGACGCGATCATCGCGGTCACGCTCGAGATCACGCCCGAGGAGGCCAGGTCGCTGCTCGCCCTGGGCAAGCCGATCGCGGGCATCGGCGGCCCGCTGGAGGGCATCCCGACGATCAGCATCGACGACGTGGCCGCGGCCCGGCTCGCGACCGAGCACCTGCTGATGCTCGGGCACCGCGACATCCTCCACGTCGGCGGCGACCTCGCCGAGCAGATGGACTTCCACGTCCACTCCAAGCGCCTGACCGGCTATCTCGAGGCGATGGAGGCGGCGGGCATCCCCGCCGCGGAGACGACGTTCGTGGCGACCGCGTTCGACATCCCCGGCGGATACCACGTGGGCAAGCAGGTGTTGGGCGACCCCCGACGACGGCCGACGGCGATCTTCGCCGCCGCCGACGAGATCGCGATCGGGATCATCCTCGCCGCGCGGGAGCTCGGCATCTCGGTGCCCGACGACCTCTCCGTCATCGGCATCGACGACCATCCGCTGGCCGAGCTGTTCGGGCTCACCTCGATCCGGCAGCGTCCCGGGGAGCAGGGGGCTCAGGCGGTGGAGTTCGTCATCCGTCAGCTCGAGGAGCCGGGGTGGGCCCCTCCCCCGCGCCACACCGACGTGCCCGCGTCGCTCGTGACGCGCTCCTCGACCGCCCGCCCGCGCGTCCGCTGACGCGGCCACCCGCGCGTCCGCTGACGCCCCCGCCCGCCGTTCGCGGACCGTGGACGCAGGAAGCCCCGGGCCCGCAGGGGCCCGGGGCTTCCGGAATTCAGCGGAAGCTGAGACTACTTGAGGGTGACGGTCGCGCCGGCCTCTTCGAGCTGGGCCTTGGCCTTCTCGGCGGTCTCCTTGTTGGCACCCTCGAGGACGGGCTTGGGGGCGCCGTCGACGAGAGCCTTCGCTTCACCGAGGCCGAGGCTGGTGAGCGCGCGCACCTCCTTGATGACCTGGATCTTCTTGTCGCCGGCAGCCTCGAGGATGACGTCGAACGAGTCCTTCTCCTCGACCTCCTCGGCGGCAGCGCCACCGCCGACAGCGGCGGGGCCGGCGACGGCGACGGGAGCGGCGGCGGTGACCTCGAAGGTCTCCTCGAACGCCTTGACGAACTCGCTCAGCTCGATGAGCGTGAGCTCCTTGAACGCCTCAAGCAGTTCCTCGGTGGAAAGCTTTGCCATGATGTTCTCCTTGTGTGTGGTTTCTGATCTCACCGCGAACGTCAGTTCGCGGACTCCTGCTTCTCACGCAGCGCCTCGACCGTGCGAACGGCCTTCGAGAGCGGAGCGTTGAAGAGATAGGCGGCACCGAACAGCGAAGCCTTGAAGGCGCCTGCCAGCTTGGCAAGCAGGACCTCACGGCTCTCGAGGTCGGCCAGCTTGGTGACCTCTTCGGGCGAGAGCGGGTTACCGTCGAAGTACCCGCCCTTCACCACGAGAAGAGGGTTTGCCTTGGCGAAGTCACGCAGCGACTTGGCGACGGCCACGGGGTCACCGTGGACGAAGGCGATCGCGGAGGGACCGGCGAGCTCGTCGTCGAAGACGGTGATGCCCGCGTTGTTGGCCGCGATCTTGGTCAGCGTGTTCTTCACCACGGCGTACGTCGCGTCTGCACTGATCGACTTGCGCAGCTGCTTGAGCTGAGCAACAGTGAGACCGCGGTACTCGGTCAGCAGTACGGCGGTCGAGCTCTGGAACTTGTCCGTGAGCTCGGCGACCGAAGCTTCCTTGTTCGCCATGGCGCTCCTCATTAGTGGTTGTCGCCGCAGGCCCCGCCCCTCGCGGAGCGGCCAGGTCGCATGAAAAAAGCTCCGGCGCAGATGCCGGAGCTTGTCAGAACACACGCACGGAGGCGCTTGGTCTTCACTTCGTCACCTGCGCAGGTCGTCGTTCTCACGAACCTTCGATCGGTGCTTCCTTCGGGACGGATCCTTCTGGGCACACCGATGACCGGCGGTCTTTGGCTCAGACAAGACTAGGCGGTCGCCGCCTCCGATGCAAACCGGAGGCGGCGACCGCCTGTCGAGGGCTCTGCCGAGAGGCCGCGTCAGACGCGGCGGCTCCCGGTGAGCAGTCGCACGAGGAACACGATGACGGCGAGGACCAGGAGGATCAGGCCCACCCACAGCAGGAAGTTCAGCGAGCTCACGAAGCCGCCGGTGAACAGGAGGATCACCGCGATGACGGCGATGATGATCAGCAGGATGTTCATGGTGTCGTTCTCCTCACTCAGGGATCGGGTGATCCTGGCAGGACGCCACTCGGATTGCGTGGCGGTCCCGACCGCCCTCGAACCTACGCCGGGCCGTCACCCTCGGCGAGGGGTCGTCCCGATTGCTCAACCGGAGTAGAGTGATCGCCCGCAAGCGGGAGGGTGAGGGTGAACACCGTGCTGCCGGGCGCGGACTCCACCGAGACGGTGCCCTCGTGCGCCTCCGTCACCGCCTTGACGATCGCGAGCCCCAGGCCGGTGCTCCCCGCGTGCCGCGAGCGCGACGCGTCGCCGCGCACGAAGCGCTCGAACAGCGTCGGCAGCATGTCCGGTTCGATGCCGGGGCCGTCGTCTCCGATGGTCACAACCGCGTGGCGCGAGCCGTCGTCGGCGCGCCCCTCCCGCGCGGCCACGGTCACGGTCGTCCCCGGGGGCGTGTGCACCCGGGCGTTCGCGAGCAGGTTCGCGAACACCTGGTGCAACCGGTGGCGGTCGGCGGAGACCTCGAGCGGCTCCTCCGGGAGGTCGAGGTCCCAGTGGTGATCGGGACCGGCCGCGTGGGCGTCGCTCACCGCGTCCACCAGCACGAGCGAGAGGTCGACGTCGCTCATCGCCAGCTCGGGCCTGGAGTCGAGGCGGGCGAGCAGCAGGAGGTCCTCGACCAGCGTCGTCATCCTCGTCGCCTCCGACTCGATGCGTCCGAGGGAGTAGCGGATGTCGTCGGGCAGCTCCACGTCGGCCCGCCGGGTGAGCTCGGCGTAGCCGCGGATGGAGGCCAGCGGCGTCCGCAGCTCGTGGCTGGCGTCGGCCACGAACTGGCGCACCTTGTTCTCGCTGCGCTGACGCGAGGTGAGCGCGGCGGCGACGTGCTCGAGCATCCCGTTGAGGGCCGCGCCCACGCGCCCCACCTCGGTGCGCGTGTCGGTGTCGCGGGAGGGGACGCGCTCAGCGAGCGCGACCTCGCCGCGGTCGAGCCGCATCCGGGCGACCCGCGACGCGGTGGCGGCCATCCGCTCGAGCGGTCTCGTGCTCAGACGCACCACGACGAGGCCGATCAGGCCGGCGACCACCATCGCGGCCGCCGTCACGATCACGATCACCACCACGAGCTGCGTGACGGTGGCGTTCACGTCGTCGAGCGGGAGGCCGATGATCACCGCACTGTCGCCGACGATGGTGCGGCTGAGCACCCGGTACTCGCCGATCCCCGGGATGTCGACGCTCTCCGCGTCGACGGAGGAGATCGTGGCGTCGAGCGCCGCGAGCTGGGGCGCGGAGAGGTACTGATAGCGGCCGTCCGCGGTCAGGACGAGCCCGTTATCGACCACGCCGCCCGCGGCGATGGCCGCGAGGGTGCCCTCGCCCTGCCCGAGCGGGATGCCCGGGGCCGGGCCGCCGTTGCCGTCCTGACCGCGGATGAACTGCTCGGTGCGCACCGCGCTGTCACTGAGCTGGCTGTCGAGCCGGTCGACGAGGAAGTCGTTGAGCACGAGGGTGCTCGTGACGCCGATGATCACGCCCGCGAGCGCGATCAGCCCGAGCACGCTCAGGATCAGCGTGCGCCGGAGGGTCACAGGGAGGCGGGCTTCAGCATGTAGCCGGCGCCGCGCACCGTGTGGATCATGGGCGGCCGGCCCGCATCGATCTTCTTGCGCAGGTAGGAGATGTAGATCTCGACGACGCTCGACTTGCCCCCGAAGTCGTAGCTCCACACCCGGTCGAGGATCTGCGCCTTGCTCAGCACACGCCGCGGGTTGCGCATGAGGTAGCGCAGGAGCTCGAACTCGGTGGCCGTGAGCTCGATCGAGACGCCGTCGCGGAACACCTCGTGGCTGTCCTCGTCGAGCTGGAGGTCGCCCACGGTGACGACGGGGTCATCGGCGTCGGCGACCACGAGGGTCGATCGGCGGATGAGGCCGCGCAGACGCGCCACGAGCTCCTCGAGGCTGAACGGCTTGGTGACGTAGTCGTCGCCGCCCGCCGTGAGCCCGGCGATCCGGTCGTCGAGCGCATCCTTCGCCGTGAGGAACAGCACAGGCGTCTCGTGCCCGTCGTTGCGGACCCGCTGCAGCACCTGGAGACCGTCGATGTCGGGGAGCATCACGTCGAGCACGATGACGTCGGGCCGGAACTCGCGGGCGACCTGGATGGCCGCGCGCCCCTCGGAGGCGGTGCGCACCTCCCAGCCCTCGTAGCGGAGCGCCATGGACAGCAGGTCGGTGAGGGTGCTCTCGTCGTCGACGACGAGGGCGCGCACGGCGGTGCCGTCGGCCCGGCGGAGCTTGGGCTGCTTCACCGTGGTGCCGGAGGCGGCGAGGAGATCGCGGTTGAGGGTCACGACTACGAGTATCCGCGCTCTGCTATGAGAAGCCTATGAACGCGCCACACGTCCGCCGTGCGTGCTCTGAGCCGCGTCAGCGGCGGCGCACCCACGTCTCGCGCATGGCGGCGAGCAGCTCGTCGGCGCGGCGGACCAGCACCTCGATCTCCGACTCGTCGCGCTCGACCCAGCGGCACATCGGCACCGCACCCACCGGCACGAACGCCTCGTGCTGCTCCCACACCACGAGCGTGCGCTCGGCGCCCAGCACGTACTGCTGCCACCACACCTGACGGAGGTAGCTGCGCGGGATGCTGCGCCAGGACTTGCTGGTCGTCTTGATCTCGCAGAGGGAGAGGGCCCCATCCGGGTCGACCCGGATGCCGTCGGGCGTCGCGAGGTGCCGCGCGTCGCGCTCGGCGTGGAAGAGCCCGTCGCTCGCCGCGATGCCGTGCTCCTGAAGCACCCAGGCCGCGATCTCGGGCTCCCGCGCCTTCCCGTGCTCGGTGAACACGTTGCCCGAGAAGCCGGTGCCGTTGAGCTTCTCGTACGCCACCGAGTTCACGGCGTCGCGGCTCGAGAGGCGGGCGACGTCGGTGCCCGTCACGCCGCGAGCGCGAGCACGCAGCCAGCCGCGGCGGTCGGAGCTGCGTGCCACGAGCCGCGTGAGGTGCGGGGGCACGTCGGGCGCGGTGGTCGCCGGCTCGGCCTCCTCCTCCCACGGGAAGGAGAGCATCAGCGACGTGTTCACATCTGACATTGTCGTCGATGCCGACGACATGAGGGGCGCGGTGGACGGAGAGTCGGCTCGGTCTGCCGTCAGTCGAACACGGCGGGCGGGATGTCGCGGCGGGTGACCGTCGTCCTCCGGTCGGTCACCGGTCCTCGCGCCTCGGCATCCGGGATGACCTCGCGAGCGGGCGCGCGGGCCAGGAGCACGGCGAGCCCCACCAGCCAGAGGAGAGCGATCGTGGTGGCGATCAGCTCCAGCACCCCGCCGAGCTCCACGGCGAAGCGGGCCAGCGACAGCAGCCCCCCGGTCGCGGCGATGGCGCCCACCGCGACCGCGGACGCGATCGAGAACCGCGCGAGCGTGCGGTGCGCGCGGTCGACCGCGACCTGGAGCATCACGAAGCACCCGGCGGCGAAGCCCACGACCGCGAAGGAGGTGTGAGTGAAGTCCTGCCAGGTGAAGGACGGTCCGTACGGGATCGGGCAGTACCTCGTGCACGTCACCTGCGAGGCCACGCCGAAGCTCACCGCGGCGACGGCAAGCACGACGGGCGGAGCCACCGAGGCCATCCAGCGCACCCCGGGCCGGATGCTGCCCGCCCAGACGGCCGTGATCGCCGCCGAGGCCGCGACCAGCGTCATCGCCCAGCGGAAGACGACCGCCGTGGGCTCGCCGTCGGCGCCGAGCTCGCTGACGTAGAGGAACCGGGTCGCGCTGAGTCGCGCCACCCAGATGAGCACGAGCCCGGTCAGCGCGGCCCCCGCCGCGATCACGAGCGCCGCGGTACGGAGGCTCGTGCGGGTCATCGGGCCAGGCTATCGAGTTTCCACCGCAGTGACATCGGTGTAACACCGGCGAATCATTGGCCGGTTACGGTGGCCTTCAACGCAGCGACGCGGGTCGCCCGAGCCCCATCGCGCCACCGCTCGACCAGAAAGGCACCACATGCTCGACCAGTGGACCGCATCGGGAACACTCGCCCCGAGCCCTGCCCCGGAAGTCCCCACCACCATGCGCGCCGCCGTCATGCCGCATGCGGGCGACGCCGAGGTGCTCGAGGTCGCCGAGGTCGCCGTCCCGCTGCGGATCAACTCCGAGGTGCTGGTGCACGTCGCCGCCGCGGGCGTGAACCCGATCGACGCCAAGACGCGGTCGGGGCGCGGAGTGTCCGCCGCGATCGAGGGCTACCCGTACGTGCTCGGCTACGACTTCGCGGGCGTGGTCGTCGAGACGCCCTACGCCGCGCATCCGCTCAGCGTGGGCGATGAGGTCTTCGGCGTGATGTCGGTGCCGCGAGGTCAGGGGTCCTACGCCGAGTACGTGTCCGTGCCCTCGCTGCAGGTGACGAAGGCGCCGAAGGCGCTGACCCTCGTCGAGGCGGCGGGGGTGCCGCTCGCGGCGCTCACCGCGTGGGGCATGGTCGTCGACGTCGCGAAGGCCCACGAGGGCCAGCGGATGCTCGTGCACGCGGGCGCCGGGGGCGTCGGGCACTTCGCGGTCCAGTTCGCCGCGTACTTCGGAGCCCACGTCATCGCGACGGGGTCGCCGCGGAACCTCTCGTTCCTCCGCGGGCTGGGCGCCGCGGAGGTCATCGACCACACCAGCACCCGGTTCGACGAGGTGCTGTCCGGCATCGACGTGGTGATCGACCTCATCGGCAACGTGCACGACGAGACCGGCACCCGGTCGCTCACCGTGCTGCGTCCCGGCGGGCTCCTGGTCAACGCGCCCACGGGGAGCTGGGACACGCTCGCCGCGGACGCGGCGGCCGCCGGGGTGCGCTCGTCCACCTACAAGTTCATCCCGGATGCGTCGACGCTCGCCGTGATCGCCCGGCTGCTCGACTCCGGAGACGTGCGAGTGCACGTCGAGGAGGTCTTCCCGCTCGACCGGGCCGCGGACGCGCACCGGGCGATCGAGTCGGGTCACACGCGCGGCAAGGTCGTGTTGCAGGTCGGCGCCCTGCCCCTCTAGGGGCGGGCTGCGGCCGTCCCGGGGCTTCGCGCCGCTCGCGCCGCCGCGGGCCGCTCGCGCCGCCGCCGTGGGCCGCTCGCCGCCGGCCTGGTGCGGGTTGCGCCCGCTCCGAGCGGGGAGGACGGCGTGAGCGCAGTCGTTCGTGCTCGCGGCGGGCGGAACCCGCGGAGCTCAGGCGCTCGCGGCGTCTCCGCGGCCTCCGCGCTGACCGCGATGCCCCCGCCGCTCGCGCTGCCCGTGCCGCGCGGGCTGCCCGTGCCGCTCGGACGGCCGGGTCAGAGCGGGCGCTCCATCACGAAGTCGCTCTCCAGGGTGGAGCCGAGCCGGAAGGTCTTGCGGCCGACCCGCTCGAACCCCGACTTCTCGTAGAAGCGCACCGCGCGGGCGTTCCGGTCGTTCACCCCGAGCCAGACGCCCTTCGCGGTCGTGTCGAGGGCGGCGGCGATCGTCGCGTCGACGAGCCGCCGGGACACCCCGGCCCCGTGGTACTGCTCGCGTACGTACACCTTGCTCAGCTCGATCGTGGGTCGCAGGCGCAGCGCGGACGCGACATCCGCATCCGACGGATCACCCTCGACGAGCATCGTGTAGCCCGCGAACTCGGAGCGATCGGCCTCCCCCTCGGCGACCGTGATGACCCTGGCCGGGTCGGCGAGGTACTCGGCGAAGCGCTCCTCCGTGAGGTTCGCGGCGATGAAGTCGGCGATGTCGGCGGGGTCGGATCCGGGCGGGCAGGCCAGCGGGAACGTGGCGGCCGCCACCCTCGCCAGAGCCGCTGAATCGTTCGCCACCGCACGCCTGACCTCGACCACCTCTCCACCCTAGCGGCGCGCATCCGACCCCTCGTCACGCCGGACGGCGGAGTAAGCTGAGAGCGCTGACGACCTGCCGCGGGAGATCCTTCTCCCGAGAAGGTGCCGTAGGAGCAAACCCTCCCCGGGAATCTCTCAGGCCCCACACCGCGGCGGCGAGGCGACTCTGGAGAACAGCGGCGTTCGACACGGCGCTTACCGAAGGTGGAAGGAGCCCCCGGGCTCCGGGGCTCTCAGGTCACAGGACAGAGCGGGGAGGCGACGACGCCCGGCCACACCGGGCCCGATCAAGGAGCCTCCGTGACCATCAGCGCGTTCGACCTCTTCTCGATCGGCATCGGCCCCTCGAGCTCGCACACCGTCGGGCCCTGGCGGGCCGCGGCGCGCTTCTCGGCCCTCCTCGCCGAGGAGGAGCTGCTGTCGCGCGTGGCGCGCATCCGCGTGGAGCTGTTCGGCTCGCTCGCGGCCACGGGGCGCGGTCACGGGACGCTGCCCGCGGTGATGCTCGGGCTCGAGGGGCACGACGTCGAGACGATCGATCCCGACGAGAAGGACGACCGGGTCGCTCGCTGGCGGGCGTCGGGGCGGATCCGGCTCGCCGGCGGGCCGACGCTCCCGCTGGCGGAGGGCGACATCGTCCTCACGCACCGGATGCTCCCGGAGCATCCGAACGCGCTCACGCTCACGGCGCTCGACGCGTCGGGCGAGATGCTCGCCTCGCGCACGTACTACTCCGTCGGCGGCGGCTTCGTGGTCGAGGACGGTGCGGCGCCGCTGCGGGGCGTGACGTCCGGTAGCACGGGCGTCGGGTTCCACTCGGCCGCGGAGTTGCTCGATCGCGCGTCGGAGGACGCCGACGGGATCGCCGGGGTCATGATGGGCGTCGAGGTCGCGGGCGGGCGCACCGCCTCCGCTGTGCGAGCGCGACTGCTGGCGATCCGCGACGCGATGCGCGGCTCGGCCGAGCGTGGCATGACCCGATCGGGGACGCTGCCCGGAGGGCTCGAGGTGCGCCGCCGAGCCGCCGAGTGGTTCGCCCGGCTGCGGGAGGAGGATCCCGGACGCGATCCGGCCTTCGCCCTCGACTGGGTCGACCTCGTCGCCCTGGCCGTCAACGAGGAGAACGCCTCCGGCGGACGGGTCGTCACCGCCCCCACCAACGGCGCCGCGGGCATCATCCCCGCGGTGCTCGACTACGCGCTCCACTACACGCCGGCGGGCCTCGCCTCGCCCGACGATGCGGCCGTCCGCTTCCTGCTCACCGCGGCCGCCATCGGCTCGATCATCAAGGAGTGCGCGTCGATCTCGGGCGCCGAGGTCGGCTGTCAGGGCGAGGTCGGATCGGCCGCGTCCATGGCGGCGGCGGGTCTCGCCGCCGTGCTCGGGGGCACGCCCGCGCAGGTCGAGAACGCGGCCGAGATCGCCATGGAGCACAGCCTCGGGCTCACCTGCGACCCCATCGGCGGACTCGTGCAGATCCCGTGCATCGAGCGCAACGCCATCTCGGCGGGCAAGGCCGTCAACGCCGCGCGCATGGCCCTGCGCGGCGACGGCGCCCACCACGTGTCGCTCGACCAGGTGATCGAGACCATGCGCCTCACCGGCGCGGACATGCACTCGAAGTACAAGGAGACCGCCCGCGGCGGCCTCGCCCTCACCGTCGGCGTCCACGTCGTCGAGTGCTGACCCCCTCCGCGGCCCGCGGGCGCGGTCCGCGGGCGCGAGTGCCGATCTGACACTCGTGGCGGCCTCGCGCTGGCGGAGGCCACCACAACTGTCATATCCGCGGCCTGAGTGGCACCCCCTGCGCTCTCTCGCACGAGAGCAGCAACGGATCTGGCACGCGTGGTGACCTCCCGCCCGACGACCCCACCACAACTGCCAGATCCAACAGCCCGATCCCACGCGGCCACCTCTCGACGCGCCTCACCAGGGCAGGCCATGGATCTGACACTCGTGGCGACCTCACACTCAAGGAGGCCACCACTACTGTCAGATCAGCGGCCCGGCTGGCGCCGCCTGCGCCCTGACCGACTAGGGCACGGATATGACACTGGTGGCGACCTTGCGCTCAAAGAGGCCACCACGACTGTCAGATCCACTGTCCGACTGGCGCCGCGTGCGCCCTCTCGGACGATGGCAGCTCACGAATCTGACACTCGTGGCGACCTACCGCCCCGTGAACCCGCCACAACTGCCAGATCCACGAAGTCGCTCCGGCCCGACCACCCCAGGACGCACTCCCCCACCAGGGCAGCCCACGGATCTGACACTCGTGACGACTCCCGGCCCATGAACCCACCACAACTGCCAAAGCCACGAAGGCGGGCCAGCCGATCACCTCACGACGCGCTCCCCCACCAGCTAAGCCCACGGATCTGACACTCGTGACGACCTCCCGGCCCATGAACCCACCACAACTGTCAGATCTAAGAGGCCGGCCCAGCCGATCACCTCACGATGCGCTTCCCACCAGCGCAGGCCACGGATCTGACACTCGTGGCGACGTCCCCGCCCATGAACCCACCACAACTGTCAGATCCGCCAGCCCGGTAACCTCGCGACACCCACCCTCACCAGAACACCCCACCGATCTGACACTCGTGGCGACCTGCCGACCGATGGACCCACCACGACTGTCAGATTTACTCGCCCCCATGGCGCCCGGCCACCTCACTCGTGGCGACCTTCCGAGACCCGGCGCAGGGCGGGGGTGGTCAGCGGGGCGGGAGGCGGAGGGTGGGGAGAGGGCAGCCGCGGCGGCGGAGGTGCAGGGCGAGCTGGGCGAGGAGGTCGCGAGGGCTCGGGGTGAGGTCGGCGGTCGTGACACGGAGGGCGATCCAGTCGAGCGACTCGAGCTCGCGGTAGCGGGCGACGTCACGGAACCACTGACGGCGGTCGGTGCGGTGGTGGTCGCCCTCGTACTCGATCGCCACCCGGTACCGGGGATAGGAGAGGTCGGCCTTCGCCACGATGAAGCCCTCGGCCGACTGGACGTACCCGTTCACGACCGGCTCGGGGAACCCGGCATCGACGATGGCGAGCCGCAGCGCGGTCTCGCGGGGCGAGTCGACACCGGGACGCGCCTCGGCGAGCGCACGGGCGAGCCGTGCAGCCTGGGGATGCGGATGCGCGGCGATGGACTCCGACAGGTCGGCGGCGGTGCGCGTGCTCAGCAGGTGGTCGACGACGCTCACGAGCTGCACCCGGTCGAGGTCGGGTGCGGAGTCGCAGATCGTGCGTCCGGGAGTGCTGACCCAGAGGCCCGCGGGTACCCGCACGCGCTCGACCGCGCGCGACTGATGCCCGACGACACCGCGGATGCGCGGGGCGCGGACCGGTGCAGGCACCGTCACGTGCAGGTCGTCGCCGTCGGAGGCGGGCATCGGCAACCCCCAGAGGAGCGCCGCGGTACGGTGGCTGAAGCACGCACCCTCGGGGAGGACCGTCGAGAGCGCGACACAGCGCATCAGCAGGTCGTCGGCGAGTGCGGCCGGCACACGGACGTCGCGGTGGGGCGCCGCGAGATCGGAAGCGCGGAGCCGGCTGCGCGACAACCCCGACGTCGAGGCGCGGAACGGCCGGGCGGCGAGCCGCCGAGGGAGGGCGAGGTACCGGGTCATGAGCCCATGGTCGACGACCGGTGGTGTCCTCGGGTGGTGGTGAGCGCATCCGTGGACCGGGCCGGCCGACGTGCGGCTTGTGCAGGACAAGTGCCCAACACGGATGTGACAGCACTCCGAGAACGGGAAAGGGCCCGGCTCCCGGAGGATTCGAGCCCTTTCGGCGCGAGTGCGCGAGTGGCGCGTGCGTCAGATCGCGTTGACGTCGAGCGGGATGCCCGGGCCGAACGTGGTCGAGACCGCGCCCTTCTGGATGTAGCGGCCCTTGGCGGCGCTCGGCTTCTGGCGGAGGATCTCCTCCAGCGCGGCCTTCATGTTCTCGTCGAGCTGCTCCTGCGAGAAGCCCGCCTTGCCGACCACGAAGTGGACGTTGGCGTGCTTGTCGACGCGGAACTCGATCTTGCCGCCCTTGATGTCCTCGACCGCCTTCGCGACGTTCGGGGTGACGGTGCCGGTCTTCGGGTTGGGCATGAGGCCGCGGGGGCCGAGCACCTTTCCGAGACGACCGACCTTGCCCATGAGCTCGGGGGTCGAGACGGCGGCGTCGAACGAGGTGTACCCGCCCGCGACCTTCTCGATGAGCTCGTCGCCGCCGACCTCGTCGGCGCCCGCGGCGATCGCGGCCTCAGCGGCCGGGCCGGTCGCGAACACGATGACGCGCGCGGTCTTGCCGGTGCCGTGGGGCAGGATGACGGTGCCGCGCACCATCTGGTCCGCCTTGCGGGGGTCGACGCCGAGCTTCAGCGCGACCTCGACGGTGCTGTCGAACTTCTTGGAGCCGGTCTCGCGAGCGAGCTCGACGGCCTCGGTGGGCGTGTAGTACTTGCCGGCTTCGATCTTCTCGGCCGCGGCGCGGTAGGCCTTCGACTTCTGTGCCATGTCAGCCTCCTCCTTATGCCTCGACCGTGATGCCCATGGAACGGGCGGTACCGGCGATGATCTTCTCTGCGGCCTCGATGTCGTTCGCGTTGAGGTCGACCTGCTTCTGCTCGGCGATGGCGCGGACCTGCTCACGGGTGAGCTTCGCGACCTTCACCGTGTGCGGGGTCGACGACCCCTTCTGCACGCCCGCGGCCTTCTTGATGAGCTCGGCGGCCGGCGGGGTCTTGAGGATGAACGTGAACGAACGGTCCTCGTAGACGGTGATCTCGACCGGGATGACGTTGCCGCGCTGCGACTCGGTCGCGGCGTTGTACGCCTTGCAGAACTCCATGATGTTGACGCCGTGCTGACCCAGCGCCGGGCCGATGGGCGGGGCGGGGTTGGCGGCGCCGGCCTGGATCTGAAGCTTGATCAGACCTGTGACCTTCTTCTTCGGTGCCATGTTCTCTTCTCTCTTCGAGCCGCCCGGATGGACAGCGCTCCCGACGCAGGGCTGATCCCTGAATCGGTGTGTGGGGCACGTCGCCTGAAAGGCAACCGCACTAGCTTACCAAACGGAAGCGGACCCGCACCCGAAGGTGGGGGTCCGCATCCGGTTGGCAGTGCGACCGAGCCGATGACGTGTCTCGTCAAGCCGTTGCCGGGCTGGGCCGCGACCGCGTCGTGGTCCAGCACGGACGACCCGCGCCGCAGAGGCGGCGGCGCGGCAGAAAGGTCAGAGCTTCGTGACCTGGTCGAACGACAGCTCGACGGGGGTCTCGCGCTCGAAGAGGGAGACGAGGACCGTGAGCTTGCCGCTCTCGGGCTTGATCTCGCTGATCGAGCCGGGCAGGCCCGCGAACGAGCCCTCCTTGATGGTGATGGTCTCGCCGATCTCGAAGTCGACCTCGGCAGGAAGCGAGCGCGCCACGGCCTTGCCGCCCTTGGCGGCTCCGCCCTTCGCGGCAGCCGGAGCCTCGGGCACCTCGACCAGGCTCTTCAGCATGTTGAACGCCTCGTCGAAGCGCAGCGGCGTGGGGTTGTGGGCGTTGCCCACGAAGCCCGTCACGCCGGGCGTGTGGCGCACGACCGACCAGCTGTCCTCGTTGAGGAACATGCGCACGAGCACGTAACCCGGGATGCGCACGCGGGTGACGAGCTTGCGCTGGCCGTTCTTGATCTCGACGACGTCCTCCATCGGGACCTCGACCTGGAAGATGAAGTCCTCCATGCCCATCGAGACCTTGCGGCTCTCGATGTTCGACTTCACACGCTTCTCGAACCCGGCGTAGGAGTGGATGACGTACCACTTGCCCGGGAGGGCGCGGAGCTCCTTGCGGAACGCGTCGTACGGGTCGACCTCCGCCTCGGCCTCGTCGGCGTCGAGGGGCTCGTTCGCCTTGTCTGCGTCGGGGTCCTCGATCACGTCGAGCACGGCGGCGGCCTCATCGAAGTCGTCGATGGTGAGCGCCTCGTCGATGACGGCGTCGGCCTCGGGGTCGGCGGGCGCGTCGATCGCGTCGAGCAGCGCGTCGAGGTCGGCGGGAGCGCCGGCCTGGTCGGGCTTGGGGTCAGACACGGGATGGATTCCTTCTTCTGGGGGTGTCGGCGTTCGTCGGCCGGGAGGTGAGCCCGCGGCCGCTATGAACCGCTCGCGTCTCCGAAGACGAGGAGGGCGAGCCATCCGAACAGCTGGTCGAGGCCGACCACGATGGCCATCACGATGACCACGAAGACCAGCACGACGAGCGAGTAGTTGATCAGCTCGCGCCTGGTCGGCGTGACGACCTTCCGGAGCTCGGTGAAGACCTGCTTGATGAAGAGCACGATCCGCGCGAACGGGTTGCGCCGAGCGGCGCGCTCCTTCTTCGCATTCTCGACGACGTCCTCGGAGGGCTCGTCGATCACTTTTCGTGCCACGGGATCGTACCTTTCACAAAGCCGGCGCAGGGCGGACAGGACTCGAACCTGCAACCTGCGGTTTTGGAGACCGCTGCTCTACCACTTGAGCCACCGCCCTATGGATCGCGAATCACACGGCTTCGCTACACTCACTTCACAGAGGACGTGCCCTATCGACGGGCATAGAAAAGCTTGGCGGATTCGACCACCGTGAGACAGTGTAGGTCACATCCCAGGACACCGCAAAGGACGAGGGGGCTCACACGATGCGCGGTCACCCCTTTCGGATCGGGTTCCTGGCCACGCTGGGCGGCCTGCTCGCCATAGCCCTCGGCTTCGCCTTCACGCAGCTGTCGACCGTGATGATCTGCATCCTGGCCTCGCTGTTCCTGGCCCTCGGCCTCGATCCGCTCGTCCGATGGCTGGAGCGCAGGCGCATCCCCCGGGGCTGGGCGATCGTCATCACGTTCGTGCTCGTCATCGCCTTCGCGGTCGGCGTCTTCTTCCTCATCATCCCCGCCGTGGTCGACCAGACCAGCCAGCTGGTGGCGAACATCCCGCAGTTCGCGCGGACCATCACGCAGCAGGAGTGGTTCACGCGGCTCACGGGCGGCTCGGTCGACACCAAGGCGCTGGTGGCGAACCTCGAGAGCTTCCTGTCGGATCCGAGCAACATCGCCACCATCAGCGGCGGGGTGCTCAAGGTGGGCATCGCCATCGTGAACGGGCTCTCCGGAGGCCTCCTGGTGGTGATCCTCACGCTGTTCTTCCTCGGCTCGCTGGATCAGGTCAAGCGCAGCCTGTACGTGCTCGTCCCCGCCTCGCGCCGCGAGGGGGTCGAGTCGATCTCGGAGCAGATCGTCCGCTCGATCGGCAAGTACGTGAGCGGGCAGGTGATCCTCGCGGGGACGAACGGTGTGTTCGGCTTCATCGCGATGCTCATCGCCGGCGTCCCCTACGCAGGAGCGCTGGCGGTGATGGCGTTCCTGCTCGCGCTCATCCCGCTGATCGGCACGGTGATCAGCGCGATCATCATCACCATCGTCGCGCTGACGGTGAGCCCGGCGGCGGCGATCGGCATCGGCATCTACTACCTCGTGTACATGCAGGTCGAGGCCTACGTCTTCAGCCCGCGGATCATGAGCAAGGCGGTGGACGTGCCGGGCCTCCTGGTCGTGATCGGCGCGCTCGTGGGCGGGACGCTCCTCGGGGTGTTGGGCGCCCTCATCGCCGTGCCCGTCGTGGCGTCGGTGCTCATCGTGGTCAAGCAGGTCGTCGTGCCGAGGCAGCAGCAGCTGTGAGCGACATCTCGACCCCCGCCTTGGTCGCCAGCGGCATCGCGCTGCTCACCATCACCAACCCGATCGGCAGCCTGCCGATCTTCCTCAACCTCACCAAGGACCTCCCGGCGCAGCGGCAGCGCCGCATCGGGATCTGGGTCGGCGTCGCCGTGTTCGCGGTGCTCGTGGTGTCGCTGTTCGCCGGGAAGTACATCCTGCAGGCCTTCGGCATCGACATCACCTCGTTCCGCATCGCGGGCAACCTCCTCGTCGCCAGCATCGGGTGGGCGATGCTCACCGCCAAGCAGAACATCGTCACGACGGATGCGTCCTCCTCCCCCGTCGTCGTGCCGCTCGCGATTCCGATCATCGCCGGACCCGGGGCGATCAGCCTGATCATCACGTTCTCCGAGTCCTACTCGAGCCTCGTCGACCTGCTGATGGGGGTGGTCATGATCCTCGTGGTCTCACTCGCCATCGCGGTGGTGCTGTACTTCTCGCCCGAGGTCACGAAGGTCGTGAAGCCGACGGCGATGAGCATCGTCACCCGCGTGTTCGGGCTGCTGCTGCTCTCGATCGCGATCCAGTCGATCCTCTCCGCCCTCGGCGATGCGTTCCCCGTCCTCACCGGGACGCCCGCGGCCTCCTGATCCGACCTCGTCGCGAGCTCGGTGCCGTGATCGCAGCCGCGCCCGCATCCGCAGCCTGGCGCACAGCATCCGCTCGCTAGGGTGGAGGCGTGACCGAGCACTCCAGGATCTCCCACCGCATCGCCTCCATCGCCGAGTCGGCGACCCTCAAGGTCGACGCGAAGGCGAAGTCGCTCCAGGCCGCCGGACGCCCCGTGATCAGCTTCGCGGCGGGCGAGCCCGACTTCCCGACGCCTCCGCACATCGTGGAGGCCGCGGCGGAGGCCGTGCACGATCCGAAGAACCACCGCTACACGCCGGCCGCCGGGCTCCCCGAGCTGCGCGAGGCGATCGCCGCGAAGACGCTGCGCGACTCGGGCCTCGAGGTCTCCCCCGCGCAGATCATCGTGACCAACGGCGGCAAGCAGGCGGTCTACCAGTCGTTCGCGACCCTGCTCGACCCGGGCGACGAGGTCCTGGTGCCCACCCCCTACTGGACCACGTACCCCGAGGCCATCCGCCTCGCCGGCGGCGTGCCCGTCGACGTGTTCGCGGGCGCCGACCAGGGGTACCTGGTCACGGTCGAGCAGCTCGAGGCGGCGCGCACCGAGCGCACCAAGGTGCTGCTGTTCGTCTCGCCCTCGAACCCGACCGGTGCCGTCTACTCCCCCGAGCAGACCGCGGAGATCGGCGCCTGGGCCGAGGAGCACGGGCTCTGGGTCATCACCGACGAGATCTACCAGAACCTCGTCTACGACGGCGTGCGCGCGGTGTCGATCGTCGAGGCGGTCCCCGCGCTCGCCGACCGCACCATCCTGGTGAACGGCGTGGCCAAGACCTACGCCATGACCGGATGGCGGGTGGGCTGGATGGTCGGCCCCGCCGACGCGATCAAGGGCGCCGCGAACCTGCAGTCGCACCTGTCGTCGAACGTGTCGAACGTGTCGCAGCGGGCGGCCATCGCCGCGCTGAACGGCCCCCAGGACACGGTCGAGACGATGCGTCAGACGTACGCGCGGCGTCGCGACGAGATCGTCGCGGGCCTCAACGCGATCGACGGGGTCGTCACCCCCACGCCGCAGGGCGCCTTCTACGTGTACCCCGACGTGTCGGGCCTGCTCGGGCGCACCTGGGGCGGCGTGACCCCGACGACCTCGTTGGAGCTGGCCGACCTCATCCTCGACCAGGCCGAGGTCGCGGCCGTGCCCGGTGAGGCGTTCGGGCCGAGCGGGTTCCTGCGCTTCTCGTACGCGCTGAGCGACGAGAACCTCGCCGCGGGCGTGGCTCGGCTGCAGCAGCTGTTCGCCTGATCCGTTCCTGAGGATCCTTCACAGAAGGGCCGTTCTCGCGTAGCATTCCGCCATGCGAGGAAGGCTCAGGTCGTCGCCGCTCCGTCCGGGGTGGTCCGGCGGCGCGGCCGCGCCGTCACTGGGCGCGCCGCTGCTGGCCGCGCTGCTGCTCTGCGCGGGTGTCGTGGCGGCGATCGGCGTCGGGGCGGTCCCGGCCGCGGCCGCCGCTCCTCCGACGAGCGCCGGTCCTATCGACGGGACCGTGCTGGTACGCGGGTCGGACGGGTCGGTCCCGCTGACGCTGACCGGCACCGCCGAACCGGGCGACGTGATCGACGCGAGCCTGACATGGCCGGGCGGCGAACTCGAGCTGTGCGCGGTGTTCGCCGCGCCCGACGGCACCTGGGCGTGCGATGACCTCCCCGCCCTCCCCGACCTGGTCGGGACGCTCGAGCTCTCGGCCGACGGCGGCGTCTTCGGCAGCGTCACGATTGGCGTGATCTCGTCACCGTCCCTGCTCGCCGACGCCGACGATCCGTCGAGGCTGACGATCGATCCTCTCGCCCCCTGGGTGAGCGGATCGGGCACCCCTGGTGCGACCGTGGTCGTCGACGTGAGCGATGGCGACGGATGCGCGACCGCCGTCGACGCATCCGGCGCCTGGGGGTGCGACCTCGCCACGGGTGCGGCGCCTGCGGGCCGGACCGTGCGGGCGGGACAGAGCTGGGCGCTCGACCCCGCGACGATCGCGTGGGGTACGCCGGTGTCGCTGGTGAGCGGGGTGAGCACCGTGGTCGGTGCGCCGGGCGACCCGGAGACGCCTGGCCCTGCCGGGACTGGGGGCGATCCCGGGGTGGGTTCGGCGACCGGTGGGGATGCGGGTGCCGTGGGAGGTCTCGGCGGGGTCTCGGACGGAGGGGAGTCCGGAGCGGCCGATGAGGGGAGCCCGGCCGCCGGGCCCGGAGCGGAGGGTGCGCCCTCCTCGGGGGTCTCCGACAGCGGCGATGCTGTTCGGCTCACGCCTGTCCCGGCCGCCGATGTGCCTCCACCCGCCTCGGCGACAGGGGGCGCAGCGGGTGATCGGATCGCGGGTGCGGGTTCGAATGCGGGGGCCTTCGGGGCGGGGGCGTCCGGGGCGCGGACGTCCGCATCCACTCCCTCGTCGGTCGCGAACCCCGTGCAGAGCCCCTTCTCCGCGGAATCCGGAGGTGCGACGACCTTCGGCTCCTCGCTCCACGGCCCCGCTGCGTTCGTCGAGGCCGGCGGACCGGCCTTCGTGTTCACCGGAGCGGCGGCGCTGGGCCTCGTCCTCCTGGTCATGGTGCCCGCGGGGATGCTGGAGTCCACTCTGGAGGCGAACTCCGAGCGCCTCCGCCGCAGTGCCGCGCTGCGCTGGCTGAAGCGCCTCCCCCGCGTCCCCCGCCTGCCGTCGCGAGGGCGCGCCGGGACGGTGGTCTCGGTCGCTCTGGTCGTGACGGCGACAGCCGCGTTGGGCGCGTTCGTGGCTCCCGACGCCGGGAGCGAGGGCGGCTTCCTGCGCCTCGCCGGCGCCTTCGTCCTGGCCTCGCTCGGGGTGAACGGGCTGGCGCTCGGCCTGATGGCGGCGGCGGCCCGGGCGAGCGGGAGCCGCCTGGAGGTGACGGCGAACGGCCGCTCCGTGTTCGTGACGGCGCTGACGGTGCTCCTCTCGCGAGCCGCGCTGCTGCAGCCGGGCTTCGTCTTCGGGGTCGCGATCGGAGCAGAGGCGACCGACCGGCGCCCGCGCACGTCGAGGCTCGTCGCCGCCGCTGGGGTCGTGGGGCTGCTCGTGGCCGGAGTGGGAGCGTGGTTCGCGCACGCCGCGCTCCTGGCGGCGGTGGGTGCGGGTGAGTCCGCGGATCCCGCCGGGAGCGCCGCTGGCGGATGGGGCTCGTTCGGAGTCGACGTGCTCACGGCGATGACAATCGAGGCCCTGACGGGAGCGGTCGTCGCGATGATCCCGCTGCGGTTCTTCGCCGGAGCGGAGCTCTGGCGCGGGGCGCGCACGGCGTGGGCGGCGCTGGCCGCGCTCACCGCTGCGGCCGCGATGGCGGCGCTGGCGCCCCTGCCCTCCGCCTGGAACGCGGTGGGCGGCGACACCGCGCGCTGGCTCCTCGCGTTCGCCGCCGTCACCGCGCTCACCGCCGCGGTGTGGTGCTGGTTCCGCTTCGTCCCGGAGCGCACCACCGCTCCCGCGGGCCGCCACCGCACCCCGCGCCACCGCCCCGCCCACTGACCCGACCTCGAGTGGCGGGTTTCCGCCCTGAGATGCGCCGAGGAAGGGCGGGATCTCGCGACTCGAGGGTCCCACCCGCGCCTAGGGGTGGCGGGATCGAGAGCTCACTTTCAGCACACGTTCGCGCGCAGATCGCGCCGAAAGTGAGCACAGGATGCTGCAACGACGTGGACCACGCCCCCTCCGTCCTCGCGTGGCGAGATCCAGCCCTGAAATGCGCCATGGAGGGGCCAAATCTCGCTACTCGGGGGATACATGTCCGCACCCAGGCTCGCGGGCTCGAACGCTCACTTTCGTTATTCATCCGCGCCAAGATCGCGCCGAAAGTGAGCACAGGATGCAGCGACGACGAGGACCACGCCCCGTACGTGCCCGCGAGTCGCGAGGATCCGCCCTGAGATGCGCCCCCGAAGGGCAGGATCCCGCGACTCGTGGGGGACCTCCGCACGCGGGGGGCGCGGGATCGAGAGCTCACTTTCGGCACACGGTCGCGCGCAGATCGCGCCGAAAGTGGGCACAGGATGCAGGGACGACGAGGGCCACGCAGCGTACGCGCCCTCGAGTCGCGAGGATCTGCCCTGAGATGGGCCCTCGAAGGGCAGGATCCCGCGACTCGAGGGGGCACCTGCGCACGCGGGGGCGCGGGATCGAGAGCTCACGTTCGGCGCGCGTTCGCTGGCAGACCGCGCCGAAAGTGAGCTCAGGATGTCGCCTCGACGAGGGCCTCGATGGGGACGACCTCGAGTCGAGAGAATGCGCCCTGAGATGCGCCGCGGGAGGGCGGGATCTCGCCGCTCGAGGAAGGACGACCACACCGCGGAGCGCGAGCGTCAGCGGACGAGGCGGGCGATCTCGCGGGCGAGGGGTGGACGCACGAAGTGGTCGGCGCCGCGGACCTCGTGGAGGGTGACGTGGTGCATCACGCCCAGCGCCTGGACCGGTCCGGGGACGATGACCTGGTCGCGCGAGCCGTAGACGATCTCCACCGGCACGGCGACCTGGGCGACGTCGGTCATCGTCGTCTGCTGCTCGATGCAGTTCTGCATCGAGAGCGCGAACGCCTGCCACGTGACGTCGTCGAGCTGCGGGCCCCGCACGTGGAGCAGCTCGCGCACCCGCCCCAGCGTGCCGAGCGCGCGACCCTTGTCCTCCCGCACGTAGCGGTAGAACGCCAGGTAGCCGCCTACGCGCATCCGCGCGACCCTCTCCTGGATGTAGCGGGCGTGCGGGTAGATGGGCGGCGAGGCGAGGATGAGGTGCTCGACGGAACGCCGGTGCACGGCCGCATAGCGGGCCGAGATCAGCGCTCCCAGGCTGTGACCGATGAGGGTGAAGCGCCCTGGCAGGTGGAGGCCGACCAGGGTGCGATGCAGGGCCGCGACATGCTCGTCGAGGGTGAACATCGTCTCGGGGCGGGCGACCGACGCGCCGAACCCGAGGACGTCGATGGCGATCACGCGATAGAGCGGGGTGAGCAGCGGGATCGTCGCCTCCCAGCTGGCCGACGAGGACGCGATGCCGTGGACGAGCACCACGACCGGCCCCTCCCCCTCGTCGACCGCGACGTGCAGCCGGGGAGCGG
This sequence comes from Cnuibacter physcomitrellae, assembly GCF_014640535.1. NCBI lineage: Bacteria > Bacillati > Actinomycetota > Actinomycetes > Micrococcales > Microbacteriaceae > Cnuibacter > Cnuibacter physcomitrellae. Next base: position 1,533,539 of record NZ_BMHD01000001.1, read on the forward strand.
CGTCGCGCAGGGTCCGCCCGAACAGCCTCATGACGACAGTATCGCAGAACCGAGGATCACTCATCCAGCGCAGACCCATCGAAGCGCCGGAGACCAGGCAAACTCCCCGTCGCGCCAACGCCTCGGGACTGAGACCATGGACCCATGGGGGCATCCGACACCGCAGTGTCCGTGCGCGGTCTGGTGAAGGGCTACGGCTCCTTCACCGCCGTCGACGGGATCGACTTCGACATCGAGCGCGGGGAGACCTTCGCGCTCCTCGGGCCGAACGGCGCGGGCAAGAGCACGACGGTCGAGATCCTGGAGGGCTACCGCGATCGCACCGCGGGCGAGGTCTCGGTCCTCGGGGAGGATCCGCACCACGGCAGGCTCGAATGGAAGGCGCGCCTCGGCATCGTGCTGCAGCAGACCGGGGAGAGCGGCAACGTCACCGTCCGGGAGCAGCTGCGCCACTTCGCCGGCTTCTACCCGAACCCCCGCGACGTCGACGAGGTGATCGCCGCCGTGGGCCTCACCGAGAAGGCCGACACTCGCATCCGCGCCCTCTCCGGCGGGCAGCGCCGCCGCGTCGACGTGGCGCTCGGCGTGATCGGGCGCCCTGAGCTGCTGTTCCTCGACGAGCCCACCACCGGCTTCGACCCGGAGGCGCGGCGCCAGTTCTGGGAGCTCATCCGCTCGCTGGCGAAGGAGGGCACCACGATCCTCCTCACCACGCACTACCTCGACGAGGCGGCGCAGCTCAGCGACCGCGCCGCGGTGATCGCCCGCGGCCGTGTGATCGACATGGGCCCCGTCGACAGGCTCGGGCCGCCGGATGCGCGGGTGCCGATCGTGCGCTGGCGCGACGCCTCGGGGGCGCACGAGGAACGCACCACGGAGCCGGGGACGCTCGTGGCGAGGCTCGCCGCGGCCGGCGAGCCGGAGGATCTCGAGGTGATCCGGCCGTCGCTCGAGGACATCTACCTCGACCTCGTCGAGAAGGCCGAGGCCGACGACGCCGAGCGGTCGGCCGACGACGCGGCCGACTCGGGAGCAGGACGCGCCCATCGGCATCACCACGGCCCCGAGGAGACGCGCTCGTGAGCACGACGAACACGAACGGCGCCGACGTCCGGAACGCCCGCGAGCCCGGCGCACGAGCCACCGCCCCCGTGAAGCGCGGGTCGTTCGGGCTCGGCTACGCACTCCGACTCGGCGCCTCCCGCATCGCCTACGAGACGCGGGTGTACTTCCGCCAGGGCGACACCATCTTCTTCACCTTCCTGTTCCCTGTGGTGCTGCTCGGGATCTTCTCCGTCGCCTTCCAGGGCATGGGGAACGTCGGCGCCGGGCCCGACGGGTCGGGCGGCATCAGCCAGGCGGCGTACTACCTGCCCGGCATGATCTCGGCGGGCATCCTGCTGAGCGGCGTGCAGAACCTCGGCGTCGACATCGCGGTCGAGCGCGGGGACGGCACCCTCAAGCGACTGGGAGGCACACCGCTCCCCGTGCTGTCGTACTTCATCGGGAAGATGGGACAGGTGCTCGTCACCTCGGCGGCGCAGATCCTCATCCTGCTGCTGCTGGCGCGCTTCGCGTTCGGCGTCGAGCTGCCGACCACGGCGGAGGCGTGGCTCACCTTCGCCTGGATCTACCTCCTCGGCATCGTCACGTCGGCGATCCTCGGCATCGCGATCTCGCGGCTCCCCCGCTCCGGGAAGAGCGCCACCGCGGTGGTCATCCCACCGCTGCTCGTGCTGCAGTTCATCTCGGGCGTCTACCTGCCCTTCAACAACCTGCCCGACTGGCTGCAGACCGTCGCGAGTGTCTTCCCGCTCAAGTGGATCGCCCAGGGGATGCGCGCCGTCTTCCTCCCGGAGACGTTCGAGTCGGCCGAGGCGGGCGGGTCGTGGAACCTGGCGGGCGTGGCCATCGCACTCGGCATCTGGCTGGTGGCCGGCCTCGTCGTCAGCCGCCTCACGTTCCGATGGATCCGCAAGGACGGCTGACGACGAAGCGCCGCCGAGCGCAACGAGCCCGAGCGGGCCGCTAGGCGTTCTCCTTGCGGAACGTCCGCGTGCCCACCCAGAGCCCGAGCACGACCAGGATCACCGTCCACACCACACCCCACAGCGTGGTCAGCGTGAAGACGTCGCCCACGAACAGGGAGCGCACGGCATCGACGATGTACTTGGTGGGGATGAAGTCGCTGACCGTCTGCAGCCACTGCGGCCCGATCGTCATCGGCAGGAGGATGCCCGACAGCAGCAGCACGGGCAGGGCGATGCTGTTGAGCAGCGGGGCCATCACATCCTCGCTCTTGGTGGTGAGAGCGAGCGCGTTCGATGCCGCCGCGCACGCGCCGCCGAGCAGCACCGCCAGGATGAGCCCGACGATCATGCCCGGCACCGACCCGGTGAGCCCGAACGCGAACGCGAGCGCGACCAGCACGACCGACTGCACGAGCAGCTGCAGCACATCGCGCAGGATGCGCCCGAGCAGCAGCGCGGTACGCGAGGCGGGCGTGACGCGTTCCGCCTCGATCACCCCGGAGCGCCACTCCGAGATGAGGCTGAAGCCCGCGAACAGCGACCCGAAGATGCTCAGCTGCACCAGCAGCCCCGGCACGAAGAGCGTGTAGGCGTTCTGCGTGCCGAGCGTACCGGCGAGGGGCTCGAGCAGGGGGCCGAACAGGACCAGGTAGAGGATGGGCTGCATCAGCCCGATGATCACCCAGGCCGGGTTGCGCACCGCCATGCGGAGCTGACGACGGAAGACGATGAAGGTGTCTCTCCAGAACATGACTACGAGTTCTCCTCTCGGAGGGATCGACCGGTGAGGGAGAGGAAGACGTCGTCGAGGGTCGGCCGCTTGACCTCGATCGACTCCAGGGCGATGCCGGCGGCGTCGAGCGCGCGGAGCAGCCCGGGCACCTGGTGGCCCGCGTCGCGCACGCGGCCGCTGACGTGCGTACCGCCCTGCACCCCGGCGACCTCGACCTCGCCGTCGGCGACGGCGTCGATGAGCGCCGCGACCTCCGCCGCGCGGCCCGGATCGGTGGGGGCGAGCACCACCAGATCGCCCGAGACCTGCCGCTTCAACGCATCCGGGGTGTCGCTGGCCACGATCGCGCCGTGGTCGATCACGAGGATGCGGTCGCAGAGCGCGTCGGCTTCGTCGAGGTAGTGGGTGGTGAGGAACACGGTGGACCCGCGCTCGGTGCGGAGTGCGGAGATGTGCGTCCACAGGTTGGCCCGCGCCTGCGGGTCGAGCCCGGTCGTGGGCTCGTCGAGGAACACCAGGCGGGGGTCGTGCACGAGCCCCATCGCGATGTCGAGGCGACGCCGCTGGCCGCCCGACATGGCGCGCGGCTGGCGATCCCAGAGCCCCTCGAGGTCGAGCTGATCGAAGAGCTCGCGCCCCCGCGCCTCCGCCTGCCTCTGGCTGATGCCGTAGAGCATGCCGTGGTCGACGACCTCCTCGCCGGCTCGCGCCTCGGGCGAGGTGGAGCCGCTCTGCGAGACGTAGCCGATGCTGCGGCGCACCTGGTGCGATTGCGTGGCGACGTCGTAGCCCGCCACCGTCGCCGTGCCCGCGGTGGGCTTCAGCAGCGTGGTGAGCATGCGCAGCGTGGTGGTCTTCCCCGCCCCGTTCGGGCCGAGGAAGCCGACGATCTCGCCGTCGGCGACGTCGAGATCGACCCCCACGACGGCCTGGACCGGCGTCTTGTCCTTCCCCCGACCCGCGAAGGTGCGGGCGAGGCCTCTAGCACTGATCATCCCCGTGGATGCGGACGTCATGGCGCTCCTCTCATCGTCGACATCATGTCGGTCTCCGCCGACATCCGACATCCTGTCGCGCCAACAGGTCCGTTTCGGTCCTGATGGTGCGAACGTGAGAGCGAGGGAGAGGACGCTTAGAGCGAGTGCCCCACGAACAGCGGCTCCGGCTGCAGCAGCACGCCGAACTCGGCGAGCACCCGGCCCTGCACGTACCGCGCCAGCTGTCCGATCTCGTCCCCGCTCGCACCGCCGCGGTTCACCAGGGCGAGGGTGTGCTTCGACGAGACGGCCGCACGCGACCCCGGGAGCGAGAAGCCGCGGCGGATGCCGGCGTGCTCGATCAGCCACGCGGCGCTGAGCTTGACGTGGTACTCCGCCGGTGGCGGTGCGGCGGAGCGGTCGTCGACGGAGGGGATCTCCATCCCGTCGACGAGCTCGCCGAGCGGGACCACCACCGCGGGCTCCTCGGGCTCGACCTGCCAGCGCGGGGCGTCGCCGGGGAGGGTCCGGGCGAACCGCTCGGTCACGATGGGGTTCGTGAAGAACGAGCCCGCGCTGACGGAGTCGGGGTCGGAGGCATCGAGCACCATCCCCTTCGACGCACGCAGGGCCAGCACGGCCGCACGCACCTCGGACAGCGGCGCCCGGTCGCCCACCTGCACGCCGAGCGCCGACGCCAGCTGCGCGTACTGCACCGGGCCGGAGAGGCCGTCGCCCGCATCCGCCACCTCGAAGGTGACCGAGAGGACCACGCCCTCGAGCCCGCGCTTGAACACGCTGGATCGGTACGAGAGCTCGAGCTCGTCGCGCTGCATGCGTCGCACCGCGCCGGTCGCAGCGTCGAGGAAGTCGAGCGAGACGATGGACGACTCGACCTCCTGGCCGTACGCGCCGATGTTCTGGATGGGCGAGGCGCCCACCGATCCCGGGATGCCCGAGAGCGCCTCCATGCCGGCCAGGCCCTGCTCGACGGTGTGACGGACGAGGTCGTCCCACGAGTGGCCGGCCTGCACCCGGAGGCGGACAGAGCCGACCTTCGACATCACCGGGGCGATGCCGGTCGTCGCCACCCGGATGACCGTGCCGTCGAACCCGTCGTCGCCCGCGACGACGTTCGAGCCGCCGCCGAGCACGAACCAGTCGAGCCCCGTGTCCCAGACCTCGCGCGCCGCGTCGAGCAGCTCCTGCTCGGTCTCGGGCTCGAGGAGACGAGCGGCGGGCCCACCGACCCGCATCGTGGTCAGAGGAGCGAGAGGGGCGTCGTCGGCCGACCGCATCAGGACAGGGACGGCCCGACGGGGAGCACGACACGCACCTGCGCCTTGCCCAGCACGGTGGCGGAGTCGAACGTCGTGGTGAGGTCGACCCGGGCGGTGCCCGCGGCCTCGTCGATCTCCTTGATGGTCGCGACGACCTCCACGATCGCCGCGCCCTCGGCAGGCACGACCACGGGCCGGGTGAACCGCACCTGGTAGTCGGTCACCTTCGCGGGGTCGCCGAGCCAGTCGACGACGGGCTGGATGCTGATCCCCATCGTGAGCATGCCCTGCGCGATCACGCCCGGCAGCCCGACGCGCTCGGCGACGTCGTCGCGGTAGTGGATGTCGTTGAAGTCGCCCGAGGCGCCCGCGTACCGCACCAGGGAGTCGCGGGTGAGCTCGTACGTCGCCTGCGCGACGACGTCTCCCACGCCGTACGGGTGCACGATGATCTCGTCGGCCACAGTCACTCCCCTCGCACCACGAGCGTCGAGATCGCGGTCACGACGTGCTCGCCGTCGGCGTCGCGGATCTCGGACTCGCTCGTCACCATCGCGTTGCCGCCGAGCGTCTTGACGCTCGTCACGGCCAGCGTCGCCGTCAGCTCGTCGCCGGCGACGATCGGCCGGGTCGAGGTGAAGCGCTGCTCGCCGTGCACGACGCGCTCGAAGTCGATGCCGGTGTCGTCGCTCGCGAGCAGCTGGTCGAGCGTGAGCTGCTGCAGCACCACGGCGAACGTCGGCGGTGCGACCAGGTCGCGGTAGCCCGCATCCTGGGCCGCGACGACGTCGTCATGAACGGGGTTCGACGCGAACACGGCGCGAGCGAACTCCCGCACCTTCTCGCGTCCGACGAGGTAGGGGCCGACCGGCTCGAAGGCGCGACCGACCAGATCGGGGTTCACTGGCACGGGTCCAGTCTACGGATGCGCGCTGCGGTACGGTCGGAGCGTGCGCCTCGGAGTCCTCGACGTCGGATCCAACACCGTCCACCTCATCGTGGTCGACGCCCATCCCGGAGCCCGGCCCGTCCCGGCGGCGGAGCACAAGTCCGTGCTGCGACTCATGCGGTACCTGCAGCCCGACGGCGCGATCAGCGAGGAGGGCGTCGCCGCCATCGTCGCGGCGATCGCCGACGCGGTCGCGGTCGCGGAGCGCGAGGGCATCGAGGAGCTGCTGCCCATGGCGACGTCCGCGCTGCGCGAGGCGGCGAACGGGGAGTCCGTGCTGGCGCGCATCCAGGAGGAGACCGGCGTGGAGCTGCGGGTGCTCTCGGGCGCCGACGAGGGGCGACTGACGTTCCTGGCCATCCGCCGCTGGTTCGGCTGGTCGAGCGGCAACATCCTGCTCTTCGACATCGGCGGCGGATCGCTCGAGATCGCCGCCGGACGCGACGAGATCCCCGAGGTCGCGGTGTCGCTGCCGCTCGGCGCCGGGCGCACGACCGTGCAGTTCTTCCCCACCGACCCGCCGACGCCGGAGCAGATGCTCGAGCTGCGGGCGCACTCGCGGCAGGTCATGCGAGCGGATGCGCTCCCGCTGTTCGAGGGCACAGGGCCCTACGACCACGTCGTCGGGTCGTCGAAGACCATCCGCTCGCTGGCTCGCCTCGCCGGGTCGACGTCCGTCGGGGCGGCCGGCGAGGAGCGGATGACGCTGAAGCGCGCCGAGCTGAAGGACTGGATCCCGCGGCTCGGGCAGCTCGACGCCTCCGCCCGTCAGCTGCTGCCGGGCATCACGCCTGACCGCACGTTCCAGATCGTGGGCGGCGCGATCGTGCTGCACTCCGTGATGAAGCTGTACGACGTCGAGGAGCTCGAGGTCAGCCCCTGGGCCCTCCGCGAGGGCATCCTCCTCCGCTACCTCGACTCGCTGTAGCGGCTCGCGGCACGCGGCTCGCGGCCCCCGCACCCCGCCCGCGCCGCCTCGCGCGCCCTGCGTTCCGCCATGCTGTTGGCCTTTCGCCACCCGCATGCACGTGGCGAAAGGTCACGAGCATGGCGAAAGGGAGGGAAGGGGTGGCGGGGGCGGGTCAGGAGGGGGTGCGGCCGGCCCAGGGGTCGTAGTCCGCGAGCAGGGGCTCCTGCGAGGGGCGAAGCTCCTCGGGGACGTGCTGCAGGTTCACGCGCACGCGGTACCAGAGCGAGGACGAGCCGCGCATCCCGTCCACCAGCACGTCGGCGGGGTGCAGGGCCGCGTCGGCGTCCGGATGGCGCGAGCGCCACTCGTCGAGCGCGGCGAGGGCCTCGGGCTTGGTCTTCGTGCGCGCCACCTCGATGAGAGGCATCGTCGAGGTGCGTCGCCCGTCGCGCGAGGTGCCGCGCGGTGGCTTCTCGGCGGGGCCGAGCTCCTCCGCGAGCGCGAGCAGCGCATCCAACGACCCGACGGCGCCGTCGATGCCCGCGTGCGGGTCGCCGATGTCGGCGTAGCGCTCGGCGACCGTGCGGACGGTGAAGAGCTCGGGGCGGCTCACCCGGACCTCGTCCCACGTCAGCGGCGTGGAGACGCGGGCATCGGGCAGGGCACGGATCGAGTACGCCGACGCCACCGTACGATCCTTGGCGTTCTGGTTGAAGTCGACGAAGACGCTCTCACCGCGCTCCTCCTTCCACCACCGGGCGGTGGCGAGCCCCGGTGCACGGTTCTCGACCTCGCGAGCCAGGGTCTCGGCCGCCAGGCGCACCGCCGCGAAGTCGCAGTCGGGGGCGATCCTGACGAGGACGTGGAGTCCGCGCGATCCGCTCGTCTTCGGCCAGCCGACGAGCCCGACGTCGTCGAGCACGTCACGCGCGATCAGGGCGACGTCGACGATCTGCGACCACTCGACACCCGGCATGGGGTCGAGGTCGACCCGGAGCTCGTCGGGATGGTCGAGGTCCTCGGCGCGCACCGGATGCGGGTTGAGGTCGAGGCAGCCGAGGTTCACGACCCAGGCGAGCCCGGCGGCGTCGCGGATGACGGCCTCCTCCGCCGAGGTTCCGCGGGCGTAGTGGAGGGTCGCGGTCCCGACGTAGTCGGGGTGGTTCTCGGGCACCCGCTTCTGGAAGAACGGCTCGACGTCGATGCCCTTCGGGTAGCGCTTCAGCACCATCGGACGCCCGCCCGCCCCGCGGAGGGCGCCGTCGGACACGGCGAGGTAGTAGCGGACGAGGTCGAGCTTCGTCAGGCCCGCGTCGGGGAAGACCACCTTCGTCGGGCTCGAGATCCGCACCTCGCGCCCCTCGACCTCGAGGATCTCGGCCGGCGTCGTGGAGGGCATGCCGTCACCGTAGTCCGACTCGCCCTCGGGGGCGAGGGCGTCGCGTCGCGTGGTCGGGGCGGGTCGGCGGATGCGCGTCAGCCGCTGACCGCCCACATCGCGACGGCGGAGGCGGCGGCGACGTTGAGGGAGTCGATGCCGTGCAGCATCGGGATCTGCACCCGCACATCCGATGCGGCGAGCGCCTCGGGCGTCAGCCCCTCGCCCTCGGTGCCGAGCACCAGCGCCACCCGGGCGGGTGGGCTGTACTCGCGCAGGCTCACCGCATCCGGGGTGAGGGCGAGCGCCGCCACCTCGAAGCCGCGCGCGTGCAGGGTGTGCTCGAGCTGCGGCCAGTCGTCCGTGCGGGTCCACGGCACCTGCAGCACGGTGCCCATGCTCACCCGGATGGCGCGGCGGTAGAACGGGTCGCTGCACCGTGGCGTGACCAGCACCGCATCCGCCCCGATCGACCCGGCGGAGCGGAAGATCGCGCCGACGTTCGTGGGGTCGACGACGTTCTCGACCACGACGATCCGCTGCGCCTCCGTGCGGTCGAGGAGCTCGTCGGCGGTGGGCAGCGCGGGGCGGTTCATCGACGCGATGAGGCCGCGGTGGAGGAGGTACCCGGTCAGCTCGGCGAGAAGCTCGCCGGGTCCGACGAAGACGGGCACGTCGGGGTGTCCGGATGCGCGGAGCGCCTCGAGCGCCTCGGTCCCGCTGGTGCCGAGCGCGAGCACGCTGCGCGGGACGTGGCCCGCCGCGAGGGCGCGCTGCATGACGAGCAGCGACTCCGCGAGGTACAGCCCGTGCTCGGTGCCCCGCGCCTTCTTCAGCGCGACGTCGGTCGCGTGGGCGTAGTCGGCGAGCCGCGGGTCGTCCAGCGAGGTGACGGGGACGACGGGCACCCGCTCATCGTACGCAGCCTCGGGCCCCGGCGTCGCAGTGCGGCGTCGAGTGCTCACGTCCCGCGTGATCCTGGCGCGGATGCCGCCAGGAATGAGCGCTCGATATGGCGCGGTGGGCGTGGCGGGGGCCGCAGGGGCAAGGAAAAAACCCCCGAGATGGCGAGATCTCGGGGGTTTTGTAGCGGGAGCGGGACTTGAACCCGCGACCCCACGATTATGAGCCGTGTGCTCTAACCAACTGAGCTATCCCGCCACGGTCGTCTTCGGCGAACCGGAGACCGGAGCCCCCTGTGGGAATCGGACCCACTACCTCTTCCTTACCAAGGAAGTGCTCTACCAATGAGCTAAGGGGGCGCACTGCACGCGCCGGATCGACCGACCCGCCCGCAGGCACCAGTAGAGGATAGCACCTCCCGCGGGCCCGTCTCGACGACCTCGACCTGCGCTCGCCTCACCGCTCTCCTGGGGGCATCCGACTCACCGATGCCGCCGCGATCCCTGTCCACAGGGAGCCGTGCGCGGAGGGCTCGCACACGCCCAGCCAGTAGGGTCTTCTGCATGACCATCGCGAACACCCCGGAATCCGGAGCGCCCGCATCCGACGACATCGTCGAGGTGACGACGGGCGACCCCGCCGTCTCGGCCGAGCCCGCCGCCACGCTCGTCGGCACGGGCGGCGAGTGGTGGCGGTCCGCGGTGATCTACCAGATCTACCCGCGCTCGTTCAGCGACAGCGACGGCGACGGGATCGGCGACCTGCCCGGGATCACGCGCCGGCTGCCCGCCCTCGGCGAGCTGGGGATCGACGCGATCTGGCTGTCGCCCTTCATGACCTCGCCCCAGCACGACGCCGGATACGACGTCGCCGACTACTGCGACGTCGATCCGCTGTTCGGCACGCTCGCCGACTTCGACGCACTGCTCGCCACGGCGCACGGCCTCGGCATCAGGGTGATCGTCGACCTCGTCCCGAACCACACGTCGTGGGACCACGCGTGGTTCCGCGAGGCACTCGCCGCGGCGCCCGGCAGCGCCGAGCGGGCGCGGTACCTGTTCCGCGACGGCAAGGGTCCGAACGGCGACCTCCCGCCCAACAACTGGCAGTCGGTGTTCGGCGGGCCGGCCTGGGAGCGCACGACGAACCCCGACGGGACCCCCGGCCAGTGGTACCTGCACCTGTTCGACCGCAGCCAGCCCGACCTCGACTGGGAGAACCCGTGGGTGCGAGCCCAGTTCGAGGACATCCTGCGCTTCTGGCTCGACCGCGGTGTCGACGGGTTCCGCGTCGACGTGGCACACGGCATGGTGAAGGCGCACGGCCTTCCCGACTACACCCCACCCGCCGACGCCGGCAGCATGGGCGGCGGCGTGGTCGGGCTCGAGCCCGAGATCGACGCGAACGCCGCGCTCGATCCGCCGACCCCGCCGTACTGGGCGCAGGAGGGTGTGCACGAGATCTTCCGCGCCTGGCACTCGGTGCTGTCGGAGTACGAGGGCGACCGCGTGCTCTGCGCCGAGGCCTGGGTCGAGCCGCTGACGAAGCTCGCCCTCTGGGTGCGGCCCGACGAGATGCAGCAGGCCTTCAACTTCACGTACCTGAGCGCCGGGTGGGATGCGGCCGAGCTGCGCCTGGTCATCGACCGGTCGATCGCGGCGTTCGCCACGGTCGGCGCGCCGTCGACCTGGGTGCTCTCGAACCACGACGTCGTGCGGCACGCCTCGCGCCTCGCGCTCACCGCCGAGAACCCGCAGGGGCACGGCATCGGCCCCGACTCCCCCGGCCTGCCGGATCCGGTCGTCGGTCTGCGCCGCGCGCGGGCCGCATCCGCCCTGATGCTCGCCCTGCCGGGCAGCGCCTACGTCTACCAGGGCGAGGAGCTGGGCCTTCCGGAGGTCATCGACCTGCCCGACGAGGCCCGGCAGGACCCCACCTGGTTCCGCACGAACCACGAGCGCTACGGGCGCGACGGATGCCGCGTGCCGATCCCGTGGGAGCCGGGCGAGGCGACCTACGGCTTCGGGCCGGCGGGCTCCGCCGCGAGCTGGCTCCCGCAGCCGCGGGACTGGGATGGCTACGCCCGCGCATCCCAGGAGGACGACCCCGAGTCGACGCTGTCGCTGTACAAGCTCGCCCTCGCCCTGCGGTCGTCGCAAGCGCTCGGCACGGGCGAGCTCGCCTGGCTGCCCGGCTACGGCGACGACGTGCTGGCGTTCACGAACGGCGGTGTGACGGTGATCGCGAACCTCGGCGGCACTCCCGTCGAGCTGCCCGTGGGCGACCTCCTCCTCGCGAGCGAGCCGCTCTCCGAGGCGGCTCTCCCCGCCGACACCACGGTCTGGATCCGCACGGCCGCGTAGCGCGCGCGTCGCGCTCCCCCGCGCGTGCGTGTGCGTGTGCGTGCGGGGGAGCGCGGCTGTTCACGTGAGGGCGGTGCGTCGTGCGCGGGTGGGGCGCACCCGCCCGTCGGGCGAGCCCGAGCACACCCGGAACCCGCGGCGTCCGACGCGGCCCGGCCGCGCTTCCTGGGTGTGCTCACTCCCGCACCGCTCCGGTGAACCGCGCCGCACGGCCGCCGGGTGCGTCAGCCCGGCGGAGGAGCCCGGGCACACCCACAAGCCGCGGCTCCCGAGGCCGCCGGGCCGCGCTTCCCGGGTGTGCTCGATCCCGATCCGCTCCGGTAGACCGCGACGCGCCGTACCGCACGGCCGTCCGGGTGCGTCAGCCCGTCGGACGAGCCTGAGCGCACCGAGAACCGGCGGCTTCCGGAGCTGCCCGGCCGCGCTTCCCGGGTGTGCTCGATCCTGATTCGCTCCGGCAGATCGCGCCGCACGGCCGCCCGGGCGCGTCAGCCGGCGGACCCGCCCGAGCACACCCAGAACCCGCGGCTTCCGAGGCCGCCCGGCCGCGCTTCCTGGGTGTGCTCGATCCCGATCCGTTCCAGTGGAACGCGCCGCACCGCGCCGCGCGGCCGGCCGGGTGCGTCAGCCCGTCGGACGAATCTGAGCGCACCCGGAAGCCGCGGCTTCCTAGGCCGCCCGGCCACGCATCCCGGGTGTGCTCGATCCCGCCCCGCTCCGACGGACCGCGCCACGCCGCACGGCCGCCCGGGTACTTCAGCCCGGCGGACCCGCCCGAGCACACCCAGAAGCCACGGCTTCCAAGGCTCCCGTGCCGCGGTTCCTGGGTGTGCTCGATCCGGCCGCGCCGTGCCGCATGGCCGCCGGCGTGCGTCAGCCCGGCGGATGCGGCCGAGCACACCCAGAAGCCGCGGGACGCGGGGACGCTCAGCCGCGCTTTCCGGGTGCACTCGCACCCGAAGAGCCGCACGCGCACGCACCTGCGCTGTACGCGGGGGCGGGGTCAGGCGCCGACGTGGGCTTCGAGGAAGGCGTACGGGTCGACGGGGGTGGTGCCGTTGAGGCGGATCTCGAGGTGCAGGTGCGCGCCCGTCGAGGTGCCCGTGTTGCCCACGCGGCCGATCTGCTGGCCGACCTTCACGGCCTGGCCCACCTCGACCTCGATGGAGCCGGTGAGCATGTGGCCGTAGACGCTCGTGACCTTCTGGCCGTCGATCACGTGGTCGATCATCACGTAGACACCCAGCCCGCCGCCGTCGTAGGGCACGACCGTCGAGACGACGCCGTCGGCGATGGAGCCGATCGCGGTGCCCTGGCCCGGGGTGAAGTCGACCCCCTTGTGGTCGGTGCTGCCGATGCCGCCCGGCGACTCGCGGGGCCCGAAGCCGTCGCTGATCGGCACGCCGACGGGGAACGGCCACTGCACGGCGCTCGTGGGGTCGTTGACGAAGGTGTTCGCCATCCGGATGCCGGACGCCGCGGCCACCTGCTTGAGGTCGGTGACGCTGTAGCCGTCTCGGGCGACGGAGGCCGCGCCGGCGTCGGCGGCGGTCGTCAACGCCTGCCCCTCGAGTCCGGGCGCCACGTCGGCGATCGTCATGCCCGAGTCGAGCGCCGACGCGCTGAACACGGAGGCGGGGAGCGACGTGCCGACGGCGAGCCCGGCGGCGAACAGCATGCCGAGCGTCGAGACGCCCACGCGGACGATCGTGGAGCGGCGCGCACGGCGGCTCAGCGGCGGCTGGTCGGCGGGGTTCTGGTCGGCTCCCGGGGGCGGCCCGGCGGGGGCGGAGGCACGTCGACGACCGGACTTCGAGCGCTTCGCCTGGACGACCGGGTCGGGCTCGGCAGGGATCGGCGGGTCGACGATGACGTTGCCCTCGGCGTCCGTCCGGGCACGGCGGGCGCGGCGCACCGGCGTGGTCGCGGGCAGGGCGGGGGCCGTGCCGCCCGCATCCGCACCGGACGGAAGGTCGGGCACGAGGGGCGTCTGCGGCGCCGCGGGCGCAGCCACGTCGGGAACGCGGACGACCTCGACGTCGTCGAGCGGGGTGATGGTGATCCGAGCCGGGGTCTTCGCCGCGGCGGCCTGCTCGGGGGTGATGATCGGGATCGCGGTCGTCGGCGTCGACACGACGGCGCGGCGGCCGCCCGCGGGACGCTCGATGTCGTCGGTCGACGAGCCGGATGCGCGTCGGCCGCCGGACCGCCGCGGCGTCGAGGGCTCGGCCGTCGGGGTCTGTGCGGCCGTCCGCGGGCCGGCGGCCCTCGGCGACGTGGCCGTGGAGGCGTCGTCCTTCTGGGCGGCGACGGATGCGCCGCGCTCCGAGCTGGGCTGCGTGTGCGGGCGGGTCGCCGCGATCAGGGACGCCGCGACCTCGTCGCGCTCCGGCTGACGAGCCGTCTGCCGCGCCTCGCGACGCGACCGACGCGAGGCCGGGGACCCGCCTGCGGACGCGGGAGCGGCGCCGGACACGGAAGGACCCGCCGACGACGAAGGAGCCCCCGCAGAAACACCCTCCGACGACGCGCTCCCCGCCGGAGCGGAAGCACCCGCCGACGTCGAAGCGGCCCCACCAGCACGAGCGCCCGCGGCCGCCGAAGCACCGGCCCCCGCAGACGCACCCGCGGGATCGGACACGGGCACCTCGGCGCTCGCCGGCGCCTGCTGGCCCGCATCCGGGACCTCACCGAGGACGGTGTCGACGGTGCGCACACGCCGACCGGCGCGGCGCAGCGTCACCTCGCTGGGCGCGAGGTCGGTGTCAGCGTCTCGGGCGAGCGCACGGAGGGAACGGCGGGACGGGAAGGGGTGGGTACGGGCGGTCGACTCGGGGTCGGGCGACGACTCGCCCGGGCGTGGAGTCTTGTGCGGCACTGTTGGAGTAGCTTCCGGTTCTCGTCATTCCGGACGGCAGCGCAGCGCGCTTCGGGGATGCCGCCGGAGGGATTACACAAGGCTACATAGGCCCTGTCGAGAATGCGAGGCGAGGCGAAGGCTCCCTGCGTTTTCATGGAAACGCTCCCACGCCCTCGCGGGCGGCCTCAGATGCTGCCGAGCCCGGCCCGGTCGTAGTGCTCGCGGATGGTCGGCTCGAGCTGGCCGAGCAGCTCGGGATCGGCGGCCATGATCCAGGTCCCGCTCTCCGGCGCGCCGTCGAACCCGCCGACCCAGGCCCCGGCCTCGCGGGCGATCAGCGACCCCGCCGCGTAGTCCCACGGGTTGAGCCCGCGCTCGGCGTAGGCGTCGAGACGACCCGCGGCCACGGAGCACAGGTCGAGGGCCGCGGCGCCCGCCCGCCGGATGTCGCGGACGATCGGCAGCATCCCCGCGACGAACTGGCCCTGCCGCGCGCGCACCTCGGCGGTGTACGAGAACCCCGTGCCGAGGAGGGCCTGCGAGGGCTCCACGGAGGTGTTGCAGTGCAGACGCCGGTCGCCCAGGTACGCCCCACCGCCGAGCGAGGCGCTGAACACCTCACCGAGCGCGGGGTTGACCACCACTCCGGCGAGCACGCGCCAGGAGTCGGCATCGATCCCGCCCTCGACGGCGGCGATGCTCACGGCGTAGGCGGGGATCCCGTAGAGGTAGTTCACCGTGCCGTCGATCGGGTCGACGACCCAGGTGATGCCGGAGCTCCCCTCCGCTCCCCCGGACTCCTCGCCGAAGAACGCGTCGTCGGGACGCGCCTCGGCCAGCGCGGTGCGGATGAGGGTCTCCGACTCGCGGTCGGCGAACGTCACGACGTCCTCCTGCGAGGACTTGCTCGCGGCGATCGAGACGCCCTCCGCGCGTCGCCGGGCGACCAGCTCTGCGGCGTCGAGCGCGATGGTCCGCGCGAGGTCGAGCAGCTCTTCGGGGGACGGGGTGGGGGCGTCGGTCATGACGTGCTCCTGACGGCTCAGCGGGTGACTCGAGTCCTTCGAGCGTATAGCGGGGCGTCGCGGAACCGCCGCGAGACGAGAAACGGCCCCCGCCATGGTGCTCCATGGCTGGGGGCCGTTCGCGGTCGAACTCGACGCGTGGCGAGTGAGGGATTCGAACCCCCGAAGGCTACGCCGGCTGATTTACAGTCAGATCCCTTTGGCCGCTTGGGTAACTCGCCAATGCGCTCCCCGGATCAGGACCCGGAGCGATTGCGCTGGTCAAGGATACCCGGACGATGCGGATGTGCGAAATCAGCCCTGGTCTGCCGCCTGCGCGTAGCGGATGGCGTAGTCGAGCACCTCGTCGAGGTAGGCCGGCGACTCGTTGTAGCCCGCGATCGCGTCGCGCCATCCGGCCTCGGTCGAGAGGTCGCCGCCGGTGTAGCAGAGGTAGTCGGCGGCGGTGAGGGATGCATCGTCGATGCTGTGGATGTCGGGCACGCCGTCCCCGTTCGCCTCGGCGGCCCAGGCGGCCCACGTGGCGGGCACGATCTGCATCGGTCCGACAGCGCGGTCCCACTCGGTGTCGCCGTCGACCGCGCCGCCGTCGGTGTCGGGGATCTCCTGGAAGCCGCCGCCGTTCAGCTGCACGCCGAAGATGGGCGCCGTGGTCCGGCCGTCGGGCCCGATCTCGCCGTCGAAGATGGTGCCGTGGTGCGACTCGACCCAGCCGATGGCCGCCAGGGTGTTCCACCCCAGGTGGCACCCGGCATCCGTGTCGGCCACCGCGAGCGCGGCGCCGGCGTACCCCTCCAGGGCACGACGCGGGATGCCCGTCGCGGTGGCTGTCGCGTCGAGCCAGGCGGGGTCGACGAGGTCGGTCGTGAGCGGACCGCCGTCGGAGACGGTGTCGGGGTCGAAGGCGGCGACATCGGTGCGGGTCGCCTCCGCGACGGGCGGATGCGTCTCCCCCGTCGTCGCGTCGCTCGAGCCGCCCCCATCCGAGCCGGCGCATCCGGCGAGGCCCAGGGCCGCCCCGATGAGCGCGCCCACGACCACCACGACCCGACGACTCCGCTGCACCCGTCCATCCCATCAGGCGCCCCTGACAGTCCCCCGACTCAGCCGTCGAACATCTGGAACCTCATGGCTCCCACCACGGAGTTGAGCTGCCGATCGGATGTCCAGAACGCGACGCAGCGATGCACCTGCGCCGCGGCCACGTGAAGGGCATCGGGGGTCTTCAGACCGAAGCGGGCACGGATGTCGGCAGCGACCCTGTAGACGTCGGAATCCAGCGTCAGCTGCTCGAACTCGTCGAGGATCCTGTCGAACTCGGTCGCCAGAGCGAAGTCACCCTCGCGGATCGGCCTCACCCGGCACTCCAGCCTGACCAGGTCGCTCGTCGCGGGGATCTCCGCTGTGGCCGCCAGCGCCTCGCGCACCGTCCTCCCGAGGCTTCCGGCGTCCTGCAGGGCGCTGATCACGATGCTGCTGTCGAGGTAGATCAGTCCCACGCTTCCCGCTCTCCGTGGATGTAGTCGCGGATCTCGTCCGCCGTCATCGTGCCGCGGAACCTCCCGCCCTCCTCGAGGTAGGCGGCCAGGTCCTTGCCGTTCCATCGCCGAGGGGACTCCTCCCTCACGGGGACCAGCCTCACGGCGGGCCTGCCGCGGCGTGTGATCGTCACGTCCTCCCCCGCCTCGGCAGCGGCAATGAGCCGCGACAGGTTGTCGCGCGCCTGCTGGACATTCATCTCCATCTCGCATCCTCCCGCCTACCTGGCTAGATGATAACGCCAGGATGAGCATCACTCGACGGGTAGGATCGAGGGCATGGCAGATTCATCGTTCGACGTGGTCAGCAAGGTGGACAAGATGGAGGCCGACAACGCCCTCAATCAGGCCCACAAGGAGGTCGAGCAGCGCTACGACTTCAAGAACGTCGGCGCCTCGATCGGCTGGTCCGGCGACACGGTGCTGATGAAGGCGAACAGCGAGGAGCGGGTCAAGGCCATCCTCGACGTGTTCGAGTCGAAGCTCATCAAGCGCGGCATCTCGCTGAAGAGCCTGGATGCGGGCGAGCCGTTCGCGAGCGGCAAGGAGTACCGCATCGAGGCGAAGCTCAAGGAGGGCATCGACCAGGAGAACGCGAAGAAGGTGACCAAGCTCATCCGCGACGAGGCGCCGAAGAGCGTCAAGGCGCAGATCCAGGGCGACGAGGTGCGCGTGTCGTCGAAGAGCCGCGACGACCTGCAGGCCACCATCGCGCTGCTCAAGGGCGCCGACCTCGAGGTCGACCTGCAGTTCCTCAACTTCCGGTGACGGAGGCGGACGGCGCCGCACGCGCGGGCGCCGGCAGCACCGCGCCGGGTACGCCGGGTGCGGACGTGCCCGACAGACGCGGGCGCACCGGGCTCGACCGCACGGGCCTCGACCTCGAGGGCAACCCGCGGGTGCGGATGCGCGAGGTCACGCTGCTCAGCGCCAACTGGTACGTCGAGCGGCGCGCCGTCTTCGACTTCCAGCACAGCGACGGGCACTGGAGCACCGAGGAGCGCGAGACCCACGACCGCGGCGACGGGGCCACCGTGCTGCTGTACGACGCCGAGCGGCGCACGGTGCTGCTCATCCGTCAGTTCCGGTACCCGGCCTACGTGAACGAGCATCCCGACGGCATGCTGCTCGAGGTGCCCGGCGGGCTGCTCGACGACGACGATCCCGAGACCGCGATCCGGCGCGAAGCGCAGGAGGAGACGGGCTACGAGATCGGGCAGCCGGAGTTCCTGTTCACCGCCTACATGAGCCCGGGCTCGGTGACGGAGAAGCTGTTCTTCTACGCGGCGCCCTACGCGTCCGACTCGGCGGTCTCCGCCAGCGCGGGCCTGGCCGACGAGGGCGAGGACACCGAGGTCGTCGAGGTCGACGTCGACGACGCGATCCGGCGCATCGGCGTCGACGTGATCGACGCGAAGACCATCATGCTCCTGCAGTGGTCCGTGCTCTCGGGCCCCTTCGCCCCCGCCCGCTGACCCCGCCCGCCCGCCCGTCCCGGGCCGCGAGAGCTCACTTCCGGCGCCACGTCTCGCGCGATGGCGCGGAAAGTGAGCACTCGAGGAGTTGGGGGGGGGTTCCCTCGAGGGCCGCACGCACCTCACGGGTCCATCGAGCGCTCAGTATTGGCGCCACCTCTCGCGCGGAGGCGCGGGAAGTGAGCACTCGAGCAATCGCGCGGGATTAGCCCGGGCACGGCACGCACGCCATGGGGGTGTCGAGTGCTCAATAACGGCACCAACTCCCCCACAAAGGTGCAGGAACTGAGCACTCGAGAAATGGCCGGGTTACCCCGCGCACCGCACGCACCCCATCGGGCAGCGAGTGCTCAGTAAAAGCACCAGCTCCCCGGGAAGGTGCAGAAAGTGAGCGCTCAAGAAATCTCCGGGGCATTTGAGCGCCGCGCGTACGCCGCGGGGGCATCGAACGCTCAGTAATGGCGCCACCTCCCCCGCGAAGGCGTGGAAAGTGAGCACTCGAGGAATCGCGCGGTCAGCTGGCGCGCCGCGTTTCTCGCGCGAAGGCTCGGGAGGTGAGCACCCGAGCGCAGGGCGCAGAGCGCAGGGCGCAGGGCGGGGCGGTCACGGGGAGGGGGCGAAGGGGAAGAGGCCCGCGGGGTCGTAGTCGGCGCGGATGGCGGCGAGCCGCTCGCGGGTGTCCGCCGGCCACGACGCCTCGAACGTGCCCGGCACGCCGAAGCCGCCGGCCCAGTTCGGCGTGGTGACCGCCGAGACCCACGGCGCGAGCGCGGCGGTGAGGCCGTCGGCCACGGACGGCAGCACGGCGTCGAAGAGTGCGGGATCCGGCGCCCCGATGAGCACCAGGGCGTACCCGGCACCGCGGCCGCCCACGGCGCTTCCGCCCGGGACGTCGCGCTCGGTCGCACCCCCGACGCGCCGCACCTCGCACGCCATGATGGGCGTGTGCGTCCCAGGCCCGATGGCTCCGAGCAGCGTGTCGACGAAGGCGCCGTCGACGCGGTCGAGCATCATGCCCCTGTCCCACGAGGGGCCGGGATCGGCGGGATCGCTGTGGATCTCGGCGACGTCGGCGGGGCTCATGACCCGCACTCCGTCGAGATACACAGGAGCGGCCGACCTGATGGGCTCGAACAGCCGCTCGCCCTCGGCGGCATCTCCGATGAACGCGTACCGCACGGCGAGCAGCGTCTTGCCGCGCATCGGCTCGGGGACGGCCTCGATCGGCGGGAAGCTCGCGAGCGCCACCGCCGTGGTGACCGTCTCGGGCAGGTCGCTGCTCCAGTCGGCCCAGCGCTTGTACACGGCCTCGATGTGCGGGGCGTCGAACAGGACCGAACCCGCGTAGAGCGTCGTGAGCGGCACGAGTTCGACCGTCATCTCGGTCACCACGCCGAAGCCGCCCTTGCCGCCGCGGAGCGCCCAGAACAGGTCGGCGTTCTCGAACTCGTTCGCGACGACGACCTGGCCCTCGCCGGACACCACGCGGAAGCCCCTGGCCCAGTCGGAGGAGAACCCGAACGTCCGGGCGAGGGGCCCGAGGCCGCCGCCCAGCGTGTAGCCGATCGCGCCGACGGTCGCGGACGATCCGGTGATGGGCGCGAGCCCGTGCAGTGCCGCGGCCTCGATCACCTCGCCCCACCGGGTGCCGCCGCGGAGGACGGCGATCCGCGCATCCGGGTCGATCGAGACGCCGTGGAAGCGACGCAGGGAGACGAGCACGCCGTCGACGATCGGCGTCGGCGACCCGTGCCCGGTGGACACCGTGCGCACGGCGAGGTCGTTCTCGAGCGCGAACCTGACCGCGGCGACGACGTCGCCCTCCGACTCGGCCGCGACCAGCACCTCGGGATTATGAGCGGGGAAGGTGTTGAAGGCCCCGATCTCGGCGGGGATGCCGGGGTCGCCCTGGAACAGGACCGGCCCGGTGACGGCAGCGGTGAGCGCCTCGACGGCGGCAGGAGCGAGTGCCATGCACGAACGGTAGCGAACGCGGCCGACGCGGCGACAGCCCCCGAACGCACCCCACCGCGACAGCACGGCCCGAACCCAGGGACAGCCACGCACACCCGAACGCGCCCCCACCGCGAGGGCGCGACCGACGCTGGGATCAGGCCTTGGAGATCTCCACCATCTCGTCGCGCGGGACGACCTTGATGCGCGTGCGCCCCTCGGCCTCGCCGAGCGCGAGCTCGTGCTGGTCGAGGCGGTGCCATCCCTCGATGTCGGTCCAGACCACTCCGCGCGAGCGCAGCAGCTCCTCGATCGACTCCTCCTCCGGGGAGGCCGGGGTCCACCAGTTGGCCTGGTCGCGCTTGAGGTGCTCGAGGGTCTCCATCGCATCCGACTTGGTGTGGCCGATGAGGCCGACGGGGCCGCGCTTGATCCAGCCGGTGGCATAGACCCCGGGGATGATCTCGTTGTGCTCGTCGAGCACCTGACCCTCGTGGTTCGGGATGACGCCGTGCCGGTCGTCGAACGGGATGCCGTCCAGCGGCGACCCGAAGTAGCCGACCGCCCGGTAGATGGCCTGGATCGGGATCTCCCGGATCTCGCCCGTGCCGCGGACGCCGCCCGCGCCGTCGGGCTCGGTGCGCTCGTAGCGGATCGCGCCGACCCGCCCGGTGCCGTCGTCCACGACCTCGAGCGGCTTGGCGTAGAAGTGCAGGTGCAGGCGGCGGGACGCCGACCCGACCTCGCGCTCCCGCCACTGGTTCAGCACCTTGTTGATGACGAACACCTGCTTGTTCGTCTCGATCGCGGCCTTCGACGCCTCGTCGAGGTCGAAGTCCTCGTCGTAGACGACCATATCGACGTCGGGCACCTCGCCGAGCTCGCGCAGTTCGAGCGGGGTGAACTTCACCTGCGCGGGACCCCGGCGACCGAACACGTGCACGTCGGTGACCGGCGAGGCCTTCAGGATCTCGTAGACGTTCGCCGGGATCTCGGTGGGCAGCAGGTCGTCGGCGTGCTTGGCCAGGATGCGGGAGACGTCGAGCGCGACGTTGCCGTTGCCGATCACCGCGACGGACTCGGCCTCGAGCGGCCAGGTGCGCGGCACATCAGGATGACCGTCGAACCAGCTCACGAAGTCGGCGGCGCCGTAGGAGCCGGCGAGGTCGATGCCGGGGATCTCGAGGTCGGCGTCGCGGATGGCGCCGGTGGCGAAGATGACGGCGTTGTAGTGCTTCTTGAGGTCGTCGAGCGTGATGTCGACGCCGTAGCGCACGTTGCCGAAGAAGCGGATGACGCCGGAGTCGAGCACCTCGCGGAGGGCGGTGATGATGCCCTTGATGCGCGGGTGGTCGGGCGCGACGCCGTATCGCACGAGGCCGTACGGCGCGGGGAGCTGCTCGAACAGGTCGATCGAGATGTCGAAGTGGCGCTCGGCCTTCTGGAGCAGGTCGGCGGCGTAGATGCCCGCGGGGCCGGCGCCCACGATGGCCAGACGGAGCTTGGTCATGGCTGTTCCTTGTTCGGTCGGGTCGGTCGGAGAGGATGTCCGCTCGCCTGGCCTGGGCCGGCATGCGGACATCCGGGATTCAGGAGGTGCGCTCCACCACGGTGTCGGCGAAGCGGATGAGGGTCTTCTTCACCGTGCCGTCAGGCAGCGGCGCGAGAGCGGCGGTCGCCTCGGCGGCCCACCGGCGCGCCTCGGCCACGGTGCGCTGCGTGACCTCGTGCTCACGCAGCGCGGTGATCGCCGCATCCGCGGTCGCGGCGTCGGCGGACTCGAGGGCCTCCGGCGTCAGCCTCTCGAGGAGGGCGGCCGCCTCGGCGTCGGTGACCGCGGCCTCGCGCAGGTAGAGCACGGGAAGGGTCGCGACACCGGCACGGATGTCGGTCCCGGCGAGCTTGCCCGTCTCCTCGGAGTGGGGCGAGAGGTCGAGCACGTCATCGACGAGCTGGAAGGCGACGCCGACCTTCTCGCCGAACACGCGCACCGGCTCCTCGTACGCCGAGGGCGCGTTGGAGAAGATGAGGCCGAGCTGACCGGCCGCGGCGATGAGCGAGCCCGTCTTGTCGGAGAGCACCTGGATGTAGTGCTCGATCGGATCGATGTCGGGACCGGGACCGATGGTCTCGTTGAGCTGACCGAGGCAGAGCCGTTCGAACGTGTCGGCCTGCAGCCGGATGGCGCGCTCGCCGAGCTGCGCGAGCAGCTGCGAGGCGCGGGCGAAGAGGAGGTCGCCGGTGAGGATCGCGACGGAGTTGCCCCAGACGTTCTGCGCCGACGGCACACCTCGGCGCTGGTCGGCGTCGTCCATGACGTCGTCGTGGTACAGCGAGGCGAGGTGGGTGAGCTCGATGGACGCCGCCGCGGTCTGCACGTCGGGGGTGATCCCGTCGCCCAGCTGGGCGACGAGGAACGCCAGCACCGGGCGGACGCGCTTGCCGCCCGCCTCGAGCAGGTAGCGGGCCACCACGTCGACCAGGCCCGCGGCGAAGCGGGACTCGACGGAGAGGCGCTCTTCCAGCGCGTCGATCGCGTCCTCGATGAGGGCTGCGGTACGGCGGTCCTCACCGGTGGAGAAGAGGCGATCGGCCAGCGACAGCGACGCAGAGCGGCGGCCGACCGCCCTCTTGAGGCTGGAAGTCACGGTGTCGAGCCTACTTCGTCGTCGCGGAGAGCGGCGTCGAGGCCGGCACCAGGGGCTTGACGCCACGGTGCAGGGCCACGATGCCGGCCGTGAGGTTGCGGTACGCGACGTCTGTGTAGCCGGCCGACCGCATCCACGACGCGAGGGTGGGCTGGTCGGGCCAGGCCTCGATCGAGTCGCCGAGGTAGTCGTACGCCGCGTCGTTCGACGAGGCGAGCTTCGCCAGCGCCGGCATCACGCGCTTGAGATAGAAGGAGTAGCCGCCGCGCACCAGACCGAGCGGCGGGGTGCTGAACTCGCAGATCACGAGTCGACCGCCGGGCTTGGTGACACGGAAGAACTCGCCGAGCGCGACCCGAGGGTCGGAGACGTTGCGGAGCCCGAACGAGATGGTGACGGCGTCGAACTCGTCGTCGCCGAACGGCAGCGCCATGGCGTCGGCGACCACGAACTCGATCCCCGGGTTGTCGGCCTGACGGCTGCGGCCCACCTCGATCATGCCCGGCGAGAAGTCGGCCGCCACGACATGGGCGCCGCTCGCCGCGATCGACGCGCTCGAGGTGCCCGTTCCGGCGGCGATGTCGAGGATGCGCTCCCCGGGCCTCGGTGCGATGGCTCGCGTGGTGGCGATCCGCCACAGCGTCGCGTTGCCCACCGAGAGGACGGTGTTGGTGCGGTCGTACTTGGCAGCGACCTTGTCGAACATGGCAGACACCTGCTCGGGGCGCTTGGTGAGGTCTGCCTTCGTCACACCTCCAGTCTAGGAGGATCCGCCTGGGAGCCGGGCCCCTGCGGGGAAGGCGTAGGCTGTGCCGGTGCCTGCAACGCCCTCTCCCGTGACGCAGCTGCGCGTCGAGACCACCCGGGTCGACGACCCGAAGTACCTCCTCAAGTTCACCGACGAGTCCTCGCCGTTGATCTGGGTGCGCAAGGCCCACGGGATGGCGGGCATCGGCGAGGCCGTGCGGTTGACCTTCTCCGGGCCCGATCGGATGTCCGAGGCCTGCGAGGCCTGGCGGGCGATCGTGTCCGCGGCGACCGTCTCCGACCCCGTCCAGGCGCCGGGCTCGGGACTGATCGCGTTCGGCACGTTCGCCTTCGACGACTCGTCGACCGCCGAGAGCGTGCTCATCGTGCCCCGCACCATCGTCGGACGCCGCGGCGACGTGTCCTGGGTGACGCGCATCCGGGTCGAGGGCGACGCGACGCCCGCACCGGAGCCCGAGCTGCGGCGCCTCGGCGAGGAGTACCGCCTGACCCTGCTCCCCGGCGAGGTCTCGCCCGACGACTACCGTGCGATGGTCGAGGCCGCCGTCGGCCGCATCGCCGCCGGCGAGCTCAGCAAGGTCGTGCTGGCGCGCGACCTCCGCGGGCACCTGCCCGCCGGGTCGGACCTGCGGCGCGTGCTGTACGACCTCGCCCTCGGCTACCCCGACTGCTGGACGTACGCCATCGACGGGTTCCTCGGCTCGAGCCCCGAGACGCTCGTCCGGGTCGACCACGGCACGGTGAGCGCGCGCGTGCTCGCGGGCACCACGGCCCGGGGTGCGGATGCGGTGAGCGATCAGGAGCGCGCGGTCGCCCTGGCGACCAGCGCCAAGGATCTCGACGAGCACGGCTTCGCGGTGCGCAGCGTCCTCACCGCCCTCGAGCCGCACAGTCGCGGCCTGGCCACCAGCGAGGTCCCCTTCACCCTCAAGCTGCCGAACCTGTGGCACCTCGCGAGCGACGTGATCGGCACCCTGAGCGACGGGTCCACCTCGCTCGACCTCATCGCGGCCCTGCACCCGACGGCCGCCGTGGCCGGCACCCCGACCGCCGACGCGCTCGCCCTCATCCGCGAGCTGGAGCCCTTCGACCGCGGCCGCTACGCCGGGCCGGTGGGCTGGGTCGGCGCCGACGGCGACGGCGAATGGGCCGTCGCGCTGCGCAGCGCCCAGGTGGATGCGGCGGGCGACATCACCGCGTACGCCGGCTGCGGCATCGTGGCCGAGTCGGTGCCCGAGCGCGAGTACCTCGAGACGAAGATGAAGTTCCGCCCCATCGTCGAGGCCTTCGCGTAGGCGTTCTCCCTCGGGTTTCGCTGCCTCTGTGACCTTTCGCTGGGCCAGTGGGCCCGCGCAAGGTCAAAGAGGCAGCGAAACCGGATCCGGAGCGCGCCTACGGGGTGGCGTAGGTCGGGATGAGGGAGTCGACCATCCAGCTCGAGTCCTCGGCGCGGGCGGCGCTGTCGGTGAAGCCCGAGTCGGGGATCATCAGGTACTGGGTCGGGTCGCCGCCGTCGTTCCAGGTGGGGTCGACCGCGAGCCACTGGCCGTCGACGAACACCTTGTTCCACGCGTGGGGCCCGCCGGAGAAGACGTCGCCGCTGACCACGATGGTCTGGACGCCCGCGGCGTTGGCCAGCGCGTTGAACGCGTAGGCGTAGCTCGCACACACCCCGATCCCCTGCAGCATGGTGCCGGTGGCGTTCCAGGCGTTCTCGTGTCCGGCCGGGATGCCGCTGTAGGACACGTCGAGGAGCGAGTCGAACGCCGCGTAGTCGTACTCAGCGTTGTCGACCAGCCAGCCGTTGAGCGCGGTGACCTTCTCGCGATCGCTCATGCCGTCCGAGACGACGCTCCCGACCACCTCGTCGACCCTCTGCTTGAGGTTCGCCTGCATCGTCTGGACCTCCTCCGTGGGGAGGGCGTAGGTGACGAGCATCGTGTCGCCGCCGTCCCGGAGGCTGTAGTTGCTGATGTTGAAGGCGTACGGGTTCTGCTCGCGCGCCTCCTCGAGCGCGTCGTACGGATCCGGGGCCCCGGGAGCGTCGACGTAGGCCGAGATGTCGATCAGCGCGGTCTGCGCGATCAGGTGCGCGGCGAGGAAGCGGACGAAGTCCGAGCTGCCGAAGACCGGATAGGCGACCTGCGGGGTCTCCGAGACAGGCTCCTCATCGGGCACCTCCGGAGCGACGAACTCGTCGAATCGCGGCATGCCCGTCGGAGGAGCGGCGGCCAGGGCGGCCGCGTTGAACTGGGCGATGGCGGCGGCGGGATCCGGCATGGATCGCTTGGTGATCGGGATCCACTCGCCGAGTTGCGTGTTGCGCCCACGGAGCGGCACGATCCAGCGGTCACCGTAGTCGAGGATGACCGACTCGTCGATGTAGGCGACGGTGGATCGGGTCCGCCCGTCGACGGAGGTGAACGGGAGGACCTTCTGCACGTTCTCGATGCCCTCGATGTAGCCGCTGGCGCCCCAGTTCTTCAGCGCGGTGGCGGTGTGGAACGCCACCTCTCGAGGCAACCAGCCCGCCACCTCCTCCATGTCGTAGGCGGGGAAGGACGAGTACCGCTGGCCGTCGGTCGCGATGACGCCGATGTCGTAGCCCAGGGTCGACGCCGCGATCTCCTCCTCCGACTCGGGCTGCTCGTAGCCGCCGGTGATCTCGTCCTCGGTGATGCCGCGGTAGCTGTAGGAGTCGAGACCGACGTTCTGCGCGGAGACGAAGGGCGCTTCCTTCACCTCGTAGTCCTCGATGGCGCCGGCCGACGACCATTCGGTGCCCTCGACCCTGTCGAGGATCTCCCACGACCCGTTGCCGTCGTCCGTCACCTCGTGCGTGACGACGAGATACCGCTCCGCCCCGTCCACCGGCGCCCAGGTGAGGCTGATGGTGCCGTCCTCCGCCGCCTTCCCGAACGTGACGTCGGGCGACTCGAGCGAGGGCTGGACCGTGAACTCCGTGACGAGCGGCTTCGCCCGTTCGGTGCCGTCCTTCTCGGCGCGGCTCACCAGGTAGTACTTGTCGTGCATGCCCCAGCTGCTCAGGGGGTCGCCCTCTTCGGCGATGGGGCCCGGGTTCTCGCCGAACGCCTCCCCCATCTCGTCACCCGAGATCGTCACCTCGTCGCCCGGGTCGAGCTGGAAGACGGAGAACTCGGCCTTCTTGGTCAGCGCGGGGTCGTAGTACACCTCGAACGCCCAGTCGTTCGCACCCCTGGACGAGTCGGGGTCCGGCGCGTGCGCGGCATCGATCGCGTCGAGGTCGTAGTCGACGTCGATCTCGAACTGGTGGTTCCGCTCGAGGGCGAGCATCGGGTCGGTGTAGTCGTAGAGCGCGGACTTGTCGCTGTAGATCGTCTGCTGCTCACCCGTGAAGGCGGGGACCACGACGAAGCCGACCACGAGGGCGATGACGGCCGCCATCGCGACGCCGCCGGAGACCAGTCCGATCATCAGGCCGCGGCGCTTGCGTCGCGGAGGCGTCGGAGCGCCCGGCCCCGAGGGTGCGCTCGCTGGGGACGCGCTCACCGCGGGGGCTGCCGCCGGGACGGCCGTCGCGGCGTCGGCGGAGTGGACGTGCGACGTCCACTGCGACCCGTCCCAGTACCGCTGTCCCCGTGCGTCCCACGGATCCTGATACCACCCTGCGGGAGTTCCCCCCGTAGTACCCGACACGACCGATCCTCCCCTTCCCCCGAAAGGCCTCGTTGCTTGCTTCTCCCCTCGATCCTGCCCTGCTTCTCAGCCGTCGCCAAGTCGAGCGGCGGCGGTCCATGCCGCCGACGGCATGGGACAGGCCGCTACCCGACCCCGATCGGAAGCGGCTCGATCGTCATCGCGGCGGCCCCGCGCCCGACGGCGGAGACGATCATCATCTCGTCGGAGAGGCGGGCTCGGGAGAGAGAGACGCGACCGCGGAAGACGCCCGGCTCGGCGGGGGCGGGGCGAAGAATGTGGCCGTCGGCCCACACGCGGGCGTCGGCCGGGGCGGATGCTGACAGGCGTACCTCGACCTCCC
This sequence comes from Cnuibacter physcomitrellae, assembly GCF_014640535.1. Taxonomy (NCBI): domain Bacteria; kingdom Bacillati; phylum Actinomycetota; class Actinomycetes; order Micrococcales; family Microbacteriaceae; genus Cnuibacter; species Cnuibacter physcomitrellae. Next base: position 1,561,350 of record NZ_BMHD01000001.1, read on the forward strand.
AGGAGCGGCCTCGAGCCTCGATCGCGATCGACTCCGGGGTCGCGTCCGCCGCCTCCGCCGCACCGGATCCGTCCGCCTCGGTCGCGGGGACGGGGTCGATCTGGTTCGAGGGCAGGGTCGGGGTGAGGAACGCGGGCTGGCGGCGACGTGTGGCCCGCTCGTACGCGCCGGCGCGGTCGAGGAGCGCGTCGTCGCTGTAGGCAGGGCCGGCGAAGGTCAGACCGACCGGCATCTGGATGTCGCCCATGAACCCCATCGGCACGGTGACCGTGGGGATGCCCAGGTGACGGATGACGCGATTGCCGTTGGAGTAGACGACACCATTGCGCGACGCGGCCTCGAGGCTCTCGGGCCTCTCGAACAGGTCGACCCGGCCCACGTCGCCGGCGGCCGGGAAGACGACGAGGTCGAGGCCCTCCGCCGCCATCCACTCCTCGAAGTCCTCCCTGCGAGCCTGCTCGAGCCCCTGCAGCAGCTGAGCCAGCCCCGGGACGTCGTCGAAGCGGGCGGGCAGCCCCTGCTTCACGAGCTCGGCGAGACGCTGCCAGTCGAAGCCGCCGCGGGCTCGGGTGATCCACACCGGGACCGGCGCGTCGGCGACGGGGAACACGGTGTCGCCGTCGACGTCGGCCCACGTGTCGAGGTGGGGATCCGCGTTGTCGCGCAGGAACGCATCCAGCGCCATCGCGGTGATCGGGCCGCCCTCGAGGGCGCGCCAGTTCGCCGGGACCAGGCCGCGCTCGGCCAGCCCTCTGGCGCCCGGGCGGTCCTCCTCGTAGTTCGACACGACGGGGAGGTCGACCTCCACGACCTCCGCTCCGAGCGCCCGCAGGTCGTCGGCGGCGCGATCCCAGAGCGCGCGCACCGACGGACGGAGGGCGGGCGGATCGAGGGGCACGTCGTCCTCGCCGATGTAGAGGCGGGGAACGCCGATCCGCAGACCGTCGAGGCGATCGGGCCGGGGACGCCGGATCGGATGCGGGAGGACGTCCTCGGGGCGCGGGAGCTCGACCGCGGACTGCTGCCGCCAGAAGTCGCCCGAGCGGTCGGGATCCTCGACCGCCAGCACGTCGAGGAGGAGCAGGAGGTCGTCCACCGAGCGCGTGTGGGGCACGACGACGTCGCACGTGGGGCGCAGCGGCCAGTTGCCGCGGATCGAGAGCACACCCCGCGAAGGCGTGTAGGCGACGAGGCTGTTGTTCGAGGCGGGAGCGCGACCGGAGGACACGGTCTCCTCCGCCATCCCGAAGGCGCACATGCTCGCCGCGGTGGCGGTCCCGGAGCCGTTCGACGACCCCGATCCGTAGGCGGCGGTGAGGAACTGCGGATGGTACGGGCTGCGGGCGTAGTCGTAGACGCCGGGCTGCATCCCACCCGCCGCCATGGGCGGCATGTTGGTCTTGCCGAGGAGCACCGCGCCCGCGGCGCGGAGCTGGGCGACGGTGGCGGCGTCGTCGGTGGCGACGAGGTCGGCGAGAGCCGGGCTGCCCGACGCGACCGTGAGGCCCTTGACCTTGTAGCTGTCCTTGACCGTGAAGGGCACACCCTCGAGCGGACCGGCCTGGCCCGCGCGGCGGCGGGCATCCGACGCGGCGGCCTGCTCCAGGCAGGTGGGGTCGAGCACGGCGATGGCGTGGAGGCACAGCCCGGTGCGGTCGTAGTAGGCGATCCGGTTGAGGTAGGCGGTGACCAGCTCGACGCTCGTCACCGCTCCGCTGTCGAGGGCCTCGAGCATGTCGGCGATGCCGAGCTCCACCACGTCGATCCGGTCCATGCGTCCGCCCTTCCGTCCCGCTCCGCGCGATCCCCCCATCCTGTCAGCAGCGGGAGCCGCGCGCGGCACAGCGGACGCGCGTCAGCGGTCGCAGCGGGTCAGCGAGCGCGGTTGCGGCGGCGCAGGACGAGGAGCACGATGCCGCCGACGACGAGCACGGCGACGGCGATCCCCGCGATCAGGAGGGCGACCTGCCCGTTCGCTCCGGTCTGGGCGAGCTCGCCGGAGGCGAGTTCGGATGCGCTGCCGAGCAGGGCGGTCGTGGTCACGGTGGTGCTCCTCGCGGTCGTGCGGCGCCGGCCACGCCGCTGCCCCCACCTTAACCCCTCCCGTCCGCCACACCCAGGTGGTTCCGCCATCCCGATCGGCATGGCGGAACCACCTGGAGATGGCGAAGTGGAGTCCGCGCCGGGCGGCGCGGGTCAGGACCAGCGGGCGCGGTCGTACTGGAGGGGCCAGGCGACCTCGGCGCCGAGCTCGTGCGCGGCGCGGAGGGGGAAGCGGGGGTCGCGGAGGAACTGGCGCGCCATCGTGACCGCGTCGACCTCGCCCGAGGCGACGAGCTCCTCCGCCTGCCCCGCCTCCGTGATCAGGCCCACCGCGCTCACCGGCACGCCCGCGGTCTCGCGGATGTACCGGGCGTGCGGCACCTGGTAGAGCGGATGCACGTCGATCTCCTGATGGGCCACCAGACCTCCCGTGGACACGTCGAACAGGTCGGCGCCGGCATCCTGAGCCCAGCGCGCGACGCGGGCGGCGTCCTCGCGCTCGAACCCTCCTGGCGCCCAGTCACTCGCCGACAGGCGCACGATCACGGGCACCGACTCCCCCACCTCGGCGCGCACCGCGCGCACCACCTCGAGCAGGAACCGGGCGCGCCCCTCCAGCGATCCACCCCACTCGTCGGTGCGCTCGTTCGACAGCGGCGAGAGGAACTCGTGGAGGAGGTACCCGTGCGCAGCGTGCAGCTCGATGACGTCGAACCCGGCCGCGACGGCACGGCGGGCGGAGGCGGCGAACGCCTCGACGAGACCGCGCACCTCGTCGCCGGTGAGCTCGCGGGGCTGGGCGTAGCGCCCGAACGCGATCGCCGACGGCGCCACCGTCGGCCACCCGCCCGAGCCCTCGGGCACTGTGCCGCGCTCGGCCGCCCAGGGGCGGTACGTCGACGCCTTACGTCCTGCGTGGGCGAGCTGGATCCCCGCCACCGCCCCCTGCGCGTGCAGGAAGCCGACGATGCGCGCGAACGCGGCCTGCTGCTCGTCGTTCCACAGGCCCAGGTCCTGCGGGGAGATCCGTCCCTCGGGCACGACCCCGGTGGCCTCGACCACGATGAGCCCCGCTCCCCCGGTCGCGAACGCCCCGAGGTGCGCCAGATGCCAATCCGTGGGCACGCCGTCCTCCGCCTCGACGGAGTACTGGCACATCGGCCCGACCCAGAGCCGGTTCGGGAAGGTCACGTCACGGAGCGTGAAGGGGGAGAACAAGGCGGACATGGTCATCCTCTCGGAGGGAAGCGGGGCGGGACGGAGACGGACACGCGAGGCGGCCGACGGGGACTGCGGGTGCGGAGACGGGTGATCAGGAGGCGAATCCGGCGATGAGGTTCACCATCGCACCGAGGATCACCGCCCCGAACAGGTACGACAGCAGGGCGTGGCGGAGCACGGTGTGGCGGATCGGCGACGCGGAGATGGCCGTGTCGGACACCTGGTAGGTCATCCCCAGCGTGAACGACAGATACGCGAAGTCCTGGTACGTCGGCGGATCGTCCTGGTTGAACCCGACGCCGCCCTCCTCCCCGGAGTAGTACAGGGCCGCGTACCGCAGCGTGTAGAGGGTGTGCACGAGGGCCCAGGAGAGGGCCACGCTCACCACGGCCACGACCGCGACCACGTCGCGCTCCGTGTTCCCGGCGTCGCCGTCCAGGGTCAGCACGAGGATCGTCACCACGAGGCTCACCACGCTCGCCGCGAGGAGCAGCACGTCGGTCGCCGGCCGGGTCGGATCCTCCCGGCGGGCATGCCTGCGGGTCTGCGCGGCGTCCATCCTGCCGACCACCAGCCACACCCAGGCCACGTACACGCAGCACGCCGCCGCCCATCCGCCGACGGCGGCCACCCGGACGAAGCCCAGGCTCGCGATCACCAAGCCAGAAGCGGCGCCCACGAGAGCGGCGACGATGAATCGCACCACCGCACGGCGGCGCAGCTGCAGCTCCAGGCCACGCGCGTCGCTCATCGGATGCGGATCACCGGGGCAGGATGCTCGAGTCGGTCAGCAGGAGCGGCGCATCCGTCACCGGCACGTCGATGTGCATGTGGGTGCAGGAGTCGTCGAACTCGGTCCAGTTCGTGAACGAGAGCTTGATGCCCGCCGAGGCGCGGCACTCGGCCTGACCCACGTGCGCGCCCTTCGGCATGATCGGGTCGAGGATGCTGATCATCTTGAGGGTGTTCGCATCCGCCCCGTTGAGGCTCGCGTTGTTGAGCAGGTAGAAGTCGACCGCGTGGCCGCCGCCGTCGATGTAGTGCGACGACGCGGTGCCCGCGCCCTCGATCTGGCCCGTGCACTTGCGGTTGATGTCGCTGACGCCCACCTGATCGAAGTTGTGCAGCGCGATCACGATGATCTCGAGGATGCGGTAGTCGACGCCGCAGTCGGGCACCGTGACGCCGTCCGCGATGTACTGGATCTCCTTGATGTGATCGGGCACCGACCCGACGAGCTTGCCGGAGGCGTACGCCGCCATGATCTCCTGAGCGAGCTGACGACCCACGAGCATCTGGGCGCTCGAGTAGCCGGCCGCCTGCAGCTCGCCCGCATCCGACACCGCGTAGCCGTCGCGGTCGACGGTGCCCGTACTGGCGGTGTTCGCCGTGACGAGCTCCTGACCGGGGGTGTTCACCGTGAGCGCCGACTGGACGATGCCCGCGTCGATCGGGCTCGCCGACACCGTCGTGGGGATCGCCATCACGGCCGTCATGCCGAGCACGAAGAGCATCGCGACACCGGAGAAGAGGCCCTTTAACCAGGCCGGACGCCGGACCGCGCTCGACGACGGACGCGGGGCAGACGGCGTGGGCGCGCCCTTGCTGCGGTCGGCGCGGGACGCGGGGCGCCAGGCGGTGCGGACACGACGCACCCGCTTCTCCGCGCGGCGGGGGCGAGACGGCGCCGGGAGGCGGAGGGCATCGGGCGTGACCGGATCGGTCGGCTCCACCTCGAGGGTCAGCGGATCGAGAGCCTCGTCGACGGGCTCGATCGTGAGGGTCTGCAGCTCGATCTCGCGGAGGAGGACCTCGGTGGGCTGGTCGGCCGCGGGGTCGGTCTCGTCGAGAGGGGTCTCGGCGGCGTCGGCGGGGATGTGCGCGGGGAGCGGGGAGGGGACGAGGGCGGCGGCGTCGTCGGGGGTGTCTTCGGTGACGGGGGCGGCGGCGTCTTCGGTGACGGGGGCCGCGGTGTCGGGGGCTTCTGCCGTGTTGCTCGGGGAAGCGTCGGTGGAGGTCTCGATGTCCTCCCCTCGAGTCGACGGGGCCCTACCCGATACTCGTGGGGAGGACATCGAGACCTCCACCGCCTCCGCCGTGCGGGCGGGGGTGGGGGCTCCGTCGTCGGCGGGGAGGGAGGAAGGAGTGTCCTCGGACGGCTTCGCGCGACGGCCGCGCTGGCGTCGGGCCGGGGGTTCGGCGATCTCGGCGAGGATCTCGTCGACCGGGATGGGGGCGGTCTTGGAGGAGACGACGTCGATGGTGGGTGCCGGGATGGCGGGGGTGTCGTAGTCGGCCGGGATGAGGGCCATGCGGAGGCTGCGGCGGCCCGGGGTCGAGCGGGCGGCCTCGGCCTGCTCGTCGCGGCGGCGGGAGCGGCGGGAGATCACCGCCTCGGCTCGGGCCGGGCCTTCGGCCGGGGCGGAAGAGGCACTCGCCGGGGCGGGAGCGGGGGCAGGAGCCGGGCCTGCGGCCGGAGCGGAGGAGGCACTCGCCGGGGCCGGAGCCGGGCCTGCGGCCGGAGCGGAGGGGGCACCGGTCCCGGAGGGAGCGGAGGGGGCACTGGTTCCGGAGGGGGCGGAGGAGGCGGTGGGGGTGAGGGCGCGGCGCTGGGACTCGCGGAGCTCGAGCTCGCGCTGGGCGCGGCGGGAGAGGGGCTGGGAGGGTGCCTCGGTCGACCGGATGCGCGGGCGTCGAAGGGGCTCGTCGCGCGTAGGGTCGGTGGGGCTCAAGCGTCGTATCTCTCGGGGTAAGCGAATCGATCACGCCGTGGGATTCGGGTCTCACGGCTAGGTAACGGCAGAGTAACGATACCGGGTCGTCCCTGAAAAGTCTCTCCGTGGCCCGCGAGGCCCGGAACGGCGGGCCGCCCGCGTAGCCGCCCTCGCGTGTCGCGCCCCCGCCTCCGCGGCGTCTCCCTCCGCATCCGAGCGAACATATGATGTATGCTGAATGCGCACCTCGATGGCGGGTGCCGACTGCGAGATCGAGGGCGACATGAAGATCACCGGCCTCCGCACCCTGCGGACCCACCGCGACTGGGGTCGCCCCGTGGGAGACGTCAACGGCTTCATCAGCTCGGGCATCACCGAGGTGCCCGTCGTCCTCATCGACACCGACGAGGGACTGACCGGCGTCGGGCTCGGATCCGACCAGTCCGTCGACGCCCTCTTCCCCGCGATCGAGGGCGAGGACCCGCGAGCCGTCTCCTCCCTGTACGACCGCATGCTGGCCCAGGTCTTCAAGAGCGGTCACGCGGGCGCCACCTACGGCGGCATCGGCACGATCGACTCCGCGCTCTGGGACCTCAAGGCCAAGATCGCCGGCGAGCCGCTCTGGCGCCTGCTCGGCGGACGGGACCGCTTCGTCCCCGGTTACGCCTCGGGGCTCGACATCGCGCTCGACGACGAGCAGCTCGCGGCCTTCTACGCCTCGATGGCCGAGCGGGGCTTCTCGAGCGGGAAGCTCAAGGGCGGCCGCGACTGGGAGGCCGACGTCCGCCGGCTCGGGATCGTGCGCGACGCGCTGAGTGCCGCCTCCAGCCGACCGGCGCTCATGCTCGACGCCAACGAGTCCTGGAACCTCAAGCAGGCGGTGCGCTACATCTCCCTGGTCGAGGAGCGCGTCGACCTCACCTGGATCGAGGAGCCCCTGCGCCGCTGGGATGCCGCCGGCCACGCCAGGCTCACCCGGTCGGTGCGCGCCGGCGTGGCGACGGGCGAGAACCTCTCGGGGCTCGAGCAGTACACCCCGTTCTTCGAGGCGGGCGCCGTCGACGTCGTGCAGGCCGGCGCGATCTGGGGCGTCACGCACTTCCTGAGGCTCGCCCTCGCCGCCCACTCCCGCGACCTGCCGATCAGTCCGGTCGGACTCACCGCCAACCCGGGGATCGCCCACGCGGCGACCGCGGTGCCCAACCACCTCTCCGCCGAGGTCCAGGACTTCGGCACCCCGTTCGGGATCACCGTCGACGAGCACTACGCCGACGGCGGGATCGTCCTCGGCGACGAGCCGGGCTCCGGGGTCACGGTCGACGAGGCGGCCATCAGCGCCGCTCCCGACGACACCAGCGACGGAGGATGGCTCGTCGCCGAGGGCCCTCACGTCCGGTCGAGCAGGGCGGGGCTGCGGCTCGTCGCCGACGACCGCGGAGCCGCGGGCTGATGCGTCCGAGCTCCGCCTCCCTCGCGTGCCCGACCCCCTCGGTACACTGACGGCATGACCGATGCTCCCGCCGGCGAGGCAGCCGAGACCGCCTCCGCGGGCCGGTCGGTCTTCGCCACCGACTCCTCGAAGACGCCCGCCGCCAGGCTCGGCGTCGCGGTCGTGCACGACCTCGTCACGGTCATCGTCACCGGCGAGGTGGCACCGGGCGAGTCGCTGCCCCCGGAGGGCGTGCTCAGCCAGCACTTCGGCGTCAGCCGGACGGTCATCCGCGAGTCGGTCAAGCGCGTCGAGGAGAAGGGGCTCGTGAGCGTGGCGCAGGGACGCGGGACGCAGGTCAGGCCCGCGACCTCCTGGAACCTGCTCGACCCTGTGGTCCTGTCGGTGCTGGTCGAGAACGACCGCGAGCTCGGCGTCCTCGACGAGATCGCGGTCGTGCGCGCCGCGCTCGAGGGCACGATGTCGGCCGAGACCGCCGCCCACCGCTCGGAGGACGACCTCGCACGGCTGCAGGCGGCGTTCGCCCACATGCACGACACGATCGAGGACGAGGACGACTACGCGCAGGCGGATGCCGACTTCCACTTCCTCGTGATGGCCCTCTCGGGCAACCGGCTCACCGAGAACATCACCCGCGTGCTGTTCGAGCGCGCCCGTCAGAGCTCGCGCTTCATCGGCCGCCCGAGTCGCGAGGCGTTCCACCTCACCCTCGAGGAGCACCGCAGGGTGCTCGAGGCGATCGAGGCCGGCGACGCCGCCGCGGCGGAGGAGGCCATGCGCGTGCACATCACCGACGCCTGGAACCGTCGACGTCAGCCGACCGCGAAGGACTGAGCGCGCTCAGTCGAGGTGCCAGACCTCGGTCATCCGCTCCCAGTTCGGCAGGCCCGAGCCCTCACGGAACGGGATCTGGCACGCGCTCGTCAGACGCCACCAGTCCTGCATGACCGGGTCCGCCTCCATCCGTGCCTGCGCCGCGTCGAGGTCGTCGCCCACGTAGTCGTAGGTGCCGACGATGACGTCGCCCAGGATGGAGATGGTGAAGTCGCGGATGCCGGCTGCGGACGTCACGGCCTCCACGTGGGGCCACACCGCCGCGTGCAGCTCGAGGTACTCCGCCCGCTTCTCCGGGCGGAGCCTCGCGATCATGCCCACCCTGACCGGCCCCGTCGTCACTCCTTCGTCCCGCCCGCGGTGAGGCCGCTGACCAGGAACCGCTGCGAGAACAGGAAGATGATGAGCACGGGCGCCACCGAGAGGATGGTCGCGAGGGCCAGGACCGGCAGGTCGATCGTCACCGAGGCCGCCGAGGTCGGGTTGAACAGCGGGACGTTCGACAGCAGCTCCGCGAGCCCGACCTGGATCGGCGACTTCTTGCCCGGCACCATCACGAACGGCAGGAAGTAGTTGTTCCAGTTGCCCACCAGGCTGAAGAAGCCGACGAGCGCGATCACGGGCGTGGCCAGGGGCATCGCCACCTGGGCGAACACGCGGAACTCGCTCGCCCCGTCGATGCGCGCGGCGTTGAGGAGGTCGCGCGACACCGCCGTCGAGAAGTAGATGTAGGTGAGGTACACGCCGAACGGGTAGAAGGAGAACGGCAGGATCACCGACAGCGGCGTCCCCACCAGCTTCACCGCGCTCAGCTCGAGGAAGGTCGGCAGCACGAGCGCCGTGTTCGGGATGAGCATCACGATGAGCGTGACCATGAGCAGCGTCCTGCGGAAGCGGAAGTCCACCATCGCCAGGGCGTACCCGGCCGGGATGCTGACCAGGAGCGTGAGGATCAGCGCCACCCCCGAGTAGAGGGTCGCGTTGCCGAGCCAGGTCCACACGATGCCGTTCTGGAACGCCATGAGCTGATCCCAGTTGCTCGCCAGCTGTTCGAACCCGCCGAAGCTGAACGGGTTGTCGAGCAGCAGCTGGCGTCCGTCCTTGGTGGGGGCCAGGAGCAGCCAGACCATCGGCAGCACGAAGAACACCACGAAGAAGGCGATGACGACCCAGGCGACGACGCGTCCGAGCCATCGCGCCGGGCTCGGCTGCTCCACGGTGCGCGGAGCGGGGGTGGTCCGCTCGGGGCGGGTGGCCAGATCAGTCGCGCTCAAAGAGTCCCCCTCGGAAGACGAACAGGGCGGAGAGCCCGGCGGCGACGACGAGCAGCAGCAGCGAGATGGCCGCGGACCCGTTGAAGTCGTTCTGCTTGAACGCGAACAGGTAGGCGAGCTGGTTGAGCGAGTAGTCCGGCGGCACGACCCCCTTCGAGGCCTGCGAGAGCACGCGGGGCTCGACGAAGAGCTGGGTGCCTGCGGCCAGCGCCATGACCGCCATGTACGAGATCCACTTCCGCATCAGGGGGATCTGGATGTGCCAGGCGGTCTTGATGGTGCCCGCCCCGTCGATGCGCGCCGCCTCCATCACCTCGACGGGGATGTTGTTGAGGGCGCCGTACATGATGATGATCCAGCCGCCGGCGCCGGTCCAGAACGCGATCAGCGTGAAGATCACCGGCAGGTTGTCGAGGGCCACCGTCTGGACGAAGGTCTCCATCCCGAACAGCTGGAGGACCCACGCGACGGGGCTCACGGTCGGGTCGAGGAGGAACAGCCACAGCATCACGCTCGACGCCCCGGCGAGCGCGCCCGGGATGTAGTAGAGGAACCGGACGGCGGAGGAGGCCCATCGGACCCGGATGGCGTGGACGATGAGGGCCATCAGCACGACCAGCACGGTGAGCGAGATCAGCCAGATGAGGACGAAGACGGCCACGTGCTGGACGGCCGGCCAGAACCGGTAGTCGTCGAACACCTTCGCGAAGTTGTCGGCGCCGACGAAGGCGCCGTTCTTCGTGAAGGCGAGGTACACGGCGTAGAGGGCGGGGAAGACCCCGAAGGCGAGGAGCAGGATCGTGTAGCCCGCCGAGAAGGCGTAGCCGATACGGGTCTGGCTGCGGTCGGGACGCTTGCGACGGCGGGCGCCCCGCCGTCGGCCCTCGGTCTCGAGAGGGCCGACGGCGGGGGCCGTCTCCTGAGCGGTGGTAGTGATGATCGATCCTGTCGTCAGGGGTTACTTGGTGTCGTAGCCCTGGACCTGGGCCTCGTTGAGGATCTCCTCCTGCCAGGCCGGCACCACGTCCGCGATCGTCTTGCCGCTGGCGAGGGCGGGGATGACGACCGAGGCGTACGCGGTCTCCGGGCTGAAGCTCGGGAAGCCCCAGCCGCCCCACACGCTGCTCGCGGCCGTCTGCACCGAGCCCTTGAAGTCGCCGGCGAAGAACCCGCTGGCGGCCTGGGTGTCGAGCCAGGTGGAGGCTGCGGAGTCGTAGGCCGGAAGTCCTGCGTTCAGCTTGGCGGCGGTGTCGGAGGAGGTGACGAACTCGAGGAAGGTCTTCACCGCGGCGAGGTTCTTGGAGTGGCTCGAGGCGTACCAGACCCCGCCGCCGACGTTGCCGGTGACCTCGTCCTCTCCGCTCCAGTACAGCGGGTCCGCGGCGCCGATCGTCCCGGCGGGGGCGTTGACGCTGTCGGGGTTCTGGAACAGGGCTCCGGAGTACCACGCCGGGCCGGGCATCGCGACGATCTTGTCGGAGTACTTCGTCACGAAGTCCGAGCCGAAGACGCTGTCCTGCACGAGGGTGCCGTTGGCGACCATGGTGTCGAGCAGGTCGGTCATCTTCTTCGAGTGCTCGTCGTCGAAGTTCGAGGAGAACGTGTTCCCGTCGAGCTGGAAGATCGGGGCCTGCGCGCCCCAGTAGTACACATAGGGACCGACGAACGAGTCGCCCACGGTGCCGAGGATGTAGCCGGGGTGCTCGGCGGCGAGCTTCGTGCTCAGGGCCTCGTAGTCCTCCCAGGTCTTCGGGATGTCGTAGCCGAACTGGTCCAGGAGTGGCTTGTTGTACCAGAGCACGACCGGGGCGAGGTCGTTGCGGAGACCGTACACGGTGCCGTCCACGGTCATCGGGTCGAGGGCCCCGTCGGTGAACCCGTCGAGGAAGCTCTGGTCCAGGTACCCCTTGTTCAGGGCCGCGGCGAAGGCCTGGTTGCCGTTCGTCTCCTTGGCCGCCCAGGAGGCGTCGTTCGTCTGCGTCGAGAAGACGACGTCGGGCCAGCCCTCACCGGACTGGTCGAACAGCGCCATCTTGGTCTTGAACGTGTCGGAGCCGCCGGAGTTGCCGTCGTAGGTCTCGATGCTGATCGGGACGTCGGGGTTCTCCTCCTGGAACGCCTTGGCGATCGGCTCGCGGGAGGCGTCGACCCACACCGTGATGGTGCTGCCGTCCTCCTGTTCGGCGGAGGGGAAGCCGAAGCCGCTGTCGGTGCCCGTGCTGCCACCCGAACAGGCGGAGAGGAGGCCGAGGGCAGCGAGCCCGGCTGTGATGGCGAGGGTCTTCGTGAAGCGACGACTGCGGCGCTGTGTTGCCATGTCACGTCCTTTGAGGGTCGACGTCGTTGACGACTGCCGCCGGCTCTGGCGGCTAGGTAGTAGTAGATCATACATGTGATCTTTGCGGAACTCTAGACCTCCGCGAGCCGATAGACCCTCTCCGCCGTACCCCCGAGCACGAGATCGCGGTCGGCGGGATCGAGCGGCTCGAGGATCGTGCCGAGCGCGTCCCACATCCGCTCGTAGCCACCCGCGATCCGAGCCACCGGCCAGTCGCCGCCGTACATGAGGCGGCCGGGGCCGAAGAGCTCGAGGGCATCGTCGACGAACGGGCGGAGCGAGTCCACCGTCCACGCCGCGGGGTCGCCGACGGCCGAGTAGAGGCCCGAGACCTTCGCCGACGCCCGGGGGTTCTCCGCCACGGCGGCGAGCAGCTCGCGCCACTGCGCCCGCTCCGCCTCCCCGTGACCGATCGGCGGCTTGCCGAGGTGGTCGACGACGAGGCCCAGATCCGGATGCCGCTCGCCGATCGCGACGAGCTCGGCGAGCGCGGCAGGATCCTTCGTGGGGAAGTCGAGCGTCAGCCCGGCGGCCGCGAGCATCGAGAGCGACTCGTCCTGGGCCATGCCGGCCAGCCATCCCGGCGGCAGCTCGTGCACGAGCGAGCGGATGCCCACGACGAGCGGCTCCTCGGCCAGCCGGTCGAGGGCGGCCGGGACGAGGTCGGGCCGATCCAGCGGCACCCAGCCGACGATGCCGACCACCTCGGGATGCCGTCGGGCCACGTCGATCATCAGCTCGGTGTCCGCGGCCTCGTCCGACGCCTGGACGAGCACGGCCCCGCCGACGCCCACGGCGGAGAGGGTGGGCAGGATCTCCTCGATGGCGTGATCGCGATGGAGGATCCCCGCATCCTCGGTCAGCCAGGGGTACCGGGCGCGTCCGAGGTCCCAGACGTGCAGATGGGCGTCGATGATCATGCGATCTCCTCCAGTTCGGTCCAGAGCTCAGGGGGGATGACGGCACGGTATCGCTCGACGGTGCTCCTGACCTGCTCGGCGGTCCGGACGCCGACGACGACCGAGGCGACGACCGGATGGCGGAGCGGGAACTGGACCGCGGCGTCCGGCAGCGTGACACCCGCCTCGCGGCACAGCTCGGCCATGCGGCGCGCACGCCGCAGGAGCTCGGGCGGCGCCTGATCGTAGTCGAACCTCGCGTCGTCCGGCACCTCCGGGCGCGACAGCAGGCCCGAGTTGTAGACCGCCGCGGCGACGATCGAGACGCCGTGCTCCTCCGCCGCGGGCAGGAGGTCCTCCTCCGCGGTCCGGTCGAGGAGCGTGAGCCGCCCCGCCACCATCACGACGTCGACGTCGCACTCGCGCACGAAGCGCGCGAGCATGGCCGACTGGTTCATCCCGGCGCCGATCGCCCGCACGACACCCTGGTCCCTGAGCTCCCGGAGCGCCGCGATGCCCGTGGTCGACGCGGCCTCCCAGTGCTGATCCGGGTCGTGGAGGTAGGCGATGTCGATGCGATCGAGCCCGAGGCGCTCGAGACTCTCCTCGACGGACCGCAGGACGCCGTCACGGCTGAAGTCCCACCGGCGCCGATGCGTGGCCGGGACGGCGAAGCCGTCGTCGTCCCGCTCCCCCGCGGCCGCGAGCTCCGGGGTCGGCACGAGCAGACGCCCCACCTTCGTCGACAGCACGTAGGTGTCGCGGTCCCGGCCGGCGAGCGCCTCACCGAGCCGGCGCTCGGAGAGCCCGATGCCGTAGTGGGGCGCGGTGTCGAAGTACCGGATCCCCGCATCCCACGCCGCGTCGACGGCGGCTCGGGCCTCCTCGTCGGTGGTCTCCCGATAGAGGCTTCCCAGCTGAGCGGCTCCGAATCCGATCTCGGTCAGCTCCACCCCGGCCGCGGTCCGTCGTGTCTGCATCGTCACGCCTCCTCGTCGAGTGTCTGGATGCGCCAGACATCATACATAGTATCTTTGTGGACTCGACGCCGTCCGCCTAGCGGGTGGGGAGCACGAGCACTCCGTCGACGCGGCGCGGGATCGACAGGTCGTCGTCGCGCAGCTCCGCCGGCAGCACCGCGGCGGGCGCGTTCTGCCAGGCGACGGGGCGCAGCCACCGGCGGATCGCCGTCACGCCCACGGACGTGTGCTGGGTGTTCGTGGCCGGCCACGGACCTCCGTGGTGCTGCGCCCACGACACGCGGACCCCGGTCGGGTACCCGTTGAAGACGAGCCGACCCGCGAACGGCTGGAGCGAGGCCGCGAGGTCGGCCACCAGCTCCTCCTCGTCGGGCTCGGAGTGCACCGTCGCGGTCAGCGAGCGCGGTACGCGTCCGATCGCCTCGACGACCTGGTCGATCGAGTCGTACCTCACGGCGACGATCATCGGCCCGAAGCACTCCTCGGCGAGCTCCGCCGAGAGCTCGGTCGCCGTGGTCTCGAGCATGGTCGGCGGCACGGTGTACCCCTCCCCCTCGGCCTCCCGCCCGCGGGCGAGCGCTCGCGCCCCCGCCTCGACGAGACGGCCCTCGATCGCGTCGAACGACCCGCGGATGCGCGAGTTGAGGAGGACCCCGGCCCCGGCGTCGTCGGTGAGGGACGCGAGCGCGGAGACGAGCCCGTCGCCCGCTGCCCCCGTCGGCACGAAGGCCAGCCCGGGCTTGGTGCACAGCTGCCCCGCCGATCCGGTGTACGAGGCGAACAGCCCCTCGGCGATGGCGGCCGAGCGCGCCGCGGCCGCGCCGGCGGTGACGACGAGCGGGTTGATGCTCGACAGCTCCCCGAAGAACGGGATCGGCTCGGGCCGGGTGGCGATCGCGGCCTGGAGGGCCTCGGCCGCGCCGAGGGACCCGGTGAAGCCCACCGCCGTGATGTTCGGGTCCGTCACGAGCCGGGTCCCGGCCTCCTGCCCGTACACGATGCCGATCGTCCCCTCGGGCGCACCGACCGAGCGAGCGGCCGCGAGGAGGGTCTCGTACGACAGGGCCGAGGTGAGCGGATGCGAGCCGTGCGCCTTGGCGACCACGGGGCATCCGGCGGCCAGCGCCGAGGCGACGTCGCCGCCGAGGACGGAGAAGGCGAAGGGGAAGTTGCTCGACCCGAAGACCGCGACGGGGCCGGTCGGCACGAGCATGCGGCGCACGTCGGGCTGCGGCCCGAGAGGCGTCTCCCCGGCGTGGTCGATGGCGGCCTCGAGGTACGACCCCTCCCGGATGGCGGACGCGAACAGCGAGAGCTGGAACGCACTGCGACTGAGCTCCCCGTTCAGGCGCGCGGCGGTCAGCCCGGTCTCGGACTCCGCCGTGGAGACGAGCTGCTCGCGGCTGCCCTCGAGGGCGACGGCCATCGCGTCGAGCATCTCGGCGCGGAACTCGCGCCCGAGCGAGGCGAGGTCGCGGGCCGCCGAGGCGGCCAGCGCGGCGATCGCGGCGACCTCCTCCGGGGAGGTCTTCTCGAGATCGGTGGCAGCGCTGACACCGGTGCGGGGGTCTGTCGTGGTGATCATCGTGTGTCCTTTCGGGAGACCGAGGAGGGGAGTCAGGCGCTCTCGCGGGCGACGACGGCGAAGCCGAGGTCGACGCGGCGGACGTCGTCGGAGCGATGGGTCATGCGCTGCAGCAGCAGCTCGCCGGCCACCGTGCCGATCTCGCGGTTGGGCGCCGAGACGGTGGTCAGCGTGGGCGCGAGGTAGCGGGCGAGCTCGAAGTCGCCGAACCCGGTGATGGCGAGGTCGCCGGGCACCGAGATGCCCTGCCTGCCCGCCTCGAGGATGGCGCCGGCGGCGAAGACGTCGCTGGCGAACATGAGGACGTCGGTCTCGGGATGCAGGGATCGCGCCTGGTGCAGCAGCGCCTTGCCCGTCTCCAGGTCGACCCGGGCGGTGCCGGAGTCGACGACGCGGATGGCCTCGCCGGGGAACAGCTCGGCGACCGTCTCCTCGAACGCCGCGCGGCGCTTGGCCGCGCGGAAGTCGCCGGTCTGCAGCGACCCGGCGAAGGTGGGGTGCCGGTACCCGCGGCCGTGCGCGTACTCGACGATGGCGCGGATGGCGTCGTGGTTGGAGAAGCCGACGAGGGAGTCGATCGGGGCGTCCGTCATCTCCCAGGTCTCGACGACCGGCACCTTCGACTCGCGGAGGAGGTGCGTGGTCCGCTCCGTGTGGGTGGTGCCCACGATGAAGAAGCCGTCGGGACGGCGGCCGAGGAACGAACGGACGAGGTCCTCCTCGTGCGAGGGCCGGTAGCCGGTCGATCCGAGGAAGAGCTGGTACCCGGCCGGGCCGAGCACCTCCTCCAGCCCGTGCAGAGCATCCGCGAACACCGAGGCACTGACGTCGGGCACGAGCACGGCGACGGTCATGCTCCGGTTGGAGGCGAGGTTCGAGGCGGCGAGGTTCGGCACGTAGCCGGTGGCCGCGATCGAGGAGCGCACCCGCTCCAGGGTGAACTCGGACACCAGCTCGGGCGCTCGGATGGAGCGGGACACGGTCTGCGGCGAGACCCCGGCGTGCACGGCGACGTCGTTGAGCGTCACCGTCTGCGTCGACCGCCGGGTGAGCCTCGGCCCTGCCGCGGCGGCCTCGAGGTCGGCGGCGGGGTCGAGGTCGGCGACGACCTCGAGCCCCGGGGTCACAGCAGGTTCCGGCCCGCCAGGTTGCGCATCAGCGAGCCGATCCCGAACACCCATGGTTCGCACCTCTCGCTCTGCTCCACGTGGTTGACCAGACTACCCAGTTCGGGTGCCGAGATCGCGACCACGTCGCCGCGCTTGTGGGTGAAGCCGCGGTCGGGCTCGTCGCGGTCGACGATGGGCGCGAACATGGTGCCGAGCATCAGCGCGGCACCATCCGGGTACTGATGCGACGGGCCCACGAGCTGGGCGGCGAGGTCCTCGGGATCGCGGCTGATCTGCCGCATCTCGCTGGTGCCGTGCAGCTCGAAGCCGTCCTCGCCGACGAGGTCGAGCGACACCGTGAGACCGCGGACGGTGTCGAGGTCGAAGGTCTCGTCGAAGAGCCGGATGAACGGGCCGATCGAGCAGGAGGCGTTGTTGTCCTTGGCCTTGGGCAGGAGGAGGGCGGATCGTCCCTCCACGTCGCGGAGGTTCACGTCGTTGCCGAGCGTGGCCCCCACGATCCGGCCGGTCGACGTCAGCGCCAGCACCACCTCGGGCTCGGGGTTGTTCCACTGCGACTTCGACCAGACCCCGACCGCGACGCCGGTGCCCATCGTCGACAGCGTCGGGCCCTTGGTGAAGATCTCGGCGTCCGGCCCGATCCCGACCTCGAGGTACTGGCTCCAGATCCCCTTCTCGACGAGGAACGCCTTGAGCGCGGTCGCCTCGTCCGACCCGGGCACGATCGCGCTCAGGTCGGCGCCGATCTCCGCGAGGATCTCCTCTCGCATCGCAGCCGCCGCATCCGGGTCGCCCTTCACCCGCTCCTCGATCACGCGCTCGATCATCGAGACGGCGAAGGTGACTCCCGCCGCCTTGACGGTCTGCAGGTCCAGGGGCGACAGGAGCCGTACCCGGGTCACGTCGCCGGCGACGGTCGCGGCGAGCGCGTCCTCGAGCGTGCCGAGGTTCGGCGCCCCCTCCCCCAGGGCGGCGCGCGCGGCGGCGACCGGGTCGTCGCTCTCCAACAGGTCGCTCACGGTCGCGAAGGAGCCGGACAGGTCGTACAGGCCGTCCTCCCGCACCAGCACGGGGGAGGGGCCCTCGACCGCCGGGTCCCAGACCCGTCCGACGAGGGTGCCCGCGTAGCGGTCGGCGGGGAGGGTGGTCGCGACGTCGGCGGTGATCGTCGTGGTCATGCGGAGGGCTCCTGTCGGGGCGGATGCGGTCGGGCGGGCGTGGGTAGGGGTGCGCGCGGGTCAGCGGTGCGGGGTGGGTCGCGGGTCAGCGGCGCCTGAAGACGGCGTCTCGCTTCTCGGCGAAGGCGCGCCGCCCCTCGGCGGCGTCCTCCGTGGCGAACGTGATGGTCTGGAGGTCGCGCTCGTAGCGGATGGCCTCGTCCTGCGTCATCGTGAAGGCGGCGCGGAGGTTGGCCTTCGCGGTCTCGGCGGCGATCGGCGGCCGGGTCGCGATCGTGGCCGCGAGCTCGCGTGCCCGCGGCAGCAGCGCATCCGGCTCGACGACCTCGGAGACGAGGTTCCAGGCCAGCGCCTGCTGCGCGGTGATCGGATCGCCGGTCATGATCATCACGGCGGCGTTCGACGGGCCGATCGAGTGGGCCAGGAACGTGCTCATGCCACCGCCGCCGATCCAGCCGAGCTTGATCTCGGGTGCCGCGAACGAGGCCGTCGACGACGCGAGGCGGATGTCGCAGGTCATCGCCGTCTCGAGTCCGCCGCCGAACGCGTAGCCGTTCACCGCGGCGATCAGCGGCTTCCGCAGGAGCCGCAAGGCGTCGCAGTAGTCCTCGCGGTTCCGGAACTCCCAGGGCGTGCGGTACTTGTCGAGCGAGCGGATGTCGCTGCCCGCGCAGAAGGCGCGCTCCCCCGCTCCGGTCAGCACGACCGCCCGGACCTCGTCCTCGTCGTTCGCCCAGGTCGCGGCGACGACGAGCGCATCCGACATCTCCTGGGTGACCGAGTTCAGCTTCGCGGGCCGGTTGATCGTGATCGTCGCGACATGTCCGTCGAGCTCCAGCAGGATCTCGTCGGTGCCCAGGTCGGGTGTGCTCACCACTGTTCCGTCACTTTCTGCGGGTGTTGGGCCGCCACACCCACCGGAAGTGACGGATCAGGGGATGCGGCGCGGAGCGCCGCGAGCGCGGAGGGGATCGTGAGCTCGCCGGACAGGGCGTCGCGGATGATCGCGGACGCGTCGGCCTGGAACCGGATGTATCCGGAGTAGCGGGGGCGCACCCAGGAGTCCTCGATGGTGGCGAGCGTCGAGCGGTAGAAGCCGTGCGCGGCGCCGTTCACGGCGTCGTCGAGCCAGGCGGTCCGGGTGCTGGGCTGGCCGGCGTGCGCGGGGATGAACCCGACCTGCGCCTCGGACGACATCAGCCACTCGATGTGGTGCACGAGCTCGGGGGTGACCTCGCACCGCCGACTCAGCGCGAGCCCGGTGCCGCCGATCGTCGAGCCCAGGCGACCGCCGGCGACGGCGGCCGGGGCGTCCGCGAAGCGCACGGTCGGCGACGAGTAGTTCACGTACCCGTAGACCAGGGGCACGTAGGCGATGTCGGCGGTGTCGGTCATCCGCTCGAGCAGCGCGATCGGGTTCTGCGTCTCGGCGTCGCGCGGAGCGCGGGCGGCGATCGACCGCATCCGATCGAGCACCTCGGTGCCCACCACGTCGTCGTCGAAGGCGGATCCGAAGGCGACGCACATCGACGCGAAGGTGAGGAAGGCGTGCGGGCCGGCGAGCGAGAGGACGACCGGGACGGAGCGGGACAGCGCCTCCACCTCGTCCCACGTGCCGGGCTCGGCGGGGCACAGGTCCGCGCGGCGGACCGACACCTGCGTGGCGGCGTCCAGCGGCAGCGCCCACTGACGCCCCGCCACCTCGTACGAGGCGAAGGACGGCCCGACCGCCTCCCCGGCCCAGCGCTCGAGCTGCGCCGCGGACACGACGTCGTCGATCGGACGGAGGGACCCGAGCTCGAGCGCCTCGCCGAGATGCGGATGGTCGAGGACGATCAGGTCGTAGCGCTCCGCGAGGTCGTCGATCGGATGCGACTCGAAGTGCTCGAGGGAGTGGGCGTCCCACACGATGTCGAGGCCCGAACCCGCCGAGCGCTCGCGCGCGGCGGCGGCTCGCAGCGCATCCCTCCCGCGAGGGTGGTCCCAGGTGATGCCGCGATAGGACGTCATGCCGACTCCGCGACGGGCACCTCGGGGGCCGGTGCGGCCGCCGAGCCGGGCCCGGGCTCGGCCACGACGACGCCGGACTCCACGAGGGCGTCGACCGTCCGCGGGTCCACGCCCAGCTCGGCGAGGATCTCCCGGGTGTGCTCGCCCGTCACGGGGGCGCCGCGGTCGATGCGCGCCGGGGTCTCCGAGAGGCGGTAGGGGAAGCCCGGGGTCTTGATGCGGCCCTCGGTCGGGTGGTCGTACTCGATGAAGGTGCCGTTGTGCTCGATCTGCGGATCGTTGACGAGCGCCTCGTAGTCGTAGACCGGCCCGGCCCAGATGCCGGCCTCGGCGAGCGCCTCCAGCCAGTGCGCCGTCGACTCCGTGGCCAGCCGGGCGGCGGTGCGCTCGTAGATCTCGTCGCGGTACCGCCAGCTGTCGGTCTCCGTGTCCATGTCGAGGAAGGTGTCCTCCCCGATCACGCGACCGAGCGTGGAGAGCTCGGGCATCGCCAGCGCGACGAACCCGTCGGTCGTGGCGAAGGCCCCGTAGGGGGCGCGGATGTAGACGTGGGCGTGCGGCTGAGCGCCACGACGCTGCTCGACACCGCCGACGGTGTAGACCGACAGCTCCTGCATCTGCAGGGTGGTGATGGCATCCAGCATGTTGACCGTGACCAGCTGGCCCTGCCCCGTCCGCTCACGGTGGAAGAGCGCGGCGAGCACGCCCTCGAACGCCGTGGAGGCGGTCACCGCGTCGACGAGGTACTGCCCGGCCGGCTGCGGCGGTGCGCCGTGCGAGCCCGCGGAGAGCATGGCGCCGCTCATCGCCTGGAGGAGGAGATCCTGCCCCGGACGGTTGCGGTAGGGCCCGTCCTCGCCGTAGCCGGAGATGGAGACGTAGACCAGGCTCGGGTTGATCGCGCGGAGCGTGTCGTAGTCGACGCCGAGCCGGGCCGCGACGCCCGGCCGGTAGTTCTGGAGGAAGACGTCGGCCGTCGCGACCAGGTCGTAGAGGATGCCCCTGCCCTCGTCGGACTTGAGGTCGACCGCGATCGAGCGCTTGTTGCGGTTGAGCGAGAGGAACGAGACGTTGATCCGGTTGCCGCTCGCCCCGCCCGCCGCGGCGTGCCGCTGCCACTCCCCCGTGGGCGGCTCGACCTTGATGACGTCGGCTCCGAGGTCGCCCAGGCGCTGCGCCGCGAACGGCCCCGCCATGGCGATCGAGCAGTCAAGCACACGCACGCCGGAGAGCACCTCGGGGGGTCCTGCGACTTGTCCGTCGGTCATGTCCATCCTCTTCCTGCTCGAGCACTGACGTCTATGGCAGCGCTAACAACATCATACCTTTGAAAGCCGAGCGATGCCTCCGGACACCGCTCGGCTTCGGTCAGTCGGGCTGTCCGCCGAGGGCGCGGATGCGCTCCCGCGCGCCGTCCGTCTCGGCCTGGCCGACGAGGACGCGGATCGTGGTCCGGTACTCCCGCGACTGTCCGTGCTCGAGCCAGATCATCGACCCGTCCTCGCGCGCAGCCCCGTCGCCGCCGACGTGGTGGGTGGAGGGTTCGAGGCCGACCGCATACTGGCCGCTCCGCAGGTTCTGCCACTCGAAGAAGCTCGGCATGCCGGCCGGGTCCCACGAGACCTCGACGCCGAGGGCGCCGTCGGCGCGCAGCAGCGCGACACGGTGCAGTCCGTCGGGCCCGACGACGAGCTCGTGCTCGGTCACCTGCTCGACCATGTTCAGCACGGGTGCGGGCAGCGTCCGGTACGAGATGCCCTGCTCGGCGACCGAGTCCGACTGCCAGAGATGCCGGGAGATCGCGGCGACGAACTCCGTGCCCTCGTCGACGATCGGCCAGCCGACGTTGATGTGGTACAGGAACATGTGAGGCGTGGGCTCGAAGCCGAGGTTGTCGACCACGTCGTGCAGACGGATCTCGCGGCCGTCCACATCCACCTCGATCGTGCGCGTGAGCCTCAGGTGCTCGCCGAACGAGGTCGCCTGGATCACCTCGCCCACCAGGCGGAGCACGCTCGGCCCGCTCTCGGGATCGACGACCTCTCGGGCCTCGAGCAGTCGCGCGGGGATGGCGGTGAGCCGACCGTGGAGCCCGTGCGACACGGTCTGCTTCGGCGGATACGCGTACCGGGTCGCGTCGACCTCGCCGCCGAAGAGCGTGTGGTCGAGTCCGCCCGAGACGAGCAGGCCGTCGAGGGCCCGCAACCAGGAGAGCCCGCCCTCATCCGTGTGCTCGTGGAGCCCCGGATGACGGAACCCGTTGCCGGAGCGCCAGCCCACCGGGATGCCGGTGATGCGGGCGGAGCCGAGGTCGAACGCGCGGTCGACGAGCACCTCGAGCTCGAGGCCCGCCGAGGTGCGGAGGTCGATGGCGCGCACGCCCCGCTCCACCCCGTCGTCGAGCACCACGTGACGGATGCCCGCCACGGCCGAGAGGTCGCCGGTGCGCTCGGCGAGCTGCCGGCGCGTGAGGTCGTGTCCGAAGACGTCCATGATGATCCCCCTACTCCATGATCCAGCCGCCGTCGACGTTGATCGTCTGCCCCGTCACGAAGGCCGAGTCCGGCCCGACGAGGAACGAGACGACCGCCGCCAGCTCGGCGTTGGTGCCGCGGCGCTTCAGCGACTGACGGGTGAGCACGAACTCGGTGTACTCGGCGCTGTCGCCCTGGATCTCCTCGGCCTTCGTCGGGAAGGCTCCCGGCGAGACCGCGTTGACCCGGACGCCGTACTCGCCGAGCTCCCGGGCGAGCGCCCGGGTCAGGCCGACCGCGGCGCCCTTGGTCGACACGTAGCTGGCGAGGTTCGACCATCCGCCGTGGAACGTGATCGACCCCACGTTCACGATCGCCCCGCTCCGCCGTTCGACCATGGGCCGGGCGGCGACCTGGGCGGCGTAGAAGTACGCCCGCTGGTTGACGGTGACGACGTCCTCGTACTCCGCGAGCGGGATGTCCAGGAACGGGGTGGACGGGTAGATCGCCGCGTTGTTCACAAGCGCCTCGACCGGCCCGAAGTCCCGATCGGTCGTGGTGATCGCCGCCTCGATCGCCTCGGCGTCACGCAGGTCGACCTCGAGGGTGCGCACCGGCACCCCCGCCTCGTCCAGCAGTCGCGCCGACTCG
This sequence comes from Cnuibacter physcomitrellae, assembly GCF_014640535.1. Classification (NCBI taxonomy): domain Bacteria; kingdom Bacillati; phylum Actinomycetota; class Actinomycetes; order Micrococcales; family Microbacteriaceae; genus Cnuibacter; species Cnuibacter physcomitrellae. Next base: position 1,584,131 of record NZ_BMHD01000001.1, read on the forward strand.
TCGAGCTCCTCGCTCGCACGGCCGAGCACGGCGACGGCGAAGCCGTCCTGCCCGAGCCGCAGCGCGGTGGCGCGCCCGAGGGCGCCGCCTGCTCCCGTGATGATCGCCACGCGATCGTTCATCCTGTGTCCCGTTCCTCTTCTGTGGTCCATCGTGTCGGGCTTTGTCCAGGTTTCCGTCGCCATCCGGCGGATTGGCGACGGAAACCTGGACAAAGCCGGGGCGGGGGGCGAGGGGGCGGAGCCCCCACCCCTCCGCGTCAGATCGTGTAGCGCTTGAGCACCTCGGTCACGAACGCCTTCGCGCGCGGGATGTCGGCCTCGTCGAGGTGCTCGATGATGAGCGGCGCGTTCGGGTTCTGCTCCGACAGGCGCTGGAGGTAGAGGTCGTAGTCGAGCGAGCCGAGGCCGGCGGCCGGCAGCTCGATCTCTCCGACGCCGCGGAAGGTGTGCGAGGCGAGCGCGTCGTCGTCGCCGATGTCCGCGTGCTTCTCGCTCTTGTCCGAGCCGGCGCGCTTGACGTCCTTGGCGTGGGCGACGCGGACGCGATCGCCGAGGGTGTCGAACACCTCGTTGAGGACGCCCGCCTGGTCGTCGATGTTGTCCTGGTCGAAGTAGTTCGTCGGGTCCATGAGCAGCTCGAGACCGGGGGTGCGGATGTCGTTGAAGACGCGCACGGTCTCGCGCACCGACCCGATCACGTTGTTCACGTACGTCTCGAGGAGGAACGTGGCGCCGTGGTCGTAGGCCTCCTGCGCCAGCTCGGCGAGCACGTCGCGGACCTGCTCGTAGGCGTCCTCGGTGCGGTTGTGGGGGTCGTGGTCCCACTCGCTCTCGGGGTTGAACGTGCCCGACTCGGAGATGACGTACTTCGATCCGAAGTTGCGGGCGTTGCGGATGATCTCCTTCAGGTACTCGACGTTCTGGCGACGGTGCTCGGCGTCGGGGTGGACGATGTTCGTGTACCCGGAGATGGCGCTGATCGGCAGGTCGTGGTCGCGAAAGGTGTCGGAGACCTTCTTGGCCTTCTCCTTCGTGATCTGGCCGGCCGAGAGGTCCATGTCCTTGAAGTGAAGGTCGAGCTGCACGGTGTTGAAGCCGTGCGCGCGGATCCTCTGCGCGGTGGTCTCGAGGTCGTACGGGTAGTAGGCGGTGAAGATGCCCAGCTGGATCATGGCGTCGTTGCTCCTTGATGTGGCGAGTGTTCGGTGGTGAGGGGTCGGATGCGGCGGGTCGGGCGAGCGGCGATCAGAGCGTGAACTCCAACAGCTGGACAGGGCGCTTCTCCGCGATCGAGCGGTATCCCGCCTCGATGAGCGCCATGGTCTTGACGTTGTCGGCGACCGAGAGCTCGGGCTCGGTGTCCGTCTCGACCGCGTTCTGCACCTGCTCCATGACGCCGATGAAGGCATGCGGGAACCAGTGCGTGTCCCAGGTCGGCGTCACCCATCGGCCGTCGGTGGTGATCGCCGAGGCGTAGGTGAGGGTGGAGGGCTGCCCGGTGGGCCACCCGATCGTGCCCTTCGCGACTCCCCGCGTGCCCTCCACACGCCAGGTGATGGAGAGGTCGGAGTCGAAGCCCTCCTCGCGCGGGCCGCTCCAGACGTCCTCGAGCGACAGGGCGAGCACGTTGCCCGGGAAGCGGAGCGTCGAGACGACGATGCCGTCCTCGTGCTCGAACGCGGTGCGCGGATCCTCGCGGACGACCGTGGAGATCTCGGTGGGGTCGCCGAAGAGGTAGCGGAGCGCATCCAGATGGTGGACGCTCATGTTCGCCAGCGTGAGCCGGTCGTAGCCCTCGAGGAACGTCTGCCAGTGCGGGATGGCCCGCATGTCGATCGAGGCGAAGACGACGTCGCCGAGCTCGCCCCGGTCGAGGATCTGCTTGAGCACGCGGATCGACTGGTCGTAGCGCATGTTCTGGTTGACAGAGAGGATCTTCCCGGCCGCGGCCGCCTCGTCGCGGAGGGCGACGGCCTCGTCGAGGTCGAGCGCGAGGGGCTTCTGAGCGAGGATCGCGCGGATGTGCGGCTTCGTCAGCGCCTCGCGGATGATCGCGGGCTGCTGGTCGGGCGGGAACGCGATGTCGACGATCTCGACCCGCTCGTCGTCGAGCAGCTCGCTGGGCGTGGAGTGGACGGTGCCGATGCCCCAGCGGTCGGCGACCTGCTGCGCCGTGGCGGGGGTCCGGGAGGCGATCGCGACGACGGGGAAGCCCGCCTCGGCGTAGGCGGCGAGGTGGTTGTCGGCCATGATCATGCCCGCGCCGATGCAGCCGATGGCGTGGGCGCGGCTCCGGATCTCGACGTCCGGGGCGAACTCGGACGGGGTCGTCGTGACCATCGGGGGTTCCTCTCGCTTCGTTGCGAACTGCGTTCGATCACAGTACCGGAAATCGTTGATAGCGCTACTGGCAGCGCTGCCAAAATTACGTTAGTGTCGGGCCACACCATCCGTCAACCACAGCGATTCACCGGCGAATCGAGCGGGAACCGTGCCCGGTTGACCTTCTGCACAACGCATTTCAAGGGAGAAATCGTGGCATCATCACGGCACACCAAGCGGCTCGTCCAGGCAGCCGGCGTCCTCTCCGCGGTCATGGCGATCACGGTCCTCGCGGGCTGCACCTCGGCCCCGGCCGAGGGCGGCGGCTCCACCCCCGGATCCGACGGCAAGTTCGTCATCGGGTTCGAGCAGCCCCTCGGCGGTCAGGCCTGGCGCGAGATGGGACTGGCGTCCCTCCAGGCGCTCGCGAACAGCCCGGAGTACAAGGACAAGGTCGAGCTCAAGATCGTCCGTACCAACGACAACGACGCGGCACAGCAGAACGCGGCGATGCAGAACCTCATCGCCGACGGCGTCGACCTCATCCTCTTCGACCCCGCCTCCTCCAGCGGTGCGGATGCGGCCATCACGCAGGCCACGGCCCAGGGCATCCCGGTCATCGCCAACGGCGGGCCGTACGACAGTGAGGACGTCTACGTCGTCTCGACCGATTGGGCCAACGCCGGCACCATCGGTGCGAACTGGCTGCTCGACAACCTCGGCTCGAACAAGAACATCGCCGTCCTGGAGGGCCTCGCGGGCGTGCCGCTCAACGAGGGCTCGATGCCCGGCGTGATCGACACCCTCGAGAAGGGCGGCGCGACGGTGGTCGCGCAGGACACGAACGGCTGGAACGAGGCGACCGCGCAGGAGGCGATGTCCACCATCCTCCGCTCCAACCCGGACATCGGCGGCGTCTACTCCTTCCTCACGGGCGGGCAGGGCGTCCCCGAGGCGTTCAAGGCGGCGGGCATCCCGTTCGTCCCCGTCGTGGGCGGCTCCGGCTACAACGGCGAGGCGTGCGAGCTCGTCGAGTACGGGTCCGAGGGGCTGAAGGGCGACATGGTCTTCGGCCAGCCCGCGATCTACGCGAAGGGCCTGGAGCAGGCCGTCGCGCTCCTCGAGGGTCAGGAGATCGAGAGGGAGCAGTACTTCCCGCCGCTGGAGATCACGAACGAGAACGCCGCCGACTACTGCCTCACCGACAAGCCGGCCAACTTCCAGCTCGGCTACGACTTCCCCGGTCTCGACCTGAAGCTCGACGACGTCCTGAAGTACTACTCGGGCTCCTGAGCCGCGGACGTCCCTCTTCCAAGGAGATCACTGACGTGACAGACGCACAGACGGGCGCGGCGACCACCTCGGTCGCGGCGCCCGTCGCCTCCCCTCCCTCCGGCACCCCCGCCGACGCGGCGCGCGCCGGGACCTCGCCCTCCGACACCGTCCCCACCGACGCCCTGCTCGTCGCGACCGACCTGGTCAAGAGCTACGGACCCGTCAAGGCGGTGCAGGGGGTCACCTTCCACTGCATGCCCGGCGAAGTGCTCGCCCTCGTCGGAGAGAACGGCGCCGGCAAGAGCACGGTGGCGAAGATGCTCGCGGGCGCGGTGACGCCCACCTCGGGTGCCATCACCGTCTCCGGGGCCCCTCTCGCCTCGGGCAGCGTGCGTCAGTCGCGGCAGTCCGGCGTCCGATGCGCGTTCCAGGAGCTGGCCCTCGTGCCCGACTGGACCGTCGCGGAGAACCTCAGCCTCCCCGACGGCGCTCCGCTCCGCGGCTTCTCGCAGAAGAAGGCGGTGCGGGCGGCGCGCGAGCTGCTCGACGCCCTGCACCTCCCGCAGATCGACCCGCGGGCCGCGGTCGGCTCGCTCTCGCTGGCCGACCGGCAGCTCGTCGAGATCGCCCGGGCGCTCGCCGGCGCACCGACGCTGCTCATCCTCGACGAGGCGTCGTCGGCGCTCACCCCGCCGGGTGTGGCCTGGCTGTTCGAGCGCATCCGCGAGCTCACCGCGCAGGGCGGGAGTGTCATCTACGTGTCGCACCGGCTCGGCGAGATCGCCGAGATCGCCGACCGCGGCACCGTCCTCCGCGACGGGCGGGTCGCGGGAGAGTTCGTCCGCGGCGGATGGACCGACGACCAGCTCATCTCGATGATGGCCGGCCGCGAGGCCGAACGCTTCTTCCCCGCACCGCCGCCTCGCACCTCGGATGCAGTGGCCCTGTCGGTCGAGAACCTCCGGGCCGAGGGCCTCCGCAGCGTCTCGCTCGAGGTGGGCGCGGGCGAGATCCTCGGCGTCGGCGGGCTGCAGGGCCACGGTCAGGCCGAGCTCCTGCGCGCGCTGTTCGGGGCGAGCCCCGCTCAGGCCGACTCGTGGACCGTGGGCGGCCGGCGCATCCGCCGCACCACCCCGGTGCGCTCGGTCGCCCGCGGACTCGGATACGTGCCCGAGGACCGCAAGAAGGAGGGCCTGGCGCTCGAGATGAGCGTCGGCGAGAACCTCCTGGCGCCGTGGTTCCGGTGGTGGCAGCTCGGCGGTCGGCCCCGTCTGTCGAAGGAGAGGGGCTGGATCTCCGGCATCCTCTCCGTCCTGTCGGTCCGCACCCGCGGACCGCTCGAGCTGGCGGGCTCGCTGTCCGGCGGCAACCAGCAGAAGCTCGTGTTCGGTCGCTGGATGAACCGCGACCGCACCGTCATCCTCCTGCACGACCCCACGCGAGGCATCGACGTGCGGGCCAAGCAGGAGCTCTATGGAGCGATCGTCGACCTCGCGGAGCAGGGCGTCGGCATCCTCTGGTTCTCGACCGAGGTGGAGGAGCTCGTGCACGTGTGCCATCGAGTCGTCGTGCTGTACCAGGGCCGCGTCGCCGACGAGCTGACCGGCGACCGGCTGACCCCGGATGCGGTGGTCGGCGCCGCCGTCACCGGATCGAGCGCGGCGATCAGGGGCGGAGCCGTCGCATGAGCGCCGTCACTCCCCCGGTCTCGCGGTTCGGGTTCCTGAACGGCACCGGCATCACCCGGCTCCGCCGCGAAGGCGCGATCGCCCCGATCGGCGCGTTCGTGATCTTCTTCGTGGTCTATGTGGCGATCAACCCGTCGCTGCTCACCCGGTTCCAGCTGCAGACCGCGGCGAACCTCGTCGTGCCGCTCGCGCTCGTCGCCCTCGGGCAGCTCATCATCGTGCTCGTCGGCGGCATCGACATCTCCATCGGCGCGATCATGAGCCTGTCGAACGTCGTGTTCGCCGTGCAGATGGAGACCATGCCCGTGCCGGTCGCGATCCTCATCGGACTCGCCACGGGCCTCGCGTGCGGACTCTTCAACGGGCTGCTCGTGGCGTACGGCGGGTTCCCCGCCATCGCGGTGACGCTGGCCTCGGCGTTCATCTTCGGCTCTCTCTCGCGCGAGGTGCTCGACGCCCCCGGCGGCGGCATCACCAAGGAGTTCTACCTCGCCACCTCGGGCGAGCTGCTGCCGTTCCTGCCGATCTCCCTGGTCTGGCTCGCCGTCGTGGCCGTGCTGCTCTGGCTGCTGCTGCAGCGCACGGCGCTCGGCCGCCACATCTACGGCGTCGGGTCGAACATGGAGAGCGTCCGCGCCGCCGGCCTGAACGCGCGGCTGACGAAGCTCATCGCGTTCGGGCTCTCGGGCGTGCTCGTGTCGATCGGCGCGATCCTCCTCGCCGGGTCGACCGTCACCGGCGACCCGCGCTCCGGCGATCCGTACCTGCTGTCGTCGATCGCCGCCGTCGCTCTCTCCGGTGCGGCCTTCACCGGCGGGCGCGGGTCGATCATCGGCACCATCCTCGCCGCCTGCACGCTCGGCCTCATCGGCAACCTGCTGTTCTTCGCCGGCATCAACTCGTACTGGCAGTACGTCATCTCGGCGCTCATCATCGTCGCGGTCGTCGGGATCCCCGTCGTCTGGCGCCGGGTGGCGTTCGCCGTGAAGGGAGCCCGATCATGAGCACGACCGCAGCGACCGGGCACTCCGCCGGATCGAATCCGGATGAGGTGACCAGCGCATCCGGCGCCCTCGGCACGACGGCGGAGCCGGTCGGGCCCACGGGGTCCTCCTCCCCCGGCGCGGGGCCCGCCCGCTCCTCCTCGGGGCTGTCGTGGCTCGGGCGTGTGCCGCGCGCGGTGTGGCCGCTGCTGGCCTTCCTCGTGCTGTTCGGCATCGGCGGCCTCATCCGCCCCAACCTCATCACGGTCGACTCGCTCATCGGCACGGCGACGTTCGCGATCATCCTCGCGATCGCGTCGTTCGGGCAGACGGTCGCGGTGATCCAGGCGGGCATCGACCTCTCGGTGCCGAACACCATCGGGTTCGCGGCCCTGTCGTTCCTGGCGTGGGTGGGGCCGCTCGGGCCGGTCGGCGCGTTCGTCGCCGCGCTCCTGTCGGGCGCGGTGATCGGGGCGCTGAACGGGCTCGTGATCTCGAAGCTGCAGCTGACGCCGATCGTGACCACGATCGCGATGAACGGGCTGCTGTTCGGGGTGATCCTGCTCGCGTTCAACTTCTCGGAGCTCACCGTCGTGCCGGACTTCGTCGTCGCGATCACGTCGGCGAAGATCGAGGTGTTCGGGATCACCATGGCGGCGGTCTTGCCGCTCGGTCTCGGTCTGATGGTCGTGCTGCAGCTCATCCTGTCGTTCACCGGATGGGGGCGCTCGCTCTTCGTCACCGGCTCCGCGGCCGAGGTGTCGCGGCTCGCCGGGCTCTCGGTGGACCGCATCCGCATCTCGGGATACGTGGTGTCGGGCCTTCTCGCCGCCTTCGCCGGCATCGTGATCGTGGGGTACTACCAGCAGGCGTCCGCGACGATGGGCGCGAGCTACCTGCTCTCGTCGGTCGCCGCGGTCGTCGTCGGCGGCGCGTCGATCTTCGGCGGACGCGGCTCCGTCGTCGGCACCGTGGGCGGCGCCCTCGTGCTGGCGCAGGTGAGCACCCTCGTGACGGTGCTGAACCTCGGGGCGAACATCCAGCAGCTCATCTACGGCGTGATCATCCTCGTGGTCATCTCCCTCTACGGCCGCCGCCGCGGCGCGTGAGCCCGTGTCGCCACACCCTTGGCCTTTCGCCCTGCGCATGCATGTGGCGAAAGGCCAAGGGTGTGGCGAACGTGATTAGGGTGAGGACGTGACGAACACCGTGCCTGTCTTCGAGCTCGACACCGGAACCCTCATGCCGCAGCTGGGACTGGGGGTGTGGCAGGCCTCCGACGAGGAGACGGAGCGCGTCGTGCGCTTCGCGATCGACGAGGCCGGCTACCGCCACATCGACACCGCCCGCGCGTACGGCAACGAGGAGGGCGTCGGGCGGGCGATCGCGTCGGCGTCGGTGCCCCGCGAGGACCTCTTCGTCACCACGAAGCTCTGGAACAGCGACCACGGGCGCTCGCGCACGCTGACGGCGGTGGATGCGTCGCTGTCGCGACTGGGGCTCGACTACCTCGACCTGTTCCTCATCCACTGGCCCCTCGGCGACCGCGACCGGCTGGTGGAGACGTGGCTGGCGATGGAGGAGATCCTGGAGTCGGGCAAGGCCCAGGCCATCGGCGTGTGCAACCACGAGCCGCACCACCTCGACTGGATCCTCGAGGGCGGATCGGTCGTGCCCGCGGTGAACCAGATCGAGCTGCACCCGCGCCTGCCGCAGTGGGTATCGCGCGCGTTCGACGACTCGCACGGGATCGTGACCGAGTCGTGGAGCCCGCTCGGCGGCACCAGCAACTCCGGGTGGGGCGGCGACTCCAAGCCCAACACCCTGCTGACCGACGAGACGCTCGTGTCGATCGGCGAGCAGTACGGCAAGACGCCGGCGCAGGTGATGATCCGCTGGCACCTGCAGAACGGGCTCGTCGTGATCCCGAAGTCGACGCACGAGGAGCGCATCCGTCAGAACATCGACGTGCTCGACTTCGAGCTCACGGGCGCGGACATCGAGCGCATCGCCCAGCTGGAGACCGGCGAGCGCGTCGGCTACCACCCCGACGACTTCGTCTGATCCCGTCCGCTCGGCTCGCGTGCCCGGGGTTTGTCCAGGTTTCCGTCGCCTTTTCACCGATTCGCGACGGAAACCTGGACAAAGCCCGGCTACATGAGCGCGGATGCGGAGCGCGAAGCGCGCTTCGACGGGAGCGTCAGCGCGGGGTGCGGCGGCGGGCGGGGATCGTGGCGATGGCGACGCCGAGCACGACGACGAGGATCGCGGCGGGGGTGGTCCAGTCGAGGGGCGCGACGCCGGGGAGCGCGAGGTCGAGCACGAGGGCGCCGGTGAGCTGACCGGCGACCGTGCAGAGGCCGAGGATGAGGACCCCCGTCACGCGGACGGCCGTCGCCAGCCCGAAGATGAACGCGACGCCGAGCACGCCGCCGGTGTAGAGCCACCAGTCGCCGGGATACGCCGTCGGCAGACCCGTGCCGGCGACGGCCGCGTGGATGACGAGCGCGATGACGAGCCCCGCCGTCCCCATCACGAAGTTGACGAACGTGCTCGTGACGCCCGAGCCGACAGCGGCGCCGAGGCGTCCGTTGCCACCCTGCTGGATCGCGTTCACGAAGCCCGCGATCAGCGGCAGCAGGAGCAGCCACACGGGGATGTCGACGCGGATGTGCGCCGACACCGACCAGACGACCGCCGCCACCGCGAGAGCGGCGCCGAGCGCGCGGCGCGTGGTGATGGGGCGCCGACCGCCGGGACCGAGCCCGAGGCGGTCGACGAGGAGTCCGCTGGCGGTGAGCCCGCCCACGAAGGCGATCGTGAACACCGAGATGCCGACCGCCACCGACGCGATGCTCTGCGTGAGGACGAAGAACGCCCCCGAGAGACCGCCGAACAGCGGCCACACGGGCAGCCGTCCCTCGCGCACCGCGGGGGCGATGCGGCGGAGCCCCCGCCGCCCCGACGGCATGAGCAGGAGGATCACCGTGACGATCACGAGCCCCGAGCCGAAGCTCAGGACGCTGGCCGAGAACCCGTCGCCGAGCCGGGTGCCGAGCTCGCCGTTCACGCGCGACTGCGTGGCCATGAGCGCGCCGCAGACGAACGCGATCACGACCGCGAGCCACAGCGGCATGAGCGGGCGCACCGCGCCCGCCGCATCCGTTCCGCCACCCTGCTGGCGTTCCGCCACGCTCATGCGCGTGGCGAAGGGGCAGCAGGGTGGCGGAACGGAGGGAGGGTCATGCCTGCGGGGCCGCCAGGTCCTCGAGCACCTGGTCGCCGGGGGCGGCGAACGTGGTGTCGGCCTCGATCTCGGCGCGCCCGAGGAGGTCGTCCATGCGGCGACGACGGGTGCGCGGGATGAGCGTCACGACGGTGCCGCGCTTGCCCGCACGGCCGGTGCGGCCGGCGCGGTGGAGGTACGTCTTGTACTCGTCGGGCGCATCCGCCTGGATGACCAGGTCGATGTCGTCGACGTGGATGCCGCGGGCGGCCACGTCGGTCGCCACCAGCACGCTGACACGGCCGCTGGTGAGGCGCTCGAGGTTGCGCGTGCGACGCGACTGGTTGAGGTCGCCGTGGAGGCTGGTGGCGAAGATGCCCGCATCCTCCAGCTGGTCGGCGAGACGCTCGGCGTAGGCGCGGGTGCGGGCGAAGATCAGCGTCTTGCCCTCGCGGTCGGCCAGGCGCTCGATGATCGCATCCTTGTCGCGGTGCTCCACCACGAGCACGCGGTGCTCGATGGTCGAGGACGCCTGGTCCTCGCCCGCGACCTCGTGCACGGCGGGCTCGACGAGGAACTCCTCGACTAGGGCCGCGACACCGCGGTCGAGCGTGGCGGAGAAGAGCAGCTTCTGGCCGCCCTCCTTCGTCTCGCGCAGGATGCGCTGCACCGGCTCGAGGAAGCCCAGGTCGCACATGTGGTCGGCCTCGTCGAGCACCGTGATGGCGACCTCGGAGAGGTCGAGGCGGCCCTGGTTGATGAGGTCCTCGATGCGACCCGGCGTGCCGATCACGATGTCGACGCCGCGCTGGAGCGCACCGACCTGACGACCCTGGGGGACGCCGCCGTAGATCTGCGTGGTGAACAGGCCCACGCTGCGGGCGATCGGCTGCACGGTGCGGTCGATCTGCAGCGCGAGCTCGCGGGTGGGGGCCAGGATGAGGGCGCGCGGCTTCCGGCCCATCTGGCGCTTCTGCCCGCCGTTGTTCTCCATGAGCTTCTCGACGAGCGGGGCGCCGAACGCGATGGTCTTCCCGGATCCGGTGCGGCCGCGGCCGAGCACGTCGCGACCCGCGAGGACCTCGGGGATCGTGGCGGCCTGGATGGGGAACGGGCTCTCAGCGCCGAGCTCTGCGAGCGCGCGCACGATGTTGTTGCCGAGACCGAGGTCGCCGAACGTCACACCCTCGACATCCTTCGCCTCGGTGGCCTGGGCCTCGAGGCGCTCGAGCACGACGTCGTCCTGCGGGGTGAACGCGGGGCGGTCGTCGCGGCTGGGGTAGAGGTCGCTGCCGCGGCGGTCGGAGCGCTCGCCGTACTGGCGAGGAGCGCGGTCGTCGCGGTCGCGGCGGGGACGGTCGCCGCGGTCTCCGCGGTCGAACGAACGCTCGGGGCGGTCGGTGCGCTCGTAGCGGCGCGGTCCGCGGTCGTCGCGGTCGAACGAGCGAGCCGGACGGTCGGCGCGGTCGTACGAACGGGCCGGACGCTCGGAGCGCTCGGGACGGTCCGCACGGTCGAACGAGCGGGTCGGACGCTCGGAGCGGTCGAACGACCGAGCCGGGCGGTCGCTGCGGTCGAACGAACGGGCCGGACGCTCGGCGCCACCGTCGCGCTCGAAGCGGTCGCCGCGCGCGGGACGCTCGTCGCGGGTGTAGCCGCCGCGTCCGCCGCGGTCGTCGCGACCGGCGAAGCGGTCGTCGCGGCCGAAGCGCGCGCCGCGCTCGCCGTCACGAGGGGCGCCACCGCGGGCACCGCGGTCGTCGCGATCGGCGAAGCGGTCATCGCGGTCGAAGCGGCGCGCGCCACGCGCATCCGCTCCCCCGTCGCGGCTGAAGCCGCCGCGGGCGCCGCGGTCGTCGCGACCCGTGCCGGCACCGCCGTCCCGGCCGAAGCGCGCGCCGCGGCCGTAGCCGGCGCGGTCGTCGCGACCGCCGCGGGCTCCGGCGTCACGGCCCGAGCGCTCGAAGCGCTCGGAACGGTCGCGGCCGAAGCTGTCGTCGCGGGGGGCGCGGCCCGTGCGGGCGTCGCGGTCGGCGCGCGCCTCGCGGTCGGACGTGGTCCAGCGCTGCTTGCGCGGGGCCTCGCCCTCCTCGGCGGGACGGTAGCCGCGGTGACCCGCACTGCGGCTGCCGGGCTTGGTGCCGCGGGCGCCGCGGTTCGGCTCGTAGTTCTTGGGGGCCTTGAAGCCGCCCGTCTTGTTGGTCTTGGGCATGGTGATATCCGGGTTTCCTGTATTGAGATGCGTTGCGCATCCGCTTCGGATGCTCGTGCGAAACCCGGCTATCGCTATCCGGGGCCGTGTCGTACGCGACGCTCACCAGTGACCAGCGCTTCTGCGCACTGACTGGGAGACCGGCCCTCTGGACTGACATGGTGCAGCCGCGGTGATCCGCGGTGTCCAAAAGCCGACCCTCCACCATAGCGCATCCGAACCCCGAGGCGCCAGCCGCGGCGATGCGTCCGCTCGAACCCGGGCTAGCGTGGGCAGCGTGCGACGTGCCGACACCCCCACCCCGCGCGAGCCGCTGCTCTCGCCGACCCTCCGCATCCTGCTCGGCCTCGCGGCGGCGACCGTGGTGCTCGCCGGACTGTACTTCGCCCGGGAGCTGGCCGGGCCGCTGCTCCTCGCCGCCGTGATCGTGATCATCTGCCACCCCGTGAGGCACCCCCTGGAGCGCGCCGGATGGCCGAGCTGGGCGGCGACCACCGCGGTCATCGGCGTCGCCTACGTGGTCCTCGCGGCCCTCGGCGCGCTGCTGTACTTCGCGGGCACGCAGTTCGTGCGGCTGGTGGGCGACTTCGCGGATCAGCTCGAGTCGACCGCGCACTCGGTGGCGGTGTGGCTGCAGCAGTTCGGCCTCGACCAGGATGCGGGCGACGCGCTGCGGAACGCCGTGTCGTCCTCGAACGTGGTCGGGTACGTGACCTCGCTCGGCGGCACGGTCGTGAGCGTGCTCACGGCGATGTTCTTCGTGCTCGCCTACGTCATCTTCATGGCCGCCGACGGGGCGCGATACGCGCACGTCGAGCGCGAGTTCGGCGCCGACGCGTCGCGTCCGCTGATGGCGCGGGTCCGCTCGTACAACCGGAGCGTGCGCCGGTACTTCGTGGTGAACGCCGTCTTCGGCGCGGTGGTGGCGATCGTCGACGGCCTCGCCCTCTGGGCGCTCGGCGTGCCCATCCCGGTGGTCTGGGCGATCCTGTCGTTCGTCACGAACTTCGTGCCGAACATCGGGTTCGTCCTGGGTCTCATCCCACCAGCGGTGCTGGCGCTCGTCGTCGGCGGCTGGCCGCTGATGCTCGCCGTGATCGCGGTCTACTGCGTGGCGAACGTGGTGCTGCAGGTGCTCGTGCAGCCGAAGTTCGTCAGCGACGCGGTCGATCTCAGCCTCACGCTGAGCTTCTTCTCGGTGATCTTCTGGACGTTCATCATCGGCCCGCTCGGCGCGATCCTCTCGATCCCGCTCACCCTCCTGGTGCGGGCGCTGGTGCTCGACGGCGACCCCGGGACGCGGTGGCTGCGCTGGTTCTCGGGCCAGGGATCCGCGGCCCGCGAGCCCGGCGCCCCTCCGGGCGGCTGACCGGCAGCTCCCGAGCGGGCACCGACCCTGGACCGTAAACACCATGTGTTCGTATGATTGAGGCGCGGGGCGGCGAGGACCCGAGCCGCCGCCCCGCATCCCCTCTCGGCCGGATGCGCACGCGGATCCCGCACCGCCGCGGCCAGTAGCATTGAGGGCGTGTCGAAAGTCCTGAGCAGCCTCCCTGTCGGTGAACGTGTCGGAATCGCCTTCTCCGGCGGCCTCGACACCTCGTGCGCGGTCGCGTGGATGCGCGAGAAGGGCGCGATCCCCTGCACCTACACCGCCGACATCGGCCAGTACGACGAGCCCGACATCGCCGCGGTCCCCGGCCGCGCCGGCCAGTACGGCGCCGAGCTCGCGCGGCTCGTCGATGCCAAGACCGCGCTCGTGGAGGAGGGGCTGGTCGCGCTGGCGTGCGGCGCGTTCCACATCCGCTCGGGTGGCAAGACGTACTTCAACACCACCCCGCTCGGCCGCGTCGCCACGGGCACGCTCCTCGTGCGCGCCATGAAGGAGGACGGCGTCGAGATCTGGGGCGACGGCTCCACCTACAAGGGCAACGACATCGAGCGCTTCTACCGCTACGGCCTGATGGCCAACCCGTCGCTGCGCATCTACAAGCCGTGGCTCGACTCCACCTTCGTCAGCGAGCTCGGCGGACGCACCGAGATGAGCGAGTGGCTCGTCTCCCGCGGCTTCCCGTACCGCGACTCCACCGAGAAGGCGTACTCGACCGACGCCAACATCTGGGGCGCGACCCACGAGGCGAAGAACCTCGAGGACCTGAACGCCGGACTCGACATCGTCGAGCCGATCATGGGCGTCGCCGCCTGGCGCGAGGACGTCGAGATCGCGACCGAGGAGGTGTCCGTCCGTTTCGAGGCCGGACGGCCCGTCGCGATCAACGGCGTCGAGTACGCCGATCCGGTCGCGCTCGTCTACGAGGCCAACGCCATCGGCGGACGCCACGGGCTCGGCGTCTCGGACCAGATCGAGAACCGCATCATCGAGGCCAAGAGCCGCGGCATCTACGAGGCTCCGGGCATGGCGCTGCTGCACATCACGTACGAGCGGCTGCTCAACGCGATCCACAACGAGGACACGGTCGCCAATTACCACACGGAGGGTCGCCGCCTCGGCCGCCTGATGTACGAGGGACGCTGGCTCGACCCGCAGTCGCTGATGCTGCGCGAGTCGCTGCAGCGCTGGGTGGGATCGGCCGTCACCGGCGAGGTCACGCTGCGTCTGCGCCGCGGCGACGACTACACGATCCTCGACACCACCGGGCCTGCGCTGTCGTACCACCCGGAGAAGCTCTCGATGGAGCGCGTCGGCGACGCCGCCTTCGGCCCCGACGACCGCATCGGCCAGCTCACGATGCGCAACCTCGACATCGCCGACTCGCGGTCGCGGCTCGAGCAGTACGCCGCCGCCGGCATGATCGGGGGCCCAACCGCCGAGCTCGTCGGTCAGCTGGAGGTCGGCGAGGCCGACCGCATCCTCGGCGCGGCGACGGCCCCGAGCTCCGCGGAGGAGGCGCTCGAGCGCGCCACCGACGCCGCCTCGGAGTCCGCCGCCTTCGACGCCGGCACCGACTGAGCCCTGCCCGCGGCGCGCAGCGCCGCGGAGCACACCCAAGAACCGCGGCTCCCGGCCTCCGCGACCCGCAGTTCCTGGGTGCGCTCGCTCGTCCTGCGTCGGATGCGCGGCACCGACCCGGAGTGGGCTCGGGCGACCCGCGCAGCGCGGGTCGCCCGCCCGGGCTCAGTCCCCCTTCACGTTCACGAGCTGGCGGAGTTCGTGGCGGATCTCGACGAGGTCGGCCGCATCCGCCATCACCCGGTCGATGGGCTTGTACGCCTGCGGGATCTCGTCGAGGAACGCGTCGGAGCGGATCCACTCGATCCCCGCCATCGCCTCGTCGAGCTGATCTCGGGTGAACGTCTTCCGCGCCTTCGTCCGCGAGTACTCGCGCCCGGCGCCGTGCGGCGACGAGTGCAGGGAGTCGGCGTCGCCCCGGCCCACCACGACGTACGAGCGCGTGCCCATCGACCCGGGGATGAGGCCCGGCCGACCGGCGGACGCGTCGATGGCGCCCTTCCTCGACAGCCACACCTCCTCGCCGAAGTGCGTCTCGCGCTCGGTGTAGTTGTGGTGGCAGTTGACGCGCTCGAGCTCGTCGACGGGGCCCCAGTCGGCGAGCGCGGCCACGACGCGGTCCATCATCTCCTCACGGTTCTGCAGCGCGAACTCCTGCGCCCAGCGCAGCTCGGCGATGTAGCGGTCGAACTCCTCCGTCCCCTCCTCCAGGAAGGCGAGGTCGCGGTCGGGCAGCGTCACGCCGTCGCGGAGGCAGCGCTCCTGGGCGACCGCGATGTGGTGCGTCGCGATCTTGTTGCCCACGCCCCTCGAGCCCGAGTGCAGGAAGAGCCAGACCCGGTCGAGTTCGTCGAGCGACACCTCGATGAAGTGGTTGCCCGAGCCGAGCGACCCCAGCTGCAGCACCCAGTTCGCCGCGTAGGAGGCCGGGTCGAACCCGGCGTCGTCGGCGGGCAGATCGCCGGCCGTGAACTGTGTGCGCACGGCGATCATGCCGCATCCGATGTCGACCCCCACGGCGGCGGGGATGATCGCGCCGAGCGTGGGGATCACGCTGCCGACCGTCGCGCCCTTGCCCAGGTGCGCATCCGGCATCAAGGCGACGTGCGGGTGGATGAACGGCATCGCCGCCGTCGTGATGGCCTGTTCCCGAGCGTTCGGGTCGAGGATGGACGCCCAGCTGAGCAGGCGTTCGGTGATTCTCTCCATGGTGTGCTTCCTGCTCGCTCCCCCCGGAGCGAGCCTTGCAGGATACACGGATCCGTTCGGCTGCGGAAGCGGACGACCGGAGGAGAGGACTACGGGACCAGGGTGGAGAGGATCGTGGCGGCGGGGGCCGCGAGGGCGCGGTCGTGGTGCACACCCGCCCAGAGCGCCATCCGCTGGGCGTCGCCGGCCGCCGCGGCCGCCCTGCGGAGGGGCGACGTGACCTGGTGCACCTCCGGGTACCCGAACGGGGCGTCCGACTCGTGGTCGCGCATGAAGTCGTTGACGAGGCCCCGGGCCCACCGGCCGGTGAACGCCTTCGTCAGGGCGGTGCGCGGGTACTCGGCCGAGACCAGGGCCGCGCGGTACGCGGGGGGCGTGCCGGCCTCGTCGGAGCGGAGGAACGCCGTGCCCGCCTGCGCCGCCGCGGCCCCCGCGGCGAGCACACCCTCGACGTCCTCCGACGAGGCGAGGCCGCCGGCGACGACGATCGGCAGGCGCGTGTTCGACGACAGCTCCGCCAGGAGGGCGTAGAGCGGCTGCTCGCTCGGCAGCGCGAGGGGGTCGAACGTACCGCGGTGCCCGCCCGCGAGGGGCCCCTGCGCGACGACGAAGTCGGGCTTCGACGCCTTCGCCTCCACCAGCTCGGTCAGCGAGGTGACGGTGACGCCGACGGCGACCCCCGCCTCCTGCAGCCGGGCGACGACCGCCGGCGACGGCACTCCGAACGTGAAGGACGCGACCGACGGGGAGGTCTCCTCGAGGAGGGCGATCTTGGCGTGCCAGTCGTCGTGGTCCGGATGCGGCTCCCCCACGGAGACGCCGAGCCGCTCGGCCTCGGCCGTGAGCGAGAGCGCGTACTCGGCCACCTGCTCCGGATCCGCGATGGACTGCCCGGGGACGAACACGTTGACGCCGAACGGCGCATCCGTGAGCATCCGCGTCTGGACGATCTGCTCGCGCACCTGGTCGGCCGTGAGGTAGCCCGCCGCCAGGAACCCGAGCCCGCCCGCGGCGGACACCGCGGCCGCGAGCGCCGGCGTGGAGACGCCGCCCGCCATCGGGGCCTGGACGACGGGCGCCTCCAGGCCCGAGACGTCGAATCGGGAGCCGTCGGGCACGGGTCAGTCCCCGACCTGGGGCACGATCTCGCGGGCGATGAAGTCGAGGTGATCGAGGTCGTGCAGGTCGAGCACCTGCAGGTAGACGCGCTCGACGCCCTGCTCGCGCAGCTCCCCGATCCTGTCGACGATCTCGGATGCGGTGCCGGCCAGGCCGTTCTCCCGCAGCTCCGCCGGCTCGCGGCCGATCGCCGCCGCGCGACGGGCGACGGTCGCCTCGTCGGATCCGGCCGCGACGACGAGAGCGGTCGAGTAGACCATGTCGTCGGGATCGCGGCCCAGCTCGACGCACGCCTCGCGCACGTTGCGGAACAGGCCGGGGAGGGTGCCCGGGTCGGGGAACGGGACGTTGAACTCGCTCGCGTAGCGGGCCGCGAGGAGCGGCGTGCGCTTCGTGCCCTTGCCGCCCACGATCACGGGGAGCGGCGACTGCGTCGGCTTCGGCAGCGCCGGCGAGTCGACGAGCTCGTAGTACTGGCCCTTGAACGAGTACGTGTTCCCCGGCTCGGTCGCCCAGAGCGAGGTGACGATCTCGAGCTGCTCCTCGAGGATGGAGAAGCGCTTGGGCGGGAACGGGATGCCGTAGGCGCGGTGCTCCTCCTCGAACCAGCCCGTGCCGAGACCGAGCTCCACGCGTCCGCCCGACATCTGGTCGACCTGGGCCACCTGGATCGCCAGCACACCCGGGTAGCGGTACGTGACGCTCGACACGAGGGTGCCGAGGCGGATGCGGCTGGTCTCGCGGGCGAGCCCGGCCAGGGTCGTCCACGCATCCGTGGGGCCGGGGTTCGGATCGCCGGGACCCATGCGGAGGTAGTGGTCGGAGCGGAAGAAGGCGTCGAAGCCGAGCTTCTCGGTGGCCTGGGCCACCGCGAGGAGATCGTCGTAGCTCGCGCCCTGCTGGGGTTCGGTGAAGATCCTGAATTCCACGCCCCCATCCTGCCAGGCCCCGCCCCTCATCCCACCTCCCCCTCTCGGTTTCGCGCGGGACGGGGTAGGTCAGCGGAGGGCGCGGGTGGCGCGGAGGGTGGCGGCGAGGCCCGCGGTGGTGAAGACGAGGGTCGAGATCACGAGCACGAGGAGGGAGCCGTCCCAGTCGGCCGTGGCGTCGTGGACGGCGCCGACGAGGGTGGGGGCGGTGGCGCCGAGCGCGTATCCGCAGCCCTGCACCATCGCCGAGAGCCGGCGCGAGTGGGTGCCGTCGAGGGCCATCTCGACGACGAGCATGAAGACGATCGTGATGCCGCCGCCCTGGGCCACGCCGCCGAGGAACGCCCAGGCGAACCAGCCGTCGGGCGCCAGGAGCAGCCCCACGGGGCAGCTGATCCACAGGGCGGCGACGAGCGCGAACGTCCGGGGGATGCCGGCGCGCGAGGCGAGCAGCGGCACGCCCAACGCTCCCACCACCGCGGCGATCTGGAACACGGAGGCGCTGGCGCCCGCGGTCGTGGCGTCGTACCCGACCCGATCCTCGAGGATGGTCGGGAACCACGCCGTCAGGCCGTAGTACGTGAACGCCTGCCCGGCGAAGGCGAGGGCGAGGAGGACCGCCGAGAGGTTCTTCCAGGTGCGCGGCTCGCGCCGGGTGAGGACGGGGATGCCCCGGGTGTCGACGATCATCGTGTCGACGGCCCCGGTCTCGATCGCGGGCCGCAACGGCCCCCAGTGCACGGCGGCGCGCGGACCCACCGCGAACAGCCAGGCCGCGGCGGCCAGCGCGGCCAGCGACACCCAGGCCAGCAGCGCGACCTGCCATCCGAACGCCGCCGCGAGCGGCGCGGTGGCGAGCGAGGTGACCATCGAGCTCACGTTCATGGCCGACGTGTACGCGCCCGTCACGATCCCGACGCGGTACGCCGGCACGTCGCGGCGGATGATGACCGGCATCACGACGTTCCCGATCGTGATGAACGCGCCCATGATGATCGTGCCCGTGAACGCGGCGGTCTCACCGCCCGCCGAGCGGACGATCGTGCCGATGCCGACCCCCACGATCGCGACCGTCGTCGCGAGGTTGGCGCCGGCCTTCCCCACGAAAAGGGACGCGAACGGCGTCATGAGGGCGAAGCAGAGCACCGGCAGGCTGGTGAGCAGGCCCATCTGGGCGGCGCTGAGCCCCAGGTCGGCGCTGATCGCGCCCGTCACGGGGGCCACGGCGACGATCGGCCCGCGCAGGATGAACCCGATGAAGACGATGCCGGTGAGGATCGGCCACACGCTGCGGCTGCGGTCGAGGATGCTCATCGTCCGATCCATCCTACGGGCGGCACTCCGTCCGCCGAGCACACCCGGGAACCGCGGCTGACGCGCTCATGGGTACGCTCTTTCCGGGTGTGCTGCAGCGACCGACGGACGTCGCGCGGCCGCCCTCGACGAGTGAGGAGAGACCATGCGGGTGCTCATCGTGGGGGCGGGGGCCGTGGGCGGGTACTTCGGCGCGGGGCTGATCGAGGCCGGGCGCGACGTGACCTTCCTCGTGCGCGAGAGGCGGGCGGATGCGCTGCTCCGCGAGGGCCTGCGCGTCGCGGTCGGCGACACGGTGACCGTGCACGAGCATCCGCAGACCGTCACCGCGGCCGACGCGGGCTCCGCCGGTCCCTTCGACGCGGTGGTGCTCTCGGTGAAGGCCTTCGCCCTCGACGCGGCGATCGACGACATCACCCCGTTCGTCGGTCCGGACACGATGGTGCTGCCGCTGCTCAACGGGATGCGCCATCTCGACCGACTGCAGGACGCGTTCGGCGAGCGCGTGCTGGGCGGGCTGTGCGTGGTCGCGGCGCAGCTCGAGGAGGGCGGCGTCGTGCGGAGGCTCGCCCCGGGCGCGAGCCTGACCCTCGGCGAGCTCGCCGGCGGAGAGTCGGACCGCACGACGGCCCTCGCCGCCGAGCTCGTGGGACAGGGCTTCGACACGCGTCTCACGCCCGACGTGCGGGCGATGATGTGGCAGAAGTGGGTGTTCCTCGCCTCGGGCGGCGCGGTGACGAGCCTCCACGACGGCGCCGTCGGCGAGATCGTCGCGACGCCGACGGGAGCGCTGTCGGCACTGCGGATCATCGACGAGGTGGTCGCCGTCGCCACGGCCGAGGGCTACCCGCCCACGGCGCGAGCGCTCGAGACCGTCCAGTCCGCGCTGACCGAGCCCGGCTCGTCGTTCACCACGTCCCTCTTCCGCGACCTGCGGCAGGGTCTCCCGGTCGAGAACGAGCACATCCTCGGCGACCTCGTCGAACGAGCCGTCCGCCGCGGGATCGACACGCCCCTCCTCGCTGCCGCGTACGCCCGCATCCGCGTCTACGAGAACCGCCGCTGAGCCGCGCCCGTCCGCCCTCGGCGGAGGGCGAGGCGGCCTGGCAGGATGTGTCCATGGCACACGAGCGCAGCTTCGACCGGCTGGTGAACTTCTCGGACGCGGTCGTCGCCATCGCCATCACGCTGCTCGGCCTGCCGCTCATCGACCTCGCGGCCGAGCTCGGGCAGAACGGGATCGACACGGTCGGCGAGCTGCTCCTCCACAACGCCACACGCCTGTTCGGCTTCGGGCTGAGCTTCGCGGTGATCGCCGTGTTCTGGATGGCCCACCACCGCGTGTACGACTACCTGACGGGCTACACCAGAGGCCTGATCTGGCTGAACATGCTGTGGCTCGCGTCGATCGTCTTCCTGCCCTTCCCCACGGAGATCATCGCCAGCGGCCACGACGACGCGGGGGCCGCCGCCCTGTACATCGGCACGATGATCGTGACGGCGGCGGCACTGCTGGCGCAGATCCTCCTCGTCCGGGCCCGTCCTGAGCTCATCTCGGGCGGCCGTGAGGCGCTGAGCTACGTCCCGGCCCTCGCGGTGACGGTCGCCCTGTTCGTGGCCCTCGGCGTCACGATCCTGGTGCCGGGGACGCACCTCTGGACGCTGCTCCTCATCGTGCCCGCCCAGGTGGTGACGCGCCGCATCCAGGTCGCCCGAGAGCGCAGGACCGCGACGCCCGGGCCGCGCTGACCGCCGCCCGCGCTCATCCGAGCCGGCTCAGACCCGGCGCGGGCGGCGCGCCGACCACGCCGGCACCACCCAGCCCAGCGCCGTCGGCCTCCGCCGCCGCCCGAGCACCGCCCACGCGAGCAGCAGGCCGACCGCGAGCGTCACCAGCAGCACGGCGACCGCCGTCCACACCGTCGACGCCGATCCACCCGCGAGGATCGCCTGCAGCCCCGAGACCGCGTAGGCGAGCGGGCTCACCGTGTTGATCGCCTGGAACGGCGCCGACAGCAGCTGCACCGGATACAGCCCTCCGGTCGACGCGATCTGGAGCGCCAGGAGCACCAGGGAGACGAACGCCCCCATCCGCCCGAACGCGGTCGTGAGGAACTGGTGGAAGGCCATGAACGCGAACGACACCAGCAGCGAGAAGCCGAGGGTGGCGGGCAGCAGGCTCCAGGATGCGCCCAACGCCAGGTGCAGGAACGCGACGACGACCACGGCCTGGCCGACGCCGAAGACAGCCGAACGGAGGAAGGTCCGGCCGACGAGCCGGCCCGTGGACGCGGGCGATGCGAGCATCGACCTCGAGAACGGCCGCAGCCACAGGAAGAGGGCGAGCGCGCCGATCCACAGGGCGACCGGGATCATCACCGTCGAGACGACCTGGCCGACCGAGGAGACCTGATTCGCCGTGTTCACGTCGACGGCGACCGGCTGAGCGATCACGTCGGCCGCGGACTGCGGATCCGAGCTCGTGCGCGACCCGAGCTGGTCCGCCCCCGTGGTCAGGCCGGACGCGAGCTGACCCGCCCCGCTCTGGAGCTGCGCGGCACCTGCCCCGAGCTGCTGCGCGCCCTGCACGAGCGCGGGGCCGTTCGCCGCGAGCTGGTCGGCTCCGGAGCTCAGCGCCGGACCACCGGCGGCCAGCTGCTCGGCGCCCGAGACGAGGGCCGGGCCGTTCGCCGCGAGCTGGTCGGCGCCCGAGGCGAGCTCGCCGATCCCGCTCTGCAGAGCCGGCATGCCGTTCCCCGCCTCGGCGAGCGCGCCGCTGTTGGCGTCGAGCTGGGAAGCGCCGGCGGCGAGACCAGCGAGCTGCGCCTGCACCTGCTCCGGAGTGAGCAGCCCCGCCTGCGCGGCCGCGCTCAGCTGCGAGAGCCCCTGCGTGAGCTGAGTGACGCCCGACGCGTACGAGGCCACACCGGTGCCGAAGTCGCCGAGCTGGGCGGTCTTCGTGCGCAGTTCGTCGGCGCCGCTCGCGAGCTGGCCGACGCCTCCGGTGTACTGGGTCACTCCCGAGCTGAGCGAGGTCACCCCGTCGGTGTACTGCGCGACGCCCGAGGCGAGCGTCGACGCGCCGGAGGTGTACTGCGAGAGACCGTCGGAGAGCTGGGTGGCGCCGTCGGCGAGCTGCCCGGCGCCCGAGCCCAGCTGGGTCGCGCCCGCGGCCGCATCCTTGAGGCTCGTGCCCACGGTGCCGAACGACGTGTAGATGCCGTTCACGACGGTCGCGGTGATGGTCTGCCCGAACCCCGCCTGCACCGCCGTCCCGACGGTCGAGGCGAGCACGCCGGACAGGTACCCGTGCGCGTCGTCGGTCTGGATGTCGATGAGGCCCTGCTTCGGGTCGGGGGTGCCGAGCGTGTTCACCGTGGCGGAGAAGTCGCTCGGGATCGTGAGGACCGCGTAGTACGTGCCGTCGGCGAGGCCGGCTGCGGCGTCGTCGGCGTTGGTGACGGTCCAGTCGAACCCGTTCTGGCCCGAGCCCGTCAGCTCGGTCACGAGGCCGCGGCCGGCGAAGTTCACCGACTGCGTCCCGTCGGCGTTCGTCGTCGTGACGAGCTGGTCCTCGTTCACGATGGCGGCCGGGATGCTGCTGATCGACTGGTCGACGTTCGACAGCGCCCCGGCGAACAGCCCGTTCACGGCGAAGGGGGTCAGGACGATGGCGATCGCGGTCACGACGATGAGCGCGATGCGGGTGCGTCGCCGCGACGCCGCCGACGGGACGGACGGCACGGGCGCGGTCGGGGAGGACGGCGCGGTCGAGCGGGCGGGGGTCACGTCGCTCATCGGTGGGCTCCTTCGAGTCGGGCGGGATCGAGGGATCGGGTGCCGCCCGCGAAGCCCGCGGACGGCGTGACGGCGGGGCTCCCGCCGAGGTCGATGCGCACCAGCGCCCGCCCGTCGAGGTCGGACTCGGCGGAGGTCGCAGACGCAGCGGGGACGGGGACCCCGATCACCACGGTGACGTCCGACCCGACCACCGCGGCGACGGCGGACAGGAACGCCTCCGACCCCACCGCGAGCGGCGCGTCGCCGGGGTCGGCGACGACGAGCCGGGCGCCCTGCGCTCCCGCGAGGGCGATCCGCAGCAGGGCGAGTCCGGTCGCCGAGAGCGCGCTGAGCGGCGTGTGGATCGACACACGCCCGTCGGAGGCGGAGGCGGTGGCCAGTGCATCGTCGAACCTGCGCACGAGGTCCTCGACCTCCTCGCGGGGCACGCGACGCAGGGCCGAGCGCCCCCACCGCATCCGCTCGAGGATCGCCTCGCCGACCGTCTCCGCGTCGCTGACCGGTCCGGAGCCCGCCGGACCCCCGTCGAGGTCGACGAGCGCGGACAGCCGCTCGACCCGGGTCCGCGCCGAGGGCAGCGGATGTCCGAGCACCTGCAGGTGGCCGCCCGCCGGGGCGACGCGTCCCGCGAGGGCGCCCGCGACGAGTCGCCGAGCTCCCGGATCGCCGGCGAGCAGCACGATCGCACCCTCCGGCGCCGACGCGGTGACCGTGGCGGGGACGCCGTCGACGCGCAGGCCCTCCGCGGTGAGGACGTCGCCCCGCCGCGCATCCGCCCAGGCCTTCGCCTCGATGTGGGCGCGAAGCCCCTCCCCCTCGACGTCGACGTTCGGCAGGAGCCGGTCGAGCCAGCGCGGCAGGGACCAGGCCCGCCGGCCGAGCAGCGTCATCACCGCCGGGACGAGCGTCATGCGGACGAGGAAGGCGTCGACGAAGACGCCCACGGCGAGCGCCAGCGCGATCATCTTGATCGCCCCGTCCCCCTCGGGCACGAAGGCGAAGAAGACGAAGAACATGATCAGCGCGGCGGCGGTGACGACGCGCGCGCCGTGCTGGAAGCCCACCCGCACCGCACGCCGGGCGTCGCCCGACTTCACGAACTCCTCGCGCATCCCCGAGACGAGGAACACCTCGTAGTCCATCGCGAGGCCGAAGAGGATGGCCATGAGGAGGATCGGCAGGAAGCTGATGATCGGACCCGTCGACGTCACGTGCAGCAGGTCGGCGAGCCACCCCCACTGGAACACCGCGACGGTGACGCCGAACGACACGCAGACCGAGAGGGCGAAGCCGAGCGCGGCCTTGATCGGCACGGCGAGCGACCGGAACACCATCGCGAGGAGCACGATGGACAGCCCGACGACGAGAACGCCGAAGGGCAGCAGCGCGTTGGTGAGCTGGGTCGAGACGTCGATCGCGACCGCGGTCTGACCGCTCACCGTGATGGGCGTGCCGTACTGGTCCTCGATCTCGCCCTTGAGGTCGCGGAGATGCTGCACGAGCTCCTTCGTGGCGGGATCGTCGGGCGCGGTGGTCGGCACGACGCGGAAGATCGCGGTGTCCAGTCCCTGATCGGGAAGGCCCTGCCCCACGTAGGCGACCCCGTCGACGGCCTCGAGGTCGGAGCGGATGCCGGCGAGGTCGTCCTGGATGTCGGTGGTCTGCGTGATGTCGGCCGCGACCACGATCGCGCCGTTGTAGCCGGGCCCGAAGCCCTGGGCGATGAGGTCGTAGGCCTGACGGGCGGTGTCGTCCTCCGGCTGGGACGCGGCCGTCGGGAGGTTGAGGTCGAGGCTCAGCGCCGGGATCGACGCGACCCCCAGCAGCCCGATGATCGCGACGATGAACACGATCGGAGCCTTCATCACGATCCGCACCCAGCGGCCGCCGAGCGACGGTCTCGCCGTGCCCTCGCCCTCGTGCTCCGCGGCCGCGAGCGCTCGTCGCTGCGCGCGCGAGCCCGCCTTCGGGACGAGCCGGCCCCGGGCGACCCCCATGATCGCGGGGATGAGGGTCACGGCGATGCTCACCGCCACCAGCACCGCGAACGCGGCGCCCACACCCATCACCGACAGGAACGGGATGCCCACGACGAGGAGCCCCAGCAGGGCGATGATGACGGTGACCCCCGCGAAGACCACGGCCCCGCCGGCGGTGGCGACCGCCTGCGCCGCCGACTCCTCCGGATCGAGGCCCTGCGCGAGCTGGGATCGATGCCGCGAGAGGATGAAGAGGGCGTAGTCGATCCCCACCGCGAGCCCGATCATCACCGCGAGCATCGGCGCCGTGCTGGAGACGGTGGTGAAGGCGGCGGTGACCATGATCGCGCCGGAGGACAGCCCGACCCCGAGGATCGCGGACAGCAGCGGCATCCCGGCCGCGAGCAGC
Organism: Cnuibacter physcomitrellae; assembly: GCF_014640535.1. Taxonomy (NCBI): domain Bacteria; kingdom Bacillati; phylum Actinomycetota; class Actinomycetes; order Micrococcales; family Microbacteriaceae; genus Cnuibacter; species Cnuibacter physcomitrellae. The sequence continues at coordinate 1,609,570 of NZ_BMHD01000001.1, forward strand.
GATCCGAACGTGACGAAGAGCACCACGCCGGCGAAGAGCACGCCGACCGCCTCGGTCCAGGTCAGTCCGAACGACACCTCCTGGAACACCGAGCCGCCGAACTCCACGCGGACGCCGTCCGCCTCCACTGGGGCGGCCTCCGCCTGCAGCTCGTCGAGCGTCTGCGTCGTGACGTCGGTGGCGGGCCCGTCGAACTGCACCTGCGTATAGGCGATGGTGCGGTCCTCGGAGATCGCGTTGGTGGCGTACTCCGAGTACGGGTCGACGACGGCCGCGACCTGGTCGAGATCGCCCATCGTGGTCGCCATGTCCTGGATGGCCTGCTTCACCGCGGGGTCGTCGACGGTGGAGCCCTTCGGCGCCTGGTACACGACCTGCGCCGACGCCCCCGCCACCTGCGGGAAGACGCGGTCGAGCTGGTCGATGGTCTGCTGAGACTCGGTGCCCGGGATCGTGAAGCTCTCCTGGAACTGGCCGCCGAGGGCGAGCCCGGCTCCGAGCACCGCGCCGAGCGCGAGCACCCAGGTGGCGATGACGTACCAGGCCCGCCGGTAGGCGAACCGTCCGATCCGGTAGAGGAAGGTGGCCATGGGAAGCTCTCCTGGGTCAGGCCGACAGCGGGCGGAGGAGGTCGGTGAGGACCTCGACGAGGGCTTCCCTGACCTCGTCGACGGGCATCTCGTCGTCGTCCGGATCGACCGGGGAGACGGCGAGGATGTAGGCGGCGCCGGCGAGGGCGATGCTGAGGCGCATGCGCTCCGTCGCCGACGGCAGCTCGGCCATGACCGACTCACCGATGCGCTCGATGTACCCGAGCGCCTCGTCGATGAGCCCGATGTCGGCCAGCGTCCGGCCCTGGTTGATGATGATGTGCACCTCGGACCGGTGGGCGAGCATGACGTCGATGAACTCCTCGACGAAGGCCTCGAGCTCCTCGGCGGAGCGGACGCGGCGGACGCTGTTGTCGAGGAAGGCGCCCAGCGTCTTCACCGCGGGCTCGATGGCCGACTCGAAGAGCGCCTCCTTCGAGGAGAAGTGGTAGAGCACGCTCGACTTCGAGTAGCCGGCGGCGTCGGCGATCTGCTGGAGGCTGGTCCCGGCGTACCCGGTCTGGGCGAACATCCGCAGGGCGATGGCGCGCAGGTCGTCGGCGGCGTCGGGTCGGGTGGACGCAGCGGGTCGAGTGGACGCGGCGGGGCGGGCGGAGGGACCCGGACGGGCCGCTGGGGTCGGGCTCATGCCCTCGAGAGTAGCCTGACCGATCGGTCGGAAACTGAACGATCGGTCAGAGTGCGCGTCCTTCGCCTCTCGCGGTCGTCAGAGTCGCTCGTCGACGACCCGCGCCTCACCCACGATCTCGAGCTCCTCGGCGGCCACCGCCCGGTCGGCCTCGGCGCGGGAACGGCCCCGATGACCGAGCACCAGGGACGACACGGCGAACGCGAAGGAGACCAGGGAGAACAGCAGCAGCGCGGGCTTGTCGGCGAGGATCGCGGTGACGCCGAGGGCCAGTCCGACGGCGACGAAGAAGCCCACGAAGCTCGTCACGACGTCGGGCACACCAGGTCTGTCGTCCACGGGTCTCCCCTCTCGTCGTCCACGCGGTCGACTTCGACGCTACGCCCCCGAAGGCCCGCCGAAGGCCCTCGAGACCGAACCGTTATGACGTTTCACGTCCCGTTCATCCGGCCTCCCGGCGAGGGGCCCGAGCTCACATGCGCATGCGGATGGCGGCCACGGCGAACACGATCGACGTCGTGCCGCCGAACAGCGTGACGAGGAGCCCCGCCTCGACACCGCCGGCCATCATGACCAACCCCGCCACCAGCATGAGCGCGCCGCAGAGTGCGGCGACCGCGTTCCCCCGTCGTTCCTTGCGCACCGTCGCGCCTCCCGTGCTCTCGCCACGGCGCACGGGCTTGCCCCCGAGCCAGCTGCACCGTCGCAGTCTCGAATCTGCCCCTCACCCTACGCCCTGAGGCCGACGAGTGCTCAGTTCTGGTCGCATCCGCGGTGGAACGACGACCAGGACCGAGCACTCGATGCCCCGAGCGGTCAGGCGAGGCGGGCGGCGGCGCGCTCCTCCCGGCGGCGGGCGCGACGCTCACGACCGCCCTCGTAGAGGTTGTAGAGCACCGGCAGCACGATGAGCGTGAGCACGGTCGACGACACGAGTCCGCCGATCACGACCAACGCGAGCGGCTGCGAGATGAAGCCGCCCCCACCGGTGAGCCCGATGGCCATGGGGAGGAGGGCGAAGATGGTCGCCAGCGCCGTCATGAGGATAGGGCGGAGCCTCCGCGAGGCGCCCTCGACGAGGGCCTCCCTCACGCTCAGCCCGCGGGTCCGGTACTGGTTCACCAGGTCGACGAGCACGATGGCGTTGGTGACCACGATGCCCACCAGCATCAGGAGGCCGATGATGGAGGGCACACCCAGCGGCACACCCGTGATCACCTGGAGCAGGATGGCGCCCGTGGCCGCGAACGGCACCGACGACAGCAGCAGCAGCGGCTGGATGAGGCTCTTGAACGTCGCGACCATGACGACGTACACGATGAGGATGGCGACGAGCAGCGCGAGGAACAGCTGGCCGAACGCCTCCGCCTGATCGGCCGTGGCGCCGCCCAGCGTGGCCGACGCGCCCGCGGGCAGCGAGACGCCGTCGATCGCGGCCTGCAGCTCGCGGCTCGACGCGCCGAGGTCGTCGCCGCTCGGGGTCACCGTGACGGAGGCGGTGCGCACGCCGCGCTCGGTCGTGATCGCCGTCGGCCCCTCCGAGATGCTCACCGTGGCGAGGGACGACAGGGGGACGACGCCGGTCGCGGTGGGGATGGGGAGGCTCTGGAGCTGATCGGTGGTCTGCGGCGGCTCGGCCGACTGCAGGTAGATCGTGTACTGGGTGTCGTCGATCGTGATCGAGCCGACGCTGGTCGGCTGCAGGGTCTGCGACACGATCGTGCCGACCGCGACCTCGGACAGGCCCGCGGCCGCGGCCTTCTGGCGGTCGACGGCGACCTGCACGAACGGCAGGGATGCGCTGAGGCTCGACGTGGCCTCCGCGACGCCGCCGAGACCCTGCACCGCGGAGAGCACGGCATCCGAGGCGGTCTGCAGGTCGCCCTGGTTCGTCGCCGTGATGTCGACCGTGATGTCGCTGGACCCGCCGAAGCCCTGCGAGGCCGACACGCTGATCTCGCCCGGGTCCGGCTGACCCTCCAGCGCGGTGCGCGCATCCGCCTGGATGGCCTCCTGGTCGGCGCCCTCTGCCGTCGTCACGTTGTAGGTGATCGACCCGCCGCCCCCGCCGGCGAAGGCGTCGCGCAGCAGGGAGCCGCTCGACCCGATGGTGGTCTGCACGGTCTCGACCCCGTCGACGCCCTCCAGCAGGCCCTCGCTGGCCGACGCGATGTCGGACTGGGACTGGAGGCTCGAGCCGACCGGGACGGACTGGGTGACCGTGAACGTGTTCTGGCCGCTCGAGCCGAGGAAGTTCGTCTGCAGGAGGCCCAGCAGCGGGACGGTGCCGAGGAGGATCACGATCGCGCCGGCGAGGGTGATCCACGAGTGGCGGAGCGTCCAGCCGAGGATCGGGAGGTAGCGGCGCTGCAGTGCGGTCTGCGGCTCGTCGGCCGTCTCCGGCTCGTCGCGTTGCGCACGCCGGCGGGTGAGCACGGCGGTCGCGCCGGTCGAGGCGGGGAGCGCGTGGGCGCCGTGGCCGTCCGGGGCCGCCGTCGGCGACGAGGCGTCGGGGACGTCGTGCGGGGCGGCGCCCGCGTGCTCGCCGTGGTGGACGGGCGGCTCGCCGTCCGCGCTCGCCTGCGCTGCGCTCGCCCCCGCGGGGGTCGTCTTCGTGGCCTCCCCCGACGCCGGCTTGGGCTTGGGCGGGCGCACGATCCAGTAGGCCAGCACGGGCACGATGGTGAGCGCGACCAGCAGCGAGGCGAGCAGGGCGATGGTCACGGTGAGGGCGAACGGCCGGAACAGCTCGCCGGTCGCACCCTCCACGAACGAGATCGGGAGGAAGACCGCGACCGTCGTGATGGTGGAGGCGGTGATCGCGCCCGCCACCTCGCGCACGGCGTCGACGATGAGCTTGGCGCGCATCCGCCCGGCGGCCGCGGGTGCGAGGCCCTGTGCACTCGGACTGGCGAGATGTCGCTTGATGTTCTCGATGACGACGATGGAGTCGTCGACCACGCGCCCGATGGCGATCGTCAGCGCACCCAGCGTGAGGATGTTGAGGGTGTAGCCGGCTGTCTGCAGGCCGATGAAGGTGATGAGCACCGAGGTCGGGATGGAGATGGCCGCGACGAGCGTCGACCTGATCGACAGCAGGAAGACGAAGATCACGATCACGGCGAAGCCGAGCCCGAGCAGGCCCTCGGTCGTGAGCGACTCGATCGACTGCTCGATGAACGGCGCCTGATCGAACACCACCGTGAAGGTCGTGCCCGGGATGTCGGCCTCGAGCGTCGGGATGACGTCGCGGACCGCGTGGGAGACCTCGACCGTGTTCGCGGCGGGGAGCTTCGTGACCGAGAGGGTGAGCGCGGGCTCGCCGTTCACGCGCGAGATCGAGGTCTGCGGGTCGTCGGTGAGCGCCACGGAGGCGACCGACCCGATCGTCACGACTCCGTCCGGCCCGAGTGCCGGCAGCGGGAGGGCGGCGATGTCGTCGGTGGACGACAGCTTCGAGCCGGACTGCACGCTGTAGGTCTGGCCGTCCTGAGTGATGCTGCCGCTCGGGATGAGCCGGCCGTTCGACGTGACGGCGTTGGTGATGTCGCGGGTGGTCAGGCCGTATTGGAGCAGCGCGCCCTGGTTCGGGGTGATGGTGACCCGCTGCCCGATGGCGCCGAACACATCGGCCGCGCGCACGCCGTCGGCCTTCTCCAGGGCGGGCACGGCGATGGTGTCGAGCTGCGACGCGAGCTGCTTCTGTGCTGCGGCGTCGGCGTCGGCTCCCGACGTCACGGCGATCGCGATCACCGGCAGGTCGGCGATGCTCCCGCTGACCACCTGGGGGTCGAGGTCCTCGGGGAGGCTCCCGGAGATGCGGGAAATCGCCTGCGTGACCTTCTGCTCGGCGCCGGCCAGGTCGGTCCCGTAGGTGAACGACGCGTTGACCACCGACTGGTTCGTGCTCGACGTGGCCGACGTCGACTCGATGCCCTCGATGCCCTGGATCGCGGCCTCGATCGGCGTCGACACCTCGTCGTTCACCACCTCGGGGCTCGCCCCGGGATACGAGGTGACGACGGTGATCCTGGGGAACTCGATCGACGGGATGAGCTCCTGCTTGAGGCTCGTGAGCGCAACGCCGCCGAAGACGGCGACGACGACGGTGATGAGGGCGATGAGCGCGCGGTTCCTCATGCTCAGCACGGCCAGGAAGCTCATCCAGGATCCTCTCTCGGTGTCCTCGTGGCCCGCGCACAGCGGTCCCCGAGGACAAGCATCCCATCCGGGGACGACGTCAACCCGAGCGTCACCCGAGCACGCGCGATCCGACGTAGGTGGTTCTGCTCGTCTTCACCCCGGAGGCGGGCCGTGTCCGAGACGATTCCGGGGTCGTCGGCCGTGCACCCGACGCTGAAGGGGAAGCAGTGACATCGATCCGACACCGCCCGCTGGCCGCCTGCCTGGGCGCGACCGCGCTGGCCGTCCTCCTGATCGCCGGGCCCGCCCACGCGGAGCCCGTCTCGGGCGACGAGGCGCCCATCGTGAACCCGGCGCTCACCGAGCTCGCCGAGTCGGGCGCGGCCCCGGGCTCCGCCGAGGGTGAGGCCGCGTCGGGTCTGTCGACCGACGGCGCCTCCGCCCTGGTGGTGGACGACGCCGCCCGCGTCCTGGTCGGAGTGGTGTTCGCCGACGACGACGCGCTGCAGGCCGGACTGGCCGCGGTGACCGGCCTCGGCGAGATCGCGAGGACGGCGCGGAGCGCGCCCGAGGTGTTCGTCTCCGTCGCCCCGAGCCGCTTCGACGACCTCGCCGCGATCCCCGGCGTGGTCGAGGTCTCGCCCGCGCTGAGCGGTGTGACCTCCGACACCCCCGCGCTGGGAGGCCCGGCCGCCGGCGCACCGGACGTCGCTGCCGCGGCCGCCCCGTCCTGCCGCAGCATCCCCTCCGACGTCGACTCGGCGCTCGGCACCGCCGGGGTCCGCGAGAAGTTCGGCGTCGACGGCACCGGGGTCGTCGTCGGGATCCTCTCCGACTCGTTCGCGGGCGCCCCGCACGCCCTCACGACCCCGGCGCAGGACGTCGCCGCCGGGGCGCTCCCCGGACCGGGCAACCCCTGCGGCTACGAGACCGCCGTGCGCGTGCTCGTCGACGACACGACCGGGCAGGGCAGCGACGAGGGGCGTGCGATGGCTCAGATCATCCACTCGGCCGCCCCCGGGGCGACCCTGCTCTTCGCGGCGGCGGGTCCGGGACAGAGCACGCTGGCCGACTCGGTCCGGATGCTGCACGAGGCCGGCGCGACGGTCATCGTCGACGACGTGTGGTTCCCCGAGGAGACCCTCTGGCAGCGCGGGCTCGTCGCCTCGGCGATCGCCGAGGCGAACGACGACGGCGTCACCCTCCTCAGCTCCGCGGGGAACGCCACCTCGATCGGCACCCTCGGCGACGAGCCGGGCCAGTCGATCGGCTCCTGGGAGACGACCGCCTTCCACCCCATGACCTGCCCGACCGCGGTGCTCGACATCGTCGACCAGTGGTCGCCGACGGGGACGATCGACTGCGCCGACATGTCGGGCGGCACCGACCAGCCCCGCGCCACCCTCGCGCTGACCGCCGCGACGGCGGAGAAGGGCGGCACGCTCATGACGCAGTGGTCGGAGCCGATGTACGGCCTGACGACCACGATCATCCCGCTCCTCCTCGACCACGCGACGGGGACGCTCGTCAACCTGCCGGTGCAGGCGGACCGCGACACACCCTCGATCTCCGTCTCCGTGCCCGTCCGCGCCAGCGCCGACTACGACCTCGTCCTCGTGCGCGAGCGGATGGATCCCGCCACGGCGACTCCCGATGCGGAGCTGCGCGTGAAGTGGAAGACGAGCGGACTGTCCCTGAGCGCGCTCCAGGACACGACGTCACCTGACGTGGTCGTGGGCCCGACGGTCTGGGCGCACGCGGGCGACCCCGCCACGATCGCGGTCGCGGCCGCGTCCGTCCTCGACACGTCGCAGCTCGAGGACTTCTCCTCGTCCGGACCGTCGACGTACCTCTTCGAACCCGTGCACGCGGATCGGACGCCCTCGCCGAGGTATCCCTCGCCCCTCACCCTGTTCAAGCCCCAGATCACCGGCGTGGACGGCGAGCAGACCACGTTCTTCGGCCAGAACAGCACGGAGCAGCCCGACGTCTGGCGGTTCTACGGGACGTCGGCGGCGGCCCCCTCCGTCGCGGCCGTCGCCGCCCTCGCCCAGGCCGCGGCGCCTCAGGCGACCGCCGACGAGATCCGGCAGCAGATGATCCTCACCGCCGACGACGTCTCGGCGAACGAGGCCTACGCGGGCGCGACGACACCGGCCTGGATCGGTGCGGGTCTCGTCGACCCCGACGGACTGCTCGCCGCGCTCGTGGGCCCGAGCCCGGCTCCGCCCGGCCCCTCGCCTGCGCCGGTCCCCGTGCCCGCCGCGGCCGGCGGAGATCGCCTCGCCGACACCGGCGCCGCCCCGGAGCTCCCCTGGGCGCTCGTCGGGGTGCTCGCGCTGGGCGTCGGGATCGCGATCGGTCAGCGCAGGCGCAGGCTACGGTAGACCCGGTGAGCCGGTGGACGGCCGCGAGCGCCCGCGCGCGGCCGTCTCCGCTCAGCCCGGGTCACCGGACATCCCGTCGCGCGGGGCCGGTCGTCAGCGCACGGTCGAGGCGCGGTGTCAGCGGACGGTCGCGGGAGTGGTGGTGAGCCCGTTGCCGGACCCGTTGGCCGCGGCCTGACCCACGGGCCCTCGCGGCTCCTCGCTGAACTGCAGCCCGCCGCTGCCGTTGCTCGAGGCGGTGAGCACCTCGATCCAGTCGCGGTTGATCGCCGGGACGCGTCCGCCCGCGTACTTGAAGTAGAGAGGGATGGAGGCGTCGAGCCAGATGCTCGAACGGCCGTCGCCCACCGCCGGGTCGTCCTTCCAGGAGAAGAAGAAGCTCTCCCTGCGACGCAGCTTGGCGGCGATCACGATCTGGAGGTGTGTCAGGGTGCGATCGTCGAACTCGATCTCGATCCCCGAGCTCCCGTAGATCAGCTTTCCCATACGCCGATCATAGGGGCGCGGGGGTGCGGATCACGAGGGTGGCCTGCGCCTGCGGGGCGCCCCGACCGGATGAGCCGTGGTGGCGGCGGCGCAGTAGGGTGACCGCAGAGGAAGCGGAGGTGCCGGATGTTCGGCAGACGGATCAGAGGGACCCGGTCGGCACCGGCACAGACGGCAGCGGCCCAGTCGGCCGCGGCGCAGTCGGCCGCAGCGCAGGGGACGATGTCGCCGGTCGAGGGCTCGGACGTCACGGTGGCCGGGGAGTCCAGCTTCCCTCCGGTGCGCGTCAACGCCTTCCGGATCGGGCTCGTCGGCGGACTCGGCGTCCTCTTGTCGCTGCTCATCGGCGGCGCGGTCACCCAGCTGAGCACCGTCCTCGTCTACGTCGGCCTGGCCCTCTTCATCGCGCTGGGCCTGGATCCCCTGGTGTCGTGGCTCGAGCGGAAGATGCCGAGGGGACTGGCGATCGCCATCGTCTTCGCCGCGGTGATCGGCGTGTTCGCGGGCCTGCTGTTCACGGTGATCCCGCTGATCGTGCAGCAGACGGGTAACTTCATCACCCACTTCCCCCAGATCGTCAGCGACTTCGGCAACAGCGACTTCGTCAAGGGCATCGAGGCCCAGCTGGGCGGCGCCGTCGACATCGACCAGGCCATGCAGGGGGCGACCGGCTTCATCCAGGACCCGAACAACCTGCTGGCGCTCGGCGGCGGACTGCTCGCGGTGGGATCGGGCATCGCCAGCGGTCTCACCGGGTCGGTGATCGTCCTGATCCTCACCCTCTACTTCCTCGCGTCGCTGCGGAGCATGAAGCGCGTGGCGTACCGCTTCGTGCCGGCGAACAAGCGGAAGCGCTTCGCCTCCCTCACCGAGGACGTCACGGGCGCCGTGGGGCGGTACGTCGTCGGCCAGGTCACCCTCGCCGCCATCAACGGAGTCCTCAGCTTCATCTACCTGTCGATCATCCAGGCGCCGCTGCCCGTGCTGTTCGCGTTCATCGCGTTCCTCGGGTCGCTGATCCCGCTGGTCGGCACGCTCTCGGGTGCGGTCATCATCACGCTGGTCTGCCTGTTCGCCTCGCCCACCACCGCCCTCGCGGCCGCGATCTACTACGTGATCTACATGCAGGTCGAGGCGTACGTCCTCAGCCCTCGCATCATGAACCGGGCGGTGAAGGTGCCGGGGTCGATCGTCGTGATCGCCGCGGTGGCCGGAGGCGCCCTGGGATCCGTGCTGGGCGCGCTCGTCGCGATCCCGGTCGCCGCGTCGGCGATCATCATCATCCAGAAGGTGGTGTGGCCGCACCAGGATGCGAAGACGTGGCCCGGCGACTCGGCGCGACAGCTCCCCTAGCGGGTCCTCGCGCCGCGGTCAAGCCTCGCGGCGCGGATGAGAGCCGAAACGGTCGCGTCCGGATACCATGAGGGCACGGCTCACCCCGTCGTCCCAGCGCGCTGCTGTCCACCTCGACGATCGACCCGAACCGATCAGCGACCGATGCCAGGAGCACTCCGTGCCCAACGTCTCGCAGCACGCCCACGGTCACACCGTGTCCGAGCGCTACCTGCTGCACACGACCCTCGGCACCGGCGGCATGGCCTCGGTCTACCAGGCCAGCGACGCCGTGCTCGGTCGGGAGGTCGCCGTCAAGGTCTTCAGCTCAGAGGGCAGCACCGCCGCCGAGCGGATCGACCAGGAGCGCGAGATCCATCTGCTGGCCCAGCTCGCGCATCCGAGCCTCGTCAGCGTCTACGACGCGGGCGCCCACTCGTTCGACGGCGGTGAGGCCCGCCGCTTCGTCGTCATGGAGCTCGCCAGCGACCGCACGCTCCGCGACCTGGTGAAGAGCGGACCGCTCTCGGGGTTCGAGACGGCGGTGATCGGCGCCCAGATCGCCGACGGCCTGGCCTACGTGCACTCGCGCTCGATCGTGCACCGCGACGTCAAGCCCGCGAACATCCTGCTCACCGACAACGCCGGACGCGACCTGCCGTTCGTCGCCAAGCTCACCGACTTCGGGATCGCGCAGTTCGTCGACGGCAGCCGCTTCACCGTCGAGGGCGCCGTGATCGGCACGGCCAGCTACCTCAGCCCCGAGCAGGCGAAGGGGGATGCGCTCACCACGGCGAGCGACATCTACTCCCTCGGTCTCGTGCTGCTCGAGGCCATGACCGGAGAGCGGGCCTTCCCCGGCACGCTCATCGAGTCGGCCACGGCGCGCATCTTCAAGGATGCGGACGTGCCGAGCGACCTGCCGCCCGAGTGGCAGGAGCTGCTCACGGTCATGACCTCACGTGATCCCTCCGCGAGGCCCTCGGCCGAGGCCGTCACGAAGGTGCTGCGGAGCCTGCAGGCCGAGACCACCACGATCGGCGACACCGAGCTGTCCACCGCCGAGCTCCTCGAGCTCTCCGAGCCGCCGGCGTCCCGCCGCGAGGCGCGGGCCCGGCAGAGGCGCTTCCGCGCGAAGGCCACCCGGCAGCGGCAGACCCGAGCCCTCGTGGTCGGCTCGGTCGCGGTCGGGGTGGCCGCCCTCTGCGCGCTGTCCTGGCTGATCGGCGTGCTGTCGGCCGGCTCGGTGATAGGCGGCTGACAAACCGCTGCGACCGTCGGCGGCCCGGCGTACGGTCGGGATCATGAGCGATCAGGACGACATCGAGACCATCGCGGCCATCGTCAAGGCGGCGCGTGTCGCGTTCGTGACCAGCCGGACCGCCGACGGCGACCTCCACTCCCGCCCCCTCGCGGTGCAGGACGACACGTTCACCGGCGACCTCTGGTTCTTCACCCAGGACCCGAGCGAGAAGACCGACGAGGTCCGCGCCGATCCCTCGGTCAACGTGGCGATCGAATCGGGCAAGGGGTTCCTGTCGATCGCGGGCACCGCCTCGATCTCCAGGGATGCGACGAAGATCGACGAGCTCTGGTCGACCGGCGCCGAGGCCTGGTTCCCGGAGGGCCGCGACGACCCGTCGGTGGCCCTGCTGAAGGTGCACGCCGAGTCGGCGGAGTTCTGGGCGGTCGACTCCCCCGCCCCGATCCGCCTCCTGAAGTACGCACGCGCCGCCGTGAGCGGCGGGCAGCCCGACGTGGGCCGCAACGACCAGGTCGACCTCTGAGCGCCCCGCTCCTCCCCACTCCCCCTCTCGTCACCCCCTACGGAAAGGACATCCGATGACCGACACCATCGAACGACACGTCGAGGTCCCCGCCGACGGCGGCGCCCGCAACACCCGCCGCCAGAACGCCGAGCACGGCTTCGTCGCACCCAAGGCCCTGACCGACGACCTGCAGGCCGTGCTGGTCGACCTGATCGAGCTCCACATCCAGGGCAAGCAGGCCCACTGGAACGTCGTGGGGAAGAACTTCCGCGACCTCCACCTCCAGCTCGACGAGATCGTCGACGCCGCGCGCGAGTTCAGCGACACGGTCGCCGAGCGCCTGCGCGCGCTGCACGCCGCCCCCGACGGCCGCAGCGACACCGTGGCCGCGACGACCACGCTGCCGGAGTACCCCAACGGCGAGATCCTCACCACCGACACCGTCGACCTCATCACCCAGCGCATCGAGGCGACCGTGGCGCGCATCCGCGAGGTGCACGACGAGGTCGACGACGCCGACCCGACGAGCGCCGACATCCTGCACGCCATCATCGAGCGCCTCGAGCAGCTGGCGTGGATGGTCAGCGCCGAGAACCGCACGCCCTCCGGCTCGCGCGGCGGCAAGCGCTGAGCAGCGACGCCCTCCTCGACCGGCTCCGGGACGCCCTGCGCGACCCGGAGCCGGTCGTCGATTCCGACCCCCGTCTGGCCTCCGACGGGGTGTCGAATGCTGCTGCCCTCGCCGTTCTTCTGGAGCTCGAGCCCGAGGCGCGCGAGAGGCAGCTCGCCCTGGGCATCCCTGCTGATGTGGTCGAGGCGACCCTGGGCGACCTGCGACGGTCGCATCGGCCGGATGACGCCGCGTCCGTGCTGGACTGGATGATCGAGATCCTGCGCGGGGACGTGGTGCAGATCGGTCGGCTGCAGGTGGAGCGCCGGGCCGGCGAGTGGGGGCACGCGCTGCACATCCCGCAGGAGGGGCCGCTCGACCCCGCGTCGGTCGACGCGTCCCTCATGCGCATCCGCTCCTTCACCGGGAGCGACCGCTTCAGCTGCACGAGCTGGCTGCTCGACCCCGTGCTTCAGGCCGAGCTTCCCGCGAGCAACATCGCGGCGTTCGCGCGGCGGTTCGAGCTGGTGCTCCCCGACCACCCGTCGGGCGAGGACGGCGCCGAGGCCGCGGCGCGGTTCGTGTTCCGCCGCCCGCTCGCCGAGGTGCTCGACCCTGCGGCGGTGGTGCCGCGCACGTCGCTCGAGCGCCTCGTCGCCGGGCGCCTCCGCGCCGGCCGCGGCTGGACGCAGCCCGTCGGCGTCCTCCGCCCGGCGTAGCCGCGCTCGCGCACTCGCGCTCGCTCGCCCGCCCGCCCGCCATCCCAGGTTTCGCGGCCTGTTTGGCGTTTCGCGCGCCCATTGACCGAGCGAAACGCCAAACAGGGCGCGAAAGCTGCGCCGCGGGCGGGTCAGACGACGTCGGCGAAGACGTCGACGGGCGGGAGGGTGCCGCGGGAGAGGCCCGACCAGGCGGTGGCGAGCGCCTCGATGCCGCGCTCGAGCTCCGCGGTGGGCTGCCCGATGGGGATGCGGATGAAGCGCTCGAGCGCGCCGTCCAGCCCGAACCGCGGGCCCGCCGTGATGAGGAGGCCCTGGGCGCGGGCCGCGAGCGCGAGCTGGGAGCTGACCGGCGCGCCGAGGCCGGCCCACACCGCGAGGCCACCCTCCACGCGGGGCAGGCGCCACTCCGGGAAGTGCGAGCCGAGCATCCGCAGCACCGCATCGCGGCCCTCGCGCAGCTGCTCCCGCCGGACGTCGAGCACGGCCTCGAAGTCGCGCAGCAGGTCGGCGACGACCAGCTGCTCGAGCACCGGCGTGCCCAGGTCGCCCGCGTATCGGGCCGCCGCGAGCTTCCGGATGAGGCCGGGCTGTGCGCGGATCCACCCCACCCGCATGCCCGCCCAGATGGTCTTCCCCACCGAACCGAGGAGCACGGCGGACTCGCTCGACACGTCGTCGCCGTACGCCGGGAACGGCAGGAAGGACTGCGACCGGTCGATGTCGAGCTCTGCCGTGGTCTCGTCGACCACGACGAGGGCGCCGTTCCGGGTGGCCTCGCGCAGCACCAGCGGCCGGAGCGCCTCCGGCATCGACTCACCGGTCGGGTTGTGGAAGTCGGGCATGAGGTAGGCCAGCGTCGGACCGGTGCGGCTGAAGGCCTGCTCGATCTCCTGGGCGTCCCATCCGTGCCGCCGATCGTCGCCCGAGGCGCTGCCCTTCGCGGTGACCGTGACGGGCACCAGGCGCGCTCCCGCCGCCCGGAGCGCCTCGTACGCGTGCGGGTAGCTCGGCAGTTCGACGACGGCGCGGTCGCCTCGGGCGAGCAGCACGCGGGCGAGGAGGAAGATCGCGTGCTGGGCGCCGATCGTGATCATCACCTGGTCCACCGAGGTCGGCAGCCCCCGCTGGGTGTACCGCGCCGCGACCGCCTCGCGGAGCTCGGGAAGTCCGAACGGATCGAGGCCCGATCCGCCGAGCTGGCGCGCGTAGTCGTCCATCACCCGCTGCGTGGCGGGATAGAGCCCGGGATGCGCGGGGAGGGTCGCCTTCGTGAAGTCGATGTAGTCGCCGGTGGTGTCGTGCCCGCCGATCGGCGCGCGTCCGGGCAGGCGGGTGACGCTCCCGGATCCGCGGAGGCTCTCGGTGTAGCCCGCCTCGCGCAGCTCGCGGTAGGCCGCCGACACCATCGTGCGGCTGACGCCCAGAGTGGCGGCGAGGTCGCGCTCCGCCGGAAGGCGGGTGTCGGCGGCGATCCGACCATCGAGGATGAGCAGCCGGATCCGGTCGAAGAGCGCCAGATACGACGGGCCGGGGGCCGCCCCGCGCCAGTCGCCGAGCAGGCCGAGGAGGGAGCGCGTACCGATCCGGGTGGGAGACATGGGACCACCGTATCCGAATTGGATTCTTGATCGGTAGCCAATGCGCCGATTGGATTGCTCTCATGCTCGGCTTCTCCCTCCGCTTCCTCCGGCTGCTCGCCGGCCTCACCCTCTACGGGTTCGCGGATGCGCTGATGATCCGCGCGGGCATCGGCGTCGATCCGTGGACGGTGTTCGCGCAGGGCTGGTCGCACGTGACGGGATGGGGCATCGGACTCCTCACCAACGTGATCGGCCTGCTCGTGCTGCTGCTCTGGATCCCGCTGCGTCAGCGTCCGGGGGTCGGCACCCTCGTCAACGTGCTGTGGGTCGGCCCGGCGATCGAGCTCGGCCTCTGGCTCGTGCCCGAGCAGACGTCGCTGCCGATGCAGGTGCTGGTGTTCGCCGCGGGCCTGATCCTGCTGGCGGTGGCGAGCGGGATCTACATCGGCGCGCGGATGGGGCCGGGGCCGCGCGACGGACTGATGACGGGCATCCACTCCCGCACCGGATGGCCGATCTGGGTGGGACGCACCGGCGTCGAGGGCTCGGTGCTGCTCATCGGGTGGCTGCTCGGCGGGAACGTGGGCGTGGGGACGGTCGTGTTCGCGGCGCTCATCGGCCCGCTGTGCTCGGTGACGCTGCCGCTGCTCGCGCCCAGCGTGGCGGCGGCGCGCACCGGGCGGGGGCGGGCGGGTGCGGATGCAGGCGGCGCCGGTGCCGCGGGGGACGTCGGATCCGCGGTCGCGGGTGCGGCCGGGCCCGCTGCCGCCGGGAGCGCACCGCGGTAGCGTGAGCATCGTGAGCGACGACAAGCACGGCATCCCCTACGACGAGCGCATCACCGGCGAGCACGACCCGAAGGATCCCGACGGGCTGCTCACCGACGATCCATCGCAGCTCGACGCCGACGATCGCGACCCCGATGCGCCCCTCGAGGAGACCGCATCCGACCACTACCCGACGATCCCCTCCCACCACGGCGTGACGCAGTCGGGGCCCGAGGCGTAGCCTCCGGACCTCCGCCGCCGGCTGTCGGCTCTGAGCGGACGGCCTCTCGCGGTCGTCCCGTCGGGCTGAGTCAGGCGCTCCACTCGCTGTCGTCGCGCCAGGGGGCGAGATCGACCTCGTTGCCCTCGGGGTCGGCGAGCGTCCACCACTCGGGGGCGTCCGCGTCGCGGACGATCCGGCCGCCCGCGGCGAGCGCCGCCGCGATGCGCTCCTCGATGCGGTCGCGGCCGACGTAGACGTCGATGTGGATCGTGTTGCGCTCGGGCCGCCGCGCCTCGATCTGCTGGATCCACACGTTCGGCCCGACGGCGCGTGCGTCCTCGAGGTCGGCCTCGTCGCGGGGCTCGTACCCGAGCACCGCCTGCCAGAACGCTCGGACGGCCGCGACGTCGACGGCGTCGATGGCGATCTGGATGCTCTGCACCCGCGATGGGTCGGCGCGGACGCCGAGCTCGCTCGCCGCCTGCGAGATGCGGCGGGCCAGCTCGAGGTCGCGTCGGCTGATGTCGCCGAGGTCGTGGCTGACCAGCCGCACGGCGAGACCCGCGTAGCGGAGGTCGAGGTCGGGGTGGTGCTCGAGCTCCTCCGCCGCCCGACCGATGGCCGCCACGAGGGCGGCGCCCGTGGCGAAGTCGCCGGTGTCGAACCAGGCGCGGGCGCCGTCGCCCACCACCCGCCAGTCGGCGGTGCCGTCCGCCGCGCGGAACTCCCGCGGAGAGATCGCGTCGCTCATGCCCACCGTCCTACCTCCGTCCCGCCTCCCCCGCACGCCCCGCCGCCGGCGCCGCCGCGGCGCGCCTCGCGCGGTGCGCGGACGCGGTGCTGCGCCCGGGCCAACTCCGGACTTTCACCGCGACACGCCGTGCCGAGTCCGGAGTTGGCTCCGATCGGGCCGGAACTCCGGAGTTAGCTCGCTCGAAACAGTCCCAGCCGGAAGGCAGACGGGGCGCACGGGACCGCATCCGCCCGGCCACCGGCATGGGGTCAGCCACGCCCCTGGTTGGCCGGGCTGAGCCAACTCCGGACTCTCGCCGCGACACGCCGCACTGAGTCCGGAGTTGGTGCAGAAGCCGTCGGAACTCCGGAGTCAGCCCCGGAGCAGCAGCTCGACGGCGGCGTCGGGCTCGCCGACGTTGCGCAGCGAGCTCGCGAGCTGGATCACCGCCTGGGGCCGACGCTCCCCGTCCAGTCCGGCCTCGAGCGCGGACCGGTAGAGGTCGACGGCCTCCTGCTCGTATCCGAGGGAGTCGTGCACGGACGCCCACTCGTACAGCGCCTCCGCATCGCCGTCGGGGCGCTCGGCCACGAGCATCCGCATGCTCTCTCGCATGCCGTCCCGGTCGTCCTCGTCGAAGTCGCGCCAGAAGGCCTCGATCCGCTCGTCCCAGCTCTCGTCGCTCATCCCTCCATCCTCTCCCGACAGGATGCCGACGCCTCCCGGCACGATGCGGACGCCCCTCCGAGAGGATGCGGACGCACCCCCGGTAGGGTGCCGTCATGAGCGAGACCGTCATCACCGTCGAGGGCCACTTCGATCACCACCACCCCGCCGAGCGCGGGACGGTACTGGTGAGCGTGGGCTTCCAGGGCCCCGACCGCGAACCGGTCGTCGCCCGCACGACGTCGCTGCACGGCCGGATCGCCGAAGAGGCCGAGCGGATGCGGACCGACGGCGCCGTGACCTGGTGGTCGGCCGACCGTCTGCGCGTGTGGAGCGAGCGCCCGTGGAACAAGGACGGGAAGCAGCTGCCGCTCGTGCACCACGCCGCGGTGGCGTCGGAGGTCAAGTTCGCCGACCTCGCGAGGCTCGCGGCGTGGGTGGAGTCGACCGCGGCGCTCGAGGGCGTGACGATCACGGGCATCCGCTGGGCGCTCACCGAGGTCACGAAGGAGCGGCTCAGCGCCGACGCGCAGCACCGGGCGGTGCAGGATGCGGTGACCCGCGCCTCCGCTTACGCTCAGAGCCTCGGGCTGACCACCGTGCGGCCGCTGGCGATCGCCGACCCGGGGATGCTCGGGGACGAGTCGCGCCCGCAGTCCGCCGCCCCGGCTGCGCCGATGGCCCGCGCCGCTGCCGCCGCGAAGGAGTCGGGCGGCCTCGACCTGAAGCCCGAGGACGTCACGATCTCGGCCCGCGTCCACGCGCGCTTCGCCGCCTCCTGAACGCGCGCACCCACCCGGCCCGCGAGGCCGCGCGCACGCGCTCGGCTTTGTCCACGAGACGCACGTTCTCGGCCGCAGGAACGGACATCCGGTGGACAAAGCCCGCTCAGCGGACGAGCGCACCGGGTCAGTCGCTGAGCTGCCAGCGAGTGCCCCACGGGTCGGTGAAGTCGGAGATCGTCTTCCCCGTGACGGGGATGACCGTGTCGGTCCGGCTGAATCCGGCGCCCGTGAGCGCGGTGATGCGCTCGGCATCCTCCGCCTGCGACCGCGACCGGAAGGCGATGTGGTCGACGACCATCCGGTCGAGCGTCGCATCCTCACGCAGCTCGAACACGACCTGGCCCTCGCCGGGGAGGGCGACCTCGACCGAGCCGCGCTCCGGGATCCGCCTCACCTCGACGAGTCCGAGGCCCGCGAACCAGGCGATCGTCTCCTCGAGGTCGGGGACCTTGAGGTCGATGTGGTCGACTGCCTCGAGCATCCGGGCCTCCTTCGGCGACGTGCTCCAGGCTAGCGCGGGCCGTACACGGAGACGACGTTGCCCTTCGCCGTGGTGCGGCTCTCGAGCAGCGACACGCGGGTGAGGGGCCCCTCGTCGCCGAAGAGGCGCGTCCCGCGGCCGGCGAACACCGGATGCACGGTCAGGGTGAGCCGGTCGAGCACCCCGGCGACGAGCAGCCGCCGCACGACGCTGATGCTGCCCTGCACGGCGATGTCGCCCCCGTCCTGCTGCTTGAGGCCCTCGACGAAGCCCACGAGATCGCCCTCGATGAGGGAGGAGTTCTCCCACTCGAGCTCGGGTGCCAGCGTCGTGGACGCCACGTGCTTCGGCGTGCCGTTGATGAACTCGGCGAATTCGCCGTCCCGGGAGGCGGTCGGCCAGTACGCCGCCCACTCCTGGTAGGTCACGCGGCCGAGGACGATCGCGTCCTGCCGGGCGATGGCCTCGCCCATCATGGCGCCGAGGTCATCGTCGAAGGCGTCGCCCTGGAACTCGTGCGGCGCCGACACGACGCCGTCGATCGAGGAGAAGAGATGGGCAGTGACGAGGCGCATGATGGCAGTCCTTCCGGTGTGGTCCGGCTCCATGGTGGGGGATCATGGGCCGGAGGGGAAGGGCCTTCCACGGCTCATCCCGCAAGGACCCCGACCCGGAAGGCGGACCCCGTGGACCCACGCACCCACCTCGACGGCCTCGCGTCCGCGGTGGCCCGCCTGCGCGACGTCCTCGCCGATGGAGACCTCGACGCCCCCGTGTCGGGCTGCCCCGGGTGGACGCTGGCGGATCTCGGTGCGCACGTCGGCTCCATCTACCGCTTCGCGCGCACGGGACTCGTCGAGCACCGCGGCCTCGACGCGAAGGACCCGGGCCCGACCGAGCGCGAGCCGATGCTCGCCTGGTTCGACGAGGGGGCGGATGCGCTGCTCACCGCCCTGCGAGCGATCGACGCCCGCGGCGGCTGGGACGAGCCCGCGTGGACGATGGCGCCGCCCGCCACCGCCGCGTTCTGGGTGCGGCGCCAGCATCACGAGACCGCGCTGCACCTCTGGGACGCCCTCGAGTCGCAGGGCGCCGACCCCGCCGAGGCCGCCGCGCTCGCGCTCGACGCCGCAACCGCCGCCGACGGGGTCGACGAGATCGTGCGGATGTTCTTCCCGCGCCAGGTGCGCCTCGGCCGCCTCGCCCCGCTCGACGACGCCCTCGGCCTCGTCCTGCGCCCCGTGGGGGGCGCGGGTGCGGATGCGGAGGGCGCGGTCGCGGGTGCCGCGGACGGTGCGGGTGCCGGGGAGAGTGCGGGTGCCGGGGAGAGTGCGGGGGCCGCCTCGCCGGTACTGACCGGGGACGGCGGTGCGGGTGGCGGGAGCGTCGAGGGGACTGCCTCCGACGCCGTACTCGCCGGGCCGCCGTCCTCCGTCCTGCTGGCGCTGTGGAAGCGGATCCCGCTCGACTCCCCCGGGCTCAGCATCACCGGCGACCGCGCCGCTGCCGCGCGGGTCGTCTCCGCGGCGATCACACCCTGAGCCGGCTCCACCGCCGCGGGCGCCAGGCGCCCGTCACCGCCGTCGAGTGCTCACCATGTGCTGCATCCCTCGAGAGATGGCCCCCATCCTGAGCACTCGACCACGCATCCCCTCCCGCCAGGCACCCGCCCGCGCGCGCAGCGTCGAGTGCTCACCATCAGCCGCATCCCTCCCGGAGCCCGCGCCGATCCTGAGCACTCGACCGCGCACCCTCCCCTCCCGCCAGGCACCCGCCCGGGGGCGCAGCATCGAGTGCTCACCATTAGCAGCATCCCTCCCGGACCCGGCGCCGATCCTGAGCACTCGACCGCGCATCCACCCTCCCCGCCAGGCACCCACCCCGAACGCGCAGCAGCGAGTGCTCACCATGTGCTGCATCCCTCCCGGAGCCCGCGCCGATCGTGAGCACTCGACCGCGCGTCCGCGCGGGCACGGGTGACGCCGGCGAGCGATAGCGTGGAGCGGATGTTCGCCGTGCTGCGCACCCGCGGGGTGCCCTACCTCCTCACGACGTCCGTCATCGGACGGCTTGCGTCGGCGATGGCGGCCCTCGCGCTGGTGCGGCTCGTGGTGGGCCAAGGCGGGGAGTACGGATACGCGTCCATCGTCGGCGCGACGTACGTGATCGCGGGGATGGTCGGCCAACCGCTCCTCAGCCGCCTGATCGACCGGAGCGGACGGCGCCGCGGGGTGCTCGTCGGCTCGACGCTGCTGGCGACCGCCGGCTACGTGGGCACGGCCTGGGCCGCGGTGCAGATCCCCGCAGTGGGTCTCGTCGCGGTCGCCGCGGCGGGCTTCTTCACCCCGCCGATCGAGCCCGCGCTGCGCGCGCTGTGGCCCGCGCTGGTGGAGGAGCGCCGCCTCACCTCGGCGTTCGCGCTCGATGCCGCGGCCCAGGAGGTGGGCTTCATCGTGGGTCCTCTCGCCACGGTCGCGGGGATCGCCCTCGCCGGGGTGCAGGGGAACGTGCTCCTCATGGGCGCGATCGGCCTCGCCGGCGGACTGGCGTTCGCCGCGCATCCCCGCCTGGGTCGGACGGCACCCGCGGTCGGCGCGCCGGCGGCCACCACGCCGACCACCGGGCGGCACGGGTCGCCCCTCACGTCGGCGGCGTTCCGTCGGATCGTCCTCACCATGGCGGCCGCCGCGGTGCCGGTCGGGGCGCTGACGATCGTCGCGACCGAGTACGCCGCCCTCGCCGGATCCCCCGACCTGAGCTCGTGGGCCATCGCGGTCAACGCCGGCGGAGCGCTCACCGGAGCGCTCGTGTTCGGTCGGTTCCCTCCGCGCGCGTCGGCGGCAGCCCTCATCCGCCCGCTCGCGCTCGGCCTCGCCGTGCTCTACCTCCCGCTCGCCGCCTGGATGCTCCCCGCCGCGGCCTGGCTCGCACTGGCCTTCGCGTCGGGGCTGCTGCTGCCCCCGCTGCTGACCCAGGTCTTCACCCAGACGCCGCTGACCGTGAGCGAGCGCCATCGCACGGAGGCGAACGCCTGGGTGGTGAGCGCGTTCGCCGTCGGAGTGGCGGCGGGGACGCTCGCGTCCGGCTTCCTCGTGCAGCTGCTCCCCGCCGGGCTCGGGGTGAGCGCGGCGGTGGCCGTCGGCGCGGTCGTCGGCGCCCTCGGCGGAGCCCAGGCCGGCCTCCGCGCCCTCACCCCGCCCGCTGCATCCGAGGGACCCCACCCCGATCCGTCACTTTCCGAGAGTGCGGGCCGCGCCGACTAGCGGAAAGTGACGGATCAGGGGCCCGCCCCGCACGCACCGCGGCCCGGCCCTGCCGCTACAGTGAGGGCATGACGCAGGCGGGCGCGAGCACCGACAGGGCCGTGGAGCGCGGCGCCGAGGCGGCCGCCCGGCCACGACGCCCCGCGGAGGTCACCGTCGTGGTGGTGCTCACGTACGTCGTCGGGGTCCTGACGCTCCTGTTCGGGATACTGCTGATCCTGCTCCGGTACGACGCGGACCTCCAGGCCGAGGGTCTCGCCTTCGGCGTCACCCTGGCGGGCGCGATCACGATCCTCTTCGGATTCTTCACCCTCGCGCTCGCGTCGCTCATCTCGCGTGCGGATCGGGCGGCACGGGTCATCCTCACGGTGATCCTGGGCCTCAACATCCTGTGGGACGTGCTCATCATCGTGGGCTCCGACACCGTCGACCTCGTCGCGATCATCGACGCCGTCCTCGTGGCCGCCGTCATCGCCGTGCTGTGGGTCGGCCGCGCCGCCCGCTTCTTCCGCCGTCCGGCCTGAGGCCCCGCGGAGAGCGACGTCGAAAGGTATCGTCAGCGCCGATACGACCCGTCTACGGCGGTTCGCGGCGTCTGACGGTACCTTTCGACGATCACCCGACGCCGCACGCGGCCCGCCGGCGCGCACCGGCAGGGCACCCCGCCCCGCGCGCGGGCACGCAGCCGGCCGGCGCGCGTCAGAGCGCGGCGAGATCCGCGAAGATGAGGTCCGCGTTGACCGCGGTGGCGGCCGCCACGCCCTCGCTGATCGCGATCGGGACGAGCGCTGCGGGATTCGCCGCGTTGCCGATCGCCCACAGGCCCGGCACCGTCGTGCGGCCCGTGGCATCCCGCACCGGGATGGACACGCCCTGCATCTCCGTCATCTCCGCTCCGAGGTCGGCGACGAAGGTCGACTCCGCCGCGAGCGATCCCTTCACGAACAGCCGGTCGACCCCCACCAGCGTGCCGTCGTCGAGCTCGACACCCTCCAGGGCTCCACGCTCCCCGACCACCCCGCGGATGCCGCGCGGCTCGACCCGCACCCCTCGAGCAGCGAGCAGACGCAGGTCCTCCCCCGTCGGCGCCGCGTCGCCGAGGAGTCCGGTGAACAGCGTGACGTCCGGCGACCAGTGCCGGATCATCTGCGCGTAATGAGCGCTCATCTCCCCCGTCGGGATCACGCCCAGACGGCGGTCGCGCGACTCCCAGCCATCGCAGTACGGGCACGCCACCGCACCGTCGCCCCAGTGCTCCGCCAGCCCCGGCACCGCGGGGAGCTCGTCCCGCAGGCCGGTCGCGATCACGAGTCGGCGGGCGGATGCGCGTCCGCCGCCCACCGCATCCGTCACCACCTCGAAGGCGCCACCGGTCGACGACACCGCGGTGACGCGCCCCTGCACGACCTCCCCGCCGTACCCGGCGACCTCCTCGCGGCCCACGCGCACCAGCTCGAGCGGCGACCATCCGTCGCGGCCGAGCACTCCGTGCATGTGCCCGGCGAAGCGGTTGCGCGGCTCGGCCGCGTCGATCACGAGCACGCGGCGGCGAGCGCGGCTCAACACGAGGGCGGCGCTGAGCCCCGCCGATCCGCCGCCGACGACGATGACATCCCACTGGTCCTGTTCCATGGACCCAGCCTGATGGCCGGTGTACGATCGGGCAAATGAGCTTGCCGGATCAGCAATCCACGCTCGAGGCGCGCCCTCACGAGCATCCCGCACACGGTCCGCAGACGTCGTCGGTGGATGCGGCGGGAGCCGGGGAGCGCATCCGCGCCGCCCGTCAGCAGCAGTCGCTCACGCTCGCCGACCTCTCGGAGCGCAGCGGGATCTCCGTGAGCACCCTGTCCCGGCTCGAGAGCGGCAAGCGCAGACTCACGCTCGAGATGGTGGTCGACATCGCGGAGGCCCTCGGGGTCCCGCTCGACGACCTGATCACGCGGTCGCGTGCGACGGATCCCCGCGTCCGAGGCAGGTCGTTCGCGGTGGGCGACAAGACCTTCATGCCGCTGTCGCGGCGCTCGGGTCCGCTGCAGGCGTACAAGGAGGTGCTGCCGCCGGTGCACCCCGACTATGTGCCGACCCAGTCCACCCACGAGGGATGGGATTGGATCTACGTGCTCTCGGGTCGCGTCCGCGTGCTCCTCGGCGACCAGGACGTGATCCTCGAGCCCGGCGAGGCGGCCGAGTTCGACACGAGGGTGCCGCACGCCGTCCTCAACCCCGGGCCGGGCACGGCGGAGATCATCAACCTGTTCAGCACCGCCGGCGAGCGCTTCCACCTCCGCGCCAGCACCTCCCCGCGCTGATCCCGCGCCTCCCGCCGCCCGCCGCGCTCCCCGCGGTCACCTCGACACCGATTCCGCCCAACCGCCGCGATATGCCGCGGGGTCTCCGCGATTCGGTGCTGAACGTCACCCGCCCACGCGTCGCGGCGCCATCGCCCGACGCTCATCACGGAATACGAGCAACCCCCGCGCTATTCCGCGAGGTCGACCACATTCCGTGACCAGCAACGTCGCTTCCCGCCGATCACCGCCACCTCGACACCGAATCCGCCCAACCTCCCCGATATGCCGCGGGGTAAGCGGGATCCGGTGCTGAACGTCCTCCGCCACCCCGCGCGGCGGCGCTCAGCGCGCTCGCGAGCGCGCGGCGCGCGCCTCGCGCCGGCGTGCCTCGTCGAGCGAGCGCAGGAAGCGGCGGTGGATGGCGCGGACCACCTCGATCGCGCCGATCGACGCCGCGGTGGTGACGATCACCAGCACCGCGGTGTCGGGGCCGGGGTCGGTGAGCTGCAGGAAGTCGCCCACGATCGGGATCGAGTACACCAGGATCAAGCCGATCATCATCGCCCCGACGATGAACGTCTTGAACAGGGTGATGGGGCGCGAAAGCACCACGAGGATCCAGAGCCCGATGATGGTGAGGACCAGCGTGGTGCCGGTGCGCAGCTCCTCCTCGGGGATGCCGAGGCTCGTCGCCATCCGCGAGTAGAACGCGAGGGCGATGGTCACGACGACGCCGGCGGGGATCGCGAAGGACAGCGACCGCCGCAGGAACCCGGGCGAGTAGCGCTGCGCGTTCGGCAGGAGCGCGAGGAAGAACGCGGGCAGCCCGATGGTGAGCCCGTCGATGACGGAGAGCTGACGCGGCAGGAACGGGAACTGCATCAGCATCGCGCCGAACACCACTGCGAGGCCGGTGGCGTAGGCGGTCTTCGTGAGGAACAGCATCGAGACGCGCTCGATGTTCGCGATGACCTGCCGACCCTCGGCGACGACTCCGGGCAGGTGCGAGAAGCGTCCGTCGAGCAGGATGAGCCGCGCCACGGCCTTCGTCGCCGGAGAGCCCGAGTTCATCGCGATGCCGATGTCGGCCTCCTTGATCGCGAGGGCGTCGTTCACGCCGTCGCCGGTCATCGCCACGGTGCGTCCGGCCGCCTTCAGCGCGAGCACGATGCGCTTCTTCTGCTCGGGTGTCACGCGTCCGAAGACGACCTCGTCGCGGAGGAGGTCGATGAGCTCGTCCTCGTCGTCGGGCAGCTGTCGGGCGTCGAAGCCGTGCGGAGCGTCCAGCCCGACCTCGCGCGCGATCGCCGCCACGGTCTGCGGGTTGTCGCCCGAGATCACCCGCACGTCGACGCCCTGCGAGGCGAAGTACGCGAGGGTCTCGCGCGCATCCGGCCGCACGCTCTCGCGGAAGGTGAGCAGCGACACCGGCTCGAGGTCGGCGGGCAGCTCCTCGGATGCGTCGAGCTCCCCCTCCGCTCCGTGCGGCGAGCGCGCGAGCACGAGGGTGCGGCGTCCGCTCGCCGCGAGCGCCGCCGCCGACTCGAGCAGGTCGATGGATGCGCCGGGCACCGCACCGGCGCCGTCGCCCGCACGCGCGGCGCCGCCCGGTCCTCCGCCGGCCGCCTCCGCGCCCGCGGCTGCAACGCCGGTCGTCGCGTCCGCGCGGCCGCCCACCGCACCCGCGCCCCCCCGCCGCTCGCCGGCCGCGCCCACACCCGCGGCCCCTGGCGCCGGGATCACCGCACCTGCAGGGAACACCATCTCGGGGCCGCCGAGCACCCAGGTGCCCTCCGCTCCCGATCCGCTCCCGAAGCTCACCGCGCTCCACTTCCGGGCGGACGAGAACGCGGTCCTCCCCACCGGCTCACCGGAGGGCGCCGCGGTGAACCGCTCGGCGAGGCACTTGGCGGTGGCGTTCGAGTCGGGCTGCACGCCCCACCAGGCGAGGACGGCATCCCAGCCCGGCGCATCCTCGACGGCGATCGGATGCGCGTCGTCGAACACGATGTCGCCCTCGGTGAGCGTGCCGGTCTTGTCGAGGCAGATGATGTCGATGCGGGCGAGGCCCTCCACCGCCGGGAGCTCCTGCACGAGCACCTTCTGCCGTGCGAGCTTCACCGCCCCGACCGCGAACGCGATGCTCGTCATGAGCACGAGCCCGAGCGGGATCATCGCCACCAGCGCGGCGATCGTGCCGACCACCGCCTGGCGCCAGGACTCGTCCTGGAACGCCCGCTCCCATCCGCCGGCCGCGATCACCTGCGAGTTGAGCACGAGCAGGGCGACGGGGCCGATGATCCACGAGACCCAGCGCAGCACGCGGTTGATCGAGGTGCGCAGCTCGGAGGCGACGAGCGAGAACCGCTTCGCCTCGTCGGCGAAGCGGTTGGCGAAGCTGTCGGCGCCGAGCTTGTCGGCGCGCGCGTACCCCTCGCCGGCGACGACGACGGATCCCGAGAGCACCTCCGTGCCCGGGATCTTGTCGATCGCATCCGACTCGCCGGTGAGCATCGACTCGTCGAGCTGCAGCCCGTTCGAGAACACCACGACGCTGTCGGCGGGCACCTGATCGCCGGCGCGGAGGACGAGGAGGTCGCCCTTCACGACGTCCTGCGTCGGCACCTCGACCTCGACGCCGTCGCGGCGCACCCGCGCGTCGGCCGCGTTGAGCAGCGCCAGGCGGTCGAGCGCGAGCTTCGCGCGATACTCCTGGATCGAGCCGATCAGCGCGTTCGCGATGGCGCTGAAGCCGAACAGCGCGTCCTGCCACCGCCCGACGAGCAGCAGCACCAGGAAGCAGCCCGCGATGATCGCGTTGAACAGCGTGAAGACGTTGGCCCGGACGATGCTCCACACGCTCCGGCTCGAGTCGGCGACGAACGCGTTCGTCTCCCCCGCCGCGATGCGCTCGGCGACGCCGGCCGCGGAGAGGCCCGCGAGGTCGAGCGGCTCGTCGCGCTCCGGCGTCTCCGGCCGGGCCTCGACGCTCCTCGACTCCTCATCCGGCTCGAGGTACGCGGCCTGCGGTCCGGCGTTCCCGCCCGCCGCGGCGCCGTCGCGCGCGTCGCCCTGCCCGACCGTGCCCATGGCGCCTCCCGTCCGCTGCGACGAGCATATCGACCGCCCCGTCGCGCTAGCGCCAGGCGCGTGGCGGCGCTAGCGCCAGGGCGCGTAGCGCCTGGCGGGTGCGCGGAGGCGATCCGGTCCTCCGCCGATACGCACGAATGTGCCCGCGGGGAGTTGCTCGACGTCGCTCCACTTCTCCCCATCGGCGGCGGTGACATGCGTCGAACGCGATCGAATGCCTCTTCCGTCTCGAATGCCACCAGCCGCCACGGCCGACGCCAGACGATCGAGCTCGGCGATACCCGCGATGTCCAGAGGCAGCCTCCAGCTACCCATTCCCGCGTGGACGGTCACTGTGCCATCTCGGACGAACCACCGGAGCTCGGCGCCCCTCGCCGTGCGAGGAATGAAGGTCGCTCCGAGAGGGCCGGATCCTGCCACGAGGGTGGCACGACCCTGCGTGGCAGCGATGAAGCTCTCGTAGAACCGACCGAGAGCCTTGCCTGCCGGCGACGCCAGCAGCGATCTCCCGGCTTCCGCGCGGGCTTGCAGCAGATCCGGGACGAGCGCGGGAAGCACCTCCTGCCGTTCCGGCGGCAGGTCGTCGGGATCGATCTCGAGCTCGACCTCATAGGAGGTCTTCCTCTCGGCGGCGTCGTCGTCACGATCGGCAGACTGCACCTCACGCCGCGACTCCCTCGAGGGATCGTTCGTCCTCCCGAACGTGCCCGGCACCTCTCGCTCTGCCTGCCGCACCACGACGATCCGCCGTACGACTCCCGTGACCTCGTAGAGCGAGACCTCGTCATCGGGCGTGTACTCGTTGAACGTCGCCACGAGACGCCTGTGGTCGAGGCCCGGACGGTCAGCTGAATAGACCACCCAGGTCACGACATCGTCGACAGAGAACGGCTCGCCTCCGCTCTGCAGCTCCCAGAAGGCCATCTCCACGTCCACGATCACGCCGCTCACGATACTCAGCGGAAGGACCCTTGCGTTCGAGCGCGGTCGAAGGTGTGGGATGGGAGCGTGAAACTCGGCATCCACTTCATGAACTTCACCCTCGACACCCCGGCGGAGCAGGTCGCGCCCGTGCTCGCCGACACCGCGCGCGTGGCGGAGGGGATCGGCGCGGAGTGGTTCACCATGATGGACCACTACTTCCAGATGGAGCAGTACCGCACGGCGCACGATCCGATGCTCGAGGGGTACACCTCGCTCGGCTTCCTGGCCGGTGTGACCGAGCGGATGCGGCTCTCGCTCATGGTCACGGGCGTCACCTACCGCTACCCCGGGCTGCTGGCGAAGATCGTCACGACGCTCGACGTGCTGTCGCAGGGGCGTGCGATGCTCGGGATCGGCGCGGCCTGGTACGAGCGCGAGCACCTGGCGCTGGGTGTGCCGTATCCGCCGATCGGGCAGCGCTTCGAGATGCTGGAGGAGACGCTCCAGATCTGTCTCCAGATGTGGAGCGACGACGAGGGCCCCTACACCGGCAAGCACTACTCGCTCGCGGAGACCATCAACGTGCCGCAGTCGGTGCAGCGACCGCACCCGCCCATCCTCATCGGCGGTGGCGGCGAGAAGAAGACCCTGCGCCTCGTGGCCCAGTACGCGGATGCGTGCAACCTGTTCGCCGCCGCGCCGGAGGACGTGGCGCGGAAGCTCGACGTCCTGCGCCGCCACTGCGACGACCTCGGCCGCGACTACGACGCGATCACGAAGTCGGTGATGGGGCCCGGGGATCCCACGACGGACCCGGACGGGTTCCTCCGCACGATGGAGGCGTACGCAGCGCTCGGCGTCGAGGTCGTCGAGGTGGCGCCGCAGGGCGGCGACCCGGTCTCCTGGGTCGGCGCGCTCGAGCCGCTCGTGCCCAGGCTCGCCGCGCTGTAGGACGTCGCCCCGCCGGCCCAGACGGTGGTGGACGCGGCGCTTCGGCGCTCGGCGGTGACCGCCGCGCTGTGCATGAAGCCGCCGCGGACGACAGTGAGCGCAGAAAGGTCGCCTGAGAGCTGACACGACGCCGTCTACGCGTCGTGATCGCTCTGAGGCGACCTTTTCGCGGCGGACCCGAAGGGCTGCGGGCGATGCCCGGGTCCGACTCAGGCGGAGGCGACCTTCGCTGCCGCCTTCGCCGCCCGCTTGGTCTCGCGGACCTTCGTCAGCGACGTGGGATCGACGATGTCGGCCACCGACCGGAACGCCCCCTCCTCGCCGTAGGCGCCCGCCGCCTCGCGCCAGCCGCGCGGCTCGACCCCGTACTGCTTGCCCAGCAGCGCCACGAAGATGCGGGCCTTCTGGTCACCGAAGCCGGGCAGCGCCTTCAGGCGCCTGAGCAGGGTGGCGCCGTCCGGGTCGCCCTCCGTCCAGAGGGCGGAGGCGTCGCCGCCCCAGTCGTCGACGATCGCCTGGCAGAGCGCCTGCACACGCCCGGCCATCGAGCCCGGGAACCGATGCACGGCGGGGGTCTGCGCGAACAGCGCCGCGAACGTCTCGGGTGGCGCGGAGGCGATCGCGGCCGCATCGAACGAGCCGAGACCGTCGGCGCGCATCCGCTCGCTGATCTTCAGCGGCCCCGCGAAGGCGGTCTCCATCGCGACCTGCTGGTCGAGCAGCATCCCGATCAGCAACGCGAGCGGATCGTCCGAGAGCAGCCGGTCGGCCGCCTCGTCGTCGGTGATGTGGAGCGCGGGGGTCATGCGTCCATGGTCCCATGCGACCCCGGGGCCGTCGAGAAGAGCGCGTCGGCCCCGCCGCGGCCCACGCGGGCCTCTCAGTCGAGCGGCATCTCCCCGTTGATCCACGCGATGTACCGCTCGAACGACCGCGCCACCGACTCCGACGCCCCCGACTCGATCACACGGAACGCCCCGTACAGCCGGTCGAACTCCAGCGGCGAGACGACGTCGAGGATGCGCCGCAGCGCCTTCTCCGGCAGCGGGATGTAGTTCGGATAGCTGCGCATCGCCGACACCGTCGCCAGGTCGGCGTTCACCCCGATCGTGTCGCCGGTGAGCAGCACCCCGCGCCCCTCCGCCCCCGATGCCCAGTGCACCACCGAGCTGCCGGCGAAGTGGCCGCCGCACGCCAGCATCCGCACGTCGGGTGCGAGCTCGACCTCGTCGTCCCACAGCTCGATCACGGGGTCGGGCCGGCGGATCCACCGCTCATCGGCCCGGGCGACGTACACCGGCACCCCGCCGAAGGCGTGACTCCACTGGATCGAGGATCCGGTGAGGTGCGGATGGCTCGACGCGATCGCGTCCACACCCCCGAGGGCGCGCACCTCGGCGACGCCCTCCTCGTCGAGGAAGCCCGGCGGCTCCCAGAGCAGGGTGCGTCCGCCCGAGCGCAGCAGCAGACCCCGCTGCCCGATCCCGAGCTCGGGCACGCAGTCGACCGCGTACAGGTCGGGCTCGAGCTCGCCGACCACGATGCGGTAGCCGCGCTCGGCGAGGTCCTCGCGCGTCGTCCACGCCTGACCCGACCTCGGCACCCACTGCCGTTCGTCGCTGCAGATCGCGCACTCCGTCGGCGGCTGCGGCGTGTCCGGATGCTCGATGGCGCAGGTCGCGCACGTCCAGATGGTCATGGGGTCACCCTACGCGCGCGCCCTCGCGCGGCGGTCAGCACGCGAGGCGGGCGCGGCGCGCGTAGGGTCGGCGTCATGGAGCCCGAGATCCTCGCCGCGCACGACGGGTTCGTGGTGCGGCGCACGGTGGAGGAGGACTGGGCCGAGGTCCGCGCCCTGCGCCTCGAGATGCTCGACGACACCCCGCTCGCCTATCTCGAGACCACCGAGCACGCCCGCGGGCGCCGCGAGCGGGACTGGCGCGAGCGGGCCAGGGAGGGCTCCTCGCCCGAGGCCATCACCGCCGTGGCGATCACCGCCGACGGGCGGTGGGTGGCGTCGATGACCTCGAAGATCCCGCTCGGCATGAGACGCCCGTACCTGCTCGGCGTCTACGTCGCGCCCGGGTTCCGCGGGTCGGGCGGGGTCACGGATGCGGTGCTCGCCGAGATCGAGCGCTGGGCCGCCGAGCGCGGCGACGTCCTCATGCTCGACGTGCACGAGCGCAACGATCGTGCTCGCGCCGCCTACCGCAAGCGCGGCTGGGTCGAGACGGGCCACACCTTCCCGTACCCGCTCGCCGCCGGCGGCCTCGAGGTGGAGATGCTGAAACCGCTCCGCTGACGGCTGCTGCCCGTCGACGCGGACCCCGCCGCCCGCATCCGGCGCGGATCCCGCCTCTCGTCTCGCGGGTCCCGTGGAAAACGCAGGGGACGCGGCCCCTCGTCCACGATGGTGGGACATGGGCTCCCAGCCCCTGCGTTTTTCCGGCCCACCCGGCTCGGATGCCCGGAATCGACCGCATCCACGAGGGCGGGCTCGGGCGAGTAGCGTCGGAGCATGGTGCAGATCGGATCCAGCGACCTCGACGTCTTCCCGCTCGCCCTCGGCGGCAACGTGTTCGGCTGGACCGCCGACCGCCACGAGTCCCTCGCCGTGCTCGACGCGTTCGCGGAGGGCGGTGGCGACCTCATCGACACCGCCGACAGCTACATGTGGCGCAAGCCCGGCAACTCCGGCGGGGAGTCCGAGACGATCATCGGGGAATGGATGCAGACCCGCGGCGCCCGCGACACCACCGTCGTCGCCACCAAGGTGTCCAAGCATCCCGCCTTCCCGGGGCTCTCGGCGGCGAACGTCGCCGCAGCCGCGGATGCGTCGCTCGCCCGGCTGCGCACCGATCGCATCGACCTGTACTACGCCCACGCGGAGGACCCCGCGACTCCCGTGGAGGAGTCGGCGGCGGCCTTCGATCGACTGGTTCGGGCGGGGAAGGTGCGTCACGTGGGCCTGTCGAACTTCTCGGCCGCGTCGGTGCGGGAGTGGCTGGCGGTCGCCGACGCGAACGGGTTCGCCCGTCCGGTGGCGCTGCAGGACCACTACAACCTCGTGCACCGGAACGATGTGGAGGATCACCTCGTGCCGCTCGCTCTCGAGGAGGGGATGTCGATCCTGCCCTACTACGCGTTGGCGAGCGGATTCCTCACGGGCAAGTACCGCTCGAAGGACGACCACCCGGGTACGCGGCAGTCGGCGGCGACCAGGTACGTCTCGCCGCAGGGACTCGAGATCGTGGATGCGCTGGAGGACATCGGCCGCGACCGCGGCGACGCCGCCGCGACGGTGGCCCTCGCGTGGCTGGCGGCGAAGCCCGCCGTCGCCGCGCCGATCGCGAGCGCGCGCACCGTGGAGCAGCTGCCGTCCCTCCTCGCGGTGGGCTCGCTGACGCTCACCCCCGCGGAGGTCGAGCGCCTCGACGCCGTCTCCGCCTGGCCCCGCCCGTAGGGTTCGGCTCGCCCGGGCTCAGCGGCGCTGGCTCTTGGCGCGGCCGGGTGGGGCGGACCGCCTGGGCTCAGCGGCGGCTCGCTTCCGCCCGCTCGGGCGCACGGTGCGGGTTCCGCCCGCCTTCCGCGCCGTCGCCGCCGTCAGCGGCACGACGCGCCGCAGGGCAGGCGGAACCCGCCGCATCCCCCCGCTACCCGGCCACATGCCCCGCCCATCCAGCACCACCCCGCCAGCAGCCATGCCGTGCAGCACCGGCGGGTTCCGCCCGCCCCGCGCGCCGTCGCCGCCGCCGGCGGCACGACGCGCCGCGCGGCGGGCGGAACCCGCCGCATCCGCCCCTACGCGCCGAGGAGTCGGGCGGCGAGGTAGCCCTCGAGCTGGTCGAGGGAGACGCGCTCCTGGCTCATCGTGTCGCGCGAGCGCACGGTGGCAGCGCGGTCCTCGAGGGTGTCGAAGTCGATCGTGATGCAGAACGGCGTGCCGATCTCGTCCTGGCGGCGGTAGCGGCGTCCGATCGCTCCGGCGTCGTCGAAGTCGACGTTCCAGTTGCGGCGCAGGCTCGCGGCGAGCTCACGCGCGACGGGCGAGAGCGCCTCGTTGCGCGACAGCGGCAGCACCGCGGCCTTGACCGGGGCCAGGCGCGGGTCGAGGCGCAGCACGGTCCGCTTGTCGACGCCGCCCTTGGTGTTGGGCGCCTCGTCCTCGTGGTACGCATCCACGAGGAACGCCATCAGCGACCGGGTGAGGCCCGCGGCCGGCTCGATCACGTACGGGGTGTAGCGCTCACCGGTGGCCTGGTCGAAGTACGACAGGTCGGTGCCCGAGGCCTTCGAGTGCGTCGACAGGTCGAAGTCGGTGCGGTTGGCGACACCCTCGAGCTCGCCGAACGCGGAGCCCTGGAAGCCGAAGCGGTACTCGATGTCGACCGTCCGCTTGGAGTAGTGCGACAGCTTCTCCTTCGGGTGCTCGAAGAGCCGCAGGTTCTCGGGGTCGATGCCGAGGTCGACGTACCACTGGAAGCGCTGGTCGATCCAGTACTGGTGCCATTCCTCGTCGGTGCCCGGCTTGACGAAGAACTCCATCTCCATCTGCTCGAACTCGCGCGTGCGGAAGATGAAGTTCCCGGGCGTGATCTCGTTGCGGAAGCTCTTGCCGATCTGGCCGATGCCGAAGGGCGGCTTCTGCCGCGAGGAGTTGAGCACAGCGTTGAAGTCGACGAAGATGCCCTGCGCGGTCTCGGGGCGGAGGTACGCCATACCCGACTCGTCGTCGAGAGCGCCGAGGTACGTCTTCATGAGACCCGAGAAGTTGCGGGGCTCGGTCCAGGCGCCGGGCTGGCCCGTGTCGGGGTCGCGGATGTCGGCGAGCCCGTTCTCCGGCGGGTGGCCGTGCTTCTCCTCGTACGCCTCGAGCAGGTGGTCGGCGCGGTAGCGCTTGTGGGTGTGCAGCGACTCGACCAGCGGGTCGGTGAAGACCTCGACGTGGCCCGAGGCCTCCCACACCTGGCGCGGCAGGATCACGGCCGAGTCGAGCCCCACGACGTTGTCGCGCTGCTGCACCATGAACTTCCACCACTGGCGCTTGATGTTCTCCTTGAGCTCCACGCCGAGGGGCCCGTAGTCCCACGCGCTGCGCGTGCCTCCGTAGATCTCACCGGTCGGGAACACGAAGCCCCGGCGCTTGGCGAGGGCGGTGACGGAATCGAGACGGGATGCGGCGGCCATGAACTCTCCGTGGTTGTCGCGCGGCCGGCTGCACGCGCGAGATCGAGGTCAAGTCTAGTGAAGGGCAGAATGGCCTTCGTGAGCCTCACACCCGACGCCGTCCCAGAGGCGCCCCGTCGTCTCCGGGAGACGAGCGGCCGCCTCCGGGGTCGCGGCCGCGCGCTGCCCCGGTGCCGCGGGTGACGGGATTCTGGGCGCGGGTCCTCGACATCCGCATCGTGGATGGTCCGGTGCTCGTCGGCGTCTACGTCGTCGCGGTCGCGTTCCTCCTCGCGATCGTCGTCCGGCGCCCGGCGAAGCGCTGGCTGCTGCCGGTCGGCATCGCGTTCGGCGCCGGCGCGGTGCTCGGCGTGCTGGTGACCCTGCTGGTGCAGAACGTGCTCGACGTGTTCAACACCCCGATGAGCGTCGAGACCCGCATCTGGATCGCCGCGGTCTTCGCGGGCATCGCGGCCGCCGTCACGTCGGCCGTCGTCTCCCGCGGATGGCGGCGGGTCGTGTCGATCATCGCGGTCCCCGTGTTCGCGCTCACCACCGCCGTCGGGATCAACGCCGACTTCGGCATCGACAAGACCCTCGGCGACTTCCTCGACATCGAGACCCTCCCCGCGCTCGACCTCTCCGCCCTCCCGCCGCACTCCACGAACCCGGCAGGCCCCCTCGTCGACTCGTGGGATCCGCCCGCCGACATGCCCGAGGACGCCCTCGTCGGCACCGTGGAGATCCCGACCCCCGCGTCCGACTTCGACGCCCGCGACGCGGTCGTGTACCTGCCCCCGGCGGCACAGGTGGCGGGCGCGCCCGCGCTGCCGGTCGTGGTCTACATGAGCGGACAGCCCGGCTCCCCCGCCGTCGACGACGTCGGGCAGGTCCTCGACGAGTTCACCGAAGAGACCGGCGGACTCGCTCCGATCGTGGTGGCGGTCGACCAGCTCGGCGGCGACGGCTCGAACAACCCGCTCTGCATCGACGGGTACCAGGGCAACGCCGCGACGTACGTCAACGACGACGTGGTCGCGTTCATCCGGACGACCTTCAACGTGATGCCGGGGCCGGCGTCCTGGGCGATCGCGGGGTTCTCGAACGGCGGCGGATGCGCGATCCGCTTCGGGGCGCTGCATCCGGACGTCTGGGGTTCGGTCATCGACATCTCCGGAGAGCTCGGGCCGTCGCTCGGGAGCGAGCAGGAGACCATCGACGAGGGGTTCGGCGGCGACGCCGACGCCTACGAGGAGCAGCTTCCGCTGACGATCCTCGACTCGCGCAGCTACCCCTCGTCGATGATCGCGGTCTTCACGGTGGGCCAGTTCGACGGCCGCTACGTGCGGGCCTCGAAGGAGCTGTTCGAGG
Source organism: Cnuibacter physcomitrellae (assembly GCF_014640535.1). NCBI lineage: Bacteria > Bacillati > Actinomycetota > Actinomycetes > Micrococcales > Microbacteriaceae > Cnuibacter > Cnuibacter physcomitrellae. Next base: position 1,644,552 of record NZ_BMHD01000001.1, read on the forward strand.
CCGCGAAGGCGGCGGGCATGACCGCGTACCGGTTCGTCTCCTCCGGCACGGGCCACGAGGCCGCCACGATCCAGTTCGGGTTCACCCACGCCTTCAACGTGCTCTTCCCCGTCTGGGGCCTCTCCTCCGGCGACCCCGCCCTCGCCCCACCCGAGTAGCCGCGCCCGCGCCCTCCGCGAGGCGGTGTCATGGGGGTTTGTCCAGGTTTCCGCTGCGAAATCGCCGATACACGACGGAAACCTGGACAAACCCCTCCGCCGTGGGTGGGCGGCACTCGGAGGTGGAGGCCGGGGTCAGGAGGGGAGGAGGCCGCGGGCGGCGACGGCGGCGCGCTCCTCGAGCAGCTCGTCGACGGAGAGGTCGATGCGGCGGCGCGAGAACGCGTTCACGTCGAGGCCCTCGACGACGACCCAGCGTCCGTCGATCGAGTGCACCGGGAACGAGCTCACGATCCCCTCGGGCACGCCGTAGGCACCCGTCGAGGGCAGCGCGACGCTCGTCCATCCGTTCCGCGTTCCGTGCACCCAGTCGCGCACGTGGTCGATCGCGGCGGAGGCGGCGCTCGCCGCCGACGACGAGCCCCGGGCGTCGATGATCTCGGCGCCGCGCCCCGCCACCCGCGGGATGAACTCCTCGGCGAGCCACGCCTCGTCGACCAGGTCGCGCACCGGACGCTCCTCGGCGAGGGCGTGGAACACATCCGGATACTGGGTGGTGGAGTGGTTGCCCCAGATGGTCACGTCGCGCACCGAGGACACCGGCACCTCGAGCTTCGCCGCGAGCTGGGCGAGCGCGCGGTTGTGGTCGAGCCGGGTGAGGGCGGTGAAGCGGTCGGCCGGGATGTCCGGGGCGTTCTGCTGGGCGATGAGCGCGTTGGTGTTGGCGGGGTTGCCCACGACGAGCACGCGCACGTCGTCGGCGGCGTGCGCGTTCAGCGCCGCGCCCTGTGGCCCGAAGATGCCGCCGTTCGCGGCGAGGAGGTCGGCCCGCTCCATCCCGGCGGTACGCGGGCGCGATCCGACCAAAAGCGCGATGTTCGTCACGTCGAACGCGCGCTCGGGCGAGTCCGTCACCTCGAGACTCTCGAGCAGCGGGAACGCGCCGTCCTGCAGCTCGAGCGCCGCCCCCTCGGCCGAGGCGAGGCCCTGCGGGACCTCGAGCAGCCGCAGCCGCACCGGCGTGCTCGCGCCGAGCATGTCGCCCGCCGCGATGCGGAACAGCAGCGCGTACCCTATCTGCCCGCCCGCGCCGGTGACGGTGACCGTGACGGGCGGATGCGCCGCCCGCGTGCTCTCGGTGACGGATGCGGACGGGTGCGGGGTCGAGGACGGCGTGCTCATGCCCCCATCCTCCTCCGCGATCGGGGGCCGGGAGCCGTGGATGCGGTGGGTCGGCCGCTGCGGACGGCGTCGGGACGCTGCGGACGGCGTCGAGAGCGCGGCTGCTGACTCCGTCGCCGTCGAAAGGTACGCTCACAGCTCGCACGAGCCCCTATTCGGGCCGCGCGGGCCGTGAGCGTACCTTTCGACGGCGACCTCGCTCAGGAGAGCGCGGCGACGCGGCTCACGAGGCCTTCGAGCTCTTCCGCGCGGCGGGCTTCTTCGCCGTGGACGACGAGGACTTCGTGGCCGCGGGCTTCTTCGCCGAGGACGACCGCGACGACCCCGACGAGGACGCGGCCTTCTTCGCCGGCGCCTTCTTCGCGGGCGCGGCCTTCTCGCCGTTCTTCGCCCCGCGGCTCTTGTCGACCGAGCGGCGCAGCGCCTCCATCAGGTCGAGCACCTCGCCGCCCTCGTCGTCGTCGCCGGCGCGACCGAACGTCTCGTCGGTGTCGACCGAGTCGCCCTGGTCGAGCTTCGCCTCGATGAGCGTCCGCAGCTGCTCCTGGTACTCGTCGGTGAACTTCTCGGGCTCGAAATCGCTGGAGAACTGGTCGACCAGCGACATCGCCATGTCGAGCTCCCGGCTGGAGACGCGTGTGGTCTCGTCGAGCGCGGGGAAGTTCGCCTCGCGGATCTCGTCGGCCCACAGCAGCCCCTGCAGGACCAGCACATCGTCGACCACACGCAGCGCGCCGAGCCGGGTCTTCTGGCGCAGCGCGAACTGCACGATCGCGGTGCGGTCGGTGGTCTCGAGCGTCTTGCGCAGCAGCGCGTAGGCCTTTGGCGAGGAGGAGTCGGGCTCGAGATAGTAGGACTTCTCGAACATGATCGGGTCGACCTGGTCGCTCGGCACGAACTCCACGACCTCGATCTCGCGGCTCTTCTCCTCCGGCAGCGAGGCGATGTCCTCCTTCGTGAGGATGACGGTGCGGTCGCCGTCGTCGTACGCCTTCACGATGTGCTGGTACTCGACGACCTCGCCGTCAATCTCGCACACGCGCTGGTAGCGGATCCGCCCACCGTCGGCGTCGTGCACCTGGTGCAGGGAGACGTCGTGGTCCTCGGTGGCGGAGTACAGCTTCACGGGCACGTTGACCAGCCCGAAGGTGATGGCGCCCTTCCAGATGGATCGCATGTCCCATTCAACCGCGCAGCCCCCTCCTCCCGCCACGGGGTCCGGCACCCCGTAGCCGTCCGGAGAGGGACGCGCGAGGATGGAGCATGGCCCCGAAGAAGGACGAGCAGGTGGTCACGGTCGGTGGGCACCGGCTGAAGATCACGAACCTCGACAAGGTGCTCTACCCCGAGACCGGGACGACGAAGGGCGACGTGCTGCGGTACTACTCGCAGATCGCGCCCTTCCTCATCCCGCACGCGCGCAACCGGCCGGCCACGCGCAAGCGGTGGGTGAACGGGGTCGGGACGCCCGAGGACCCGGGGTCGGTGTTCTTCCAGAAGGACCTCGACGCGGGGACGCCCGACTGGGTCAAGCGGGTGGAGATCGAGCACTCCGAGGGCCCGAAGACCTATCCGCTCGTCAACGACGAGGCCACGCTCGTCTGGCTCGCCCAGATCGCGGCGCTCGAGGTGCACGTGCCCCAGTGGCGGGTGGATGCGCACGGCCGCCGCAAGAACCCCGACCGGTTCGTCATCGACCTTGACCCCGGCGAGGGCGCGGGCCTGCCCGAGTGCGTCGAGGTGGCCAAGCGCGCCCGCCGCATCCTGACCGACATGGGGCTCGACCCGGTCCCCGTCACGAGCGGCAGCAAGGGCATCCACCTCTACGCCGCCCTCGACGGCAAGCAGACGTCCGATCAGGTGTCGGCGGTGGCTCACGAGCTCGCGCGCGCCCTCGAGGCGGACGACCCCGACCTCGTCGTCAGCGACATGAAGAAGTCGCTGCGCACCGGCAGGGTGCTCGTCGACTGGAGCCAGAACAACGCCAACAAGACGACCATCTGCCCCTACTCGCTGCGAGGACGCTTCCGCCCCACGGTCGCCGTGCCGCGCACCTGGCGGGAGCTGGCCTCGAAGGACCTCCGCCACCTCGAGCTCGACGAGGTGCTGACGCGGATGCGGCGACGCGTCGATCCACTCGCCGAAAGCGCCGACGCGCCCGGTTCGGTGGAGGCGCCGGGCGGCGTGTGGCACTCGGACCGCGGGGCCGACGACCAGGCCGAGGCGCATCCGGGCGAACCCGACAGGCTGACTGTGTACCGATCGAAGCGCGATGCGGCGAAGACGCCCGAGCCGGTGCCCGAGGCGTCGCCCGCCGACACCGGCGGGCGGTCGTTCGTGATCCAGGAGCACCACGCCTCGCGGCTGCACTGGGACTTCCGCCTCGAGCACGACGGCGTGCTGGTGTCGTGGGCGCTGCCCAAGGGGGTGCCGACGGATGCGGGCCAGAACCACCTCGCCGTGATGACGGAGGACCATCCGCTCGAGTACGGCACCTTCGAGGGCACCATCCCCGAGGGCGAGTACGGCGGCGGGACGGTCACCATCTGGGACTTCGGCACCTACGAGCTGGAGAAGTGGCGCGACGACGAGGTGATCGCCACGCTCCACGGCCAGCCGTCGGGCGGTCTGGGCGAACCCCGGAGGGTGGCGCTCATCCGCACCGGCGGCCGCGGAGGGAAGGATCCGAAGAACTGGCTGATCCACCTCATGAAGGATCAGCACAGCGTGGACTGGGACGACCCGGCCTCGGTCGCCGCGTCGAAGGAGCGCACGCGCGGCGGCGCGAAACGCGCCAGCGACGGCGGCGCGAAGCGCGACAGCGGCAGCGGCGCGAAGCGCGAGAGCAGCGGCGGCAGCAGCTCGCGCGAGAACAGCGGCAGCAGCGCCGAGAAGCGGGGCAGCGGCTCGCGCGAGAGCAGCGGCGGCAGCGCCGCGAAGCGCGAGAGCACCGGCGGCACGAAGCGCGCGGCCGCGCCCGCCGCTCACCGCGACCTCTTCGACCGCACGCGCATCCCTTCGCCCATGCTCGCCACCCTCGGCCAGGCCACCGACATCCGCGATGAGGACGAGTGGGCGTTCGAGATGAAGTGGGACGGCATCCGCGCCCTGGTGCTCGCCGACCACGGCAGGGTGGCCCTCGTGACCCGCAACGGCAACGACGTCACCGCCGCCTACCCCGAGCTCGTCGAGGAGCTCGCGGCGGCCACCGCCGACCGCGAGCTGCTCCTCGACGCCGAGGTCGTGGCCCTCGACGCGAAGGGCCGCCCGAGCTTCGGCCGCCTGCAGCAGCGGATGGGGTTGAGCAAGCCGCGCGAGGTCGAGGCGGCGGCCAGGAGGGTCAGGGTCGACCTCATGGTCTTCGACCTCCTCGAGGAGGACGGCGAATCCCTCGTCGACGAGCCCTACGACGAGCGGCGGCGGCGGCTCGAGGACGCCCTGCCCGCCTCCTCCGGACGTCTGCACGTGCCTCCGGCCTTCGACGGCGATCTCGACCACGCCCTCACGTCGAGCCGGGAGCTGGGCCTCGAGGGCGTGATGGCGAAGCGCCGGGCCAGCACGTACACCGCCCGCCGGACGCGCGACTGGATCAAGCTCAAGCACCACCTCGCCCAGGAGGTCGTGATCGGGGGCTGGCGCCCCGGCAACGGACGGCGGGCGTCGCAGGTGGGGTCGCTGCTGCTCGGGGTCCCGGATGCGGAGGGCGGCCTGCGGTACGTCGGTCGTGTCGGCACGGGGTTCACCGATCGTCAACTCGCCGACATCGCGGCGAAGCTCGCCCCGCTCGCGCGGAAGACCTCCCCCTTCGTCGACGTGCCCCGTCCCGACGCGCGTGACGCCCAGTGGGTGACGCCGAAACTCGTCGGAGAGGTCGAGTTCGCGGAGTGGACGGGCGACGACCGTCTGCGTCAGCCGTCCTGGCGCGGCTGGCGCACCGACAAGGAACCCTCGGACGTCGTCCGCGAGGGGTGACCCGCGGACCTCGACACCGACGAGACGACGCCGGCGGGCCGTGGAGCCGACGGCTGCACGTCATGCCGCGCGGAGGCGCTCCCCGCCTCCGCCGCAGCGGGGCCGAGTCCTGCACAGCCGCGCATCCGGCGCACGGATGTGCACAGTGCGCTCGACCCCTTCTCGGCGGCCCCACCGTGGTGGTAGCTTCGCGAGCGAACCGACCGGAGTGCACAACGCCGGCGTGGACATCGAGGAGGATCCCAGGCATGAGCGACGACAAGCGCCCCCAGGAGCGCGAGGGCGAGTACACCGACACCGAGGCGGCCGACGTGAACGTCCCCGAGCCCGAGCACGGTGAGTACACCGACAGCGAGATCCCCGAGGACGAGTAGACCGGAACGCATCCTTCGCACTCGCTGTGAGGCCGCCGCAATGCGCGTGAGAACGCGCTTCGCGGCGGTCTCATATCGTCTCGACATCATGCACTCGCACCGACTTGACACGCCTGACCGCGTGAGTAGTGTTCTCGATCGTGGTTAATGAGACCCGTTCAGCAAAACGCTGGTTGATCGGAGATCCGCTCCCCAGCGACAAGCTGGAAGGGCAGCTCCTCTCGAAGCGTCTGGCCCTCCCGATCTTCGCCAGCGACGCCCTGTCGTCCGTGGCGTACGCACCGCAGGAACTGCTGATGATCCTGCTCGTGGGCGGGCTCGCCTTCCTGTCGTTCGCCCCCTGGGTGGCGGCGGCGGTCGTCCTGCTCCTCGTCGTCGTGATGCTGTCGTACCGACAGCTCGTGAAGGCGTACCCGTCCGGCGGCGGCGACTACGAGGTCGCCCACCGCAACCTGGGCGAGAAGGCCGGGCTCATCGTCGCCTCGGCCCTGCTCGTCGACTACGTCCTCACGGTCGCCGTGTCCGTCGCCTCCGGTGTCGACAACATCATCTCGGCGCTGCCGTTCCTGAACCCTTGGCGGGTCGAGCTCGCGATCGGCTTCGTCGTGCTGCTGATGGCCGTGAACCTGCGCGGCGTGCGCGAGTCGAGCAAGGCGTTCGCCATCCCCACCTACGTCTTCATCGCGAGCGTCGCGCTCATGATCGTGGTCGGACTGGCCCGGGTCGCCCTCGGCGACGCACCGGTCGCGGAGAGCGCCCAGTTCGGCGTGCAGGCCGAGAACATCGGCCAGGCGGCGGTGATCCTGCTGCTCCTGCGGGCCTTCTCGAGCGGATGCTCCGCCCTCACGGGCGTCGAGGCCGTCTCGAACGGTGTGCCCGCGTTCCGCACGCCCAAGGTGAGGAACGCGCAGGCCACCCTGGTCGCGATGGGCAGCATCGCCATCTTCCTCTTCGCCGGCCTCACCGCGGTCGCCCTCATCGCGAACGTGCACTACGCGGAGGACGCCTGTCACCTCATCGGCTTCGCCGACTGCGCCACCACACCGCAGCGCAGCCTGATGGCCCAGGTCGCGGCCGCCGTGTTCGGCAACAACTCGGTGCTGTTCTTCATCATCCAGGCCGCCACCGCGGCCGTGCTGCTCCTCGCGGCCAACACGGCCTTCAACGGCTTCCCGCTGCTCGGGTCGGTGCTCGCCAAGGACTCCTACGCCCCCAAGGCGCTGCTCACCCGCGGTGACCGCCTCGTGTTCTCGAACGGCATGATCATCCTCGCGGCGGCCGCCTCGCTGATCCTGCTGGTCTACCAGGCCAACCTCACCCAGCTCATCCAGCTCTACATCATCGGCGTCTTCGTGTCGTTCACGCTGGGGCAGACGGGCATGGTGAAGCATTGGCTGCGGATGCTGCGCGAGGGCTGCACCGACCGCTCGGCGGTCATCCGGGGCCTGGTCATCAACGCCGTCGGCGCGGTGTTCACCGCGACGGTGCTCATCGTCGTGACGATCACCAAGTTCACGCACGGCGCGTGGCTGGTGTTCGCGATCATGCCGGTGCTGTGGTTCCTCATGCTGGGCGTCAACCGCTACTACCGCGACGTGACGAAGGAGGTCGAGGTCGACCCGACCACGACGTTCGGCGCCAGCGGCGACCACGCGATCGTGCTCGTCGGCAAGATGCAGAAGCCGGTGCTGAAGGCCCTCGACTACGCCATCGCCGCACGGCACGACTCGATCGAGGCCGTGCACATGGCGGTCGACGACGAGCAGACCGCGCAGCTCGAGTCGGACTGGCGGTCGATGAACATCGACGTCCCGCTCAACATCATCGAGTCGCCGTACCGCGACGTGGCCGACCCGCTGTGCTCCTACATCGCGAAGCACCGGGCGGAGCACGGCTCCGAGGTCGTCACCGTCTACACGCCCATCTACATCGTGGGCCACTGGTGGGAGACGTTCCTGCACAACCACAAGGCGCGGCGCATCCGCAAGAAGCTGATGCTCGTGCACGGCGTCACCGTGGCCCTGGTGCCCTGGCTGCTCGACTCCTCCGAGGTCCTGTACGGACGCCGCTCGCGCCCCCTACCCGGCCAGGAGCGCCGAGGAGAGCCGGTGCGCCCCGTGAAGCGGGCGCAGCACCAGGCGGAGTCGGTGCACCGCCGCTCTCGCTGACCCCCTCACGCGTCCACTCGGTGGCAGCGGCTGAGTCCTCCCCGGGCCCGCTTGCTGAGCGCCAGCCGAGAGCGTCGGCGCGCCCAGGCGGGGAGGGGCCATCGTGCTAAACTCATCCGAGTCTTCGTTGATATTCATCATCTTCCGGGGCGTCGATCCCCGGCCAGAACCTGAGGGGGTCTCGCATGGGGCGTGGCCGTCAAAAAGCAAAGCACACCAAGGTCGCTCGTGAGCTGAAGTACTACAGCCCCGAGACGAACTACTCCGAACTGGAGCGTGAGCTGACCAGCAAGTCGTCGGATGAGCCCGACTACTCGAAGTGGATCGACGACGAAGACGACGAACTCGACCCCTATCAGGCGGGTAACGAGCAGAAGCGCGCCTGAGCCCCCTCGGCGCGCTCTCGTTCGGCGGGATCTCGGATCCCGTCGCTGTGCCGATGCCTGCGCCCGGCGTGACCGGTTCCCGGGCTGCGGGCAACATGGTCGGGGTGCGGGCTCCCGCGTGCGCTCGGTGCTCCTGAACCCTTCGCGCCGGCCCGGCCCTGACGCCGCCCCAGGCTCAACCGCCATGGCCACTCGGTGCTGCTGACCCGCGCCCGACCGACATGATCCACGGCGCATGGCGCTGCTGACCCGCGCCTGCCCGGAAGGATACAGGGCGCACGGACGCCGGACGCGTCCTGCCGCGAGCGCTAGTCGCGCGGGTCGCTCGACGGAGCGGGCTCGGCGGCCACCGTCGGCGCATCCGTCTGCGACGCCGTCGGAGCGGAAGTGGTCGTGGTGTCGGCAGCCGGCTGCGGTGCGGGCGGCACGATCGGCTCGTCGCGACCCTCGATGTGGTCGACCTCGATGAGACGGGCGCGGCGCCGACTCGCCGCGTCGATGAGGAGCGCCACGAGCGCACCCACGGCGGCGCCGACGGGCACGACGAAGAGAGCGAGCAGGCCCGCGACCTGCCAGCGGCCGAAGTCGGGCTGCTCGGGGAACATCCACGTCACGCCGAGAGTGACGACCGCGCCGAGCAGCAGCCCGAGGATGATGAACCGGTAGTAGCGCGGCGCGCGACGCACCTGCACGGCCTGCCTCGTCTCGACGAGACCGGGTGCGGGGGGACGTTCGCTGCTCACCCCTCCATTCTCGCGCACTCCCGCTGGGCGTGGGGTGCGCATCCGGGTGCGGCAGCAATGAGGTGGGGCGCCTCGGGCGCTCGTCCTGACCCCTTCCTCCCGGCGGGATGGCGCGACTTGTCGGAACGACCGCACCGCAGACGGCGGACGCCGCTCCCGGGGCAGGATGGACACATGGCGGAGCGGAGCGCGGGTCTGGTGGTGTGGCGGCGGACGCCCTCTCCGCGGGTTGCGCCCGCGCAGAGCGACGTCGCGGTCCAGGAGGCGTCGTCGAGCTCGCCATCGGGCGGAACCCGCGAAGACCCACCGGCGTCGGGCTCGCTCGAGGTATGGATCGCGCACATGGGCGGCCCGTTCTGGGCGCGCAAGGAGTCTCGCGCGTGGTCCATCCCCAAGGGCCTCTACTCACCCGACGAGGATCCGCTTGCGGCAGCCCTGCGCGAGTTCGGCGAGGAGACCGGTCTCGTGGCGCCGCGCCCGGCGGGCGGCGAGCCCTACGAGGAGCTCGGCGAGTTCCGCCAGCGCTCGGGCAAGATCGTGACGGCGTTCGCCGTCGAGGCTCCCGACTTCGACCCGCCGTCGATCACGAGCAACACCTTCCCGCTGGAGTGGCCCCCGCGGTCGGGCCGCACCCTCGAGGTGCCCGAGGTCGACCGCGCCGAGTGGACCCCGCTCCCCCTCGCTCGCGAGCGCCTCGTCGCGGGCCAGCTCCCCCTCCTCGACGCCCTCCTCCCCCGCCACCCCTGACGCTCATCACGGAATCCCGCACACCACACGCCCATACGGCGCCGGTTGCGCGAATCCCGTGACGAACGACCGGGATGGCGACGCGCCCACCCCGACGAGGACCCTGCGCCCCACCGCCGCCAACCCGCCCAGTCCGCCACGCACGACCGTCGCTCATCACGGAATCCGGCACACCACCCGCCCAGACGGCGCCGGTTGCGCGCATCTCGTGACGAACGGCCGGGACGACGACGCGCCCGCCCCGCCTAAGACCCTGCGCCCCACCGCCGACTGGCCCGCACGACCGTCGCTCGTCACGGAATCCGGCACATCACCCGCCCATACGGGGCCGGTTGCGCCAATCTCGTGACGAGCGACGTCGGTTCAGCACCGGATCCGCGACACCGGCGACCTATCCGGGGTGGGTGTGCCGTATTCGGTGCTGAAGCGCAGCGGCGGCGCCCCGGCGCGGCTACGGGAGGCGGAGGGGGAGGTGCGCGGAGAGGTCCGCGCGCTGTCCGGACGCGGTGACGCGGGCGGCAGCGACGGCGTCGGCCCAAGCGAGTCGGCCGGTGGCGAGCTCGAGCCAGGTGCGCGCATCCGTCTCGATGACGTTGGGCGGCGTCCCCCTGGTGTGCCCCGGACCCTCGATGCACTGCACCGCTCCGAACGGGGGCACCCTGACCTCGACGGACTTCCCGGGCGCGAAGTCGGCGAGCACCTGCAGGGTGAAGCGGACCGCGGTGGCGCGCGCGTCGCGCGACGCCCCGTCGAAGTCGGACGCCGCCGCGAGCGCCGCGGCGCCCGCCGCGTCGTCGATCCGTGCCCGTGCCATGCCTCCACGCTAGTCCCCGCGCGTCGTGCCGGGGCCGCACCACCAGCGCACCGAATCCGTCGAAGCCCTCCCCCATGGGGCCGCGCTGAGGCGGGATCGGTGCGCAAGCGCCGCGCATCCGCACCCAGCGCCCAGCGCCCGTGTCGCCTCGCGCCGGACCGCACCGCACCGTCCGGGGCGGCGATCGGGGAGGAGGTGGAGCGCGGGTAAGGGGCCCGACCGGGGGCGCGGGCGCGGGCTCGGTAGGCTGGTCGCCGTGAAGATCCTCGTCCTCGGCTCGGGCGCGCGCGAGCACGCCATCATCACCGCCCTGCTGCGCGAGAACGAGGCGCACCGCGACGACCCCGCGGCGAGCCGGATCCCGCACGAGATCATCGCGGCGCCGGGGAACGCGGGCACGCAGGCCGACGTCGAGACGCTGCGCGATCTCGACGAGAACGACCCGCAGGCCGTGACGAACCTGGCGATCGCGCGCGGCATCCAGCTCGTCGTCGTCGGCCCCGAGGCGCCGCTCGTGGCGGGCGTGGCCGACGAGCTGCGCACCCGCGGCATCCCCGTGTTCGGCCCGGGCCGGCAGGCGGCGGCGCTCGAGGGGAGCAAGTCGTTCGCGAAGACGATCATGGACGCGGCGGACGTCCCGACCGGTCGGTCGCGCACGGTCGCCACGAAGGCCGACTCCGAGCGCACGCTCGACGAGTTCGGCGCCCCGTACGTGGTGAAGGCCGATGGGCTCGCGTCGGGCAAGGGCGTTCTCGTCACGTCCGACCGCGCGGCCGCTCAGGCGCACGCCGATCATTGGCTGCAGCACGGCGAGGTGCTCATCGAGGAGTTCCTCGACGGGCCCGAGGTGTCGCTCTTCGTGCTCAGCGACGGGCACCACGTCGCACCTCTCGCGCCCGCCCAGGACTACAAGCGCCTCGGCGACGGCGACGAGGGTCCGAACACGGGCGGCATGGGCGCCTACTCGCCGCTCCCCTGGCTCGCCGATCGCTTCGGCAGCGAGCAGGCCTTCGTCGACGAGGTGGTCGAGACCATCGCGCGCCCGACCGTGCTCGCGCTCGAACGGGCGGGCACCCCCTTCATCGGGCTGCTGTACTGCGGACTCATCGTGACGGAGGCGGGCATCCGCGTGATCGAGTTCAACGCCCGGTTCGGCGACCCCGAGACGCAGGTCGTGCTGCCCCGCCTCACCACGCCGCTCAGCACGCTGCTCTACGCCGCCGCCACGGGCACGCTGGGCGGCGCCCCCCGCCCCGAGTTCTCGGACGACGTGGCGGTGACGGTGGTCGTCGCGAGCGAGGCGTACCCCGGCTCCCCGGTGACGGGCCGCGTGGTGTCGGGCCTCGACCAGGCGGCGGATGTGGAGGGCGTGTCGATCATGCACGCCGCCACCCGGCGAGAGACCGAGGGCGCGACCGCCGGCGAGGTCATCGCGACGGGCGGCCGAGTCCTGTCGGTGGTCGCGACCGGCGCCGACTTCGCCACCGCCCGCGACCGCGTGTACGCCGCGGTCGACCAGATCGGGCTCGAGGGCTCCCAGCACCGCACCGACATCGCCGCCCGCGTCGCCGACCCCGACCGGGCCGTCGCCTCGAACGACGGGAGCCTCGCATGACCTCGACGGCGCTCGACCTGCCCGGATGGCGGCACGTCTACAGCGGCAAGGTGCGCGACCTGTACGTGCCGGCCGACGACCGTCAGACGAGCGACGCCGACGACCCTCAGACGAGCGACGCGGACGACGCCGGCAGCACCCGCGACAGCACCGACGGCGCGATGCTCATCGTCGCCAGCGACCGGGTGAGCGCGTTCGACCACGTGCTCGAGCCGGGCATCCACGGCAAGGGTGCGGTGCTCACGCAGCTGAGCGCCTGGTGGTTCGACCAGCTCGCCGTGCCCGACCACCGCGTGGTCGACACGGAGGAGCTGCCGCCCGTCCCCGCCGACGTCTCCGACCGGGCGATGATCGTGCGCTCCCTCGACATGTTCCCGATCGAGTGCGTGGTGCGCGGCTACCTCTCAGGGAGCGGGTGGAAGGAGTACCAGGCCACGCAGAGCGTGTGCGGCGTGGCGCTCCCCTCGGGCCTCTCCGACGGCGACCGCCTGCCGGCGCCGATCTACACGCCGGCCTACAAGGCGCCGCTCGGAGAGCACGACGAGAACATCACGTTCGAGCGCACGGTCGAGCTCGTAGGGCAGGAGGCCGCGGGGGCGCTGCGCGACCTCTCGCTCTCCGTGTACTCGCGCGCCGCCGCGGTGGCCGAGTCGCGCGGCGTGATCCTCGCCGACACGAAGTTCGAGTTCGGACGGGACGCCTCCGGCCGGATCGTGCTCGCCGACGAGGTGCTCACCAGCGACTCGAGCCGCTACTGGGATGCCGCCGAGTACGCCGCCGGCCGGCGCGGCGTCAGCTTCGACAAGCAGATCGTGCGCGACTGGCTGGCCGCGAACTGGGACGGATCGGGCGTCCCGCCCCGCCTGCCTCACGAGATCGTGGAGCGCACGGCCGCGCGCTACCGGGAGCTGTTCGAGCTGCTCACGGCCACGCCCGCGCCTCGCGGCTGAGCCGGGGACGGATGTCGGTGGGCGACGGTAGCGTCCCGCCCATGGACGTCATCCTGGTTCCCGGCTTCTGGCTGGACGGCTCCTCCTGGAGCGACGTGACACCGCCGCTCGTCGACGCCGGCCACACGGTGCACACGCCGACCCTGCGCGGTCTGGAGTCGACGGACGCCGATCGACGGCAGATCGGCCTCGCCGACCACGTGCAGCAGATCATCGAGCTCGTCGACGCGCTCGACGGGCCGATCGTGCTCGTGGGGCACTCGGGCGGGGGCGCCGTCGTGCACTCGGTCGCCGATCGACGCCCCACGCGCATCCGACGGGTGGTCTACGTCGACAGCGGCCCGCAGCCCGACGGCGTGCCCGTGAACAGCTCGCTGGCCGGCGACGAGACGGGCGTCCCCCTCCCGCCGTGGTCGGAGTTCGACGAGACCGACCTCCGCGACCTCACCGACGACCAGCTCCAGCGCTTCCGCGAGCATGCTGTGCCCACTCCCTGGGGCGCGGCGAACGACGGCCCGCGGCTCGTCGACGACCGGCGCTTCGACGTGCCCATCACCATCGTCGGCACGACCTTCACCCGTGCCGAGATGGAGCAGGCCATCGCCGCGGGCGTGCCGTACTTCGCGGAGGTGCCGCGCATCCGGGACGTCACCGTGGTCGAGCTGCCCACCGGGCACTGGCCGCAGTTCACCCGGCCGGTCGAGCTGGGGAGGATCCTCGTCGACGAGCTGGCCCGCTGACGCGCCCGCCACCGCACGCCCGCCACCACGCGCCCGTCACCGCTCGCCGGCCACCGCGCGCCCCGGGTCCCGGTCCCGCTAACGTCATCCCATGTGGTTCTACGACCTGCCCGTCTGGCTCTCGCTGCCGGGCTTCGTCCTCGGGTTCCTCCTGCTGTCGTGGGCGATCCTGCTCGTGCTGCGGCGCTGGGTGCTGCGCGTGTCGAAGGGCAACGCCGAGTGGGACCGCATCCTCGGCTATGCGATGGCCACGTACGGCGTCTTCTACGGCGTCACGGTCGCCCTCATCGCCGCGGGCGCGTACGCGAACTTCACCTCGGTCGACACCCTCGTCCTGCACGAGTCGTCGTCGCTGGCCGTGCTCTACCGCGACGCGTCCGGCTTCCCCGCACCGGCCGCTGAGGACCTCCACACGGCGATCCGTGACTACACGCGCTTCGTGATCGAGACCGACTGGCCCCAGCAGGCGCAGGGCATCGTGCCGGAGGACTCCGCCGACGAGGTGAGCCGCATCCAGACTGTGCTGTTCGCGTTCGAGCCGTCGACCCAGGCGCAGGCGTCCCTGCAGCAGGAGGCGATCGCCCAGTTCAACGACTTCGTGGAGGCACGGCGCTCGCGCATCTCGGCCACCACGCTCGCGCTGCCGGGCATGATGTGGATCGTCGTCGGGGTCGGCGCCATCCTCAACGCCGTGCTCGTCGGGCTGATCGAGGTGCGGAACCTCCGCGTGCACATCATCATGTCCGGGCTGATCGCCGTCTTCGTGGCACTGCTCATCTACACCATCGCCGGGTTCGACCATCCCTATTCGGGCGCGATCAACATCACGCCCGAGTACTACGAGGATCTCCTCCAGGGCGTGCTGGCGAAGTAGCGGCGCGAGGCCGCGCGCCGTCCGGGTGTCAGCGCATGCTGCGGCTCATTTCCGGCGGGAACGTCGAGAACCAGTGCCGGGCGACGTCGATGCGCCGCGCGACCCAGACCCGCTCATGGGCGAGCACGTGGTCGAGGAAGCGGGCGATCGCCCCGGACCTGGATGGATGCCCGGACAGACGCGGATGCAGGCTCACGACGAGCAGGCCCGGCGACCGCTCCCCCTCGGCGTACATCGTGTCGAACGCGTCGCGCAGGTGCGTGAAGGCGTGATCGCCGGTCGCCCATCGACCCGTGGCGTAGGCGGCGTCGTCGTTGGCGAGCGTGTGCGGGATGACGAGGTGCCGGCGCCCGGCGGCCTCCGTCCAGTAGGGCAGCTCGTCGTCATAGGCGTCGGAGTCGTAGAGGAACCCGTTCTCGGCGAGGATCTCCCGCGTCCGCTCGCTCGGTGCGTACCGCGAGAGCCAGCCCTGCGGGGTCTCGCCCCACGTCGACCGGAAGCTGGCGAAAGCGAGCGCCAGCTGCTCGCGCTCGCTCTCCTCGTCGAGCAGGTACTGGCGCGTGTGGCGCCACCCGTGACCGAGGAGGTCGTAGCCGGCGAACCGCGAGTGCACGGCGATCTGCGGGTTCCGCTCCAGCGCCACCGCGCAGGCCGCGATCGTCGCCGGCACCCCTCGCTCCTCGAGCAGGCGCTGCAGTCGCCAGAAGCCCACCCGGCTGCCGTACGCCATCGCCGACTCCGCGGTCAGATCGCGACCGGGCACCTCGTCCGCGGCGCCGCCCGCATCCGTCAGTGGCGCCTCGCTCTGCTCGAACCCGTCGAGCAGCGACTCCTCCGCCCCCTCCTCCACGGTGATCGTGATGTTCACGGCCACGCGCGCGTCGCCGGGCCAGAGCGGATTCGGGCGGTTGCGTCCGTAGCCGACGAGGTCGCGCATCCTTCGGTCTCCTTCGGGGTCTCCCCCATGGTGCCAGCGCGAACCCGGGCTGAGCGACTCCACCCCCGCCGGCGGGGTGCGCTAGTGCTCCTCCGCGGCCGTGCGCGGCGCGCTCCGCAGGGCGTCGACGAGCTCGCCCCGTCGCCGGATGCCGAGCTTCTTGTACACCCGAAGCAGGTGGGTCTCCACCGTCCGGATGGACACCACGAGCCTCTCCGAGATCTCGCGGTTGCTGAGTCCGGCCGCGGCGAGGTCGCCGATCTCCGCCTCCCGCAGCGAGAGCGGTCGGACGTCCGAGTGCGGCACGAGGATGAGGCGTTCGAACCCGCAGAGGCGCATCTGCTCCTCGCGCTGCAGGGCCGCGCTCGCGGCGCCGCGCTCGTCTCCCGCGACCAGGAGCGTTCGCGCGACCCGCGCGAACGCCTCGGCCGACAGCAGGTGGAAGCCGAGCGTTCTCGCCCGTCCCCCGACCTCGAGCAGGCGCTCCGTCGGCGCACGACGGACCTCCTCGTCCGCCTGCCCCCGATCGCGCTCGTACCTCTCCAGGTCGGCCAGCGCACGACCCAGGTCGCGCAGCAGCGAACCGTACGGGTCGTCCACCTCATCCGCCGCTGCCTCGAGCCACGGGAGCACCCGTTCCGCGGCGCCGCAGCGGGCCGCGGAGGCCAGCGCCGCGAGCACGCCGACGGAGTTCCCGCTGAGGGTGAACGCCTCCGCCGCGGCGATGAAGGCATCGGCCGCCTCTCCGATGCGCCCTTCGGCCGCGAGCGTCCACGCTCGGGTCTCCGTCAGCTTCCCCCGGAACTGCTCCGCCACGACCCCCTCGGCGCCGACGGACGCCTCGACGGGTGCCCACGCGGCGAGCGCCTCCTGGTGGGCGCCGAGTCCGGCGTGGGCCTCGGCGAGCTCGCAGCGGGCGATCAGGGCCATCCGGTCCATCCCCGACTCGGTGAGACCCCGGATGGCCTGTTCCAGCTCTCCGACGGCCTCTCGGACGCGACCGCTGATGAGCAGCAGGGTCCCGAGGGTCCATGTCGCGGTCGCCGAGGTGCGGGAGGGGCCGAACCGGAGGACGAGGTCGCGGATGTCCCTGGACTGACGGAGGCTCTCCTCGAGCCGTCCCGTGTACCGCCCGATCGTCAGTCGTGCGAGTCGGATGTGGGTGATGTCGTCGCCGACGGCGGTCAGGATCTCCTCCGCGCGATCGAGTGAGCGCTCGGCGGCGCCGAACCACCCGGTGAGGAGCGCGCCGCCGGCGAAGACGAAGTGCGCACGCGCGGCGAGGGGGCCGTCGACCTGGTCGAGGATCGGCGCCACCCGACGCGACGCGCCACCCCAGTCGCCCAGGGCGAAGAGCAGGAACGCGTCGAGCGCCACGCGCCGGACGTCGTCGGTCGTGGCGAGCGCGGAGTGGCGGTCGAGTCCGCCGGGGAGCTCGAGCCGATCGCTCGCGAGCAGCATGAGGTCGGAGACGATGCCGAGGAGGTGGGCGTCGTCGTCGCCCGAGGTCAACGACTGCATCCGGCCGAGGACCTCGTCGACCCGTCCGGCCCGGATCCGGGCCGCCGCGAGCGCGGTCTCCGCTTCCAGGCCGCCCCCGGCCTCCGTGGCCGCGACGGCCAACTGGATCGACAGCAGGGGATCGTCCTCACGGAGCGATGCGCGCGCCGCCGCCGTGAGGAGGGTCGGCGGAACGTCGCGCCCGAGCTCCCTCGAGAGCGAGGCCAGGGCGATCTGCTCCGTCGGGGAGAGCACCGTCTCGGGGATCGTGGTGAGGGCGTCGACGATCGCCTCGGCCAGCCGTCGCCGTCGCGGGGCCGCGAGCGTCTGCGGGAGCAGCAGCTCGACGACGCCGTCGGTCAGACGGATCCGCGGAGGCTCGCCGAGGGTCGCGGTGACGGTGCCGTGCTCCTCGAGCCGCTCGAGCCTGTGCTCGACGTCGTCTCCGGTGACCTGCCCAGCAGCCAGCCGGACGATGAGCGGAGCCCCCGCATCCGGGACGAGGGCGATCAGGTCGAGGAGCGTCTCGTCGGTGGCGCCGGCGCTGCCGAGGTGGGAGAGCATCATCTCGCGCAGGGCCGGGGAGAGCCGAGGTCGGCCGATGTCCCCCCTCGGGTCTGCGGTGGGCGACGGCTCTGCGTTCGGCGCCGACGAGGCGATCTCCCGGGCCGCCGCGACCATCGCGCGGAGGTCGCGGCCCGGTCGAGGCGGCAGGATCCACCGGAGATCGGCGGTGTCGACCTCGCCGAGCTGGGCGACGAGGACCCGTCGGAGGTCCGAGGGCGGCAGGGGGTCGAGCGCCACCTCGACCAGCAGCCCGGCGGACATCGCCTGGCGGAGGGGTCGGGACAGACCCGGTCGGCTGTCGCTCGTGAGCACGACGCGCTCGCCCGCCTCGAGACCGCGGATGACGGTCGCCAGCGGGTCCCCGTCGATCCGCCCCGCATCCTCGATCACGCGAACGGACCCGCCGCGCCGTCGCCGGACCTCGTCCGCCAGCCACGTCCGGCCCGAGCCGGGAGGGCCGATCAGGATGACGCTCCGCCCGCCCTCCAGAGCGGCCACCGCGGCGTCGGCCTCGCCCTGGCGGACGGGCCGGGCATCTCGGTCGGCGTCGAACCGGTCATCGGAAGCAGGCATGGTGATCACGCGCCCCCGGCCGCTGCGCCAGGCACCCTCGTCGACGCCCGGGCGAGCTGCCCGGGTCGCCGAACCCAGCACGCAGCAGCTCCAGCCGACGTCACGTGTCCCCTTCTCGTCGCGCGTCCCCCGGCGCGGCTCGGACCCCGGGGCCCGAGTGGATCCTTTGTACTACGCGACCGGCACCCGTGAGAAGGGCGAGGTCGATCGGATCGACCACGAACGCATGCGTGATGCACACCTCACACGGGCGGGGCCGAAGGCCGGGCCACCAGCGATGCGGCTCGCGCAACGCGACTCGGCACGGTTGGATGTCCCCATGGCCGACGCGACAGTCACCACCCGCCGTTCGCCGCTCGCCGAGTGGCTCGATCGCCTCGCCGAGCCCGTGGGCGATCCCGGCGGAGGGGCCGCCGCCGGGCTGATGCTCGCCGTGTCCGCCGCCCTCACCTCGATGGTCGCCGGGTACGAGGGGCGGACCGCCGAGCGTCGAGCGTCGACCGCCGCCGAGGGCAGCGAGCGGGCGGAGCGGCCGATCCCGCTCGGGGTCCGCCGGGCGGAGCGGCTGCGCGAGCGCGCGGTCGAGCGCAGGCACGCCGCGCTCGAGGCCGCGGACGCGGACGCGACCGCCTCTCGCCGGCTCGGTGCGGCCCTGCGGATGCCGTCCGGTTCCGACCGCGACGCGGCCGTGAGGGAGGCCTCGCTGGCCGCGACGGAGTCGTCGGTGGCTCTGGGCGACCTCGTGCTCGCCTCGCTCGACGACCTGGCGGCGATCGCGGGCGCCTCCGACGACGTCCTCATCGCCGACGTGGCCGTGGCGGTCGCCGCGGCGCGCGCGGCGCTGGCCGGGGCCCGGGCGAACGCCGGCTCCGACCTGGAGCGGCACGGCGCCTCGCCCGACGACGTCGAGGCGCAGCACGCCGACCTCGTCGCCGCCCTCACGCGCTTCGACGAGGGGCTCGAGCGCCTCGCCGACCTCGAGGGCTCCCTCGCCCCGCGCCTCTCCCCGTCCTCGGGCTGAGCTCGGCGGGGGCGGTGGCGAAGACGCAGGGGCCGCTCGGCGGCGCCGCGCGATGCGGGTTTTGCCCTCCGGGGTCGCCGTTGCCGCCGTGACGGGCACCCGCGCGCTCGGGGCGGGCGGAACCCGCGGAGCACTCCCGTGACGCGGCGCCGACGAGACGCGGGAAGCCACGCCACGCGGCGGGCTCAGGCGCGGGCGGGGGCGTCGAGGAGCTCGAGGACCGAGCGGGCGAGGTGGTCGGGGCGCAGCGCGGTGCGGGTGGCCGTCGCCGCCTCGTCCGCGGAGCCGTACCCCCATCCCACCCACACCGACGCGAGGCCGTTCGCCTCGGCGCCCGCGATGTCGTGCGACCTGTCGCCGACCATGACCGCCCGCAGGGGTGGCGCGGGCACACCCCGGAGCACCTCGCCGATGATCGCCGCCTTCGACTCGCGCTCACCCGTGGGCAGGTAGCCCACGACGCAGGCGAAGGACTCGCGAAGGCCGAGCTCGTCGAGCAGGGCGAAGGCCTGGAGCTCGGGCTTCGACGTGGCCACCGCGAGCAGCGCTCCGCCGTCGGTGAGCGTGTCGAGGGCGGTGCGGATGCCCGGGTAGACGGTCACCCCGTCGCGGAAGCGCTCGTCGGAGAGGCGCGCATACACCCGGCCGGCCTCCTCGGCCCCGTCGCGGTCGAGGCCGGCCCGTGCGAGGAAGGACTGTCGCACAGGCGGCCCGATGTAGTGCGTCAGCTCGGCATCGTCGGGCACCGCCAGACCGAGCTCCTCGAAGGTCGCGCGGAGACCGGCGAGGATGTTCGCCCCCGAGTCGACGAGGGTGCCGTCGAGGTCGAAGATCGCGAGCGGAGGCTCAGGCCGCATCATCGCCTCCCGGGGTGCGCCGACAGCCGCACCGTCAGATCGTGCTCTCCGGCGGGCAGCTCGCGCTCGTCGTCCTCGAGGCGCAGGACCGCCGACGAGCCCGACGGCACGACGATCGTGATCCGCACCCGGTCGCCATCCCGCTCCCAGTGGACGGATGCCGGCCCGTGGGGCGTGTCGAGACGGGCGGAGGCCCAGATGAGCCCGCCGCCGAACCGCGGTTCGACGAGGATGCGGCGGTAGCCGGGCTCCGCGGGGGCCAGGCCGCCGATCGACCGGTGCATCCAGTCGGCGACGGCACCGAGCGCGTAGTGGTTGAAGCTCGTCATCTCGCCGGGGTTCACCGTGCCGTCGGGGAGCATGCTGTCCCAGCGCTCCCAGATCGTGGTCGCCCCCATCGTCACCGGGTACAGCCACGACGGGCACTCCCGCTGGAGCAGCAGGGCGTAGGCGTCCTCGAGGTGCCCGGTCCGGGTGAGGGCGTCGAGCACGAAGGGCGTGCCCGCGAAGCCCGTCGAGATGCGGTGGCCCGAGGCGGCCACGATCTCGGCGAGGCGGTCACCCGCCCACCCCCGGTCCTCCTCGCCAAGCAGGCCGAAGACGAGCGCGAGCGAGTAGACCGTGGCGCAGTCGCTGCGGATCCTGCGGTCGCGCACGTAGACCGTGTGGAACGCGGCCCGCAGCGACGCCGCGAGCCCCTCGAACTCCACCGCGTCGTCCGAGTATCCGAGCACCGCCGCCGTGTCGGCGAGGATGCGGGCGGTCCGGTAGGCCGCCGCCGTCGCGACCACCCCGGGGTCGGCCGCCGCCGCTGCCGGGTCATCGGCCGGAGCGGTCGGATCGAGCCAGTCGCCGAACTGGAACCCCGCATCCCAGACGCCGTCGGCCGAGAGGAGCGACCGGACCCGGCGGGCATGCGCCGCCATCGAGGGATACGCCTCACGCAGGGTCGCCGGGTCACCGTACGCCCACCACAGCGCCCAGGGGACCCACGCCGCCGCGTCCGCCCAGAGCGCCGTGGCGTCGAAGGGCTGCAGCTCCGGCGGGATGCCGATGTGCTTCAGCAGGTCGGGCACGACGTAGGGCACCGCTCCGCCGTGGGCCCGCTGCTCGAGAGCGAGGTCGCGGAGCCAGTCGGCGAGGAACGACCCCGAGTCGAACACGAACGCGGCCGTCGGGGCGAAGACGGCGATGTCGCCCGTCCAGCCGAGCCGCTCGTCACGCTGCGGGCAGTCGGTCGGCAGCGCGACGACGTTGCCCTGCATGCTCCGCACCACGTTCTCGTGCAGCCGCGTGAGCAGGGGGTCGGAGCAGGCGAACGACCCGATGCGCCGCAGGTCGGAGCCGACGACGACGGCCGTCAGACCGGCGTCGGCCGGGTCGGCGGCGGTCAGCGCGGCCGAGCCGCCCGGCCATCCCTCGATCTCGGCGTAGCGGAAGCCGTGGAAGGTGAACGTGGGCTCGAACGTGTCGACACCTCCGCTCAGCGTGTACACGTCCTCGGCGCGGGCGGAGCGGAGGGGCCGGATCGCGAGCTCGTCCCCCTCGAGCACCTCCGCATGCCTGACCGTGATGCGCGTTCCCGCCTGGCCCGAGACCGTCAGCCGCACCCATCCGACGAGGTTCTCGCCGTAGTCGACGATCACGCGCCCGCTGGGGCTCGACCCGATCGACACGGGCGAGATCTCGCGGAGCCGCCGGACCGGCGGGACCGACGAGGCGACGAGCCGGTCCGTGTCGGACTCGAGCTCCTCCACGGGCATCCACCCGGAGTCGTCGAAGCCCGGCGAGTCCCATCCGGGCTGAGCGCGGCGAGCATCGATGTGCTGACCGTCGTAGAGGTCGTCCGCGGTGGTCTCCCCCGTCGACGCGCGCCACCGGGAGTCGGTCGCGACGAGGTGCTCGTGGCCGTCGGCGAAGCGGATGCGCAGCTCGGCGATCGCAGCGAGTCGGCTCCCGTAGACGGCACTCCTGCCGGTCCAGCCGAGGCGGCCCCGATACCAGCCGTTGCCGACGCGGATGCCGATCGCCACCGCGCCTGCCCTCACCAGCTCGGTCACGTCGTGCTCAGCGAAGCGGGTGCGCCACTCGTAGCTCGTCCATCCGGGAGCGAGGAGCTCGTCCGAGACCGGCCGTCCGTTGATGCTTGCCTCGTAGACCCCGTGCGCCGAGATCCGCAGCCGGGCGCCGACGACCTCGCCGTGTCCCGTGGGCAGCTCGACCTCCCGTCGGAACAGCGGCGCCCCGAGCCCGTCCACCCGCGGTGAGATGAAGCGTGCCGTCCAGCTCATGCGCTGACCCCCTCCGGTCTGAGAGGTTCGCTCCAGGTCGCCGACATCGCGACCTCACCGTCGACGGTGAGCACGGCCTCCGCCTCGAACCGCGTCTGCCGGGCGCTGAGCGTGACCTCCACCGCGGCGGTGCTCCCCGAAGGATGCTCGAGCGTGCCTCCGACGACCGCCACGAGCTCGGACTCGTGCGGTCGGGATGCGGAGACGGTCGCGCGGACGTCGGAGGTCGTCCCCACGCAGGTGCCGTCCGCGAGCGCGTAGCTCCCGCCCCCGGCGAACCGCACCGAGACGAGGTCGTCGTCGGGTGCTCGATCGACACGCCATCGCGGCCCCGCGGCATCGGCGCGGAGAGGCGCACCGGACGCCTCGGGCGAGGGGAAGGGGTCGACGGGGTCGAGCGTCGCCGGATCGAGGATCGGGATCTCGACCGAGAGGTTCGAGAGGCGGTGCGACCTCACCGAGGGAAGAGGCACCAACCGGGGGAAGTCCGCATCGCCGAGCGCGAGGCGCAGTCGGTCGGTCGCGGCGAGGGCGACGAGGGTCGGGCGGAGCCGGAGGACCTGCCGCCCGGCCCGGGTCGGCAGGCAGGTGCCGGTCGTGATGAGCTCCGACACGCCGTCGTCGCGCACCCGGCAGAGTCGGGCCACGATCCTCGCGGGAAGCGGCCCGTCGGCCGCGACCTCGAACTCGACGGCAGCGGCGCCCGCGAGCACCGCATCCCGTCCGACGCCCGCACTGTCGAGGCGGAGGCAGTGCCGGTCGTCGACGGTCTGATCGGCGGGCGGCACCTCCCCGGCCGAGGGCATGCCCCAGGATCCGCTCTGCGCACCGACCGTGGCGTTCGACGGGACGACGTGGGAGACCGACGCGGAGACCACCGTCTCGCCCCGCGCGAGAGCGCCCGCATCGCCCGCGGCACCGCCGACGGCGGCGAGCCTCAGCCGCGACGCCCGCGGAGGCGGCCACGCGTCGAAGCCGCCCCATCCCCCGCCGAGGATCGCGCACTGCACGGGGCTCCCGGACAGGGCCGGACCTCCGAGCAGCCAGTGATCCCACCACTCCAAGGCGATCTCCGGGAGGCCCTCTTCGAGCCGAGGCCCGCGGTGGAACCACGGGCCCATGATCAGCCGCTTCGGCACATCCAGCCGCTCGTACAGCTCCACCATCGATCGCGCGTAGAGGTCCCGCCATCCGCCGATGCACAGCGCCGGCACCCTGATCCGCGAGACGTCGATGGCGCGCCGGGAGAGCTCCGGATCTCCGGCGTCGGCGTCGGGCCGGAGCGGGGAGAGCATCGGGATGACGGCGCGCAGCGCGGGATGACCGACCTCCGCGGCGCGCAGCGTCGTGAAGCCGCCGGAGGACATGCCCCACATGCCCACCCCGCCGTCCGACCAGGGCTGGGCGACGATCCAGTCGAGCGCCGCGCTGGAGTCGCGCGCCTCCTCGGGGCTCATCTTCGGCGCGGCGACGCCGTCGGATCGGCCCGTCCCGCTGAGGTCGACGAGGACGCAGGCGTACCCGCGTGCGGCGAACCAGCGCATCAGGTCGTGCCAGAAGAGGTCGAGGTCCTTGCGATACGGCAGGACGGTGAGCAGGGTCGGGACAGCAGCCACGTCGGCCGGTCGGATGACGTCGGCGGAGAGCGTGCCCGACGCCGAGGGGATGCGGACGTCGCGGGTCTCCTCGACGGCCAGGAGGCTCATGCCGACGGTCCGGAGCGGAGCGCCTCGGCGAGCCTGGCGAGGCTGCGGTCGATCTCCGGCAGCGCGGGCACGGGCGGGATGTTGAGGTGCCCGTGCGGGAGACCGTCGGCGATGTCCGTGACGACGGGGACCCCGACCGATCTCAGCTGCCGCGCGAAGAGCTCGCCGGACCCGCGCAGCTCGTCGATCCCGCTGAGCTCCAGACGGGTCGGCGGCAGTCCCTCCACCGACCCCAGCCCCGGCATGGCCTCGACGGGGATGTCGTGGATGCGCCCGAGGTAACCCTCGAGCACGCCCAGCATGTGGTCGGCGGTGAAGCGCAGGATCTCCGGCAGCTCGTCCACGCGGAGGCCCTCGACCGCCGGCGTCGGGAAGTGCAGCGCGGGATAGCCGAGCAGCAGCCCGGCCGGACCCGGACGCCCTGCATCGACCTCGCGCCGGGCCGCGGCGACGGCGAGGTTGCCCCCGGCGGAGCAGCCTCCCAGCTGCAGTCGTGACCGGTCGACCCCGTAGTCGTCCGCCCGGTCGGTGAACCAGCTCCATGCCGCCTGCACGTCGTCGAGGCCGGCGGGGAAGCGCGTGTCCGGTCCGGCGAGTCGATAGTCGACGGTGACCACCAGGGCACCCGCGCGATCGGCGAGCTCGCGGGCGACGACGTCGGCCTCCGGCATGTCGACCGAGCCGCCGCTGAAGCCGCCGCCGTGCACCCAGAGCAGCCCGGGCTTCGGCGAGGGCGACCGTTCCGGATGGTAGAGGCGCAGGGGGACGTCGCCGGCCGGACCAGGGACCGAGAGGGCCTCCATCCGGACCGGAGGGGGACGATAGCTTTCGGTGAGAGTGGCGAGGACGCGTTCATAGTCGTCCCAGTCACCGACTCCAGCCAACGCCTCATGGAGGAGCGGGTGCAGTGTCATCGCGAGGATCCCCGGATGACGAGCTCGACCGGGAGGACCTGCTTCACGCGGGCGGAGCGGGGGTCACGCCGTTGCGTGAGCAGCATGTCGGCGCACTGGTAGCCGACCGCGTGCAACGGCATCCGGACGGTCGAGATGCCCACCGCGGCGCTCTCGGCCGAGTCGCCGCATCCGATGACGGCGACGTCCCCGGGCACCGTCCGACCCTGATCGACGAGGCTCTGCCACGCGCCGATCGCCGAGGAGTCGTCGGGGAGCACGAGGGCGTCGAACTGCACTCGGCGGTCGAGCAGGAAGTCGCTTCCCGCGCGCCCGCCGGCCGCCCCTCCGGCGGGGAGGAGGTGCTCGATCAGCACCGCGTCGGGGTCGAGTCCGGCGTCGACGACCGCCTTCCGGGACGCGGACGTGCGCCGCGCGGAGCGAGCGGGCTCCCGCGCGTCCTGGGCGAGCACGATGCGCCGTCGCCCGTTCGCCAGGAGGTGCTCGATCGTCAGACGGCTGGCAGCGTCGTCGTCGGCGGCGGCCGCGGACAGCCGTCGCGAGGCGGAGGCGCCCGCGATGACGACAGCCATCCCCCGCGAGGTGAGCGACTCGGCGAGCTGGTCGGTGCCCTCCCCGGACTCCAGGATGATGCTGTGCATCCCCAGCCGCTCGAAGGCGTTCAGCGCGCCGAGGAGGCGCTCGTCGTCCCCGTCGGTGAAGGCCGTCAGCGCCTCGACACCCGTCCTGCCGATGCGCTCCTGCACGCCCTCCAGCACGGCGGCACGAGAGGATGACGCGTCGACGAGCACGACCCCGATGGTCTCGAGGCGCCCGGGAGCCTTGCGCGCCCGGCCGGAGGGGGTCCATCCCAGCTCGTCGATCGCGGCCCGCACCCGGCGCAGAGTGGACGTGGACACGCGTTCAGGATGGTTCAAAGCATTCGACACCGTGCCCACCGAGACACGGGCATGCTTCGCGACATCGGCGATCGACGTCGTTGTATCTCCAGCCATCGTCTCGCTTTCTTGCTGCACATGATCGTTGCTCAGCCCATCCTTGCACACTTGAAATAGTTCAACTAGCATCGCCAATCGCAGGGGGTCCCTCGGTGATCTCCGCAAGCCACGAACAGTGCCCAAGAGAGATAGAGACTCAACGATGAAGCTCCGAGTTCGACACGGCATCGCCGCCGTTGTGGTCGGCACCGTCGCGCTGGCCGCAGCAGGCTGCTCCGCGACCGCGTCCGCCCCCGCCACCCCTCAGTTCGACCCGAACGCCCCCGTGACCATCACGGTCGGCGATCTGCCGAGCACCCAGGCCGAGGCCGCCCGCAAGACGTTCCTCGACTCCGTCGACGCGTTCGAGAAGGCGCACCCTAACGTCACCATCGAGACCAGCGAGACGCGCTGGGACAACGGCTCCTTCTCCGCCCTGGTGGCCGGAGGGACGATGCCGACCGTCATGTCCGTCCCGTTCACCAACACGAAGCAGGTGATCGACAACGGCCAGGTCGCCGACATCACGAACATCGCCGGCCCGCTCGGGATCCTCGACCGGGTGAACCCGGACACGCTGAAGCAGGCCCAGGACGACGCGGGCAACACGTACGGCATCCCGACCTCGGTCGACGCGCTGGGCCTGATCTACAACCGCGAGCTCTTCCAGCAGGCCGGCCTGGACCCCGACGACCCGCCCTCGACCTGGGACGAGGTGCGCGAGGCGGCCAAGACGATCACGGAGAAGACCGGCGTGCCCGGGTACCTCCAGATGACCGAGGAGGGCCAGGGTGGCTGGATCTACACCGCGACCGTGTACTCGCAGGGCGGCACCGTGGAGGACCCGACCGGCGGCGAGGTCACCCTGGACAGCGATCAGAGCGTCGATGCCCTGAAGACCGTGCACGACATGTACTGGGATGACAAGTCGATGGGCTCGACCGTGCTGTTCAGCCTGAAGACGCTGATGCAGGAGTACGCGGCGAACCGTGCCGGCATGTTCATCGCGCCGGTCCAGACCTACGAGTGGCTGAACAACGTCTACGACATCGACCTGTCGACGATCGGCGCGACCCACGTCCCGCAGGCCGAGGGGGGCCCGTACGGCGCCCTGCTCTCGGGCAACGTGCAGATGTTCAACCCGAAGTCCACGCCCGAGCAGCTCAACGCCGCGGCGGAATGGGTCGACTACTACTACTTCGGCAAGTACACCGACGAGGAGACCGCCGTCGCCAACGCCAAGGCCGTCGTCGCCGACGGCGGGGTCGTGGGCCTGCCCGGCCTGTCGCCGCTGAGCCCTGAGGCGTACGACCAGTACCGGAAGTGGATCGCCGACTACATCAACGTCGACCCCGCGCACTTCACGGGATACACCGACTCCCTCGCCGAGATCCCGCTGATCCCCGAGCCCGCCACGCGAGCCCAGGAGGTCTATGCGGATCTCGCCCCCACGGTGCAACAGGCGCTGACCGACGAGAACGCGGACCTCAAGGCGCTGATCTCCGACGCCTCCTCCCGCATCGATCGCATCATCTCCCAGGGATGACCGGAGCACTCACCCACTCATGACGCTGCAACGCAAAGCCGCCCCCGACTCCCGAGCCCTCACCCGCTCGGGAGCCGGGGCGGCACCCCGTCGTCCCCTTCGAGTCCGCTTCTCCCGCTGGGTGAAGGGCGGCGGTATCTGGGCCATCGTCTTCGGGGCGCCGCTGCTGATCATCTTCGGGTACTTCGCCTGGGGTCCGATCATCAGCGGAGTCGTGCTCTCGCTGCAG
This sequence comes from Cnuibacter physcomitrellae, assembly GCF_014640535.1. NCBI lineage: Bacteria > Bacillati > Actinomycetota > Actinomycetes > Micrococcales > Microbacteriaceae > Cnuibacter > Cnuibacter physcomitrellae. The sequence goes on from NZ_BMHD01000001.1 coordinate 1,672,393, forward strand.
AAGACGAACTTCCTCACCACCACCTGGGTGGGCTGGTCGAACTTCGAGTTCGTGCTGACCGACCCCGTGCTGCCGAAGGCGGTCGGCAACACCCTCCTGTTCACGGCGATCTCGCTCCTGATCGGCGCCCCCCTCCCCCTCGCCCTCGCCGTGGTGATGGCCGAGCTCCGTCGGCGGAAGGGCCTGTACAGCGCGCTCGCCTACCTCCCCGTGGTCATCCCGCCCGTCGTCGGGATCCTCCTGTGGAAGGTCATGTACCTCCCGGGGAAGGAGGGCCTGCTCAACTCGATCCTCGGCAGCGTCGGCCTCGGCCCGTTCGCCTGGCTGAACTCCGAGCAGATGGTCATCCCCTCGATGGTGGTCGCCAGCACCTGGGCCGGAGCCGGCACCGCGGTGATCATCTACCTGGCGGCGCTGGGCGGCGTGCGCCCGGAGCTCTACGAGGCGGCCGAGCTCGACGGTGCCGGGGTCTGGAGACGCATCTGGCACGTCACCCTCCCGCAGATCCGCGGCATCGTGCTGATCCTCCTCCTGCTCCAGATCATCGGCACACTGCAGGTCTTCAACGAGCCCAAGCTGCTGACCGGCGGCGGCCCCAACAACGCCTCGATCACGATCCTGATGGTCATCTACCAGTACGGCTTCGTGAACTCCAACTACGGCGCGGCAGCGGCGCTCAGCGTGATGCTCGCGCTCGCGCTGGCGCTGATCTCGGTCGCCTACCAGTTCGCCACCCGGAGATGGAGCGACAATGACTGACCTGGACATCCGCGAGGAGACGACGGCGACCGTGCAGGACCGTCGTTTCTGGCGCCGCTCCCGCGGCTCGGAGGACGAGGCCGGACGCTCGGCGGTGTCCTGGGGCGATCGCAAGGACCCGCGGGTGCGCTGGACGCTGCGGGTCGCTCAGCTGCTCGTGCTCGCCGGCCTCGTCGTCGCCGCCGTGTTCCCCATCGTCTGGCTGGCCAAGGCGTCGATCTCGACGACCGGCGACCTCATCCGCGATCCCCTCGCCTGGTGGCCGTCCGGGATCGACCTCTCGAACTACGACGTGGTCTGGAACGAGCTCGGCATCGCCAAGTACCTCCTGAACACCCTCTGGCTGGCACTCGGGAGCGCCGCGGTCACGCTCGTGCTGTGCGTGACCGGCGCGTACTGCCTGTCGATCCTCCGGCCACGCTGGGGCGCGGTGGTCTACTGGGCGGTGCTGGCGACCCTGTTCATCCCGGGGGTCATCTCCCTGGTGCCGCTGTACCTCACCGTGCTCGACCTGCCCGGGCTCGGCATCAGCCTGCTGAACACGATGTGGGCGGTGTGGCTGCCCGCGGGCGCCAGCGCCTTCTCGCTCGTGCTGGCGAAACGGTTCTTCGACTCGATCCCGCGCGAGCTCGTCGAAGCGGCTCGCATCGACGGAGCGGGGCCGGTCCGTGTGCTCTGGTCGGTGGTGATCCCGCTCTCGCGCCCGATCCTGAGCGTGCTGGCCCTGCTCGCCTGCGTCTCGGCGTACAAGGAGTACCTGTGGCCGCTGCTGGTGCTGCAGGACCCGAACGTGCAGCCCATCTCGGTCGCACTCCCCCGGGTGGAGCCGTCGCTCGAGTACTCGGCGATGATGGCCGCGCTGTTCCTCTCGCTCATCATCCCCATCGTGCTGTTCCTGATCTTCCAGCGGCAGTTCCTGAGGAGCGTCGGCATGGCGAACGGCATCAAGGGCTGACGCCGCTGACGAATCCGCTGAGCTAGTGTCGGTGGGATGCAGCCCGTGAGGAGGTCGCGATGAAGCAAGCCCCCGAGAACCCGGCGCGCCGCGCGAACCTCCGCGAGGTCGCGGCGCTCGCCGGAGTCTCCCTGTCGACCGCCTCCCGGGTCCTGTCGGGCTCGTATCCGATCTCGGGCGCCACCCGCGAGAAGGTGGTGGGCGCCATGCGGGAGCTCGGCTACTCCGAGTCCCGCACCCGACGGCGCGAGGCCACCCGGACGATCGGCGTGATCGTGCCCGACGTCCGGTCGTCTCTGGTGTCCGGCGTCACCGCCGGCATCGATGCCGCCGCCGCCGAGAACGGCCGGATCTGCACGATCTTCCCTACGGAGGGCGACCTCGACCGGGAGCGCGACATCGTGCGACTCGCGGCACGGCAGCGTGAGCTCGATGCGCTCGTCTTCGTCGGCGGCATGCAGCGCGTCGACGACTACTCCGAGAGGCTCGGCGACTACCTCACCATGCTCGAGGACGTCGATGCCCGGCTCGTGCTCTGTGCTCGCCCCGGCGACACCGGGACGCATCCGGCGGCGCTCCGGGTCGGGTACGACAACGAGGGCGGCGCGTTCGCCATCGCGAGCTACCTCACCTCCAAGGGGCATCGGCAGATCGCCTGGGTGGGCGGCTACCGCAACCAGTCCACGACCGAGGGCCGTGTGCTCGGGGTCCGTCGCGCGCTCGCCTCCCACGGACTCGAGCTGGAGGCGGTCTACACCGACGAGTTCCAGCCGAACGTCAACCGTCGTGTCCGCCCGGTCGATCTCACCTACGCCAACACCCGGCGGCTCCTCGAGGAGCATCCCGAGGTGACGGGCATCGTCGCGAACAGCGACTTCCACGCGGTCGAGGTCGTGCGCGCCCTACACGACGCCGGCGTCGACGTGCCGGGGGACATCTCGGTGGTCGGCTACGACGACAACGAGGTCGCCGTGCAGGTCCGCCCGAACCTGACGACGGTGCATCTGCCCGTCTTCGACCTCGGCTGGGAGGCGGCGCGGCTGGCCGTCGAGAAGCCGCTGCCCGGGATGCCGGGCTCGACGATCGAGCTGGGTACGCACGTCGTCGTCCGCGACTCCGTCGCTCCCCCGCGAGCCTAGCCTCTCCGGCTCCGCCTCTCTTCAGCTCGACCCCTCCCCGGCTCCGCCGCTCTCCGGCTCCGCCGGGCTTGGAGCGCACGGTGCGCGGATGCGCTGTTGCGCTTTGTTTCTACCGTTTGTTTCTGTAGTGTCTCTATTGCGTTTCTCCTCAGTGCACCCCACTGCAATCACATCTCGTGAGGATCCGATTCATGACACGACGGCGTGCTCTCTCCACCCTCGGCTGCCCCGGCGCGAGCATCGCCGAGATCGTCGAGCTCGCGGAGTCCTCCGGCTGGACCGCGATCGAACTGCGCTCCGGCGACGACTCCGTCGTCCACACCGGGCTCAACCGGGCGCAGAGGACCGCCGTCGCCGCCGCCCTGGAGCATCTGGACCGCGTCTGCCTCGCGACCTACGTGACGCTCGACGGCGCCGGGATCGACGACGCCCGGGTGGTCGCGAGCCTCCGCGCGGAGGCCGAGCTCGCCCGCGACCTGGGCTTCACCGCCCTCCGAGTCTTCGCCGGTGGCGACGACGACACCGCGATCGTCCGCCGACTCCGGGCGGCCGCCGGGCACGCCGGAGTGGACATCTGGCTCGAGACCCACGACAGCCACTCCACCGGGCTCTCGGTCGCCCGCGTGCTCGACGCGGTCGACGACGAGCGGATCGGCGCCATCTGGGACATCGCGCACCCCTGGGCGGCCGGCGAGCCGGTCAGCACGACCGCTGCCCTCCTCGCGCCGTGGCTCCGCCACGTGCAGATCAAGGACATCGCGAGCCGCCGCGACCCCCGTCCCGTCCTTCCGGGAACGGGCTCGCTGCCGCTGCAGGACATCCTCGTCCAGCTCGACGCGCGCGGATACGACGGCTATCTCGGCCTCGAGTGGGAGCTGCGGTGGCATCCGGAGCTCCCGCCGCTGACGGACGCCCTGGCCGCCGCCGACTCCTGGCTCGCGCGCCATCCTCTCGTGCCTCGAACACCCGTGCAGACCGTCGCGGACGCCCTGGCCGCCCTCACGCTCGAGGAGAAGGTCGCCCTGGTCAGCGGAGGGGACTTCTGGACCACCACCGCGGTCCCCCGCATCGGACTTCGTCCGATCGTGTTCTCGGACGGCCCGGCCGGGGTGCGCGGGCCGTCGATGGACGAGCGGCAGCCGTCCCTCAACCTGCCCTCGGCCGGCGCTCTCGCCGCGAGCTGGGATCCCGCACTGGCGTATCAGGTCGGCTCCGAGCTGGCCTCCGAGGCCGCGCGTCACGGCGTCGACGTCGTGCTCGGCCCGACCGTGAACCTCCACCGCACGCCCCTCGGAGGCCGGTCCTTCGAGTCCCTCTCCGAGGATCCCCTACTCACCTCGGCGCTCGCGACGCGCTACATCGCCGGACTGCAGGACGACGGGGTCGGCGCCTGCGCCAAGCACTACGTGCTGAACGACTCGGAGACCGAGCGGATGACGGTCTCCGTCGAGGCGGACGAGACGACCCTGCGCGAGCTCTACCTGCGCCCGTTCGAGGATGCGGTGGCCGCCGGCGTCTGGACGGTGATGAGCGCCTACAACTCGGTCGACGGCGTGAGGATGACGGAGAACGACCTGCTCCGGGATCCGCTTCGCTCGGAGTGGGGCTTCGACGGCGTCGTGGTCTCGGACTGGTCGGCCGTGCGGTCGCTCGACGCCGCCTCCGCCGGGCAGGACCTCGCCATGCCCGGGTCCGACGGCCAGCAGGGCGGCGTCTGGGACGATGCCCTGCTCGCCGCGGTCCGGTCCGGGGACGTCCCGATGGAGACGCTCGACGAGAAGGTGACGCACCTGCTGACCCTCGCCCGACGCGTCGGCGCGCTCGGACCCGACCACCGGGTCGCCGTCGCCTCCGCTGCCGAGACCGCCGAGGCGGCCCGGCGTCTGCTCGAGCGCGGATCGGTGCTCCTCGCCAACGACGGTGTCCTCCCTCTCGCGGTGGGCGAGACGCCGCTCCGAGTCGCCGTGATCGGACCCGGCGCCGTCCGACCCCGCACGCAGGGCGGCGGCAGCGCGGCCGTGGTCCCCGACCGCGTCAGCACTCCCGCGGAGGCGCTCCGCGCCATCCCCGGTCTCGAGGTCTCCGAGCACGAGGGCATCGCCGCCGAGCAGCCCGAGCTGTTCGCGCCCGACGAGCTGCTCGCGCCCGACGGGACGCCGGGAGCGATGCACGTGCGTCTCACCGACGCGTCCGGCCGCGTGCTGAGCGACGAGCTCCGCTCGACCTCGCGCCTGATCTGGCTCGGGGACCTCCCGGCCGCCGCTCGGGAGATGACCGCCGAGTTCGACGTGCTGGTGGAGCGCGTCGGCCCGGTCGAGATCGTGGTCGAGCTGCCGGCCGGCGGGTCGCTGACGGTCGACGGCACCCGCGTCGCAGGCGGGCCCGCCGAGTCGCCGCTGGCGACGACGGTCGACGCGGTGGCGGGCCGCGCCATCCGCGTCGAGGTGGTCGCGCAGGCTCCCGAGGACCTGGAGCTGCGGATCCTGGACGTGCGGATCGGACGGCTGCTCCCGGTCGACGCCGCCGCGACCCTCGCCGCGGCCGTCGAGGCGGCGGCCGCCGCCGATGTGGCGGTCGTCTTCGTCGGCACGGATGCGCGCATCGAGACCGAGGGCCGCGACCGCGTCGATCTGGCGCTGCCTGCCGAGCACGACGCCCTCGTCGAGGCGGTCGCCGCCGCGAACGCCCGGACCGTCGTGGTCCTGAGTGCGGGAGCGCCCGTCGAGCTCCCCTGGCGGGACCGGGTCTCCGCGATCCTCCTCACCTGGTTCGGCGGCCAGGAGTTCGGCGACGGCGTCGCGGCGCTGCTGACCGGACGGGCGGAGCCCGGCGGGCGGCTGCCGACCACCTGGCCGGCCCGCCTCGCCGACGCCCCGGTCCAGACCGTCGTCCCCACCGACGGGGTCCTCCGGTACGACGAGGGCACCGCGATCGGATACCGGGCGTGGGCGGAGAGCACGAGCGAACCGGCCTTCGCCTTCGGCCACGGCCTGGGATACACCTCCTGGCGTCTCGGCGACGTCGCCGGCGAGATCGACGAGACCGACGGCGAGACCGTCGTCGTCGTGCCGATCTCCAACACCGGGCGGCGCCGCGGCAGGCAGGTCATCCAGGTCTACCTCTCGCCGACACCGTCCGCGGCGACCGGGCCGTCGCTCCGCCTCGCCGGCTTCGCGGCGATCGAGCTCGACGCCGGTGCGCGCGCCGAGGTGCGCATCCGACTGCCGCGTCGGGAGTTCGCCCACTGGTCTCCCGAGCAGCACGCCTGGCTGGTCGAACCCGGCGAGCACACCGCCCACGTGGGCTTCTCGACCGCCGACCTCCCCCAGTCGATCACGCTGTCGACGCCCTGACCCATCGATCCTCGAGGAACCCATGCACTTCGACCTCCCACTCGAACAGCTCCACGTGCACTCCCCGGAGCTCGTGCGACCCGCCGACTTCGAGTCCTTCTGGAGCGACACCCTGACGCAGGCCCGCGAGATCCCCCTCGACGTGCAGTGCGAGGAGGTCGAGCTCGGCTTCCCCGGTCTGCGTACGCTCGACCTCTCGTTCGCCGGATTCGGCGGCGACCGCATCCGAGCCTGGCTGCGCATCCCGACCCATTCCCAGGAGCCGCTGCCCGGCCTCGTGCAGTTCCACGGCTACCGCGGCGGACGAGGGCTCGCGCACGAACCGCAGCTCTGGCCCCAGGCGGGATTCGCCCATCTCTCAGTCGACACCCGCGGCCAGGGCGGCTCCTGGATGGCGGGCTCCACACCCGACCCGCACGGCGGCACGAACCCCGAGACCGCGGGGTGGCTCACCCGCGGGATCTCCTCCCCCGCCGACTACTACTACCGCCGCGTCTTCGTCGACGCCGTGCGCGCGGTGGAGGCGATGCGCAGCCTCCCGGAGGTGAAGGCGGATCTCGTCTTCGCCGCAGGAGGCAGTCAGGGCGGGGGGATCGCGCTCGCCGCGGCGAGCCTGGTCGGCGATCTCGCCGGCGTGGCGGCAGACGTGCCGTTCCTCTGCGACTTCCCGGAGGCGCTCTCGCTCACCTCCGACAACTCCACGGGATACGGGGAGGTGATCCAGTACCTGATGGTCCACCGCGATGAGGAGCGCACCGTGTTCGACACCCTCGCCTTTTTCGACGTGGCGAACCTCGTCACCCTCGCGGAGGCGCCCGCGCTCGTCTCGGTCGCCCTGATGGACACCGTGTGCCCACCGCGGACGGTCTTCGCCGCCTTCAACCGGTACCGGGGGTCGGACAAGGAGATCGTCGTCTACCCGTACAACGGCCACGAGGGTGGGACAGCCCAGCAGGCGTGGCGCGCGGTGGAGTGGGTCCGCTCGAGGTGCACAGCATGACCGCCGAGCGGCGACCCAAGGCCCTCCTGTCGATGTGGAGCGATGTCGTGGGCGAGGTGTTCCCGCCCGCGCTGCGCGCCGAGCTGGAACAGGTGGTCGAGCTGCTCGATCCCCGTCCGCTGAAGAGCCTCGACGACGCCGTCGCCCGGTGCCTGCCCGAAGCCGAGGTGCTCGTCACCAGTTGGGGCGCGCTGCCGATCGACGCCGACCTGCTCGCGTGCGCTCCGCGCCTGCGGGCGGTGTTCCACGCGGCGGGGTCGGTGAAGGGCACCGTCCTGGACGCGGGCTGGCGCTCCGGCCTCGTCGTCACCTCCGCGGCCGCGCTCGGCGCGCAACCCGTGATCGAGTACACGGTCGCGGTGATCACCCTCGCCGCGCACCGGATCTTCTCGCTCGCTCAGACGTATCGCGAGGGATCGTTCGTCCCCGTACGCGGCCGGCGCGGCCGTCCGGGGACGACGGTCGGCATCGTCGGAGCGTCTGCGATCGGACGCGGGGTGATCACACGGCTGGTCGACGACGGATGGGATGTCTCGGTCTACGATCCGGTCATCGACCCGGCGGTGATCGCGCAGCTCGGCGCGCGTCAGGTGGAGCTGGACGAGCTGTGCGCCGCGAGCGACATCGTGTCGCTGCACGCGCCGGACGTCGCCGCGACCCGTCGCATGATGGATGCGCGACGGCTCGGACTCATGCGCGACGGAGCCACGCTGATCAACACGGCCCGGGGGGCCCTGGTCGATCACGACGCACTCCGGGTGGAGTGCGGGAGCGGCCGTCTGGACGCCATCCTCGACGTGACCGACCCCGAGCCGCTCGCCCCGGACGACCTGCTGCTGCGACTCCCGAACGTGTTCTGCACGCCCCACGCGGCCGGGGTGCAGGGCACCGAGGTCGCCTCGCTGGGGGCGTTCATGATCGACGAGCTCCGGCGGTACACGCGGGGTGAGCCGCTCGAGGGTGCGATCGACCACCGGATGCTGCCCGTCCTCGCCTGAGGTCGGGGCCCCTGCTTCGCCACTCCGCTGACCTTTCGCCAGGCGCATGCACGTGGCGAAAGGTCAGCGGAGTGGCGACACGCGCCTGTGCCGACAGGCCCGGAGTGGCCGACTCAGGGCAGCGTGTAGACGAGCGTGTGCGGGGCGCTGGGCTCGAGAGCGACCGTGATGCGTCCGCTCGCGCTGACCGTGTAGTAGTCGCGGAGCGTGCCGTCGACGGTCACGCTGAACGGTCCGGGAGCGAGGTTCCCGAGCACGAGGTCGGCCGCGGGAGTCGCCCCGGGGACCACGGCGTCGACCTGCACGGTGAGCGAGGTCCCGTCGCTCGTCAGCCGGAGGTTGCGTCGGGTGCCGACGACCTCGACCCGGGCGCCGACGAACTCCACGAACGTCGCGTCCACCGCGGTGAGGGTCGTGGGCACCGGGGTCGATCCCTCGCTCCGGATCAGAAGCGCACGCGCGTTGCCCGAGGCGCCGGCTGCCGAGAGGGCGCCGTAGCCGTCGCTCGACGTCGCGATGGCGACTGTGTCGACCCGGTTCGGTCTCGTGAGGTCGGCAGAGAACTGGCTCCCGCTCGCCGCCGAGGTCAGCGTGGCGGCGTCGGCTGCCGAGCGCTGGGGCACGAGCGCGGTCGCGATGCGCGCCGACGTCGCGGTGGGGACCGTGGTGCGCCAGGTCGTGCCGAGCTCCGGGAGCAGCCCCGCGCCACTGGTGAAGGTCGCGCCGCTGTCAGGAGAGGACTGCAGGTACCGGGCCGTGACCGTCGACGAGCCGACCGTCTGGGCGATGTCGCTCCCTCCGGTGACCGCCGAGGCCGTGCCCTTGCTGTGGAACAGCGAGTGGATGTCCCTGGCGGAGGAGGCCACGACGTCGTCGAGGACGATCGCCGCCTGCCGGTCGACGAACGCGATGGTGCGCCTGCACCGCGTGATCCCGGACGTGCTCGGCGCGGCGTACAGTCCCGAGACGTCGGCCACGGAGACCATGTCGGCGCCGAGGGCGCTGACGGCAGGGATGGATGCGCGCCCCCGCATGTCCGTGTACGGCTGGGTGAACCCGGACGCCCGTTCGCCGGCCTGACCGAGGTCGGCCCCGGCGACGACGCTGTTGGTCTGCTTGGTGAGATAGGCGCCGTAGGGTGCGTACGCGCCGAAGATGGCGCCGCCGAACGAGACGCTGTAGTGCCCGCCGTCGGGGTGGTCGTGACCGACGTTGATGTAGCGGGTGTTCGGACCCAGCCGGTCGCGCCACTCGTTGAGCCGCACGCCGCCCATCACCCCCGCCTTGTGGTGGAGCGACACCCCGTCGTCGCCCCAGGTGGAGCGCGACGCGAGCACGCCCAGGTCGGGATACAGCCTGGTGGTCGGCCGATCGTCCAGCCCCGCGGCCACCAACGAGTCGTCGTGCCAGAGGAGGTTCCAGGCGTTGTAGTAGAACGAGCTCACCCCCGCCGGACCGGACTGGTAGAGGCGCTGGAGGAACTCCTGCAGCTCGCCGTCCTGGTACTTCGACGCGATGTGCCAGAGGTAGGGGTTGAAGTAGTAGAGCGATCCGTCGGTGTCGCCGTAGGCGAACTGCCCGACGTTCCTCGGCAGCGACACGTCGACCTTGAACGAGCCCATGCCGGGGATCTCGGGATCCGCCCAGAGGTCCCCGCCGCCGACCGACTCCAGGACGTCGACCGCGCGAACCAGGTGCTCGTTGCCGTAGGTCGCGTACGTGATGCTCTCGTGCTGCGATCCGTCCGGCGAGATCCAGCTGAGCACCTGGCGCAGCTGGCTGCGGCCGAACTCCAGGCGGTAGTCGTCGCTCTCCCTGCTGTCGTCGGCTCCGTCGCCGTGGATCGCGGCCGCGGCGGTGACCACGCCGTCGATGCGGAAGTGGCGGTGGTTGGGCTGGGGATCGTTCTTCCAGTACGCCTCGGTCGCGACCGACGTGTTGGAGAACTGCGCGATGAGCCGATCGGCCTGGAGGGCGAGCTTGTTGCGGATCATGGTGCGCTCGCTCTCCGAGAAGAGCTCGAAGCACCAGTCGTAGGCCACGGCGACCGCGATGAGACCGACGGCGTTCGACATCGAACCGCCGCTCTCCCCTCCCCAGTCGGGGAAGTTGGCGGGGTCCGCGACGTACAGGGTCCAGGCGCGCACCTTGGTCGCGTAGGCGCTGTCGCCCGTGATCAGGTACGACATCGCCAGTTCGGGCAGACCCCAGTACACGGTCTGCCACTGCGCGTCGTTGCCCGCGCCGGTGATGGTCGGCAGGGCGGCCCGGGCCGTGGCGTAGCCGAGCATCGTGCTCACGAAGCCGGCGTAGGCCGGCGCCGCGGCACGGCGCTGCAGCTCGGTCAGGGAGACCCTCGTCCCGAGGATGATCCGGGGATGCTGGCCGTTGAGATCGGGGTCGAAGAGCCCACCGGCCGCAGGGACCTCGCCGATGGCGGGGAGGGAGCCCCGGCTCAGCGAGACGGCTCCCACCGCAGCGCCGCCGACGAGCGCGCCGAGGAGCAGGCTCCGTCGCGAGACAGGACGTTCGGGGAACGGGGGCGGATTGCGATCGCTGCGCACGAGACTCCTCATCGAACTGTGCCGTTGTTTCACGCTGTTGCAGAAACAAAGTGGATACGCAGGCACGGTAGACCCGGGCGCCTCGAGGCGTCAAGGGGGACTCGACCCGAACGGTCAGGCGCGGCCGCTGCGCAGCCACAGCAGGGCCAGGGCCATCTGGGTGAAGTCGGACATGACGAGCGGGTCGAATCCGGTGAGCTGCTGGATGCGTCGGATCCGGTAGGTGACCGTGTTGGGGTGCACGAAGAGCGCCTTGGCGACGGCGGCCTGCGAATGGTCGCAGGCGACCAGGGCCTCGAGCGTGTCGATCAGGTACGGGTGGCCCTTGAGCGCTCCGAGCCGGCTCTCGACGAGACGCGCCGCGAGCTTCGGCTCCCGGGCCAACAGGACCTCGACGAGCACGTCGTCGAACGGCACCACTCGGCTCGTGCGGTCGCCGCTCATGGCGACGGCGACGGCGTCCCGCGCCTCCTGGCACGACTCGTGGGCACCGACGAGGTCGGGGCTCACCCCACCCACGCCGACGGCCCACTCGACCGTGGACCCGAAGTCCTCGAGCACCTGGTGCAGCGTCTCTCGGATCTCGTCGGCAGCCACCCGGGGCCTGGCGAGCGCCAGGGTCGACCTGCCGACGTCGCCGAAGAGCAGCGGCTGCCACACCGACCCCTGGAGCGCCTTCGCGATCCGCTGCCGCAGGCGCAGGACCTCGGTGTGGTCGGCATCCCCGGCACTGCCGATCGCGAACGCGATCCACGGGCCGGACTGCTCGACCCCGAGCACCTGCGCCCAGTGGTCGAGGTCGCTGCCCGACGGCGCCGGGCCGCTCGCGATCGCGAGGACCAGCTCGTTCTCCACCCTGCGCTGCGCCGCCTCGAGTGCCGATGCCGTCTCCCGGTAGGAGTTGATCATCTCCTCCGTGAGCAGGTCGAAGGTCGTGATGACGAGGTCCGCGTAGTGGCTCGTCAACTCGACCGGCCAGGCCTGCGAGCCGGAGAAGAGGTCGAGGAGGAGGGTCCGCTCCGTCGACCGGTAGGCCTGGATGACCGACTCGAGCGGAACGCCCTGACCGGCGCGACGGCCGCCCAGGTGCTGAGCCGAGGTCAGCTCCTCCGGCCGGGGAGGCGTCCCCCGCTGCAGCACACGGACGCCGAGGTCGATGTTGCCCGCGACGGAGGGGATGAGCTCCCGCTTGTCGAAGACGTCGTCGGAGTAGCCCTCGTAGGTGTTCCACATCAGGTCGACGGCCCGGGCCGTCAGCAGATCGATGCTCGGCTCGTACCGCGTCGATTGGGGTTCCATCACAAAATGCTAGGGCGATCGTTGGGAATTGTCCCGTCGTCTTGGGATATATCACCTGCGACGCTGGATGCGTGACAGTGCAGTCACCTCAGATCCCCGGGAGAACCCCCATGACGGCAGTACAGCAGATCGAAGCGGACCTCACCGTCCCCACCCCCGCCCTGATCGAGGACATCGCGCGGCTCGACGGCGACATCATCGTCCTCGGGGTCGGCGGCAAGGTCGGGCCCAGCGTCGCCATCATGGCTCGGCGCGCCATCGTCGAGGCCGGCGTCGACAAGCGCGTGTACGGCGTGGCCCGGTTCAGCGACCCGGCCGCCCGCAGCTCGCTCGAGAGCTGGGGCGTCGACGTCGTGCCGGCCGACCTGACCGACGACCTCGAGCTCGACGGCCTCCCCGAAGCCCGGAACGTGATCTTCATGGCGGGCAACAAGTTCGGCACGACCGGCAACGAGCACCACACCTGGATGATGAACTCCTACCTGCCGGGACGGGTGGCGCAGCGCTTCCGCGACTCGCGCATCGTGGCGTTCTCCACACTCGTCACCTACCCCCTCGCCGATGTCTCCACCGGCGGCTCCCGTGAGTCCGACGCCTCGGGCCCCATCGGCGAGTACGCCATGTCCTGCCTCGGCCGCGAGCGCATCTTCGAGCACTTCTCGCTGAAGAACGGGACGCCGCTGCTGATCTTCCGGCTCGGGTACTCGATCGAGACCAGGTACGGCGTGCTGCAGGAGATCGCGCAGGCGGTGCACGACGGCACCCCGATCCCCCTGGCGATGGGACACGCCAGCGTGATCTGGCAGCGGGACGTCGCGGAGTACGCCATCCGCTCACTGCACCTGGCGGCCACCCCTCCGCGTCGGCTCAACATCACGGGCCCCGAGATCGTGTCGATCCGCTGGCTGGCCGAGCGCTTCGGCGAGCGCTTCGGCGTTCGACCGGTGTTCGACGGGGTCGAGACCGGGACCGCCTACGTGATGGACGGATCCGCTCTCCAGTCCGAGTACGGCTTCCCCTCCACGACGCTCGCCCAGATGATCGAGCGCGTGGGCGACTGGGTGGCATCCGCCGGCCCCACGATCGGCAAGCCGACGAAGTTCCAGCAGCGCGACGGCGAGTTCTGAGGCGCTCCGCCATGACTCAGACCGCGACCGCGGCCACCTCGCTGGCCGTCGACGGCGGCTCAGCCGCCTCTCGCCCTCCCGGAGCACGCAGGAGCCTGTTCGCGCGCCACAGCCGATGGATCATCACCCTGTTCGTCGGGGTGCTCGTCCTCGTCGTCTGGCAGCTCGTCGCCGTGCTGTTCGACCTCCCGACCTACGTCCTGCCGACACCCGTCGATGCGGCGGAGGCGCTCTGGGCGAACAGGCAGGAGCTGTGGGCCGCGACCCTGGTGACCACGGGCGAGGTGCTCGCCGGCTTCAGCATCGCCGTCGTCGTCAGCATCCCGGTCGCGATGCTGCTGGTCTCGTTCCGCTGGTTCGAGACGGTGGTCTACCCGTTCCTCGTCCTGCTCCAGACGGTGCCGAAGATCGCCCTGGCCCCGCTCTTCGTGGTGTGGTTCGGCTTCGGGTTCCTCCCGAAGGTCCTCGTCACGTTCCTGATCTGCTTCTTCCCGATCCTGCTCGACACGATGACGGGGCTCCGGTCGTCCAACCCCGACATGGCGAGCCTCGTGCGGTCGATGGGCGGCGGGAAGTGGTCGATCTTCCGGAAGGTGCAGCTGCCGGCTGCGCTGCCCCACGTCTTCGCGGGGGTGAAGGTGGCGATCACCCTCGCGGTGGTCGGTGCGGTGGTGGGCGAGTTCGTCGGCGCGACCCAGGGACTCGGCTACCTGCTCCTCCGGGCGAACGCGAACCTCGACACCCCCGTCCTGTTCGCGGCGATCGCGATCCTCACCGTCCTCGGCCTCGTCCTCTACTACGCCGTCTCCCTGGTCGAACGGCTCGTCATCCCGTGGCACGTGTCCCAGCGGGCCGAGGGCGCCACGACCACCGGACCCGCGGTGTGAGACGTCGAGCCCGGCACCACCGCCTCCCCTGCAGCACCCCGCCTCAGCAGCACCACGACTCGAAGGAGAGATCCGTGAACAAGCGATCAGCCCGGCTGGCGACCCTCGCCCTCGCCGGTTCCGCCGTCCTCGCCCTGGCGGCGTGTTCGGGAGCCGCCCCCGCCGGCTCGCCCGCCGCCGGGGGCGAGGACCTCGACGTCCTGCCGATCCGCCTCAACTGGACGTTCGAGGCCGCCGATCACCCGTGGTTCTTCGCCGGGATGGCCGAGGGCATCTACGCCGCGCACGGGATCGAGCTGCAACCCCAGGAGGGCACGGGCTCCGCCTCGACCCTGCAGCTCGTGGCATCGGGCAGCGACCCCGTCGGACTCGTCGACGCGGGGACGATGATGGGCGGGCTCGGCAAGGGTCTGCCCGTGCAGGCGGTCTGCGTGCTCGCCCAGCGGAACCCGATGTCGGCGATCTTCCCGGCCTCCGCGGGGATCTCGAGTCTCGAGGACCTCAAGGGGAAGACGATCGCCGTGACCCCCGGCGACTCCCTCTCGCAGATCTTCCCCGCCGTGCTCGCGGCGAACGGCATGAGCGAAGGCGACGTGAACCTCGTCGGACTCTCCGACCCCGCCGCCAAGCAGAGCTCGGTGCTGACCGGAGCATCCGACGCCTTCCTCGGCTACTACACCCTGCAGCTCCCCGCGGTCGAGAAGACGTCGGGCGAGGACATGGACTACCTCGCCTTCTCGGATCTCGGGGTGGACACCCTGAGCATGGGCATCGTCGTCAACCGGGCGTGGGCGGAGAAGAACCAGGACCTCCTCACCCGCTTCGTCGCCGCGACGCAGGAGGCGGCCCAGTTCGTCGTCGAGAACCCCGAGAAGGCGGCCGATGACTTCGTCGCCGGGGTGCCGAGCTTCGACCGGGAGCTCGCGCTCACCCAGATCGAGGCCGCCGTCCCGCTCCTGCACACCGCGGCGACCGAGGGCTCCCCCATCTGCGAGACGGCCGAGGGCGACTGGAAGGCGACCGAGGACATCCTGTCGACCTACTCGGGACTCACCCCGGCCGACTCGCTCGACGCCTACTACACCGATGCCTACATCCGGTGAGCGGGAGGCGGGCATGAGCACGACGGAGGGCGCGACCTCCACGGCCCCTGCCACGACCTCCGGGACGCGGATCGACGTGGCCGGGCTCGCGATCGAGTACCAGACGAGCGGCGGCCGGGTGCACGCGCTCGGCCCGATCGATCTGACCATCGGCGCCGGGGAGTTCGTCTCCGTGGTCGGACCGTCC
Organism: Cnuibacter physcomitrellae; assembly: GCF_014640535.1. NCBI lineage: Bacteria > Bacillati > Actinomycetota > Actinomycetes > Micrococcales > Microbacteriaceae > Cnuibacter > Cnuibacter physcomitrellae. The sequence goes on from NZ_BMHD01000001.1 coordinate 1,687,764, forward strand.
GGCTGCGGCAAGTCGACCCTGCTCAAGGCGGTCGCCGGGCTCGTCCGCCCCACGGCCGGAGAGGTGCGGATCGGCGGGAAGCCCGTCACCAAGCCGCACAGCGATCTCGGGATCGTCTTCCAGAACCCGCTGCTCATGGACTGGCGGTCCGTGCTCTCGAACGTGCTCCTGCAGGCCGAGATGCGGTCCATGCCCAAGAGGCCCGCGGCGGAGAAGGCCAGAGCCCTCCTGGCGCAGGTCGGCCTCAGCGGCTTCGAGGATCGGCGACCTCACGAGCTGTCGGGTGGGATGCAGCAGAGGGTCGGGATCTGCCGTGCCCTGCTGCACGATCCCCCGCTCATCATGATGGACGAGCCGTTCGGGGCGCTCGACGCCCTCACCCGAGAGCAGATGTGCTACGACCTGCAGGACCTGTGGATGCAGCGACGGCCGACGGTGCTGTTCATCACGCACTCGATCTCCGAGGCGACGCTGCTCTCCGATCGCGTGATCGTCATGTCGAGCCGACCGGGGCAGATCCTCGCCGAGTACGGGATGACACGCCCCCGACCGCGGCTGCTCGACGACGACGAGCATCCCGAGGTCGATCGAGTCAGCCGCGAGATCCGCCGACTGCTCGGGGTCACCGACCACGCCACGACCACGAAGGAACCATGAGACTCATCTCGATCGCCCGCCCCGGAGCCGTCGCGGCCGCCCTCGTCAGGGACGGCGACCTCGTGCTGCCCCTCACAGGCACGGGCTCCTCGACCCCCCTCTCGATGAACGACCTGCTCGACGACTGGCCGCACTGGAGCGAGAGGCTGAGGACCGTGCAGGCCGAGGCGCCCGAGGACGCCTGGCGCCCGATCGAGGAGTTCGAGGTGCTCGCCCCGGTGCCGCACCCCCGCTCCCTCCTCTGCATCGGCCTCAACTACCGCGACCATGCCACCGAGACGGGCGCCGCCATCCCGACCCTGCCCGTGGTGTTCGCCAAGCACAGCTCGACGGTGGTCGGCAGCGGAGCGGCCATCGTCCTGCCCGAGTCGTCGGCCGAGGTCGACTACGAGGCCGAGCTGGCCGTCGTGATCGGGAGGAGGGCCTTCAGGGTGACGCCCGAGGAGGCCCTCGAGGCCGTCGCGGGCTACACCGTGATGAACGACGTCAGCGCCCGCGACTGGCAGGCCCGGACCAGCCAGTGGATGACGGCGAAGTCCTTCCCGACGTTCGGCCCGATGGGCCCCGCGCTGGTCACCGCCGACGAGCTGGGCGACGGTCGCGGACTGCGGATCGGACTGCGCGTGAACGGCCGGACCCTGCAGGACTCGTCGACGGACGAGATGATCTTCGGCGTCGCCGAGCTGGTCAGCCATCTGTCGCAGTTCTGGGCGGTCGAACCCGGCGACGTGATCGCCACCGGGACGCCGGCCGGTGTCGGCTTCACCCGCACCCCGCCGGTCTTCCTCCGCGACGGGGACGAGGTCGAGGCGTACGTCGACGGCATCGGCGTGCTGCGCAACCCCGTGATCGCGTCCGATGCACTGATCGGCGCGCGGCCATGAGCGGTGCCCCGTCGCTGCCGGCGTCCCGGCGGCGGCGACGGCTGCTGGGGGACGCCGACTTCTCGGTCCTCGTCTGCGCCGATGTCGGTCTGCAGGTCGGTCCTCCCGGCGCCACCCGCCGATTGGACGAGCTGCGGCGCTTCGCCGACCTCGACGTCGACGGCATCGTCCTGACCCAGGCCGCGGTGCCGACGTTCTCCGAGACGCTCGTCCGCCGCCCGGACCTGACCCTCGTGGTGCGCCTGGACTGGTGCAGCCAGTGGCGCGGGCCGCAGCTGAGTCCTGTCTCCGACGGTGTCGGGATCACGGTCTCCACCGCAGAGGAGGCCGCCGCGAGCGGCGCGGACGCCGTCATCCACTACTGCCTCCTCGGTCACGGTGATCCCGCCGTGGAGGCGGACTACGTCGAGCGCGCGGCTCGCGCCGTACGCGAGGCGCACGCGGTCGGCCTGCCGTGCATCCTCGAGCCGCTCATCCGCGGGTCCAACGCCGTCGGGCGGGAGCGGGATGCGGCGCACCTGGTCTGGGGCATCCGCACCGCCGAGGAGCTGGGCGCCGACGCCGTGAAGGTCGAGCAGCCCCTGGGCGGCGACGAGTCCGGAGTGATCGGGGCGGCCGGCGTGCCGGTGCTCCTCGCCTCGACCCCGCCGATCTCCCCCGCCGACGCGGTGGCGCGTGCGGCCTCGGGGGTCGCGGCCGGCGCAGCCGGGGTCGCCTACTCGTCCGACTTCTTCACCGCAGACCGGCCCGCGGAGCTCGTGGCCGACATCCGCGCCGCCGTCATCACGCCGTCTCGAAAGGACCACTCATGAAGATCGCCGTCCTCCAAGGGCCCAACCTCAACCGCCTCGGCACGCGCAAGCCCGAGGTCTACGGGACCGTCACGCTCCCGGACATCGTCGCCGACCTGGACGTGCTCGCGGGCGAGATCGAGGTCGAGCTCGTGCACTTCCAGTCGAACCACGAGGGAGCGATGATCGACTGGCTCCAGTCGCTCGAGGGTGAGATCGACGGGGTCGTCTGCAACCCCGCCGGGCTCACCAACTACGGCCTCTCGCTGAGGGATGCGCTCAACGAGTGCGGGGTCCCGGTGGCGATCATCCACCTCTCGAACGTGCACGCCAGGGAGGAGTGGCGCCGCCACGACGTGTTCGCCGAGATCGCGACCGTCTACTTCGCCGGGGCGGGATGGTTCGGCTATCGGCACGCGCTGCAGGCGCTCCTGTCGAAGATCGGCGCGACTCGATGACCGCCGGGCGGCCGGACTCGATGCGCGCAGCGATCTGGAACGGGGGCTCGCCCGAGCTCGTGATCGAGACGATCCCCGTGCCGACGCCTGCCCGCGGGGAGGCCCTCCTCCGCGTCGCGGCGTGCGGGGTGTGCCACACCGACCTGCACGTGATGAAGGCGGAGGTCGCGTTCCCCCCTCCCGCCGTGATGGGGCACGAGGTGAGCGGCACGATCGTCGAGATCGGCCCCGGCAGCGCGCCGACCGACCTCCGGCCCGGCCAGCGCGTCGTCGGCGCGTTCATCATGCCCTGCACGGAGTGCGAGGCGTGCCGCGCCGGTCGCGACGACATGTGCGAGGCCTTCTTCGAGCAGAACCGGCTGAAGGGCAACCTCTTCGACGGCACGACACGACTCCACCGGCCCGACGGGACCCGGCTCTCGATGTACTCGATGGCCGGGCTCGCCGAGTACGCCGTCGTTCCTCTGTCCGCGCTGGCGCCGCTGCCGCCCGGGGTGAGCTTCGAGGAGGCCGCGGTCCTCGGATGCGCGGCGTTCACCGCGTACGGCGCCGCCGCGAAGGCGGAGCTCGCCGCCGACGAGTCGATGGCGATCGTGGCCACGGGCGGGGTCGGGTCGAGCCTCATCCAGGTGGGCCGGTACCTCGGGGCCTCGCCCATCATCGCCATCGACATCGACGACGACAAGCTCGCCGCCGCGAGCGCCCTCGGCGCGGACGTGGTCATCAACTCCGCGCGCGAGGACGTGCTCGACCGCGTCCGGGAGGCGACCGGCGGCAAGGGGGTGAGCGTCGCGTTCGAGGCGCTGGGGCGGCCGCAGACGTTCGAGCTCGCGGTGTCGCTGCTCCGGGAGGGCGGACGGATGGTCGCGGTCGGGATCGCCGCGGGTGCGGCGACCGCCGCCGTGCCGATCACGCCGCTGGTGCGGCGCGGCCAGGTCGTCATGGGATCGTTCGGGGCGCGCACCCGCCGCGATCTCCCCCGGGTGATCGAGATGGCGGCGTCCGGCGGCTACGACGTCGACCGCGCGGTCACGAGGCGCTACTCCCTCGAGCACGCGGGCGACGCCTACGCGGCGCTCGACCGCGGCGAGATCTCGGGTCGCGCCATCGTCACGATGGCGCACTGATCGCGGGCGAGCGGGGCGGGTCAGGTGCCGGCGGAGAGGACGCGGGCGGTCTCGCGACCCGCCGCGTTCCGCACCCCGGCCCGCGACCCCGCCAGCTTCGCGGCGATGTGCTCGCCCACGGTGACCGGGTCGTAGAGGTTCGGATGCGCCTCATCGACGCACGAGGGCAGCGTCGCGATCACGGCCTCGACGTCGCCGTCGTGGAAGAAGGCGGCGGAGCGACGCCGCTGGATGGTGCCGTCGACGATCGGGGGCTTCACGCGGTGGAGCGTCGACATCCACCGGTCGTTGGTCCACCGGCCGGTGAGATCGCCCAGGTTGACCAGGAGCGCGTCGTCGGCGGGCTGCACGTCGTGCCACGCGCCGTCCGATCCGAGGACCTGGAGGCCCGCCACCTGATCCGCCCACAGCACCGTGACGATCCCGTAGTCGGTGTGCTCCCCCATCCCTGTGAGGTCGCCATCGAGGTCGACGGTGCCCGGCGGCAGGGCGTAGTTGTTCATCCGCAGCACGTCGAGGGAGTGCGTGGTGAAGGCGTCGAAGAACCCGGCCGGCAGGCCCAGCGCATCCGCGAAGATCGTAGTGAGGGTCTCGGCGACGCGCTTGGCCTCGACGAAGTACGCCTGCACGCGAGGCTCGAACGTCGGCACCCGATCGGGCCAGGTGTTCGGCGAGTAGTCCGACTCGTCGATGACGCCGGCCGCCGCCGCCTCGGGGTAGTCGGCCGTGGAGGCGCCGATGTTGAACGCCTCGAAGAAGTCGTTCATCCGGCTGGCCGACTCGACGCCGAGGCTCAGGCTGAGGCTCTCCGACTTCGGCGGCGCGTACCCGCGGTTGATGCCGGGCGGGGTGCGGTACTCCTTCTTCTGCTCGAGCGGCAGGGCGAAGAAGTCGTCCATCGCTGAGGCCAGGCCCTCCTGGGTCTCCCGGGCGATGCCGTGGCCGAGGATCTGGATGAAGCCGACCGTCCGGCACGCCTCATCGATGGCGCGGGCCACGGCGGCCCGCTCCTCGACCGTGCCGTCCTGCACGTACGCGGTGATGTCGACCGCCGGAACCTCGAACGTCATGCGCCGAGGCTACGCGCGCCGCGTTTCGGCGGTGTTACCGGCCCTCGACGTCGTCGGTGTCGACGCCCGACTGGATGCGGTCGCCAGCCTGGTTGTACTGGTCCTCGACGAGGATCTGGGTGGCCTCGTCGAAGGAGTAGTTCGCCGTCGCGGGGCCGTCACCGTCGGTCACCGACTGCAAGTGGTACACGACCTGGCCCTCACTGTAGGGCAGCACGAGCTCCTCGGGGGCACCCTCCTCGAGGGGGATGGTCTGCGCGTCGAGGGGGCCGCCGGTGAGGTGGGCAAGCTTGGGAGTGCTCATCCCCTCAGCCTACTGAGGATGCGCGGCACGCGCCGCGACGTCGGCTCGGCTCAGGGTCAGGTGGTGACGTGGGCCAGCGCTGCGTCGGCGGTCTCGGGCCAGAGGTCGGAGCGGTCGAGCGGGACGGCGACCCAGTCCTTGAAGGAGCGTCCGCTCAGTCCCGGGTCGAACAGGTCGGCCCCCTCGATCTCCAGCGCCGCGGCATGCTCAGGCGTGGACGCGCCCAGCTTGAATCCGACGGCGTCGTGGCTGAGAGCGGCGAACATCGTGCCGCCGAGCTTGAGGATGGGGCGACCCATCATCATGCCCCGCTCGACGGGCACACCTGCGTCGAGGAGCTCATCCGCCAGACGCGCGAACTCCCGCTCCGCGTCCTCGGAGTTGAACCTCCCCATGGCCCGATCCTGCCACGCACGGCCCGACCGGGGGAAGCACCGAAGGACTCAGGCGGGGTAGGCGCCGGTCAGCCGCACGGCACCGCCGTCGACTCCCTTCGCTCCCTGCTCGAAGTCGCCGTTCGGCAGCGGCGCCGTCGACACCTCGCCGACGGCCCAGCTGCGGATGCCCTCCGCCTCCAGTGCCGACGTCACGGCGGAGGCCTGCGCGGGGTCGACCACCGCGAAGAACCCGATCCCGAGGTTCCAGGTGGGTTCGGCGTCGGTGAGCGGAGTGCCCGCCCAGTCGGAGAGCACGCGGAACACCGGGGCGGGCGACCACGTGGAGCGGTCGAGCTCCGCCCAGGATCCACGCGGCAGCACGCGCGCGAGGTTCGCCGCGATGCCGCCGCCCGTGACGTGCGAGAGTGCGTGGATGCCGGCCCCGGAGGGCGACGCGAGCACCCGCACCAGCGGGCCCGTGTAGAGCCGCGTGGGCTCGAGCAGGGCGTCGCCGAGGGTGGCGTAGCCGGTCAGCTCGGGCACCGCATCGGTGTAGGAGGCGCCGCGGTCGGACACGATCTTCCGCACCAGCGAGTAGCCGTTCGAGTGCAGTCCCGACGACTCCAGCGCCAGCACGACGTCGCCGTGCTGCACGCGGTCGGCGCCGAGCAGCGCATCCGCCTCGACCGCGCCGACGGCCGCGCCGGCGACGTCGTAGTCGTCGGGCGCCATGAGCCCGGGATGCTCGGCGGTCTCGCCGCCGACGAGCGCCGTGCCCGTCTCGGCGCACGCGCGGGCGATGCCGCCGACGATCGCCGCGATGCGCTCGGGCACCACGTGGCCGCAGGCGATGTAGTCGGTCATGAACAGCGGCCTCGCCCCGACCACCACGATGTCGTCGACCACCATGCCGACGAGGTCCTGCCCGATGGTGTCGTGACGGTCGACGGCCTGCGCGATCGCGATCTTCGTGCCCACGCCGTCGGTCGAGGTGGCGAGCAGCGGCCGACGGAAGTCGCGCAGGGCCGAGGCGTCGAAGAGGCCCGCGAACCCGCCGACGCCACCCAGCACCTCGGGACCGTGCGTGCGCTGCACCGCCGACTTCATCAGCTCCACGGCGCGGTCGCCCGCGTGCGTGTCGACCCCGGCCTCGGCGTAGCTGCTGCTCATGCCACCCATTCTCGCGGATGCGCGGCTCGCGCCGCGATCACAGGTCCGGGTCGAGGTCCGGCAGGGTCTCGTCGTCGGGGAGCACCCGGGCGGGTGAGTACTGGGCGGACCTGCGCCAGAGGTCGGCGAGGAAGTCGGAGACGTCGGGCTCGGGGAGGTCCGTGGTGATCGGCTCCGCGATGATCTGGCTCGCCGGCCCGATGACCGCCCGGCGCTCGCCGGCGACGCCGTTCACCTCGACCACAGGCAGGACGACCTGCTGCGCCTCCCCGTGCTGGGCGACCAGCGCTGCGAAGTCGAGGAGGGCGATGGCGGCGTCATCAGCCATCCGGAAGGACTCGTTCGCGAAGCTGACCCGGTGCATGCTCCCACCCAACGCCGACCGGCGCAGGATGCAACCCCCTCAGCGTGCGGAGAGCACGCAGAACTCGTTGCCCTCGGGGTCGGCGAGCACCACCCACGGCACGTCGTGCTGACCGATGTCGGCCCGGCTCGCACCGAGGGCGAGCAGCCGGTCGACCTCGGCGGCCTGGTCGTCGGGCACGAAGTCGAGGTGCAGGCGGTTCTTCCCGACCTTCTCCTCGTCGGTGTGCCCGAAGTACAGGGTCGGATGCGCGCCCTCCGCGGGCGCGATCTCGAACCCGTCCTCGTCGCGGCCCACCTCCACCCAGCCCAGGGCTCGGAGCCACCATCCGCCGAGGGCGATCGGATCCCGCGAGTCGACGACGACCTCTTCCCAGTGCAGCGCCATCTGCTCAGCGTAGGACGGTCCGTTCCTTGCGACACGTCGGAAGGGGCATAGGGTGGCGGACATCGCCGACCCGGAGGGCCGATTCCGACATGGGCAAGTTCACGTACGACTCGACGCTCACCGTCGACTTCGACGATCGCACCCTCGCGCACCTGCAGCTCGTCATCGGCGCGAAGCTGCGGCGCGGCGAGTCGTTCTTCTTCTCCTGGAAGGACCCCGTGGAGATCGGAGACGGCCGCAGCATCCTGTGGATCTACCCGACCGTGCCCGTCTACTTCAAGTTCTCCGGAGGACGTCCCCCGTCGATCAACCGGACCTGGATCGACGCGCTGATGACCACGGCCAACTCGCCTCAGGGCTTGCAGGTCATCGCGGAGCCGCCCGAGCGGCCGGCCGAGGAAGGGGCAGAGCTGTGAAGCGCATCCACATCGGGTACGACGGGGTCCTGTACACCGCAGGAGCCCGCGACTACGAGGCGTTGAAGCGCACGGTCGAGGAGGCCCACCGCACCGGGACGGTGACGTGGATCACGGTGAACCACGGGGAGGGGCGACCCCAGCCGGTCGAGCTGCTCATCGCGCCGGGGATCCCGGTCGCGCTGCATCCGGTGGTCGAGGACGAGCCGGACGACGCCGGGTCCGATGACGCCCGATCCGACGACGCCGGGCCCGAGGCCGCGGGCTAGGGCCTCACCAGTCGCTCGGCGCGGGCGCCTTCGTCGACGGCAGCGCGGTGTCGTCGCCCCACCGGCCGAGCCACTCCGGCATGCGACCGTCGTCGGGCGCCGGACCGGTGACCGCGACGAGGTCCTCCATCGGCACCACACCACCGCTCTTCCGCAGGAAGCGGCCGCGGATGTGGGCGCTCGCCCACACCTCGCCGTCGACCACCATGCGCTGCTCGATGTAGACGGAGCGCTGCCCGTATCCGGTCAGCCGCGTCTCGACCTCGAAGCGCTGCCAGAGCGTGAGCGATCGGCGGAACGTGATCGTCTCGGCCGCCACCACGGGATACCACCCGCGGCGCTGCAGGTCGCGCCACAGCCCGCAGCGCTGCAGGAAGTCGATGCGCGCCAGGTCGAGCACGGAGAAGTAGACGCCGTTGTTCATGTGCCTGTTGACGTCGAGGTCGGTCGGCAGCACGTGGAACGGCGTCCGTGTCACGTCCCAGACGCCCACGCGGCGTCGGCGCGGACCGAGGACGAGCTGCAGCAGGGTGCGGAACAGGAAGTGCACGACCGCGATCGTAGGGAAACGACAGCCATGCGCGATCATCCGTTGCGGATCACCACAACCCGCGCCCGCGCTCGGTGGCGACGCGTGGAGCCGATCCCACAATGCGGGCGGCCGGTAGACTGGGCGAAATGTGCGGCATCGTGGGCATCGTTTCGGCCGAGCCCGTCAACCAGTCGATCTACGACAGCCTCCTCCTCCTCCAGCACCGCGGCCAGGACTCGACGGGCATCGCCACCGCCGAGGGCAACATGTTCCACATGCACAAGGCCCGCGGGCAGGTGCGCGAGGCGTTCCGCACCCGCGACATGCGCAGCCTCCTCGGCACCATGGGCCTCGGGCACGTCCGCTACGCGACGCAGGGCAAGGCCTCGGCCGAGCAGGAGGCGCAGCCGTTCTACGTGAACGCCCCCTACGGCATCATCCTCGTGCACAACGGGAACCTCACGAACACCCGTGAGCTCACGCGCGAGCTGTTCGACATCGACCGCCGCCATCTCAACACCACGTCCGACACCGAGCTGCTGCTGAACATCCTCGCGAACGAGCTCCAGCAGCAGGTCACCGGCGTCGCGCTCGACCCCGACCAGATCTTCACCGCCGTCGAGCGGGTGCACGAGCGGGTCGAGGGCTCGTACGCCACGATCGCGATGATCGCCGGCCACGGACTGCTCGCGTTCCGCGACCCGTACGGCATCCGCCCCCTGACCCTCGGTCGGCGGATGCTCGAGAACGGCTCCACCGAGTGGGTGGTCGCCTCCGAGTCGCTCGTGATGGAGAGCCTCGGCTACGAGATCGTGCGCGACGTCGAGCCCGGCGAGGCGGTCTTCGTGGCGATGGACGGCGAGATGGTGTCGCGCCAGTGCGCCCCGCGGCATTCCCTGATCCCGTGCTCGTTCGAGTACGTGTACCTCGCGCGCCCCGACTCGGTGATGTCGGGCATCTCCGTGTACGAGGCCCGGCTGAGGCTCGGCAACCGCCTCGCCGACACCGTGGCGCGCTACACGCCGATGGGCGACATCGACGTCGTGATGCCCATCCCCGACTCCTCGCGTCCGGCCGCCATGCAGGTGGCCCAGAAGCTCGGCGTCGAGTACCGGGAGGGCTTCTACAAGAACCGCTACGTCGGCCGCACCTTCATCATGCCGGGCCAGGCGGCGCGCAAGAAGTCGGTGCGCCAGAAGCTCAACGCGATGTCGACCGAGTTCAAGGGCAAGAACATCCTGATCGTCGACGACTCGATCGTGCGCGGCACGACCTCGAAGGAGATCGTCGAGATGGCTCGTCAGGCCGGTGCGAACAAGGTGACGTTCGCCTCCGCCGCTCCCCCGGTCCGCTTCCCGCACGTCTACGGCATCAACATGCCGTCGCGGCACGAGCTGGTCGCCCACGACCGCAAGATCCCCGAGATCGCCGCCGCGCTGGGGGCCGACAACCTGATCTACCAGGAGGTGGCCGACCTGGAGGCCGCCATCATCGAGGGCTCGTCTGTCGAGAGCCTCGAGATGAGCTGCTTCACCGGCGAGTACGTCACGGGGACCGTCACGCCCGAGTACCTCGCCTGGGTCGAGGCGAACCAGCTGTCGTGAGCGACGGAGCGGAGCCCTCGAGCACCGGGCTCTCCGACGCCGACCTCGCGCTGCTGCGCGAGAGCATCCGCGTCGCCGAGCGGTCGCGGGCCGCGGGCACGCATCCCTTCGGGGCTCTGGTGACGGATGCGTCGGGCACGATCGTCGCCGAGGCGGGCAACGACTCGCTCCCGCCGGAGGGCGATCCCACCCGCCATGCCGAGCTCGTGGCCGTCGCCGCCGCCTTCCGCGCCCTCGGCGCCGAGGGGATGCGCGGCACCACGCTCTACACGAGCGCCGAGCCCTGCGCCATGTGCGCGGGCGCCGTCTACTGGACGGGGGTGGATCGCGTGGTCTACGCGCTCAGCGAGCGCCGGCTCCTCGAGCTGACCGGCGACCATCCCGAGAACCCCACGTTCTCGCTGCCGTGCCGCGAGGTGTTCGCCCGCGGCCAGCGGCCCATCGCCGTCTCCGGGCCGCACCTGGAGGAGGAGGCCGCGGAGCCCCACCGGGGCTTCTGGGTCTGACCTCGGAGCCCGACCCCGCCCGCAGCGTGAGCAGTGTGCCTCAGACGGGGCACACGCACAACCCCCCTGGGCCCGCATCCCCCGCGGATGTGAATGGGGAGCGTGACCCCACTCCGCGCACACACGTCGTCATCCGGCCGTTCGACCCAGGCCACGAGCACGACACGGTCGAGTGATGAGCTCGCCCTGAGGAACCTGTCGCTCGCGGAATCCGTCGCCCGGCGGTACTACCGCCACGACGCCGCCCGGGACGAGGACCTGCTGCAGGTCGCCTACATCGGTCTGGTGAAGGCCGCGCGCCGGTACGACCCCGCCAAGGGCGACGCCTTCGCCGCGTTCGCGGTGCCGACGATCTCGGGCGAGATCAAGCGGCATCTGCGCGACAACGGCTGGTTCATCCGCCCGCCGCGCGCGGTGCAGGAGCTGCGGGCCCGGGTCCGGGACGCCACTCCGGAGCTGGTCCAGCGCCTCGGACGCGCCCCGGGCGCCGCGGAGATGGCGGTCGAGCTGGGTGTCACGACGGCGCAGGTCGAGGAGGCGGTGGCCTGCCAGCAGAACATCACCGCCGCGTCGCTCGACGTGCGGGTGGGAGCCGACCAGAACGACACGCTCGGCGACCTGATCGCCGACGAGCACGACGACGCGCAGCGCAGCGAGGCGGCGGCGATCCTCTGGTCGGGCAGTCGCGCCCTGACCCCGCGGGAGCGCCGGGTGATGCAGCTGCGGTGGTTCGAGGACCGCACGCAGCAGGAGATCGCCCGCGAGATCGGGGTGACCCAGATGCAGGTGTCGCGCATCCTGTCGAAGACCCTCGACCGCCTCCGCGTCGCCATCGGCGTCGGGGCCGACGAGCAGACCGCCCGCACGGCGTGAGCGCGCCGGGCGTCGCGGGCGCTAGGCGAGCAGGCGTCCGACCGCGGCGAGGACGTCGTCGGGCGTCACGGCGAGGATCGCCGGGTCCGGGTCGAGCGCGAAGGCGTCGCCGCGCCGCTTCGACTCGTCGGTGAGCACCACGTGCGGGCCGGGCGGCGGCCCCCAGTTCTGCGGGGACGCCGGACCGAACAGGACGACGGACGGGCGGCCGTAGGCGGACGCCAGGTGGGCCGCACCGGTGTCGGCCGAGACCACCACGCGGGCGTCCTCGATCACCCCGGCGAACTCCGCCAGTCCGAGCTCTCCCGCCAGCACCCGCGAGGCAGGCAGCCCGGCGGCGGCGGCGACCGCGAGCGCCCGCTCGCGCTCCCCTGAACTGCCGGTCAGGACGACGCGTTCACCGCGTGCCTCGAGGGCGCGGGCCACCACACCGAATCGCTCCACGGGCCACTGCCGGGAGGGGTAGAACGCCCCGACGTGGACCACCGCGGCCCCCACGACGTCGACCCGCTCGGCCGGAGAGAGCAGCGCCACGTCGTCGGCGTCGGCCGGGATCCCGTACGCGGCGAGCAGCCGCACCCACCGATCGCGCTCGCCCAGCTCAGGCTGCCAGTCGGGCATCCTCGGGTCGCCCGCCACGAGGTCGTCGATCTCCGGGACGCGGTGGACGATCGACGACCGCGCCTGCAGCAGGTCGATGAGGGTCCGCGACTCCGGACCGCTCCCGTGGAGGTTAACCGCGATGTCGACCTCGCCGGGCGCGAGAGGCAGCGGATCGTCGAGACCGGGCGTGGGCAGCAGCTCGTCGACGCCGTCGACGAGGCGGACGATCGGTTCGAGCCAGCCCGGGACGGCCAGGACGATCCGGTGCGCGGGGAACGCCCGGGCCAGCCCCTTCACCGCGGGCACGGCGACGAGGAGGTCGCCGAGCTTCAGGGTCCGGAGGGCGAGGAGGACGGGCCGATCGTCAGGCCACCGCGGAGAGGTCACCCCTCCAGCATGGCCACATCGCCCGGCTCAGCCACCCCGGGGCCCGAGGTGGCCCCCGAGCAGAAGGAGTTCCCTCGCGAGGTTTGAGAAGCAGGAGAAGTGGGGACGAGCAGGAGTATGACCGCTCTCCTCCGCGCCGTGCTCTTCGACCGCGACGGCACCCTCGTGGTCGACGTGCCCTACAACGGCGACCCGGAGGCGGTGGTCCCGATGCCCGGGGCCGCCGCGGCGATCGCGCGGTTGCGCGCGGAGGGCATCGCCGTCGGCGTGGTCTCGAACCAGTCGGGTGTGGCGCGCGGCCTGCTGACGCTCGAGGAGGTCGACGCCGTCAACGAGCGGGTCGACGAGCTCGTCGGCCCGTTCGACACCTGGCAGTGCTGTCCGCACGCGCCGGAGGCGCGGTGCACCTGCCGCAAGCCGCAGCCGGGACTCGTGCTGAGGGCCGCGCGCGCTCTCGGCGTCGACCCGACGGAGACGGCGGTGATCGGCGACATCGGAGCGGACGTGGGTGCGGCGACCTCCGCCGGGGCCCGCGCGGTGCTCGTCCCCACGCCGCTCACCCGGCAGGAGGAGATCGACGCGGCTCCCCTCGTGGCGGACGATCTCGCGGGCGCCCTCGACCTGCTCCTCGGGGCGCCGCAGTCCGACGCCGGCCGGGAGGACCACCCGGAGGCGGCCGCATGACCCGGCGCGCCCTGGTCGCCCGGCTCGACAGCGTCGGCGACGTCCTCCTCTGCGGGCCGGCGATCCGCGCGATCGCCGCCTCGGACGAGGTCGACGAGGTATGGCTGCTCTGCAGCGCCGTCGGCGCGCCGGCGGCGCGACTGCTCCCCGGGGTCGACCGGGTGCTCGTCTGGGACTGCCCGTGGATCACCGCGAGCACCCCCGCGGCGACCCCGGAGACGATGGCCGACCTCCGCTCGCTGCTGGCCGAGGCTCGACCCGACGTGGCAGTCATCCTCACCTCCTTCCATCAGTCCCCGCTCCCGCTCGCGCTGGAGCTGCGACTCGCGGGCGTGCGCCGCATCGCGGGCGCGTCGGTCGACTTCGCCGGCTCGCTCCTCGACGTGCGGCTGAAGCCCGGCGAGGACTTCCCCGAGGACCAGCCCGAACCGGTGCGCGCGCTCACCCTCGCCCGCGCCGCGGGCTTCGACCTGCCGCCCGGCGACGACGGCGAGCTGCGGATGCGGACCGACCCGCGTGGCGAGGAGCTGTTCCGCGCGCCGGATCCCTTCGTCGTCGTCCACCCCGGCGCCTCCGCGTCCGCCCGCCGGTGGCCGGCCGAGCACCATCGGGAGCTCGTGCGCCTGCTCGCCGAGGACGGCGTGCGCTGCGTCGTGACCGGCGGCTCCGGTGAACGCGAACTGACCGCCCGCGTCGCGGGACGCGACGGCGTCGACCTCGGTGGCGACACGGATCTCGGAGTGCTCGCCGACGTGGTCCGCCGCGCCGCGGTGCTGGTCTGCGGCAACACCGGTCCCGCGCACCTGGCCGCCGCGGTGGGCACACCGGTCGTCAGCCTGTTCTCGCCGGTCGTCCCACCGGAGCGCTGGGCGCCGTACGGCGTGCCCCACGTGCTGCTGGGCGACCAGCACGCCGCGTGCCGCGGCACGCGGGCGACCGAGTGCCCGGTGCCCGGGCATCCGTGCCTGACCTCGGTGACCCCGGCGGCCGTGCGCGAGGCGGTGCTCGCGCTGGCGCCGGCGCTGTCGGAGCGCCGGACGCGGGAGAGGAGCGGCGTATGAGGATCCTGCTCTGGCACGTGCACGGCGGATGGACGGACGCCTTCGTCCGCGGCGAGCACCAGTACCTCCTGCCGACGAGCCCCGATCGGGACGGCTGGGGACTTGGCCGCGGAGGCCGGGACTGGCCGCCGAACGCCGTCGAGGTGCCTCTCGAGGAGCTGCGCAGCGCCGACCTCGACGCCGTCCTGCTGCAGCGCACCGACGAGCTCGACGCGGTCGAGCGCCTCACCGGTCGCCGCGCCGGCATCGACGTCCCCGCGGTCTTCGTCGAGCACAACACCCCCCGGGGCGACGTGCCGAACAGCGTGCATCCCCTCGCCGACCAGCGCGACATCCCGATCGTGCACGTGACGCACGTGAACCGGATGCTGTGGGACGGCGGTCGGGCGCCGACGCTCGTCGTCGAGCACGGGGTGGCGGATCCGGGGCACCTCTACACGGGCGAGCTGGAGCGGATCGGGGTGGTCGTGAACGAACCGGTCCGCCGCTGGCGGGTCACCGGCACCGATCTCCTCCCCGGCTTCGCCGACGTCGCGCCGCTCGACGTGTTCGGCA
Organism: Cnuibacter physcomitrellae; assembly: GCF_014640535.1. Classification (NCBI taxonomy): domain Bacteria; kingdom Bacillati; phylum Actinomycetota; class Actinomycetes; order Micrococcales; family Microbacteriaceae; genus Cnuibacter; species Cnuibacter physcomitrellae. The sequence goes on from NZ_BMHD01000001.1 coordinate 1,702,843, forward strand.
TGGGCGCGGAGGCGCTGCCGGAGGCGCTCGAGCTCGACCGCGACCGCCTCCGGATCGAGGGCGACGTCCCGACGTCGAGGCTGCACCGCGAGCTCGCCCGGCGTCGTCTCTACCTGCATCCGATGCGGTGGACGAGCCTGGGGCTCTCCCTCCTCGAGGCGATGCACGCGGGGATGCCGGTGGTCGCACTCGACGCCACGGAGGCCTCGCGTGCCGTGCCCCCGGAGGCCGGCCTGGTCTCCGCCGACCTCGACGCCCTCCACGCGGAGGCCCGGGCGCTGATGCAGGATCCGGACCTCGCCCGACGCAAGGGCGACGCCGCGAGAGCGCACGCTCTCGCGCACTACGGGCTCGCCGCGTTCCACGCCCGGTGGGACGCGGTGCTGGCCGACCTGATCGACGAACACGCGCATCGCCGGAGCCTGCGGGCGACCGGCTCATCTGGAAGGGAGTCCCGATGAGGATCTCGATGGTCTCGGAGCACGCCAGCCCGCTGGCGACGCTGGGCGGAGTGGACGCGGGCGGCCAGAACGTCCACGTCGCGGCGCTCTCCCGGGAGCTCGCCGCACGCGGCCACACCGTCACGGTGTTCACGAGGCGCGAGGACGCGACCCTGCCCGACCGGGTGGAGCTGTGCCCCGGCGTCGAGGTGGTGCACGTCGACGCCGGGCCGCCCGAACGCATCTCGAAGGACGAGCTGCTGCCGTTCATGGACGTCTTCGCCGACCACCTCGTCGAGCACTGGCGGGAGGAGACGCCGGATGTGGTGCACAGCCACTTCTGGATGTCGGGCCTCGCCGCAGAGGGCGCGGTGCGGCGCCTCCCGCGCCCGGTGCCGGTGGTGCACACATTCCACGCGCTGGGGACCGTGAAGCGCCGCCACCAGGGGCTGGAGGACACCTCCCCGGCCGAGCGCGCGGTCCTCGAGCCGATGGTCGGCACCGCCGCCGACGTGGTCATCGCCACCTGCTCTGACGAGGCCTTCGAGCTGAAGGCGATGGGCGTCGACACCTCGCACATCTCCGTGGTGCCCTGCGGCGTGGACCTCGACCTCTTCAGCCCGGAGGGGCCGACCGAGCCCCGGGGACCGAAGCACCGCATCATGACCGTGGGGCGGCTCGTGCAGCGGAAGGGCGTGGGACTGACGATCTCCGCGCTCAGGCAGCTGGTCGACGAGGGCCGCGACGACGTCGAGCTGGTGGTCCTCGGCGGATCGCGACCGCCGGGCCAGGTCGACGAGGATGCGGACGTGCAGCGGCTGCGCACGCACGCCAGGGCCTTGGGCGTGGAGCACCTCGTCACCTTCCGGGGCCAGATCCGGCAGGCCGATCTGCCCGCGGCGCTGCGCTCGGCGGATGTGGTGGTCTGCGCTCCGTGGTACGAGCCGTTCGGCATCGTGCCCCTCGAGGCCATGGCGACCGGGACCCCGGTCGTCGCCGCCGCGGTCGGCGGGCTGATCGACAGCGTCGTCGACGGCGTCACCGGCGTCCACGTGCCCCCGCGCGACGCGGAGGCCATCGCCTCCGCCCTCGGCGCGCTCCTCGACGACCCGGCACGCCTGCGGCGACTGGGGCTGGCGGGGCACGCCCGCACCGTCTCCCGGTACTCGTGGCAGCGGGTCGCTCGCGACACGGAGTCCGTCTACGACCAGCTCACCGGAGCCCGATCGGCGCGGAGCCGCCGACGGAAGGAGGCCCACTCGTGACCATCGTCGAGACCCGGGAGCAGCTGACCGCCGGGGCCCTGCTGGAGGAGCATCTCCAGCACCACCTCGAGACGATCGAGGCGCTCCGCGACCGCCTCCCCGACATCACCGCCTGGGGCGAGCGGCTCGCCGACCGGCTCCTCCACGGCCAGCGGCTCCTCGCGGCGGGCAACGGCGGCTCGGCCGCCGAGGCCCAGCACCTCACCGCCGAGCTGGTCGGACGGTTCGACGGCGAGCGCAGGCCGTTCTCCGCGATCTCGCTCCACGCCGAGTCGTCGAGCCTCACCGCGATCGGCAACGACTACGGCTACGACCAGGTCTTCGCCCGTCAGGTGCTGGCGCACGCCCGCGCCGGGGACGTCGTGATGCTGTTCTCGACCAGCGGGACGAGCCCCAACCTCCTGGCCGCGGCCGAGGCCGCCCGGAAGGTGGGGGCCGCCACCTGGGCCCTGACCGGCTCGGGACCGAACGCCCTCTGCCTCGCGTGCGACGAGCACATCGCGCTGCCCGGCACGGGGGCCGCCGTGCAGGAGGCCCAGCTCGTCGTGCTCCACCTGCTCTGCCGCGTGTTCGACGCCCGGGTCCACGCGCACGACGCGGGTGCGCCTCCGTCGGCGACAAGCGGATCGTGCGGATCGCTGCTCGAGGGAGGCCGCTCATGAGGATCGTGGTGGTGGGCGACACGCTGCTCGACGTCGACGTCGAGGGCTCCTCCGATCGCCTCGCCCCCGACGCCCCCGCTCCCGTCGTGACCGTCAGCGAGCGTCTCTCGCGAGCGGGCGGAGCCGGGCTCGTGGCATCGCTGCTCGCGCGCGACGGGCACGACGTCGACCTCGTCACCGTGCTCGGCGACGACGACCGGACCGCGGACATCGAGGAGGACCTCGCAAGGACTGGGCGCGTGCGGGTCATCGCCGCGAGGAGCGGGGCGCCGACGCCGTCGAAGTCGCGCATCCGCAGCTCCGGGCACGTCGTCGCGCGCCTCGACGAGGACTGCGGGCTCACGACCCCGCCCCCCGTGACCGCGGACATGCTCGCCGCGATCGGCGGCGCCGACGCGATCGTGGTGGCCGACTACGGCCGCGGCCTCACCGCCGACGAGCGGCTGAGGACCGCCCTGGACGACGCGGGCCGCCGCATCCCGCTGGTCTGGGACCCGCATCCGAGAGGGAGCAGACCGGTCCGCTCGGCGGCGGTCGTGACGCCGAACCTCGCGGAGGCCCGCGGCTTCTCCGGCATCGCCGGAGACGACCGCCGCGCCGCCGCCGAGGCTGCCGCGAGGCTGTCGGACGAGTGGGGAGCCGGCGCGGTCCTGGTCACGCTCGGACACGAGGGAGCCCTGCTGCACCGTCCCGACGCTCCCCCGCACCTCGTCCCCACCACCGAGGTGCGCGGAGCGGACACCTGCGGCGCCGGCGACAGGCTCGCGGCCTCGATCGCCGGGGCGCTGGCGCGCGGCGCGGACCTCTCCTCCGCCGTGCAGTCCGCGGTCGCCTCGGTCGGCCGCTTCCTCGCCGAGGGCGGCGTGAGCTCCCTCGTGCTGCCCGACAACGCGCGTCCCCTCGGGGGCGATGGGGATGCCGCCCTGACGGTGGTGCGCGCCATCCGGGCTCGCGGCGGCACGGTCGTCGCCACGGGCGGCTGCTTCGACCTGCTGCACGCCGGCCACGCGAGGACGCTCGCCGCCGCACGCGCCCTCGGCGACTGCCTCGTGGTCTGCCTCAACAGCGACGACTCCGTGCGCCGGCTCAAGGGCGCCGAACGCCCGATCATGGGCCAGGAGGACCGCAGCGATCTGCTCAGCGCCCTCGAGTGCGTCGACGCGGTGCTGGTCTTCGACGAGGACACCCCCGTCGAGGCGCTCCGCCGGCTCGAGCCCGACCTCTGGGTGAAGGGCGGGGACTACACCGCCGACCAGCTGCCGGAGACCGCGGTCATCGCCGAGTGGGGCGGTCGCACCGTGACCGTGCCCTACGTCCCCGGCCGCTCCACCACCCGCCTCGCCGGGGCGCTCTCCCGGGTCGGCTGACCTCGCCGCCTCCCCACCGCTCCTCCATCCGTCTCCCGAAAGGACCGCCATGCCCGACACCCGACAGCTCGGAACCGTCATCGTCACCGGAGGGGCCTCCGGACTCGGGGCCGCCGTCGCCGCCGCCGTGCGCGCGGCGGGCGGCACCGCCCTCGTGCTCGACCTCGACGTCAGCGCCCTGACCGATGAGCACGCCTTCGCCTGCGACGTCTCGGACACCCGAGCGACCGAGGCGCTGGTCGACGAGCTCGCCACCCGATTCGGCGGCCTGGATGCGGTGGTCACCGCAGCGGGCGTCGACCGGCCCGCCCCGCTCGACGGGATCAGCGGCACCGACTGGGAGCGCATCGTAGGCGTCAACCTGCTCGGCACCGTCGCGGCGGTCCGGGGCGCGCTGCCGCACCTCAAGGCGAGCCATGGCCGCGTCGTCACGATCGCGTCGTCCCTCGCCCTGCGTGCCCTCGGGGACGCCACGGCGTACTGCGCGTCCAAGTTCGGCGTCCTCGGCTTCTCGCGCTCCCTGGCCGCCGAGACGAAGGGGCAGCTCGGCGTCACCACGATCATCCCGGCCGGGATGAACACACGCTTCTTCGACGGACGGGACGAGCAGTACAAGCCCGGGGCGGACGCGCAGCTCGTCGACGCCTCGGAGGTGGCGGACGCCGTCGTGTTCGCGCTGACCCGACCCGAGGGAGTCGAGGTGCGCGAACTGGTGATCGCCCCCGAGCAGGAGCCGTCCTGGCCCTGAGGTCTCGACTATCGGCCAGAGACGTCGATACTGGAGACGTGCGCCCACTTCAGAAGACCATCATCGACGAGCTCGAGGCCAAGCCCGAGATCGATCCGGCCCAGGAGGTCGAGAACCGCGTCTCGTTCCTCTGCGACTACCTCCGCGCCAGCGGCGCCCGGGGATTCGTCCTCGCCGTCAGCGGGGGCCAGGACTCCAGCCTCACCGGTCGCCTCTGCCAGCTGGCGGTCGAACGCCTCCGTGAGGAGGGACGCGAGGTCGAGTTCGTCACCGTCCGGATGCCGTACCGGGTCCAGGCCGACGAGGACGACGCTCAGCTCGCCCTCGGCTTCATCCAGGCCGGGCCGGGTGTGGTGATCAACATCCAGCACGGCGTCGACGGTGTCGCTCGCGACTACGCCGAGGCCGTCGGAGGCGACATGTCCGACTTCACCAAGGGCAACGTGAAGGCCCGCACCCGGATGGTGGCGCAGTACGCCCTCGCCGGCGAGCGGGGCCTGCTCGTGGTGGGCACCGACCACGCGGCCGAGGCGGTGACCGGGTTCTTCACGAAGTACGGCGACGGCGGCGTCGACATCACCCCGCTCACGGGGCTGACCAAGCGCCAGGGCAAGCAGATCCTGGCGTACCTGGGCGCCCCGGCCCGGCTGTACGAGAAGGCGCCGACCGCCGACCTGCTCGACCACGAGCCCGGCCAGACCGACGAGGCGAACCTCGGGCTCACCTACTCCGACATCGACGACTTCCTCGAGGGTCGCGAGGTGGAGGAGTCGGTGGCCGAGGCGATCGAGCAGCGCTTCCTCGCCACGCGGCACAAGCGCACCGTGCCCGCCACCCCGTTCGACACCTGGTGGCGCGTCTGACGTCCTGACGGCGACGGCCTCCCTTCTGTGGAGAGGCCGTCGCGAGCCGGACGGTCGCCGTCAGGCGCCCAGGAACGTCGTCGCGACGACCGCATGGACGGGCCGGGCGTCGAGCAGCGACGACACGTCGGACCACACGGCGTCGACCGAGACGTCGGCGACGAACGAGTCGTCGTGCTCGCAGCGCGGAGCCGTCCAGCCGACCTGGGTGGCGTCCGTCCCGCAGACCGGGCACCGAGTGGTCCACGCGAGCTGCACGCGGTGGTGGGTGCGGGTGAGCGGCCCGCCGTTGATGAGGTTGCCGACCCAGAAGACCGACGCCGTGGGGCACCCGACCGCCTGCGCGAGGTGACGCGGTCCGCTGTCGTTGCCCACGAAGACGTCGGCCTGGGCGAGCAGACCGGCCAGCTCGCCGAGGCTCAGGCGGCCGCCGAGCGAGGTCACGAGCGAGCTCGACGCCAGGTCGGCGATCCCGTCGGCCACGTGCGCGTCCGCTCCCTCGCCGACCACGAGGACCTGGATGCCCTCGCCGGCGAGCCGTCCCGCGACCTCCGCGAACCGCTCGGCGGGCCACCGCCGCCGCGGGTCGCTCGCCCCGGGGTGGATGACGGCGCGGCCTGCCGTGCCGTGGGCCAGATGTCCCGCGGCGGCCGTCCGCTCGCCGTCGGTGACGATGATGCGCGGGTCGAGAGAGACCGGATCCGCCCCGGCCAGCGCCACCGTCTCGAGCCAGCGCAGCACCTCGTGCTGGTAGTACTCGTAGGGCATCGTCCGCTCGAGGGCGAGCGCGTCGTCCGTGGCGGTCCCGATCGTGTGTCGGGCACGCAGCTCGGCGAGGAACGGGTTCGAGTGGCGTCCGCCGCCGTGCAGCTGGCACGCCAGGTCGAAGCGCCGGGCCCGCATCCGGGTCAGGAAGTCGGCGATCTCGCCGCGGTCCTCGGAGTCGTCGGGGCTGTTCACGCCGCGCGCGCGGGGCAGCACCTCCACCCGGGAGACGCTCCCGGGCCGGCCCTGGAGGAGCTCCTCGTGCATCCTCGTGCCCAGCAGCACGATCTCCGCCTCCGGATAGGCGGCCGCGAGTGCGTCGATCGCCGGGAGCGCGAACAGGAGGTCGCCGAGTCCGCCTCCCCTCAGCACCGCGATGCGGAGGACGTCGTCGAAGGGGTCCCGGCGGCTCCGGGCGGGTCTGGAGGGCATGCGATCGTTCCTCTCGGTCGCCTGATCTGTTCCCCGCGCATCCCCGATCGAAACCCGTGCCCTCCGATCCGGCGTGTCGGGTGTGAGGGCCCCGCCGAGTGGGTACGGGGCAGGCATGCTGCCACCGACCACCCCGCTCGACGACTCCCCCGGCCTCACCCCGGCCGACGGGACCATCGTCATCACCGACCCCCGGACCGGGGCCCTCGTCGGCGCCATCGAGCCGGCCGGACAGCAGGAGGTGGCCGCGGCGGTGGACCGCGCGAGGGCCGCCGCCCCCGGCTGGGCTGCCACGGCTCCCGCCCGGCGTGGCACCGCCCTCCACGGGATCGCGGCCGTGCTGCGCGAGCACGAGGCCGAGCTCGCCGACCTCAACCAGCGCGAGACGGGCAAGCCGTTCACGCAGGCCCTCGAGGGGATCAGGGCGGGCGTCTCCACCCTCGAGCAGTACGCCGAGCTCGGTCCCCTGCACACCGGGCGCGCACTGCGGGGGGCCGTCACCTCCGTCGACTACACGATCGCGGAGCCGCGCGGCGTGGTCGCGGTCATCACGCCCTGGAACGACCCGGTCGCCGTCGCCGCAGGCCTCCTCGGCGCCGCCGTCGTCACGGGCAACACCGTCGTCTTCAAGCCCAGCGAGCGTTGCCCGCACCTCGGTCGCAGGCTCGGCGAGCTCGTCGCCGGCGCTCTGCCGGAGGATGTGGTCGTCACGGTCGACGGGGACGCCGACACCGGAGCCGCGCTGGTCGCGCATCCGGATATCGCGATGGTGGCGCACGTGGGATCGACGGCCGCGGGTGAGCGGATCGCCCGCGCGGCGGCCCTGACCGGAGCGCACGTCGTGCGCGAGAACGGCGGCAACGACGCCCTCATCGTCGATGCGGGCGTCGACCCCGTGTGGGCGGCGGAGCAGGCCGCCGTCGGCGCCTTCGCCAACACGGGCCAGATCTGCACCTCGGTCGAGCGCGTCTACGTGCACCAGGACGTGGCCGACGACTTCCTCGCTGCTCTCGTCAAGGAGGCGCAGGCGAGGACCGGCTCCCCGTCGTTCGGGCCCCTCGTCGACGAGACCCTGCGGCGCAGCGTGCACGCCCAGGTGCAGGAGGCGATCGACGACGGCGCCGAGGCCCTCACCGGCGCGACCGTGCCCGAGGGCGCCGGCAGCTGGTACCCCGCGACGGTGCTCACCGCGTGCCGGCCGTCGATGACGATCATGCGCGAGGAGACGTTCGGTCCGGTGGCGCCCGTCCAGGTGGTGCGCGACTTCGACGAGGCGCTCTCGCTCGCGGCCCGAGGCCGGTACGGCCTGGCGGCGACCGTGCTGTCCACCGACCTGTCGCACATCCAGCGCGCCGTGACCGGGCTCGACGTCGGGACCGTGAAGGTCAACGCGGTGTTCGGCGGCGCACCCGGCGGTTCCGCGGAACCGCGCCGGTCGAGCGGCTCCGGCTTCGGCTACGGCCCGGGCCTCCTCGACGAGATGACCCTGACCAAGGTCGTGCACATCGAGGCGGCGCCGTGACCACCCCGCCGGGCTCCCTGGCCCTCCTCGAGCGCCTCCGCACGGACGCGCCGGAGATCGTCGTGATCGGCGACCTCATCCTCGACCGTTGGTGGAGCGGGCCGGCGCAGCGGATGTCGCGCGAGGCGCCCGTGCCGGTGGTCGAGGCGGACGCGTTCGTGGACTGCCCCGGCGGAGCGGCCAATACCGCGGTGAACCTCGCCGCGCTGGGCGCCCGGGTGCGGATGGTGTCGGCGGTCGGCGACGACGAGGAGGGCCGGGTGCTCCTCGAGACGCTCCGCGACGCCGGAGTCGCGACCGACGGAGTCGGCCGACAGCGCGGCGCCCGCACCACCTCGAAGACGCGTGTGGTCGGAGCCGAGCAGATCCTGGTCCGGGTGGACCGCCTCGGTGATGCCGTGCTCGGCGCCGACGCCGAGGCCCTCGAGCGCCACCTCGGCGGCTGCGACGCCGTCGTGGTCTGCGACTACGGCAACGGGCTGCTCGCCGACACCGACGTGGCCGCGCTCTCGGCGCTGCGCGACCGGATCCCGCTGCTCGTCGTCGACGCCCACCAGCCCGGGCGGTGGGCGGGCGCCCACCCCGACGTCATCACCCCGAACGCGGCCGAGGCGTCGCTCCTCGTCGGTCGGCGACTCGAGGGCGATCGTCGCGCGGCCGCCGAGGAGCACTGGCGCGAGGTGCTGCAGGCCTCCGGGGCGCGCTCGGCCGTGGTCACGCTCGACCGCGACGGCACCGTCGTGCTCGGACCGGGCGGGCCCGCGGGACGGACCGTGGCGCATCCGGTGCAGGAGAACCAGGCGTCGGGCGCGGGTGACACGTTCACCGCGGCGCTGTCCGCCGCGCTCGCCGGGGGTGCGCCGCTCGCCGCCGCCGCCGAGCTCGCGCAGGCGGCGGCCGACGTCGTGGTGCGTCGCCCGGGGACCTCCATCTGCACCTGGGACGACCTCCGTGCCGCGATCGACGGGGGAGACGACGAGGTGCGGGTGCTCTCGGACGCCGAGCTGGCCGCGCGACTGCGCCAGGATCGGGACCTCGGCAGGCGCATCGTGTTCACCAACGGATGCTTCGACGTCATCCACCGCGGCCACACGACGCACCTCCGGCAGGCGAAGGCGCTCGGCGACGTCCTCGTCGTCGCGCTCAACGACGACGAGTCGGCGCGACGGCTCAAAGGTCCGGATCGACCCGTCAACGCGCTGGCCGACCGTGCCGCCGTCGTGGGCGCGCTCGACTGCGTCGACCACGTCACGGTCTTCTCGGCGGACACGCCACGCGCCCTCCTCGAGCAGCTCCGACCGGACGTGTACGCGAAGGGCGGCGACTACACCCCCGAGATGCTCACCGAGACCGAGATCGTCCGCGCCTACGGGGGCGAGGTGCGCATCCTCGACTACCTGCCCGAGCGCTCGACCACCGGCCTGGTCCGGAGGATCGTCGCGCGGTCGACTGCCGGCGCAGACGTGGAGGCCTCATCGTGATCGGCGCACGTCGGCAGGCCGCGGAGTGGGCGCGGACGGAGCACCCCGTCCCCCCGCGCATCGACGTGCTCATCCCCACCGCCGGTCGCATCGCCGAGCTGGCCGTGACGCTGGCCGGGCTCGCCGCCCAGGACTCGCCGTCCTTCCGCGTGGTCCTCAGCGACCAGTCCGACCACGCGGCATCGCACTCCGCCCCGAGCGTGCAGGCGATGGTGCGGGTGCTGGAGGCGCAGGGACACGAGGTCGTGCACCTGGCCCACCTCCCCCGCCGCGGCATCGCCGAGCACCGGCAGTTCCTGTTCGAGCAGTCTGACGCTCCCTCCGTCCTCTTCCTCGACGACGACATCTGGCTCGAGCCCGGCTCGCTGCAGCGGATGCACGACGCCCTCGAGACGCTCGCCTGCGGCTTCGTGGGCCTCGCACCCCAGGGACTGTCGTTCCTCCACGACGAGCGACCCGAGCAGCGCGCCGGGTACGAGCCCTGGCACGGTGCGGTCGAGCCGGAGCGGATGCGCCCCGGCGGGCCGCAGATGAGCCGCCTGCCGCTGCACAACGCCGCGAACCTCGTGCACCTCGCTCGCGACCTGGAGATGCCTCCCGACGGATGGCAGGCGTACCACGTGGCGTGGATCGGGGGCTGTGTGCTCTACCGGCGGTCGGCACTGGCCGAGGCCGGCGCGTTCGAGTTCTGGCGGACCTCGCCGCCTCTGCACTCGGGAGAGGACGTCGCCGCGGAGTGGCGCGTGATGGACCGACGCGGCGGCGCCGGCCTCCTGCCCAGCGGAGCCGTGCACCTCGAGGCCCCGACGACCATCCCCGACCGCCCGATCGACCTCTTCGACCTCGTCTTCGCGAGCGACCCCTGATCAGCACACCACCACGCGGAAGCACACCACCACGCGGAAGCACACCACCACAGAGAAAGGACGCCATCATGGCCGACACCCCGAACCCCATCCAGATCCAGAAGTTCCTGGGCGGGATCGACTACCCCGCCTCGAAGGAGGACATCGTGCAGAGAGCGAAGGACTCCGGCGCCGACGACGCCGTGCTCGACGCGCTGAACGCCATTCCTGACAAAGAGTATGACGCCCCGACCGCTGTGAGCGAAGCAGTGTCAGGCTGAGGAGAGATCATGAGCACCGACCAGTACACCTTCGACGACCCGGTCAGCCGGTACCCGTCCATCACACCGCCCGACCAGGAGCAGGCCGAGCCCGGTCTCGAGTCGCAGCTCCAGCCCGTCCCTGACCTCGGCGAGAACACCTACCGCGGTACAGGCAGGCTCGAGGGCCGCAAGGCCCTCGTGACCGGAGGCGACTCGGGGATCGGCGCCGCCACCGCGATCGCCTTCGCCCGTGAAGGCGCCGACGTCGCGATCTCCTACCTGCCCTCGGAGGAGCAGGACGCCGTCCGCATCGCCGGCCTGATCCAGGATGCGGGGCGCACCGCCATCACCATCCCCGGCGACATCAGCGACTCCGCGTTCAGCCGGCAGCTCGTCGAGCGCGCGGTCGAGGGTCTGGGCGGCCTCGACATCCTGGTCAACAACGCCGGACGCCAGATCTACGTCGAGAACCTCGAGGACCTCAGCGACGAGCAGTTCGACGACACCCTCAAGACCAACGTCTACGCGATGTTCTGGATCACGAAGGCGGCCCTCGCGCATCTGGGGCCCGGCTCGACGATCATCAACACGACCTCGGTGCAGGCCTACAACCCGTCTCCCATCCTGCTCGACTACGCCACGACGAAGGCCGCCATCAACGCCTTCACGAAGGGCCTGGCCCAGCAGCTCGCCCCCAAGGGCATCCGCGTGAACGCGGTCGCGCCAGGGCCGGTGTGGACGGTGCTGCAGGTCTCGCACGGTCAGCCGCCCGAGAAGATCGAGCAGTTCGGCAAGTCCACCCCGCTCGGTCGTGCCGGCCAGCCCGCCGAGCTCGCTCCGGCGTACGTCTTCCTAGCCTCGGCGGAGTCGAGCTTCGTCAGCGGCGAGACGCTGCAGGTCAACGGCGGCATGCCCACCCCCTGATCCCTTTCCCCTCCCCCGTTCGAACAGAAGGAGAACACCCCATGGCACAGATCATCGAGACCGTCGACGTGGACGTCCCCGTCACCACCGCGTACGACCAGTGGACGCAGTTCGAGTCGTTCCCCCAGTTCCTCGAGGAGGTCGAGTCGATCACCCAGACCGACGACACCCACACGCACTGGAAGGTGAAGGTCGGCGGCGCCGAGCGCGAGTTCGACGCCGTGATCACCGAGCAGCACCCCGACGAGCGCGTGGCGTGGACGAGCACCGGCGGCGACACCGAGCACGCGGGCGTCGTCACCTTCCACAAGCTCAGCGACACCCAGACGCGCGTCACCGTGCAGATCGACTGGGAGCCCGAGGGCCTGCTCGAGAAGGCGGGCGCACTGGTGGGCGCCGGCAAGCACGCGGTGAAGAAGGACCTCGACAACTTCAAGGAGTTCATCGAGAAGCGCGGCACCGAGACCGGTGCCTGGCGCGGCGACGTCCAGGCGTAGCCACCGCTCCTCCGTCGATCGGCGCCGTCCCCACCCCGGGGCGGCGCCGATCGTCGTCCCGGCCGCACTCCCCTAGGCTCGAGGGCATGCCGACCCCCGACTTCGTCCTGGAGCTCCGCGAGAAGATCGGCCACGCGCCGCTGTGGCTGTCGGGGGTGACCGGGGTCGTCGTTCGCGACGGCGACGTCCTGCTGGTCAAGCGCGCCGACACCGGAGCCTGGACCCCCGTGACGGGCATCATCGATCCGGGCGAGGAGCCCGCGATCGCCGCAGAGCGCGAGGTGCTCGAGGAGGCCGGGATCGTGGCCGAGGCCGAGGTGCTGACCTGGGTCCACACCATCCCGATGGTCACGTACCCCAACGGCGACCAGTCGCAGTACCTCGACATCGCCTTCCGGATGCGTTACGTCAGCGGTCACCCGCATCCGGCCGACGGCGAGAACACCGAGGCCGCGTGGTTCGCGCTCGACGCCCTGCCGGAGATGAGCGACGAGATGCTCGCGCGCGTCCGTCGCTCGCTCGTCGACGGGCCGGCGCGCTTCGAGCGCTGAGCCGGACCCGGATCCGGATCCGGGCGGGCCCTCTCCCAGTCGCCGAACGGCTCGGGGCCAGCGCCTTATCAGGGAATCCGGGCCGAGGGCAAGTACTCTGAACCATATGCCCGAACGTTCCTCTCGCTTCACCCGTGCCGCTGAACGATCGGCGGAGCTCGTCGAGGAGACGATCGATCGGGCGGCCGGCGAGGGTCGCCACCCCGCGCGCACCATATTCACCATGCTCGGCCTCGGAGTGGTCGCCGCGGTGCTCGTCACCGCCTTCGCGACTCCCGCCATCGCCCTGACGAACATGACCGCCACCGGCGCGAACGACACCTTCAACTCGATCCCCGACTACATCAAGCCGTCGAACCTCGCGCAGAAGAGCGAGATCTACTCCACCAACGCCGACGGCTCCAACACGCTCCTCGCGACCGTGTTCGATCAGAACCGCGTCGAGGTCGGCTGGGACGACATCTCGCCCTTCGTGAAGGACGCGATCGTCTCCACCGAGGATCCGCGGTTCTACGAGCACGACGGCGTCGACATCGCCTCCACGATGCGCGCGCTCATCGGCAACCTCTCCTCGGGCGGCGTCGAGAGCGGCGCCTCCACGATCACGATGCAGTACGTCCGCAACATCCTCGTCCAGCAGGCCGAGTCCCTCGACGACGAGTCGCAGCGGGAGGCCGCGTACCAGCAGGCCACCACCGAGTCGGTCGAGCGCAAGCTCAAGGAGATGCGCCTGGCCATCGGGCTGGAGAAGGAGTACTCGAAGGACGATATCCTGCTCGGGTACCTCAACATCGCCAACTTCGGAGGCACCGTCTACGGCATCGAGGCGGCGGCCCAGTACTACTACGGCGTCAGCGCCAAGGACCTCACCCTCCCCCAGGCGGCCAGCCTCGCGGCGACGGTGAACGAGCCGAACGGGCTGCGCATCGACAACCCCGACAACATCGCCGACAACCAGGCGCGCCGCGACAAGGACGTCCTCGCCTCGATGCTGAAGCAGCACAGCATCACGCAGCAGCAGTACGACGAGGCGGTCGCGACCCCGGTGACGCCCAACATCACCGAGCCGACGACCGGATGCCAGGCCGCCGCGAACGGAGCGGCCTACTTCTGCGACTACATCACCTGGATCATCAAGAACGACCCCTCGTTCGGCGACTCCAGCGAGCAGCGCTGGCAGAACTTCAAGACCGGCGGCTACCAGATCTACACCACGCTGAACGAGCAGCTGCAGGCCAACGCCGACGCGACCATGAAGGAGTTCGTGCCCTCCAGCTACGAGGACATCGACCTCGGCTCGACCATCGTGACCGTCGAGCCCGGCACCGGGCGCATCCTCGCCATGGCCCAGAACACGACGTTCGACGAGGATCCCGAGGCCGCCGGCCCCGGCACGACCGCCGTGAACTACAACACCGATCAGGGCTTCGGCGGGTCGAGCGGCTTCCAGGTGGGCTCGACCTACAAGGTCTTCACGCTCGGCGAGTGGCTCGAGCAGGGCCACACCCTGAGCGACCGCGTGAGCGGCAACGAGAAGACCTGGGACATGTCGACGTTCACCGACTCGTGCGGCGAGAACGGCGGCCCCTGGAAGCCCGCGAACGACGGCAGCGCCTATCCCGGCTCGATGTCGGTGCAGAGCGCCCTCACCAACTCGGTGAACAACGCGTTCGTCGCGATGGCCCAGGAGATGGACCTGTGCCAGATCCGCGGGTTCGCCGAGTCGCTCGGCGTCCACCGCGCCGACGGCAACGACCTCAACACCCTGCCCTCGTCGGTGCTCGGCACCAACGAGATCGCGCCGCTGACGATGGCCGCCGCCTACGCCGGCATCGCCGCTGACGGGATGTACTGCAGCCCCGTGGCGATCGACCGCATCGTCGACGGCACCGGCGCGGAGCTGACGCCCCCGTCGGCCGACTGCCACCAGGCCATCCCGCAGAACATCGCGTCGACGCTCGCCTACGCCATGCTCGGGCCGATCCAGAGCGGGACGGCCACGCAGTCGAACCCGCGCGACGGCATCACCCACATCGGCAAGACCGGCACGACCGACAACGAGAAGGACACCTGGATGGTCGGTGCCTCCACGAAGGCCGCCACCGCCGTCTGGGTCGGCAACGTGAACGGCGACACGTCGATGGAGGACATCGAACCGAACGGCTATTACGGGTACACCGTGAGGCACCGGATGTGGAACGCCGTCATGACGGCGAACGACGAGGTGCTGGGCGGCGGCGAGTTCCCCGAGCCCGACGAGGCCCTCGTCGACGGCTCCTCCTCGCGCTCGGACGACGACGACGAGGACTCGTCGACGCCCACCCCCACGTCGACCCCCTCCCCCACCGTCTCGCCCGGCACCGGCACCGGCACGGGCGGCGGCACGGGGACCGGCGGCGGCACCGGAACCGGTGGCGGCACGGGCGGCGGCGGTGTCACGGGCCCCGGCGGCGGCGTGACGGCGCCCGGCGGCGGCACCGCGCCCGGCCCCGGCGGCACGGTCCCCGACCCCGGCGCGCAGTAGCCCTCCCGCACGTCCCCGCACTCTCGCTGTCTCTCTGACCTTTCGCTCGCCCAGTGGGCACGCGCAAGGTCAAAAAGCCCGCGAAAACCCCGCTGCGCGAAGGGCGGGGCGGCGGGGTCAGGGGCGGCGGGAGAGGAGGCCGCGGACGTAGCTCGCCTGGCCCGCGTGCTGGGTGTCGTCGTTGACGATGCTCACGAGGCGCACCGCGAGGGTGACCGGCGGATCCCAGTCCTCGTCGACCACCCGATCGAGCGCGGCGTCGTCGAGGGAGCCGAGGTACTCGGTCGTCCGCGCCGCCACGGCGTCGTGGTAGCCCACGAGCTGCTCCGCGGAAAGGCCGCGCACCTGAGCGACCTGCTCCGAGCTGTGCCCGTACCCGGTGTCGAGCTCGTCGATGGGGAGGTCGAAGCGGACGGCCCAGCCGTCGGCGAGCCACACCTGGTCGCTCCCGGAGGCATCCGCGATGTGGTCGTCCTGCACCCGGCTGAGATGCCAGACCAGCCAGGCGATCGAGTTCCCGCCGTCGTCGGGACGGGCGGCGAGCGTCTCCTCGTCGAGGCCGCGGACCGCGGAGTGCACGGTGTCGCGGACACGGGAGAACGCGTCGAGCAGGATGTCGATGGAGCTGGCCATGCCTCCACCCTGCCCCGCCCCGTCCCTCCCTGCCAAGCCGTCCCGCCGGCCCCGCCCCTGCCCCGGGCCGGACTGCCATGCGGATCGGTGACGGGTACGGGTCACGTGCCGTGCGGGTTACGCCCGCCCAGC
Source organism: Cnuibacter physcomitrellae (assembly GCF_014640535.1). Taxonomy (NCBI): domain Bacteria; kingdom Bacillati; phylum Actinomycetota; class Actinomycetes; order Micrococcales; family Microbacteriaceae; genus Cnuibacter; species Cnuibacter physcomitrellae. Next base: position 1,718,757 of record NZ_BMHD01000001.1, read on the forward strand.
GTTCCGTCGCCGCCATGGGCTCCCCCACGGCGCGCGGAGCGGACGCAACCCGCACGAAGGGCTCCGCGTCCCACCCCACCGACGCCGCCGACCGATGGGACCCGGATGCGGCAGTTACCCAACCGGATGTGGCGGCCCCCACCCGGATGCAGCGGGCACCCGGCCGGATGCGGCGGGTTCCGCCCGCGCAGTGGTCCGTCGCCGCCCCAGGCGACGTGTCTTCGCCCGCAGAGGGCGCAACCCGCACGCCCCGCACCAACCGCGCGGCACCCCACCCGGTCACGCCGCGCCGGACGCGCGGGCGGGAGTAGCCTCGTTCGGTGAGCAGCGAGCGCATCGAGCACAGGCGGGGAGCGGACGGCGAGATCCTGGGGTGGATCGAGCCGCGCGACGAGGGCTTCGTCGCGATCGACCTGCTCGGCCGCGAACGCACCGGCGTGGTCGACTGGCTCACGGCCGAGGAGGCACTCGAGGCGGTCGGCCTCTCGTACCTGGCCGACCCGCACGAGCTCCTGCTCGAGACCGGCGAGTGGCTGCGCGTGCGGATCGCCGAGGTGCGGCCGAACGAGATCCGCGTCAAGAAGGACGACTGGGGCGCCGTCGAGGCGCCCCAGGTCTACTTCACGCTGCCGATGCCCGTCTCGGAGGACAGGCTTCGGTCGCTCAGGCGCTGAGCTCGGCGAGCTTCTGCTCGATGACCGTCGCGGCGTCGTCGATGAGCTCCTCCGAGATGACGACGCTGGGCAGGAAGCGCAGGACGCTGTCCCAGCTGCCCGCATCCAGCACGATCACGCCGTTCGCCGCGGCGTGGTCGATGATCGCCCTCAGCCCCTCCGGGTTCGGCTTCGTGGTGCCCGGGAGCACGATCTCGGCGCCGAACATCGCCCCGCGACCGCGCACCTCGCCGACCACGGAGTACTTCGACGCCCAGTCGCCGATCCGCGCCTGGAACGCCCGCTCGACCCGCTGCGCCTCGGCGATGAGTCCGTCGCGCTCGATGATCTCGAACACCTTGAGCGCGGCCGCCGTGGAGACGGGGTTGCCGCCGAAGGTGCCGCCGATGCCGCCGGGCTGGACCGCATCCATGATCTCGGCGCGGCCCGTGACCGCCGCGAGCGGGAAGCCGCCGGCGATGCCCTTCGCGGTGGTGACGAGGTCGGGGATGGCGCCGGTGTGCTCGATCGAGTACCAAGCGCCCGAGCGGGCGATGCCGGCCTGGATCTCGTCGGCGACGAAGACGATGCCGTTCTCGCGGCAGAAGTCGGCGAGGGTCTCGAAGTAGCCCTCGGCCGGGATGACGATGCCGCCGTCGCCCTGGATGGGCTCGACGAACAGGGCGGCGAGCTCGGTCGCCCCGATGTGGGTGCGGATGTAGTCGATGGTGCGCTCGGCGGCCTCGACACCCGTCATCCCCTCCGGGTCGCGGAACGGGTAGGAGGTGGGGACGCTGAAGATCTCGCCGGGGAACGGCCCCATGCCGGCGCGCTCCGGCCAGGGGCGGTAGGTCATCGCCATGGTGAGGTTCGTGCGGCCGTGGAACGCGTGGTCGAGGGCCGCGATGGCCCGGCGGCCGGTGTAGCGCCGCGCGATCTTGACGGCGTTCTCGACGGCCTCGGCTCCGGAGTTGACGAGGATCGAGTGCTTCTCGAAGTCGCCGGGCGTGATCTCGGCGAGCTTCTCGGCGACGCGGACGTAGTTCTCGTACGGCGTGACCGTGAACAGAGTGTGCGTGAGCTTGTTGGCCTGCTCGGCGGCGGCCGCAGCCACCTCGGCGTTGGCGTGACCGATCGTGGTGACGCCGATCCCGCAGCCGAGGTCGATGATCTGGTTGCCGTCGACGTCGACCAGGATCGCGCCCGAGCCGTGGTCCATGTAGATGTCGGCGAGCGTGCCCGCCCCGCGGCTCACGGCCGCCCGACGGCGAGCGTGCAGCTCCCGCGACTTCGGGCCGGGCAGTTCGGTGACGAGCTTGCGCTCCTGGGGGACGGAGAACGACGTGGGCATGCTCCGAGCCTACCTTCCGCTCCCGCGCCTTCCCCGCGAGATGCGAGACGCGGGACGCGCGACGCGGGCCCCGGGAACGCGGGCGCGAAGCCAGCGGCTGCCCGGGCGCGGGTCAGCCGCCGGTGGAGCCGGACTTGCCGGAGGCGAAGCCGCTCTTGCCCGAGGAGCCGAAGCCGCCCTTCAGCGGGGCGCGGTCGCCGACCTTCGAGCCGGCCGGGGCCGGCGACACGACGTCGGACTGCAGGTTGGACCCGCTGGCGGCGAAGTTGCCGTTCTGCACCGGGGACCAGCCGGCCACGGACGGGGAGTTCCAGCGGGTGCCGGCGAAGAGGATCGGACCGAGCCACGGGTGCGAGTAGTGCGCGTTCGGGTAGTTGGAGCTCTGCTCGCACAGGCTCTCGGGGGTGTCGGTGATCGTCTTGCCCTGCGACTGCAGCTGCTGGATCTGCGCCGACACGTCGGCGATGCAGTCCTCCTTGGAGTCGTACATGGGCCGCTCGGCGTTGTCGGGGACGACGTACTTCTGCCCGTCCGCCCCCTCGAGCACGGTGCCCTCGTCCTCCGGCGCGCAGCCGGAGAGCGCGAGGACGGCGCCCGCGATCGAGAAGAGGGCGGCGCCCTTCGCCACCGTCGGGCGGGTGAGTCGGGCGATGCCGGACAGCTGCGGACCTGACTGGGCTCGAGACCTCATCGGGTCGTCTCCTCGATGTAGTGGGGTACGAACTCGGCGAGGTCGCCGGTGATCGGTCCGCTGGTCTCGCGGATGTCGATGCCGGCCGGCTCCTCGCCGACGATCCAGCTGCCGACCACCGCGGTCTTGCCGGGGATGGGGGCGAACACGGCACGCTGCTGGTACACGAACCCCTCCTCACCGTAGTCACCCGGCTGCTCGGCGATCACATGGCCGCTGCCGTCGAACAGCGTCACGTTCGCGCCCTCCCGACCCAGCCGGGGCTTGCGCACGTGCGGCAGGCCGCGCAGCGCATCCGTGCTGTCGTAGGCGGGGAGCAGGTTCGGATGCCCGGGGAACAGCTCCCACAGCACCACGAGGAGCTGCTTGTTGCTGAGCAGGAGCTTCCACAGCGGCTCGACCCACTGCGTCGAGCCCCGGGTGTCGCGGAGGAAGGCGGCGAACTGCTCCCGCACCATCCACTCCCACGGGTACAGCTTGAAGATGTGGCCGATGGGCTCGTCGTCGGCGTCGACGAAGCGCGCGATGTCCATGGAGAAGCGGACGTCCTCCATGAACACGAGCTTCGGATCGAACCCCGCCAGCCGCGCCGTCTCGGCCATGTAGGCGACCGTGTCGAAGTCCTCCACGATGAGCTCGCCGTCTCCCGAGTCGTGCAGCGAGGCCAGGTGCAGTCGAGCACCGGGGGCGAGGCCCCAGCGCGCCGTGCGGACGTGCTCCCACTGCTCGACCAGCTGCTCGTGGAGGCTGTTGAACTGGTCGCTGCCCGGGCGCACCTCCTCGAGCCACTGCCACTGGGCCGCCGCGGTCTCCACGAGCGACGTCGGGGTGTCGGCGTTGAACTCGAGGAGCTTCGGAGGATGCGCGGCGTCGCCGTCGTAGGCGAGGTCGAACCGCCCGTAGACGGTGGGGTCGTCCTCGTCCCAGCTCCTGCCGACGAGCTCGTGGAGATCGGTCGGGATGCCGAACTCGGCGTACCGACCCTTGCGGACGATGTGCTCGACCGCGTCCATGCAGCGGTCGAAGATCTCCTTCGTGCTCGACTCGAGCTGCTCGACCTCGGCCATGGTGAAGGCGTACGCCGCCGTCTCGTTCCAGTAGGGACGGCCGCCCTCCGACTCCATGTCGTAGAAGCTGAAGCCGACGGCGTCGCATCGCTCCCGCCAGTTCGGACGGGGTGTGCTCTCGACGCGTCTCATCGCCTCCAGGCTACGCGGATGCGGCGGGCGCCGTGCGGTCAGTGCAGGTCGATCCCCAGCGCGGTCGACACCTGCCCTGCGCAGCTGTCGTACCAGGCATCGTGGTCGAGGCCGCCGTTGAGAAGGGTGCGGATCGACGGCTGCTCGGCGACCGGGAAGGACATCAGCCAATCGGTGACCCGAGGGGCTCGATCCTCGGGGACCAGCCACCGCGGGGAGTCGCCATAGGTGGGGTATCCGGCCGCCGCCATGCAGTCGCGGACCCCCAGCTCCACGGTCCACTCGTCGCGCGCCTGTTGCTGACGATCGGCATCCCAGTCCGCGGGGATGTCGAGCGCCGCAGGATCGGAGAAGTCGGTCGCCTCGAACCGGGGCGCGACGGGCTGGAACTCGGTGGGCCCGAGAGGCGGCCGCCCGACCGACACGAGCGCCTGGTTCCAGCAGACGAGGGATGTCTGCGAACGGAGGGCCGAGGGCTGGGTCATGTGCGTCGCCCAGTCGGGCGGCGGGACGGGATCGCCGGCCTCGTTCAGCCTCTGCTCGCCGTTCTCGTCGAACACCTCGCCCTGGGACGAGGGGCCGGGGAAGAGCCAGAAGGCCCGATAGAAATAGGTGCCGCCGCGAGAGGCGAGGCAGTCGTTGGTGAACCGCTGGGCCGCCAGCCATTCCTGGGCGTGGAGCTGATCCTCTGCCGACCACGAGGCCGGGATCACGATCGAGTCGTCGCTCGGATCGTCGGCCCGCGGATACGTGTGCACCGGCGGCCACGCCGCATCGCGGGGGCCGTGGTCGACGGACTCGGCCGAGCGCGCGGGCGGCGCCCCCGCGGCGAGCTCGACGGTCGCGCTCGGCTCCGGCGCGGGCGAGCTCAACCACCACGCCGCTCCTCCGGCGAGGGCGACGACCGCGAGCGCGGCCGCGGCGGACAGGGTGACGGTTCGTGCTCTCGACATGACGAGACTCCTCACTCCGACCTGAGTCGAGGATACCTCGTCTTCGTCCGGCGTGTCACCCCGATGGGGGTGATGCTCAGCGAACGCTCGGCCCCGCCGGAGCGCTCAGGTCAGAGCAGGCCCGCGCCGAGGTTGATCGGGCTGTCGACCGTGTTCCCCACGATGCCGCGGATGATCGCGGTGCCGTCCTCGGTGCGCAGCCCGTCGTACCAGGCCTGCGTGAGGTCGGGGTCGAACGCGTGCGTCTCGTGCGCCCGCGCACGGGCTCGGAGCACCAGGTCGGCGGCGCGCTCGGTGCGGATGCGCTCGTAGCGGCGCAGCGCATCCTCGACGCCCCGGGTGTGGGTGGCGATCGAGATCGCCAGGGCGAAGGAGTCCTCGAGCGCGGAGCAGGCCCCCTGGCCGATGTCGGGGGCGGTGTTGTGCGCGGCATCGCCGAGCAGGGCTACCCTGCCCCGGACCCAGGTGTCGAACGGGTCGATGTCCCAGATCTCGACGCGGTTGAACGACGTCTCGGGGTCGATGGCGTCCAGGAGCGCACGCACCCCGGGCGCCCAGCCCACGAACGCCTCCTCGAGCGGAGCGATCCCGTCGGCGGGGTCGTAGGGGGTCCCCGACGGCTGGGGGACGTCGACGAAGAAGTAGAAGCGGTCGTCGGCCACGGGCATCACCGCGCAGCGCTTGCCGTCGGCGACGTAGGTGGTCCACTGGTCGGCGGGACCGATCGCAGGGTCGGCCGGGACCAGGCCGTTGAAGTTCGTGTAGCCCGAGTAGCGGCGTTCGATGCGCGGACCGCCGCCCGCGACGTCGGTGACGTGGTCGCGGACGAGGGATCGCGCGCCGTCGGCGCCGATCACGAGGTCGCCGGTGTCGGTCGCGCCGTCGTCGAAGACGACCGTCGCCGAGTCGGCGTCCTGCCGCACCTCGACCACGCGCCTGCCCAGATGGATGCGGTCCAGTCCCACGGTCTCCATGAGGAGCATCTGGAGGTCGGCCCGCACGACGGGGTAGGCGCGCTGCCCGGTCTGCTCGGTCACCGGGTCCAGGCTGAAGCGGCACATGGTGTCGCCCGTGTGCCCGTCGAGGTAGGCCATGTCGTCCATGCGCCCGCCGAGCGCGGCGACCTCGTCGGCCAGCCCCAGCCAGTTGAGCACCTTCACGCCGTTGGCCCAGAGCGACAGGGCCGCACCCACCGGGCGGTTCTCGCGCATCCGGTCGTAGATCATGACCTCGTGCCCCTGGCGCTGCAGCGCGATCGCGGCGCTCGTGCCGCCGATGCCCGCTCCGACGATGATGACCTTCATCCGTCCTCCTTCGCCCGCCACGGTAGCCCCGTCGCGTTTCGGGAATGTGTCGGCCGTAGGATGCCGCTGTGAGCGGTGAGGACGGGACGGTCGGAGCGTCGGACGTGGGGCTCCACCGTCCGCTCGGGAGAGGCCGCCGTCGCCGACGCCGCTTCGACCCCGACGCCGAGCCGGACGACGGCCTCACCGGCGAGCAGCGCGCCGACCGGCTCAAGGAGCGCATCTACATCACGTTCACCGCGCTGGCGGTGGTGCTGGCGATCGCCTCCCACGCCTCCGAGGTCGAGGCGGCCGACGCCGCGCTGACCCTGCTCGTGACGGTGGGAGGGGCGGTGCTGGCCGTGTTCGCGGCCGACGTGATCGCCCACATCGCGGTGCACCGCGTGCTGCCGACGCGGGTGGAGGCGCAGCACATGTTCGCGGTCTCGTTCGGCGCGCTCGCGACGCTCGTGCTGCCGATGGCGTTCCTCGTCTTCGCGATGCTCGGACGCTGGACGGTGGAGGCCGCTCTGCGGGCCTCGACGATCGCGCTCATCGTGTCGCTGGCGGCGATCGGATGGCTCGCGGTGCGCCGGGTGAGGCTGGCGTGGTGGCAGCGGCTCATCGTGCTGCTCCTCGAGGTCGCGCTGGGCGTCGCCGTGGTGGGGCTGGAGCTGCTGGCGCACTCGCTCTGAGGCGGCTCGCGCTGCCCGCTCGCGTGCGCTCCTCGGGCCGACGGGCGGCGTGTCCGCGCCTCCACTCGACGTCTCCCCGACGAGTCGCACTCGGCGTGAGCACAGCATCCGCATAGGGTGCCGCAAGGACCGATCCCTAGCGTGCCGACGTCGCGCACGCTCGAGGGAGGGCGCGAGCGGAGCGGAAGGCGGTACGGATGGCGTCGGCGAAGACGAGGGCGGCTGAGCGGGAGGCGCTCGAGGGGCTCCCGAAGAAGGAGCGCCAGGCGCTGCAGCGCGAGTTCGCCCGCCTGCACCGCGAGGAGGAGGCCCGTCGCCGCCGTCGCACGCGGGTGGTCGTGCGGTCGAGCCTCGTCGTGGTCGGGGTCGCCGTGCTCGCGATCACCGGTGTCGTCGTCTACAACTCGATCCGGGCGACCTTCACGGGCCCGCTCAACATGCTCAGCGACGGCCTGCTCTTCTCCGGAGACGGCTCGGCCACCACCGCGGCGCGGACGGCGGCGATCCCGCCGGGCGGCCAGCCCACGGCGAGCTCCACCGACACGTCGAAGGTGCTCGCGGTGCGCGAGTACGTCGACTACGGCAGTGCCGACACGGCCACCTTCGAGACCACCAACGGCGCCTCGCTGCAGAGCTATGTCACCCCCGGATACGCGACCCTCGAGATCCATCCGGTCGCGCTCGACGGCGACGGCAGCGACTCCAGCTACTCGGCGCGCGCCGCGAACGCCATGGCCTGCACGGCGAACTACGCCCCCGACTCCGGGCTCGCGGTGCACAACGCGCTGATCAAGGCGCAGTCGACCCTTCCGGACGGCGGCCTCTCGAACGACGACCTCGTCACGCTCGTCCAGGGCGCCGGGGTCACGGACGACAAGGTCGCCTCGTGCATCCGCGGCAACGAGTTCGATGACTGGGTGAAGGACGCGACCGACCGCGCCCGTGCCTCCATCCCCGACTCGGACGTCACGAGCCTGTCGACCGCACCGCTGATCGTGGTCGACAGCACCGCGTACACGGGGGCGCTCGACGACGCGAACGCGTTCACCGAGTTCATCGCGAAGGTGTTCGGCGAGGCCACCGGTGCAGACACCGGGTCGGGCTCGGGAACGGACGGCGGGACCGGGACGGACGACGGGACGGGCACGGACGGCACGGGGACCGGGACGGACGACGGGACCGGGACGGGCACCGGCACGGACGGCACGACTCCGGCGGGCTGAGCGGACCCTGCCGCGGTGAGCATCCCGCCGGCCCTCCGGACACCTGCCGACCGCCGTTCCCCTGATCGGGGTGCCTGACACCGGGCGCCCCGATCACTACAGTCGTGGACGGGGGCCACGACTGATCACGCCTCCGCGAGACCCGGCACCACCCGCCGATCGACGGAAGGAACCGCCCGTGACCACCCCTCAGACCCCCGCCGTCCCCCTCGACGCGCCGTACTACAACGCACCCCTGGGCGAGGCGATCTCCCGGTTCTGGAAGAAGTACGCCACCTTCTCCGGCCGCGCGAGCCGGAGCGAGTACTGGTGGTGGTATCTCGTCAGCGTGGTCGTCAACACCGTGTTCAACATCCTCGCCTACCTGATGGGCGGATACGGCGTGCAGATGGACGGCGCCTACGCCGCGCCGAGGCTCGGGGTCATCCTGCTCTTCGTGCTGTGGGGGCTCTGGGGCCTGGCCACGATCGTCCCGGGCTTCGCCCTCCTCGCCCGCCGGCTCCATGACACCGACCGCAGCGGCTTCTGGATCTTCCTCCTCCTCGTCCCGTTCGTCGGCGGCATCGTCATCTTCGTCTTCACCCTGCTCGGCCCCGTGCCGTCCGGCGCGCGGTTCGACAGCCGCTGACGACCTCCCGGGCGTCCTCTCCTGCGGGACGACCGCCAGAAGGTCGCGTGAGAGCGAGCACGACCCGGATATGCGGTCGTGTCCGCTCTCACGCGACCTTTCGACGGCCATCCCCATCGACGGCCGCGGTCTCGACGGCGAGACTGGGTGGATGGACGCTGTCGAGGTCGCCCGCGGGCGACGGGGTGCGCGCCTTCTGCTGGAGCTCGCGCTCGAGCTCGCCGATCCCTCGCGCCCCGAGGAGCACCCCGACCTGCGGGCGCCGGCCGACGTCCTCGCACAGCGACTCACCGCGTCCCTCGCGGCGCAGCCCGCGGAGGAGCTCCCCGCGGAGGCGATCGCGACCGCTCTCGAGTCGACCGTGCGGGCGGCGATGTACTGGCAGCCGCCCTCCGAGGAGGACGAGCTCGGCCTCGATCCCGAGATCCGCGCGGCGCTGCAGCCGCTCGTGGAGCGGTTGGCGTCGAGCCCTGCCGTCGAGTGGTGGACGCAGCCCCTCGATCGGGACGGGCAGTACGAGGTGCGGTGGTCCGAGGGGGATCCCCTCGCCGCAGGCGGCCCGCGCCCCGTCTCGGAGGCGGTGCGTGCGTGGTCGACCCGGGTCCGGGCCTGGGAGGAGCGCCTCGCGGGCAAGTGGTCCGACGACCCGTGGCGGGCGCCCAGCTCGGACTGGTGGTCGCCCCCGGTGTTCGCCGCTCCCGCCTCGACGCGCTCGGTCGACGTGCTCGACGGGCCCGTCGCCCTGCGGCTCGTCGAGGACGGCCTCGGTTGGGAGTCCGCCCAGGTGACCCGCCTCCATCCGCATCCCGAGGCGGTCGTGCTCGAGATCACCCGGGAGGCGGACTGGGTGGACCTGTGCCGCCGGCACCCGCTCGAGGTGACGACCACGCGGTGGCGCGTCTGGGCCGAGACGACGGGACGCGAGGGACGCTGGGTGATCCCCGACTGGGCGAGCGTCGCGCATGAGGTCGACGGCGTGCACCTCACCGTCGAGGCCTACCTCGCCCTCGCGGGGATGACGCTCCCCGTCGCCGCCGACTCGGCGAGCGTGATCGCCGGATGGGCGCCCGACACCACCTACTGGCTGACCGACCGGATCGAGCGCGGCGACCCCGTGCGCTGGACCCGCTCCTCGCCCGATGACGACTGGGCGCCGGAATGAGGACCGACGAGCCGTCCCCGTACGCGACGCGGATCGTGCGCATCTTCCCCGACTACGCCGACTCCGTCGTCTGGTTCAGCGACCCGGTCCCCTACGACGAGACCGGGTTGACGGCGGAGCTGGTCGAGCGGCTGGCAGCGTGGGAGACGTCGTACTACGCGGCGCTCACCGACACGTTCGAGTGGAGCGGCCGGATCTCGCTGCACGACTTCGATCGCATCGGACTCGCCCTCGCCCACGACGTCGCGGAGGAGATCGGCCCCGACGTCGAGGTCGAGTACCGCTCGTTCGAGGACAGCGGAGCCGTAGCCCTGGCGCGGGCGGAGGGCGAGGCGACGAACCCGGACGCCCGCGACGCGTTCGCCCGCCGCGCTCAGCGCGAGCGCGAGCGGTGGGCCGCCCTGCGCGCTCGCCGATCCGAGGGTGCAGAGACCGCGCGCTCCGCCTCCGGTGCCGAGTTCCGCCCCGTCCCGCCCGAGGACCCGTCCGCGAGCTGACCGCGGCTCGCCAGGGGGGGGCGAGATCGGGCCGATGGCGGTCGAAAGGTCGCGTGAGAGCGAGGATGACGCGTCTATGCGGTCGTGTCCGCTCTCACGCGACCTTTCGACGGTCACCCCCGTGCGCCGGGTCGGGGACGTCGGGCGGGCGCGAGTTCGCCGAGGCGAGCCGCCTCCACGTGCCGGCCTCGTCGTGCCCCGTCGAGTCGCGAGAAGACGCCTCTCCTCGGGCCCGCGCGGGGCCTCTTCTCGCCGCTCGGGAAAGGGAGAGCAGGGAAGGAACCGCGGGGCGGGTTCTCGCCGCTCGGCGAAGCCGTGCGAGAAGACGCACCGGGCGAGCGCCGTGCTTGGATGGGAGCAGTCGGGACGGAACGGGACGGGTGCGGACGGCGAGTCGGGTCGGAGGGATGCGGGTGCGCGCGAGCGTGCGCGGCATCGTCCTGCCCGCAGGCGGCAGCCGCGCGAGCACGCGGGGGATCGCCGTGCCCGCAGGGCTCGGGCGGCTGTACTTCGCCGCGCAGGCCGGTGCGGGCGCCGCGTGGTGGGTGGCCGTGTTCACGGTGCCGCTCGTGCGCGAGGCGACGCTCGGCACGATCGACCCGACCCTGATGGCGCTCGCCGACGTGCCCCTGTTCGTCGTGGCCTCGGCGCTGGCCGCCGTCGGCGTGCGCGGGGCGGCCTACGTCGCGACCGGATGGACGCTGCTCGTCGCCGCGGCGCTCGCCGTCTATGCGACCATCACCACCGAGGCCGGATGGGGAGTGCTGGCCATGATCGCCGCCTCGGCCGCATCCGTGGTCGCCCTGTGCGCGATCCGGTGGGGACGCATCCCGACCGCGTGGGTGGTGCAGGGTCCGTTCGGGTTCCGCCCCGCCGCGGCCGGACGAAGCAGCGCCGCGCACGTGCTCGCGACGCTCGGGCAGATCGTGCTGTTCTGGGGCTTCTTCCTCGTCGTCGTCCCGCTCGTCATCAGTGCGCTCGAGCAGCGCTGGGGCGTGGCGCTCCCGCTCCCCGCGCCGGTGGCGACGGGCGTGGCGATCGCCGGCGCGGTCGTGCTCGCGCTCGCGAGCGCGCTGGGCCTGTGGTCGGGCGTGACCATGTCGGCGCTCGGCGACGGTACCCCGCTTCCGGCCGCAATGACCACGCGCCTCGTCGTCGCCGGTCCCTACCGCTGGGTGCGCAACCCGATGGCGCTCGCGGGCATCACGCAGGGTGCGGCCGTGGGGCTGCTCCTCGGGTCGTGGCTCGTGGTGCTCTACGCCGTGGCGGGGTCGGCGGTGTGGAACCACGTCGTGCGTCCGCACGAGGAGCACGACCTCGAGGCGCGCTTCGGAGCGGACTTCGATGAGTACCGCGCGCACGTCCGCTGCTGGCTCCCGCGCCTCACCCCGTACCGCTCGGTTCCGCCACGCTGAGGTGGTTCCGCCACGCCGATCGGTGTGGCGGAACAGCGTGGGCATGGCGAAACGCGGGAGGGACGCACAGACCAGAGCGGCGCGCGATCGGGGCTACCCGAGGAGGGCGGCGAGCTCCGTGAGCTGCGCCTCGAGGGCGCGCTCGTGCCGGTCGGTGGCGTCGAAGCGACCGTCGGCGATGTGCTCGGCCACCCACGCGATCTCGACGTTGGCGTGCACTCCCCGGATGCCGAGGTTCGCCAGCACCGGCTGCAGCGCCGTCACCGCGCGGGTCCCGCCCGAGAGCCCGCCGTAGCTGACCAGCCCGGCGGGCTTCCCGTCCCACTCCTGCACCAGGTAGTCGAGGGCGTTCTTCAGCGGCGCGGTGAAGCTGTGGTTGTACTCGGGCATCACGAAGACGAAGCCGTCGGCGGCGTCCACCTGCGCGCTCCACCGATGCGTGTGGTCGTGGCGGTAGTCGCGCAGCCGCGGGTGCGCGGGCTCGTCGAGGAGGGGCAGCGCGAGCTCGGCGAGATCGGCGACCTGCACGTCGAAGCGCCCGCTGGAGCGGGCGCGCTCGATCACCCAGCGCCCCACGTGCTCGCCGACCCGGCCGGGCCGGGTGCTCGCGATCACGACGAGCAGCCGCGGCGCGCTCACGAGACCACCGCCAGCGGTCGCGACTCCCAGCGCACCCAGTCGGCGCTGATCTCGCTCGCGGTGGTGAGCAGCCGCGGCAGGTGCCTCTCGACGAGCGTCTCGAGGTCGGTCTCGGCGGCGTGCACGTTGACGTTCACCGCCGCGACCGCCCGCCCCGACCCGTCGCGCACGGGCGCGGCGATCGAGCGGATGGCGGGCCCGAGCTGCTGGTCGGTGAGCGCCCAGCCGGCCGCCCGCACCTCGCGCAGGGCCGCGTCGACCTCGTCGCGCGAGGGCTGCCACGTCGGCACCACGCCCGACTGCGAGGGGGTGTCGAGCACCCGGTCGAGCTCGGCCGGGCCGAGCGAGGCGAGCAGCACCTTCCCCAGCGAGGTCGCGACCGCCGGGAACCGGGTGCCGATCGTGACGGACAGCGTCACGAGCTTCGGCACGGCGGCACGCGCGACGTACACGATGTCGCTGCCCACCAGCTGCGCCAGAGAGCACGACTCGCCGGTCTGCTCGCTGAGCGTGACCAGGCGAGGGCGGACGAGCTCCCAGATGTCGCTGGCCGAGACGTAGGCCATGCCGAGGTCGAGCACTCGCGGGGTGAGCGAGAACACGCCGTCCTCGGACCGCACGTAGTCCAGCTCCGCCAGCGTGAGCAGGATGCGTCTCACGGTGGGGCGCGCCAGTCCCGTCGCCGCCGAGAGGTCGGCCAGCGAGAGGCTCTGCCCGCGCGTGCCGAAGGCGGTGATCACCTCGAGTCCGCGGGCGATCGCCTCCACGAAGTCGGGGCCGCGTGCCTCGGGCATGATCCTCCTCGGTCAGTCGTCCGCTGCGGACGGCAGCGGTCGCTCCTCCATTCATACCCCACGGAAGCGCCACCTGAGAAGGCGACACGATCCTCTTGACACTCCGCGAATCCATGCGTTTGGATGAGGTCATCCGCACAGCGGACACTTGACCGGAATGACCGAAGGAGGTCGGGATGGCGTTCTCAGAGGACATCGGAGAGCAGGACGGGCCGCTGTCCGGCATCCTCGTCGCCGACTTCTCCCGCGTCTTGGCCGGCCCGTTCGCCACGCAGCAGATGGGCGATCTCGGCGCCACGGTGGTGAAGGTCGAGAGCCCGGCCGGCGACGAGACCCGCGGCTGGGCGCCGCCGGAACGAGACGGCGTCTCGACGTACTACCTCGGCATCAACCGCAACAAGTACGACGTGGTGCTCGACTTCCGCGACGAAGGCGACCGCGCCGCCGCCCTCGAGCTCGCCGCGCGCGCCGACGTCGTGATCGAGAACTTCAAGCCCGGGGGACTCGCGAAGTTCGGCCTCGACTACGACTCGGTCGCCGCCGTGAACCCGGACGTCGTCTACGCCTCCATCAGCGGCTTCGGTTCGAAGGGCGGCGCGAGCCTGCCGGGCTACGACCTCATCGTGCAGGCGATGTCGGGACTGATGAGCCTCACCGGCGATCCCGACGGTCCCGCCTACCGCAGCGGGGTCTCCGTCTTCGACATCATGACGGGGATGCAGGCCACGGTCGGCATCCTCTCGGCGCTCCGGCACCGCGACCGCACCGGCGAGGGCCAGCACGTCGAGGTGAACCTCCTCTCGACTGCGCTCGGCGCGATGGCCAACCACAGCTCGACGTACGTCGCCGGGGGCACGGTGCCGTTCCGGATGGGGAACGCGCATCCGAGCCTGTTCCCCTACGAGCCGCTGCCGGCCAGCGACGGCGACATCATCGTCGTCGCGGCGAACGACGCGCAGTTCCGGCGGCTCGCCGAGGCGCTGGGGCGCCCGGAGCTCGCCGACGACGAGCGCTTCGCCCGGACCGAGGACCGCAACCGCCACCGCGAGCAGCTCCGCCCGCTCCTGGTCGAGGCCATGTCGACGCGCACGGCGCAGGAGTGGTTCGACGTGCTCACCGCGGCGGGCATCGCCTGCGGCCCGATCAACACGATCGACGGCGGCGTCGCCCTGGCCGAGCGCCTGGGGCTCGACCCGGTGGTCCAGGTGGGCCGCGGCGACGAGGCCGTCCCGATGATCCGCAACCCGATCTCGTTCTCCCGCACGCCCGCCCGCTACCGGTCGGCCCCGCCCGCGCTCGGGCAGGACGACGCCCTCATCCGCGCCTGGCTCGACGAGCCGGATGCGGACCCGCTGCCCCCTCTCGATGCGATCCCGGAGGCCGGAACCCATGCCTGAGTACCCCACGTCGATCGGGACCTCGACCCCGGACTCCATCTCGCTCCTCGGGCACGACCTGGCGTCGGAGCTGCTCGGCCAGATCTCCTTCGGCGAGCTGGCCTACTGGCTCGCGACGAAGCGCCGCCCGACGCCCGGGCAGCTGCGGATGTTCGAGGCCGTACTGGTCTCGCTCGCCGACCACGGGTTCACCCCCACCGCGATCGCCGCGCGGCTGACGTACTACAGCGCACCCGACTCGCTGCAGGGCGCGATCGCCGCGGGCCTGCTCGGCGGCGGCTCCCGGTTCCTGGGCGTCACCGAGGACACGGGCCGTTACCTGCACGACGCGGTGGCCACGTTCGGAGACACGGAGGCGTGGACCGACGCGGACTGGGACGACGCCGCCCTGGTCGTGCTGCGGAAGGGCAAGGCGGCGGGGGCGAAGGTCCCGGGCCTCGGACACCCGGTGCACAAGCAGGGCGACCCGCGCACGCCGGTGATGTTCGCGCTCGCCGAGGAGACCGGGATGAAGGGGCCGCACCTCCGCCTCTTCGAGGCGATCGGGCGCGTGCACCCCGAGGTGCTCGGCCGCACGCTCCCGCTCAACGGCGCCGGCGTCGCGGGAGCGGCGCTGGCGGATGCGGGCCTGCCGATCGACCTGCTCCGCGGGTTCGCCCTGCTGGCCAGGACGGCCGGCCTCATCGGTCACCTCGCCGAGGAGCGCGAGACCCCGATCGGGCCGACCGTGTACGCAGAGGTCGACCGGAACGCCCGATACACCTCGCCCGACGTCACGGGCGGCTGACCCCGAGACGCGCCCCACGCATCCGCACCGACTCGAAGGAGAGACATGGCGACACTGAGTGCGGTCCTCGCGACCACGCACCACCCGTTCTTCCTCAAGGCGACCGAGCTGACGCCGCCCGAGGAGCAGATGCCGCAGGCCCCGGAGTGGAAGCGCAAGGTCGAGGCCTACCGCGAGACGCTCACCGCGGCCGAGCCCGACATCCTGGTGATGGTCGGCGCCGACCACTTCCACCAGTTCTTCCACGACAACTACCCGACGTTCCTCATCGGGAAGCAGCCGACGTACGACGCCACGTACTACAACGAGGAGCGCGAGTTCAGCATCCCGCGGTACGTGCTCGACGGGCACGAGGAGCTGTCGGGCTTCATGCTGCAGGGGCTGCTCGACCGCGGCTTCGACTTCTCGGTCAGCCACGAGCTGAAGCTCGACCACTCGATCATCTGCCCCATCATCACCACACGACCGGACGGCGACCTGCCGGTGGTGCCGATCTACACGAACATCTTCGCGCCGCCGCTGCCGAGTCCGAAGCGGTTCTGGGACCTCGGCCGGGCCATCCGCGAGATCATCGACGAGTACCCGTCCGACAAGCGGATCGCCGCGGTCGGGAGCGGGCACCTCTCGCTCGAGCTCGGCGGACCCCGTCAGTTCGGCGAGACTGGGCCGGACCCGGTGTTCGACCGTCAGGCCATCGAGTGGCTCTCGAACGGCGACATCGACAGCATCCTCGCGAACGTCACGCACGAGTCGATGAGCGGATCGGGCAACGCGACCCACGGGTTCATGGACCTCATCCTGATGATGGGGATCGCGGGACCGGAGAAGGCCGCGTACGTCGACGACCTCGACCTCTTCCACACCATGGAGGCCTACTTCACCTGGTATCCGTCGGGCGATCCGCGGGAGAGGACGGCATCGCGATGAGCGTCTACTACGTCAACAAGTTCCTCTTCCAGGTCGACCGCGACCCGGAGCTGCTCGCCGCCTACAAGGCATCGCCCGCCGAGCTGGTCGACGCGTGGGACGCGGACCTCGGCCGGCGTCTCGGGAACGGCGACCCTGTCGAGCGCACCACCTGGCTCCGCCTCGAGCCCGAGGAGCGCACGGCGCTGGTGGAGCACGACTACGTCGCCCTGTTCGAGATGGGCGCGCACTTCTTCCTCTGCCTCACCATCTTCATCGCCCTCTACGACGAGGACTACTCGGCCGAGCAGGGTCCGCTGTCGTTCCAGCGCGAGTACGCCGCGAAGCTCTCGCACTGGCTCGGCAAGGACTACCCCACCGTCGCCCTCTGACCCCACCCCACCTTCGGCAAAGGAGCCGCGCATGTCCGCAGACCAGTTCACCGCCGGGCGCCCGATCGTCTTCCGCGACGCCCTCGTCCTCACCATGGACGACGCCCACGACGTCCTCCCCCATGGCGACGTGCTCGTCGTCGGCGACCGCATCGCCGAGGTGGGCTCGGCCCTCACCGTGCCCGACGGCGCCGTCGAGATCGACGCCTCCGGGGGCATCCTCATGCCCGGGATGATCGACACGCACCGCCACATGTGGCAGACCGCGATGCGCGGCTACGGCGCCGATTGGACGCTGACGCAGTACTTCGTCTGGTACTACCTCGAGTACGGCAACCACTTCCGTCCGCAGGACATCTACGCCGGCAACGCGCTCTCGGCGATCGACGCCCTCGACTCCGGCGTCACCACCACGGTCGACTGGTCGCACGGGCTGCGGACCATCGAGCACGCCGAGGCCGCACTGCAGTCGCTGCGCGACTCGGCGGGCCGCTTCGTCTTCGCGCCGGGCAACATCTTCGGGGCGCCCTGGGAGTGGTCGGCGAGCGCGGACTTCCAGAGCTTCGTGCGGGCGAACGACACCGGGTCCGACATGCTGCGCTTCCAGCTCGCCTTCGACGTCACCGGTGACCCCGCCTTCCCGGAGCGCACCGCGTTCGAGGTGGCGCGCGAGCTCGGCCTGCCCGTGACCACGCACGCCGGGGTGTGGGGCGCCACGAACGACGACGGCATCCGGCTCATGCACGAGAACGGCTTCATGACGCCGGACACCGTCTACGTGCACGCGGCGACCCTGAGCACCGACTCGTACCAGCGCATCGCGGCGACCGGCGGGTCCGTGTCGCTCTCGACCGAGAGCGAGCAGAGCTGCGGACAGGGCTACCCGCCCTCGTGGGTGCTGCGCGAGCACGGGATCCCGATGTCGCTGTCGGTCGACACCAGCGTGTGGTTCTCCAGCGACCTGTTCACCGCGATGCGCTCCACCCTCGGTGCCGACCGCTCGTGGGAGCACGTCAAGGCCCACGAGAAGGGCGAGACCGTCACGCACTCGCACCTCAGGGCCGAGCAGGTGGTCGACTGGGCGACCCGCGGCGGCGCGAAGGCGCTCGGCCTCGACGACCTCGTCGGCAGCATCGAGAAGGGCAAGAAGGCCGACCTCGTGCTGCTGAAGAACGACGGGTCGCCGTCGATGTTCCCGATCCTCAACCCCTACGGGCACGTCGCCCTGCAGGCGGGCCGGGCGGATGTGCACACCGTCGTCGTCGACGGGAAGGTCGCCAAGCACGAGGGCACGCTGGTCGGAGACGACCTGGCGCGCATCCGCTCGCAGGCCGAGGAGACCGTCGAGTACCTGCGGTCGACGCTCGGCGACGACGTGTGGCAGGCGGGCATGAACCCGGAGATCCCGGAGACGAAGGTGCTCGACAACCCGTACATGTACACGGAGTTCCGCACCGACGCGACGCACACCGCGATCTGAGGACGCCCCGCCCTCACCGCCACCGGTCCCGCGAGAGGATGGGGGGATGACGCGACGCGGGATCCTGCTGTTCGCCGGGCTGGGACTGGCCTGGGGCATCCCCTACCTGTTCATCAAGATCGCCGTGGGCGAGCTCGAGCCTGCGATGGTGGTGCTGTCGCGGGCCGGGCTCGCCGCGATCCTCCTGATGCCCCTCGCCCTGTTCCGGCGCGAGGTGGGGCCGGTGCTGCGGCGCTGGCGGCCCATGCTCGTCTACACCGTGGTGGAGATCATCCTGCCCTGGTACTTCCTCAGCACGGCGGAGGAGCGGCTGCCCTCCTCGACCGCGGGCCTGCTGCTCGCGGCCGTCCCGTTGGCGGGAGTTGCGGTCGCGTTCGCGATGGGACGCCCCGAGCGGCTGAGCGGCCTCAACTGGGCGGGGATCGCGATCGGGATGCTCGGGGTGGCGGCCCTGGTCGGCCTCGACGTCGGCGGGTCCGACCTCATCGCGGTCGCCCAGATGGCCGTGGTCGTGGTCGGCTACGCGCTCGGACCCGCCGTCCTGGCCCGCTGGATGTCGGACCTGCCGGGCATCGGCGTGGTCGCCGTCTCGCTCGTGGGGACCGCGGTCGCGTACGTGCCGTTCGTGCTGCTCACCGGCGCCTGGCCGCCGGCCTGGCCGTCGGGCCAGGCGATCCTCGCCATCGTCGTGCTCGCCGTGGTGTGCAGTGCGCTGGCCTTCGTCCTCATGGTGTCGCTGGTCTCGGAGATCGGCCCGGTGAAGGCCACCGCGATCACGTACGTCAACCCGGCGGTCGCGATCATCGCGGGTGTGCTGGTGCTGGGCGAGCAGGTGACCGTGTGGACGATCGTGGGCTTCGTGCTGGTGCTCGGCGGCTCGTACTTCGTCACCCGCCGCCCGCGCCCGCGTCCCGGAGACGCGCGGACCGCATCCGACTCCGCCGCGTCGATGCCCACGGTGGCCTCCG
This sequence comes from Cnuibacter physcomitrellae, assembly GCF_014640535.1. NCBI lineage: Bacteria > Bacillati > Actinomycetota > Actinomycetes > Micrococcales > Microbacteriaceae > Cnuibacter > Cnuibacter physcomitrellae. Next base: position 1,737,870 of record NZ_BMHD01000001.1, read on the forward strand.
CAGAGGGCCCCGACGAGGCCCCCGCGGTGGAGACCCGCCGCCCGTGACGGCGTTCCCCCCGGGGTTCGTCCACCGAACGCACGCTCCTGGGCTCAGGAAGGTGCATCTGGTGGACGAACCCCGGGGGGAACGGGACCGCTACGCGCGGACTCGGCGGCGGCGGATCACGACCGCGCCGGCGCCGAGGACGAGCAGGGCGAGGGCCGCGGCCAGGGCGCCCATCGCATCCGCACCGTCGACACCGGTCGAGGCGAGCTTGCCGTCGGTCGTGGTGTCGCAGGGCACGTCAGCGCCCAGCGGCCAGGTGAACGACACCGGGTCGAGCGCGGCGCCACCGGAGTAGAAGCCGCCGAACGCACTCGCTCCGTACTCGGTGAGCGTCGCGGGGACGCCGCTGTACGACACGCTGGTCGAGGTCGTCGACGACGAGCCGCCCGAGAGCGACAGCGTCGCGATGGTGCCGCTCACCGACACGGTGCCGCCCGACAGCTGCTTGGAGCTGATGTCGGCGATGAGCACCGCCGACGACGGACCCGTGACCTGGATGCGGGGGTTGGCCAGCGTCATGTCGAGCTGGCCGCCATGACCGGTGAAGTGCACCGAACCGGAGTAGGACACCCGGCCGAGCGAGTCGCTCGGGTTGTAGGCGCCCGAGCCTCCCGACCAGCCGTAGCTCGATCCGTTGTCGGCGACGCCGCTGGTCGAGATCGTCCCCTTCGCGATCGGACCGGTGATGTAGGTGCGGAAGGACTCCTTCACACCCCACGACATCGTCGCGCCGGTCACCTCCTGCGCCACGCACTGCTGCTGCGCCGGCGAGGCCACCGCGGGGACCGCGGGCGCCACGGCGGCCGCCGTCACGGTGAACTGCGCGCTGGCGGTGCCCGCCGCGCTGACCACCTCGACGGTGTGCGCGCCGGTCGCGAAGTCCGCGGGGACGGTCCAGGTGAACCTCACGGCTCCCTGGGCGTCCGCGGTCTGCGGCTCGAGCTGGACCGGGTCGGAGTGGACGGTCGCCGAGACCTGCGCACCCGAGCCGAAGCCGGTGCCGGTCACGACGAGCTGGTCGCCCTGCTTCACCTCTCCCGAGGAGAGGGTGACGGTCGGCACGATCACCGGAGGCACCACGGCGCCGTAGCTGAACGTGACCGGATCCGCCGTCTGGCCCGCGTACTGCGCGAAGCTGCTCGGCAGCTGGTCGGTGAACGCCGCCGCGAGGTCGGTCCAGGTCAGCGGCTCGCCGCTGGGCTGGCCGGCCGGGATGGTCAGCGTGGCCGTCTCGACCCGCGCCATGTCGCCGGTGCCGGCCGTGTCGCTCGTCGAGATCAGGAGCGAGAGCCTGCCCGTCCCGGTCCCGTCGAGGGTGACGATCGGGTCGGCGATCGCGATGTCGAACCCGTGCGCCTGGCTGACGAACGAGACGGTTCCCTGGTAGGCGAGGGAGCCCACGCCGGTGGCGGGGTCGAAGTCGCCGTCGTCCGTCTGCACGAACTCGAACAGCCCGCCCGACGTCGTCGTGGCGCCGTTCGACGGAGTGATCGTGCCCTGGGCGATGCCCGTGACGTACGAACGCCACGACTGCTTGAAGCCCCACACGAGGCTTCCCGCATCCGACGGCGTCGGGACGACGGTCCAGGCGAGCTGGATCGGCGACGGGACCTTGTCCGCGTCCCTGCCCGAACCCGACGCGTAGTAGAACGCGCGGAGCGAGGAGGGCACGTTCATGACGAAGTCGTTCGCCCAGGCGCTGTCGTGACCGGCCTTCCACGTCCCGGATGCGGTGGTGCCGTCGTAGTCGAGGGTCGCGGTGGCCTCACCGCTCGCCGAGAAGTCGGGCCGGCCGCCGAGCGAGACGGTGTCGACGACCAGACGCTTCGGCGTCGCCGACTCGAAGGTCGTCACGTCGGCGGTCCAGAGGCCGGCACCGTCGGCGCCCACGACGAGCGTGGGGTTCGCGAGGTCGACCCAGAAGCCGCCGAACGCCGGGTAGGCGGTGACGCGGATCGACCCGTCGAACTGGACGATCGCGCAGTCCTGGTCGTACGTCGCGACGCCGTCGCTGAAGGTGAACGTGTCGCCGTCGACGACGACGCCCTCACCGGAGGCCGTCTTGGTCCACTCGGCGCTGTAGGCGCTCCAGTCCCAGCTCGCGGCGACGCCCTGGACGGTGGGCGAACCCGCGTCGACGGTGCAGGCGGCCGGGGTCGTCGTGTCGACCACGCCGTAGTTCGCGGTCGGAGCGGAGGTCGAGGCCAGGAAGGCCCCGGCCGGGCCGAAGGCCGCGGTGAAGACGTGTCCGCCGGGGGCGAGCGTCGAGGTGGCGAGCGTCGCAACGCCGTCGACGAGCGCTGCCGAGCCGAGCGACACCGGGACGGAGGAGCCGTCCGCAGTGGCGAAGAACTCCACCGATCCGGTGGCCGTACCGCGCTCAGCCGCGACGGTGGCGGTCAGCGTGGTCGGCGTGCCCTGCACGACCGGAGCGGCGGGTCCCACCGCCAGGGTTGTCGTGGTGGGCGAGGCCGGAAGGGCCGGCCAGCTCAGCTCGATCGGCGACGGCGGCTTGCGGAGGTTGCCCGCGGTCTCGCCCGACCGGTAGTAGAACGGCCGGATGGAGGACGGCACGTCGAGCACGAAGGCGTTCGACCAGGCGTCGGAGTAGTTCGCGCTCCAGGTGCCGCGCGCGGTGGTGCCGTCGAACGCGAGCGCGATCGACTGGGTGCCCGCCGTGGCGAACGCGGGGAACGCGACGCCGGAGAGCGTGCTCACGACGCGGTGGACGGGCGTGGAGTCCTCGAACGTGGTGACGTCGGCCGACCAGGTGCCGGTGCCGTCGGCCGCGATCGCGAGCGTCGGATCGGTGAGGTCGATCCAGAAGCCGCCGAACGAGGGGTAGGCGAGCACGCGGAGGGTGCCGTCGAACGAGATCACGGCGCAGTCGGAGCCGACGGTGGCGACACCGTCCGAGAGCACGAAGGTCTGGCCGTCGACGGTGATGTCACCGGTCGCGCTCTTGACCCACTCGGTGCTGTACGCGCTGTAGTCCCAGCGGGCGGAGACGCCCTCGAGCGTGGCGGCGCCGGAGGCGGGCACGCACGAGGCGGCCTCGGCGGTGTCGACGACGCCGTAGTTGGTCGTCGTGGTGCCCTCCGAGCCGGCGAAGCCGACGGTGGGACGGTAGGCGGCGACCACGGTGTGACCGCCCGCGCCGAGCGTCCCGGTCCACGTCGCGACGCCGGCCTCGACGGCGGCGGTCCCGAGGGAGACCCGGTCGGTGGTGCCCGCGGCGACGTCGAAGAACTCGACGGAGCCGGTCGCGGTGCCGGTCTCGGCCGTCACCGTCGCGGTGGCGGTGGTGGCGGTGCCGAGCGCGACGGGGGCCGCCGGAGCGAGGGCGACCGCGGTCGTCGTGCCGACGGCCGGGGTCGGCGGGGCGGTCACGGTCAGCGCGACGGCCGAGGCGGACGAGGACGCGAACAGCGCGGGGTCGGCCGGGGTGAACTCCGCTCCCAGCGAGTGGTCGCCCACCGCGAGCGCTCCGGTCGTGGTCGTGGCCACGCCCGCGCTCACGCTGACGGGGGCGCCGAGCGGGGATCCCCCGTCGGTGAACTGCACGGTCCCGTCGGCGGCCGGGGACACGGTCGCCGAGAGCTCGACGTCGGTGCCCTGCTCGACGCTGCCGGAGGGGGAGACCCCGAGCGTGGTCGTGGTGCTCTGCTGCACCGGCGCCTCCTCGTACGGGAGGGCGAACGACACCGGGTCGAGCGCGGAGCCCTCCGGGTACGAACCGGTGAAGACCGCAGCCGTCGCCGGGCCGGCTGCGGCTGCGACCTGCGTGAACGTGGCGACGCCGTCGGCCAGCACGGGGACCGCTCCGGTGAGGGTGGCGAAGACGCCGGTGCCGGAGGCCCCGGTCGAGTCGACGTAGTCGAAGCGGAGCTCACCCGTCCCGTCGCCGTCGAGGACGATCTCGGGGTCGGAGAGGGAGATGGAGATGCCGTGGGCGGGGACGCTCCAGGCCACGGTCCCGGCGAGGGCGACGTCGGCCGCTCCGGTCGTCACGTCGAAGGTGCCCGCACCCGAGGACCAACCGTAGGCGGGTGACGTGGTCGCCCCGCCCGAGGCGGTCGCGGTCCCCCCGAACCGAGCGACGTAACTGCGCCACGAGTCCTTGAATCCCCAGTCCAGGGACGCCCCCGTCACATCACCTGTCGCCGCGGATGCGGGCGCTGCGATGCCGACGACGGCGAGCCCCGAGACGACGGCGCCCACGACGAGGCCCGCGAGGGGCCTCAGACGTCTTCTCCCAGTTCGCACGAGATCAACTCCAGTTCTTGGCTGTGTGCGGCCGCTCTCTCAGCGGCCCATCAGCCCCTAGTATGGGTAGCCTAAGCTTATTAAGCAAAGCCTTACCTCAATCGTCGCCCGTCAGGATCCGCCGTGTCCCGCTCCCGCCTCCGCCGCCTCGCCCTCGTCGTCGTCGCCTCGACGGCCCTCCTCGGCCTCGGCGCCTGCTCCGTCCAGACCGCGGATGGGGAGGCCTCCCCCACCGGCGCGACGGCCGCGGCCGCACCCGCTCCCTGCGCCGACGCGAGCCCGGTCGAGCTCGCCGACATCCAGCCCGTCGCCGATCCCCGATCGATCACCGGGCCCGCCACCGCCTGCCTGGCCGACGACGCCGTCCCGGTCCTCGCCCCGCATCCGCAGCCCTCGCTGCCGGTCACGGTGGTCGACCACCAGGGCACGTCGGTCACCGTGACGGACACCAGCCGCATCCTCGCCCTCGACATGGCGGGCACGCTCGCGGCGACGGTCTACTCGCTCGGGCTCGGCGATCAGGTGGTCGGACGCGACACGTCGACCGGGTTCGCACAGGCCGCCGACCTCCCCGAGGTGACGCAGGGCGGGCACCAGCTGAGCGCCGAGGCGATCCTCGCCCTGGCCCCCACCGTCATCCTCACCGACACCTCCATCGGGCCGTGGGACGTCGTGCTGCAGATGCGCGACGCCGGGATCCCCGTCGTCGTGGTCACCCCCGACCGCTCCCTCGCCACCGTCGGGTCGCTGGTGCAGTCGGTGGCCGACGCCCTCGGGGTGCCCGCCGAGGGCGCGAGCGTCGCCGCCGAGCTCGAGCAGCGGATCGACGCCACCGAGGCGCAGATCGCGGCGATCGCCCCGACGTCCCAGGCCGACCGGCTGCGCATGCTCTTCCTCTACGTCCGGGGCAACGCCGGCGTGTACTACATCTTCGGCGGGGAGTCCGGGGCGGATGCGCTCATCACCTCGCTCGGCGCGGTCGACGTCGCGGGAGAGGCCGGCATCCAGGGCATGCGACCGATGACCGCGGAGGCGCTCGTCGCAGCGGCGCCCGACGTGATCCTGGTGATGACGAAGGGACTGGAGTCGGTGGGCGGAGTGGACGGCCTGCTCGAGCGGCTCCCTGCCGTCGCGCAGACGCCAGCGGGGCAGAACCGGCGGATCGTGGACATGAGCGACTACGAGATCCTGAGCTTCGGCCCGCGCACACCCGAGGTGCTGGCCGCCCTGGCGGGCGCGCTCTACGCACCGAGCGACTCGGCCGCCTCGCGATGACCGCGGCCGTCGACCTCGAGGACGTCGTCGCCGCGCGCGCTCCGCGCCGCGACCGGGTCGCCGTGCGCACGCTGCTGTTCGGCGGCCTCGGCCTCGCGCTCGTCGTGGTGGCCGTCGTCTCCGCCGGGACCGGCCAGCTCGCCGTCCCGCCGGTGGAGGTGCTCGGCTCGGTGCTGCACCACCTCGGCATCGACGGCGTGCTCCCCGTCCCCGCGCACGAGAACGCGGACGCGGCGCTCTGGACGATCCGCTTCCCCCGCATCGCCCTGGCGATCCTCGTCGGAGCGGCGCTCGCCGTGGCGGGGATGCTCATGCAGGCGATCTTCGGGAACCCGCTGGCCGAGCCGAGCGTGGTGGGGGTCTCCTCGGGTGCGGCGCTCGGCGGCGCCGCGACGATCGTGTTCGGATGGGCGTTCCTCGGCTCGTGGACGATCGCCGTCGTCGCCTTCGCGACCGGCCTCGCCGCGACGGTGCTCGTCTACGTCATGTCCCGCTCGGGCGGCCGCACCGAGGTGGTCACGCTCGTGCTCACCGGCATCGCCGTCAACGCGGTCACGAGCGCGGGACTGGCGTTCCTGGTGTTCTTCGGCGACCAGCAGGCGCGGGAGGAGATCGTGTTCTGGCAGCTGGGCTCCTTGAACGGAGCCCTCTGGTCGGATGTCCTCGTGGTGCTCCCCGTCGTGCTGGTCGGGGTCGCGGTGGCCCTCGTGCTCGCCCGGCGACTCGACCTGCTCACCCTCGGCGAGAGGGCCGCACGGCATCTCGGCCTCAACGTCGAGGGGCTCCGCATCGGCGTCATCGTGCTCGTCGCGCTGCTCGTGGCGGTCGCGGTCGCCTTCACCGGGATCATCGCGTTCGTCGGGCTCGTGATCCCGCACCTCATGCGCATGATCCTCGGCCCCGCCCATCTGCCGCTGCTGATCGCCTCGACGCTCGGCGGGGCGCTCCTCCTGCTCACCGCCGACCTCGTCGCACGCACGGCGGTGCCCTACGCCGATCTCCCCATCGGCATGCTCACGAGCCTCGTCGGCGGCCCCTTCTTCTTCTGGCTGCTGCGGCGCACCCGCGCCCGATCGGGAGGATGGGGATGAGCGCCGTCGTGGCGAGGGGCGTGTCCGTCTCGATCGGCGGGGCACGGATCCTCGACGACGTCGACCTCGAGGCACGCCCGGGCGAGCTCCTCGCGCTCGTCGGCCCGAACGGCGCCGGGAAGTCGACGCTCCTGGGCGTGATCTCGGGGGATGTCGCGCTCGGCTCCGGGACCGTCGAGATCGCGGGGCGACCGCTCGGCTCCTGGACGCTGAAGCACCTGGCGCGGGAGCGCGCCGTGCTGCTGCAGCAGACCGCGGTGTCCTTCCCCTTCACGGTGCAGCAGGTGGTCGAGATGGGGCGCGCGCCCTGGGCGGGCACGGCCCTCGAGGCGGATGACGACGACGCGATCGCCGACGCGGTGCTCCGCACCGACCTCGCGCGCCACCTCCCCCGCACGGTCCCGTCCCTCTCGGGCGGCGAGCGGGCGCGGGCGGCGCTGGCGCGCATCCTGGCCCAGCGCACGCGCATCCTGCTGCTCGACGAGCCGACGGCGGCCCTCGACATCCGCCACCAGGAGGACGTGCTCCGGCTGGCCCGCGAGCGGGCCGACGCGGGCGACGCCGTCATCGTCGTGCTGCACGACCTCTCGCTCGCCGCGGCGTTCGCCGACCGCGTGTGCCTGCTCGCGGACGGGCGCGTCGTAGCCGACGGACCGCCCGCGACGGTCTTCACGGAGGACCTGCTCTCGCGGGTGTACGACCACCCGCTGGAGGTGCTGACGCATCCGTCGGACGGGACGCTCATCGTGCTCCCCCGTCGTGCCGGTCGCGCGAGCGCCGCCTCCCCCTCCGCCCCGCCGTCATCCCCCGCCCTGGAAGGAACGTCATGACCAGTCGCCGCCGCCCCTCCCGCCTCCTCCTCGCCCTGGCGGGAGCAGCGACCCTCCTCGGCAGCATGCTGGGCTCGTCCGCCGCCGCGAGCGCCGCCCCGCTCGTCGACATCACCGTCGTCGGCGGTGCCAGTGCTGCGGCGCCGTCGGAGGGCATGCCGGTCATGAACCCGGACGGGCCGACCCAGCTGCAGGTGTCCGGGACCGGCTTCCAGTCTGTCTCCGGCGGCTTCGGCGGAATCTACGTCCTCTTCGGCTGGGTCGACCCCTCAGGGGCATGGCAGCCCAGCGTCGGGGGCGCCACCGGCACCTCCTACCGCTACGCCATGGACGACGAGGCCTCTCCGCAGGGGTATCAGCAGTTCATCTCCTTCCCGGGCGGCTCGACGGAGGCGTCCGCGTCGGGCGGGGTGCTCGCCGCGGACGGCACCTGGGCGACCACCCTCACCGTTCCCGGACCGGTGTTCCAGACCTTCGACCGCGAGAACAACGAGGTGACCGTCGACTGCCTCACCACCCAGTGCGGTGTGATCACCATCGGCGCGCACGGCGTCGCGAACGCGAACAACGAGTCGTTCACGCCGGTGACGTTCGCGCAGCCGGCCCCCGCCGCGGTGGCCACCCCCTCTGCGACGCCGACGCCCGGGGGCTCGGCGGGCGGGTCCGCGGCCGCATCGGCGTCACCGTCCGCGGAGGCGACGGCCGTGGCGCTCGACGCCACGAGCGGCTCGAGCGACTCGATGCTCCCGCTGCTGCTCGCCCTCGGCGTCATCGTCGTGGTCGTCGTCGCCGCGGTCGTCGTGGTCCTGGTGCTGCGCCGCCGCCGCGCGGCGCCTTAGGGGCGGCCGCGCGGCGCTCAGCTGCCGACGACGCGCTCCACGACCGGGGCTTCCTGCCCGCGGCGAGACGTCTGGCGTCGCGCCGGCCCCGGCCGGCCGCGCCGTGCCGCAAGCACACGGGGCCCCACCGAGATGGTGACGACGCCGAGGATGACGACGAGGCCCCCCAGGAGTTCGGCGAGGATCGGAGCCTCCCCCAGCCACACCCAGGCGACGAGCACCGCTATCGGAGGGACGAGGTAGAGCAGCGCGGTGGACGCGGCGACCGGCATCCTGGCCACCGCGTAGGCCCAGAGCACGAAGCCCGCCGCGGAGGGCAGCAGTCCGAGGTAGACGGCCGCCAGCCACGACTGGGGCCCGGCATCGACGAGGCCGGCGACGTCGAAGGGCACGAGCGGCAGCGTCATGATCGTGCCGGCGATCATCGCGTAGCACGCGACCTCGATGCTCGTGTAGCGGGCTAGCAGCGGACGCTGGAGCGGGTGGTAGATGCCCTGCACCACCATCGCAGCGACGACGATCCACACGGAGCCGGAGAGGGAGACGCCCGCTCGAGCCAGGCAGACGAACGCCACCCCGCCGAGGGCGATCGCGCTGCCGAGCACGGTCACCGCCGAGATCCGCTCCCGGAAGAGGACGCGAGCGGCGGCGACGGAGACCAGCGGCGCTGCGGCGACGATGATGCTCGCCGTGCCCGCAGGGACATCGAGCTCGCCCTGGTTGAGCAGGAGCTGATAGGCCGCCATCCCGAAGAACCCGCAGGCGAGGATCCACCCCAGGTCGCGCATCCGCGGCAGCCGAGCCCGCACGACGACAGCGCAGACGACGAGCGCGAGCGACGCCACCGCGAGCCGGACGAAGGACAACCCCGTGACTCCCAGGACCGGTGCAGCCACACGGATGGCCGGGAACGCGGAGGCCCAGAGGACGACGACGAGGAGGCCGGCTGCAAGCGCGCGGAGAGGGACCATCCCACGATCGTGACCGCCCTGATTGACTAGCACAACTGAGTGTTCTTTACTCGATTATTCAGTGCCGTTGAGCATATGCTGGCGAGGTGATCGACGTCCGCAAGCTCCGGATGCTCGCCGAGCTGGATCGGCTGGGCACGATCTCCGCGGTCGCCGAGGAGCTCCATCTCACGGCCCCGGGCGTCTCCATGCAGCTCGCAGCGCTCGAACGGGAGGTGGGCGTCCCGTTGACCCGGCGCGTCGGCCGACGGGTGGCGCTCACCCCGGCCGGCGCCCTGCTCGCGGCCCACGGGCACGACATCCTGGCGCGGCTCTCCCTCGCGGAGCTCGACCTCGACTCCCTGCGCTCGGGCAGCGCGGGACGCTACGCGCTCTCCGCCTTCCCCTCCGCCGCCCGGACCTTCGTGGTCGACGCGTGCAGGCGGATCCTCGAGGACCCCGGCTCGAGCCTGGAGCTCACCCTCAGCACGCTCGAACCAGAGGACGCCCTCGACGCGCTCGCCGCGGGGACCGTCGATCTGGCCGTCGTCCACGGGTATTCGAACGTCCCTCGGGAGACGGGACGGGGAGTCGTGACACGACCGCTCGGAGCCGAGCCGGTGCGACTCGCCGTGAGACGCACGGATCCGGCGGCCGCCGGCGGGAGGCCCGCGCGACTGTCCGAGTTCGCCGACGCGGCCTGGATCACGCCCACCGCCGACCTCACCTGCTTCACGATGGTCGAGCGCGCCTGTGGGCTGGCGGGCTTCCGTCCTCGCGTCGTCGCGGAGACGGTGGACTTCGGTGTGCAGCTCGAACTGGTGGCCGCAGGGGTCGGGGTGGCCCTGATCCCCTCGCTCGCCGTCGACCACCTGCCTGACGAGGTCGAGCTGCTCGACCTGGAGACCCCGGTCGGACGGTCGCTGATGCTCGCGACTCGGGAGTCCGGCACCGCGGATGCGGGCATCCGGGTCCTCAGCACGACGCTCCGTGAGACCGCAGCCGCACGGCTCGCGGCACCCCGATCTCGGGAGGTCCTCGCCTGATGCCCGTCTCCGACCTCGCTGAACGCGTGCGCATCACCCTGTACCGGCACCTCGCAGAGACGGGATCCGCTCCCGGCATCCGGGCGCTCGCCCGCTTGACGCGGGCCTCGACCGGCGAGGTCGAGGCGGCACTGCGCGAGCTCGCCGACGCACACCATGTCGTGCTCGAGGGCGGTGAGGTCGTGCTGGCGCACCCCTTCGCCACACGGTCGTTCCGCTTCTCGGTGATGGGCCCGACGACGCTCTGGTGGGGCGGATGCGCGTGGGACGCCTTCGCCATCCCGCACCTGGTGCCCGAGGCGCCGTCGGTGCTGGTGGCGACGACCTGTCCCGCGTGCTCCGCCGCGCACGCGTGGACCGTCACGAACACGGAGCCGCCCGTGGGCGACCAGGTGGCGCACTTCCTCGTGCCCACCGACCGCATCTGGCCCGACGGGGCGCACGCCTGTGCGAACCAGCAGATCTTCTGCTCCGAGGCCTGCGTCGACGACTGGCTGGAACGGTCGGGCGAGTCCCGCGGAGACATCCTGTCGCTCTCCACGCTCTGGCGACTCGCCTCCCACTGGTATGACGGCCGACTCGACACCCCCTACGAGCGTCGGGAACCCCGCCATGCCGCCGACTACTTCCGCTCGGTGGGCCTCCGAGGATCCTTCTGGGGTCTTCCCGACTGAACACGGCACGATCGGGCCGGGCCGGTATCATCCGACCTGTCGGCATGCGGGAAGCACGCGTCGCGGGGAGGAACCGATGGAGGACCAGGGGCGGCTCGTCGTGCTCGACGGGCTGACGGAGTCCAACGAGGCGGTGTACCTGTTCGTCGTCTCGCGGGGCAAGACCCTGGTCGACGACGTGGCCTCGAGGTTCGACCTGCCGGTCGAGTCGGCGGCCGCAGAGCTCGAGTCGCTGCGCGCCCTCGGCCTGGTGTCGCGCGAGATCAGCGAGTCGGGCTACTACTCGCCGGTCGATCCGCGGTTCGCCGTGACCTCGCTGCTCGACCGCCTCAACAGCGAGCTCGGCCGAGTCCGCGAGCTGATCCCGGTGCTCGGGGAGCGGTTCGACCGCACCCTCACCGCCACCGCGTCGACCGACGAGACCCTCGTGCTGAGCGACCGCGACACCGTCGCCGCCTGGTACGTGCGGCTGCAGCACCAGGCGCTCCGCGACTTCATGGTGTTCGACCGGCCGCCCTACGTCTCCTCGCCGCTCGAGCCCCGCGAGACGACCGTCATCGGGCGCGGCGTGCTGTGGCGGGCGGTCTACGCGGCTCAGAGCTTCGAGCGGGACGGCGCGTGGGATGAGGCCATCCGCCTCACCGAACGGGGCGAGCAGGCCCGCATCGTGCCGGAGCTCCCGGTCAAGCTGGCGATCGCCGACCGCACCACCGCCCTCGTCTCCCTGAGCGTCGAGCCGGGGCGGAGCGACGCGATCGTGACCTCCTCGGCGCCCCTGGTCGCCGCGCTCTGCGAGCTGTTCGAGGCGACGTGGAGTCGTGCGGTGCCGGTGCAGCAGGCCCGCGACTCTGTCGCCGACCTCGAGAGCGCCCAGCGCGGTCCGACGAGCGAGGAGCAGTCGCTGCTCGCCCTGATGAGCGCCGGCGTGAAGGACGAGGCCGCCGCGCGCCATCTCGGCATCTCGGTGCGCTCGCTGCGGCGGCGCAGTCACGACCTCCTGGTCGAGCTCGGCGCCGACAACCGCTTCCAGGCGGGTGTCGAGGCGGCTCGACGGGGCTGGGTCTGAGCGAACGCCTCCGGATGCGTCGCCGCCTCCGCGTGGCAGCATCCGGCCACTGACACCGCGCTGCCACATCCCGTCGCCTCTCCGCGGCGAGACTGGACGCGCGTCCCGTCACCCGCGGGGCGGAGCCGAGCGTGGAGATCGACAGTGTCCACTACCCCAGAGCAGCGTCAGCGCCAGAGCCGTTCGTCGAGCGGCAGGCCCGTCGATCCGCGGACCCTCCCGTCCGACCTCCCGCGGGGCTGGCTCCTCACGCTGCAGCGCCACCGCCGCTACGGCCTCTCCTCCGACACCGCCGAGAGCGAGCGCACCACCGCGAAGATGCTCCGCGACATCGCCGCCCTCCGCGAGCTCCGCCACCTCAACACCCCGCCGCCTCCGCGCGCCTGAGCCCGCGCGAGCAGGATCCGCTGCTCACTTCCTGCACCCACCCCGCGCGAGAGGGCGCCAGAAATGAGCCCTCGGCGTCGGCTCTCGGCGGCGACGGGGCGGGTATCGTCGTCGGGTGAGCATGACGCTGCGACTCGAGCGTCGTCGGTACGACGACGCGGATGCGCTCCCGCTGATCGAGGCCGTGCAGGCCGAGTACACGCGGATGTACGGGCAGCCCGACGGAGCGCCGCTCGATCCTGAGCAGTTGGCGCCGCCGGCCGGGGACTTCGTGATCGCGTATCTCGACGGTGCGCCCGTCGCCATGGGAGGCTGGCGCACGCTGCCGGACGGCCGTGCCGAGCTCAAGCGGATGTTCGTGCTCGAGTCGGCGCGCGGGCGCGGGATCTCGGGGCGTGTGCTCACCCACCTCGAGGCGACGGCGCGCGCCGCCGGGATCGCCGAGATGGTGCTCGAGACCACGACCCTCCACGTCCCCGCGCTCGGCCTCTACCGGTCGCGCGGCTACGACGACGTGCCCGCGTTCGGGTACTACTCCGACGGTCCTCGCACGGTCTCGCTGGGTCGATCGCTCGCATCCGGATAATAGTTGTAGCTACAAGGAATGCGAGGGTCGCATCCGATGTTGAGAAGGACATCATGAGCACCGCATCCGATCTCCTCGCGCCCGCCACGGTGATGGGCGCCGTCACCCTGCGCGTCGGCGACCTCGACCGCATGATCGCCTACTACCGCGACGCCGTCGTGCTCGACGTCCTCGCTCAGGACGGCGACTCCGCCGTGCTCGGCCGCGGCGGAGTGCCCGCCGTGGTGCTGCAGCACGCGCCCGAGCTGCGCCGTCCGGAGCCCCGGAGCGCGGGACTGTTCCACACCGCGATCCTCTACGAGACCGAAGCGGCGCTGGCCGCGGCGGTCTACTCGGTCGCGACGCGATTCCCGGGCTCGTTCACCGGCAGCTCCGACCACCTGGTCTCGAAGGCGTTCTACTTCGACGACCCGGAGGGCAACGGCGTCGAGCTCTACTGGGACCGCGACCGCACCGAATGGAGCTGGACGCACGGCTCGATCGAGATGTCGACGCTGTTCCTCGACCCGAACCGCTTCCTCCAGGAGCACCTCACCGACGCCTCCATCGCCGACCCCCGCCTCGGCGGCGCGAGCGTGGGGCACGTGCACCTCAGCGTCGGCGACGTCGCGCAGGCCCGCGACTTCTACGTCGACACACTCGGCTTCGAGGTGACGACCATGTACGGCACGCAGGCGCTCTTCGTCTCCGCGGGCGGCTACCACCACCACATGGCGATGAACGTCTGGAACTCGGCCGGCGCCGGCCGCCGCAGGCTCGCCCTGGGCCTCGGTCAGGTCGAGATCGTGGTCCCGGATGCGGAGGACGTCGCCGCCACCGACGAGCGGCTGCGCGACCACGGCCTGCAGACCGCCCACGACGGCCGCACGCTCACGGTCTCCGACCCCTGGGACAACACCGTCCTCCTCCGCCCCGCCTCCTGACCCCCACGTTGCGCCACACCCACGCTGTTTCGCCACGTCGATCGGTGTGGCGAAACCACGTGGGTGTGGCGAAACGGGAGGGATGGGGAGGGCGGAGCTAGGCGCGGCGGGCGCCGGGGGCGGTGAGGACCTCGGCGGCGGCCGCGGCGCCGGCGGCGACCGCCGCCGCGACGGGCTCGCCGCGCAAGCATGCGGCGACGTAGCCCGCGGCGAAGCTGTCGCCCGCGCCGGTGGTGTCGCTCACGGCCTCGACGCGCGGCACCGGGAACGACTCCTCGCCGGCACGGCTCACGACCAGGACCGGGTCGGGGCCGTTCTTCGCGACCAGCTCGCATCCGAGGCTCTGCACCCACGCACGCGCGTCGACCACGGCGGCCTCCTCCGCGTTCGCGAAGACGACCTCGGGCCGGATGGCCGAGACGAGGCCGTCGAGGTCGTCGCCGAGGTCGCGCAGGAGCGACACGGACGACAGGTCGATCGACACCGTCACCCCGCGAGCGCGGGCGTCCGAGGCGAGCGCGAGCAGCGCCTCGCGTGCGCGAGGCGTCTGGAACCCGTAGAGCGGAAGGTGCAGCCAGGCGACGCCGTCCAGGGCCTCCGACGGGAAGCGCTCGATCTCGGCCGAGGCGGCTCGGTCGGGGATCATCGTCCGCTCGCCGACCGCATCCACCAGCACGATCACCGTCCCCGTGGTGCCGCCCCGTTGGAGCACGGTCTCGATGCCCTGCCCCTGCAGCTCCGCCTCGAGGACTCCGCCGATCGCGTCCTCCCCCACGCGGCCGAGGAAGCGCACGCGGACCCCGTCCATGCCGGCGGCGCGCACGGCCACGTTCGCCGCGCTGCCGCCCTGCGAGCGGAAGACGCGGCCGGGGTTGTCGGTGCCCCGCTCGAGGGCGCCGACGCCCCAGACGACGACGTCCTCGAGCAGGTCGCCCGCGACCGCGAGCACGGGGCGATGCACCGGATCCATCCCTCGGCTCAGCGCAGCGCGGCGGCGATCTGCGCGCCGAGGGCGACGTTGCCGCGGTACACCTCGACGTTGACGTCGAGCGAGGCGCCCTTCGTCTCGCGCTGGATGTAGTCGAGCAGGAACGGCGTGGTGTCGTTGCCCGCCACGTGGTCGGCCTCCGCGGCGGCGAGCGCCGAGGCGAGCACGGCGTCGTGCACGTCGATCGGGAGCTGCTTGTCGGCCGCGACCGGGTTCGCCACGAGCAGGGTCGAGGAGATGCCGAGCCCATCCCGCGTGCCCACGATGTCGACGATCTCGTCGACGCCGTCGACCGAGTACTCGATGTCGTAGCCCGAGTCGCTGACGTAGAAGCCCGGGTAGTCGGTGGTGCGGTAGCCCACCACGGCGAGGTTGAGGGTCTCGAGACGCTCGAGCGTGAGCGGGATGTCGAGGATCGACTTCACGCCGGCGCTGACGACCACGAGCGGGAGGCCGGCGAGGGTGCCGAGGTCGGCCGACTCGTCGAAGGTCTGCTGCGCACCGCGGTGCACGCCGCCGAGGCCACCGGTCGAGAAGACGCGGACGCCCGCGCGGGCGGCGAGGAAGGCGGTCGCGGCCACGGTGGTGCCGCCGTTGAGCTTCTTCGCGGCGGCCACGGGCACGTCACGCAGCGACACCTTGACCACGGAGTCGTCGTTCGACAGGCTCACGATCTCGTCGGTCGACAGGCCCACGGTCGGCACGCCGCCGACGAGCCCGATGGTGGCGGGCACCACGCCTGCCGCCCGCACGATCTCCTCGGCCTCCAGCGCGACCTCGACGTTGCGCGGACGCGGCAGACCGTGGGTGAAGATGGTCGACTCGAGGGCGAGGACGGGAGCGCCCGAGGCCACTGCATCGCGGACCTCGTCGGACAGGACGAGAGAGGTGGGCATGGGGTGGTTCCTTTCGAGCGGGGGATCCCCTCCACGCTAGACGAGGCGGGCCCGCACCACGAAAACGGCGAGGGCCCCGCATCCGGATGA
The DNA here is from genome assembly GCF_014640535.1 of Cnuibacter physcomitrellae. Lineage (NCBI taxonomy): Bacteria > Bacillati > Actinomycetota > Actinomycetes > Micrococcales > Microbacteriaceae > Cnuibacter > Cnuibacter physcomitrellae. Next base: position 1,753,825 of record NZ_BMHD01000001.1, read on the forward strand.
TCGGATGCGGGGCCCTCGCAAGGGGAAGCGGCTACTCGGCCTCGTGCGCCGTCCGCCGCCGGCGGGCGACCGCCACCCCGGCTCCTCCGAGAAGGAGCAGGATCGCGAACACGAGGGCCGGGTAGACGGTGGCGCCCGTGGAGGCGAGGTCACCGGATCCCGAACCGACCGGCACCGAGCCCGAACCCGAGCCGCCACCGGGCACGGTGCCGTCGGGCGCGGTGATCGTGATGGAAGCCCAGCCGATCACGGTGCCGTTCGCATCCTGCACCGCGATGCGGTGGTCACCGAGAGGCGCGTCGGCGGGGATCACCACGGTGATGCTCCCGTCGGCGCCGACGCGCTGCCAGACGTCGCCGGCCGCGTTGGTCAGCAGGATCGGGGTGGAGTAGAGCCAGGCGCTGACCCACTGTCCGGCGTACTGCGGGCCGACGTAGATCGTCAGCGAGCCACCCGCAGTGACCGTCGACGACGAGAGGCCGATGGCGCCTTCGAGCTCGGGCGTGAGCGAGTCCTCGCCCGCGGGCACCGGGGTCGTGGTCGGCGGCTGCTCGCCACCGCCCGGGTTCGTCCCCGCGTTCACCAGCACAGGGATGCGCACCACGGTCCCCGAGGGCGCCGCGTCGAGCACGATCTCGGTGGCGCCGGAGGCGTCGGCCGGGACGGTGAGCGACACGGTCGCCGCGCCGTTCGTCACGGCGATCGGCGCGATCACCGTGCTCGTGCCGTTCCATGTGCCCGACAGCTCGGCGTTCTGCGGGCTGCCGAGGCTCGTCAGGTCGAGGCCGGAGACGTCGAACGAGATCGTCGAGCCCGCGTCGACCGGGGCGGTGGGAGCACCCGTCACCTTCACCGCGTTGCGCTCGAAGCTCGGCGCGAGACCCTGGTTCGCCTGGAGGTAGGCGATCCAGGCGTCACGGTCGACGAGGCCCGAGTCGCGGGTGTCGGCGCCCTCCGCGAAGACGCGGAAGTTGTCGCCGCCCTGGAGCAGGAAGTTGAACGAGCCGATGCGGTACGACGCCGCCGGATCGATGGGCTGGCCGTCGATCCAGATGCCCGTCACGCGGTCGCCCGCCGCGCGGGTGTCGTCGTAGGTGTAGCGCACGTTGTCGGACAGGCCGAGCTTCAGGAACGGACGCGACGGGATCGTGCCGTCGGGGTTCGTCTGCCACTGCTGCTCGAGCGCGGTCTTGAACTGGGCGCCCGTGAGGGACGTCGTCCACAGGTTGTTGACGAACGGCAGGACCGCGTTGGCCTCGGCGTACGTGATGACGCCGTCGGTGTTCAGCGGGTTGCCCGAGGTGTTCCCGGCGTAGAGGAGCTCCGCGCGGAGACCACCCGGGTTGACCACGCCGATCTGCGCCCCACCCCGATCGGCGGACGACAGGGAGTCGACCAGCGAGTTCGCGACCAGGTTTCCGAGAGCCGACTCCGAGGCCCGGTCGTCGCGGGTGCCCCCGGTGTAGACGCCGTTCGTGAACGACCCTCCGGCGAACGCCGTCGTGATGTCGGCGGTGACCGACCCCACGGGCTGGTTGCCGATGGTCGCCGCCTGAGCGATCGCGGCATCCGTGATCGCCTTCACCTCGGCCACCCGCGGGTAGGCCGCGACGAGCGAGGCGTCGGAGGCGGTGGTGCGAGCGACGTTCCGCGCCGAGTAGGACTCGACGTCACCCGACTGAGCGTCGACCGTGAGGACGATCTGGCCGATGTTCTCGCCGTAGCTGCCGGTCTGCAGGATCGGACGGGTCTTCCCGTCCTCGCCGGGGACGGGGGCGTCCCACGAGTACTGCTTGTGCGTGTGACCGGTGAAGATCGCGTCGACGTCGGACGAGGTCTTCGTCACGATGTCGGCGAAAGCACCGCCCGCGGCGATCTCCTGCTCGAGCGAGGCGCCGTCGGGCGTGCCCGCGCCGGCCCCCTCGTGGTACTCGGCGATGATGACGTCGGCCTCGCCGTTGGCGCGGTTCCCGTCGGTCAGCTGATCCGCGACGCGGTTGACCGCCTCGACCGGATCACCGAACGTCAGCCCCTGGACGCCGCCCGGGGAGACCAGGGTCGGTGTCTCCTGCGTGACCGCGCCGATGACCGCGATCGTCAGGCCCGCCTTCTCGACGATCCGGTACTCGGGGAGCGCCGGCTTGCCGTCGGGGCCGTAGACGTTGGCGCCGAGATACTCCCAGTCGGCCGCGTCGGTGACGCGCCCGGTGAGGTCGTCGAAGCCCTTGTCGAACTCGTGGTTGCCCACCGCGCTCGCCTCGAGGCCCAGCGCGTTCAGCACGTCGATCGTCGGCTGGTCCTCCTGCACGCTCGACGCGAACAGGGAGGCGCCGATGTTGTCGCCCGCGGAGAGGAACAGCGAGTTGTCGTCGCCGTAGCCCGCCCGCAGCTGCTCGAGAGTGCCAGCGAACTTGACCGTGTTGGCATCGATCCGACCATGGAAGTCGTTGATGTTCAGCAGGTCGAGGTTCACCGTGTCGCCCGCCTCGACGCTGACCGGGATGCGCACCACGGTGCCCGAGGGCTGGGCCGTGAGCACGAGCTCGGTCGAGGTCGGGACGTTGTCCGGCACCACCACGTCGACGGCCGCGGCCCCGTTCGTCACCGGGATCGGGTCGGAGGTCGCGGGCGACCCCGTCCACGACACCGCGAGCGAGGTGTTCTGCGGGCTGCCGAGGCTCGTGAGGTCGAGACCGGACACCGAGGCGGTGAGGTGGTCGCCGGCCTTCAGCGTGGCGTCGGTGACACCGTCGACCTTCACGCCCTGGCGGGCGAAGTCGGGCTTCAGGTTCTTGTTCGCCTGCAGGTACGAGATCCAGGCGTCGCGATCGATGAGGCCCGAGTCGCGGGTGTCGGTCCCGTTCGCGAACTCGCGGAAGTTGTCACCGCCGGTGAGGAGGAAGTTGAACGAGCCGATCCGGTACGACCGGTCGGGATCGATCGGTGCCCCGTTCACCCAGATGCCCGTGACGTGCTCGCCGCGAGGCGCATCCGGGTCGACGGTGTACGTGACGTTCGACGACAGGCCGAGCTGCAGGTAGGAGCGCGTCGGGACCGTGCCGTCCGCGTTGGTCTGCCACTGCTGCTCGAGCACGGTCTTGAACTGCGCCCCGGTGACGGACGTCGTCCAGAGGTTGTTGACGAAGGGGAGCACCGCGTTGGCCTCGGCGTAGGTGATCACGCCGTCGGTGTTCGCAGGGTTCGACGTGGTGTCGCCCTTGAACAGCAGCTCCGCGCGGAGGCCGCCCGGGTTCACGACGCCGATCTCGGCGCCGCCGCGGTCGGGCGACGAGAGCGAGGACACCAGCGAGTCGGCGACGAGGTCGCCGAGCGTCGACTCGGAGGCGCGGTCGTCCCGCGTGCCGCCGGTGTACACGCCGTTCGTGTACGACCCGCCCGCGAACGCGGTCGTGATGTCGGCCGCGACGGAGCCGACCGGCTGGTTGCCGATCTCGGCCGCCTTGGCGAGCGCCGCATCCGTGATGGTCTTCACCTCGGCGACGCGCGGGAACTGTGCGGCCAGCTGGGCGTCGGTGGTGCCGGTCGGCGCCACGTAGCGCGGCACGTTCCCGGCCGTGTAGTCCAGCACGTCACCCGTCTCGGCGTCGAGGGTCAGACCCACCTGGCCGATGAACTCGCCGTAGTTGCCGGTCTGCACGATCGGACGGGTCTTGCCGGACTCGCCGGGGACCGGTCCGTCCCACACGTACTGCTTGTGGGTGTGGCCGGTGAAGAGCACGTCGACGTCGGACGAGGTCTCGGTCACCATCTTCGCGAACGCACCGCCCGCAGCGACCTCCTGGTCGAGGGTCGCGCCCTCGACGGCGCCGTCGCCGGCGCCCTCGTGGTACAGCGCGATGATGGTGTCGGCCTCGCCGTTCGACTCGTCACCGTCGGAGAGCTGAGCCGCGACGCGGTTGACCGCGTCGACCGGATCGCCGAAGTCGAGGTCGGTGATGCCGCCCGGGGACACCAGGGACGGGGTCTCCTCGGTGATCGCGCCGATGACGCCGATCCGCAGGCCGTCCTTCTCGATGACCGTGTACTCCGGGAGCGCGGGCTCGGTGGTCCCCTTCTTGTAGACGTTGGCGCCGAGGTAGTCGAAGTCGGCGGCCTCCGTCACGCGTCCCGTGAGGTCGGCGAAGCCCTTGTCGAACTCGTGGTTGCCCACGGCGCTCGCCTCGAGGTCGAGCGCGTTGAGCACGTCGAGGGTCGGCTGGTCGTCCTGGACGGCCGAGGCGAAGAGCGAGGCGCCGATGTTGTCGCCCGCCGAGAGGAAGAGCGTGTTCTCCTCCCCGGCCGCGGCACGGAGCTGCTCGATCGTGTACGCCCACTTCACGGTGTTGCCGTCGATCCGACCGTGGAAGTCGTTGATGTCGAGCAGGTTCAGGTCGACCGTGTCGGCCGCTGCGCCGTCGAACGAGTACCCGACGACGACCGGGTCGTGGTCGCTCGAGCGGTAGACGCTCGTGTCGTAGAAGTCGGTGGCGTTGTAGTTGTAGCGGCTGTACTCGAGTGCGATCGACAGTCCGGAGTTGATGTTCCAGATGTCGGTGCCGGTTACGTTCTCGGCCGCGCCCGCTGAGGCGAACACGTGGTCGAGCGAGCCGACCGCTCCGTCGAAGGAGTAGCTGTGCTTGCCCGTCGCGACACCGAGGTCGGTGTAGCCGGCCTTCGTGATCTCGACGACCGGATCCTCCTGCGAGTAGGCGTTGAAGTCGCCGAGGAGGAAGACACGGTCGGTGCCGAGCTCGTCCTGCAGGTCGCTCGAGAACGCGACCAGCGCCTTGGCCTGCGCGACGCGGGAGGCGTTCGATGCGCCCTGGCCGTCGCCGGTGTCCGCGTCGGCGCCCGTGCCGGAGCCCTTCGACTTGAAGTGGTTGACGATCGCGATGAAGCCCTGGTCGTCGGATCCGCCGGCGGGCTTGAACTCCTGCGCGAGCGGCTGGCGAGCGTTCGAGAAGGCGTCGTCGACGAGCACGTGGGACGCGCCCACCGGCTCGACGGCGTCCTTCTTGTAGATGAACGCGGTGCGGATGACGTCCTGCGCGTCGAGCGGAGGCAGCTGGTCGGCCGCCGGCGACGGCACGAGCTCCCAGTCACCGCCGTCGTGCGGCGCGGCGTTGAGCGCCGCGACGAGAGTCTTCAGCGCGTCGTCGCGGTCCTTGCCGAACTTGGCGGAGTTCTCGATCTCCTCGAGCGAGACCACCTCGGCGCCCAGGCCGTTGATCGCGGCGACGATCTTCGCCTGCTGGCGCGCGAGGTCCTCGGCCTCGGCGGCGCCGCGGGCGTCGCACCCGCTGTTCACGGTGACCGGGTCGCCCGTGCGGTCGGTGTAGTACGTGCAGCCGGTGAGCTGGTCGCCAGTGGTGGTGAAGTAGTTCAGCACGTTGAAGCCGGCCAGCTGGATGTCGCCGCCGACGTTCGCGGGGGCGGTCGTGAGGCTGGAGACGAACTCGACCGGGTTCACGGTCGCGTCGTTCTCGACGGTGAGCTGCTGCGTCGGCTGGAAGTTCCAGAGGCCGTTGCGGTAGTCGAAGATCACGGGCGAGGTGAACGTGACGCCGTCGTTGACGCTGATGTCGTGGTCGGCGGTCAGGTACGGGAGCGGGATGCCCTTGTTGGCGTTCGAGTTGAAGTTGATGCTCGCGCCGTCGTCCAGGGTCACCATGCGCGCCGCGTTGTCGGCGACGGCCGCCGCATAGGCGTCGGTGCCGGGCCGGGCGATCTCGGTCGGGGTGATGAGCGGCGTCGTGCCCGAAGCGAGCGCGAAGGAGGCGAAGTAGTTCGCGTCGTACGTCTCGCTCACGGTGAAGTCGCCCTGCGGGGCGAGGAGCATGCTCTCGAGCGACTCACGCTGCGCCGCGTCGCGCGGGAGCTCGACGGTGGCGGGCGCGACGGGGGCCGAGGCCGCCGTCTTTGCGATCAGGCCGCCCGCAGCGACGTTCAGCTCGGTGTAGTTCTTGAACTCCTCGACCGTGCCGGTGACGGTGACCTCGTCGCCGATGGCGACGTCACCGACGGTGGCGTCCGAGAAGACGAAGAGGGCGTCGGAGGCGGTGTGCGTGGCGAGGTCGATCGCCCCGCCGGTGCCGGCGGTCTGGATGACGTAGCCGCGGAAGCCGCCCGTGGGGTAGGCGGCGGTGACGACGCCTTGGGTGGTGACCGTCTGCCCGTTGAGCGGGGAGACGTCGGTGGTGCCCTGGATGTCGGCGATCGCGGTGATCGTGGGTTCCGCCGGGTCGGTGGGGTCGGTCGGATCCGTGGGATCGGTCGGATCCGTGGGGTCGGTCGGATCGGTGGGGTCGGTCGGGTCCGTCGGGTCGGCGTCGGACGCCGCGTTCTGCGGGGTGACGTCGGCGCGGGAGACGAAGTCGGACACGCTGCTGTCGGTGTCCGCGGCATCGGTGCGCTGCAGTGAGTTCGGGGTGCCGTTGGGGCCGTCGACCGCCGCGGGGCCCGTGCCCTCGAAGGTGTTGGAGGTGCCGAAGCCGACGGCGTCGACGACGCCCGGGGTTCCCGCCACGTTCCCGGTCGGGAGCGTGAGCGGCGCGGCGGTGGAGGCCAGGTAGAGCGTCCCCGTGGTGCCGCTGGGGTTGAGCCCGAGGGTGGCGTCCGGGGTGGGGAGCGGCTGGCCGGTCGAGCCGTTGCTGCCCAGCTGCACCAGATAGTGGCCCTCGGGCGCGATCGACCCGCTGAGCGCACCCGCCTGGCCGGCGCCGGTCCCGGTCGCCGAGCGGTACTGCAGCGACCACCCGTCGAGCGAGACGGCCTCTCCCCCGGGGTTGTAGAGCTCGACGAACTTGTTCACGTAGGGGGCGTTCGCACTGCCCCCCTTCGTGTACGCCTCGGTGATGACGACACCGGTGCCGTCGGTCGAGGCGGAGGCGGGTGACGCGAACGCGACGAGAGGCGCGACGACGAGCGCACCTCCGGCCAGGGCCGCGAGCGCCTTCGTGCGGGCTCGGCGGGTGGGGTCGGACATGGAACTCCTCGGGGTCGCGATCACAGGGGTTTCTCAGGTGCGAGACCGACCCAGGCTAAGAGAGCCCACTACCAGAAAGAAAGACTGAACATTTCGGGAAAGTAAATTTAACGAAACTGAATCATCGTCACCCCTTTGGGGGGTGAAAGCGTAACCCGCCACCGCGTCGGCTGGCAAGGTGACACTGCTGTCAAGGTCCCCCGCAGTGGGGTGTCCCGTCGTAGTGTGGTGGGACGGCGTGGGAACCGTCTGCTTCTCAGGCAGTTCGAAGGGGTGATCGAACGGATGAGGACACGTGGGTGACGTGGACTGGACCGACACGGCCGAAGGCCTCTCGACGGTCGGAGGCCTCTCGACGGTCGGAGCCGACCGTGACGCCGCGCGGACGGCGCGGACGGCTCTAGCAGGACGGTCGGTCGTCGTGGCCGGCCCGCTGGGCTCCGGCAAGTCGCACTACCTGAAGGCGGTCGGCAGCTCGCTGGGTGCTGTGGGCGCCCCGCATCTCGTCATCCAGGGATCGACCGCGCTGGCGGGCATCGAGTACGGAGCGATCAAGGCGGCCGGCGCCCGGCGGCTGATCGACGACCTCGACGATCAGGACGAGGGGACGCCGCCGACGATCGTGGTGGTCGACGACGCCCACGACCTCGACGAGGCCGGCGCGCTGCTGCTCGCCCGCCTCGTGTACCTCCGACGGATCACCCTGGTGGCCGGGCTGACCCTGCCGCGGTCGTCCGCGGCCACGGTGGGGGCCGCCGGCCACGCCCTCCTCGAGCTGTGGCTGAGAGGGGAGGCCGACCGTCTCGACCTCCACCTCCTCGACGAGGCCACGGCACTCGATCTCCTCGACCAATTCGACTCCGAGCACCTCCTCGGCCTCGTGACGCGTCGCGCGCTCCTCTTCCACGCCTCCGGGTCTCGAGCGCTGCTCCGCGAGCTCGCGACGGAGTGCGTCGCCGCGAAGCGCACCGGGGTCGACCCGCTCCGGCGCATCCGGGAGCTGCCCCGCTGGTCGCGGGTCGAGACCACCCTCGAGGCGGAGATCGCGCAGTACTCCCCTGACGAGTGCCTCGTGCTCGCCGTGATCGAGGCGCTCAGCGGCATCGGCTACGCGGATGCGCGGAGGGTGGTCGCGCCGTCGGCCCTCGAGGCGCTCCTCGACGAGGGCCTCGTCCACGACGACGGCACCACGGAGCGGCGCCTGTACGTCAGTCCCCTGGTCGCCCGAGCCGCCGCGCGGACGCTCTCCGGCGACGCCCTGGAGGAGGCGCTGAGCGCCGCGGCTCGCTCCGCCCTCGCGGACTGGCACCCCCGTCGTTCCGCGCGGGAGAGCCTCAACATCGTCTCGCGCTGGCAGTCCGCCCGCGCATCGCCCGGCGAGGTCCTCGCTCCTGCGGTGGATGACGCCCTCGCCCGGCAGCTCGTCATCTCCGCCGCGCGGGATGCGGACCGGCTCGGACGCTACGACCTGGCCCTCTCGTTCGTGCGCCTCGGCGACGTGCCCCTCTCCCCGGCCGCCACCGCCGTCCTGCGATCCCGCGCGATGGTGGGTGCCCGTGACGGGAGGTCCGCCGTGGACGCCCTGGTGGCGCTCGACCCGAGCGCCCTCGACCCGGCCACGAGGAAGCGGGTGCTCCGGTGGGCGCTCGCCCTGCGCAACCGACACGCCCTGGAGGATCCGCGACTCCGCGAGTTCATCGACCGGGTGAGCGCGTCGGCGCCCGAAGAGGATGCGCTCGCCGCCGAGGCCGCCGTCGCGGACGCCGAGCTGAGCGCACTGGGAATGGACTGGCCTGCGGCCGTGGAGCGCGCGCGGTTCGCGCTCGGGAGCCCCACGATCTCGACGGTCACGCGCATCCGGGCCTCGTTGGTCCTCGCCCTCGGCAGCGCCTACACCGGCGACTGGGGTCGGGCCGAGGCCCTGTTCCGCGCGATCGAGCTGGGCACACGCGACACGGTGACCGGCCGCACCAACGACGTCACGACCGCATCCTGGACACTGTGCTTCGAAGCGCTGGGGAGGATGGCCGCGGGCGCCGACATGACGCCCGTCGCCGACCGTCTGCCCGGCGTGATCGACGCCGCCGTGCTCGAGGACCATCGCGCCGCGCTCTGCGTCCTGAGCATGGCGGCCGGCTCGATGAACTGGAACTCGGGAGCCTTCACCGACGCGATCGCCGACTACGCCGCGACGGCTCTGCGCTGCGACCTCCTCGAGCTGGCGATCTGGCGACCCGTCGCGCTCTACTCGCACGCCATCGCCCTGCACAGCGCTCATCGCCACGACGAGGCGATGGCGGTGTTCGCGCGTGCCGAGCGCGAGGATCGACCGCACCCCATCCACGAGTACGCGCGGAACCTGGCGGAGAGCATGCTCCTCCCCGCGGAGGGCGACCTGGCGGGCGCCGCGGCCGCGGCGGAGCAGCTGATCGCCACCAGCTCGCAGGGGACCCCCACCCTCGAGAGTCGCGACCGCTTCATGCTCGCCACGCTCACGACATCCGACACGGAGACGGCCGAGCGGATGCTGTCGCTGCTGGACGAGGCGGACCTCCCGCTTCCGAGAGCGCTGGCCGAGGACGTGACCGCACGGGCGCTCGACGACGAGGAGCTCGCGGAGCAGTCGCGGCGACACCTGCTCGGCGTCGGCCCCGGGTGGAGGGAGTTCGTGGCGGGCTTCACCGGCGAGGGGTCTCCCGTGCCGCCCCTGTCCCCGGTGTCGCCCGCGTCGCCCGGCGGACCGGCGTCCCGCCCCGCGCTGCGCATCGTGGAGTCGCGTGTCGGCGGCGGACCGGCGAAGACCACGGGGGCCGCCCCCGGGACGCTGTCCGACCTCACCGAGCGCGAGGTCGAGATCGCCGAGCTGGTGGCGCACGGCCTGTCCAACCGGCAGATCGCGGCGGAGCTCTTCCTCTCGGTCCGCACCGTGGAGTCGCACGTCTACCAGGCCCGGATCAAGCTCGGCGCAGCGAGCCGCCGGGAGCTGGGGCGCCTGGTCTCGGGCGAGCCGGCGTAGGGTCTCGGGCGAGCCGGCGTAGGAGGGAGGGGCTCCCGGTAGGATTGCAGGGTTCCATTGATCCCTCTGATCGCAGGAGAGTCCATGCCGAAGATCGTCGTCGAGGTCATGCCGAAGGCCGAGCTGCTCGACCCCCAGGGCAAGGCGGTGGCAGGCGCGCTCGCGCGGCTCGGGCACGAGGCGTTCGCCTCGGTCCGCGTGGGCAAGCGGTTCGAGCTCGAGGTCGACGGCGAGGTCACCGAGGAGGTGCTCGCCACCGTGCGCGAGGTCGCCGACGAGCTGCTGTCGAACTCCGTGATCGAGGATGTCGTCGCCGTCCGGGTCGAGTCGGAGACGGCCGGGGTGGCGTCGTGAGCCGCATCGGCGTCGTCACCTTCCCCGGGTCGCTCGACGACCGCGACGCCCAGCGCGCCGTGCGGCTGGCGGGCGGCGAGCCCGTCGCGCTCTGGCACGGCGACCACGACCTGCAGGGCGTCGACGCGATCGTCCTCCCCGGCGGCTTCAGCTACGGCGACTACCTGCGCTGCGGCGCCATCGCGTCGCACTCGCCCATCATGCGCGAGGTGGTCTCCGCCGCCGAGCGCGGCGTGCCCGTGCTCGGGATCTGCAACGGCTTCCAGATGCTCACCGAGGCGCACCTCCTGCCCGGTGGACTCATCCGCAACGATCACGGCAGCTTCATCTGCCGCGATCAGGTGCTGCGCGTCGAGAACACGACCACCGCGTGGACGCACGAGTTCGAGCAGGGCGACGAGATCGTGGTGCCCCTGAAGAACGGCGAAGGCGGGTACATCGCCGATGCCGAGACCCTGGCGATGCTCGAGGGCGAGGGTCGCGTGGTCTTCCGCTACGTCGGCGTGAACCCGAACGGCTCCCTGAACGACATCGCCGGCGTCACCAACGAGCGCGGCAACGTCGTCGGCCTGATGCCGCACCCGGAGCACGCCGTCGAGCCCGGCTTCGGCCCCGACACCGCCGCCGCGATGCGCTCCGGGGTCGACGGCCTGCGCCTGTTCACCTCGGCCCTGCAGTCCCTGCTGGCCGCGTAGCCTCGTCCTCCTCTTCCTCCGGCTTGTTCTCTGGCCTTTCTCCGGGCTCTTTCGAGTACCCCCAGGAACAGCGCTTGCCCCACCCCGCGCATCCGCGAGTCCTGGGTGTGCTCGTCTGCTGCGCGGGGGCTCTCGGCGTAGCGTCGAGGGCATGCGCGACATCAGGCTGATCCAGGGCGACATCACGACCATCCCCGTGGATGCGGTGGTGAACGCCGCGAACTCGTCGCTGCTGGGCGGTGGTGGGGTCGATGGCGCGATACACCGGGTCGGCGGGCCGAGCATCCTCGAGGCGTGCCGGGAGCTCCGCGCGACGACCCTCCCCGACGGGCTTCCCGCGGGTGACGCGGTGGCCACCACCGCGGGGCGACTGCCCGCAAAGTGGGTCATCCACACGGTCGGACCGGTGTGGTCGGCGCGCGAGGACCGGTCGGAGGTGCTCGCCTCGGCGTACCGGCGGTCGCTTGAGGTCGCCACCGAGCTCGGAGCGGCCTCGGTGGCGTTCCCCGCGGTGAGCGCCGGCATCTACGGTTGGCCGCACGAGAGCGCCGCCGAGATCGCGCTCTCGACGGTCGACGCCAGTCCGTTCTCCGGTGCCGTGACGTTCGTCCTGTTCAGCGACGACATGCTGAGGGTGTTCGAGGCGACGCGCGACCGCCTACGCTGACGGCATGAGTCTCGCCGTCCTCGCCCGCTCGTTCGGTTCGCCAGAGGTCCTGGAGGTCGTCGAGGTCGACCCGCCCGTGGCGGGGCCCGGCCAGGTGGTGATCGAGGTGCGCGCGGCGGGCGTCAACCCGGCGGATGCGAAGCTCGTCGCCGGCACGTTCGGCGACGACCCCTCGATGCTGCCCATCCGGCCCGGGTCCGAGGTCGCCGGCGTGGTCACCGCCGTCGGTCCGGATGCGGTCGACGGGGTGCTGCCGGGCGGTGACGGTCCGGTGTCGGTCGGCGACGAGGTGATCGCCTACCGCGTCTCCGGCGGATACGCCTCCGCCGTCGCCGTGCGCGCCTCCTCGGTGTTCGCGAAGCCGCCGGCGCTCGACTGGGCGGCGGCCTCCGGTCTGCTGCTCGCCGGGGTGACCGCGTGGCACCTCGTCGAGGCCACGGGCGTGGGGCCGGATGACGTGGTGATCGTGTTCGGGGCGTCCGGGGGCGTCGGGGCGATGGCGGTGCAGCTCGCCGCCCTCCGCGGAGCGCGCGTGCTGGGCGTCGCGAGCGCGGCGAACGCGGACTACGTCGCGTCCCTCGGCGCGACCCCCGTCGCCCGCGGCGCGGGCCTCGAGTCCCGCCTCCGCGCCGCCCTCTCCGCCTCCGCCCGTGCTGCGGATGCCGCCGCTGCGGGTGGTGCTGCTGATGCGGCGGGCGATGGCGCCCCCGCGACGGTCGCGCTCGATACCGTCGGCGGCGCGGAGGGGCTGGACGCGGCGGTCGTGCTGGTCGCCGACCGGTCGCGGATCGCGACCATCGCCGACTTCGAGCGCGGCGCCGCGCTCGGCATCCGCCTGCTCGGCAGCGGCCCCGGCGCCGACCCGGGCGCCGCCCTCCGCAACGCCGCCCGCGCCCCGCTCGTGGCTCTCGCCGCGCAGGGCGCCCTCACGGTCACCGTCGCCGCCACGTACCCCTTGACCTCCGCCGCCGACGCGCTCACCCTCCCCCACGCCCCCGGCAAGGTCGCCCTCCTCCCCTGAACTCTCCCCTCCTGCCCAGCACCACCGCGAGTGCTCACTCTCAGCGGCCCTCGAGCACTCGACACGTCTCCACGCCCACCCACTGCTCACTTTCCGCGCGAGTTCCCCGAGGGTGGCGCACAAAGTGAGCACTCGCCTTACCTCCTAACGCGCCACCCCGCCCCACTGCTCACTTTCCGCGCGAGTTCCCCGGGGATGGCGCACAAAGTGAGCACTCGCCCTACCTCCTGACGCACCACCCCCTCACTGCTCACTTTCCGCGCGACTTCACCGGGGATTGCGCACACGCTGAGCACTCGCCCTACCCCCTGACGCACCACCCCCGCCACTGTTCACCTCTCGCGCGACACCCCGCACCCACGGCACACAACAATGAGCACTCGCTGTGCCGCCTGACCCACTCCACCCACGTACCCCCACCACTGCTCACTTTCCGCGCGACATCCCCACGTACGACGCACAAAGTGAGCAGTCGAAGCACCCCGTCGATCCGCTGCTCACATTCGCCGCGACTTCGCCGCACATGACGCAGGAAGTGAGCACTCGATGTGCTGCTTCCGAAAGCACCACGCCCCCTCCACTGCTCCCTTTCATTGCGCCACAGCTGTCGACCAGGTGATGGGGTGTGGAGAACTTCGGCCGGCAGCCATGGTCTGGGGATAACCCCTCCGAGCACCTCCGGAGACACCACAGTGGGTGGATGGGACGATCGATCGAGCTGCCGAGCGGGATGCTGCGGCGCCCCTTTCACACCAGCGAAGGCGCCGCGCGCGGACTGACCGAGGGGCGGATGCGTGGACACGACCTGGCGCGTCCCTTTGCCGGCGTGAGGATCAGCGCGGACGTCGTCCTGACACACCTCGTGCGGTGCGCGGCGCTTGCCACGAGGTTGGCTGCTGAGCACGCCTTCAGCCATACGACGGCGGCAGCGCTCTGGGGCCTGCCTCTGCCCGATGACGAGGACGGTCTCCGCCCGCTCCACGTGACCGGGTTCAACGGGCGGCAGCCCCCGAGGATGCCCGGCGTGATCGGGCACCGCAGCTGGGACGACACGATCAGGAGGGTCGATGTGGCCGGACTCCCCATCGTCGATGCCGAGTCCACGTGGCTCCAGCTCGGAGCGATGCTCTCATTCGAGGACCTGGTCGCCTGCGGTGACGCCCTCATCCGCTCTCCTCGCCACTACACGGAGAGACCGGCGCTGAGCAGCGTCGACGGGCTCGCTCGCCGTCTCGAGTCCTTCAGCGGTCGAGGGAAGGCAGCGCTTCGAGAAGCGCTCCCACTCGTCCGGGATGGGTCGGAGTCGCGGCGTGAGACCCACCTCCGGCTGCTCCTACTGAGGGGTGGCCTACCGGAACCCGAGCTGAACGTCGACGTCCGTGATGACGACGGTCGCTTCATCGGACGCGGAGACATGGTGTACCGGGGCGCGAAGGTCCTCGTCGAGTACGACGGCGATCACCATCGCACCGACATCGACCAGTACGAGCGGGACCAGTCGCGCATCGAGCGCTTCCAGCGTGCGGGATGGATCACGGTTCGGGTGCGCAGACGAGGACTCGCGATCACTCCGGACGAGACCCTGGAGCGAGTCCGCTCGGCTTTGGCGTCGCGTGGGGACCTCTGACGTGCAGATCGAGTGCTCAGTTCTCACGCTGGATGGGTTCGTGACGACGCCAGAACTGAGCACTCAAGGCACACCCCACAGAGGAAGAAGCACCGAGTGCTCACTTCTCGCGCCATTCAGCGGGGAACGGCGCGAGAAGTGAGCACTCGATGGATGGGGCGGGTGGTGGGGATCAGCCCGTGTTCTGGAGGCCGGCGGCGACGCCCGAGACCGAGAGGAGGAGGAGGCGGCGCACGTCCGGTGCAGCAGGGGTCGCAGGGGCCGCGGGGGCGGCGGGCGACTGCGTCGCCACCTGCGCGGCGGCGTCCTCCGGGGCCCGGAGGGAGCGGAGGGCACGCAGCTGCAGGAGCGAGAGCGCGTCGACGTACGGGGAGCGCAGCTGCACGGCGGTGCGCAGCACGGGCCGCGACTCGAGCACCGACGAGGAGCCCGTGGCGGTGAGCACCCAGTGACGCGTGAGCGCCATCTCGTCGAGGACGAGGCCGGCGAGGTCGTCGCGGTCGCCGAGGGCGAGGTACCGGCGCGCGATCCGGTCGTCGGTCTTCGCGAGCGACATCTCGACGTTGTCGATCATCGCGCGGAAGAGCGGCCAGCGCTCGTAGGCCGAGCGGACCAGCGCCTCGTCGCCGACCGCCGCGAGCGCGGTGCCCAGCCCGAACCAGCCCGTGAGGTTGATGCGCGCCTGCGTCCAGGCGAACACCCACGGGATGGCGCGGAGGTCCTCGAGCGACGACACCGAGAGACCGCGCCGCGCGGGGCGCGATCCGAGCGCCAGCCAGCCGATCTCCTCCATCGGGGTGACCTGCGCGAACCAGGCCGCGAACCCGTCGGCCTTCACGAGCTCGAAGAACCGGGCGCGCGACGCCTCGTCCATCGTCGCGGCCATCGGCGCGAACTCCTCCGCGGCCGACGACGTGCGGGCGACGTTCGACGGCGACGAGGCGAGCAGCGTCGCCGAGGCGACCTGGTCGATGTGCCGCTGCGCGATGACCGGGTTGCCGTACCGGGCGAAGATCACCTCGCCCTGCTCGGTGAGCTTGAAGCGGCCGTCGACGGATCCCGGGGGCTGGGCGAGCACGGCCTGGTTGGCCGGCCCGCCGCCACGTCCGAGGGCGCCGCCGCGACCGTGGAAGAGCGTCAGCACGATGTCGTTGCGCTCGGCCCACGCGGCGATCCGCGCCTGCGCGTCGTAGAGCGCGAGCGTGGCGGCGACGGGGCCGACGTCCTTCGACGAGTCGGAGTACCCGAGCATCACCTCGACGCGGCGGCCGGTGGCGGCCAGGCGCGCCTGCACCTCCGGGAGCTCGAGCATCTCGTCGAGGATGCGCGTCGACGCCTGCAGGTCGTCGAACGTCTCGAACAGCGGGATGACGTCGAGCGTCGGCACCTCGCCGCCCGGACCGGCGGCGTACTGCGCCAGGCGGTAGACGTTGGCGAGGTCCTCGGACGACTGCGTGAACGACACGATGTACCGGCGCGCGGCGATCACGCCGAAACGGCGCTGGATGTGCTGGATCGTCCGGAAGACGTCGAGCACCTCGTTCGTCATGTCGTCGATCGGGGCGGACGGATCGGCGTCGCGCGCCCGCAGCTCCGCCAGCGCGGTGCGGTGCACCTTTGAGTGCTGCCGCACCTCGAGCTCGGCGAGGTGGAAGCCGAAGGTCTCCACCTGCCACAGCAGGCGCTGCAGCTCGCCGTACGCCGAGCGGCGGTCGCCCGCGGTGACGAGCGACTCCTGCACGACGAGCAGGTCGGAGCGCAGCTCCTCCGCGCTCGCGTACGCGAGGTCGGCGTCGCGTCGCCGGGTGGCGACGATCCGCTCGGCGGCGAACAGCATCACCTGACGGTGCGGCTCGTTGGGCGAGCGCTCCGCGATGTCGGCCGCGAGATCCTGAGCGAGCTGGCGCTGCTGCTCGCGCAGCGCGCTGAGCGCGGGGCTCGGAGGCGTGGTGGACGCATCGAGCGTCAGCGTGCGCGCGATGCGGGTGGTGGCGCGCTCGAGGCCGAGCAGGACGTGCTCCGACGCGATCTCCGCGGCGGTCCGGGTGATGCGGGCCGTGACGTTCGGGTTGCCGTCGCGGTCGGCGCCGATCCAGCTGCCGAGCCTCACGAAGGCGGGGGCGACGGGGCGGGCGACGCCCGCATCCTCACCGGCGATGGCGTCGTCGAGGGAGCGGTACACATCCGGGACCGCGCCGAACAGCGTCTCGTCGAAGACCGCCATCGCCGTGCGCACCTCGTCGAGCGGCGACGGCTTCTCGCTGCGCAGCGGCGCGGTGCGCCAGAGGATGTCGACCTCGGCCAGCAGGGCCCGCTCGTTCTCGGCGAGCACGGCACCGCGCGTGTGCGGGTCGTCGCGCTCGGCCAGGAGCGCACCGATGCGGCGGATCGCGTTCGCGACCGCGCGCCGCCGCGCCTCGGTGGGGTGCGCGGTGAACACGGGGCGGAACTCGAGCGCCGCGAGTCGGCGTGCGGCCTCCTCGTCGCCGACTTCGGCCGCGAGCGCGGCGAGCGCGCCGGGCAGCGTCTCGGTCGACGGATGTTCGGGGTCGGCCGCCGCCGCCCGGGCACGCAGCACGCGGACGCGGTGGTTCTCCTCGGCGAGGTTCACGAGGTGGAAGTAGCTGGTGAAGGCGCGCGCGAGCTCCTCGGCGCGGGTGGCGTCGAGGGAGTCGACGAACGCCTCCGCCCGCTCGATCGCCTCGGTCGACTCCGGATGCGTGAAGGCGCCGATCGTGAGCGCGCGCAGCGTCTCGACGTCGTCGAGCAGATCGTCGCCGCCGCTCTCGCGGAGCACGGTTCCGAGGAGCGCGCCGAGGAGCTTCACGTCGGCACGGAGCACGTCGGGCATGTCGAGCGCGGCGACCGCGCGCTCGACGTGCTCGCCGACGGCGTCGTGCGCCTCGGCGCTGCTCGCGTCGGGGCTCTGCGCGTCGAGGCTCTGCGCGTCGGGAGTGCGCGTGTCGGGGCTGGGCGCGTCGCTGTGCGTTCCGGGGGCCGGGGTGGGCGGGTGCGAGTCGTGCGTAGGGTTCTCGCCGGGCGTGGCAGCGCCGGACGGGGACGTTTCGGGCATGCTCTGAGCCTACCCAGGCCGCATGACGCTCGCGTTACGCGCTGTCATGCATCGACGCCCATCCGAGCACACCCGGAAAGAGCGCGTGCACGGGCCGCGCAGCCGCGGAAACCGGGTGCACTCGGACGTGCTCGCCCGCGACTACGCCCAGCCGTCCTGACGCAGCCACACAACCAGCAGCACCCATCCGAGCACACCCGAAAAGAGCGCCTGCACGAGCCGCGCAGCCACGGAAACCGGGTGCACTCGGACGTGCTCGCCCGCGACTACGCCCGGCCATCCTGACGCAGCCACACAACCAGCAGCACCCATCCGAGCACACCCGGAAAGAGCGCGTGCACGGGCCGCGCAGCCGCGGAAACCGGGTGCACTCGCCTCCACGCCCCGTGACTGCAGTCGGCCATCCCGACGCAGCCACACGACCAGCAGCGCCCATCCGAGCACACCCGGAAAGAGCGCTTGCACGAGCCACGCGGCCGCGGAAACCGGGTGCACTCGGACGTGCTCGCCCGAACGGGCACACAGCGCCGTGCGCAGCGAGCGCAGCGCGCAGCGCGCGGGTCAGGAGAGCGAGCGGAGGAGGGCGGCGACGTCGTCGTGCACCTCGAGGGCGCCCGCGTCGCGGAGCTCGCCCTCCGAGATGCCTCCCGAGCGGACGCCCACCATGCGCACGCCGGCCCGCCCCGCGGCGACCGCGTCCCAGCGCGCGTCTCCCACCATGAGAGCTTCGTCCGCCGCGACGCCCGCGCGCTCGAGAGCGACGCCGAGGATGTCTGGCTCGGGCTTCGCGGTCTCCACGTCGTCGCCGTTCGTGGTCGCGTGGATGACGTCGTCGCAGTCGAGCACGCGCAGCAGCTCCTCGAGCTCGTCCTCGGGGGCGGACGTCGCGAGCACGACGCGGATCCCCCGCCCGTGCAGCGTCTCGAGCAGCTCCCGTGCCCCGTCGAAGCGGCGCAGGCGTGGCCACAGCTCCCGGTAGAGACGCGAGTGCGCCTCCTTCACCTCGTCGCCGACCTCGTCCGCCCGATCGCCGAGCAGCTCCTCCATCAGCCGGGAGGAGTCGAGGCCGATGGCGCGGTGCACCCGCCACGTCGACATCTCGACGCCGACCTCGTCGAACGCCTGCATGAAGCTCTCGACGTGCAGGTAGTTGGAGTCGATGAGCGTGCCGTCGATGTCGAACAGCACGGCGCGGAGTGAGGTGAGGTCCATCGGTCCACACCACCACCATCCGCGACGGACCGCATACCCCTAGCGGATCCCGCGTTAAGGCGCAGGCTCGGTGCCATGCGCATCGTCATCGTCGGAGCAAGCGGCAACCTCGGCACGGCCATCCAGCGACGTCTCCTCGGCGACGGACACGAGGTCGTGGGCGTGAGCCGACGACGCCCCGCCGCAGACGAGCCGTACTCGTCGGCCGAGTGGCACGAGATCGACGTGTCGCGGGCGGAGGCGCAGCCCCGGCTCGCCGAGGTCTTCCGAGGTGCGGATGCGGTGATCCACCTAGCCTGGGCGCTCCAGCCCAACCATGACGAGCGTGCGATGTGGCGCACGAACGTCCGCGGGCTGGACGCGGTCCTGGGAGGCGTGGCCGACGCCGAGGTGCCGCAGATCGCGGTGGCCTCGTCGGTGGGCGCGTACAGCCCCGGGCCCAAGTCGCGCCGCGTCGACGAGCGCTGGCCGACGGGAGGCATCGCCACCTCCCACTACGCCAAGCACAAGGCGATGAACGAACGGCAGCTCGATCGGTTCGAGGAGGGGCATCCGCGGACGACAGTGACCCGCATCCGACCCGGGCTGGTCTTCCAGCGAGACGCCGCGGCGGAGATCGCGGGACTCTTCCTGGGTGGGCTCGTCCCGATGGGGCTCGTCGGCTCGCTGCGGCTGCCGTGGCTGCCGCTGCCGACATCGCTTGTGTCGCAGGCTATCCACGCCTCGGACGTCGCCTCCGCCTTCGCCCTGGCGGTCGAGCGGGGTGCGGGCGGGGCGTTCAACATCGCGGGCGAGCCGGTGCTCGGCCCGGAGGAGGTGGCTCGCGTCGTGGCGGGCGCTCGCCCGGTCCCGTTCCGTCGAGAGGTGCTGCGCGCGATCGTGTGGGCCACGTGGAAGCTCCGCCTGCACGCCACCGACCCGGGCTGGATCGACCTCGCCACGAGCGTCCCACTGATGTCGACGGAGAAGGCGCGCCGCGAGCTTGGCTGGTCGCCACGGGTGTCGTCGACGGACGCGCTGGCCGAGATCATGGCCGGCCTCCGCGACCGCGCCGGGAAGCCCTCCTCGGCGTCCCTGCGCGGGTCGGGCGCCCTGCGCGTCTGAGCTCCTGCCGGGCCGCGGCGCGGCGACGAGTGCCCCCGAAAGAAGCGCTTTCCCAGCCCCCGCACCCGCGTTTCCCGGGTGCACTCGAGCCGACGGACGCATGGCTGCGGACTCGCCGCGCGAGCACACCCGAAAGAAGCGCTTCCTCAACCCGGCCACCCGCGTTTCCCGGGTGTACTCGACCCGACGGACGCCGGGCTGCGGACCCGCCGCGCGAGCGCACCCGAAAGAAGCGCATTCCCAGCCCGCCACCCGCGCTTTCCGGGTGCACTCGACCCGACGGACGCCGGGCTGCGGACCCGCCGCGCGAGCGCACCCGAAAGAAGCGCTTTCCACGCCCGCGCACCCGCGTTTCCCGGGTGCACTCGAGCCGACGGCCATCCGGATGGGTCGGCACGAGACGCGCGTCAGGCCTTCGAGCCCGTGGCGGCGCCCGTGTCGTCGTCGGACTCGGGATCCGTGGAGGAGGAGGGTGGCGCCGCGTCGCTGCCCACCGGGTGGGCGGGGGCGAGCGGGGCCGCGGCGCGCTCCGCCTCTGCGGCGCGGCGGCCCAGCGCGATCGCGGCGGCCGAGGCGGCGACACCCGCCACGACGGAGAAGACCGCCCATCCGAAGCCCCACTTCCGGCGACCGAACAGGGCATCGACCGAGAGGCGGCCGGGTCCGTCGGCGGTCACGGCGAGCGCCGCGGCCACCAGGGCCGCGTTGAACTCGTACCCGCCCTTGGCGTTCCAGAGGCCGTTCTTCAGGTGCACCTTGTGCACGGCGGTCGCCATCGCGGCCGTCACGGCGGTGGTGGCCAGGGGCGTCGCGGCGCCGAGGGCGATGCCCGCGCCGCCGAGGGTCTCGCTGAGCGCGGCCGCGTACGCGTTGCTCCGGGCGGGCTTCATGTCGAGGGAGTCCATCATCCCCGTGGTGCCCTCGATGCCCGGGCCTTCGAAGGCGCCGGTGAGCTTCTGCAGGCCGTGCCCGACGAAGAGGCCTCCGACGACGAGACGGAGGACGAGAGTGCCGACTGCCATGAGCATCCCTTCACGAGAGAGGTGAGGTGCGGATGCTCGTGGAGCCTACGCCGCTCTACCCGAGGATGCGACTAGTGCGAGGATGCGACTAGTGCGAGCCGTAGCCGCCCTTCGACATGGCGACGAGACCCGCGATGCCGAGCACCCCGCCGACGAGGGTGATCGTGCCGATGACGCTCCAGAGGATGGTCGCGATCATGATGCCTCCCGGTGTCGCAGTGTCGCCGTGTCCTCCCAGCGTACCGTGCGGACATGGACGGCCCACGCCCGATCGCGCTCGCCGCTCCCCCGATGCGTGTGCTCCGATGCGCGTCCTCCGGCAAGCCCATGCCGGTGTCGGCCGCCCGGCGTAGGGTCCGCGGCATGAGCGACACTTCAGATCAGGGCGTCTCGCCCACCTCGCAGGTCCCCGGCGTCTCGAACGCGATGCCCGGCGAACACGACCAGGACGCATCCGTCGCGGGCGCCGCGCCCGACGGATCCGCCCTCGGCGACGTCGCGAGCGCGGAGGAGCCGGCCGCCGAGCCCGCCGCGGGCGGCAGCGGCGGCGACAGCGTCGCGGGCGACGACGTGCTCGGAGCCACCGGTCCGGACTCCGACTCGTCAGCCAGCAAGGATCCGAGCGAGTGGGTCACCGGCGACGAGCCGATGACAGGGGCCCAGCGCAGCTACCTCGACACGCTCGCCCGCGAGGCCGGCGAGGAGATCTCGGCCGATCTGACGAAGGCGGAGGCATCCGAGCAGATCGACCGCCTGCAGAAGGCGACCGGCCGCGGTCAGTGAGGAGCGTTCGATGACGGATCAGTACACGTTCGACGACCCGGTCCACCGCTACGGCCGCGTCGAGCCGCCGGTGCAGCACCAGCCCGAGCCGGGGGTGCAGGGGCAGATGACGCCGGTGCCCGATCTCGGCGAGGAGACGTACCGCGGCACCGGTCGCCTGGAGGGCCGCAAGGCGCTCGTCACCGGCGGCGACTCCGGGATCGGCGGTGCCGTCGCGATCGCCTTCGCTCGCGAGGGAGCCGATGTCGCGATCTCGTACCTGCCGGAGGAGGAGGCCGACGCCGCGCACATCGCCGAGTTGGTCGAGGCCGCGGGCAGGAAGGCCGTGCGGCTCCCGGGCGATGTCAGCGACGCGGCACACTGCCGTGAGCTCGTGGCGGCGGCGGTCGACGCGCTCGGCGGGCTCGACATCCTCGTCAACAACGCCGGGAAGCAGATCGCGGTGGAGAACCTCGAGGATCTGAGCGACGAGCAGTTCGAGCAGACGTTCCGCACCAACGTGTTCGCGGCCTTCTGGATCACGAAGGCCGCCCTGCCCCACCTCGGGCCCGGATCCACCGTCATCAACACGGCATCGCTCGAGGCCTACAAGCCCGCGCCCGACCGGCTCGACTACGCGGCGACGAAGGCGGCGATCAACAACCTCTCGAAGGGGTTGGCGCAGCAGCTCGCGCCCCGCGGCATCCGGGTGAACGTCGTGGCCCCCGGTCCGACCTGGACGGCGCTGCAGGTCTCGGGCGGCGTGTCCGACGAGCAGATGCAGGCCTTCGACGACGAGAGCACGTACCAGCGCTCCGGGCAGCCGGCCGAGCTGGCGCCGGCCTACGTCTTCCTGGCCTCCCCGGAGTCGAGCTACGTCTCGGGCGAGACGCTCAACGTCAACGGCGGGATGCCCACGCCGTAGCGGCCCCTCCACCGCGGGTCTCCGGAGCCGGGCTCGGGCGGGGCCAGCCCCCAGCCGGCCGACTCCGGAGATCCAGCCCGCACCGAGCCAACTCCGGAGATCCGGGCCGGCTGGAGCTAACTCCGGAGATCCACCGGCGCGCCGCCCGAGAACTCCGGAGTTAGCTCCCACACGTCTAGCCGCCCAAACCGACCCGGAGATCCAGCCCGCACCGAGCTAACTCCGGAGATCCGGGCCAGATTGAGCTAACTCCGGAGATTCACCGGCGCGCCGCCCGAAAACTCCGGAGTTAGCAACCGCGCGTCGGGCCCGCATGTCGAGCCCGCGGGCCCGCGGGCCGGCGTGCGGGCGCGGGAGGGGCTACTTGTTGCCCTCGTTGTCCACGCCGTCGTCGTCGCCGGATGCGGGGGCCTGCGTGGAGCAGTCGTCGCCCGAGTCCGTCGGAGCCGCGGAGGAGCCCGAGGAGGAGTCCGCGGAGGCGTCTGGCGTGGAGGTCTTGTCCTCCGGACGCTCGGTCTGGCAGGCGAGCGGCGGGAGCGTGAAGCTCGTCTCGCTCACCGAGGGCCGCGGCGTCTCGTACGGGGTCTGCGCGTCGCCGGCGCACGCGGCGAGCGAGGCGACGAGCACGACGGCCGAGACCGCCCCCAGCGCCGTGCCGATGGTCCTGCGGGTGATGAGCATGGGAGCCTCCTCGTCGTCAGCTCCCTACGCAACGACGTTCGGCGCCGGACGGCAACCCCCTTGTCCCGCCGGACGTGCGACGCGACATCCCGCCGAACGGGCGACCCGGGCCCGCCGAACGGGCGACGCGCATCCCGCCGAACACGCGACGCGGGGGCGGGGCACACCCCGCACGCAGCGGTGCACCCGCCCGGGAGGACCGGACGGGTGCACCGTGCGAGGCGGGCTCACCCCGCCGCGGCCTCAGCCCTTCGCGGGCTCGAGCGCCGGGTAGAGCGGCGGCGTCGTGCGCGCGTGGGTGGCCTGCTCGAACGCGTAGGTCAGCCCGATGAGCGTCCCCTCCGCGTAGTCGCGGCCGAGGAACTCGAGGTTGACCCCCGCACCCGTGATGGTGTTGTCCGCGGCGATCGCCTGGCCCATCGGGACCGTGACCGACGGCATCCCCGTGTTCGGGCTCAGACGCAGGTTGGTGCTCTGAGTGCCGTACGGCGTGCCGGAGGGGTAGACCAGGGCGTCGAGGTCCTGGGCGTCCATCATCGCGGTCACGACGGCGTTGCCCGTCGCGATGGCGGTGGTGTGCGAGCCGGTCGGCCCCGCCCACGCCTGGTACTGCTCCTCGGTGACCCGGTCGCGCGAGGTGTAGGTCGACGCGCGGGAGGGGACGTACTTCCCGGAGGCGAGGATGCCCTGGATCGACTGCGCGGCCACGTCGGGGTCGAGGTGGTTCGCGATGTACTGGTTCAGGTCGTGCTTGAACTCGTTCTGGCTGCCGCTGGTCTCGTTGAGGACGGCCGCGAAGCCCGACGGCGGGGTCACCGCGATCACCTCGGCGCCCTGGGCCTCGAGCGTCGCCTTGGCCTGCGCCCACAGCCGCACGTCGGTCGCGTTGCTGCCGATCATCGACGGGACGTACCCGATCCGCGCGCCCTTCAGCGCGGTGGGGTCGAGGTACGACGTGTACGAGTCGGGGACCTTGCCCGCCTGCTCGGCCGTGATGGGATCCGCGGGGTCGACACCGGTCACGGCGTCGAGCGCGACGGCGGCGTCGGTGACGCTGCGCGCGATCGGGCCGCCGGTGTCCTGGCTCAGCGCGAGCGGGATGATGCCGTCACGGCTGGTCAGACCCACCGTGGGGCGGATGCCGACGAGCTGGTTGTACGACGAGGGGACGCGGATGGAGCCACCGGTGTCGGTGCCGAAGCCGATCCCGCCGAGGTTCGCCGCGATCGCCGCACCGGTGCCGCCGCTCGAGCCGCCGGCGGAGCGGTTCGTGTTGTACGGGCTCGCGACGAGCAGGCTCTGGCCCGCGGGCAGGCCGGCGGAGAACTCCGACACGAAGCCGTAGGCGAACTCGTCGAGGCTGGCCTTGGCGAGGATGATCGCCCCGTCCGCACGGAGACCGGACACCATGGCGGCGTCGGTCGTGGTCTGGTTCCCGTCCCAGCATCCGCAGCCGCCCGTGGTGGGCATGTCGAGGGTGTCGTAGTTGTCCTTCAGCACGATCGGCACGCCGAGCAGCATGCTGGTCATGCCCTCGGAGGCTCGGGTCGCGTCGGCCTGGGCCGCCGCGGCGAGCGCGACGCCGCTCGTCGTGATGATCGAGTTGAGCGGGCGTCCCGACGCGTCGACCTGGACCCGGTCGTAGGCGGCGATGCGGTCGAGGTACTCCTGGGTGATCTCGACCGAGGTCGTGACGCCGGCGTTCATCGCGGCCTGCATGTCGACGCTCGAGGCCTCGATGAGGTCGAACGGACCATCGTCGTAGATCATGCGCTGCGAGACCGCGGCGAGGTCGAGCACGGTGATCGTGCCGTCCGCGTCGACGTCGGCCGCCTCGACGCTCGCCCAGTCGGGCGAGGCCGAGGTTGCACCGAGGTGCGCGGAGACGACCGCGAGATCGGCCGCCGTCACCTGGTCGTCGCCGGTGAGGTCGAGCTCCGTGTAGTACGGCGCGAGCATGGCGGCCTCGGCCGCCGGAGCAGCCGGTGCGGCGGTCGCCGCGGCGGGCGTCGCGATGACGGCTCCGGCGACGAGGGCGGAGAGCAGTCCCGAGGCGGCGAGAGCCGTCGGGCGCGAGCGTCGGAGCATCATCGGATGGATCCTTCTGGTCTGAGGGTTCGACGTCATCGGGTCTTCACCGCCCGGCGCCAGACGAGGAGTCCGGCCGCGACGGCCGCGACGGCGGCCGCGACGATCCCCGCGATCCCGCCGACGGCGAGACCGGTCGAGGCGAGGTCCCCGCCCTGCGAGCCGGCGGCAGCCGCCACCGTCGTCGGGGTCGGAGTGGCGGTGGCGGACGCGCCGGGGGTGCCGGCGCCCGGGTCGGGCTCGGTGACCGGCGGTGCGGCGATGACGACCACCGACGTCGCGACGTCGGTAAGCGGGGTGGAGGCGCCCGCCGCGTCGACGAGCACGACCGAGGCGAGGTCGAGGTCGGCGGTGCCGCTGGCGACGGCGGTGAGCTCGAGGCTGACGGCGAGGTCGCCCGAGAGCGCGGGCGAGGTGCCGAGTCGCGAGTGCAGGACGGTCAGGCCCGTCGGGGACTCCGTGGCGGAGTCGAAGCCGCCTGCGGGGCCGGAGAGGCTGCCGTCGACGTAGTCGAGCAGGGCGGGATCGTAGGCGAGCTGCAGCTCGTACGCGTAGACGTCGGTGGTGGCCGGCAGCGCGATCGAGACGTCGATCGTGTCGCCGATCGCGGCGTTCGCGGTCGCGGAGAGGGTCGGCGGCGCCACCGTAGGAGCCGCGCTGGCGGGGAGCGCCGTGAGGAGCGTGAGGGCGGACGCGGCGCCGGCCACGGCGAGTGCCGCTCCGACGCGCCGGGCGCGTGGTCGTGGTGAGTGCATCAGAGCACAGTCCTGCTTTCGCTGTCGACGAGACAGGGCATCAGGGCGCGCCGCATCGCCCGAGGGCAGGCGCTCTCGAGCAGGAGGAGTGGTGCAGGGGCTGTGCGCTTCCCGGTGCGATGACTCGGGGTTGCTAGGGTGCCGCCACACTATCCACGGCCGGACCCGCGCTCGTTACGGCGATGTTTCGATCTCGTGTCCAACCGTTTCGATCAGATTTCGCGATCGGAATGCCGGATCATTCCTCAGCAACCCGCCAAATCGCCGGATCCCCCCTTCAGGGGTCACCGCGCGGCGCAGGCTCCCGACGGGACCGGCGTCGTCGAGCCGACCTGCTGGAGCATCGGCGCGATCTGGTCGAGCGTGAGCGCGTAGCCGGTCTCCGCATCCGTCGTCGACCGGGCGAACACCACGCCCACCACCTGGCCGGCGCTGTCGAGCAGCGGGCCTCCCGAGTTGCCGGGACGCACGGTGCCGCGCAGCGCATAGATCTCGCGGCTCACCTCGCTCTGCGAGTAGATGTCGAGCCCGGTCGCCTGCAGCACCTGACGGATGCGCGCCGCACCGATCTCGTACGGCCCGTTCTCGGGATAGCCGGCGACGTAGGCGGCGTCGGACGCGCCGAGCTCGGTGCCGAGGGAGAGCGGAGCGACCCCCAGCCCCGGGACGTCGAGCACGGCGAGGTCGGTCTCGGGGTCGAACGCGACGAGGGTGGCCGGCTTCTGCTCCCCCACGCCGCCGATCTGCACGACGAGCTGATCGGATCCCGCGACGACGTGCGCGTTGGTGATGACGCGGTCCTCAGCGACGACCCAGCCGGATCCCTCGGCCCCGCCGGAGCACTGCGGAGCGGAGCTCAGCACGCGGACGACGGCCGGGGACGCGGCGTTGACCGCATCCGGCACGGACGGATCGGGGGCCTGGGTGCCCTGGATGACCTCGACCCCGTCGGCGAAGACCTTCGGGAACCCGACGGTGTCGAGTGCGTCGCCGAGGGCGCCGAGCACGGTCGAGGGCGGGACCGGGCTGATCCGGTTCAACGTCGACACCACCTGCGACGAGGAGGCGAGCTGCTGCGCCGGGAGGAACGCCGTGGTCTGCAGGAACCCCGCCACGAGCCACACCGCGACCGCCCATGTGGCGAGACCGAGCACAGCTCCACCCACCGAGTCGAGGCCGCGGGCGATCCGCAGCACCCCCACAGCACGGCGGATGAGCCCCGCCACGAGCGAGAGCACGGCCACGCCCAGCGCGAGGCAGAGCAGCAGCGCCACCGCGGCGGCGATCATGCGCTGGACCGTGCCGCTCCAGCCGACCGTCGCCGCGAGCCAGTCGACGAGCGGGGGCACGACGAACGTCGCGAGCCAGGCGCCGGCGGCCACCCCGAGGAGCGAGGCAGCCGTCACCAGCAGGCCCCTGCGCCACCCTCCGATCACCGCGGCGACCGCGATGAGGAGCAGCACGACGTCGACGATCCATTCCATCGGGCCCATCGTACGGAGGGCTCCTGTCCGCCCGCCGACACCTCGCTGAACGCGGCGGGTGACGCGATCGAGGTGAGACAGTACTCACCCTGCGCACCGCAGCAGCGCATCCGACCGATACTTTGCGACCTGTGACGACCGCCGCGCGCCTGCCCTCGCCCTTCGCCCAGCCGCCTGCCGGCTCCTACCCCACCGGATACGCGGGCTTCGCGCGAGGCTGGGACGGGGCGGCCTGGACGGGCGAGCCCGTGCGTGCGGCCGACGCCCCCGAGCTGCACCTCAGGCACCCGATCGGGCACGCGTTCACCCGCCCCTCGCTCTACATCGCGGTGGTGGGCGTCGTCCTCGGCTTCTTCGTGGCCGTCATCGGCGCGGGGATCGGATCGTCCTGGGTCGCCGGGATCGGCGGCGGCATCGGCGTGGCCGGCCCTCTCGTCGCGGTGTGCCTGGCGGTGCGCTCGCGGCTGCGGATCGGCTCGCTGCACGTGCGCTCGGCGGTCCTCTGGGGAGCCGTGTCCGGGGCGTTCGCCATCACGGTCTCGTTCTACGCCGAGCGGGCGCTCATGCCCTTCCTCCCGGCCGGGTCGATGGCGTCGGGCGGCCCGATCGAGGAGATCACGAAGCTGCTCATCCCGTTCCTGCTCCTGCTCCTGGGGCCCGCGGCGTTCAAGGACCCGCGGGTCGGCGTGTGGACCGTGGTCGTCGCAGGAGCGGTCTTCGGCATCGTCGAAGGCGCCCTCTACGTCGGCGGCGCCCTCGACGACCTGCACTCGACGACCCTCACGGCGCAGCAGATCGTGCAGGGCGACGCCGGCCACACCGGCTACATCTACCTCACGCGCATCTGGGAGGAGCTCGGACACGTCTTCTGGACGGGCGGCGCCGCCGCCCTCATCTGGCTCGGCGCGCACCGTCGCGGCCGGGCGTTCACCGGGCTCGGCGCCCTCGGGCTCGTCATCGCGATCGCCCTCCACACGATCAACGACACCGTGATCGCGGTCGCCGACCTCGACCTCTTCGGCATCGTCCCGCTGCTCGGCATCGTGTGGATCGTGCTCAGCTACGTGCTCTGGATGCGCCCCCGGGTCCGGATGCTCGTCCCGCCCGACGCGCTCGGCACGGTCGCGAAGCGCTGGCGTCCGCGACTGTCGAAGCGGATGCGCGCCGAAGCCACCACAGGGGCCTGACACCGCGACGGCCAGGCGGGCGCCGCCCGAGAGTGGGAGGCTCGATGCCATGAGCGACTCCGAGCGACCGGCCCCCGAGGCCGCGGCCGTCCCGCCGCCGGTGGGCGGCACCCCCGTGCCCGACGAGACCACCCCTGCGTCGGGCGGGCCCACGACGAGCGCGGCGCCGGCGGAGGTCGACCTCGCGCCCGAGGCGACCCTTCGGCCGCACTCCACGTACGAGCATCCGTCTCTGCGGAGGCTGTGGACCGGCCGCCTCGGCGTGGTGGCGACCCGGAGTCTGCAGGTGCTGCTCGTGCTGGCCGTCGTGTCGGTGCTCGTCATCGGGCTGGTGCAGGTGAAGCTCGTGGTGCTGCCGGTGCTCATCGCGATCGTGGTCGCGGCCGCGTTCGCCCCGGTCATCGGCTGGCTCCGCCGCCACGGCTTCAGCGCGATGCTCGCCACCTGGACCACGCTCATCGCCGGCGTGGTGATCTTCGGCGGCGTGATCACGCTCATCGTGTTCGCCGTGCGCAACGAGTGGGACGAGCTGTCGAGCTCGGCCGTCCAGGGCATCGATCAGGTCCAGGGCTGGCTGCAGAGCGGCTCGCTGCCCATCGACCAGCAGCAGCTCGACAGCATCCGCGACACCGCCGTGGGCTTCCTCACCAGCAGCTCGTTCTCGAGCGGCGCACTCACCGGCATCTCCGTGGCCGCCGACATCGTCACCGGCGCCGTGCTCGCCATCGTGGTGCTGTTCTACCTCCTCAAGGACGGCGACCGGATCTGGCGCTTCCTCCTCCGCCCCTTCCACGGGCGCAACCTCGACCGCGGCCACCGCATCGGCGGCGTGGCGCTGAAGTCGCTCGGCGGCTACGTGCGGGGCACCGCCCTCATCGCGTTCGTCGACGCCGCCGGCATCGGCATCGGGCTGCTCGTGCTCCAGGTGCCGCTGGCGCTGCCCCTCGCCGTGATCGTCTTCATCGGCGCGTTCATCCCGATCGTGGGGGCGACGGTGGCGGGCATCCTCGCCGCGCTCGTCGCGCTCGTCGCCAACGGACCGGTCGCTGCCCTCATCGTCGTGGCCGTGGTGATCGCGGTGAACCAGCTCGAGGGGAACTTCCTCCAGCCGGTCGTCCAGGGGCGGTCGCTCAAGCTGCACCCGCTCGTCATCCTGCTCGCCCTGACCGCGGGCACGATCCTCGGCGGGATCCTCGGCGCCGTGCTGTCGGTCCCCATCGCCGCGGTGGCGTGGTCGATCGTCAAGGCCTGGAACCCGCCGGACGAGGCCGCTCCGGCGTTCGCCGAGCCCTCCCTCCCCGAGAAGGCGGAGCTGCAGGAGGCCGCCGCCGAGAAGGCGCTCAAGAAGGCGCGCAAGCGCGGCCGAGCCACCCCATCCCGCCCCTGAGGTCCTCCTGACCCGTCACTTTCGGCTAGTGCGCGACCGCGCGACTAGCCGAAAGTGACGGATCGGGTCACACCTTGGGGGCGTCGGACGTGCCCGCGCTCGAGTCCGCCGCGGTCGCTCCCGCGCTGCGGCGCGAGCCTGCGCCGGCGCCGGCGCTCGCGCCCGCGCCAGCGAGAGCCTTGCCGATCGCCTCGCCCGTGGCGGCCCCGGTCGCGCGACCGGTGATGATCTCGGCGACGTCGACCCCGACCAGGTCGCGGATGAGCTGCATCGAGGTCGCGAGCTGCGTCGCGACGGAGGCGCTCACCGCGCCGGTCGCGGCGGACGAGCCCGACCCCGATCCGCCCTCGCCGGCGATGACGGTCATGTTCGAGATCGCCGACAGCGGCTCGGACGCGGCACGGACGATGGCGGGGAGCTGACCGATGATCTCCTGGCGCAGAAGGTCCTCGGCGCGCTCCTCGAGCGCCTCGGCCTTGGCCCGGGTGGCCTCGGCCTCGGCGGTGCCCTTCACCTGGATCGCGGCGGCCTCGGCCTCACCCTCGGCCCGCAGCGCCTCGGCGGCGGCGATACGGCGGTTCTTCTCGGCCACACCCTCGGCCTCGAGGGCCTCGGCGGCGCTCCGACGGCGGTTGCGCTCCGACACACCCTCCGCCTCGAACGCCTCCGCGGCGGCCTTGCGCCGGTCGCGCTCGGCGTTCGCCGCCGCGATGTTCGCCGCGGCCGTGGCCTGCGCCTTCTTCTCGACCGAGTACGCCTCGGCGTCGGCGACCGCGCGGATCTCGGCGTCGAGCTCCTGCTTGCGGAGACCGACGCGCTTCCCGGCCGTGATCTCCTGCTGCGAGATGACCTCCTGCTGCGAGATCGCCTCGGCGAGCGGCTTCGCCGCCGACGCCTCGGCCCGCGCCTTGTCGGTCTCCTTCTGGATCTCGGCGTTGCGCAGGTCGAGCTTGCGCTGCTGCTCCGCGACCGCCTGCTCGGCGGCGATGCGCGCCTCCTCGGACGCCTGGCGCGCCACCGACTCGGCGATCTCGGCGACCTGCTTCACCCGCGCGGCCTCCGCGCGACCGAGGTCGCGGATGTAGCCGTTGTCGTCGTCGATCTCCTTGATCTGCAGCGTGTCGATCTGCAGGCCCTGCACGTCGAGCGACTCGCGCACCGCCTCCAGCACCTGTCCCTGCAGGGCCTGGCGGTTGGTGATGATCTCGGTCACCGTGAGCTGACCGACGATCGATCGCACGGATCCGGACAGCACCTCCTCAGTGGAGGTCTCGATCTGGTCCTGCTGGTTGAGGAACCGCTGCGCGGCCGCGCGGACCATCGACTCGGAGCCGCCCACCTTGACGACGGCGACGGCGTTCACGCGGATGGTGATCGCATCCCGTGTCTGAGCGGTGGCCTGCACGTTCAGCTGCCGGCTGCGGAGGCTCAGCTTGAAGTGCGCCTCGACGATGGGCTTGACGAACACCCGCGAGCCGAAGACCACGCGCTGGCCGGCGTTCTCGGTCTCCTCGAGCGCGGTCTCGCCGGGCTTCACCGCGCGCTGGCGCGAGGTGACGATGATCGCCTCGTCGGGCTTGGCGACCTTGATGCCGCGCAGCAGCGTGATCACGACGATCAGGACGATGATCACCCCGACGGCGATGGCGGCGATCGTGAGGACGGTTCCTAGTGCGGCTGCGGCGACCATGGGACCCTTCGTGTCGGCGTTGGACGCACCGCGGATGCGGCACGCGCGTCGGGCCCTTCGGGTCGGCCCCCCGCCTCCACTATGTCATGCGCTATCCCTTCTCGCCCTTCTGCTTCAGCGCCACGAAGGAGGCACGGAAGGAGGCGTGCGGATGCTGGATCGCCCGCAGCGGGGTCGCATCCGTTCCCGTGAGGAGCTCGGTGATCCACCCCATGACCACGCGCACCTTGCGCCGGAGCGTCGGGAGCACGAGCGCGTGATAGCCGCGGTGCGCGAGCCAGGCGGGGAGCCCCTTGAGCTGGATGCCCTTGATGTTCGCCGCTCCTGTGGCGATGCCGTAGCTCGCGACCGTGCCGAGGGACGGGTGGCGGTACTCCTCCGGCGCCTGGCCGCGCAGGGCGGCGAGGATGTTGCGCGCCGCGACGGGGCCCTGGCGCATGGCGTTCTGGGCGTTCGGCGGGTAGTAGGCGGGCTGCTTCTCCGCGGTGAGGTCGGGCACCTGCGCGATGTCGCCCACCGCCCACAGCCCGTCGACCCACGTGCCGTCCTCGCGGACCACGTGCAGGGTGGCCTCGGCCATCACGTGCCCCTTGGGGCCTCGCGGCACGTCGAGGCGGTCGAGCACCGGGTTCGGCTGCACGCCGGCCGTCCAGATCAGCGTGTTCGTCGCGATGCTCTCCCCGGTGGAGAGCACGACCTCGCCGCCCTCGCACGACTTCACGGTGGTCTCCAGCCGCACGTCCACCCCGCGGTCGCGGAGGTGCTGCAGCGTCCATCCGGAGAGCTCGGGGCCCACCTCGGGCGCGACGCGGTCGAGCGCCTCGACCAGGATCCAGCGGATCGTGGCGGGATCGAGCTGCGGGTACTCCTTCACGGCCAGGCGGGTGAGGTTCGACAGCTCCGAGAGCGCCTCCACCCCGGTGTAGCCGCCGCCGACGAAGAAGAAGGTGAGAGCGCGCCGCCGCTCGTCCTCGTCCTGCGCGTTCGCGGCGATCGAGAGCTGCTCCAGGACGTGGTTGTGCGCGTAGACCGCCTCCTCGACGGTCTTGAACCCGATCCCGAGCTCCTCCAGTCCCGGCGTCGGGAACACACGCGTCACGGCGCCCATCGCCAGGATGGCCTCGTCGTAGGCGAGCTCGACGCTGCTCCCGTCGACGACCTCGACCGTGGCGCGCTTGACGGCCGAGTCGAGCCCGGTCACCGAACCGCGGATGACGCGACAGCGTCGGAGCGACGGACGCAGGGTCACGGCCACGTCGACGGGATCGACGTGACCGCCCGCCACCTCCGGCAGGAGGGGTTGGTACGTCATGTACGGATTGGGGTCGACGACCGTGATGGACAGCGGCAGCTCCCTCTCGCGCTGCAGGGTGCGGGCGGCATAGAGCCCGGCGTAGCCGCCGCCGAGGATGAGGACCTTCTGCGCAGTTCGAGGCATACGGCAGACCGTACGCCCGACGCCGCCCGCGCCCCACCCCCTGACGGACGGGGTGCGGGTGCCGGCAAGGACCGTGTTGAATCGGAGCATGGCGAACCATCTGTTCACGCTCGCGTCCGGGAGGTCGCTGGGGGTCTCGGCCACGGGCGACCCCGCCTCGGGCCGGCTCGTCGTGGTCTGCCATCCGACTCCGGGTGCGGGAGGGTTCGACCCGGATCCGATCGCCACGCAGCGGTCGAACACGCACATCCTCTCGCTCGACAGGCCCGGCTACGGCGCCTCCGACCCGCTGCGTCCGGGCGAGCCGACGCGGATCGAGGCCCGCGCCGACGACATCGCCGAGTTCCTCTCGCGGTCGGAGCAGGTGGCGCGCTCCTCCGGCGGCAGCCGGTACGGCCGGGTCGGCGTGGTCGGCTGGGGCACCGGCGGGATGGTCGCGCTCTCGCTCGCCGCGCGGCGACCCGACCTCGTCGACCGCGTCGCGGCGGTCTCCGTGCCGACCCCGACCACGCAGACGTTCGACCCCGTCCTGCAGGGACTCGTGCCGTACTCGCTCGCCTCGCTCGACGTGACCGCGGAGGATCCCGCGCTGCGCAAGCCCGGCCTCCGGAACCGACTCGACCGGATGCTCGAGGAGGCCGCGCTGCAGGGCTCGGTCGGCGGCGAGACGGACCGGCTCGCGCTGCGCGACCACCGGTGGACCCACCAGCTCGGCGCCGTCGAGGCGCCGACGCTGCTCGTCTACGGCGAGGGCGCGGGCGACCGCGACGAGCTCACCACCGTCGACGACGGGGCGTGGCTCCGGCGGCGGATGCCGCGCGGCGTCGCCCGGGTCGTCCGCGTCCGGGGCGCGGGCGCGCTCGTGATCGCGAGCGTGTGGGGCCGCATCCTCCGGCACGTCTCGTCCTGAGGCCCGCGGCGGCGGTCGTCGTCATCGCCGTCGGCCCGCGCCGTGTGACGTCGCTTCGACACCGAATGCGTGAAAGCCCCGCATATATCGCGGGGCTTTCACGTATTCGGTGTTCAGGCGACGACGCAGCGCGCCTGGGGCGCTAGGCGCCCTGCTGGGCGAGCGCGAACCGCACCCCGCCCTGCTCGTCGATCTGGGCGTCGAGCACCTTGTCGTCGAGCGCGGCGGTCGCCGACTCGTCGACGAAGACGTTCGCGCCCTGCGACTGGACGATCTGGTCGCTGCCCGCGGGCGCCGGAGCGAGGGCGACGTCGAAGCTGTCGCTCGCCGATCCGCTCGAGATGCGAAGGCCGCCCTCCGGGGCGCTGTCGCCGAGCGAGCGCTCCGCGAGGGTCTTCACGACGGTGCTGGCATTGTCGGTGAGGGTGAGCATGGGCTCTCCTTCCGTTCGTTGCTGATCCGGTCAGGTCTCCACGTTTCCGCGCTCCGCGGCCCGTGCCAACCCGTCTCCGGCGTCTCGGAGGGGATGTCCAGGAGACGCCAGGGTCGAGCCCCCAGGATGCGCGCTCACGCGGTGCGCGGCCTCTCGCGCGCACCGTCGAGCGGTCCGCTCAGGAGGCCCAGCGCGATCCGTGATCGGCGTCGAGCATCCGCCACACCGTGCGGGTGAGGGGCGGGTAGTCCAGGGCGATCTGCCGCAGGACGCGGTAGTCGCGGGACCGCGTGGGCCGCCGTCCGCCGTCGCGCATGATGTTGTCGGCCCGCAGCAGGGAGACCACGAGCTCGTCGACGCTCGGGAGCTCCTCCATGAACTCCCACGGGTCCTCCCCGAAGAGGAGGCGCTCCTGCACCACGGTCGCGAGCTCGTCGGCGGCCTCGGCACGCAGCACCTCGAGGGAGGCTCGCCCGCGGGGCAGGTAGTCATCGCTCACCCTTCGAGCCTAAGCGCACGCGTCCGGCGCCGGCGTGCGTGGTGCTGTGCATCCGCTCGATCGCTGGCGCCCCCGGCGCGGACGGCGGTTGGATGGGGGCATGGCAGTGCACAGGACGGCGACCGCGTGGGTCGCGGAGGACTTCGGCGGGCTCGACGTGTTCCGGGAGGTGGAGCTGGAGGTGCCGGCGCCCGGCCCGGGCGAGGTGACGATCGACGTGCAGGCGGCGGGCATGAACCCCGCGGACGCGAAGCACGTCGCGCACGGCACCGAT
Source organism: Cnuibacter physcomitrellae (assembly GCF_014640535.1). Lineage (NCBI taxonomy): Bacteria > Bacillati > Actinomycetota > Actinomycetes > Micrococcales > Microbacteriaceae > Cnuibacter > Cnuibacter physcomitrellae. The sequence goes on from NZ_BMHD01000001.1 coordinate 1,789,114, forward strand.
CGCTCGCTGCTGCCGGTGCGGGTGGGCTACGAGGTGGCGGGGATCATCTCGGCGATCGGGCCCGACACCTCGATCGCGTCCGGTGGTGGCGCGGTGGGGGATGCGGTGCTGGCGTTCCGCATCCGGGGCGGATACGCATCGGCGGTCACGGTGCCGGCGAAGGACGTCTACGCCAAGCCCGACACGCTCGACTTCGCGGAGGCGGCCAACCTGCTGCTGGCCGGCACCACGGCGGCCGAGATGCTCGCCGTGACCGGCGTGGGCCCGGGCGACACCGTGCTGCTGCACGGGGCATCGGGCGCGGTCGGGGTGAGCGTGCTGCAGCAGGCGTCGCTGCTCGGCGCCTCCGTGATCGGCACCGCGAGTCCTGCCCGGTTCGAGGCGGTGCGCGAGTTCGGCGGAGAGCCCGTGGAGTACGGCGAGGGTCTGCTCGAGCGTGTGCGCGCGCTGGCGCCGGACGGGGTCGCCGCGTCGCTGGATGCGGTGGGCACCGACGAGGCGGCCGACGTCTCGCTCGCGGTCACCGCGGACCGGCAGCGGATCGTGACCATCGCGAACGCCGGACGCGCCAAGGCGGACGGCTTCCGCTTCATCCAGGGCGCCATCCCCTCGAGCCAGGAGTACCGCGACGCGAACCGGCAGCGGATCATCGACCTCGCGGCGGCGCGCTCGCTCGTGGTGCCGATCGCCCGCACCTTCCCCCTCGACCAGGCCCGCGACGCCCTCCGCCTGCTGATGGAGCAGCACCCGGGCGGCAAGCTCGCCCTCATCCCGGGCCCGGAGGCCACCGACATCCGCGGCTGACCCGCCCGCGGCCCCCCGCGGCCCGCCGAGTGCTCATTTTCGGCGGCATCCTGCGCGGCCTCGGCGCAAGAAGTGAGCACTCGACGGATGCGCCAGCAGGTGCACGTGAGGCTACGCAGCACGCGCGAACGCCGAGGGCTCACTTTCGGCGGCATTCCCACGCTCCCAGGGGCGAGAAGTGGGCACTCGACGTGAGCCGCGCCCGCACGGCGAGGGGAGGGGCCCGCAGGCAACTCTCGGGGTGGCGGCGTAGCGTCGGGCGCAGCAACGCACGAGTGAGGTGACGCATGGCACGCACGTGGCAGCGCTGGGTTCCGGCGGTGGCCGTCCCCGCGGTGATCGCCGCAGCGGTGGTGGGCGGAGCGGTCTCGACCGCCTCCGCGGATCTGCCCGACAAGAGCCCGCAGGAGGTGCTCGAGCTGGCCGCCGGCGCCGACGTGAGCGCCTATTCCGGCGACGTCGAGCAGACCTCCGACCTCGGGCTCCCCGACGTGTCGGGGCTCGGGTCGGGCTCCTCCGGCTCGAGTCGAGGCGGCGCGAGCGGTGACGGCGATCAGACCGCGGCCGACGCCCTCGAGCTGCTCACCGCCGACCACTCGGCACGTGTCTACGTCGACGGCGACGCTGCCCGCATCCAGGTGCTCGACCAGCTCGCGGAGCGCGACGTCATCGCCTCGCCCGACGGCGTGTGGCTCTACGACTCGAAGGACGCCTCGGCCGTGCATGTCACGCGGGGCGAGGGCGCCGCACCCGACGGCAGCGCCGCGCCCGAGACGCAGACCCTCTCCCCCGCCGACCTCGCCCAGCGCTTCCTCGACGCGGTCGATTCCTCCACCGAGGTCTCGCTCGGTCCCGACGCGTCAGTGGCGGGTCGCGACGCGTACGACCTCGTCCTCACCCCGCGCGGCGGCGACACCCTCGTCGGCAGCGTCTCGATCGCGGTCGACGCCGAGACCGGGCTCCCGCTGCGCGTCCAGGTCCTGGCCACCGGCGCCTCCGACCCGGCGTTCGAGGTCGGCTTCACCTCGATCTCCTACGACACCCCGTCCGCCGACCTCTTCGCGTTCACCCCTCCCGCGGGGACCGACGTGACCGAGAAGGACGCCTCCGACTGGACCGGCGACGCCGGCGACGCGTCGGGGCACGGCGACAGCACGCATCCGAGGCCGACGGTGACCGGCGAGGGCTGGTCGTCGGTGGTGTCGATCCCGACCGGGCAGGCGGGAGTCGGCGACCTCACGTCGTCGCCGCTCTTCTCGCAGCTGGCGACCCGGGTCGACGGCGGATACGCGCTGCAGACCACGCTGGTGTCGGCGCTCATCACCGACGACGGGCGCGTGCTCGTGGGTGCGGTGCCGCTCGGCTCGCTGCAGTCGGCCGCCGCGCAGTAGTGCGGCGTCGATGAGCGCGGTCGCGCAGGCTCCGGCGCGCCCCGGCGACTCCGGGCTCCCCGGGTCCGAGCTGGCCATCGAGACCCACGGGCTCACCAAGCGGTTCGGATCGCAGCTCGCCGTCGCCGGCATCGACCTCGCTGTCCCCCGCGGGTCGGTGTTCGGCTTCCTCGGCCCGAACGGATCGGGCAAGACGACCACGATCCGGATGCTCCTCGGCCTCGCGCGCGCCAGCGCGGGTGAGATGCGGATGCTCGGCCGACCGATGCCGACCGACCTCGCCCACGTCCTCCCCGCCGTGGGCGCGCTCATCGAGGGCCCCGGCTTCACGCCGTTCCTGTCGGGCAGAGCCAACCTGCTGCGGTTCGACGCCGCCGACGGATGGGCGCCGCGCCGCACGCGTCGCGCGCGCGTCGACCGCGCCCTCGAACGCGTCGGGCTCACGCAGGCGGCGGGCAAGCGCGCCCGTGCGTACTCCCTCGGCATGAAGCAGCGCCTCGGGATCGCGAACGCGCTGCTGATGCCGCGCGACCTCATCGTGCTCGACGAGCCCACCAACGGGCTGGATCCGCAGGGCACCCGGGAGGTGAGGTCGCTCATCCGGTCGCTCGCCGCCGAGGGGACCACGGTGTTCGTGTCGAGTCACCTGCTCGCCGAGATCGAGCAGATGTGCACGCACGCGGCCGTGATGAGCGCGGGCGCGATCGTGGCGCAGGGCTCGCTCGACGAGCTGCGCGCCGGCGGCGAGAGCCGAGCGGTGCTGACCACACGGGTGTCGGATGCGGACACCGCGGCCGCCGTGCTGCGACGGCTCCTGCACCGCGACGACGACTCCGAGGTCGAGATCGAGGTGCGGGCGGGCGAGGAGCGGATCGTGAGCGCGGTGCTCGCGCCCGACGTGCCGCCGGAGCTGATCGTCCGCGAGCTCGTCGAGGCGGGCGTGGCCGTGCTCGGGTTCGCCGTGCAGAAGACCTCGCTGGAGGACCGCTTCGTCGCCCTGACGGGGGAGGGGTTCGATGTCGTCCGCTGACTCCGTGCCCGAGCCCGCCTCGGCCCCGGCCTCGACGCCCGGCCCCGAACCGGCCGCGCCCGCAGGGCGGGGCGGCACCGACGCCGGGCGCCCGCGCCGGGCGGTCGGCCTCGGCTTCCTGCTCTCCGAGCTCGCGACGCTGTTCCGCCGCCCGCGCACCTGGGCGATGCTCGCCGCGCTGGCCGCCGTGCCCGTGCTCATCGCCGTGGCCGTGCGGCTCACCGACGGGGGCGACGGCCGCGGGCCCGCGTTCCTCGGCAGCATCACGCAGAACGGGCTCTTCGTCGGGTTCACCGCCCTGGTCGTGTCGATCCCGCTGTTCCTGCCGCTCACCGTGGGCGTGGTGGCGGGCGACTCCATCGCCGGCGAGGCGAGCTCCGCCACTCTCCGCTACCTTCTCGTGTCGCCGGTGGGCCGCATCCGCCTGCTCGTCGTGAAGTTCACGGCCGCCGTGGTGTTCTGCCTGGTCGCGACGCTGGCCGTGACCGTCGTCGGCACCCTGATCGGATGGGCGCTGTTCCCGATCGGGCCCGTCACGCTGCTGTCGGGAGCGACCGTCGACGTCGGCGAGGCCCTCGGCCGCAGCCTCCTCATCGCGCTGTTCGTGGCGCTCTCGCTGACCGGACTCGCGGCGATCGGGCTGTTCATCTCGACGCTGACGGATGCGCCGGTCGGCGCCATGGCCGCGACCGTCGTGCTGGCGATCGCCGCTCAGGTGGTGGGCCAGCTCTCGCAGCTGGAGTGGCTGCATCCGTGGCTCTTCACCTACCACTGGCTCGACTTCGCCGACCTCCTGCGCCAGCCGATCGACTGGAGCTCGTTCGGAGGCAACGCCCTGCTGCAGCTGGCGTACGTGGCGGTGTTCGGGGCGCTCGCCTACGGCCGGTTCACCACGAAGGACGTGCTGTCGTAACGGTCCTCAGCGCTCGGTCTCGCCCGCGCCGCCGGGCGGATCGACGAGCAGGTCGACGCGGTCGGCGAGGTAGCGCTCGAGCGGGGTCGTCGCTCCGCTCGAGGGGCTCCACCGCACCAGCACGATCCCCTCGGCCACGATCAGCGGACCCGAGGGCTCTCCGCGATCGAGGGCGGCCAGGTCGACGGGTGAGGCGTCGTAGTTGACCGTGTCGCCGGGCGCGAACGGGCCCTTGAACGCCGCGAGCTGATGCGCGCGCCGCACCTCCTGCGAGACGGCCTGGTTGTTCGGATGCCGCGGCTCGACCGCCCGCGTGACCTCCCCGGTGGCGAAGAGCTCGCCCCGCGCTCCGACGAGCAGCACGCCGAGCCGCCAGACGCGACCGACCGGCACCATCTGCGGAGCGCGCTGGATCCCGAGCACCCGCTTCGGGACGACGTAGTCCGCGAGCGCCTCGTCGCGCGCTCCGGCGGTCTCGAGGCGCGCGACCGCGGCCTCGACCGCAGTGCTCACCGCCCGGCTGGGGCTCACGTCATCCACGCTCCCGAGCCTATGCTGCGACCATGGAACCGAAGGCGACACTCCAGCGCTACCTCGCGGTCCGCCGCTCCGACCTGCTCGCGAAGCTCGACGGACTCGGCGAGTACGACATCCGCCGCCCGCTCACTCCGACGGGCACGAACCTCCTCGGCCTGGTGAAGCACGTCGCGAGCGTGCAGCTCGAGTACTTCGGTCTCGTCTTCGGCCGGCCGGGTCCCGCCCTCCCGTGGATGGACGACACCGCACCCGACAACGCCGACATGTGGGCGACGGCGGACGAGTCGAGGGAGGACATCGTCGAGCTCCACCACTACTCCGCCGCCCACTCCGACGCGACCATCGACGCCCTGCCCCTCGACGCTCCGGGATCCGTGCCGTGGTGGGATGAGGCCCGCCGCGCCGTCACGCTGCACCAGATCCTGGTGCACGTCTGCGTCGAGACCGCTCGCCACGCGGGCCACGCCGACATCGTCCGCGAGCTCATCGACGGGCGGATCGGCAACGGCCCGGCCGACCCCAACATCCCGCCGCTCGACTCCGACGCCTGGTCCGCGCACACCGCCCGCGTCGAGGCAGCCGCCCGCGCCGCCGCCTCCGCGACCGCGACCGGTCGCGCTACCGGAGGCAACCGGGCGTAGGGTGCGGGTGTGAGAGCGCGGACGTTCGAGGAGCTGGGGCGGGAGCGGTATGTCGCGCTGACGACGTACCGACGGAGCGGGGTGGCGGTCACCACGCCGGTGTGGATCGTGGCGGACGGCGACGATCTCCTCGTGGTGACGGGCGCGCAGACCGGGAAGGCGAAGCGCATCCGCCACACCCCGCGCGTGACGCTGCGCGGGTCGACCGTCCGCGGGCGGGTGAACGAGCGGATGGACTCCACCGAGGGACACGCCGAGATCGTCACCGACGAGGCGGGGATGGCCGCGGCGGAGCGCGCGTTCCGCGAGAAGTACGGCTGGCAGTTCGCGGCGTCCGCGGTCGTCGAGAACGCGCTCGTGCGCGACGAGGCCGCCGGTCGCATCCTGCTGCGGATCCGGCCCGCCTGAGCGCTCGCTGACGACCCGCCTGAGCGCTCGCCGACGGCGCTCCTCCGACGGAACCGCACCCGCCGCACGGTCGACGCGCTCAGGCGCGTGCGCTGCTCTCGTGCGCCGAAGAGGACGCGAGCTGCTGCGTGCCGATCACCGAGAGGAGCGCGAGCTTGTCGTGGTCGTCCGTTCCGGGGCGGGCGGTGAAGACGAGGAGGGTCTGCGCCTGCTCCTCGTCGAGCAGCAGCTGGCAATGCAGGGTGAGGATGCCGAGCTCGGGATGCTGCATCCGCTTCTCCCCGTGGCGGCGGGCGACCTCGTGGCGAGCCCAGCGCTCCGCGAACTCGGGGCTCTCCTCGAGCAGGGCGTGCACGATGCGATCGGCCTGCGATCCGGAGCCCTCGCGCGCGAGCGCGCGTCGCAGGTCCGCCGCGTAGTTCCGCGAGTGGATGTCGTGATCCTCCTCCGGGTAGATGCGGCGCGACGTCGGGTCGGTGAACCAGCGGTACGGCGTGCTGCGACGCATCCCCGTGAAGGAGGTCTGGTCGCCCAGCAGCGCCACCGCGGGAGGGGTCTGGATGAGGGTCTCCCCGACACCCCCGATGACCTGCGCCGGGGTGTCGGCGAGCCGGTCGAGCACCCGCATGAGCCCGGGGCTGATGTGGTCGGTGCGGAGCGCGCGGGCGGGCGCGTTGTGTCCGGCGAGCTGGAAGAGGTGGTCGCGTTCGTCGAGGTCGAGCCGGAGGCCGCGGGCGATCGCCGCGAGCATCTGCTCGGACGGCTGCGGCCCCCGCTCCTGCTCGAGGCGCGCGTAGTAGTCGGTGGACATCCCGCTCAGCGCGGCGACCTCCTCGCGTCGCAGCCCGTGCGTGCGACGCCGCGGCCCGCGGGCGAGGCCCACGTCCTCCGGCTGCAGCGCCTCGCGACGGGTGCGGAGGAAGTCGGCGAGCTGCTGTCTGTCCATCCCTCGAGTCTGCGACACCGCCATCACGGCATCAAGGGACCGCGGATCCACCCCTCGACGCACCCCTGCTGCGCCGCTCGACGATGCCGGGAAGCTGGTCCGGGCTCGACCGGAGGACCACGACCCGCTCGACCCCGATCCCGAGAGCGAGCAACCCCGCGGCGACCGCCGTCAGCGCGAGCGGCTGCGACCACTGCGCGACCAGGGCCTCCGTAGGCGGTGCCGCGGAGGTGATCGGCGCGGCGCCCGTGGTCAGGGCCAGCACCCCCGCCACCGCCAGGCATCCGACGAGCCAGACTCCCCCGCCCCACGCCAGTACGGCCGCACGCACCGGATGACGCGAGCGGACGCCGGCGACGAGCTCTCCCGCGAAGAGGAGCCCGGCGGTGAGACCGCCGACGACGGCCCCCAGCACCCCGCCGGGAACGGCACCGAACGAGATCGCGAGAAGGACGTATCCCGGCGACGATCCCGCGCCGAGGGCGGGGTCGGGCAGGGCCGCCTGCCCGCCCACGGCGGCGCCGACGAGCGCGCCACTCAGCGCCCCGAGGGGGATGAGCAGCGCGCGCGTCAGCAGGACGGCCCAGGTCACACGCCGCCCGCTCCGGGGGACGTTCCCGTCCTGTCGACGATCCTCTGCCAGAAGGTCAGCCAGTTCGCCCCGGCGATGAGCGCGTTGTGGGCGTTCACCACCGACCCGAGGTCGCGCAGCACCATGGCGTGCACGTAGAGGTGCAGGTACCCGGACGCGTCGTTGTACCAGGAGAACGTGACCATCGAGCCCGCCCCGTCGAAGTGACCGCGGGCCGCGACGAACTGCAGGGCACCGCCCATCGCCGTCTGCACCTTCACCGGGGCCGGGATGACGATGAACGAGAACGGACTCGCGTTCAGGTTGATGACGTCACCGTCGCGCGGATACGCCCTCGGAGCGTTCCCGATCGGGAAGTAGCAGTTGAAGCAGTTGTGCAGCATCGCGTCGGCCTGGTAGTCGGGGGTCTTCGGCACGTTCGCGTGATAGCCGGGCAGTCCGGCCCAGAAGTCGTACGAGTAGTACCAGGTGGGGTCTGCGAGCACCGGGAACTCCGCATCCGCGAGGTCGACGTGCTGGGTGAGGACGTCCCCGTCCCACGAGTACGACGTCGGCAGCTGCCGACCTGTCGCATCGACCGCCCACGGCTGCAGGACGGACCCGATGTAGCGACCCTCCGCATCCGCGACGACGGTGTCGCCGGTGGGCAGGGCGGTGGCGGTGGCGCCGTCGGGCAGGTCGAGCTCGAAGGCCCGGTCTCCGCCGGTGGAGGCGTCGGCGTAGGCGGTGAGCAGTCGCACGCCGCTCGTCAGCGGCTGCACGTAGGTGGCGGAGGCGCCCTGGTCGAACACGGTGATGCCGCCCTGCGGGCGTCCCTCGACGCCGGGGGCGGTCTGATCCGCCAGGCGGATGCTCGTGGCCTGGCCCGACCCCTCGGTCGCGGTCGGTCGCAGCGCGACCTCGCCGCGCGAATCGGCGGGCAGCGTGACCGAGAACACCGCAGGGTCCTGGACGCCGAGCCCGGAGGCGCTGGTCTGCTGCAGGAGGTCGGGGGCGAGCACGGACATCAGCGCGATCGGGTCGCTGATGTCGGAGGCGGGGCTCTCGCCGGCGGCGTCCGCGCCGGGTGCCCCGGCGAGGAGCAGCGCGGTTGCGGTGGCGGCTGCGGCGAGGACGGATGTCGTCGCCCTCAGGGACGATGAGCGTTGTCGGTGGGCGTGTGGACCGGTCATGGCGGACCCCTTCGTGGATGCGACCCGCTCCCCAGCCCTGCCGACGCAAGAAGCGTATATGCCACATGCGTTTGTGCCCTACTGGGACGACGGCGAGTCGGCGGGGCGCCGGACGAAGTCGGAGCCTTCGACGGGGATTTCGACGGAAGCGGAGTCGGGGTCGGGCCCTGGTCGGGGACGCTCAGACCGTGACGGGAGGGACGTCCTGGCCCAGGACATCCCGGAGGGCGGCGATCACCGCATCCGCGTCGTCGTCGAGGTACGCGTCGACGGCGTCGCGCACGCGTCGGGCCGCCGCCTCGACGACGTACTGCAGCTCGATGCGCCGCGCCAGCGTGGCCGCAGGGCGCACGGGCTGGCGCCCGCTCGGGCTGGTCGGGTCCGGGATCGCAGACAGGTCGTCGTCGACGGCCTGCTCGAGGATCCAGCACAGATCCCACAGCGGATCGAAGGAGCGCTGCTGGAGGGCCTGCCGGAGCACGGCCGTCTCCAGCCAGTACGACGACAGGGGCACGGCGAACCGGTGCTTCCAGGCGAGCACCAGGCGGATGAGGCGACGGAGGGAGCCGTCCGCGTCGATCCGGTCGAGCAGGGCGTCGCGGGCCGCGGGCCGGGCCGCGACCCAGCGCCTGGCGGCGTCGGGCAGGAGCACGGTGTCGGAGGCGGCCCGGGTGCCCGACTCGATCGCGGGGATGATGCGCACGCCGGTCATGTCCGCCGGAGTGCGCCGGACGAGGAGGGAGTCGGCGCCGGCGCCGACGGTCGTGCCGGCAGCGGTCGCGGCGCCGTTCACCGGGACCACCTCGGCGACGCCGTCGGGGACGGCCGAACGGAGGACGTCGAGCGCCTGCCCGAGCGAGGGACGGCGGCCCGGAGCGAGGACGGCGAGCAGGTCCCAGTGACTGGATCCGCCGATCTCCGTCCCGCGGCGATACGAGCCGACGTCGAGCGTGGTGACGGCCGCGCCCGAGTCGAGGAGCGCGGCGACCACCGCGTCGCGCAGGCCCTCGAGCTCGGCGCGCTCGGCCGGCGTGGCACGCGTGACCTCGTCGAATCCGCGGAAGACCGCGTCCAGCTGTGCGACCACTGCTGCTCCTCGTCCGAGCCGGGCCGCCGCCCGCTCCCCGGCGCGGCGCCCGTGGCCACACTCTACGCCCGCCCGCCCACCCCGCCCCGGGATCCCGGCGCGGATGCCGCACCCCGCCCCTCCGCCGCGCTCTCCGGTCCGCCGCCGCACCCGCCCGCCCGTCCGCCGCCCCACCTGCCCGCCCGCGGTGAGCCAACTCCGGACTTCCAGCCGGACACGCCGCTGAAACTCCGGAGTTGCCTCCGCAGGAGCCGAATCTCCGGAGTTGCCCCGGCCGTCGCCGCACCCGCCCGCCCGTCCGCTGCCACACCTGCCCGCCTGCGGTGGGCCAACTCCGGACTTCCAGCCGGACACGCCGCCAAGACTCCGGAGTTGACCCCGCCAGAGCTGAATCTCCGGAGTTGGCTCAGCCACCCACCCGCCCGCCGTCGCCGTCGAGCCGCCCCCTCGACGCGCGTGCGCTCGCGGACACCCCGCCATCGCCACTCCGACGGCCGATGTCCGCCAAAAGGTACGGCGAGAGCAGACACGGCGCGCTATCCGGCTCATGTTCGCTCTCGCCATACCTTTTCACGGCCCCCGCCGCCGAAGGGCCGCCAAAGGAGCTCAGAGGAGGGTGCCGCCCGACGCCTCGATGCGCTGCGCAGTGACCCAGTGCATCTCCTCCGACAGCACGGCGGCGATGACGGGGCCGATGTCGTCCGGCTCGCCCACGCGACCGAGGGCGGTCGCCGCGCCGAACTGCTGCTGCGCCTCCGCACTGGCGCGGATGTAGCCGCCCGCGAAGTCGGTCATCACCGGTCCCGGCGCCACGACGTTGACCCGGATGCCCCGGGCGCCGAGCTCCTTCGCGAGGTAGCGGGTCAGCACCTCGACCGCGCCCTTCATCGACGCGTAGATCGCGTAGGACGGCGCGCCCACGAAGCGCGCGAGTCCCGTCGAGAGGTTCACGATCGAGCCGCCGTCGGCGAGGACGGGGAGCAGCGCCTGGGTGAGGAAGAAGACGCCCTTGAAGTGCACGTCGAACAGCAGCTGCGCATCCGCGACGGTGGCCTCCGAGATCGACCCCTCGGCGGTGAGGCCGGCGTTGTTCACGAGGTGGTCGATCGTGTCGCGGCCCCAGCCGCCGAGCGTCGAGCGGACGGCCTCGACGAGGTCGGGGAACGTCTCGACCTCGGTGGTGTCGAGCCGCAGGGCCGCCGCCCGACGGCCGATCGCCTCGATCTCCGCGACGACGGCGTGGGCCTCGTCCTCGTTCGAGCGGTACGTCAGGATCACGTCGGTGCCGCGCTCGGCCAGAGCGAGCGCCGCGGAGCGGCCGAGCCCTCGGTTGCCGCCCGTGATGAGGGCGATGCGGGCCGGGGCGGTGGTGGTGATGTCGTCTGTCATGTCTCCAGCCTCATGCCGATGCCCCGGCTCGTGAAGGCTCCGCTCATCCGCGGATCGGCGATCCCCGGCTGAGCGATCGCCCCGAATTAGGTTGTGCGCAATTCAATGGCGTACAGTCGAGTCATGGCCACGACCGAGACCTCCCCGCTGGACGGCATGCTGTGCTTCGCCGTCTACTCGGCCGCGAACGCGACCGTGCAGGCGCATCGGGCGGTGCTCGCCCCCTGGGACCTCACGTACACGCAGTACCTGGTGCTCGTGCTGCTCGCCGACGCAGGCGCACCGATGCCGATGCGCGACCTCGGCGACCGCCTGAGCCTCGACTCGGGCACGCTGTCGCCCCTGGTCCGCAGGCTGGAGCGGCGCGGCCTCCTCACGAGGCAGCGCTCGGCCGACGATGAGCGCCTCGTCGAGGTCGCCCTCACGGAGCCGGGCCGCACCGCGCACGCCGAGCTCACGGAGGCGATCGGCTGCCTCGCGCCCGCCTACGGGGTCTCGTCGCCGGAGGAGCTCGAGTCGCTCGTCGCCTCCCTCCAGCGCCTGGCGACGGGGATGCGCACCACGGCCGCTGACGCTCGCCGCGCATCCTGACCCCCGACCTCACCGACCCGACCACTCCACCGACGAAAGGGAAACCCATGGACGTCCTCTACACCGCAGAAGCGCTCTCGACCGGAGCCGGCCGCGACGGACACGTCGCCACCTCGGACGGCACGCTCGACCTCGACATGGCCGTGCCGAAGGAGATGGGCGGCTCGGGTGCCGGCTCGAACCCCGAGCAGCTCTTCGCCGCGGGCTACGCCGCCTGCTTCCACTCGGCTCTCCAGGCCGTGGCGCGCACCCAGAAGATCAAGCTCGAGGACTCCAGCGTGGGCGGTCGGGTGCAGATCGGCCCGAACGGCCAGGGCGGCTTCCAGCTGGCCGTGCTGCTCGAGGTGGTGCTGCCCGGCCTCGACCACGACGCCGCCCAGCAGCTCGCCGACGCGGCGCACCAGGTCTGCCCCTACTCGAACGCCACCCGCGGCAACATCGACGTCACCATCACGGTCGCCGACGACTGAGCTCGCCACCTCGACACCGAATACGCCGAAGCCCCGCGGATATCGCGGGGCTTCGGCGTATTCGGTGTCGGAGCGACAGGCATGCGGCCCTCCGCGTTCGGAAGCGTCAGGCGTGCGTGCTCCGGACGTCGAACAGGGGCTTCAGCACGTCGTTCACGAAGCCGCCCTTCGACTCCGCCGCCTTGAACTCCCGCCAGACGCGCGCCGGCACGTCGAGGTAGTAGTACGTCCCCGACTCGAAGCGCACCATCAGCTCGCGGGTCGCCTTCGAGTAGGCGATCGCCCGCACCGAGGAGCTCTCCGGAGTGAGGATGATCTCGTCCATCTGCCCGTCACGCTACGCGCTTCGCGACCCGAACGGGAGGGTCCGGCGGAAGGGTGCAGTCACTGCAGCGACGGCGAGGCTCACCGAGCCGTGGACCCACTGCGGGAGAGCTTGGAGGGCCACCAGATCGCGCGCCCGATGTCGTACGACAGCGCCGGTACGAGCAGCGACCGCACGATGACCGTGTCGAGCAGCACGCCGAACGCGACGATGAACGCGATCTGCACCAGGAACAGGATCGGGATCACGGCGAGCGCGGCGAACGTCGCCGCGAGCACGATGCCGGCCGACGTGATCACCCCGCCCGTCATCGACAGGCCGCGGAGGATCCCCGGTCGGGTGCCGATCGCGAGGGACTCCTCGCGCACCCGCGTCATGAGGAAGATGTTGTAGTCGACCCCCAGCGCCACCAGGAACACGAACCCGAACAGCGGCACCGACGCATCCGCCCCCGCGAACCCGAGGAGGTGGTCGAACACCAGCGCGGAGACGCCGAGCGTCGCGGCGTACGACAGGATCACGCTGCCGATGAGGAGGAGCGGGGCGACGACCGCCCGGAGCAGCAGGATCAGGATCACGAGGATCACCGCGAGGACGATCGGGATGATCTTGACCAGATCCGCCTGCGCGGTGGTGTTGGTGTCGAGGTCGACGGCGGTCGGGCCGCCGATGAGGGCGCTCGGGTCGACCGCGGGCAGGTCCGCCCGGAGCGAGCGGACGACGTCCTCCGCCTCGAGCGAGTCTGCCTCGACCGCGAGGACGGCCTCGATCATCACGCGTCCGTCGACGACCACGGGCTGCGACTCGGCGCCGGGACGGACGTTCCCGGCATAGATCGAGGCGCTGTCGACCCCCTCCGTGGCGGTCACCGCCTCGAGCACGGCGTCGGCGTCCGCCTGGTCGGCGATCACGATGACGGGGCTGCCCGAGCCCGCCGGGAAGTGCTCGGCGGCGACGGTCTGACCGTCGCGCGCGTTCGAGGCGCCGAGCACCACATCCGTCTGCGCGACCCCGTTCGCCCGGAGCTGCAGCAGGCCGAGGCACGCGGCGGCCAGCAGGAGCGCGGAGACGAGCCAGGTCCACCGGGGACGGCGGGCGATGAGTCCGCCGACCCGCCGCCAGAGCGCACTGGCGCCCTCGAGCCCGGTGGCGCCCGCGGGAGCGGCGGCGTGGGCCGCGTGCGCGTGGCGTCCCGGATGGGCGGAGTCCGCGAGCGCTGCGGGGGCCGCGGAGACCGGCGAGGGTTCCGCCGTGGACGCCGCATGCTCGTGCGGCGCGGCGAGCTTCGGCGCGAACGGCCAGAACCCGACGCGTCCGAAGAGCACGAGGAGCGCCGGCAGGAGCGTGATGGCGGCGAGGAACGAGAACACGATCCCGATGGCCGCGATCGGGCCGAGGCTCCGGTTGGAGTTGAGGTCGCTGAACAGCAGGCACAGCAGCGCGAGGACCACCGTCGCGGCCGAGGCGGCGATCGGCTCGATGGCCGCACGCCACGCGCGCTTCATCGCGGCGACCGGACTGCGCTCGGAGTGCAGCGCTTCCCGGTAGCGCGCCACGAGCAGCAGCGAGTAGTCGGTGGCGGCGCCGATCACCAGGATCGAGAGGATGCCCTGACTCTGCCCGTTGAGTGTGATCCAACCCCAGCTCGCGAAGGCGTAGACCAGCAGGATGGCGGCGGTGAGCGCGAAGACCGAGGTGAAGAGCACGAGGAACGGCAGGATGATGGCCCGGTAGACGACGAGGAGGATGACGAAGACAGCCCCCACGGCCACGAGCAGCAGGATCCCGTCGATCCCGCCGAAGGCTCCCACGAGGTCGGCGGTGAGGCCTGCCGGGCCGGTGACGTAGACGTCGATCCCGGAGGGGACCGCATCCGTCAGCGTCGTGCGCATCGCGGCCACGACGTCGTCGACGTGCTCGGTGTCGGCGATGGGGACGATGAACTCCACGGCGACCCCGTCCTCGGAGGGGATGGGTCCGGCGACGGTGGCCTCCTCGCCCTCGGCGGCGACACCCTCGACGTCGCCGAGGGTGGTGGTCAGCTGGGCGAGCTCGCCGAGCGTCTGCTGATCGAGCGCGCTGCCGTCGGAGCTCGAGAGCACGACGACGGCGGGGATCGCGTCGGAGTCGCTGAACCGCTGCTGCCACTCCCCGGCCTCGGTCGACTCGGCGCTCGCCGGGAGGAACGACGCCTGATCGTTGGTCGACACCTCCGAGAGCTTCCCGAACGTCGGCCCGCCGAAGCTCGCGGCGACGAGCCACACCACGATCACGACCGCGGGCAGGACGACCCGCAGCACCCATCCGACCCGCTTCGCCACGGTCGCTCCGTTCGTTCGATCAACGTATCACTAAGCAGCTTAGCGATATTTCGGCTCGAACGGCGCGACGCGCGGCTACATCAGGCCGAGCGACGCGAGGTCGTACCTCAGGATGGCGCTGAGCGACTCGGAGAACGCCACCGTGAGGTGCGTCTCGTCGTACTTCGTCGGGAGCGTGCCCGCGAAGGCTGGGCACATCTCGTTCCAGCAGCTGAACGGGAGCGAGCTGATGGCGTGATCGCCCGACGCGGCCGCCGCCGACTCCGCCGCGTTCTCGAAGTCGTGCCACGCGCCGTCGACGGCGACCGCGCAGGACGACGGGCCCGTCACGGGCGAGTAGCAGGTGCCGAGGTCCGCTCCGAGGGGCGGGGGCGCGAGGTACACGATGCGGCCGGGGACGCCGTACTTCGCCATCTCCGTCTGCGTCGAGGCGATGAGCGCGGATGCGGACAGGGGCGATCCGGAGGCGGCGTTGCCGAGGGCGTAGGCGTTCGAGACGACGACGAGCTGAGGAGAGTCGGCACTGATCTGCGCCGCGACGTCGGCCTTGCGCTGAGGGCAGGAGTCCATGACGCCCGCTCCGTCGTTCTTCACGAGGACATCGGTGAAGCGGCATCCGTAGAGGCCGATGGTGGTGATGCGCCACTGCCCGGCGCTCTGCTCGGCGAGCTTCTTGAACGCGGGGGCGTATGCCATCGCGGTGGAGTCGCCGACGAGGTACATGTGGTTCGGGGCGGATCCGCTCCCCCAGGTGCAGCGGCCGAAGTCCGGGGTCGCCCCCGGGTCGAAGCACGTCCGCGCCGGGTTGTCGCTCGACGTGCGCGACATCACCTGGTCGAGCGAGGGGCTCAGGTTCGGCCACTCGGTGGCGCCGAGGGCCTGCTGCAGGGCGTCCTGGAGGATGGGCGTCGGATCGGCGACCTGGCTCGTGTCGCCGCCGGCGCCCGCTCCCGCGCCGCCTCCCCCGAAGTCGAACTGCGCCAGCGGCGCGCCCCCGCGCACGGTGAACTGCAGCACCAGGGCGAGGAGGACCACGACCACCACGAGCCCGCTGCCGGAGAGCAGGAACTGCGTGCCGAAGCGCTCGCGCCACGCGCCCCACGCCGCGCGCCGCGCCGCGCGCGCCTCCTCCCGCGTCCGCACCCGCGGTGGCGCGGTGGGGGTGGGTGTGGTGGGCGTGGGCTCGCCGGGTGTGGCGGGCTCGCCGGGCGCGGTGGGTGTGGCGGATGCGGTGAGCGGGGTGGGTGTGGCGGATGCGGTGAGCGGGGCGGGGGCGGGGTCGGCATGGGGGTGCGGCGGGGCACCGGCGGGGCTCGCAGCCGCGGAGGCCGGCGCGGGGGCGCCGGCGGGGCGGGACGCGGCCTGACGGGAGGACGCGGCGCGGGAGTTGCCCGGGCGGAGGCGCTGCGCGGAGGCGGGACTGTAGAGCGAGCCCGGGGTCCAGCCCGGCGGCCGGGTGGTGGCGGCGCCACCGCCGTAGCGTGTGCCCGTGTTCGGAGTAGCACCCTGCTCGCCGCTGGCACTCGTCGAACGGACGGTCGGCGCGGGGGTGGCGGCGGACCCGCGGCCGGCTGACCGCGTGGACACTGCAGGCGAGGCGCCTGACCCGTACCGGGTGCCCGCCCGGGCCGGGGTGGAAGAGGAGCCGGCACGCGCATCCGGAACCGGGTCCGGGTCGCCGGGCGCTGCCGCGCGGAACGAGCGGAGGAGCGGCGAGCGGTGGAGCGGCTGCTCGACGAGGAAGTACGACACCAGGGAGAGCGCGCCGATGGTGGCCAGCACGATGCCCGTGGTGGTCGGGCCGGGCGTCGGCAGGAGCACGGCGAAGAAGACGATCACCGGGAAGTGCCAGAGGTACAGCGAGTACGACATGTCGCCGAGGAACACCGACACGGGGTTGGTGAGCGGGAACAGGTGGCGCTGCCGCCCGCCGCCGACGCCGCCCACGATGAGCACCGCGGTGGCCGCCACCGGCAGCGCCGCCCACGGTCCCGGGAACGGCGTCGAGCCGCCGTCGATCAGGAAGAACGACGCGACGATCCCCGCGAGACCCGCCCAGCCGAGCACCGCCCGCAGCGCCGAGGGCAGGCGCAGCAGCAGGGGAACCGCGGCGGCGAGCACGGCGCCGAGAGCGAGCTCCCACGCGCGGGTGAGCGTCGAGAAGTACGCGACAGTCGGGTCGGAGCCCGTCTGCAGCACAGCCCATCCGAACGACGCGGCGACCACGATCGCCGCCGCGATGCCCACGACGATCCGCACCGCCCGCATCCGCGAAGCCGAAGCCGCCGAAGCCGAACCCGAAGCAGCCGCACCCGGCCGCAACGCCCCCGGCAGCACGAGCAGCAGCAGCATCACGAGCCCCGGCCACACGAGGTAGAACTGCTCCTCCACCGACAGCGACCAGAAGTGCTGCAGCGGCGACACGGCGTCGGAGGCGTGGAAGTAGTCCGTCCCCTGCGCGGCGAAGTGCCAGTTCGCGACGAACACGAGGGAGTACACCGCATCCCACACCGTCTGCCAGGCGCGCGTGACGTTGAACACGACGAACCCGGCCGCGGCGGTGATCGCGAGCACGACGAGCGCCGCGGGCAGGATGCGCCGCATCCGCTTCGCGTAGAAGTCGCGGAACGACACCCGCCCGGTCCGCTCGACGTCGCGCAGCAGCAGCCCGGTGATGAGGAAGCCGCTGATCACGAAGAACACGTCGACGCCCACGAAGCCGCCCAGCGGCCAGCCGATCGCGTGATCGAGGATGACGGCCACGACGGCGAGCGCGCGCAGACCCTGGATGTCGGGCCGCAGCGCACGCCGGGGCGTGGTCGTCGGGGCGTGGTCGGTCACGGTCGCTTCCGTCGTGGTGGGGGATGCCCGATCGAGGGGCCGGATGCGACTATAGCGCTGCCATGCGCCCTTCCGCTGGCCGCCCTGAGAGCGCTCTCACGCGCGAGACCCGTGGCCTCCCGCCTCATCCGAGGATGATGCGGGGACCGGTGCGGATCTCACCCGCCGAGACGACCCACCCCGGCTCGTCACCACCCGCGATCCGGAGGCCGTAGTCCCCCTCGAGTAGGGCCACGCCCTCGACGGTGAACGGGAACCCACAGCCCAGGATGTGATTGGCGGACATCGCGTCGGAGTCCCAGACGCCGGTGCCGATCACACCCGACACCTCCGTCCCGTCCGGCTGCCGCAGCTGCACCGCGCCGCCCGCGGCGATGTCCTCGAAGCCCTCCGGAGCGACGCAGCTGTCGTCCCCAGTGTCCCAGAGGCGCTGCTGACGTTCGGCGATCTCCGCGTCGGTCATCGTCGGATCCCGGATAAGGAGAAAGCCCGAGACCGCACGCGACTGCGGCGATGCGGCGGGGGTCGAGGGGAGGTGCGGTTGAGGTGTCGAGTGGAAGGGCATGCAGGCCGTCAGGGCGAGCACGATCACCGCCGTGATCGACACCGCCGCGGCCGAGCGCATCCGCCGGTTCCCCATGACCCCTCCCCCTGCCTCACTCTAGTCGGCCGCGAGACGCCCGACGGAGGCGGAGGAGGACGGCGCCCGTGCCGGCGAGGAGCGCGAGGGCGGCCAGGGCCGCGATGCGCGCCGCGTCGGATCCCGTCGCGCCGAGGATCCCCGCGCCCGCGCCGAGCGGGCCGCCGCCGGCGCCGCCCGGTGAGGCTGCGCCGGGATCGCCCGGGGCGCCTCCCGCGCCCGCTCCGGGGTCACCGCCCCCGCCCTCACCCGGCGCGGCCGCGTCGGCGAACGGCACCGTCGTGAGGAACACGTCGGCCCCGCCCGCCGAGGCAGCCCCGTCGACGGCGCCGTATGTCACCCCCTGCAGCCATGCCCGACCCGACGGCCCCGCAGCGGCGAAGAGGTTCGTCTCGTCGTACTCGTCGGCGGCGTCACGCTGCGGGCTGCCGAGCTGGACGGCCGTCCCGATCGTGCCCGCGGGGTCGACCGGCACCGCGAAGGCGTCCATCCCGCCCGCCGGAGCCCCGAGAGCCCCCGATGTGGCGCCGGCCACGAGGACCGAGCCGGACCCGACGACCACCGCGGAGGCTCGGTCGTCGCCCGCGCTGCCCCAGAGCGTGCGCCAGCGCTCGGTCCCCGACGCGTCGAAGGCCGCGAGCATGACGTCGACTCCCCCGGCGGAGGGCGCCGTCGACCCGGCGACGTCGCCTCCGGCCCATCCCGCGGCGACGAATCCGCCGTCCGGCAGCGCTCCGAGGGCCGACACCTGGTCCGTCGAGGTGCTGCCGAGCTGCGTCAGCGTCGACACCGCCCCGTCGGGCGTGAGCACGGCGACCCAGCCGTCGTAGCCGCCCGCGCTCGACGCGGCCCCGGGCATGGTGCCGCCCGCGGTGCCGCCGACGGCGACGTCGCCCGACGCCAGAACGGCGATCCCGAACGCCTTGTCCTCACCCGACGAGCCGACCTGCGTCGTCCAGGTCACGGCGCCGGAGGCGTCGACGTGCGCGACGAGGGCATCCTTGTCGCCGGCGGAGGTCGCGCCGCCGACCGAACCCGAGGTGTATCCGGCGAGGTAGGCGCCGCCCCGGCCGTCGGAGGCCACGCCATAGGCGCGATCGGCGGCTCCGGGATCGCCGAGCGTGGCGGTCCAGAGCACCTCGCCGTCCGCCGACACCTTCACGGCGAGCATGTCGTCGTTCTGCGCCCCCGCGTGGTCGATGCGCTGGTAGCCGCCCACGATGACCGACCCGTCGCCCCCGTCGACCACGCCGTAGCTCCGTTCGTTCAACGGGGAGGCGATCGGGGTGGTCCACTGCGCCTGGCCGTCGGCGTCGAGACGCTGCACCAGGATGTCGGTGCCACCCGCCGAGGTGGCGCCGAGTGCGTCGCCGCCCGCCGCGACCGCCTGCACGACCGAGCCGTCCGGGTGGCCGAGCACGCCGCCCGCGAAGTCGTCGCGCGCGGACCCGACCTGGATGCCCTCGAAGGGCGCGGGCGGCTCGGTGGCGAGATGGGCGGCGATGTCCGTCATGCCCTCGCGGAAGCCGCGCTCCCACACACCCCAGTCGTGGCCGCCGTCGTAGGTGCGCATCTCGGCGGTGATGCCGGGAACGCGCTTGGCCCTGTTGTAGAGGGTGGCGGCCTCGTAGTCGAGGTCGTGGATCGCATCCGCCGGATCGGGGTTCACGTACTCGTCGTCGCCCACCGCGATGAACAGGTGCACGGGCAGCGCCGGGTCGAACGCCGCGAGCGCCGCCGGGTAGTTGAGCTCCTGGTAGCGCGCCTCGTCGTAGAGCTCGTCCCCCACCCCGTAGGCGCCGAACTCGCGGGTCGACGAGTCGACCGGGGTGGAGGGCACGTACACCGCCGGGCTCAGCACGAGCGCCTGGCCGAAGAGGTCCTGGTGCACGAGCGCGTAGCGCAGGGCACCCGCCCCGCCCATCGAGTAGCCGCCGACCACGCGTGCGGCCCGGTCGTCGATGGTGGGCAGGGTGGCGTCGACGTGCTGCACGAGATCGGTGGTGAACGCCGTCTCCACGGCGGCGCCCGGCGTCGTCGACGGGTCGGATCCGGTGTACTGCGAGTCGACGTAGTAGCCGCCGCGGTTGCTCCAGGGCGCGTCGGGCATCACCACGATCATCGGCGGGACCGTGCCGTCGGCGATCATCTGGTCGAGCACGGGCGCCATCTGCTGCCACGCCGCCTGGGTGTCGCCGCGGCCGTGCAGGAGGTAGGCGCTCGGGTACCGCGTCTGGCCGGAACCGTCGTACCCCGGCGGGAGGTACACGGTGTAGTCGATCGGGCCGCCGATCGCCGCGCTCTCGACCTCCCCGGGCACGAGCTGCCCCGCGGGAGCGGCGGCCGGGACGGCAGCGGAAGCGGCGGCGGCCCCGGCCGGGGCGGCGGACGCGGCTGCCGTGCCGAAGGGGACGGCGACCGCCGTGAGCAGGCCGGCCGCCGCGCCGAGGGTGGCGGTCCGGAGGGTGGTGGTCCACATCGTCGTGAACTCCTCTCGAGGTGGTGGGGTGAGGCAGGGGTGCGGTGGGATCAGGGAGTGTCGGCCGAGCGCTCGGCCCGGACGAGGATGCCCTCGGCCCGGCCGCGCATGGCGGGGTCGACCATCTCGCCATCGGCGAGGGTGGCGACGCCGCCTCCGGCCTCGTCGAGTGCGGCGAGCACGGCGCGCGCCCACGCCACGTCGGCCTCCGCGGGGGCGAAGGCGCGTCGGATGACGGGCAGCTGCGACGGATGCACGGCCACCCTCCCCTCCGCGCCCAGCGCCCGCCCTCGCTCGGTGTCGAGGCGCAGGCCCTCGAGGTCGCGGAGGGCCGGGTACGCCGACAGCATCGGCGCGGGCAGGCCGCCGACCTTGGCGGCGACGAGCAGGCGGATGCGGAGATGATCGAGAACGGCATCGGCGCGACTGCCGAGCTCGCTGGCGAGGTCGGACTCGCCGAGGGCGAGCCGGGTGACGACCGGATGCGCCGCCAGAGTCGCCGCGCCCTCCAGCCCGCGGGCGCTCTCGACGAGCGCGGTGACCGGGACCCCGGGGAGCGCGGACGCGACGCGGTCGAGCTCGTCGACGGTCTCGACCTTGGGCAGCCGCACCTCGAAGGGCGGGCGATCGGCACCCAGGGCGGCGAGCGCCGCGAGGTCCTCGGCGGACCCCTCGTTCACCCGCACCTGCAGCACCGTGCGGGCGCCCGCCTCCCGGCCCTCGGCCGAGGCGAGCCACGCCACGACCGCCTCGCGTGCGAGGGCCTTGGCGTCAGGGCGGACCGCATCCTCGAGGTCGAGGATCACGAGATCCGCGCCCGTCGCGACCGCCTTGTCGAAGCGGTCGGGCCGGTCCCCCGGAACGTACAGCCCGGTGACGAGCGGTGTCGCGGCGCTCACACGACCCCCCGGTCGCGGAGCTCGGCGATCCGCTCGGGCGAGAGCCCGATCGATCCGAGCACCGACTCGGTGTCGGCGCCGTGGCGCCGCCCGGTCCAGCGGATCGCCCCGGGGGTCTCGGAGAGCCGGAAGAGCACGTTCTGCATCCGGAGCGGCCCGAGCTCGTCGTCGTCCACCGTCTGCACGGTGCCGATCGCCTGGTACTGCGGATCGGAGACCACTCCCCGGACGTCGTAGACCCGGGAGATCGCGGCCTGCGCCCGCTCGAACTCGTCGACGACCTCGTCGGTCGGGCGGGCCGCGATCCAGGCCGCGACGGCGGAGTCGAGCTCGTCGGCGTGCTCCGCGCGCGAGTGCCCGGAGGCGAACCAGGGCTCGTCGACGACGTCCGGACGTCCGACCAGGCGCATCACACGCTCGGCGATCGACTGCGAGCTCGTCGACACCGCCACCCACTCGCCCGAGCCCGTGCGGTACACGTTCCGGGGAGCGTTGTTGACCGACCGGTTGCCGGTCCGGGGCTGCACGGTGCCGAGCTGGTCGTACGCGGTGATCTGGCCGCCCAGCAGCATGAGGATGGGCTCGATGATGGCCATGTCCACGACCTGGCCGTGGCCCGAGGAGTCGACGCCGCGCAGGGCGACCATCACCGCGTAGGCCGTCGCCAACGCCGCGATCCCGTCGGCCAGGCCGAACGGCGGCAACGTGGGCGGACCGTCCGGCTCGCCGGTGAGGGCCGCGAACCCGCTCATCGCCTCGGCCAGGCTGCCGAATCCCGGACGCGACGAGTACGGGCCGACCTGCCCGAACGCCGTGACGCGGGCGATGACGAGCCGCGGATTGGCCGCGTGCAGCGCCTCAGGGCCGAGGCCCCAACGCTCGAGCGTGCCCGGACGGAAGTTCTCCACGAGCACGTCGGCCTGCGCCGCGAGCGCGAGCAGCAGCTCGGCGCCCTCGGGGGTGCCGAGGTCGATCGTGACCGTGCGCTTGTTGCGCCCGAGGGTCTTCCACCAGAGGTTGACGCCGTCCTTCGACGGGCCGTGGCCTCGTGCCGCATCGGGCCGTCGGGGGTGCTCGACCTTGATGACGTCGGCGCCGAAGTCGCCGAGGAACGTCGCCGCCAGCGGTCCGGCGAACAGCGTCGACACGTCGAGCACGCGGATCCCGTCGAGCGGCCCCGCGCCCCGCGCCGGCCCGCTCACGACGCGTCCCAGGCCACGCGGAAGCCGATGCTCGGCGAGCGGTCGACGCCGAGCCCGGTGAGCAGCAGCTTGAGGCTGAACGAGGGCTCGCGCGGTCCGCCGTCGGTGTACCAGTCCGATCCCGTCGAGACGTGATCGCTCCCGCCCTTGAGCATCACGAACCGGGTGACGCCGTCGGTGTGCTCGCTCTCGGTCCAGTTCCAGACGAGGGGTGTGCGACGCTCGAAGCCGGGGAGCCCCGCGGCGACCTGCCACTCGTGCTCCGTGGGCAGCCGGCCGCCGACCCAGGCCGCGTAGGCGCGCGCATCCTCGAGGTCGATCGACACGACGGGCATCTCGTCGGTGCCGGCGGCGGGACGTCCGTCGATCCAGTCCGGCAGCAGGCGAGAGGTGTCGCGCGGTCGGTAGCCGGTGGCGGCGAGGAACGCGGCGTACTCGGCGTTCGACACCTCGCGCGTCGCGACGTCGACCTCGGCCACCGTCGCCAGGACGGTCTCGGAGCGGTCGTCGTGCAGACGCGGCGGCAGCGGCTTCCACTCCTCCACGTAGGGCGCGCCCTGGTACATCCCGGTCTCGCGACGGCGGTGCGTCAGCGGCAGCTCCCTCTCGGCGGCGGTGACCCGCACGACGGACGCGTCCGCGGGAGCGGGCCGACCCGAGTGCACGGCCCGGATGCGCTCCGCGCGACGATCGGGGAAGGTCGCGTCGTGCTCGACGGCATCGGCGGCGGCCGCGGCGATCAGGGGCTCGAGCCAGTCCGGCTCGTCCACCCCGCCCGCGACGCCGACCACGGCGGTGAGGCCCCGGGCGGGAACGGGCAGCACGAGCGCGTCGTCGACCCAGTCGTCCTCGCCGAGACGACGACCGGATCCGACGTCGGCGAACGACCGGGACGACGGGTCCGGCCCTGCGCCGGCCGCGTCAGCGAAGGGCACGAGCACGGGCAGGGTCACGTCGTCGTCGCCGCGGTTCACCACGGTCCACAGGGTGACGCCCGCGAGCGCACGCCGGCCGTCGAACCGCGACACGTACACGCCCGCCGCGAGCGCCGCCTCCGTCGCATCGACGAGCGGCGTCCACTCGCCCTCGATCAGCAGACCTGACACGGCCCGCTGGATGCGCAGCATCCGTCGCAGGGTCGCCTTGTCGCGGTCGTTCCAGCCCACCCAGACGCCGAAGACCGTGTCCCAGACGAGCATGCCCGTGCCGTTCATGAAGGCGGCCTGCAGCTCGTCGGAGTGGTCGCGGTTCCAACGGCGGGTGGAGTGCATCATGTGCCGCCGCTCGAGCCAGTGCGCGCGCATCACTCCGGGGGCGCCGGAGTCGGCGAACCACTGGGCCCAGCTGAGCTGATGGTCGACGACGCGCTGGTTCGGCACACGCGACTCGCCCTCGAGCACGAGGGGCGGATGCGCGCCGAGCAGCGTCGAGACCAGTCGGGAGTCGCCCTCCTTCATGGTGTCGAGGAAGACCCCGTCCACCCCGAGCTCACCCGCCACCAGGGCCAGCTCCTCGGCGTCGTCGTGCGGCGCCCGCCGGGTCCCGGTGTCCCACGGGTTGTAGTCGAGGAAGACCCGCACGCCGTGCTCGTGGAACGCGGCCACCACGTCGGAGAGCCCCGGCACGTCGCGGTAGAAGTCGAACTGGTTGCGGTCGTCGATGCCGATCACGGGGTACGCGTGCCAGAGGACGACGCCGTCGAATCCGCCGTGGTCGGCGGTGCGGGCGAGGAAGCCCGCCACGTCGAAGCACCCGGCGGCACGGTCGAAGAGCCGCTCGTCCCAGAGCCAGACCAGGGCGACGCTGAAGCAGGTCTGCGTCCAGCGCGTCTCTGGCCGCTCGTAGACCGCTCCGTCGTCGGCCAGGCGGGCGACGGCATCGTCGCGCCAGCGGCGCAGCGCGGCACGCCAGGCCGGCCAGAGAGTCGGGTCGTCGGGGGCGGCGAACACCTTCGCGATGTCGCCCGTCTCCGGCGAGAGCGTGCCCTCGAGGGGCAGCTCGGTCGGCAGGTCGATGGGCCGGGGCACGAGCGGGTTCAGCAGGTTGGTCGCCGCCTCATCGACGTCGACCGGAGTGGTCGTGTCGCTCATGCGAGCACCTCCGCATCCGTTCCCGCGTCGGCGAGGTGTCGATCGGCGAGCGCCGCCGTGCGGCGGGCGAGTTCGTCGAACCCGATGCCGTCGAAGCCCGGCACGCTCGAGGCGAGCCGGTTGTGCAGCGGAGCGATCCACTTCTCCGGCAGGGCGGAGGCGCCCAGGAGCGCGCCCGCGATCGACCCTGCCGTGGCGCCCACCGAGTCGGTGTCCCAGCCGCCCGAGACGGCCGTCGTGATCGTGCGCTCGTAGTCGCCGTCCCCGCGGACCAGCGCGAACGCGAGCACGGCCGCGTTGTTCAGCACGTGCACCCAGTGCAGGTGCCCGTACTCCGCGTAGATCCGGTCGAGAGCGGCCTCGGCGTCGAGCGGACCGGCGCCGAGCTCGGCGCCCAGGCCGACGGCCGCGGCGAAGCGCGAGTCGCGTGGCACCACGGAGAGCCCGGCGGCGACCACGTCGCCGACCTCGGTCGCCGTGACGGCCGCGGAGCACGCGGCCGCCGCGAAGAGGGCGCCGTAGAGCCCGTTGCGTCCGTGGCTCAGGCGGGCGTCGACCGCGGCGAGGCGGGCAGCGGCGACCGGATCGCCCGGGTGGGCCCAGCCGTAGACGTCGGTGCGGATCTGCGCGCCGATCCAGTCGCGGAACGGGTTGCGCACCGCCCCAGCGATCTCCGGCTCGTATCCGTCGAGGAGGTTCCGGTACGCGATCCGCTCGGCGGTGAAGACCCGCCCGCCGGGGAGGTTCGCCAGCCACGACAGCGCGACGTCGTCGGTGCTGAAGCGCTCGCCGACCCGCTCGAGCAGGTCGAGCGCGATGAGGGGGAAGTTGAGGTCGTCGTCCTCGGGCATGCCGTCGATGTTCTCGAGAAGGCTCGTCGGCCGGCTGCGCCGGTTCCACGGGTAACGCGCGGCGAGCTCCGGGTCGAGTCCCTGCTCGGTGAAGTACGACGAGAGGGGCCAGTTGCCGGTCGACTGCGCGATCGCGCGGATGCCCTCGCGCGGGATCTTCTCGACGGGCTTCCCGAGCAGGCAGCCCGCGGCGCGGCCGAGCCAGGCGCCGTGGATCCGATCCCCCAGCGCATCCGCATCCACCGCAGGCAGAGGAGGAGCCGCCGGTGCGAGGTCGAGGATCGTCTCGAGGTCGTCGGGCTCGGCGAGACGCACCGCATCCGACACGGCCCGCTGGTCGATGCGGTCGAGGAGGGCACGACCTTGGGCGCGGAGCTCCTCGGGAGCGGGTCCGGGTGTCGCCCCGCTGACGGGCGCGACGAGCGAACCGCCCGCGGCCTCCCACTCGCGGACGAGATCGTCGACCTCGACGCCGTCGAGCCGAGCCGCGGCGAACGCGTGCGGGACGAGGTCCTCGGGCTGGGTCCAGCTCAAGCGCAGCATCCTAGGCGGCTCCCGCGAGGGCGCCGAAGAGCACCGCACGCTGGTCGAAGCGGGCGCGGTCCTTCTCCCACACGTCGCGCGCGACCGACGCCATCACGGCTCCCGACGCGGTCACGTCGAGCCGACTGGCCGCGCTGACCTCGTCGGTCCACTCCGCGGGGACGACGGCGGCGCCGCCCAGCGCGCCCGCGATCGAGCCCGCCATCACCGCGATGGAGTCGGAGTCGCGGCCATAGTTCACCGAGCCGAGCACCGCCTGGCGGTAGTCGCCGCCGGACACGACGAGCATGCCGAGGGCGATCGGCAGCTCCTCGATCGACTTCGTCCGCGAGGGGATGCGCGCGTCGCGCGCCGGCGCCCGGTAGTCGGGACCGACGGTGTCGAAGGGGAGGACGGACTCGCGCAGCGGCGCGAGCGCCGACCGCCAGTCGCTGCCGAGCCCGGACGCGGCCGAGGTCACGGCCTCGATCGCGTCGCGGGTGCCGTCCTTCGCGAGCGACAGGGCGACGTCGATCACCGACGAGACCGACGCGCCGGGGCGCATCGCCTCGGCGACGCAGGCCGCGTACACGCCCGCGGCCTCCCGGCCGTAGCTCGACTGGTGGGCGCCGGCGATGTCGATCGCCTCCGCGTACGCGCCGGACGGGGATCCCGCGTTGGCGATGCCGACGGGGGCCATGTACATGGTCGCTCCGCAGTTGACGATGTTGCCGACCCCCGCCTCGCGCGGGTCGATGTGGCCGTAGTGCAGCCTCGCGACCAGCCACTTCTCGGCCAGGAACAGCCGCTGCAGGAGGATCGTCTCGGTCTCGAGCTCCGGGATCCACCGGGTCTCGCCGATGAGGAGAGGCACCAGATGGTCGGCGATCGCGTAGGCGTCGAGGTGGTCGCGCACGGTGTCGTACACCTCGACGAGGGCCGTCGTCATGAGGGTGTCGTCGGTGATGTGGCCGTCGCCCTTGTGGTACGGCGCGATGGGCCGAGCGTGGCGCCAGTCGGCGTTGAACGGGGGCACGATCCCCTCGATGAAGCCGCCGTAGCGCTGCTGGATCACCTCCGGGGTGTTGCCCTCCGCCGCCCCGCCGAGCGCGTCGCCCACGGCGGCGCCGGCGAGGGCGCCGGTCGCCTTGTCCTCGAGCAGGTCCATCTGAAGCCGTTCTCCTTGGATGAGATGAGTGGATGCGCGGCGGGGCGCTGGGTCGCTTGGCCCCGCCGCGCGGTTCGATGCCGACGCGCGGGCGTCAGCCGATCGAGGACCAGCCGTCGGTCAGCTGCTGCTTCAGCTGGTCGAGGCCGATCGAGTTCGAGAAGTACTGCTGCAGACCCGGGGTGGCGTACTGGTCCTTCCACTGCGGGTAGTTCGTCGCCTTCTGGAACGGTGCGCCCTTGAGCTGCTCCCCGGTCTTGAGGATGGGGACCCAGACCGAGTCGGCCCCGGTCTGCTCGGCGACGAGGTCGCGGGCGGGAGCGGAGGTGGGGATGAGCCAGTCGCCCTGGGCGAGCTTGGCCTGGTTGTCGGCGTTCATGAAGTAGTCGATGAACTCCGTGGCCTGCTCCGGGTACTTGCTCTGCGCCGAGACCGACATGGTCTGCGGGTTGGCCGCCTGGACCGGCCCGGCCGAGCCCGCGAGGGGCGGCAGCACGGTCCAGTTGAAGCCCGCGGGCGCCGACTCGCCGATCTGCTGGGCGAGGAAGTTGCCGCCAATGTACATGGCGTACTTGCCGCCCAGGAAGCCGGGGAGCACATCCGACCCCGACTGGGTCAGCGTCACCGGATCGAGCGAGGAGTCGTCGTACGCCATCGAGTGGATGGCCTCCGGCACGGCGAGCTCGTCGTCGCCGACGTCGATCGTGGCCGAGCCGTCGTCCTTGACGTCGAAGAAGGTGCCGTCGAAGCCGAGCGAGGTGTTCATCACGGCCGCGGTGGGCTGCTTGAGGCCCCAGCCCACACCGTAGTTCCCGTTGGCCGTGAGCTTCTTCGCATCGGCGGCGAGGTCGTCCCAGGTGAGCTGGTCGCCCGAGGGCAGGTCGACGCCGGCGGCGGCGAACGCATCCTTGTTGGCGAACACCACGTAGGTCTGGAGCAGCGTGGGCGCGGCGACGATCTTGCCGTCGGAGGTGGTGACGGTGTCCCACACGTCGTCGCTGACGGCGTTCTTCACGTCGTCGGACAGGTACGGGCTGAGGTCGGCCAGGTAGCCCTGGTTCGCGAAGCCCATGATGTCGCTCGACTCGTCGTGGATGATGTCGGGCGCGGTGCCGCCCTGGAACTGCGTGACCAGCTGGTCGTGCACGTTGTCCCAGCTGCCCTGCGTGAGGTTCACCTGGATGTCGGGGTGGTCGGCGTTCCACGAGTCGACGATCTCCTTCGTCGCCGCCACGGTGGAGTCCTGATACGCGAGGCTCTGGAACGTGAGCGTCACCGGGCCGTCGGGCGTCGAACCGCCGCTCGACGTTCCGGTTCCGCCGAAGGCGCAGCCTCCGAGCAGCCCGGCCAGGGCCACGGCGCCGATGCCGAGCACTGCCTTTCTCTTCATGATGTCTCCTTGACTGTGTTTCCTGGTGGGTCGGGGTCCCCTCGTGGGTTGGGGCACCCTGGTGGGTCGGGCGATCAGCCCTTGACTGCGCCGCTCATCAGGCCGGAGGTGAGCCGGCGCTGGATCAGGGCGAAGAACGCGAGGCTGGGGATGGTCGCCAGCAGCGACGCTGCGGCGAGCTGTCCGAGCTGCACCTGTCCCTCCGCGCCCACGAACCGGGCGAGGGTGAGGGGCAGGGTCTGCAGGTTCGGATCCTGGATGAGGACGAGCGCGAAGAAGAACTCGTTCCACGACGAGATGAAGGTGAACAGACTGGTCGCCACGAGGCCCGGGCCCAGGAGCGGCAGCACGATCGAGCGCAGGATGCGGATGCGGGACGCCCCGTCCATGGCTCCGGCCTCCTCGAGCTCGGCCGGGATCCCCGCCACGTAGCCCTGGAGCATCCAGAGCGCGAACGGGAGCGACCAGACCGTGTAGACGAGGATCAGACCGAACAGGTTGTTGATCAGCCCGATCTGCTTCAGCACGAGGAACAGCGGGATGATGATGAGGATGAACGGGAAGACCTGGCTGAGCAGGATCCAGCCCGTGGCCACCCCGCGGAGCTTCGTCTTGAAGCGCGCCAGAGCGTAGGCGGCCGGGAGCGAGATCAGCGTCACGATGACCGTGGTGAAGACGGCCACGAACAGGCTGTTGCCCGCCGCGTGGATGAGGTTCGCCTTCTCGATCGCCGCCGCGAAGTTGTCGACGTTGAAGGTCGTGGGGAGGAACGTCGGGTTCGGCGACTGCAGCTCCTGCGGCGTCTTGAACGCCGTCGTGAGCAGGAACAGCAGCGGGAAGCCGAGGAAGACGATGTATCCGGCCAGCGCGAGGTACTGGAACGGACGCGCGACGCGGAACGGACGGCGCTGACGCGGGACGGTGGCGACTGCCTGGGTCATGAGAGTCGGCTCCTCGCCTGGCTTCGGAGGTAGAAGAAGAGGAAGGCGGCGATCACGACGACCATGACGTTGCCCATCGCGGCGGCGTAGCCGAAGTTGCCGTAGCGGAACGCCTCGTTGTAGGCGAAGAGCATGGGCAGCATCGTCTGACCGCCCGGCCCGCCGGCGGTGAGCACGTAGACCAGGGCGAAGGAGTTGAAGTTCCAGATCAGGTCGAGCGTGGTGATCGCCACGATCACCGGGCGCAGCGCCGGCAGGGTGATGTGCCAGAACCGCTGCCACGTGTTGGCGCCGTCGATGGCGGCGGCCTCGTGGAGGTCGGCCGAGACGTTCTGCAGGCCGGCCAGCAGCGTGATCGTGGTCTGCGGCATGCCCGCCCACACGCCCACCACGATGACAGCGGGGAGCGCGGTGGAGAAGTCGCCGAGCCAGTTGATGTCGCCCGGCAGCCCCACCGCCTTCATGGCACCGTTGATCGGGCCGTAGGTGGGGTTCAGCATGAGCCGCCACATGATCGCGATGATCACCGGGGGCATCGCCCACGGGACGAGCGCGAGCGTGCGGGCGAGCCAGCGCAGCTTGAGGTCGAGGTTCAGCAGGAGGGCCAGGCCCAGCGAGGCCAGGAACTGGAGGATGGTGACGCCGAAGGCCCAGATGAGGCCGATGCGGAACGAGTTCCAGAACAGCTCGTTGCCGAGCAGCTGCGTGTAGTTGTCGATCCCGTTGAAGGTGACGACCTTGTTCAGGCCGGCCTCCGCATCCGTGAAGCCGAGCAGGATGCCCTGCACCAGCGGGTAGACGCTGAACGCTGCGACGGGGATGAGCGCGGGGAGGACGAGCAGCCACGCGTCGCGCCCGCTGCCGGCGTAGCCGCGGTTGCGGCGGCGCTTGGGCGCCTTCGGAGGGTTCGAGGCGGTCCCCTTCGGGGTGGCGGCGCGGCGCGCGGCGTCGCTCACGGTGGCGGTCACAGTCCCGACTCCCTCGCTCCGGAGACGCTCGAGGCGCGGACGGTGAGGCTCGGCTCGATGACGACCTGCTCGATCGGCGCCTGCGGGTCGTCGAGACGACGCAGCAGCAGACGCGCCGCGGTCTTGGCGCGCTTTACCGAGCCGAGGTCGACGCTCGTGATGGCGGGCTGGGCCAGCTCGGCGAGCTCGGTGTCGTCCATGCCGACGATCGCGATGTCGTCCGGGATCCGCAGGCCCCGGCTGGTCACGACCTTCTGTACCGCGATGGCGAGGAGGTCGTTGGCGCAGACCACCGCATCCGGCGTGCACTGGTCGAGGAGCCGCGCGGCCGCCTTGAGCCCGGCACGGTAGGTGAAGTCCTTCGCGGCGACCTGCGCCTCGGGATTCGCGGGCAGGCCGTGCGCCTCGAGGGCGCGGAGGTAGCCGCCGAGACGCGCGGCGCCCGGGACGGTGTCGAGCGGACCGTTGACCAGCGCGATGCGCTCGCGGCCCTGCTCGACCAGGTGCTGGACGGCGAGCCCCATGCCCGTGGCCGAGTCGGCGCGCACGTTGTCGAGCTCGACGCCGGGCGGCACCGATCCGATGATCACGATCGGAAGGCGGCTGCCCGCGAGCTTCTCCCCCAGCTGCTCGGTGACACGCAGTGGGCTGAGGATGAGGCCGTCGGCGAAGCCGCGGTTGAGCGCGGTGAGCAGGTCGATCTGGTCCTGCGGGTCGGACCCCGTGGACGAGAGCACCAGGCGGTAGCCGGCCTTCGTCACCACCCTCGAGATCTCGTGCATCATCCCCACGTAGACCGGGTTGCCGACGTCGGCGACGGCGAGCGCGATCTGCTCGGTCTTGCCCGCCTTGAGCGAGCGGGCGGTGGCGTTGGGGGCGTAGCCGAGCTCGTCGGCGGCCTTGCGCACGCGCTCGACGACCTGCTCCGAGGCGGGCAGCCCGTTCATCACCCGGCTGACCGAGGCGATCGACACCCCCGCGCGCTCGGCGACGAGCACGAGCGTCGACTTCTTCGTCTGAGGCATTCCTCTGCGTCCTTGCGTGGGATGGGTGGTGCTGATGTGAATGTAAACGTTTACGAAAACGTTTACACCGATCATAGCGGTCGGCGTCGGAGATGCAAGCCCGCCCTCATCCGTGACCCGATGGTGACCTCTCCCCATCGCCTCGCCGCCGCCGACGGGCCACACTGCGAGCATGAGCAGCGAGCGAGGGGCGACGCGGGGCGGCGGATCTCGTAGAGAGGTGGGTGCGGAAGTGACTAGTCGACGTCGGCTGGTGGTGGGGCTCTCGCTCGGCGTGGTGCTCGTGCTCGCGGCGACCGCGGCGATCGTGTGGGCGGCGCTGCGCACGCGCGGCGGGCCCGTCGAGGCGGTGCGCGACTACGTCGAGCTGATCGCCGCGGGCGATGCGGTGGGCGCGTCGCAGCTCGTCGACCCCGCGCAGTACACGGGGTACGACGGGGAGTCGACCCCCGCCCCGCCGCCCACGGTGTCGGCAGGCGCCGAGGTCACCGCATCCGACGACCTCGTGCTCGACCGCGACATGATGGCGGTGGTCGCAGGCCAGGCGTCGCAGCGGATCGAGGTGGCCGACGTCGCGCTCGACTACGGGGACAGCCCCGACGTCCCCGTCGGGGAGACCGTCGACGTGGGGGTCACCTACCTCCTCCGCGGGGTCTCGACCACCGCCGTGCTCCGGGCGGAGCGGATGGACGACACCTGGTTCGGGTTCACGCAGTGGCGCGTCGTCGATCCGCTGCTGGTGCCGCTCGTGGTGCAGTCGAACACGCCCGAGCTCGGCCCCGCGGAGATCCGTGACGACGAGGACCGTCACGATCGCGGCGCGAGCAGCGACGCCGGCTCTGCGCATCCGGCCGTCAGGGTGCCCGCCGAGATCGACCTCAGCGGGCCGGATGCGGAGGGTGCGTCGCAGCGTGCGACCCTTCTCTACCCGGGCGTCTACCGGATCGGCGGCACCACCTCGACGTACCTCACGGCCGCGCCGAAGACGGTCGTGCTGGCGGGCGCGGCCACCACCTCCACCACGTCGGAGGCCTTCGGCGACGTCGTCTCCACCAGCCTCTGGTTCGAGCCGACTCAGGCGCTGAGCGACCGGATCTCGGAGGAGGCGACGGAGTTCGTCGCCGCCTGCTTCGCCGCGATGCCCAGCCCGCCGGCCGACTGCCCCGGCGAGCTGCGAGCGCGCTCGGGCTTCGCCACCGACGTGGTGCTCAACGACGCTCCCGTCCTCGACGACATCACGAGCTACCAGACCGAGCACGTCGACGGCGTCGCCACGGAGCCCGCCGTCCGCGCGACGTTCACGACCGGGCGCTTCGACTTCACCTCCGACGACGGCGGCCGTGACGACGCGATCTTCTTCCTCTACGCCTGGGTGCACCCCGAGGGCGACGACGTCACGATCGAGTTCCGTCCGTCCCTGTAGCGCGCGCTCCGCGCCGCCCCGCCCGAGGGGCCGAGTGCCCCGGAAGGAGCGCTTGCACGGCCGTGTCAGCCACGCTCCCTGGGTGCACTCGGCCCGTGAGCGCACCGCCGTGCGAGCGCGAGCGCGTGCGCGACCAGCGCCCGGGCCCGAGTGCACCCGGAAAGAGCGCTTGCACGGGCGTGGCAGCGACGTTTCCTGGGTGCACTCGGCCGGCGGGCGTACCGCCGCGGCGGGCGCGACCGGCGGCGGGGCCGAGTGCACCCCGAAAGAGCGCTTGCACCAGTGCGTCAGCGACGTTCCCTGGGTGCACTCGGCCGGCGAGCGCACCGCCACGCGAGGGCCATGCGTAACCAGCGCCCTGGGCCGAGTGCACCCGGAAAGAGCGCTTGCACAGGCGTCTGAGCCACGTTCCCTGGGTGCACTCGGCCACTAGGCGCGCTGACGTGGCGAGCGCGACCAGCGACCGGGGGCCGGGGACCAGCGGCCGGGACTGAGTGCACCCCGAAAGAGCGGTTGCACGGGCGTGGCAGCGACGTTCCCTGGGTGCACTCGGCCGGCGGGCGTACCGCCGCGGCGGGCGCGACCGGCGGCGGGGCCGAGTGCACCCCGAAAGAGCGCTTGCACGGGCGTGGCAGCCACGTTTCCCGGGTGCACTCGGCCCGGGGGGGCGCACTGGCGCGCCGCGCGGGCGGCGGGGGCGCGGGATACTGGTGAGCATGAGCGACGCCGACGCACCCGCGGGCGGGCGCTCCACGGCGCCGCGCCGCTTCCCCGCGTCCGTGTTCGGCCGCGGCACCGAACCGGATGCGCGGTTCAGCCTCGCCAACGAGCGCACCTTCCTGGCCTGGATCCGCACGGGCCTCGCGCTCCTGGCCGGCGGCGTCGCCCTGGAGGCCCTCGGGCTCGGCATCCAGCCCGGATTCCGGCTCGCCGCGTCCCTCATCCTCATCGTCGCGGGGCTGCTCACCCCGCTGCAGGGCTGGTTCGGATGGGCCCGCACCGAACGCGCGCTCCGGCTCAGCACCCCGTTGCCCAGCGCTCCCCTCGCCCTGCCGCTCGCGATCGTGGTCGGGGTGGTCGGGGTGCTCGTCCTCATCGGAGTGCTCGTGTGACCCTCTTCGACCCCGGACTCCAGCCGGAGCGCACCGCGCTGGCCTGGCGGCGCACCGCGCTCGCGCTGTTCGTGGGCTCGCTGGTGGCCATGCGCATCCTGCCCGAGGTGCTCGGCGCCTGGGCGGTCGTGCTCGGACTCGCCGGGGTGATCGCCGCCGGCGGGCTGCTCTGGGCCGTGCACCGCCGATACCGGACGCACCACCGCATGCTCCTCGAGGAGGGCGACCGGACCACCCTCGCCGGCGGCCGACTCATCGCCGCCACGACGCTCTTCTGCGTCCTCGCCGCAGCGCTCACCCTCGTGCTCGTCGTGGTCATGGCCATCACGGGCTTCTCCCTCGTCCCGCTCGCGCGGTGACGCCCGTCTCCTCCACGGACACCGCACCCTCCGGATGCGCCGGACCGGGCTGGCATCTCAGCCGACCGCGGCCGGCTCGAGGAGGACCTTGCCACCGACACCGCGAGCCAGCAGCTCATGCGCGCGGGCGGCCTCATCGAGAGGGATCCGCCCCTCGACGGCGGGGGCGATCGACCCGGTCGCCAGCAGGTCGAGCAGCGCGGAGAGATCGTCACGGAACCACTGACGATGCGCGGGGACGAACAGGCTCGACGCGTACCCGGCGACGCTGATGCCTCTGCTGAACAGGGCCAGGGTCGAGAGGCGGGGCGCGGAGGCCGCCACCCCGAGCAGCCCAAGGGCGGAACGACGCCCCCGCCTCAGCACCCCCGAGACGCCGTACTCGACGAGAGTGCCGCCCGGGGCCAGGAGCTGCAGCGACCGCCTCGCCGTCGAGCCGCCCATGCCGTCGAAGACGGCCTGCACCCCGTGCGGCTCTCGACGCAGCACGTCGCGTTCCCAGCGGAGGTCTCGGTCGAACGCCTCGACCCCGCGGCCGGCGAGTGCGGACATCCGCGTGCTGGACGACGTCCCGAGCACCCTGAGACCGAGGTGCTGCGCGAGCTCGACCAGGGCTCTTCCCACCCCGCCCGAGGCGCCGTGGACCAGCACCGGGGATCCCGACACGAGCGACGTGACCCGGGTGAGCATCTGCCACGCCGTGACGTGGTTCAGGATCACCGCCGCCGCTTCGTCGGAGGAGACGGCGTCCGGAATCGGAACGGTCAGGTCCGCCGACGCGTTCAGAGCGGATGCATATCCCCCGGTCCCCGACTCGGTGCGGACCGCGACCCGGTCACCGGGACGCAGACCGACGACGTCTCGGCCGATCTCGGCCACACGCCCCACAGCGTCGTACCCGGGGATCCTGGGATAGGGCAGCCCGGGGACGAGCCCCTCCCGCAGCAGGAGATCCCCGAAGGCGACCCCCGCGACCTCCACCTCGACCTGCACCTCCGTCGGCTGCGGTGGAGGCAGCTGCTCGGAACGCAGCTGCAGGGTGTCGGGACCCCCACGCCGGACCGCGGCGACCACGGTCCGAGGGATCCCCGACGGATCAGCAATATACTTGAACATATCAAGGATCATCACATTAACACTTGAATTATTCAAGGAGTGGAGAGATCGCATGGGCGCCCTGTCCGACATCATCGAGTCGCTCGAGCGACTGACCGCGGTCCACCACGCAGCGGCCGCCCCCGCCTTCGCACGCGCGGGTGTGACGGAGACCGAGGGCGCCCTGCTCTGGGCGCTGGCTCACGCCGAGCGGGATCTGACGATGTCGGAGGCCGCGACCGCGTTGGACTGCGACGCCTCGAACATCACCCTTCTGGCACGGCGGCTCGAGGGAGCGGAGCTCGCCGAGCGGATCCCGGACGCGGTCGACCGGCGCACGCGTCGGCTGCACCTCACGGATGCCGGGCGGCGGGTGATGGAAGAGGTCACCGCCGCCCTCGAGCGGCACACGCCGCTCGCCGCACTGACGTCCGCGCAACGAGCGCACCTGCGGTCCCTGCTGGACATCGCGACCGCGGGCCTTCCCGCCCGCTGACACCCGCCTCGCGCGCACAGCGACTGAGACCCGAGGGTCGCGCCGCAAGGAACGAGCGGCGCGGCGTCACGCGGCTCAGCTCGGCGGCGCCGGTGGCCGCCACGAGCCCTCCTCGCGGAGCGATCGCTGGATGCGGCGGGTGATCTCGAGCAGCTGGCGCTTCTGCGCGGCGGTGAGGGCGTCGAGCACGAGACGGTGCACGTTCTCCTCGTGCGAGGGCGTGGCGCGTGCGAACACGTCGCGGCCCTCGTCGGTCAGCGCGACCACGATCGAGCGTCCGTCGAGGGGATCGCGCGACCGCTTCGCCCAGCCCCGCGACTCCAGGCGAGTGACGGCGCGGGAGAGCCGGGAGATCGAGCTGCGGGCGTAGCCGGCGAGCACCCCGATCCGGAGGCTCTGGTGGTCGGCGCCGGCCAGGGCGTAGAGGATGCCGTACTCGAAGTGGGTGAGGTCGAACGCCTTCTCGAGCGGCTCGTCGAGCGCCGGCGGGAGCCACTCCAACACGGTCGCGAGCGAGGCCCAGGTCTCGAGGTCGCTCCCCTCCAGCGCACGAGGCGTCGGGGGTGTCTGCATGCTCCGAGGATAGCGTCCCCGGCCGCATTCATTTGCTCAGTCAAGCATCTCGGCCTCTAAGATGTTTGACTGAGCAAACAAAAAAGGAGGACGTCACCATGGACACCGGTCTCGTCGGCAGGCGCGCGTTCATCAGCGGATCGACCCAGGGCATCGGCTACGCCATCGCCCGCGGACTGCTGCAGGAGGGAGCCGAGGTCATCGTGAACGGCCGCACCGCAGCCCGGGTGGAGGAGGCGGTCGACGCGCTGCGCGCGGAGCATCCCGGCTCGATCATCGACGGGATCGCCGCCGACATGGCGGACGCGGACCAGGCGGCGGGGCTCGGCGAGCGAATCGCCGACGTCGACGTCCTCGTGAACAACGTCGGACTGTTCGGCGTGGCCGACTTCCTCGACGTCGCCGACGAGGAGTGGGCCCGGTACCTCGAGGTCAACCTGATGAGCGGCGTCAGGCTGTCGCGCGCCATGCTCCCGGCCATGCTCGAGCGAGGGACCGGGCGCATCCTGTTCGTCAGCAGCGAGTCGGGTGTCAACGTCCCGGCGGACATGATCCACTACGGCGTGACCAAGGCGGGCATGATCGCGCTCGCCAACGGGCTCGCGAAGCTGACCAGGGGCACCGGCGTGACCGTGAACACCATCCTCGGCGGACCGACGTACTCCGAGGGCGTCGCCGGGGCCGTCGAGCACGTGGCCTCGCTGCAGGGAGTCGATGCTCAGCAGATGAAGGAGGCGATCGCCGCCGGCAACACCACCTCGCTCCTCGGTCGCTTCCTCGAGCCCGACGAGATCGCGCACCTCGCGGTCTACCTCGCGAGCCCGCTCGCCTCGGCCACCAACGGCGCCGCCGTCCGCGCCGACGGCGGCGTGCTCACCGCGATGCTCTGAGGGCGGCTCGTGCCGGGTCCGCTCAGCGGAGCGCCGGATTCGCTCAGCGGAGGAAGGGCTCCAGACGACAGCCCGTCCGGTCGACCACCACGACGGTCGACTCGGGCACCTCGATGAACGCCCCGGGCAGGTCGCTGAGCGGCTCCGACACCACGACGCGAGCACCCTTGGTGAACACCCTGAGGCGGTCCAGGTCGGGGTAGGTCTGCTGCAGGGTGCCGAGGTCCTCGGAGTAGAAGAGGGTGCGCGAGTCGTGGATCGAGGAGTAGCGGAACGCCCAGATCGTGGTGCCGTCCGTCACCGCGAAGGTCCCCTGCACCGGATGCGGGATGCCGAGCTGGTCGCCGATCCGCTCCACCTCGCGGAGCGTGCGGCTCATCGCCGCGAGCGGGTCCTCGCGGAGACCGTGGGTGAGGGCGAGGTGGAAAAGCACCTCGGAGTCCGTGGTGCCCCGCACCTCGGGGAACAGCGCGGGGTCGATGAGCAGCAGCAGCTCGCGACGCATCCGCGTGAAGCCGTGCAGGGCGCCGTTGTGCATGAACAGCCAGTTCTCGTGCCGGAACGGATGGCAGTTCGTCCGCTGGATGGGTGGCCCGCTGGCGGCGCGGACGTGGGCGAAGAACAGCGGCGTCTCGATCGCCCTGGCGATCTCGCTCAGGTTCTCGTCGAACCAGGCGGGCTCCACGCTGCGGAAGAGCGCGGGCGCCTTGCCCGGCACATCGCCCGCCGGATACCAGCCGATCCCGAACCCGTCGCCGTTCACCGTCTCCTTGCCGAGCGGCGAGTTGAGCGACTGGGCGACGAGGGAGTGCGGGGTGTCGAGGATGAGCGTCGACGGATGCAGGGCCTCCCCCGCGTAGGCGACCCAGCGACACATCCGCCCCACCTCCTCGTGGGCCCGACCCTAGCGCGGTCGGACCCACGAGCCCAGAATCAGAACCCGATCGAGGTGTCGATGAACTCGTTGGTGGCGATCGAGTCGGGGGTCAGCCCGGCGGCCGGCGGCGTGCCCTGCTCCTCGAACAGCGGGGTGGTGATGTCGATGATCTTCTGGATGCGGTCCATGTCGAAGTCGCCGACCGTCTCGTTCGATCCGTTGCCGACCAGGCCGAGGTCGACCTGCGTCTTCGCGGAGTAGGCGGCGACACCGGGCGTGTACACCCACCCGTTGTCGAACTGGTCGACGGCCTCGAGGATGAGGTCGTTCGTCGCCGCGGGGTCGGCGTAGTAGTCGACGGTCGCCTGCTGGACGATCGGCACCAGCTTCGTCAGGCACGGGCTGAGCGACTCGAGGTCGCCGGTGCGCACGGAGAGGGCGGACGCGTAGATCGGGTACCCGGCGTCATGGATGAGCTGGTAGGCCACGGGCTTGCCCCACGACGACAGCTCGTTCTCGTAGACATAGGGCTCGACCGTGGCGAAGCCCTGCTGCGCATCCTTCCCACCGGCGGCGACGAAGTTCGCCGGCGTGCCGTCGTAGCTGCCGTCCACGTGCGAGGCGGGCAGGATGCCGGAGCCCATCAGGTACTCCATGTAGGCGGCGCCCCCGAAGTAGCGCACGACGGCGTCGGTCTTGCCCAGGTCGGCGATGGTCTTCACGTCGGGGTAGGTCGCCGGATCCCACATGATGATCTGCGGACCGACCTCGAAGGGGGCGAAGACGGCCGTCGTGGGCATGTCGGCCGACAGCTGCACCGCCTCGTCGGTGTTCGCGTAGCCGAGCGTGATGGACGGGTCGGTGTACTGCTGGCTGGTCACCGTCTGGAAGCCGATCGCCGGGCCGCCGGAGCGCACCTCCACGTCCACCCCGGTGTACTCGCCACCCGCCATGAGCGGACCGGAGACGGCCTTCTTGTCGGCGTCGATGACCGGATCCGGTCCGATGAGCTGGTACAGGTTGCCCTGCTCCGCCTCCGGGTTCCAGTCGGTCTGGATGACCACGGTCGCCGGGCACACACCCGACAGGTCGACGGAGCCGATCGCGAGGTCGGACGACGCGGTGGCGCCGGTGGAACCCGCTCCGCCGGAGCAGGCGGTGAGCGCGGCGGCGAGGCCGAGGAGCGCGGTCCCCGCCGCGAGGCGGGTGATGCGGCGGGCGGACGGGCGGTGGTGCATGGGCATGGTGTGCCTCCGGTGGGGAAGGGGGTGCGGGACGGGTGGTGGTGCGTGCGGGGGGGGTTCGGGGTCCTGGAGGGTGACCGGTCAGGTGAGGGTGTCGATGGGGGTGGAGAGCGCGCCGACCGAGAAGCGGTCGCGGGTGGTGGTGTAGAAGCTGGCTCCGAATCGTGCGACCGGATGGTAGTCGCCGAGCCGGACCCGCCAGGCGTCGGTGTCGATGAGGTCGAGGCGGGTGTGGAGCGAGAGGATGCGCCCGAGGAAGACCTCGCGGCTCTCGGTCTCGAGCTTCTCGTGCAGCACGCACTCGAAGGCGACCGGCGCATCCGGGATCGTCGGCGGCCGGACCGCCTTCGAGGGCGTGGTGCCCAGGCCCACCGCCTCCAGCTCGCTGGATCCGGCCGGGAGTCGCTCCCCGCATCCGTCGGCGGCGGCGACCAGGGGCTCGTCGACCATGTGCACGACGAACTCGCGCTCGCGGTCGATGTTGCGGGCGGTGTCCTTCTGGCCTCCGCCCGCGAGGCGGTTGAGGCTGATCATCACGAGCGGCGGCTCCTCGCCCACCATGCAGAACATGCTGAACGGGGCCGCGTTGACCACTCCCCCCTCGTCGAGCGTGGTCACGAGCGCGATCGGACGCGGCACGATGAGGCTCGCCATCAGCTTGTAGCGCTCGTACTCGCCGAGCCGGGTGAAGTCAATGTCCATGGGTCGCGGCCCACCACGAGAAGAGGACGTCGCGGAGGCCGGCGCCGCGCGTGGCGTAGCGGGCGGAGAGGCCGTCGTCCCACATCCGCTCGAAGAGCGATCGCGTGTCCGCGTCGAGCTCGACGTCCTCGACCGTCGTGACGACGGCGTCGGTGAGGAACGCGGGCACGTAGGAGGGATCGCGCGTGAGCGCCCGCTCCGAGCGGATGCGCGGCTGCGCGAAGTCGGCGGGCGTGCGCTGCGAGTCATACTCCCAGAGCTCGGGGACGGCGGCGAGGTCGGCCTCGGAGGCGCGGAAGCGCTGCACGAGCACCGGCTTCAACGAGTAGTTGCTGGTGGGCTGCACGTCGGATCCGCAGATGTTCGGCACCGCCAGCACG
Organism: Cnuibacter physcomitrellae; assembly: GCF_014640535.1. Taxonomy (NCBI): domain Bacteria; kingdom Bacillati; phylum Actinomycetota; class Actinomycetes; order Micrococcales; family Microbacteriaceae; genus Cnuibacter; species Cnuibacter physcomitrellae. Next base: position 1,829,898 of record NZ_BMHD01000001.1, read on the forward strand.
TCCATGAGGGCGAGCAGCTCGACGTGGTCGCCCGGGGCGGTGTCCTGACGGCGGATGCGCGGCATGCCGTCGACGACCTCGGTCGACATGAACAGGTTGAAGGAGTCGTGCACGTCGTCGGGTGTGAGTCCGTACTCGCGCTACGCCTCCGCCTGGATGTCGGCGCAGTTGGTGTGACGGGTGAAGCCGTAGACGGACTCGTACATGTTCGCGCTGCAGCGTGGGAAGAGCACGTCGTTGCAGCCCACGCTGTCGGCGAGGATGAACATCATCGCCCGCTCGCGCGGCGGGGCCGACCAGAGGAAGTCGCCCGTGGTGGGGTTGATTCCGTGCAGCGTGCGGGTGCGGCCGGTGTGGAACGCCTCGCGGTAGTCGGCCATGCTGAAGCAGTTGAAGTCGAGGCACTGCGAGCCCTCGATCTGCTCGAGGCGGAGCACCTCGCCCGCGGCCATCTCGATCGCGCGACCGGTGCCCGGCTCGAGCACGAGCTCGTCGAGAAGCTCCCGCTCTGCACCCGGGCGCTTCGGCAGGTGGTCTCGCCAGGCGCGTTCGCGGCGGCTCGTGGCGGGCATGGGCAGACGACTGAAGTCGCCCTCGACGGTCTCCCGGACGGCGCGGGCGGCCAGGCCGGCGAGGTCCCTCGCCTCGCCCGAGGCCAGGGAGCGGGCGATCGTCTCCTGCTGCTGCGCCGTGAGAGAAAGAGCGATGCGGCTCGTGGTGCTGGTGGCTGGGGTGGTGCTGGCGGTCGTGTTCATCGATCCGTTCCTCGTGGTGTCGATACAGTATGCCGTAGTGAATGTTTCGGTATACCGTCGCTGGATGTTTCGGGCAGGTAAATTCGCTCGTGCGGTATCCTGCAGGCATGACCGACGTGCTCGACCCGTCCGCCTCGAAGAGCGGCACGGCGTACACCGCGCTGCGCGACGCGATCATGGAGAACGCGCTCAAGCCGGGGACGAAGCTCCCGGAGGACGCGCTCGGCAAGAGCTTCGGCGTGAGCCGGACCCTCATCCGATCAGCGCTGCAGCGGCTGGCCTCGGAGGGGCTCGTCGAAGTGGGACGCACGAAGTCGGCCCGGGTCGCCGAGCCGAGCCGGGAGGAGGCGCACGAGGCGTTCGCGGTGCGGCGCGCCCTGGAGCGCGCCGTCGTCGCCACGCTCGCCCGATCCTGGCGCGACGAGTTCTCGGCGCCGCTTCGCGCGCACATCGACGCGGAGCGGGAGGCCTCCGCGGCGGGCGACCATCGCCGGTCCGTGCGCCTCGGGGCCGAGTTCCATCTGCTGCTCGCGCAGCTCACCGAGAACGCCCTTCTGCTGCGGTATCTCTCGGAGGTGGTGTCGCGGTGCACGCTGATCCTCGCCGTGTTCGGGCACTCGCACCCGCAGACCGAGGGGCTGATCGAGCACGAGCAGCTCGTCGCGGCGATGTCGGCCGGGGACGCCGAGCGCGCGGCCGCCATCGTCGACGGCCACATCGAGGCGGTCGAGGAGCGCGCCCTCGGCGACGAGGACCCGGGCGGCTCCCTCGACGAGGTCCTCGCGCGCTACCGCCGCTGAGCCCGCGCGCCGCGCGGCGGCGCCGCGCTGGGCGCGGCGCGGGGCGCGCGGCGCGCGGCCGGTGTGGATCTGACAGTCGTGATGGCCTCGAAGCGCGAAAGGTCGCCACAACTGCCAGATCCGTTAGCCACCTGCAGCGCACGGGCCCCCGGGGGGGGCGGGGCGGCCATGAGCCACCGACAACGCCGCCCAGAGCGGATCTGACAGTCGTGGCGGCCTCGAAGCGCGGACGGCCGCCACAAGTGCCAGATCCACTACCCGCCAAGAGAGCGCGTGTGCGGCGGGGCGGCCATGCCCCGCCGACAAGGCCACCCAGAGCGGATCTGACAGTCATGGCGGCCTCGAAGCGCGGAAGACCGCCACAAGTGCCAGATCCGTCACCCACCGAGAGCGCGTGTGCCGGGGGGGGCTGGCCAATCGGACATGGACACCCGGAGTGGATCTGACAGTCGTGGTGGCCTCTGAGGGCGGGAGGTCGCCACAAGTGCCAGATCCGTCACCCACCGAGAGCGCACGAGCGGCGGGGCGGCCATGACCCGCCAAAAGGCCAGTCGGAGCGGATCTGACAGTCATGGTGGGCTCGGAGCCCGGGAGGTCGCCACGAGTGCCAGATCCGTCACCCGGCGAGAGCGCGTGTGCGGCGGGGGCGGCCCTGGCCAATCGACAAGGGCGCCCAGAGTGGATCTGACAGTCGTGGCGGCCTCGAAGCACGGTTGGCCGCCACAAGTGCCAGATCCGTTACCGCCAGGGGTGGGCGTGCGGCGGGACGGCCATCGTCCACGGAAGAGGGCCGCCCACAGCGGATCTGACACTCGTGGTGGCCTCGGCGGGCGGGAGGTCGCCGCGAGTGCCAGATCCGCTGCCCGCCTGGAACTCCCGGTTGGCGGGGCAGGGCTCTACACGAACGCGGGCAGGCGCAGTCCGAGCTCGGCGGCGGGGAGACCTGCCGCGGCTCGGGCTATCTCGCGCGGCACCCACGGAGCCCGGCCGTCGGAGACCGGCATCGAGGATGAGGCGGCGGTCCGCGCATGCGACCCTCGGCCCACCCGAAACGGCGGCCACGGTGTCGCCGACGCGCGGTCGAGGCGCGCATCCCACCAGCCGCGATCGCGCGACGAGGCGATGTAGCACTCGAGGAGGACGGCGGTGGCGCGGGCATCCGCCGAGGCGCGGTGCGCGTCGCGGAGGTCGATGCCGAACACCTCGCAGCACGCCCGGAGCGAGCGGCGGGAGTCGGGCAGGAAGTGCCTGGCCAGCTGCATGGTGCAGAGCGACACGACGGGGCCCGGCGGGTATCCCGCGGCGAGGAGCTCGGTGCGGAGGAACGCGAGATCGAACGCGGCGTTGTGCGCCACGATGACCCGCCCGGCCAGGAGCTCGAGGAGCTGCGGCGCGATCTGCCGGAACGTCGGGGCGTGGGCGACCTCGCGCGCGGAGATGCGGTGGATGCGCGTGGGCCCGACAGCCGGGCCGGCGTGGATGAGGGTGTCGTGCTCCTCGGTGATGGTGCCGTCGCGGTCGCTCAGCACCACTCCGATCTCGATCGCCCGCGATCCCCGCGCCGGCGAGAGCCCGGTCGTCTCGAAGTCGATGACCGCGAACCCGCGGTGCGCCCTGCTGTGTTCCATCCTGCGCCCGACGCTAGGTCCACCCTCCGACACCGCCCGCCCCCTCCTCCGCGCTCGCGCTCGCGTCCCGCGCTCGCTGCGGCGGATCTGACACTCGTGGCGGCCTTCCGCCCGCCGAGCCCACCACGACTGTCAAATCCAGCACCCCCTCCCCCGCGCTCGCGTCCCGCGCTCCCGTCCCGCGCTCGCTGTGGCGGTTTGGACACTCGTGACGACCTTCCGGCCGCCGAGCCCACCACGACTGTCAAATGCAGCACGCCCTCCCCGGCGCCTGCATCCCGCACTCGCTCGCTGCGGCGGATCTGACACTCGTGGCGACCTTCCGCCCGCCGAGGCCACCACGACCGTCAGATCCAGCACGCCCTTCCCGGCGCTCGCATTCCCCGCTCCCGTCCCGCGCTCGCTGCGGCGGATCTGACACTCGTGGCGACCTTCCGCCCGCCGAGGCCACCACGACCGCCAGATCCAGCACCCGTCCGGTGCACGACGGAGGTGGTGCGGCCGGTCGCGCGGTCGCTCATCACGGAATACGCGCAAGCGCGCGGAATAGCGCCGCGCTTCCCCGTATTCCGTGACGAGCGACCGGCTTGTCCCACGTGCCGTCCCGGGCGCACCCGGGAACGGCGGCAGCAGAGCATCCGGACCCGCGTGCCTCGCGCCGCTCCGCCCGTGGGGCGCACGCGGGGCGGCGGCGGGCTACGCGTCGAACCAGGAGCCCTCGGAGAGGTCCTGCGTCAGGGTGGGGCCCGTGGGGGTCCAGTGCATCCACTCGCGGGTGAGCGCGTTGCTCGCCGGGATGTCGCTGCCGATGAAGGCGGCGAGCCAGCCGAAGTGCGCCGGCGCATCCGCGGGGTCGATGGACGCGGTGGGCACGCCGAGCCGTGCGCCGACGAGCTCGGCGACGTCGCGGATCACCACCGCCTCCTCCCCGACGCCGTGGAGCGTCGTCCCCGCCGGCGCGGCCTCGAGCGCGAGACGCACCAGCCGCGCGGCATCCGACACGTGCACCGCCGACCAGCGGTTCGAGCCGTCGCCGACGTAGCCCGCCACCCCCGTCCGCCTCGCGATGTCGACGTACTCGCCCATGAAGCCGCGCTTGACGCTGTCGTGGACGGTCGGCGCGAAGCGGACGACCGAGGAGCGGACTCCCCTCGCGGCGAGCCCGAGCACATAGCGGCCGTTCGCGGCGCGGTCGCCGTTCGCGGCGGAGGCCTCCGCATCCGGATCGTCGGTCTCGAGCGCCAGCCGGCCGGGCGCGATGCCGGCGGTGCCGCCGGCGATCGACAGCGGCTTGCCCGTGCCCTCGAGCACGTCGGCCATGGCCTCGAGCACGGCGCGGTCGAGCGCGACGTTTTTCGGGAACTCCGTGAAGACGTGGCGGAACGCCATGTGGGCCACGCCGTCGGCGCCGGCGGCGCCGGCGGCGAAGGTCTCGGGCTCCTCGAGCGAGCCGCGGGCGACCGAGGCGCCGAGGGCTCGGATGACGTCCGCCGACTCCTCGGATCGTGCCAGCCCGACGACCTCGTGCCCGTTCGACAGCAGCTCGGTGGTGACGGCCGATCCGATGAACCCGGATGCGCCCGTGACGAAGATCTTCATGATGACTCCATTCATGTCAGTTCCTGACATCAGAGACGCTACACCTGATGTCAGCTTCTGTCATCACAGCCTCCTCCGCGTAGGATCAGGGCATGGGACGTTGGGAGCCGAACGCGCCCGGCCGCCTCACGGTGGCCGCGCTCGACCTCTACGTCGAGCGCGGGTACGAGCAGACCACGGTCGCAGAGATCGCCGCGCGGGCCGGCGTGACGGAGCGGACCTTCTTCCGGCACTTCACCGACAAGCGCGAGGTGCTCTTCGACGGATCGAGCGGATTGATCGAGCTGCTCGTCGACGGGACGGCGTCGGCGCCCACGGATGCCTCGCCCCTCGAGGCGGTCCAGGTCGCGCTCGAGGTCGCGGCGGAGCGGTTCTTCGAGCAGCGCGCGGACTTCGCCCGGAAGCGCCAGCGCGTGCTCGCCGCGAACCCGCCGCTGGCGGAGCGCGAGCTGATGAAGCTCACCACCTTCGCCGCGGCGATCTCCGGCGCCCTCCGCGACCGGGGCGTGCCGGCCGCCGCCGCGCAGATGGCGGCGGAGGCGGGGATGGTGGCCCTCCGCGTGGCCTTCTCCCGCTGGGCCGAGGGCGAGGAGGAGCACCTTACCCCCCTCCTCCGCGAGGCCTTCGCCGACCTCCGCGCCGCCCTCGCCCCCTGAGCCACCTGGCTGCCGCCCCGAGGTGGGAGTGCGTCGAGTGCTCACTTTCGGGGTCACTCTGCGGCGGATCGCACCACAGGTGAGCAGTCGAGCCCGCCCGCCCGCACGAGCGCGGGCGTGGGCTCCGGTGCACACGCTCCGACGTCAGGGTGCCAACTCCGGAGTCCTGGCGCGACACGCCTGCAGATCTCCGGAGTTGGCTCGAACTAGCCAAGATCTCCGGAGTTGGCTCCAGCCAGCAGCCAACCAACCAACCGACCAGCCGGGCCGGGCCTGGGAGCAGCGCTGCCCGTGCCGGGCTACGCCTCCCACAGCACGGCGCCGGCGGCGCGGAGCGCCGCGAGCGCGGCGGGCGGCGCCTCCGCCCCCGTGATCACGCGCTCGAACTCGTCGAGGCGACCCACCACGCCCACGTGGGCGCGGCCGAGCTTGGTCGAGTCGGCGACCACGACGGCCGACCCGGCCGACTCGAGCATGGCCCGCTTGAGCTCCGCCTCCGGCAGGTTCACGTTCGTGACGCCCGCCGACGCCTCCACCCCCGTGCATCCGATGACGGCGAGGTCGGCGCGGATGCGCCCCAGCACGGCCGAGGCGTACGGCGCGACGAGCGAGTGCTGCAGCGGACGCAGCGTGCCGCCCGTGACGACGACGGTGAACCGCGGGATGGCCCGCTCCAACGCGAGCGCGATCGACAGCCCGTTGGTGATGACGACGACGTCGTCGAGGTCCTCCCGCTCGAGCAGGGCATCGGCGACGGCGGCGGTCGTCGTTCCGACGTCGAGCAGCACGCTCATCCCGCTGCGCACGAGCGACGCCGCGGCCACGCCGATGCGCCGCTTCTCATCGGCCGAGGTGTCCTGCGCGGTCTCGAACGACGGCTCGAGCCGGCGCGGCCCGCCGCGGAGGACCGCTCCGCCGTGCACGCGCTCGAGCGAGCCCTCCGCCTCGAGCGCGCCGAGGTCGGTGCGCACGGTCACCTCGGAGACGCCCAGCGCGCGGCTCAGGTCCGCCACCCGCGCGAAGCCCGTCTCGGCGACCAGCGCGAGCATCTCCGTGCGGCGCAACGACGCTGATCCCTCCGGAGTCGACTCCACCACATCCCGATCTTACGAAACAGAAAGCGGATGCGCGACTTGACTTGCGCATCCGAAAGTGACGTAATCGTGGTGTGACCGCAGACCTTCTCACCGGAGGCATCACGAAGCGGGTGACGCGACTGGCCGACGGGCGCGAGCTGATCTACTTCGACGACGCCGACACCACCCTCGATCCCGAGCGCGCGCCCGACCGACGCGAGCCCGCACCGCGGCCGCCCGTGGCCGAGATGCGGCAGGATGCGTTGACCGGCGAGTGGATCTCGATCGCGGCGGCCCGCCAGAACCGCGTGATGCTGCCGCCCGCGCACCTCGACCCGCTCGCTCCGAGCACCCCCGGCAACCTCACCGAGGTGCCGAGCCGGTACGACGTCGCCGTGTTCGAGAACAAGTCGCCGTCCTTCGGACCGAACCTGGCCGACGCGAGCGACGACGCCGAGCACGAGCTCGCCAGCCTCGCGGAGGTCGGACTCGGCCGCACGAAGACGTCCGTCGGCCGCTGCGAGGTCGTCTGCTTCAGCCCCGAGACCGACGGCTCGTTCGCGACGCTCTCTCCGAGCCGCGCCCGCACCGTGGTGGAGGCCTGGGCCGACCGCACCGCGGCGCTCTCGGCGCTGCCGGGTGTGCAGCAGGTGTTCCCCTTCGAGAACCGCGGCGAGGCGATCGGCGTGACCCTCCACCATCCGCACGGCCAGATCTACGCCTACCCGTACGTCACCCCCAAGACGACGGCCCTCCTGCGCTCGATCGAGCGCTACGGCCCGACCCTCTTCGACGACGTGCTCGCGTTCGAGCAGGCGTCCGAGCGGATGCTGGTGCGCGGCGAGCACGTGAGCGTCTTCGTGCCCTTCGCGGCCCGATGGCCCCTCGAGGTCCACCTCCTCCCCCATCGGCAGGTCCCCGACCTCGCGGCGACGACGCCGGAGGAGCGCGACGAGATCGCCCGCGTCTACCGCCGCGTCCTCCGCGCGCTCGACCGCCTGTACGACACCCCGACGCCGTACATCGCCGCCTGGCACCAGGCTCCGGTCGCGACCCACCGCGACGACATCCGCCTCATGCTGCAGATCACCTCGCCGCGGCGGGCGGCCGACAAGATGAAGTTCCTGGCGGGATCCGAGTCGGCGATGGGCGCCTTCATCGGCGACGTGCCGCCCGAGACCACGGCGCGGATGCTGCGCACCGCCCTCGACGAGATGGACGACGACGAATGAGCACCTCGCACGACACGACGCACCCGGCGTCCACCCCGCATCCGGACCCCTCGCCGAACCCGGCGCCGCAGCTCGTCGCCGACGCGCGGCGCGGCTTCGAGGAGCGCTTCGGAGCGGAGCCCACGTCGCTCTGGGCCGCCCCCGGCCGGGTCAACCTCATCGGCGAGCACACCGACTACAACGACGGGTTCGTGCTCCCGTTCGCCATCGACCGCCACACCGTGCTGGCCGTGCGGCAGAGGGACGACCGCGTCGTCCGCGTCGCGAGCGCGATCGCCGACGAGACCGTCGAGATCCCCCTCGACGACCTGACCCCGGATGCGGTGGAGGGCTGGTCGGCGTATCCGCTCGGTGTGATTTGGGCGGCCGGGCGGGCGGGCGTCGACCTCGACGCGGTGTCGGGCCTCGACCTGTACTTCGTGTCCGACGTGCCCGTCGGCGCCGGGCTGTCCTCGTCCGCGGCCATCGAGTGCGCCACGGCGGCCGCGATCGACTCGCTGTGGGATCTCCGGCTCGAGCGGTCGAGCCTCGCCCGCATCGGACAGCTCGCCGAGAACGAGGCCGTCGGCGCCCCGACCGGGATCATGGACCAGTCCGCCTCGCTCATGGGCCGCGCCGACTCGGCCGTGCTGCTCGACTGCCGGTCGCTCGACGCGACCGTCGTCCCGCTCGGGCTGAGCGACGAGGACCTCGTCATCGTGGTCATCGACACGCGCGTCTCGCACGCGCACGCCACGGGCGGCTACGCCGACCGCCGCGCCTCCTGCGAGCGCGGCGCGGCGGCGATGGGCGTCGCGAAGCTGCGCGACCTCTCGTCGGGCGACCTCGGCCGCGCGGAGCGCATCCTCGACGACGAGACCTTCCGCAGGGTCCGGCACATCGTGACGGAGGACGAGCGCGTACTCGCCCTCGTGCGGCGTCTGGCAGAGTCGGGCGCGGCCTCCGTCGGCGACCTGCTCGACGCCTCCCACGCGTCGATGCGCGACGACTTCGAGATCTCGGTGCCCGAGCTCGACCTCGCGGTGGAGACCGCGCGGTCCGCGGGCGCCGTCGGAGCACGCATGACGGGCGGCGGGTTCGGCGGGTCGGCGATCGCGCTCGTCCCGCGCGCGTCCGCCGCGGCGGTGGGCGACGCGGTCCGGGCGGCGTTCGCGGCCGCCGGATTCCGCGAGCCGGGTATCTTCGAGGTCGTGCCGTCGGCGGGAGCCGGGGCCGTGGCGGACGGGGGATCACGATGAGCTGGCTGGTCACGGGAGGGGCGGGCTACATCGGCTCGCACGTCGTCGTCGCGCTGCAGGATGCGGGGCTCGCGCCGGTGGTGATCGACGACCTCTCGTCGGGTCACCGCGGGTTCGTGCCGGCGGACGTGCCGTTCGTGGAGGGCAGCATCCTCGACCGCGCTCTCATCGCCGACGTCCTGCGCTCCCACGAGGTGGAGGGCGTCATCCACGTCGCCGGCTACAAGTATGCGGGCGTCTCCGTGCAGCGGCCGCTCCACACCTACGAGCAGAACGTCACCGGCACGGCCGTCCTGCTGGGCGCCATGGAGGAGGTCGGCGTCTCCCGCATCGTGTTCTCCTCGAGCGCGGCCGTCTACGGCACGCCCGACACCGACCTCGTCACCGAGGACACCCCGAAGGCGCCGCAGTCGCCGTACGGGGAGTCGAAGCTCATCGGAGAGTGGCTGCTCCGCGACCAGGGCGTCGCGACCGGACTCGTGCACACCTCGCTGCGGTACTTCAACGTGGTCGGCTCGGGCCGACCCGACCTCTACGACACCAGTCCGCACAACCTCTTCCCTCTCGTCTTCGACGCCCTCCTCGACGGACGCGCGCCCCGCATCAACGGCGACGACTACGACACCCCCGACGGCACCTGCGTGCGCGACTACATCCACGTCGCCGACCTCGCGCTCGCCCACGTCGCGGCGGCCCGCGCGCTGGCCGCGGGCTCTCCGCTGCTGCACGCCTACAACCTGGGCTCGGGCGACGGCGTCTCGGTGCGGCAGATCATGGATGCGATGGCCGCGGTGACGGGGATCGCCTTCACCCCCGAGATCGGGCCCCGCCGCCCGGGCGACCCCGCTCGCATCGTCGCGTCGGGCGAGCTCGCCGCCCGCGACCTCGACTGGCGGATGCGCCACTCCCTCGACGACATGGTCGCCTCCGCCTGGTCCGCCCGCCGCGCCCACCCCTGAGCCGCGCGCGCGACGCGTGCCGCATGCGCTCCCCGCGGCGGGGGGGCTTCACCCCGCGTTCACCGGGAGCGCCTACGCTCCGAGCGTGGCTGAGACGAACTGGAGCAAGGAGGCGCTGGAGGCGCGCATCGATGCGGCGATGCTCCTCGATCCGCGCCGCTTCGGGGTCACGCCCGAGCGGGCGAAGCTGAAGCTCGAGTTCGCCCGTGTCGTCGCCGCCGTCGACTCCGGACGCATGACGAGCGTCGAGGCGCGCCTGCGGTTCGACGGCATCATCGCCGACGCCGAGGCCTGAGCGCCCGGCGCCCCAGCGGGGACCGGAGGCCCGTCAACTCCTGCACAATGAGGGGTATCGGCAGGTTCTCCACAGGACCTGAGCGATGGTCATGACCTGCCCCGGCAGCATGGCAGAATGGACCGACTCGGCAGCAGGGAGGTGCTCATGGCCGACCAGATCTCACCGGTCTCCGCCTGGGAGTCGCTCTTCCGGGCGCAGGTGACGGTGATGCGTCAACTCGCCTCGGAGTTCCCGACCAGCATCGTCTCGCTCAACGAGTACGACGTGCTGTTCAACCTGTTCCTCGAGCCCGAGCGGCGGCTGCGCATCCGCGACCTCGGCGAGAAGGTGCTGCTCACCCAGCCCAGCATCTCGCGGCTCGTCGACCGCCTGGTCGCGCGCGGCTTCCTCTCCAAGAGCGACGACCCCACCGACGGGCGCGGCACCCTAGTGCAGCTGACCGACGAGGGCGCGCGCGTGTACCGCGAGGCGGCTGTGCTGCACGCGCGTTCGATCTCGCAGCACATGACCCACCTCGATGCAGACGAGCAGCGCGAGCTCGCCCGTCTGTGCGACAAGCTCCGTACCGGCGTAGCGTCGGAGAGGTGACCGAACCCACGAGCGTCGTCTGGTTCCGAGACGATCTCCGGGTGCACGACAACCCCGCCCTGCACGAGGCCGTCGAGCGAGGCGGCCCGATCGTATGCCTCTACGTCCTCGACGAGGAGTCCCCGCGCATCCGCCCCCTCGGCGGCGCCTCGCGCTGGTGGCTGCATCACAGCCTCGAAGCGCTGGCCTCCTCCCTCGCCGAGCTCGGCCTGTCGCTCACGTTGAGACGAGGCCCCGCGGAGGAGGTCGTGAGCGAGGTCGTCGACGAGACCTCGGCCACCGCCGTGTTCTGGAACCGCCGCTACGGCGAACCCGAACGCGAGGTGGATGCGGCGCTCAAGTCGGCGCTGCGCGAGCGAGGCATCGAGGTGAAGAGCTTCCAGGGCTCGCTGCTGCACGAGCCGTGGACGGTGCTCACCGGCCAGGGCACTCCCTACCGGGTGTTCACGCCCTTCTACCGCTCGTGCCTCGCGCAGCAGGCGCCGCGGCTGCCTCTGCCTGCGCCGCACGACGGCCTTCACCATCGACGCCTCCCGTCCGACGAGCTGTCGGGCTGGCGGCTCCTGCCGACGCATCCCGACTGGGCCGGCGGGCTCCGCGAGCGCTGGGCCCCAGGCGAGGAGTCGGCACGCGCCACCCTCTCGGAGTGGCTCGAGTCGGGCGGCGCCGGCGACTACGCCGACGAGCACGACCTGCCCGCCGAGGACTCGACGTCGCACCTCTCCCCGCATCTGCGCTGGGGCGAGATCAGCCCGTTCGAGGTGTGGCGGGCGGTGTCGCAGCGACGGTCGGGGCACCGCGCCGAGGCGGAGGGCGCCACGGGGTACCTGCGGCAGATCATCTGGCGCGAGTTCGGGTACCACCTGCTCTTCCACTATCCGCAGATCACCACCGAGAACCTCCGCACCGAGTTCGACCGGTTCCCCTGGGAGGCCGCCGACGACGATCGCCTGCGCCCCTGGCGCACGGGCCGCACGGGCATCCCCCTCGTGGATGCGGGCATGCGCGAGCTCTGGACGACGGGCTACATGCACAACCGGGTCCGCCTCGTGACCGGGTCGTTCCTCGTCAAGAACCTCCGCATCCACTGGAAGACGGGCGAGGAGTGGTTCTGGGACACCCTCGTCGACGCCGACCCCGCGAGCAACGCGCTCAACTGGCAGTGGGTCGCGGGCTCCGGGCCGGACGCCGCCCCCTACTTCCGCGTCTTCAACCCGGAGCTGCAGGCCACGAAGTTCGACCCGCACGGGGAGTATGTCCGCCACTGGGTCCCCGAGCACGGCACCGACGACTACCCCGCCCCGGTCGTCGACCTGGCGGAGTCGCGCCGCGCCGCCCTCGACGCCTACGCCACCATCCGCTGAGCCCGCCGCGCGCTCGCCCTGGGCCCCGCGGCGCGCTGAGCCCGGCGCGGGCTCAGTAGGAGCCTCTGCGGCTCTTTGTCACGGTGATGGTGACGGTGCGGTCGATCGAGGGCGCCCCGGTGCCGGGATCCAGACGGATGGTGGCGGTCGACGTACCGGGGACCGTCGGGGCACCCGCGATGTCGCCATGGACCGGATCGAGGGTCATCCCCGCGGGGAGAGAGCCTGCGACCACCGAGAAGCGCGCCGACGAAGGCCCGCTCCACGTCGGGTAGGAGTACAGGGTGGCCGATCCCGCAGGGATGGACGGGGCGGGGGCGTATCCCTCGAAGTCCGCGGTCTCGAGGTCGCCGAGCGTGTAGCGATCGACCCCGCCCTCGCGAGTGATGGAGTACAGGACGCCGTCCTCGCTCACCGCGACGGAGTTGGAGTCGAACTCTGCCCCACTCGCGATCCCGTAGGTCTGCCACCCGCCGCGGCGAGCCTCGTAGATCGATCCGTCCGGAGCGATGCGATAGAAGCTCCGCTGCGAATCGCGGTAGACGATGTCGCCGGAGGGAAGCAGATGGAAGTCCCACGTCATGGAGCGATCCCCCGGGGCGCGGGCGATCACACTGGCTCTGCCCGCGGAGTCGTATTGCACGACATCGCCGTTGCTCCAGGCGACGACGAGATCTCCGTTGAGCGCGTGCGTCATGCCCTGGCACGACGACCGGCCGCTGTCGATCGTGACGACGCCGCTGACCGTCAGCTTGTACAGGGAGGACTGGCAGACGTAGTCGTCGAGCGACGGAGTGATGTAGCTCAGCGATCCCGGACCCAGGTCGGGAAGGATGATCTGCACCAGGAAGGAGCCGTCGGGCTGCTGGACCCAGATGCCTCCCGTGTCGTCGGTGACCTGGAGGTCACCGGTCGGCGCGACCGCGACCCACCTCGCGAAGTCGGGCAGGTCGACCACCGAGATGGCCCCTGAAGCGTCGATGCGGGCCAGGTCGCCGCCCATCGCCCAGGCGAGGACGGACCCGTCGGGCCGGGGGATCAGGAACTGGGGTCGCACCGGCAGGGGGAGGGGAGCGGCCACCGAGCCATCCGCACCGATCCGGATGAGGGTCCTGTCGACGGGGTCACCGACGACGAGTCGACCTGCGGAGTCGACCACCGAGCCGAGACTCGACTGCAGCGGATGCGTCAGCGTCCCAGCCGCGACGAAGTCGGGGGTGGGATCCGCGTGGGCGGCGCCACCCGCCAGCGTGGTGAACGCTACGCCCAGGCAGGCGATCAGCGCCGCCATCGTCGATGTCTTCGGCATGTCCGAGGTCCTCTCGCTCTTCCGTCGAAGGTAGGAGAGCGAGGACGCCGGACGTGAGGAGTAGTTTCTGCTCAATCCCTCCGGGCTCAGTAGCCGGCGAACGCGTCGGTGCGGAGGCGGCGCGCGCCGGCGCGGCGGAGCTCGCCGGTGACGTGGTCGACGAACCCGGGCGAGCCCGAGACGTAGCCGTGCCGCGAGGCGAGGTCGGGGATCGCGGCGGCGAGGCGCTCGGACGAGATGCGGCCCGGCCCGAGGTGCTCCCACGACGGCGGCAGCCCGTCCGTGGTCGTCGGTCCGGTCACGAGCACGCGGATGCCCGCGGCCGCGAGCTCGTCGGCGTACGCCAGCTCGTCGGGGCTGGAGACGGCGTAGACGAGCACCGCATCCGACGGCGTCGACCCGCCCGTGGAGCGGTCGGCGAGCTGGCTGACGAACGGGGTGATCCCGATGCCGCCGGCGACGAGCACGAGCGGCGTCGACGCATCCGAGGGGAGCACGAAGTCGCCGCCCACCCAGGTCGCCCGCAGCTTCGTGCCCGGACGCAGGGAGGCGAGCGCGGTCTTGTACGACGAGGAGCGGGTCCCGTCGACGGCGTGACGGACTCCGATGGAGACCCGGCGAGGATCCGACGGCGACGAGGTGAGGCTGAACGCACGACGCGTGCCCCGGGAGTCGACGCCATGGTGCGGGAGGGCGAGCTCGAGGTACTGGCCCGCCCTGAAGCGCACCGGGCGGCGCGCCTCGAAGGTGTACTCCGTCGACGTGGGGGTGAGCCGTCGCGAGCCGACGAGCGCGAGCCGCAGCGCCCCGCGCTGACCGAACGCGAAGGCGACCACGTTGCCCACCGCGAGCGCGATCTCGGGCGACGAGTAGACCGGACCGATCTGGTACGGCACCGAGAACAGCACGGCCACGATCGCGGCCACGAGCAGCTGCTGCCAACGCCTCGGCGGAAGGGTGAGGGGCTCGCTCAGCATGAACCCGGCGAGGAACACCAGCGGGAACGACGTGTACGCCAGGGCGAGGGAGTCGCCGACACCCATGCCGACCAGGACGAACCTCACGGTGAGGATCACCGTGGCGAGAGCGAGGAAGGTCACCCCGACGCTGAGCCGCCGGTTGCGCCACAGGATGAGGAACGCCCCCACCGCGACGAAGGGCAGCATCACGGGGTTCGCGATCCACCACCCCGCGACGCCGAGCGCGGTCGCCGTGATCACGATGGCGGCCACCGCGACCGGGTTCAGGATGTGCCGCTCACGCCAGGCGACCACGTACTTGCTCGCCGAGGCGATCGCGCCCGCGAGGACCAGCACGAGCAGGCCGCTGACGTCGCCGACGGGGATGAAGACGAAGAACGCGATGAGCGCGGTGATGACGCTCGACTCCACGTGCGCCTTGGTCCGCACGATCCGGGCGATGACCCAGCCCGTGACGACCGTCGACACCAGCAGCGCCACGAGGCTCAGCGCGAGCTCGAGCGGAGTGTAGAACAGCTGTCCGACGGCGGAGGCGACGAACGCCACGACGACCAGGGCCGCGAGGACGATCGTCATCTGCCGGTACATCGTCACCCTGCCCACGAGCGTGTCGAGGCGGGCCTTGAGGTCTCTCATGTGAACAGCTCCCCGGGGAAGTCGCGTGAGATCTCCGCGCGGCCGTCGGCGAACATCCGCACGTAGGAGAAGGGGAATGCGGTCGCGAGCGTGTGCGCGCCGGCGAAGAACAGCGCCGTCGCGAGCGCGTCGGCCTGGAGCGCCGTGGCGGCGATGACCCACGTGGCGATCACCTCGCGGGCGGGCCGCCCCGTGCGGGCGTCGAGGATGTGGTGCACCCCGTCGCCCCACGCCCGGCGGTTGCCCGCCGAGGCGCAGAGCGCGCCCTCGCCGAGCTCGGCGACGCCGATCGCCTGCGTGGCATCGAGCGGATGCTCGAGAGCCACGCGGATCGCCCCGCCCGGCGCCGCGGAGCCCAGGCCGCCGGGGCGCCCCAGGCGATGCCGCAGGTCGCCGCTCCCGTCGACCACCGAGCGCTCGTACCCGCGCGCAACGAGCAGGTCGGAGACGATGTCAACGAGGTGGCCCTTGCCCGCTGCGCCCACGTCGAGCAAGGCCGGCGAGGACAGGTCGACCGCGGTGCCCTCCCGCCGGAGATCCGACCAGCGGCGGGTCTCAGCCACGCGCTCCGGATGCGGCGTGAACGAGTACTCCGCGTCGTACCCGAGCCGCTCGAGCTCGCGCCCCACGAGGGGATCGACCGCACCGTCGGTCAGCGCCGAGACGCGGTCGTACACGTCGAAGAGCGGACCCGCATCCGCCGGGAACTCGAGGCGCCCACCCTCGCGGGCCAGTCGGGACACGAGCGAGTCGGGCCGGAACCGCGAGTATGCACGATCGAACAGCTCGATCCGCTCGGCGACGGCCGCGCGGGTGGCGTCGTCGAGCGGGGAGTCGGTCTCGATCTGCCAGCGTGTGCCGATCGCGTCGAAGTCGAGGGTGTGCCGCGCGTCGACCGCGAGGTCAGCTGGCGGCATCGCTCTTGATGGTCTCGATCGCGGCGTTGAAGCCGCCGCTGGTGAGGCTTGATCCGGCGACGCGCGAGACGTCGATCTCGTCGATCTTCTTGCCCACGACCTCCGCCGCGATGCCGTCGGCGAACTTCGTCTGGTAGCTCACGGAGGTCGGGTTGGTGGCCTCGGGGGTGACCGTGACCGCGGTGATGACGTCGCCCTTCAGGGTGACCGAGACGTCGACCTCCTCGGTGCCGTTCGGCGACTGGTAGTTGCCCGTGGCCTCGTACGTGCCGTCGGAGTAGGTGCCGCCGGATGCGCTGCTGCCGCTGCTGCTGCTGCCGCTGTCGCTGCTGCCGGAGGTCGCGGGCGCGCTGCTCGTGGCGGGCGCGTCGGACGGGACCTGGCCCGCATCCGCCGCCGACTGCGTGCCGGTGGAGCAGCCCGCGAGTGCCACGGAGACGGACACCCCTGCCATGGTCGCAAGGGTGAGCTTCTTGGTCAGAGTCTTCATCTCGGCTCCTGTCTCTTGGTTGCTTCAACAACTATTCGACCGTACCGAGGACGTCTGGCAGGATCCGGTGGCGGTTCTTTGCGTCGTCTATGCGTCCCGCGAGACGCTCCCGCGTCGCATCCGACGACGCCTCGACTCCCACCTCCGCCCTCATCCACGACCAACGAGGGCGGGACGCGCAGCGTTCACGCGCGCCCCGCCCTCCCAGGAGCTGCTCAGGTTCAGTACCGCAAGCAGTCGCTGGTCAGTCGAGCGCTCCGCCGCGCTGGCGGCGCAGGCGGCGGAGCGTGCTGAGGGCGCGCTGCTCGGGCAGGCTCCAGCCGAAGCGGACGGCGAGGAGGCGGATGACGGTGGTGACGATCACGCATCCGATCCCTGCGACGGTGATGTCGGCCCCGCTCGCCGTGGCCCCGACGAGGAAGAGCGCGCCGACACCGGCCGCGACGGCGTAGAGGGACCCGACATGCATCACGCCGATCGGGAGTCCGAGGAGGACGTCGCGCAGCATCCCGCCGCCGACGGCGGCGACCACGCCGATGAAGAGGGAGGGCACCACGGGCAGTCCGACCGAGAGCGCCTTGCTGACCCCGATGGCGCAGAAGAGACCGAGGCTCACGGCGTCGAGGATGACGATGGCGATGTTGATCCGCGAGAACAGGCGCTGCAGCAGCATGCCGAGCAGCGCTGCGCCGGTCGCGACGAGGATGTACCAGTTCGACTGCAGCGCCGCCGGCACCTGGTTGAGCAGCAGGTCGCGGAGCATACCGCCGCCGAACCCGGTGACCACGCCGATGATGCCGACGCCCAGCAGGTCGAGGCGGCGGTCCTTGAACTGGGCGGCGAACATCGCCCCCTGCACGGCGCCCGCGGCGGTCGCCGCGAGGTCGACCCACAGCGGGATCTCGAACTGCTGCGCCACGACCACGCCCCATCCTCGCATGGACGCAGCCTCCCCGAGCGGGAGGCCCGCGCGCCCTCCTGGTCCGTCACTTTCGGCGGGTGCGGAGGGCCGCGACTAGCAGGAAGTGACGGATCAGGAAGGGCGGACGCGCGCGATTCCACGCGGGGCACGAGCCGAAGGGGCCGGGCGCCCACGTCAGAGGAAGGCGAGCACCTCGGGCCCCCACGCGCGGCGCTGGGCCGAGTCGGGGTCGTCGACGACGGTGTCCTGCGCGTCGATCACGAGCGTCGACCTCGTCCGGTCGTCGTAGGTCGGCCATGCCGACGCGTCCCCGTCGAGGGTGGGCACGCCGTCGCGAGCGAACGACGTCCAGCGGTCGCGCATCCGACGTGATACCTCGCCCGCCTCGCGCCGGCCGCCGAGCGCGAAGACGAGGTCGCGGCCCCAGGGTCCGAAGGATCCGAAGACGTAGGCGAGCTCCGAGGCGTGCGTCGCCCCCATCCCGGACCGCTTCAGCAGCGGTGTGGCGTGGTCGAAGCGGTACATGAAGGTCGGCGCGAGGCGGGCGTGGGCCTCGGCGAGCCAGATCGACGGCATCCGGAAGGCGGCGTCACGCGAGACCTCGGCGGGGGTCCTGCGTCGCGGATAGGACGGGTAGGCGCTCGTGATGCGCGATCCGACGCCCTCGAGCTCGGGCCGGTCGACCGCGATCTCGGCGAACATCTGGTCGACCGCCTCGGGGGTGATCGGCATGAGCGGCGACCGCATCAGCTTGAAGAAGCTCGACTCGTCGTGGTTCGTGCCGATGATGAGGGGCACCGGATGCGCCTTCCCGGCCCGCTCGAGCTCGAGCGGGTAGTCCGGCAGCACGTCGCCGTCGACGACGGGGGCGAGGGCGAGGGTGCCGGGGACGTCGCTCGACACCTGCGCGATGAGCTCGCCGCCGAGCGCCACGAGCTCGCGGGCGCTCCGCTCGCGGAGCCTCTCCGAATGGGCGGGGTCGATCCCGGCCATGTCGAGGAATCGGCGGGCCACCGTCTCGGATCGCGCCGGGCCGTACACGCTGGAGACCGGGGCGCTCTGCGCGATCGCGCGGTGGAAGAGGCCCGCCGCCCGCGGGGAGGTGAGCAGCGACACGACGCTGCCGCCGCCGGCCGACTCCCCGAAGAGCGTGACGTTGTCGGGGTCGCCGCCGAACGCGGCGATGTCGTCGCGCACCCACTCGAGGGCGGCGATCTGGTCGCGGAGACCCGCGTTCGCGACGAAGCCGTGCTCTCCCGTGGGGTCGAGCGCGGTGAAGTCGATGAATCCGAGGGCGCCCAGGCGGTACGCGACGGTCACGACGATCACGTCGCCCTCGCGCACCAGGACGGTCGGGTCGTAGTAGCGCTGCGCGGGCGTGCCGTTGAAGTAGCCGCCGCCGTGGATCCACACCATGACGGGCTTGGGGTCGACGCCGGGACGGCCTGCGTCCTCGGGCGCGAACACGTTGAGGGTGAGGCAGTTCTCGCTGATCCGCACGTCGGGCGCGACCTCCATCGACCGCAACGGCGTCTGCGGGGCCATCGGCCCGAAGCGCGTCGCGTCGCGGATGCCCTCCCACGGATGCGGTGCCTCCGGCGCGCGGAACCGCCGCTCACGCCAGGGCGGCGCCGCGTACGGGATGCCCTTCCAGCTCAGCACGCCCCCGGCGTGCGCCCCGCCGACCGCCCCGCCGCGCGTGCGCCGGACCATCGACCCGATGCTGTCCGCCGCCATCCCCCGATGCTATCGCCGCGCCCGATGCGGTTGCTGGACACATCCCTCACACCCGTGCACCCATCAAGCACAGATTCGGTGATCTATTCTCGTTTTCCATGATGGATGCGACTACCGCCGCCCGTGCCCGGCGACCACACCCACGAGCTGAACACTCCTCATTCGCAAGCGCAGATCCTGTCGACAGCGGAGCCGATCGATGAGTAGAACCAGCAAGCCGACAGACGACGAACAGCTCTTTCGCCGGTTGGTGGTCGAGCAGATACCTAATGCCGACTTCTGGTACCACCAGGACGCCGGCTCCGAGGCACCGTGGATGATGGTGAGCCTCGATGTCGAAGACGGCAAGAGGATCATGAGGACCTGGCGCTGCGACTTCGATGGGGAGCGACTGGAGGCGGGACTGAGCCCAGCAGGGCTGAACTGGGACGACGGAGTCCGGGCGAGCGATGCGGGGATAGATGTGCACGGGGCGGACGGCATGAGCCTCGAGGTCGTGGACATCCCGACAGCCGCGGAGGTCGCCGTCCGCTGGTTCCGATCGCGGAAGTAGGACCCCTGGTGAGCGAGCTCCGGATATATCGAGCCCTGCGCGGGTGACTTTCGGAGTCCCAACGGACTATCCCATGAGTGCCCGGAGTTCCTTGCGCTCACCCGGCGGACCGCACCCGCTCCACAAGCTGCCCCACACACGCAAAAGCACCGCGCGTCACTCGCCATAAGTGCCGCCCCGTGCCGGCGCCCTGCGCATGACAGCGGCGGAAGCGGCGGAGCGCGGGGGCTCAGCGGAGGCGGCGGAGGGGGCGGGTGGCGGGGCCCTCGAGGACCGTGCCGTCGGCGGCGAAACGCGACGCGTGCAGGGGGCAGTCCCAGGTGCGTTCGGCGTCGTTCCACTCGACGACGCCGCCGAGGTGGGTGCAGACCGCGCTGACGCCGCAGGTGCGTCCGTCGACCGTGGACACCCCGACGGGCTCGAGGCCCGACCGCGCGACCACGCCGACGCCCTCCGCGGGCCGGGGCACCGGCACGGCGTCCCGCTCCGCATCCGCCCAGCCGCGCACCGCGGCCGCGCCGACGGACACTCCCTCGAGGAGTCCGCGGCCGAGGTCGGCGGGCACGGTGAGGCGCGAGCCGAGCACCCGGTGCCAGGACCCCGGCGGCGCGGCGGTGACGCCGTCCCCGCGGATCTCCATCGCGATCCGCATCGCCGCCCAGATCGCGTTGGTGAAGCCCCACTTCGCGTATCCGGTGGCCATGTAGACGCGCCCGCGGCCGCGGGGCAGGCGTCCGACGAAGGGGATGAGGTTGTGCGACTCGTAGTCCTGCGCCGACCAGGTGTGGGTCAGCCGCGCGCCCGGGAACGCGTCGAGGGTCCACCGGACGAGGTCGTCGACGAGGGCCTGCTCCGACTCGACGCGCCCGGTCGGGTGGTCGTTGCCCCCGGTGACGAGCTGCATCCCGTCGGCGCGCGGCGCGGTCCGGACGGTCCGGGTGGGCGAGTCGACCGAGAGGTACATGCCCGACGGCAGGTCCGGCGGGGAGTCGAAGGCGAACGAGAGCCCGTACGACCGCGATCCCCGCACCTTCGAGAAGTAGAGGCCCCGGTCGAGGATGGGGGTCCCGGTCGCGAGCGTCACCGTCGATCCGTAGACGGGGCCGTGGGAGGTGCGCACCTCGACCCGCGGCGACGCCGACACCCCGGTGACACGTGACTCCGTGTGGATGACCCCGCCCGCGCGCTCGAACGCGGCCGCGAGCGCGGCGAGCAGCTCCATCGCGTCGACCTGCGCCTGGTCGGGGAGGGCCGCCGCCGCGACGGCGGGGAACGGCAGGTCCAGCGCGCGGACGAGCCGGACGTCGAGCCCCGCCTCCGTCGCCGCCTTCACCTCGGCCTCGGCGGCGGGGACCCCGTCGAGGGTCTGCGCGTAGCTGAACGCCTCGTGCCGCTGCACGGCGACCCTGGCCCGCTCGCAGAAGTCGAGCAGCCAGTCCTGCCCGTCGCGGTTCGCGTCGACGTACGCCCGTGTGACCGCCTCCGAGTGATGACGGCGGATGGTCGACAACCGCGTCCCCTGCAGCAGGCTGATCTTCCCGGTCGTGTTGCCGGTGGCGACCGCACCCACGTCGCGCGCCTCGAGGACGACCACCCGGCGCCCTGACTCGGCGAGCATCAGCGCCGTGGTGAGCCCGGTGAGCCCGG
This sequence comes from Cnuibacter physcomitrellae, assembly GCF_014640535.1. Taxonomy (NCBI): domain Bacteria; kingdom Bacillati; phylum Actinomycetota; class Actinomycetes; order Micrococcales; family Microbacteriaceae; genus Cnuibacter; species Cnuibacter physcomitrellae. Next base: position 1,851,282 of record NZ_BMHD01000001.1, read on the forward strand.
CCCCCACCACGACGTCGTCATACTCCTCCCCCGGCGTGAACGGTTGCGACGGGATCGGCGCGCGGCCTGCCCTCCAGAGCGACTCCATCCGTTCAGTGAACACCGGCAGGCTGGATGCGCACACCGGATGCGAGTGCATCCGCGGCACCCTACGCTGGGACTCGGTCGCGGCATCCGCGCACCCCACCCGACCACGAGGAGTGATCAGTGAACGCACGCATCGACGACGAGCTCGAGCCCTTCGAGGACGCCGAGTCGGTCGACCCCGAGGAGGCCGACTCGATCGAGGAGGCGAGCGACGAGCGCGACGACGAGGGCGACGACGTCTTCGGCGAGGACGAGGACTACCTCAACGACAACCTCGGCTACGAGCAGTAGCCCGTCCCGTTCGGTTTCGCCACACGGGTGGTCTTTCGCCATGCGCATGCAGGTGGCGAAAGGCCACCCGTGTGGCGAAACGGGGAGGGCGCGTCAGATGTACATGGCGGGGTCGATGTACGACGGGGAGGCGGGGTCCGTGAAGGGGCTGCGCGGGGCGCTCACGTCGCGCGCGGGGATGCCCACCAGCACGGAGCGCGGAGGCGCGTCCTTCACCACGACGGCGCCGGCGCCGACGCTCGAGTCGGATCCGATGGTCACCGGCCCGAGGATCGTCGCGTTCGCCCCCACCGTCACCCGCGACCCCAGCGTGGGATGACGCTTCTCGCGGCGTGAGCTCTTCCCGCCGAGCGTCACGCCGTGGTACAGCATCACGTCGTCGCCGATCACGGCCGTCTCGCCGATGACGACGCCCATCCCGTGGTCGATGAACAGGCGACGGCCGATCCGTGCGCCCGGGTGGATTTCGACGCCGGTGAGGAACCGCGCGAACTGCGACAGCAGCCTCGCGGGCAGCCGCAGGCCGGGGGCGAGCCACCACCGGTGCGCGATGCGGTACACCCACACCGCGTGGAGGCCCGGATACGCCAGCACCACCTCGAGACCGGATCGCGCTGCCGGGTCGTGGCGACGCGCGGCCGCCACGTCCTCCCGCATCCGTCCCAGCACGCTCACGAGCCCACCCCGCAGCGATCGGATGCGGAGGACGCCCACGGCGTCGCGCCCCGCCGCACAGCGCTCACGACCTCACTCCGGGACAGCGCAGCGTGAGCCACCGGCTGACGCCCGCGACTGTCCGCCCCGGCGCGATCACGAGGGCGCACCGAGACCGGAACCACCCGCATCCGCTCGTCTGCCCCGCTCAGTCGGCGAGGTCGGAGTACAGCGGCGTCGAGATGTAGCGCTCGCCGAAGTCGCAGACGACCGCGACGATGGTCTTGCCCGCGTTCTCCGGTCGCTTCGCCACCTCGAGCGCGGCCCACATGATGGCGCCCGACGAGATCCCGGCGAAGATGCCCTCCTTGGCGGCGAGCTCGCGCGCGAGGCGGAGCGAGTCGTCGAGCGTGACGTCGATGATCTCGTCGTAGACCTCGCGGTCGAGGATCTCGGGCACGAAGTTCGCGCCGATGCCCTGGATCTTGTGCGGCCCCGCCTTGCCCTCGGTGAGCAGCGGGGAGTCCTTGGGCTCGACGCCGATGATCTGCACGCCCGGCTTGCGCTCCTTGAGCACCTGGCCCACACCGGTGATGGTGCCTCCGGTGCCGATGCCGGCGACGAAGACGTCGACCTCGCCGTCGGTGTCGGCCCAGATCTCCTCGGCGGTGGTGGCGCGGTGGATCGCCGGGTTCGCCGCGTTCTCGAACTGGCGGGCGAGGATCGCGTTCTCGGTCGTGGCGACGATCTCGTTCGCCTTCTCGACGGCACCGCGCATGCCCTCGCTGCCGGGGGTGAGCACGATCTCGGCGCCGTAGGCGCGGATGGTGGCGCGCCGCTCGCGGGACATCGTCTCGGGCATCGTGAGGATGACCTTGTAGCCGCGGGCCGCGCCGACGAGCGCGAGCGCGATGCCCGTGTTGCCGCTCGTGCCCTCGACGATCGTGCCACCGGGCTTCAGCGCACCCGCCTTCTCGGCGGCGTCGATGATGGCGACGCCGATGCGGTCCTTCACGCTGTTCGCCGGGTTGTAGAACTCGAGCTTCGCGGCGACCGTCGCCTTGTCGGCCCCGTCGAGCCGGTTGATGCGCACGAGCGGGGTGTGCCCCACGAGCTCGGTGACGTCGTTGTAGATGCGTGCGGGCATGTGTCTGCTCCTGCGGGTCGAAAGGACGTGCGTCTTCTCACCCCACTCTATTGCGGGCCCTCCGCCGTGTGACGATCGATGACGGATGCGGAGGCGCCGTGGAGGATGGTGCGGCAGCGCCGGCCCTCACGACTCGATCGGTCGCGCCAGCCCCTCGATCACCTCGGCGGCAGGGAGCCCGGCGAGCACGCTCCCGGGCACGAGCAGCTTCGACCGGCGGACGCCGCTGCCCACCACGACGACCGGGCGCTCGGCCACCCGCGAGTCGACGAGCACCGGCCAGTCCGTCGGCAGCCCGATCGGCGTGATGCCGCCGTACTCCATCCCCGACTCCTCGACCGCGCGATCCATGGGGAGGAACGACGTCTTGCGCACGTCGAGCCGCTTCCGCACCACGGTGTTGATGTCGGCGCGGGTGGTGGCGAGCACGACGCAGGCCGCGACCCGCTCCTCCCCCTCGCGCTTGCCCGCGACGACGACGCAGTTCGCGAGGTCGTCGCCGACGAGGTCGTACGCCTCCTGGGTCGCCGCCGTGTCGGAGAGCGCCGCGTCGATCTCGACGACGCCCACCGCATCCGTCAGCCCGAGGCTCTCGAGCGCGGCCAGCACGGGCGGGGCGACGAGGTCCGGGCGGTCGGAGACCGGCGCCGTGGAGAGGGTTCCGAGCGTGAAGCGTCCCATGTCCTCATCCTGCCAGTCGGATGCGGGAGACGACTCCTGCTCCGCAGACGCGACGACGCCGCCCGGGCCGGAGCGCGGGCGGCGTCGTCGTGACGAATGGAGCGGATCAGCTGCAGGTGTAGGTGACCCCGTTGATCTCCCACGTGCCGGGGCCGAGCTGCTGACACATCTCGACGGCCCCGCCGATGGCCGACGCTGCGGCGATCGCGATGACGATCCACAGGATGATGTAGAGCGCGATCAGCACGGCGCCGACGATGATGCCGGCGGTGGCGAGCGTGTTCTTGTACCCGGCCTTCTTCGACTGGACCCGGGCCACGATGCTGAGGATGAGACCCACCAGCGGGATGAGGATCGCGAGGATGAGACCGACGATGCCGAGCGTCTTGCCCGGGAAGTCGGTTCCAGGAGGCGCCTTCACCGGGGCGCTGGGGGTGCCGCCGGCGGCGGGGCCGCTGCCGTACGAGGGCGCAGCGCCGTAGCCCGGCTGCTGCGACGGCGGAGGCGTGGGCTGATCGGTCATCGTGGAATCCCCTCTCGAAGGTTCACAGGTTCCTTCGAGGTTACCGCGCTACCCCCTCACTCGGCGAGAGCACGCCGCGAGTCCGCCACGACGGACACCGAGCCGGTGCGAGCGAGGGCCCGCTCGAGGTCGCCGGCATCGGGGAGGCTCGCATCCTCGTAGGCGCGATGATGCCGGGGGATGAACGCGGTGAGGAGCACGCCGACGACGGCCGCGGCGATGGAGACGCCGAAGGCGATCCGGAAGGCGTCGAAGCTCGGTGTGGTGACCGCGCCGACCGTCACCACGTTCGAGGTGAGGACCACGCCGAGCACGGCGCTCGCGATGGTCGACCCCAGGGTGCGCATCACCGAGTTGAGGCCGTTCGAGGCGGCGGTCTCGGTGGCGGGGACGGCGCCCATGATGAGGTTCGGCATCGAGGAGTACGCGAACCCGACGCCGAAGCCCACCGCGGTGGAGACGAGGATCGCGTGCCACACCTCGGTCATGAGGAAGAGGCCGATCACGTAGCTGACCACGATGATCGAGAGCCCCAGCAGGAGGCTCACCCGGGCACCCCGAGCGGCGGTGAGTCGCGCGGCGACCGGCGACATCGCCCACATCACGAGACCGCTGGGCATGAGGCACAGGCTCGCGATCAGCATGTCCTGGCCGAGGCCCACGCCCGTCGCGGTCGGCGACTCGAGCAGCTGCGGCAGCACCACCGTGCTGGCGAAGAACGCGAAGCCGACGGTGATCGAGGCGAGGTTCGTCAGCAGCACCGTGCGACGGGCGGCGACACGCAGATCGATGAGGGGGCTCGGGTGGCGCAGCTCGAAGAGCCCCCACAGCACGAGCACCACGACGCCGCCGATGATCGACCCCAGGGTGGCGGGGCTGGTCCAGCCCCACGTCGAGCCCTTCGAGACGCCGAGCAGCACGCCGACGAGGCCCAGACCGAAGCCGATCGCCCCGACGAGGTCGAAGCCGCCCTCGCTGCGCAGCGTCGACGGCGGCACGAACACGAGCACCAGGACGAAGCCGGCCACCGCCAGCACACCGCTGAGGACGAAGAGGTAGTGCCAGTCGAGGTACTGCGAGATGACCGCGGCGACGGGGAGACCGACGGCCCCGCCGACGCCGAGCGTGGCGCTGACGAGCGCCACCGCCGAGCCGAGACGGTCGGGGTGCAGCACGTCGCGGAGGATGCTCACGCCGAGCGGGATCACGCCGATCCCGAGCCCCTGGAGGCCGCGGCCGACGATGAGCGGCACGAGGTCGTTCGCGAACATCGCGACCACCGAGCCCACGAGGACCAGCGCGAGGAGGATGAGGACCATCCGCTGCTTGCCGTACAGGTCGCCGAGGCGACCCGCGATCGGCGTGGCGGCGGCCGCGGCGAGGAGCGTGACCGTGATGGCCCACTGCGCATCCTCGGCGTCGGCCGAGACGAGCTGGGGCAGCTCGGGGACGAGCGGGGTCATCAGCGTCATCATGAACGCGGCGACCAGTCCGGTGGCGGCGAGGGTGACGACCACGGCACGCTGGTTAGTGGGTCGGGAGAGCCGGGCGCGTTCCCGCTGGCTCAACCAGGTCTGATCGTCGGGGTCCTTCGCGGCGTCGGTCACATGCATCCTCTCGTGGCCCGTAACAGGGACGAGCAGTGAAACAGTTTATAGACGGCAACTATTCCGAGGAGATCACCACGATGGACGACGCCGGACGCTGCCCCTGCTCCAGCGGCCTGCCCTACGGCGAGTGCTGCGGGCCGATCCACGCCGGTTCGGTGGTCGCCCCGACCGCCCAGGCGCTCATGCGCTCCCGGTTCTCGGCCTTCGCGGTGGGCGACGCGGCCTACCTGCTCGACTCGTGGCATCCGTCGACCCGGCCGGCCTCCGTCGACCTGGAGGAGGACACCCGGTGGCTGCGTCTCGACATCCTCTCGACGAGTGCGGGCGGCCCGTTCGACGACCGCGGCGAGGTCGCCTTCGAGGCGCGGTACCGCACGGCCGAGGGCGAGCGGGGCGTGCTCCGGGAACGCAGCCGCTTCGTCCGCGAGCGCGGCCGCTGGTACTACGTCGACGGCGACGTCGGCTGAGCCCGGGGCCGGCGCGCCGGCCTCCGCGCTGCGTGCGCCCTGGGTGACATGGGTCGTGTCAGCCAGAACCGGGGCGTCCATCCCGCTCGTACAGTCGCTGTCGACGCCACCGCCCGGTGGTCATCGGCACGAACGGAGTCGCACATGGTCCTCACGCCCGGTACTTCTGCTGTCACGACCCACCCCGGTCTCCGGGAGCTCCGGCCCCTGCCGGGCCCGGGCCTCCGGCACGTCCCGCCGCGCCCGGTGCAGCTCGACCAGCCGCTCCGGGACCGAACCGACGAGCTCCAGGAGCAGCTCCGTCGGCTCGACGTGGAGAACACGACGTTGCACCGTCGACTGGCGCAGGCACAGGAGGACCTCAAGAGGCTGCGGTCCCGCCTTCGCGCTGAGTCGCGGCGCGACGAGGACGAGCCGGCCGAGCCGGTGATCGTCTTCACCGACGATGAGGAATGGGTCAGGCACGAGATCACCATGACCTGGCTTCGGCGGTTCTCCCCTGCCGACCGCGTGTCGTATCCGCTGCAGGCCGTGACCATCGGACGTGACTTCGCCGAGAGCATCCGCACGTTGCCTGCTCCGCTGCGGACGAAAGCCTGGCGCTGCGCCGTCGACGTGGCGGCTGGTCGTTGGCGTGAGGTCCAGGCGAGGAGCGCGCATCCGCTGCGCGTGGGTCCCACGGCTCAGGCGACGGAGGTGGTCCGTCCGTCGGACGGTGCCCGGTGCATCCGGCTCAACGTCGAGTCGCAGACCCCCGCCGCTCGCCGGATGCACTTCTGGCTGCTCGCCGACGGGGGCGTCGAGCTGTCGCGGGTCGTCGCACACGACGACATGCGACCGTGACCGCCGCATCTGCGATGGGTCGCGCCTGACGACCTCACCGGGCCCGCTCACCCAGGATGAGGACGACGGCTGCGGTCGCGGTCGTCACGGCCAGCGCTCCCCACGTCGCGACGCCCGGCCCCCAGATGCCCAGTGCGACTGCCGAGAGCACCACGAGCGTGAGCGCTCCGAGCCGCGCTGCGATCCGCCGCCTCGCCCGCCCCGAGCCCGATGGAGATCGGGGAAGGTCCCACGGCGACGGTGACCCTGACGGAACGGCATCCGAGACAGCGGATCCTGGCGACGGCCCGGCCGGGACGGAACGCAGAGACTCCACCCCGGCGGGTCGGCCGTCACGCGATGTGGCACGTCCGACGGCGACGACGCGGGCGAACTCCTCGGGGAACGCGGCCCGATGAGCAGCCCCGAGCGATGACGCCTCGAAGAGCTCGCTCAGCCTCCCCACGATCGCCTGGTGCGTTCGCCAGGGGTCCACGGCGAACTGCCGCGCGATCGCGGCCTGTCGCGCCGCGGTCACAGGGTCACGGGACAACCGGTTCACGGCCTCCTGGACCGCAACCCCTGCTACCCGCTCGCCGATGGGGGTTCCTCGCAGATCGCCGGCCATGTCTCTCACGGCCGCTGGACCGCCCGCGGTCAGCCTGTCGATCAACTCTGCAGCGCGCCCAGGCGTCTCCCACCAGACCAGACCCCGATCCGACGACAGGACCCGTCGTATCTGGTCGATCGTCGCCTGCCCCGGCCCCGCCTCCACAGCCTGCTCGAGCGCGAGGTGCGCCTCGATCGACGCCAACGAGTCCAAGCCGTCCGGAAGGACCCGACCGGCCGTGATGGCATCGATGACCCTCGCCACGGGGCCGGTCACGACGACCTCATCCAGCGGGATCACGCGCTGGGGCCCCGACGTCCAGGGTGTTCCGAACGACTCCGACTCGAACGTGAGCAGTGCGCCGGAGTCTCTGGGATCCGCTCGATAGGTCGAGAACGTCAGGTCGCGTGTCAGCGCTGACGGAAGGAGGACGAGCACGGAGTCGAGCAGGGGCAGCGGATCACTGACGCGCTGGACGACGACCGGGATCCGCGTCGTCAGCGCCTCGAGGATGATCGCCATCAGGGCGCCAGTGCGCGAGTCGCTCGTCGGGGTCGCCTCATCCGATGCCGGTACGCGGGTCGGATCGAACCGGTCGAGCTCGGGGTCGGGCACAGCGTCGAACGCCCAGTCGCGGGCCAGCGCCCCTGACCGCGCCAGCCTGCACGCGGATCGTGCTGTCAGCGTCATGCTCGGATCGATCAGGGCGTGGACGATCGCGCGCCCCGGCCGCCCCGCCGCGTCATCACCCGCATAACGCTTCACCACGAGTCGGCGGTGACCCGCTCGATCGAAACCGAACTCCACAGCGGTCGGAGGGACCGCACCTCTCTCGATGGCCAGCGCCGACCCCTGTGGCAGGAAGTCCACCATGCTCGCCACCTCGGGATCGAGGCTGCTCCTGGACGTCGGCCAGCCGCGCGTCGCCGCGACGATGCCCGCACCGCTGCCCTCGAGCGTGCGCAGCGCCCAGGTGTGGATGAGCTGCTCGTACCCCTGGCTCCCCCGGGTCGCGTCCATCGCGCTCATGCTGTCACCGCCGCGCCGCTCGGCCACGCTCCCGTGCGGAGCAGCCCCAGGACGAGGGGGTCGAGGCTGCGATTCGGGGCGGCCACCGGAGCCGGGGCCCGACGCGGGTCGTCGGCGCCCGTCCCGCTGATCGCGTGGATGCTGACCGTGCCGTTGATCTGCGCCGCGCGGTTTAGGAGCTGCAGCCCCCCGGCATCGCGCACGAATGCGTTCAGCTGAGCCTGCTCCGCCGCCATCTGGGATCCGACGGGCGGAGCGCTCGGACCGTAGTCCCGATCCCGAAGGAGATCGGAGGGGAAGGAGTCGATCCCGACGTAGCGGTCGCACTTGGTCAGAGCGATGATGACCGTCGCCCGCCGCCGCCTCTCGTCCGGGGTGTGATCGGCGTCGAGGAGACGTGAGACGACGACGTTCATCCCCCGCTCGGTCTGCGTAGGGCTCTGCAGTTCCACCGTGCCCGGTGGCTGCATGATCTCCGGTGGGAGCAGGGCCAGGCTCGCCGGCGGGACGACGAAGACGATGACATCCGTGTACGGGATGAAGGGGGCGGCGAGGGCGACGCCGGCCTCGGTCTGCTGGTCCTCCCATCCGGTGTCGAACACGGCGAGGTCGATCCGGCGTGTGTTCGTCTGCGCCCCTTGCGTCGGAAGCCGATCGGCCACCGTCACGTCGAAGTAGATGGGCACGCGAGGCTTGTCCTCCGTGGCTCTCTGAGTCGACTCCAGGGGTGCATCGGGGTACTCCCGGTCGAAGCGCCCCTCCTGGTCCTTCCGCACGCTTCCGCTGATGCCCCTCGGAATGAGGTGACCGGACGACAGCCGTCGCTCCATTCCCCGGAGCAGCGTGCCCTTGCCCGCGCCCTTCTCCCCGAAGAGGCTCATGACCAGCAGCGGGTTGCCCAGACCGTCGGCGCCCGGCATCAGATGTCCCCGGCCGCAGTGGGGGAGGTATCCCTTCGCCACCCAGTCACGACGGACGGCGCGGTCGGAGTGCCGCCGCACCACCGGCGGCGGTGGCCCCTTCTCACCGGACGGCGTCACCCAGTCCAGGTCATCGACGCCGCGGTAGACGTCACCGCAGGTCAGGCACATCATCTCCCCGTTCATCGGACCGCGCCCTCCGCGCTTCTGCATCTCAGTCCACCTTCGCCGAGGAGAGGTCGATACCCGTCAGAAGGCGGGCGACGGCATCGCTGGCATCCGATCCGAATGGCACCTGGGGGCCCGCGTACACACGCATCGAGATGTAGACCGATGTGCCACCGACGTCCGTCTCGCGATAGTAGGTCTCGTCGAGGGTCGCGTCGGATTGCGCCTTCGACACGGTCCAGCCACCCGGACCGGTCGTGGCGGCCTCCATGCCGGCAGGCTTGGTGGTGGAGAACACGATCGTCGCCGTGGGCGCGTCGTCACCGGTGCTGAAGGCGAGGACAGCGGCGGCGAAGCCCTGCCCATTCGTGCGGATCCCGTCGATGTCGTCGACCCTCGCGGGCGAGAGACCGCCACCGACCGGGATCTCGATGCTGTCCCCGGTGAGACCCAACCCCTGAAGAGCAGCGGAGTCCACGCTGAGGTACGAACGACTGAGATTCCCCGTGTCGGAGACCCTCAGAACGGATAGCAGCGCCGCACGCACCACGTCGAGGGACTCGTGGGTCTCCACGTCGGCTGCGCAATCCCGCTCGACGAACTGGACCAGCGCTCCGGTCGTTCCGAAGAGGCCGGGCGGATCGGCAGCGAGGTTGCGGAAGGGCGGCACGGAGTAGGCCACGTACATCATCATCGACTCGTCGTTGCCGTCGACGGGACGGAAGACGGTGTAGTCGGTCGCACCGAACCGGACGCGGTCGACCGTACCGTCCGTGCTGATCCGAGTCAGGAGGACCTTCGGCTGATCTGGTGCGGTCGCCCTCTCCACCTCGGCTCGGACGGGAACGGCTCCACCCACGTCGTACCCGTAGACGAGCGCGCTGAGGCAGGGCTGCGCCAGGGAGCGCAGCGCCATCACCGACCCCCCACCACTCGACACCGTGGTGAAGCCTCCAGCGACCGCCGTCGGGTCGGCGACGAACTCCTCATCCGACATCGAACGCCAGCCCTCGACGGCGGGAAGGCACATCCGGTCGGTTCCTCCTCGGAGGAACGGGACAGCCGTCGTCCCGCAGTCCACGGCGCTGGAACGCGCAGTCGCCTCCCACGGCGGGAAGGCCATCAGAGCAGGAATCGTCACGACGGCGACGAGGGCGATCACGGCCATCGCCGTCGTGGCACGTGTCACGTTCCGGGGGATGCCCTTGGTGACCCGCCCGATGATCGCCACGAGGACGGCCACCACCGCGGCAGCGAGGAGCAGCACGAGCAGGGCCTCGGGTACCGTCCACTCGCTCACCCTCCAGGGGATGCCGGGCAGGTAGGCGTAGACGACGGCGCTCACACCGTTGACGAACAGCGTCGGCACATACACGAAGAGGAGTGCGCCCACCAGTGACGCCGCGAGCGAGCGGAGAAACGGAGCGAGGAGCTTCGCGTCCTCTTGCGCGGTGAGCGACACGAAGAGGGTGATCATCAGACCGAGGATCAGGATGCTCCAGACCACCCAGTCCGCGGGGCGCTGGACGTCCAGCGCCGCCAGGCCGACGACGGGCGCGAAGACGGCAGCGGCGAAGACCAGCAGGGGTGGGATCACGACGATCGCCCACGAGGCCGCCTTCCGCGCACGCGGCGAGAACGACGACCTCCGTCTGCGTCGACGCGGCGGGGAGTCGCTCCTCCGAGACGATCTCGCGGTATCGGAGTGAGGCGCGTAGTACTCGGGTGCCGCCAGCCACGGAGCCCAGGAGGGATCGTCGCCGGACGCCACCGTCGGGGGACCGGGTTCGGGCCGGCCCGCTGCGCCGTGAGGTTCCACGACGTCCGAGAAGAGGACATCGCTCTCCTCGTCGTCCTCGACGAAGTCGCCGAGGACGACACCGTCGTATCTCCCCGTCGGAGGTTCGATGCCTGGTCCGCGCCGTGATTCCCGCAACAGCTGTATGTGGGCCTCGATCATCGGCAGGAGCTCTTCGCGCGCCGTGCCGTCCGACTCGAGCATGGCCATGATCGCGTGAGCTGCGTGGTCGTCCGGCCCGTCGCCGAGCACCCGACGGATGAGCACCGTGTCGGGCACGAGACGGTACCCCTCGGGCAGCGGATCGGGCCATCGACTCGCCCGCGGGAGGAACGGGGCGAAGTCAGGCGATCTCTGCGCATAGGGCACACGTCGGTCGTCGATGGTCCAGGCTGTGGGCAGCGTCGAGTCCAGGAGGATGTGTGCTGTCATGCCGAGGGCGTAGACGTCGTCAACGAACCCGCGGTGAGCGCTCATCCTCACGAGCATGTCCGGGCTCTGCACGACCCGCGATCCCGGGAGAGAGCCCGACGACGGCATGTCCGGATCGCCCTGATGGTAGGCGTGGCTGAAGTCGATCAAGGTGACCTGCTCGGGGGCGGTGTCAGGCCGGTCGTCGAGTGGGACGAGCACGTTTCCGGGATGCACGTCGCGGTGCGCGAATCCCCGCTGGCGCAAGATGTCCAGTGCGTGGTGGACGTCGCACAGCACGGTCTCGATGAGCTCGCGACGCGCGGTGTCATCGAGAGTCCCCGCCGCGACAGCCGTCACCGAGCTCCCCAGCCTCTCGAGAAGGAACGAGTACGTGGTCTCGTCCCTGATCGATGCCAGGCACGCGACGATCCTCGAACGGGATCGTTCCGATCCCGTGAGGTCTCTGAGCTTCGCGTAGGCACGCGCCTCTCGGGCGCCGCGTTTGGCGTCGTCAGGATCGACGCGAGTCTGCTTGACGACGAGCTCGATGCCCGGGTCGGGTCCCTCGATCACGGTCGCTTCGAAGACGTCGTGGTGCAGCCCACTGACTCGAGCACCCACCCCGACCGTCCATCGACCGAAGTCGATCCTCGTCCTGTCCCCCATGCTCACGTTCCCCCCTGCTCCGCGGAGGCGCGGAGCACCCCGACCAGCGCCGTCGCGTTGTCGGAGAGTCCCCGCTCCGCTGCCGCGTCGACAAGATTGCGCGAGGCTCGGCCACGCGTGTCCTCGTGGACGATCCGAGCGATCGTCATGGGCGAGAGACGCGAACCGACACCGTCACTGATCAGCACCACCACGTCGCCCTCCTGGGCGGCCAGCACGGACACGTCGGGCACATCGTCACGGTCGCGCGCGATCATGCGGGTCAGCCCTCCGGATGTCCTCGAGGAGGATGGGGATGACGGCTCCAGATCGGCGAGCACCGCACTGCGCTCGTGGAGACGGGAGAGGTGGACGACGGACCCTCTCCTGAGCATGAGGATGCGGCTGTCGCCTACTGCACTGAGCCACAGGCGGCCGTCGCCGTCGAGTGCGGCGACCGACGCGGTCGCGCCATCCGCGACGTCGCCCGCGTCGAGACGCCGAGCGAGCGCGCGGGGGCCGTCGAGGAGCACCTCGACCGGCGCCGACCAGTTCGACTCGGCGTAGTGCTCGACGACCAGGTCGGCCGCTCGGCGCGCCCCCCATCCCGTGCCGGCACCGTCGGCGAGCACCAGGACCGAGTGGCTGACCCACGTGGCGTCGCTCTGCTGCGCCCGTGGGCCCAGCAAGGTTGCGGCGGACGCGACGAACTCGAACGCGCTCACGAGCCCGCTGCCGTCAGCTTGGCGATGACCCCTCGGGCTCGGGGGGTCACCAGCCCGGCTTTGCGAAGCCGGTCGATCAGCAGCGCCCGCGCGTCGTCCTCTCTGAGCGGGAAGGCGGAGATCCTGAGGACGTCCTCGAGCGTCGCCTCCTGTGTCTCCACATGCGGGTCACGACAATCGGCGAGGGTCCTCCGCAGGTACGCCACGAAACGGCCCGTGTGGGACAGGTTCTTCGTCGACATGCCGCACGCCGCGAGAGCCGTCGTAGCTGCCTTGAGCGGGTCGCTCGGGTCGGAGCAGAACGCTGCCAGGATGATCGCGTTGCGGTCCCATGCGTTGGGGTCAGCGGGGAAGAGCTGGTCGCAGAATCGCTTGAGGAGGTCTCTCCTGGCCTCGACCCTGGGGGCGATCGCGGTCGGGATGTCCTCGGTGTAGTCGGGCCCGGCACCCGCGGACCCCACCTCGACGCCGAGGAGCGGAGTCAGTCCCTGCTCATGATGCTGCCAGGTCAGAACCAGGACACGGTCGCCCGTCTTCACCCGGACCCAGCTGGAGTCGTTCACCATCCTGCCGTTGAGGCTGAGCTTCCAGACCTCGGGCTGCGATGTCGGCAGCCCGGCGAGGACGATGTCCTCGCCGTGGATGCGGTCGCACGTGACGACCAGGGTCAGGCGCGGAAGCTGTCTCTCAGGGAAGGCGCCCACGAACCGGGACTCGAGGTGGAGCACGGTCCGGTCCGGAGCCGGGTCGAGACGCAGCCCGGGGCGAGCCACCACGAGCTGTCCACCGGGGCCGAGGACGAGCCCCTCGGCGAGCATCACCTCGTCGCGGGAACCCTCGGCATCGGACACCCACCGGAATCCCACGACGGTCAGGGTGATCGGATCGGTCGGGCGATGGAGCTGGTCGGTCGACATCTGGGTCTCCTCAGAGGGGATCGACGGGTGTCCTGTCCACGCTAGGGGAGAGTCTGCACGCACGGCGTCCCCCCATCCGGGGTGAGGGAGCCGTCGGAACGGAACCTGTCGAGCACGGTGGCCGCGACGTCGACGGCCGGGTTGTTCACGGCATCGGGTGCGACGTCGTGGATCTGGACCGTGAGGACCCACCGTGTGTCGAGGATCACGGTCACCCACGAGTCCAGTCCGGTCGTCGACACCGAGTCGGGCACCTGAGCGGTCCCCGTCTTGGCAGCGACGTCCCACTCGGTCGTGGCCATCTGCAACGTCGCGGCCGTGCCCTGGTCCACTGCGCCGCGCATCCCCTCGAGGACGGTCGCTGCCACGGCCGCGGGGAGCGGCTCGCCGATCGAGGACGGGGTGACCGACCCGTCGGAGCAGGAGCCGGGGAGGAGGTGCGGGGCCGGTGCGGCGACCTCGGGGTGAGGCCCTGCCCCTTGAGCGATCACCGCCGTCGCCGCGGCCAACGACAGCGCACTCGACTGCACGGACTCCTGGCCGTAGCCGGTGCGGGCCAGGGACGCGCTGTTCACGTCCCCATCGGCCAGCCCCGTCGTCAGCGGCGACACCGCGCCACCGTCGAACCGCAGTTCGCGCTCCGCCCCGAAGTAGCTTCGTGCCACGTCCTCGAGGCGCTGCTGGCCGAGTCGAAGCGCGAGGGCAGCCGCGGTCGTGTTGCAGCTCACCGTGAGCATGGTGACGATCCGGGTGTCAGGGCAGACGAAGCCGTCGCTGTTCTCGACGCGCTGACCGTCTACCTCCACCACCTCGGTGGAGGCGCCGGAGGCATCGATCCCGTCGAGGAGTGCTGCCGAGGCCACGATCATCTTGAACGTGGAGCCGGGCGAACCGGATCCCGTGCGAGCGTCTGAGGGCGGAAGCTCGTCGAGCGGGATGTCCGACGGTTCGAGCTGGTCGGTCGAGTACGACCCGAGTACGTCACCGGTGGGCGAGTCGAGGACCACCGCGGATCCGCGACGTCCACCGAGCGCCTCGGCGAGCGCCGTCTGAACGGAGTCGAGCATCGTGAGACGGACGTCGCCGGGGTGGCAGGGCAACGGGCGGACCACCTGGAGCACGATCTCCACGGGCTCGTGATCGCCCCCGCAGGTGAGCTGATCACCGGCGACGTCCTCGACGCCGTACGCCGCGTATCCCGGCTTCAGGTACGCGATGCCCGTGTAGAGGGAGCCGCGGGGGTACTCGCGCGCTCCGCCGGGACCTGTGGTCGCGATGACCACGCCGTCGGCGGTGCGGATGTCGCCGCGCCGGGCGCCGAGGATCGCCGCCGCGGACGGGGCAGGGGCGATCGCCGCCAGGAGGATGCCGGAGGCGGCGAAGGCAGCAGCGACCGCGATCGCGACCGCGGGCACCTCCGACGCACTCGTCCGCCGCCTGTTCCGCGCCCGCACCACGCGACCCACCCCCACCCGCACCACGCGACCCGCCCCCACCCGCACGGTCGCGGCGATCAGTCCGAGCTGCAGGAAGCAGGCCGTGGTCGCCGCGCCGGTGACCGTGAGGAAGCTCATGCTCACTCCCGAGAGGGGGATGACGCCGATCACCCCGAAGGCGGACATCACGACCTGTCCGAAGAGTGCCGCCGCGGCTCCCGATCCCACCACGGATGCCGGGCGGGTCGCCCGGGCCGAGGTGACGATGAGCGAGCCGCACACGAGGATGAGGACGGAGACCGCCGCGATGAGGGCCCCGATCCCGAGATCGGCACCCACCACCGCCGGGAGGTAGTCGGAGCGCGCGGCCGGGATGGCCGAGGCCGACGACGACGTGCCGACCCCGAGGCCCACGAAACCGCCTGTCTGCAAGGCGTGCAGCGCGGTCGAGAGCTGATACCCCGGATCGAGGACGTCGCCCCATCGGGCGCTGAGCCTCTCGCCGATGCTGGTCGACCAGACGAGGGCAGCCCCTCCAGCCACCACCGCGACGGCGGCCAGCGCCAGGGCCCCCACCCTCCTCGACCCGCTGCCCGGTCCCGGCCGCAGTGACCGGACCCGGAAGCGGTCGTCTCTCGTCGCGACGACAGCCATGACGATCAGAGCACCGAGGAGCAGGACGGCCGGACCCGAGTCCACGATCGCGAGGGCCAGCAGGTTGACGGCGAGCAGCACTCCGCCGACGAGCAGCGATCGCATGTCGCTCCGCTCCAGCGTCTTCGTCCGGGCGGGCAGCACCAGGTCGGCGAGCAACAGCCCGCTGCCGACGATCACCGCGACCCTCGTGAACTCGCCGACCTGGACCGAGCCTCCCGGGAGCTCGATGCCGCCGCTCTGGAGATCGCCGAAGAACGCCGTGGACAGCCTGGCCACCAGGGCCGCCGCGAGCAGGAAGAGCGAGACCGCCTGCAGACGCTGCGGGCGACCACGGCGGAGGACGACCGGTCCCCCCACGGCGACCAGGGCGTGGACCGCTGCGGCCGAGCACAGCACGAGGAGGATGGCAGCGGGTGCTGCCCCGAGGCGCAGCTGCATGGCGGCACCGAGCGCGACGACAGCCCAGAGGGCCGCTGACCGCATCCGGATGCCGGGCGAGACCACGAGGGTGAGCGCCGCGCACAGCGCGGTGACGGCGGCACCGACGGGCGCGTCCGCCCAGACGGGCGTCGCGGCGAGGAGGAAGACCCCTCCCGCGACGCCCGAGCCGAGCAGGACGATCAGCAGCGAGCTCATGCCCCCACCGACTCCGAGGCGGTGACCTTGACGGTGACCGTGACGAATCCGTCGCCGTCGAGCCCCAGGAGCGCTCCCTCGCCGAGGGGAAGAGGGGTGTCCTGCGACAGGCGCGACCAGCGTCCCGCCGCGTCGCGGACGAAGGTGCCCCACCTGGAGACGTCCCTCGCCACGACCCCGTCCGCGAGACGCTCCACCAGCAGGTGGCGGTTGCTGAGGCCGGGCATCTCGGGCAGCCGGAGGTCGCACGAGGCCGACCGTCCGATCGTGATGGGCCGACCGTCGAACGCCGGCATGATGAGGTCGACGTCGGGCAGGCCGGGCACGCTGAGGGTCAGGTCGATCGTCGACAGGCGTCCGGGCTCCCGGTCCACCGCAGGCATGGTGGGGATGTCGACCGGGGCGGAGGTCGGGATGTCACCCGAGACCCAGGTCGGGATCTCCTCCGTGACGGTGTCCGATGCAACGGTGTCGTGTGCAGAGGCCTGGACCCGAGCGGGCTCCTCGGTCGCTCCGTCCTCGGGGACGAACGCGGACATCCCGAGGTAGCGGACCGGGTCCTCGTCACGCGGGCTCCCGAACGGCTCCTCGAGCGGGACGAAGGACGCGACGACGTCACGATCGCCGACCTCGACGTGCACCGAGATCGACAGGACGGGGACGAACGGGAGCCCCATTCGCTCCGACTTCACCTTCATCCCCCGGTTCACCGCGCCGAGGACCACCTTCGTCGTCTTCAGGGAGTCCCGCTCCAGGACGGTGGCCTCGGGCAACGACGCCCTCACGTAGACGAACTCCGGTGCGCCCAGCTCACCGAGGACGGGGTGCGCCAGACCGACCACCTCGCGGGCGATGAGATCCGCGATGTCCCGACCCCCGCCGCGGACCCACGACCACAGCCGGCGAGCGATCGTTCCCCGCCCGCTGAAACCCTTCGAGCGGCGGCGGACCACCACGAGCACCACCACCATCACCACGATCGCGATGACGATCCCGAACCACGTCATGACTCTCTCCTTCCGTTCCCGACGACGCCGACCGCTGGCGTCGAGTGGGACGCTACGCGTGAAGGGGCGTCCCGAACGGGCCCTGACATGGCCGGTGTCACGGGCCTCCGGAAAGCGGGCCGGGCGTCCAGGATCGAGGTGTCGCGCCGGGTGGGCGCGAGGACAGGAGGAGCCATGTCGGACCTCGCACGGACGATCGAGAACGTGCTCTCCCGGTTCGGCGAGGACTACGACCCGGAGGTCGGCGCAGCCCAGGCCGAGGCGGTCGAAGCCCTGATCCGTCGCAGCTACCTCGGGCTCGACCGGGTGGCCGAGATGGTTCGGGCAGGACGCGAGCATGAAGCCGTATCGGCGCTCCGCTTTCTCGATCGCTTGCCGAGCTCGTGGGACGGGCCGTCGGTGCGCGTGATCGAGGCGTACCTCCGCGAGCGGGTATCCGCCATCATCATGGGTGCGGAGTCACCGTCGATGCCGCCCTCCTGGTGAGCACGATCGCGGTCGCGGACCCTCGAGGACACCCTCTCGCCGTTCACACGAGACGGGAGGGTGCTGAGGCGCTACCGTGAGGACGTGCGCGATCGTCCCTGGCGCCGGAGCGGCGCCGCGAGGTACGCGCTCGGGCGCGCGCGCAACGCGGTCCGGCCGCCGGTGCACGTCGTCGAGGCTCCGCGCGACCTGCGGAAGCTCCGCGACGTCGAGGTGCGGATGCGCGACGGCGTGATCCTCCGCGTCAACGTCTACCTGCCGCCCGGCGAGGGGCCGTTCCCGGTGCTGATGTCCGCGCATCCGTACGGCAAGGACAACGTGCCCCGGCGCACACGTCGCGGCTGGCGCTTCGGCGCCCAGACGCGGATCACGAACCAGTCGCTGCCGTACACGATCTCGAGCGAGACCGGATGGGAGGCGCCCGACCCCGTCACCTGGACGCGCGCCGGCTACGCGGTCGTGAACGCCGACCTGCGCGGCGCGGGCACGTCCGACGGCGTGGGCACGCTCCTCGACGACGCCGAGGCCCGCGACGTGTACGACCTCGTCGAGTGGGCCGGCGCCCAGCCGTGGTCGACGGGGGCGGTCGGGATGCTCGGGGTCTCCTACCTCGCCCTGTCGCAGTACAAGGTGGCGGGCCTGCAGCCGCCGTCGCTGAAGGCGATCTGCCCGTGGGAGGGGTTCACCGACGCGTACCGCGACTTCATGCGGCAGGGCGGGCTCGAGGAGGACGGCTTCGCCACGGTGTGGACGACCATGACCAAGCGAGGCGCCCGCCTGTCCGTGGACATCGGCCGCGAACGACATCGGCATCCCCTGCGCGACGCCTGGTGGGAGGCGATGACACCGGATCTCGGCGCGATCACCGTGCCCATGCTGGTGTGCGGGAGCTTCTCCGACGGGGAGCTGCACAGCACGGGCTCGTTCCGGGCGTTCGAGCGCGTGTCCTCCGAGCACCGCCACCTCTACACGCACCGCGCGCCGAAGTGGTGGGCGTTCTACAGCGACGCCGCCATCGCCGCCCAGCGCGCGTTCTTCGACCGGCATCTGAAGGGGGCGGACGCGCGGCCGCTGCCCCCGGTGCGGTTGGAGGTGCGCGAGCGCGGCGACCGGGTGGCCGAGGTCCGCGCCGAGCACGAGTGGCCGCTCGCTCGCACGCAGTGGCGCCCGCTCCACCTCGGGCCGGGCGGCACCCTCGTCGAGGGCCGTCCGGCGCGCGGGACGGGGTCCGCCTCGATCACCGCCCGGGGCGCGGGGCTGGCCTTCGACCTCCCCCTCGCCGACGACCTCGAGCTCACCGGCCCGATGTCGGCGCAGCTGTGGGTGTCGGTGGAGGGCGCTCCCCACGCGGCACCCGAGACGGCGGCCGACGCTGCGGCCGACGCGGCGGTCTTCGTGACCGTCGAGAAGCGGACCGGCGGGCGGTGGGTCCCGTTCGAGGGCTCCTACGGGTACGGACGCGACCGCGTGGCGCTCGGGATGCAGCGGGTCGCCGCCCGCGAGCTCGACGCCGCCGCCTCGCAGCCGGGCCGGCCGGTGCACACGTTCGCGCGCCTGCAGCCCATCGCTCCCGGCGAGATCGTGCCCGTCGACGTCGCACTCACCGCGTCCTCGACGCTGTTCCGGCGCGGCGACGTGCTGCGTCTCATCGTCACCGCGCGCGAGCCCTACCCGCGCAACCCGTTCTCCGGGCACCTCCCCGCGCACCACGCCTCCCCGCGCCGAGGCCGCGTGCGCGTGCACTGGTCCGCCGAGCATCCGTCGCACCTCCTCGTCCCGGTCGTCCCCCGCCTCCCCGCCTGACCCTCGCGGCCCCACCCTGCACCGAGGTGTTCACCGCGCCACCCCTGTGCAGGAGCGTCCCGCGTTCCTAGGCTGGCCCCATGGGACGGATCACGAAGCAGCAGAAGAAGCAGACGGATCAGGACGAGACGGCCACCGTCCCGCTCGCGGCGGTCGACGCGTGGTGGCGCGCCGCCAACTACCTGAGCGTGGGCCAGATCTACCTCCTCGACGATCCGCTGCTCGAGCATCCGCTCACGGTCGACGACACCAAGCCGAGGCTGCTCGGCCACTGGGGCACCACGCCCGGCCTCAACTTCATCTGGGCGCACCTCAACAAGCAGATCGTCGAGCGCGACGCCGACGTGATCTATCTCGCCGGCCCCGGCCACGGCGGCCCCGGCGTGGTGGCCAACGCGTGGCTCGACGGCACCTACTCGGAGCTGTTCCACCACATCCCGATGGATGCGAAGGGCATGGGCCGCCTGTTCCGCCAGTTCTCGTTCCCGGGCGGGATCCCCTCGCACGCGGCGCCCGAGACGCCGGGTTCGATCAACGAGGGCGGCGAGCTCGGCTACTCGCTCGTGCACGCCTACGGCGCCGTGCTCGACAACCCCGGCCTCATCGCCGCGTGCGTCGTCGGCGACGGCGAGGCCGAGACGGCCACGCTCGCCACGAGCTGGCACCTCAACAAGTTCGTCAACCCGGTGACGGACGGCACGGTGCTGCCGATCCTGCACCTCAACGGCTACAAGATCGCGAACCCCACGATCCTCGCGCGCATCCCGCAGGACGAGCTCGCCGCGCTGTTCACGGGCTACGGCTACTCCCCCCGGTTCGTGGAGGGCGGCTTCGACGGCGAGGACCCGATGGCGGTGCACGAGCGCTTCGCCGCGGTGCTCGCCACCGCGCTCGACGACATCGCGGAGATCCGGGAGGCGGCCGCCGCCGCGTCGGCCGACGGCAGCGAGGTCGCGCGTCCCGCGTGGCCGATGATCGTGATGCGCACCCCCAAGGGCTGGACGGGCCCCAAGGAGGTCGACGGCCTCCCCGTGGAGAACACCTGGCGAGCGCACCAGGTGCCGCTCGCCGGGCTCCGCGACAACCCGGAGCACCTGCGCCAGCTGCAGGAGTGGATGGAGAGCTACCGTCCGCACGAGCTCTTCGACGAGCAGGGCCGCCCCGCGGCCGCGCTCGACCCGAACCGGCCGAAGGGCGACCGGCGGATGAGCGCCAACCCGCACGCCAACGGCGGACTGCTGCTGAAGGCCCTCGACCTCCCGCCGCTCGACGACCTCGCGATCGACGTGTCGGAGGGCCGGGGCACCATCGCCGAGCCCACCCGGGTGCTCGGGAAGTGGCTGCGCGACGTCATGGTCGCCAACCCCGACGACTTCCGCCTCTTCGGCCCCGACGAGGTCGCCTCGAACCGCCTCGACGCCGTCTACGAGGTGACCGACAAGGAGTGGGAGGGCGAGGTCCTCCCCGTCGACGAGCACCTCGCGCCGCGCGGTCGCGTGATCGAGATGCTGAGCGAGAACCTCGCCCAGGGCCTCCTCGAGGGCTACCTGCTCACCGGACGCCACGGCCTCTTCACCTCCTACGAGGCCTTCATCCACGTCGTCGACTCGATGTTCAACCAGTACGCGAAATGGCTCGAGTCGAGCGCCGAGGTGGAGTGGCGGCGCCCGGTGTCGTCGTTCACGTACCTGCTGTCGTCCCACGTGTGGCGCCAGGACCACAACGGCTTCTCGCACCAGGACCCCGGCTTCCTCGATCACGTCGTCAACAAGCAGGCGAGCGTGGTGCGGGTCTACCTGCCGCCGGACGCGAACACCCTGCTGGTGACGGCGGAGCACTGCTTCGCCACCCGCGACTACGTCAACGTGATCGTCGCGGGCAAGCAGCCCGGCCCCACCCTCCTCTCCCTCGAGGAGGCTCGCGCGCACGGCGCCCGCGGCCTCTCGGTGTGGGAGTGGGCGGGCACCGAGGTGGAGGGGCTCGAGCCCGACGTGGTCATCGCGGCCGCCGGCGACATCCCGACGCTCGAGGCGATGGCCGCGGTGCAGATCCTGGCGAAGGAGATCCCCGATCTGCGCATCCGCTTCGTCAACGTCGTCGACCTCATGCGGCTGCAGGACGAGCGGGAGCACCCGCACGGGCTCTCCAGTGACGCGTTCGACGAGGTGTTCACGAAGGACAAGCCCGTCATCTTCGCCTTCCACGGGTATCCGTCGCTCATCCACCGACTGACGTACCGACGCACGAACCACGCGAACATCCACGTGCGCGGGTTCAAGGAGCGGGGAACGACCACGACCCCGTTCGACATGCTGATGCTCAACGACCTCGACCGGTTCCGCCTGGTCATGGACGTCGTGCAGCGCGTGCCGTCGCTGCGGGTCGCCTACGCGGGCTTCAGCCAGCGGATGGAGGACGAGCGGATCGCGCACCGCGCGTACACCCGGGCGCACGGGGAGGATCCGGCCGACGTCGCCGGCGTGGCGGGCCTGCCGTTCGCGCTCGAGCTGCCCGACCAGCCCACCGAGGACGACACGGGCGCCGACAACGCGCCGCACTGACGGGCGGGTGCCGCGGCTCCGCGCTGGTCGTGCGGAGAAACGCAGGGGATGAGGGCCTTCGAGCCGTGATGATGGACGAAGGCCGTCATCCCCTGAGTTTTCTCCGTCACCCCGTTGCGCTGGAGCCCGCCCGCGGCACGATGGAGGGAGGCGCACCGCCGCGGTGCGCCGGTATGACGGAGGTGCAGCGTGAACAAGATCCTCATCGCCCTGGCGTTCGGCGTCGGCTACGTGCTCGGAGCGCGCGCGGGACGGCGCCGGTACGAGCAGATCCGCGACAAGGCGCAGCAGGTCTGGAACGACGACCGCGTGCAGGAGGCCGTGCACAAGGCCACCGACGGAGTCGAGAAGGCGGCGTCGTCGGTCGCGTCGAAGGCCTCGGACGCGATCAAGAGCGCCCGTTCCTGAGGAGGTCCCCGTGAGCACCACGATCCCGGGACCCGAGGACGGCGACGACGCGGTCGACGCCGACGACGCCGTGCACGCGGCTTCGTCTGAATCAGTCGTCGAGGCGCCCGACGAGGAGCGGACCGTCGACCTCATCGATCCCGCCGAACCCGGCGAGCCGGTCGACTCCGAGTCCGATCCCGAGCTGCAGGGCCGCGGGCCCGCCGAGGAGGTGGGCTGATGGCCATCCGCTTGAACAAGCCCGCGCTGGAGCAGGCGCGCCGGATGGTGCGGGCGGGCGAGGTCGTGCGCGACGAGCGCGACGACTGGAGCGAGGCCGCACCGTCGGCCGCCGAGGAGAACCGCTTCATCGAGGAGCACGGCTGGACGGAGTACTCGCACTGGCATCTGGGCATCGACGACGACGAGTCGCCGGAGACCAAGGGCCGGTTCAGCTTCCCCTATGGCGACTTCTCGAAGGTGCGCCGTGGCGGGGTCATCTCGCTCGAGAGCAGGGCCGGTCAGTACGACCACGCCGAGATCGAGGAGGCCGCGAAGAAGCTCCTCGAGCTGATCGATGACGAGGGCTGAGGCGCGGGCCGTCGCTCGGCGCGGGCTGAGCGTGTCCGCCTCCTGCGCGCGTCGGACCCCCGATGTCGGTGGGTCTTCGCACAATGGACGCATGCGAACCTACGAGATGTGCGAGCGGTGCTTCGGCACCGGAGCCGACCCGGTGCAGCCGTTCGCGGAGGCGCCCGACGAGATCACCTTCTGCATCGAGTGCTTCGGCGAGGGCTGCGTCGAGGCGCTGGTCGAGGCTGTCGCCGAGCGCGGGCTGGCTCGCGCGAGCTGACGGCCTCGGTCCAGGCGGCCGTGTTCGAGACAGCCGTGTTCGAGACGGCCGTGTTCGAGACGGTGCGGAGAACGTGCTAGTCTTGATTGTCCGCCGCGAGAGCGACCGGAAACTGCGCCCTTAGCTCAGCTGGATAGAGCGTCTGACTACGGATCAGAAGGCCAGGGGTTCGAATCCCTTAGGGCGCACCACCAAGAACCCCGTCATTTCAACGAAGTGGCGGGGTTTCGCTTTACCCGCAGAACGCTCGGACAGCCACGCGGACAGCCAAACAATTCTTCAAGCGTTGACAAGCGCCCTCTGGTTGAGGCACCATGTCAGCCGACATACCGGCACGGTCAGTGCAGGGCGGGCGACAGCCCGTCGAGCAACGCATCTTGCGAAATTGTTCGTCCTCGAAAATCGTTGGCGAGCCGAAACAGCTCACATTCCAGGAATGGATGTGGTCTCCTTGGCGACCCAGAAGATTTTCTACCGCATCAACGAAGCTTGCGAGCTTCTCTCGGTCTCTCGCTCGACCTTCTACCGTCTTGTGACCGCCGGTCACCTACAGGTGGTCTACATCGGCGTCTCGCCCCGCGTGCGCCACGACGACCTTCTAGCCTTCGCTGCCTCCGCAGATCGAGGGGTGGCACTGTGACCTCCTCAGCCTCGCAGGGCACGTACTTCGAAGTAGTGAAGAACGGGCAGCTTCGGTGGAAGGCTGAGCTTGACTTTCCCCGCAAGCTTGACGGTCGCCGTGACCGACGAAGCCGCGTGTGTCTCACTCAGAAGGCTGCGAAGGCAGCTCTGAACGACCTTCGACGGGAACGGGACAATTTGGCGCAAGCTCGCGCCTCCGCCCCAACGTTCGCAGCAGCGGCGGAGCAGTGGTTCAGCGGAATTCCCAAGTCGCGAGCCCCGAAGACATTGGAGTCGTATCGATATCTCTTGGACTCCTTCGTCCTACCCACGTTCAGCGCTGTCCATGTGGACCGCATTGAGCTGGCGTCAGTACAGACCTGGCTGACGGACCTCGCTGCCGACTACAGTCCCAACACCGTGAAGCGGGCCAAACAGTGCTTCGGCGCTGTGCTCAACTTCTGCGTGAGGGCGGGCACGCTCCAGCGAAACGTAGTCGCCACAGCGCAGACGCCGGACATTGGTCCCGGTGAGGACGCAGTGTGCCAGCCGTACTCCCTGGCAGAGGTGAGGTCGCTCCTACGGGCAGCAGAGGGCTCGGACCTGTACCCCATCCTGCTCCTGGCGGTCCACTACGGCCTTCGGAGGGGCGAAGTTCTGGGGCTGACGTGGGCCGACCTGATCCTTGACGGCGACCATCCGCAGATTCGCATCCGCGGTTCGCTCCATGAAGCACGAGGCATCGCGCGCGAGAGCGGGGTGCGGCCAACCGAGGTCAAGCTCGGCGCGACGAAGACCAGAAGTTCCAGACGCACGATTGCCATCGCCCCTCCGATTGCCGACGCCCTCCGACAGCGGCGCGACCGTCAGGAAGAGTGGCAGGAGGCTGCGGGCGACTCATGGACGCGCAACCCGTTGAATCTCGTCTTCACTGATCGGTTTGGAGCACCGCTGTACCCGACATCGGTCGCACGGAGCTTCCAGCGCCTCGCCGCGAAGGCCGGACTGCGGCGCATCAGATTTCACGACCTCCGCCACACCGCGGCAGTCATGATGCTGGAAGCCGGAACCCCCATCGAGTCCGTCTCGCAAGCACTGGGTCATGCCAGCATCGAGATAACCAAACGGGTCTACGCGCCGTACGTCCAAGCGCTGATCGACCGGGCAGCTCACGCGGTAACGGTCTACATCGGAGTCTGAGCGGCCCTCAGGAGCAGTTCTCAGGCACTTTCGCGAGCGCCGGGGGTACTTAAACGCCTGGGAGCCCTGAGAGGCCTGCGCAGCCTTCCTTGCCTCTTTCGCCAGGTTTCGCTCGACGACTACAGCCGCCGCCTCCACGACCTCAATTGCCAGGTCCGTATCGTGGCGCAGTGCCGCCACGAAGGAATCGACAGCCGGTCCTAGCGCGTCTCGTCGGGCGTGAATCTTCTCGCGCATTCTCTCGCGCAGATGGTTAGGCATGACTCAATTTTAGCCTAGTAACCATGCTAAAATCGCTGATGAACGTCGGTTTTCAGTGTCCCGGATCGTTCGAATAGCCCCCCGTCGAGTCGTACGCCAACACGGACTCCGGGGGGCTTCGACATTCCCGAAATAAGCTCGAAACACACGCATTGGGTTTTGTCAATACCCAGGATGATAAAATTTCTCATGTCTGGCGCAGACCCCATTGGCGTGGGGTGCCGACCATCCGAACCACTGACCCCGCCAGGAAACCATGGCAGCACCCACCACAGTCTTTATTCCCTCTGAGGAGTACAACGCTACAAACGACCGCGACCTCGAACGCGCCCATCACGACTACACAGCCATTCCGCGCCTCGGCGCTTGCGGCTCGACTCGCGTCAGCGACAACCCAAAGAGCGCACGAAAGTACTGCAACAGACCGTTGGTGTGTCCGCGGTGCGCAGCACGCGCGGCGGACTCCTACACTGCAAGGTTCGCCCCGCTACTCGCGGCTACGCCGCCCATGGCGTTCGTGACCAACACCCTGAGCCCGACCGACGCCAAGAACCTGGCCGCGGCGAATGACGAACTCCGCCGCACACACGCCCTTGCCCGGCAAGGTGCAGCCGGTAGAAAATTCATGAAAGATCACTCGATCCTCGGCACCTTCCGCCGAATTGAGTACACCGTCTCCGCCGATGGGGACTGGCACCCGCACACGCACGAAATCCTCGTGCTCGATCCATCGTCCTCACAGATGGACGCAGCAGCCGCAGGAGCTGCCTGGAGGGATCGGTTCGTCTCCAAGGCCCATAGTCAGGACATCGACGCCCTGGCCCGCTCAGAGGACTCCTCCGCCGTCAGGCGTGCCCCTCAGGACCAATGGGCCGTCGTCTACTACACCATGAAGTCAGGCTTCGAGAACGGCGGGAAGGTCGGATTCCACAAGCCTGATTTCGGCGCAGCCTTCGACACCTTCACCGGAGGCAGGAGTCTCCGTGACCTCATCGACGCAGGAGCAGGAAAAAACATGAATATTCCCAACTTTGACGACCCTGAGCCTGCCGATTATCTATCGGACGAGTACGGCTACGAGGCCAGGGCACGCCTCAGGGAGCTTGACGAGCTACCTACTCAGAAGACGTACACCGCGAGCGCCGACATGTTCACCGACGCCTTCACCCAGCGCCTCTGGGATCGCTTCTAGGGCGACACGCCGCGGTGTGGGTCATTTATGTGCATCACGCCCCCGCCATTCCGGGAATGTGGCGCGATGACCCGTCGCCAGCCGTAATAGTTCACGTAACTCTACCTACAAAAAGGACGATAGTAGTAGTAGAAGAACTTTAGTATTTCTGCTCAGGTTCTTTCGGTGGTCGAAAAATCGTCCGCCCCTCTACCGAAACTTGCACGTGATGTCGAGACCTTCAGCCCTAGAGCAACACCCCGACCGCGGAGCCATTGAGTTGGCGCTCCTGTCAGGCGGGAGTGTGGCGGAAATTTCCAGCGTCCACGGAATATCGCAGAGCGCTCTCTACGTCGCTCGGGCTCGTCTCCGAGAGGATGCCGAGGCAGCACAGGCAGCCGCCAGCCTCAACTCGACCGAGGGAGTGGCTACCGCGCTCGCGAAACTGGTGACCCGCGCCGAGATTATTGCTGAGCGCGCAGGTGAAGCCGGACAGGATCGCCTCCGCCTCCAGGCTCTGGAGTCACAGCGCCGCGCCCTCGTGGAACTTTCCAAAATCACAGAGACCCTACGCGGCTTCCCGCGCACCAGCGACTCCGACGCCGACGCCTTCGTACTGGCGATGCGCGACATGTTGCTAGAGCGACCGCGAGAACTTACGACAGACCTACTTAGCAGGCTGAAGACGCACGGGGCGAGCGACCGTCTGGTGAGCGCGATGACCGAATTCCGAGACCGACTCCCCGAGGAAGGGGCATCCGATGACTGAAGCAACCCGTATTCCCGAGGTCGGCGACGTTCTTCACGTACTCGGACCGTCGATCCCGTGGCCGATTCGTCGTGGCGTCATCGGTGTCTGCGAGACCCGCCGTCGTGGTGACACCCTTTTCGTGACTGACATCGTGGTCGAGTATTTCTCACAGGGCGGCGACAATATTTTCCAGCATGTGGGTGAGGAAGGGGCTCAGCTTGGCTGGGGGGCCTGGCCTCAAGGTGAGCGCGCCAGCCTGCCAGGGTCACCGGAACGCCTTGCTGAACGCCACGCAGCGCGAGAAGTTGCATGGAAGATCGCGGACCCCGCAGAGCGAGCTCGGCGTCTTCGTGAGATTGACGAGACGATCGCCCCGGCTCCCAAGACCTCGAAGACGCTCGCAAAGTACGGCGCTCAGAAGTCAACGTTCAACCGCGAGCGCCAGGACGGCGGGGTCTCCGAATGACGCAAACTCGGGCCTCTCAAACCTTCCGTAGCCTGGTGCGTACGATCTTGGCCGTGGCAGCGGGAGACGCCACGGTCGGATACCGAGACGGCAGCCCCGGCCAGCTTGCCCCAGGAACGCAGATCACCGGTCTGCCCGGAGACTGGTCCGTCGTGACGAGCACCAGCGCCGCGAGCAGTCGCATCAGCCTCGCGCTCGATTCTGCCAGAGCAGCAGCGAATGCAGACGGTCGGACGCGTTACGCCGCTGTGCTTCCTCGCGCCGGTGCCACCTACGGCGGGAGCTACGTCGTGACCGACCTCGACACCTTTTCAGACCTCATTAGGGAGGCGGCGAACGATGAGTAGCGTCGAGCACGTCGAGTGGAGCGGCTTGCAGTGGCGGCTCGACCGAGCATCTGGAGAAGTGAGCGTTTACACTCTCGCTGGCGAGCCCCTTAGAAACCTAGGACTGCTGGACACCAAGGCCGCAAAAAAGCTTCTGTTCGACCCGACAAACAATGTCCGCCCCCCAGAAGCGGAAGGCAGCGATGAACGCCGCCAGAAGCACCTTGAGGACGTTCAGCGAAAGGTGAGGGCCGAGGGCCGCCGCCTGGTTCAATTAAGTTACGAGACCCAGCAGCGCTACCACGACGCAATGGACCTCCTCGCCGGGGTGAAGTCAGGCCAGGCTGACCGATCCGCCAGACGCCGAGCGACCCTCTACGTCCAGTCGATCCGCCGTTGGCTTCGGGGAGAAGACGACGGCTGACAAAGACCACCGGGGCGGATGACAAAAATTGACAATCGCTGGTACACCCAAAATGGTTCGCCCCGGTACTGATCCCCGCTCCCTGCGACATCCATCACTCATTCAAGGAGCGCTGGCGCTAAATGTTTCAAAGCGCAGGGGGCGGGCTCACAACTTCACAGACAACCCCTTGACCGTCTTTTAGAGTAGGCGCGGCTAAGGGGGGCGACGGACTAGTGACCCGTCGCCGGGCGAGTTGCGTTTTAGTCATTGGGGCGCGACTCGCCCTCTAGCTTCCCTCAGGGTGTGTATGCGGATATCTCCGCCGCGAGGGGAGGGCGGCGGCACTGTTCCTGTAAGGGCGGGCAGTGCCGCCGTCATATCTTTTTGCTCTCTCAAAAACGATGCTCAGATGAGAGACGGTCGTGATCACAGATGACCGCGCCAGGTCGCGAGTCGCCCGGCATATGGGGCTTTCAAAACTCGTGCGTTATTGACTTGCATAAAGGGTCGGGTAGATGAGAGAGTAGTCATATGACATCCTCCACCGGCACCCGCATTGGCTACGTCCGCGTCTCGACAGGGAAGCAAGACGAGCAGCTACAGCACGACGCACTCGATGGAGCCAAGGTGTTGAAGCGCAACCGGTATACCGATCACGGCATCTCGGGCTCGAAGACCTCCCGTCCTGGACTGGATGCCATGCTGGCCGATGTGGAGCCGGGCGACACCATCGTTGTCTACAAGCTCGACAGGATCGGGCGTAGCACTGCACACGTCGCATCCCTGCTTGCGGACCTCACCGAGCGCGGTGTGTTCATTGAGAGCATCAGCGACGGGCTCAACTCCTCCACCCTTACCGGTCGCGCCATGTTGCAGATGCTGGCAATCTTCGCGGAGATGGAGAGGTCATTCATTCAGGAGCGAACGGTCGCCGGACTCGCAGCAGCCAAGGCACAGGGCCGCGTCGGCGGTCGCCCACGCAAGGGTGACACTGCCCTCTCTCGCAAGGCTCAGACCCTCCGTGACGGCGGTCACCCTGTCCCTGAGATTGCTAAGACCTTGGAGGTGTCGGCGGCGACGATCTACCGCATCACGAAGGCTCCCATCCAAGGGCAGTAACCCTGCCACGGCTTCGCTTTGCCACCCAGCCAGCGTTTGCTCACAGCCCCGATGCAGCCCCCTCACTACATCGGGGCATTTTCCATTTCCTGAAATCGAAGCGAAACATGGATTGCCTGATCAGGTGGCATTTAAATGTACGATGCATCGTACAATTGATATATGACACTTCCTCCAATATCTCTCGAACTGAATGCCGAGCTAGAAGCCATCGGCGGCCACCTAGAGCGCGCAGAAGAGGCGCTGGATACCGTTGAGCGGGCATATGCCGCCGTCATTGCGGATGCAACAGCCCTTAGCGGCCTCAGGGCCGTAGCAGAGCGACTAGGCGTCTCCCACGACACCATCCGACGATGGACACTCGCCCACGAGCAGCAGAGTGAGGACATGCGCGGCCTAGTGGCTGAGGATCGCGCAGCGCTCCTCGCAGCGGACCCCTATGCCGACCTCAGATCCTTGAACCTCGTTTAGCGTCCGAGGATTCTGGCCAGCGCAGAAACAGCCTCCTCCGGGTTCGGAAACGATCCCGCATCGTGCAATATCTCGCTGACGCCGAGGCTGTCCGCGTGCTCGATATGCCATAGACCGGTGCGGTCGCACTCAATACGCCAAGCCGTCTCCCGCAGGTCTGCGTCAAGAACGATATAAGACTGCTCATCGATGCCCCGAGCCAGGTAGAACATGGAGCGCTGAGATGCCTAGAACAAACGTGGCTCGTCTGGGCTTTGGTTGGCTCGAAGAGCGAGTAGGCGGTCATAGAGGTGAGCTGGCGTTCTGATGGGCTCAGCGCCGTCCGCGAGTAGCTTCCTGTTCCCCGCGGGCGTCGATTCTCCAAAGTCGGCCACAAGCACAGGGCGACCGATCTTCATCGCGCCCTCTCCTGCCGCGAGTGTTCCACCTTTCTCGCCAGCCTCAATGACTACCAGCGCCTCGCTGAGACCATAGATGATGGCGTTGCGCGCCATAGCAGCGTGAGCCTGCCAAGTCTGAGACGGCGCGAACTGCGAAAGAACCAAGGTTCGCGAGGGATCGAAGTCGGCCTTGAAGTCACGCTTCACTCTAAAAAAGTCGATGCCCTCCGCCAGGACGATAACGGTGGAGCCCCCGGACCGCAGAGCAGCCAAGTGAGTCGCGGTGTCCACACCTTTCGCGTATCCCGAGACGATGGTTAGGCCCAGTTCGCTGACCGCAATGCCGCTGCGCTCCGCTGCCTCCAGCCCCTTCAGACTCACATTCCTTGAGCCGCACATCCCCACGCCCTTCGCGTAAAACAAGTCCTTGTTTCCGCGATAGAAGATGATGGGCATCAACGGACGCCCATTCACGACAAGGTTCTGAGGAAAATCGTCATCGCCGAAGATCACGGCTCCGATTCCGTCGTCTTCCATCTCGTGTGCCTTATGCCGTACGTCCACCTGCGTGGCGTGGTCTAGGCGCTCGAAAGCCTCGCTTAATCCGCTGTGCCCGTCGAGCTTGAGCGCAGCGGTAATTCGAGCCGGAGTCCGAAGGCTCTCGAATGCGCCCAAGGCCAGCTCGACAGTGCCCGTCATCGTCTCAATCAATTCCGCATCGCTCTCGCAACATTCAGCGTCAGCACCTCTGTACCACCAGCCGCCCTTACGGCGCGCGCAGCCGCGTCAAGCGTCGCACCGGTATGGAACACGTCATCGAAGATCAACACTCGCCCTGAGACTACTTCTTCGAGAGTAAAGACATCCGTGAGTTCACGCAGTCCCTCCTCCTTCTGCTCGGCGCGTGGGCCCGGTGCCGTCATTGCAACGTAGCGCTTGCCCGTAGCCTTCGCTAAAGCCTTCGCGATGGTCTCCGCATAGCTCTTTCCGTCTGCCTTGTGACCCGGGGGTGCCGTCAATACCTCAGTCACGGAGTACTCCGGATGCCGTGCCACGAAGTCCACCAGAGCGTCATGCATCTGAGCGCGCGCCTTCTGCGAACCAGTGCCGTTCGGGTAGGGCGCATGCTTCGTGTAATTGATCCAACGGCCAGCATCGCTGACCACAAGATTTAGCTCCGCGTCGGGCCTTTTGTACCAGTCCAAAGCCATGCTGAGGTCGACCTCTGCTCGCTGGTTGAGAGTGAGACACGTTGAAAGCAGGTCGAGGAAATCATCTAGCCCTGCCGGTATCCCGTCCGGGAAATAGAACGCATGGGTCCATTCGAGGCTCTTCTCTTCCGATACAGCTATCTCCTGGCAGGCACTGCCAGCGGCGCGAGCCACCTGCGACGCGACCTCTGACGACGTACACAGAGCAAGAATCTGACCTTGCCTGCCGTCGCGAGGCGGAAAAACCTCGAACCTCTGAAGCTTCGCACCCCGACTGTCCGGGAGAAAGGCTGGAACATTGACGAAGTAACCCACGGTGGCGCCCCCTGCATCCATGCAATGACGGTAGATGTCACCACTGACACCGACTCGTCAAGAGCCGACCCCCGGCCCTAGATCGAAGCGTAGCCGCTCGCGTCCCGCACCGTGCAGAATGCCCCACCTAGGAGCGGTACCGAGGCGATCTGCGGGTAAGTGAAGCGCGGAGCGGCGTGAGCGCATCCCAGACCAGCAGTCCGCTCGCTTCGCTAGACCCCGGTAAGTTTGCGTCATGAATGCGGGGGGCAAGGTCGATTGGCGACGCCAGACAGCTCTGTATCTCCTTGATCGCGACCTGAAAGAGTCCACGAAAAGTGGCTACCGGTTGAGCTTGAACAAATACCTCGACTGGTGCGCGACATACGGCCTTGAAGCTGATGAGGTGCAACCCCTCGAGCTCCAGGACTACGCAGAGCACTTGCGCCGCGTGCCACTAGCTGCCGCGACCATCGAGCACGAGATGCGGGCCGTGAAGCTGTTCTACAGATGGCTGCACGAGCGCCAGCTGATCAAGTCGGACCCCGCGCGCGATATCAGGTTCTCCTTCCAGCAGCCGCAGGTGCGCCCAGTCCCCACCGTGGAGCAGCTTCGTTCGATGTGGTCAAGCGACCTCTCCGCACTCAATCGCGTCATCGTGGGGCTAATGGCGATTGGCGGCATGAAGCCCCGCGAGATAGTCGCCGCAGACGTACTCGACCTGGGACGAGCGGAGGGCGTCGAGATTCTGCGAGTAGCAGGTCGTCGGCGTCCCGGGGAGGCTCCCTACGTGGTGCTTCACGCTTCGGTTGCGGCGGCGATCCACGAGTACATCGGCGAAAGGAATGATGGACCGCTGTTGCTGACCAGCGTCGGGAGACGGTTCACAATCGCCCCCCTGACGCGAAGAGTTGATCGGATCGGCAAGGACGCCAAACTGCCATTCAAACTGTTCCCACTGACCCTCTCCTTCACGCTTCGAGCGATAGCTATCGAGCAGGGGTTTGCTTATCCAAGCGTGATCAGATCGGTCGGTGAGATGGAGACGCGCCGACTGGCAGAGTGGGTATCTCGCGCCCCGGCGAACATGGACGATCATGCCTCGCTCAGGCTGGCCCGGCTCATCACGCTCGATCAATCTTCGCCGGAAGTTCGGCTCGGGCAGGCATCCGACGCCCTCAAGCACAGCGAGGGTCCGCCAGCGGTCGCCGCAGCTTACGCCGGAGCGATTCTGGAGCGCCACCTACGCGGTACGTGCCTGCGACTTGAGATACCGGTGCGAGCGGAAAACGGGAAACTGAGCACCTACGCGGCTCAACTGAAGGCTCGTAGCATGATCACGACCGCTGATATCCAGATCATCAACCGCATCCAGATCATCCGGGATGACGCAGCCCACGGATGGTTTGAGAAAGTCGGCAACGATGAGGCAAGCTGGCTCATCCGGGAAGCGCAGAGCCTGATCGCCCGGATGCCCTAGTGGGGGGCAGCACGGGAGCATCCTTCCGAGCGGCGGACAGCCACGCGGACAGCCACACCCGTGCGACAACCTGACACATCCAGGAACACGAACTGCGAGACTTCCGCTAGATTCCAGGCATGACGACACACCCTGAGACGGGGGTGGACACGGTTCGTAGAACTACGGATCAGAAGGCCAGGGGTTCGAATCCCTTAGGGCGCACACTGTGTTGAGACAGTGCACGAAGGCCCCGAGCGTCAGCTCGGGGCCTTCGTCTTTCCCCGCTGATCTCCCTCCCACCTTTCTCCTGGCCGAGTCATAGGCTCGTCTTGGCGGGACCGCCCAGGATCGGTGCCGCAGCGCATCCGCGCACACCGCATCCGCGCGCATCCGCGCACGGGATCAGCACGAGGGGAGCCGAGAATGTTCGTCGTCACCACCAATGACGTCCCGGGGTATCGCATCACGCAGGTGTTCGGAGAGGTCATGGGCCTGACGGTCCGCTCGGCCAACTTCGGCCAGAACTTCACCGCCGGCTTCCGCTCGCTCGCGGGCGGCGAGATGCCGGAGTACACGAAGGTCATCTACGAGTCGCGCTGGGAGGTCATGCAGCGGATGTGGGCCGAGGCGCAGCAGCGCGGCGCCAACGCGGTCGTCGCCTTCCGGTTCGACTCCGGCTCGATCGGCAACTTCACCGAGTTCTGTGCGTACGGCACCGCCGTCGTGCTCGAGCCGATCGACGGGGCCGCCCCCGCGGCTCCGTCGCAGGCCGGGACCGCTCAGCCCGGGACCTGATCCTCACCGCTGCCATGACGCTGCCGCTGCCGCGTCGCGCGCGCCTCGCGTCAGGCGCGGCGGCGGCGCACCGCGGCGGTGGCGAGGAGCGCGCCGAGCCCGAGCGCGAGGACGCCCGCGCCGAGTCCGAGGGTCGGCACCGGGTCGGCGCCGGTCGCGGCGAGCGTCGTGGTCCCGGTGCTCGCGGGCGTGACCGGGTTCACGGGGTTCACCGGGTTCACGGGGACTACCGGGGCGACGTAGGTGTAGAGCAGGGATGCGCTGACCCCGGCCGAGGAGGTGACGGTCACGGTGACGTCACCCGCGGCGTGGGCGGGAGCCGTGGCGGTGAGCGACGTGCCGGTCGGGTCGATGGCGACCACCGTGGCGGGGACTCCGCCGAAGTCCACGGTGGTGCCGGTGGTGAACCCGGCGCCCGTGATGGTCACCGTCTCGCCACCCGCGGTCGACCCGCTGGTCGGCGTGATCGCCGAGAGCGACAGCGGCACCGGGGTGAGGCAGGACGCGCCCGCCAGGACCAGGTTCGCGACGACCGTCGCCGGAACCGCCTGCTCGTTCGCGGTGCCCTCGAAGAGCGTGCCCTCGATCGCGATCTGCACGGCGAGTGCGATCGAGACCGCGCCCTCGGCGCCCGTCTCCTCGAGCTGGCCGATGCGCACCTCGAGGTCGATGCCGCTGAGGTCCTGGACGTCCGACGGGTCGTCCCCGACCTGGACCGCGGAACCGAGCGGCTGAGAGGCGACGTAGCCCTGCGGGAGCGAGTCGAGGTCGACGGGGATGCCGAAGACCGTCAGGCCGGAGGTGTCCAGCGTCGCCTGGCCGTCTTGTCCGACCTCGCAGATGGTCGCCGCCGATGCGTTCGCCAGTCCCAGCACACTCAGGCCGAGGAAGTCGAGAGACGAGTCCAGGACGGCACTGGCGGCCCCCGATGCGTCAGGGCTGCTGAACACGGCGCTCGACACAGAGCCGGCGGTCAGGCTCGCCAGGCCGGGGATGCCGGCGTCCAGGAGAGTGACGTTCGCGTTGCTCGATGCGTCCTGCTGGCCGACCTCGACGTGCAGCACCCCGTAGGCGCTCTGCTGCTGATAGACCAGGAAGTCGCCGAGGGTCACGTCGACCTGAGCGGCGGCGCCCACCGTCGATGCCTGTCCCAGGCCGACGACCGGCAACGGATCGGCGGACGCGGGGCCCGCGATCAGGAGGGTGGAACCCCCGACGAGCACGGCGGCGGTCGCGCCGGCGACCACTCTCGAAGACAGACGTGACAGCACGGTGGTTCCCCCCAGATGAACGTGCCCACCCTCGTCGGCATGGCAACGCTCTCAGGGTATCCGAGGGTTCGCATCCCGTCGACTGGTATCGGTTCCCAGCGTCCCGGATCGACGCGGCGGCTTGATACTGTCGCTGCGTGACGAGAGCGGCCATCCGACCCGGGGCGACCCTCACCCAGTTCTCCGTGATCGAGGCGCTGATGGTGGGCGACTACGACGGCGTCTTCCGGATGCGCGACGCGCTCCGGTTCGGCGACGTCGGCATCGGCTGCACGGACCGCATCGAGGCCGAGGTGGTCGTGCTCGACGGGCGGCCGTGGCAGTGCCGCAGCGACGGGAGCTGCAGCCCGTTGGATCCGGATGCGCTCCTGCCCTTCGTCGAGATGTGCCACCTCGATCCCGACGCGGTCGTGCATCCGCTCGGCGAGATCACCCACGACGAGCTGGCCGCCGCCGTCGACGGGGCGCTGGCCAGCCGGAACCACTTCCACGCGATCCGGGTGGACGGGGAGTTCTCGCGGGTGAGGATCCGCGCAACGCCGGCGCAGACGCCGCCCTACCGGCCGCTCGCCGAGGTGGCGAAGGAGCAGGTCGAGCACGAGCTCGTCGAGATGACGGGCACCCTCATCGGCTTCTGGTCGCCGAGCATCTACCAGGGCATCACCGTCGCGGGACTGCACCTGCACTTCCTGACCGACGACCGGAGCACCGGCGGGCACGTCCTCGACGTCGTGACCACCCGCGGCGCGATGCGGGTCTCCGCCTATGCGGACTTCGACCTGCGCCTGCCCGAGTCGGGCGCCTTCCTCGGCTCGTCCCTCTCGGGCGACCTCGACGCGGAGATCGTCGCCGTCGAGGGCCGCACCGCCCACTGACCCCACAGCCCCGCGGCCGCCCACGTGGCCCTGGCGGGTGGGGCTTTGTCCCGTTTTCCGTCGCGAATCGCGCGAAAGGCGACGGAAATCTGGACAAAGCCCGGCCTCCCGAGCGGAGCGCGGGCTCGGGCGGGGGCGGGGCCGGGGGACAAACCCGCGGCGACCTACAGGAGGGCGCCGAGGGGGGTGAGCTCGAAGCGGGGGAAGGCGGCGGCGGTGGGGGCGTGGGTGAGGCGGCCGTCGACCGTGGAGACGGCGGAGGCGAGGGCGGGGTCGCGGTCGACCGCGCCGCGCCAGCCGAGGTCGGCGAGGCGCACGACGTACGGCATCGTCGCGTTGGTGAGCGCCGCGGTGGAGGTGGCGGAGACCGCGCCCGGCATGTTCGCGACGCAGTAGAAGAGCACGTCGCCGACGCGGTAGGTGGGGTCGTCGTGGGTGGTGGGACGGGAGTCCTCGAAGCAGCCGCCCTGGTCGATCGCGATGTCGACGAGGACCGAGCCCGGACGCATCCGCATCACGAGGTCGTGCGAGACGAGCTTCGGCGCCGCAGCTCCCGGCACCAGCACGGCCCCGATCACGAGGTCGGCGTCGAGCACGCTCCGCTCGATCTCGTACGCGTTCGAGACGACGGTCTTCACCCGCCCGGCGTAGATCTCGTCGAGGTGGTGCAGTCGCGGGATCGAGAGGTCGAGCACGGTCACGTCGGCTCCCGCCGCCACCGCCTGCTGCACCGCGTTCGCGCCCGCCTGCCCTCCGCCGATCACGACGACCTTCGCCGGACGCACGCCCGGCACCCCGCCGAGCAGCACCCCGCGCCCGCCGCGGCTGCCCATCAGGTGGTATCCGCCCACGAGCACCGAGAGGCGCCCCGCGACCTCGCTCATCGGGGCCAGCAGCGGCAGCGACCCGTCCGCGAGCTGCACGGTCTCGTACGCGAGGGCCGCGGTGCGGGAGGCGAGCAGCGCCTCGACCAGCGACTCGGCCGCCGCGAGATGGAGGTAGGTGAACAGCAGCTGCCCATCGCGCATCCGGCCGTACTCGGGCTCGATGGGCTCCTTCACCTTGACGACCATCTCGGCCGACCAGACGGTGTCGACGTCGACCATCCGCGCGCCCGCCGCCTCGTACTCGGAGTCGGGGATGGACGACCCGACGCCGGCGCCGTGCTCCACCATGACCTGGTGGCCGTGGCGCGCGAGCTCGAACACTCCCGCGGGCGTCATCGAGACGCGGTTCTCGTTGTTCTTGATCTCCTTCGGGACACCGACGAACATCCGTTGCTCCTGCTCTCGATTCGGCCAGACGGAGGAAGTATGCCGCGACGCACCATGCTTGTCAGCACATCCGCATAAGATTCGGTCGAGCGCCGATCTGCCGCTCACGATCCGAACAGGATGCGGAGCCCGCATGACCCAGGCACCACCCGACCTCGACGAGACCGACGAGCGCATCGTTTGGGAGCTCACCCGCGACGGCCGGCTCAGCAACAAGGAGCTCGCGGAGCGCATCGGCGTGGCCCCGTCGACCTGTCTCGCCCGGGTGCGCGCCCTGCGCGAGAGCGGCGTGCTCCGGTCGTTCCACGCCTCGCCCGACTGGGATGCGCTGGGCCTGCCCATCCAGGCCATCGTCGCGGTGCGGCTCAAGGCGCAGGCGCGGGCGCAGATCCGCTCGTACGCGCAGCGCGTGGTCACCCTGCCGAACGTGCTCAACGTGTTCTTCCTCGGCGGGGCGGACGACTTCTTCATCCACGTCGCCTGCGCGTCGACGTCGCAGCTGCGCGACTTCGTCGCCACCGAGCTGAGCATGGACGACTCGGTGGCCTCGACGCAGACGAACATCGTGTTCGACCACCTCTCCGGCATGGAGCACATGGCCGAGTCGGGCAGCTGGCGCGACGTGCGCGCCGCCATCCCCTCGGTGGGCCCCTCGCGCGTGCGCTGAGAGCTGCGTGATCGGTTCCGGAAGGCCGGACAAGGTAGCAGCACCTCCCGTGGGGGTGCCGGGACGTCGGAGCCGATACCGTGCACCTGGATGCGAGTCAGCCGCCCGGCGCTGACGGCCGAGCGGAGGGAGGGCGTCGTGGTCGACGCGACGAGGACGCGGGTGCTCCAGGGCCTGGGCGCGGCGGTCGCTGTCGCGCTCGTCCTGATCGGCGGCCCCCTTCCTGCTCAGGCCGAGCCGACCGCATCCGACCTCGAC
The DNA here is from genome assembly GCF_014640535.1 of Cnuibacter physcomitrellae. NCBI lineage: Bacteria > Bacillati > Actinomycetota > Actinomycetes > Micrococcales > Microbacteriaceae > Cnuibacter > Cnuibacter physcomitrellae. Next base: position 1,889,895 of record NZ_BMHD01000001.1, read on the forward strand.
GGGTGCCGGGCGATCCCCGCCGACGCGGCGCCCGCGCTGCACGCGGAGCCCTCCGCCCTCGGCGGCATCGACGGCACGGGCGTGACGGTCGGCATCATCTCCGACTCCTTCGACAGCTCCTCCACCACGCACTCGAGGGCGGCGGACGACATCGCCGCGGGGCTCCTCCCCGGGCCGGGGAACCCGTGCGGACACGAGCAGCCCGTCGAGCTCGTCGGCCCCCAGCCCTCGACGGGCAGCGACGAGGGTCGCGCCATGGCGCAGGTCGTGCACAGCGTCGCGCCGGGCGCCCGGCTGATGTTCATCGCGAGTCCCGAGGACCAGGATGCGGCGGCCTTCGCCCAGACCATCCAGCAGTTGGCGGATGCGGGTGCCGACGTCATCGTCGACGACGAGGTGCTCTTCGACGAGCCGGCCTACGAGCAGAGCGTCGTCGGGCGCACCATCGAGACGCTGGCCGCCCAGGGCATCGTGTACCTGACGAGCGCCGGCAACTACTCCGTGGGCGGTGCGCCGGGTACGGCGAGCGAGGGCTACGACATCGCCGGATGGTCGACCGGGGCGTACCGCCCGACGTCGTGCCCGGATGCGGTCGTCGACGCACTCCGTGCGAAGGGCCGGACGGGCTCGCTCGACTGCATGGACTTCGCCCAGGACGCCGCACCGGATGCGACCGACACGCTGCGGATCTCGACCTCGGACCCGCAGAACGGCGTCCTCTACTGGGCCGAGCCGGTGGGCGCCGTGCGGGGCTCGTTCGTGCCCGTGCTCACCTCTCCCGACGGGACCGTGATCGTGGGAGCGACGGAACAGGGGACCCCGGCGGCGGCCCTCATCCTGCCCGCCCTGCCCCTCGGCGACTACGACCTCTCGATCGTGCGCGATGCGCAGGTACCGATCACCCCCGCGATCACCCTCCGCTGGTCGCTCAAGGAGGGGCTCCTCGACGCCGAGTACCACGCCAGCGTCGGAGACGATGTGGTGGGGGCGACGATCACGGGTCACCAGGCCGACGAGTCGGTGATCAGCGTGGCGGCCGCCTCGGTGGCGTCCCCGACGGTGGCGGAGCCCTACTCCTCCGCCGGCCCGGCGGTGCACCTCTTCGAGTCGACGCCGTCCGGCGTCTCGGTGCCGCTCGCGGAGCCCATGGTGTTCCCCGGGCCGGACATCACGGGCGTCGCCCGGATGCGGACCAACTTCTTCTCGACCCGGCATCCGGTCGCCGGCCAGCCGGGGGTCTGGGAGTTCTGGGGCACCTCGGCCGCCGCGCCGTCGATGGCGGGGGTGGTCGCGCTGGGCAAGCAGGTGGCCCCCGGCGTCACCACCGCCGAGGTGAAGGCCGCTCTCGCCGCCACCGCCCGCCCGTCCACGGCCCCCTACGCGCACATCGACCCCGTGCGCATGACGGGTCCGGGCGTCGCGGACGCCTCCGCGTTCGTCGCGCTCCTCCGCGGCGCGGATCCGACCCCGCCCGCCCCACCCGTTCCGCCGACCCCGGACGTGTCGGAGCCCGCGGCATCCGCCCCGCAGCTCGCCGCCACGGGCGCGGCGCCGGCGCCGCTCGGGGCCCTCGCCGCGCTCCTCGCGGGCCTCGGCGGGATGCTGCTCGCCCGCGCCCGCGCCCGATCCGGCCGGTTTCGCTGCCTCTGTGGAGAATCGCGCGGTCAGTGGGCACGCGAGACGCCAACGACACAGCGAAACCGCCCGTGAGAGCATGACGGGGGCGAGAGGAGGGGGCGCGCGTGGGTGAGCCGGCGGTGATCCTCGACGTCGATGGCACGCTGGCGGACGTGGCGGGCATCCGCCACTACGTGCGCGACGATCCGCGCCGGAGGAACTTCGACGTGTTCCACGCCGCGGCCTCGTTCGTCCACCCGGTGGCCGACGTGGTCGCCGTCGCCCAGGCGCTCGACCGGGCGGGCCTCTCGATCGTCGTCCTCACCTCCCGCAAGGAGCGGTGGCGGTACCGCACCCGTGTCTGGCTCGACAAGTGGGGTGTGCCGTACGTCGCCCTCGGCATGCGAGCGGATGCGGACGACCGGCGCGACGACGACGTCAAACGCGACCTCCACGCCCGGATGCGCGACCTCGGCTACGACCCGGTACTGGCGATCGACGACAACCCCACGGTGGTCTCGCTCTGGCGCTCGCTCGGCATCCCCACCGTGCGCGTCCCGGGCTGGGATCCCGGCGACTGAACCGTCGTTTCGCTGCCTGTTCGGCGTCTCGCGGGGTCAGTGGGCACGCGAGACTCTAGAAAGGCAGCGAAAGCTCTAGGCCCAGAAGTCCGCGTGGACAGTGACGGCGGCAGGGAGGGGGACGGGACCGACGACCTCGACGGGATGCGACGCTCGCGCGTAGAGCTCGCGGGCCGGGAGGTCGAGCGACGGGGCGTCCGACCCGGCGGGCAGGAGGTCGATGAGCGCCGCACCGGAGAGCGCGAACACCATCCGCGGGATGCCCGCCCAGAAGATCGCGGCCGCGCACATCGCGCAGGGCTCGGTGCTCGTGTAGAGCGTGGCGGTGCGGAGCTGAGCGTCGGAGAGACGACGGCCGGAGGCGCGGACCGCGTTGGTCTCGGCGTGGCCGGTGGGGTCGTGGTCGGTGACGACGGAGTTCATCGCCTCGACGACCGCGCCGTTCGCGGCCACGACGACCGCGCCGAACGGGTGGTCACCCCGGTCGCGCGCGGCCTGGGCGAGCGCGACCGCCCGCTCGAGGTGAGCGACCTCCTGCGCAGCGAGCTCGGTCATGATGCCGCCCCCTCCTCGACGGGGAGATCGTCGGACCCCGGGTCCGCCTCCCCCGGCGGCCGCTGCACGACCTCGAGGATCGCGAGCACCAGCACCGCGAGCACCAGCGTCCACACGATGAGCCCGAGCGAGAGCGGACGGACGAACAGCACGACGGCGGCGGCGATCACCGCGGCCGCGACGCGCAGCAGCAGCCGCTGCCGGTGCATCCACGACCCGACCGCCCCCGTCGTGAGACCGGCGCGCTCGCCTGCGCGGCGGACCGCATCCGCCCCGCTCGCCGCGAAGCGCCGCAGCCGGCGCGGCACGGGGAACGGCCCGCCGAGCCATCCGACCACGGCGACCGCGAGCCCGAGGACGAGCACGGCGACGGCGGTGCCCTGCATGCTCTGCGTGAGCGTGGCGAACACGGTGGAGGCGACCCCGGCCGGCATGATCGACGGCGACACCGAGGCGGTGAACACGGAGGCGCCGACGGCGAACGCGACGACCACCACGAGCATCGCCGCCGCGAGCGCCACGGCCGCCGCGATGAGCGCCGTGCTCCGGCGACGGGCGACGACCACCCCGGCGGCGAGGAACAGCAGCGCGATCCACGGCAGCCAGGCGCCGGCGCTCACCGCGAGCCCGTAGAAGGCCTGCACGGTGGGGAGCGAGGTGTCCTGCGCGATCGTGATCGTGTAGTCGACGGCGGGGATCGCGGAGGCGAACGTGAGCCCCTGGTCGATGAGCAGCTGGCGCACCTGGGCGATGATCGGCGCCAGCTGCACCCCGATCGACCCGTCGGACGCCACCGCGAGCGCCGCGTTCCGATCGCCCTGCATGGTGGCGACGAGCTGCTGATGACTGACCCGGAGTGCCTGCTCGAAGACCTGGGCGAACGCGTCCGACGACACGAAGCCCTGCACGCTGGAGCGGACGAGCGTCACGATCCCCTGCGCCGCCGGACCCTTCAGCGCCTCGAGTGCCCGCGTCGCCGCCGGGCCGGTGCCGAGGGAGGTGATGCCGTCGACGACGTCGGACGTGATCGCCGGGATGTCGACGTTCTCCTGGATGACGACCATGGTCTGGTCGGTGATGAACGTCTGCACCCCCGCGTCCCGCGCGAGCGGCGCGTACGTGGCGACGAAGCCGTCGGTGTCGGTGAGCTGCGTCTTGGCCCAGCCCGCGACGAGCCCCGCGGGAGCGAGGAGGGCGCCGACGAGGACGAGCACCACGGAGAGCAGCGCCCACCCCCAGCCGCGCCCCTTCCGCGGCCGGGGCGATCCGAGCGGCGAGTCCGGGGACGAGGCCGCGAGCGCGACCTCCGCCGCGGCCACCGACTCGCGCAGACTCTCGTTCTCCGCCTCGAGCGCCAGGATCCGCTGCTGCAGGTCCGCGTTGGTCAGCCGCGCCATGGCTCCCCCTCCGTCAGGCCGAATCTAGCGGATGCCGCGATCCGGGTCACCGGCGGATCGAGGCCCCTCCCCGGCGCCGGACCTCACGCCGGAGCGGTCGCCGTGCTGCCGCGGATGACGAGCTCGACCGGAAGCGAGACCGACCCGGCCGACGTCAGCTCGGTGCGCCCCTCGAGCCCCTCGATCAGCAGTCGGCCCGATCGACGCCCGATCTCGAGCATGTCCTGCCGGACGGTGGTGAGCCCGGGGGTCACCACCGACGCCATGTCGACGTCGTCGAAGCCGACCACCGACACGTCCTCGGGCACCCGGATTCCCGCCTCGCGCAACCGCTGCATCGCACCGATCGCCATGAGGTCGTTGCACCCGAAGAGCGCCGTGAACCGCACATCCTGGGCGAGCAGGTCCGACACCAGGTCGTAGCCCGAGCGCAGCTCGAAGTCGCCGTAGAGCACGAGCGCGTTGGGGAACGACTCGCGGATGCCCTTCACCCGTTCGATCTGTGACTTCAGCCCCGCGTATCCGCTGAGGATCACGGCACGGGTGTGCCCGAGCGACGCCAGGTGGCGCCCGAGGTCCTGGGCGCCGACGTAGTTGTCGCTCGTCACCGACGGGAGCCCGTCGAGCGAGGGGATCGCCTCGTCGGCGAGCACGACGGGCGACTTCGACGCCAGCTTCACGAGCTCCTCGGTGGGCGTCATCTCGCGGGAGGCGGTGTAGACCAGCCCGTCGATGAGGCGGGTGCGGAGCATGTTGAAGTAGCGCTTCTCGCGCCGGGGGTCGGAGTTCGACGTGCTCGCCACGATGACGCCGTAGTCGAGCTCGTCGGCGGCCTCCTCGACACCACGGGCGATGCGGCCGAAGTACCAGTGCGACACGTCGGGCACGGCGAGTCCGATGATGCGGCTGCGGCCGGTCTTCAGGCGCTGGGCGCCGGAGTCGGGCACGTAGCCGAACTCCTCGATGAGTCGGCGCACCCGCTCGGCGGTGTCGGGGCGCACGGGGCGCTTGCCCGAGATGGTGTGCGACACCGTCGTGACGCTGACGCCGGCGGCGGCAGCGATCTGCTGCATCGTCCAGGGGCGCTGCCTCGAGTCGGTCACATCGCACACTGTAGCCGAGCCGCGCGGCGGGGGACCCGCATCCGCAAATCGAGTTGCGCCCGGGGCGACGGCTCTTCTCCCGCGCGCACGAGAGGGCCCGTGACGCGTTACACAGCGTTTACATCGCGAAACCGATCAGAAACAGTCGCCCCGTAACGTCGAGGCCAAGCATCGTGCAAAACGGTTTGCAGCACCGGACCCGATCCGGCGCGATGTGGCACCTCCCCTTGCAGCCTGTCCCCTTCACGTCAAGGAGAACCATGACCATCCGCATCCCTCGCCGCAGGGCCGCCCGAGCCACCGTGCTCGCCGCGGGCCTCGCTGCCGTGCTCGCCGCCGTCGCCGGCTGCTCCTCCTCGAGCGCGAGCGACGCCCCGTCGACCGACGGCAGCTCGCTGACCCCGCTCACCCTGCAGACCTCGTGGATCCCGCTGGTCCAGTTCGGCGGCAGCTACGTCGCCGACAAGGAGGGCTACTACAACGCCAACGGCGTCGACGTCGACATCCTCCCCGGCGGACCCGACGTCGACTCGATGGCCGCAGTGGCCTCCGGTCAGGCCGACATCGGCATGGGCAACGCCGACACCGTCGCCCGCGCCAACGAGCAGGGCGCCGACCTCGTCATCATCGCCGCCGGCTTCCAGAAGAACCCGCTCGCGATCCTGTCGAGCCCCGACAAGCCCATCAAGACGCCGAAGGACATGGAGGGCAAGAAGATCGGCGTGCCGTCGGGCGATGAGGCCGCCCAGTCGGCGCTCGTCGACTTCAACGGGCTCGACGCCTCGGCCATCACGAGCGTGCCGGTCGGCTTCGACGTCGCGCCGCTCGTCTCGGGCGAGGTCGACGGCCTCTGGGTGTTCTACACCGAGCAGCCCATCGCCTACGAGGAGAACACCGGCAAGGAGGGCGTGACCATGCTCACCGCCGACTACGGCCTCGACGTCTACGCCCAGGTCTACGCCGTCCAGCGCTCCGCGCTCGAGGACGACAGCAAGCGCACCGCGATCGAGGGCTTCCTCAAGGGCGAGATCGAGGGGTGGCAGGCGTACGTCAAGGACCCGACCGAGGCGGTCGACCTCACGGTCAACGACTACGCGAAGGACGGCGGCCTCACGATCGAGGAGCAGACCAAGCAGGCCGAGCGCCAGATGGACCTCCTCGTCACCCCCGAGACCGAGGAGCACGGCCTGCTCTGGATCTCGGACGACGGCATCCAGAAGAACCTCACCACGCTGAAGTCGCTCGGCATCACCGGAGCGGACGAGTCGCTCTTCGACACCTCGGTGCTGCAGGACGTCTACCAGGGCAAGAACACCATCGGCTGACACAGACCGAGCGGCGCGGGGCTCCCTCCAAGGCCCCGCGCCGCTCTTCCCCTTCTCCCCTCTTCTCTCCCCCGCTCCCCTCACCGCGACACCCGGAGGCACACCGTGGACGGATCCGGCTTCACCCTCACCAACCTGACCAAGGTGTACTCGTCGAAGAAGCGCGACGTGCTCGCCCTCGACGACGTCTCGCTCGCCGTCCCGCAGGGCTCGTTCACCGTGCTGCTCGGCCCCTCCGGATGCGGCAAGTCCACGATCCTCCGCATCCTCGCCGACCTCGAGTCGTACTCGGCCGGCGAGGTCTCCATCCACGGCGAGACCCCGGCCGCGGTGCGCAAGGCGCACCGGCTCGGCCTCGCCCTGCAGGACCCGTCGCTGCTGCCGTGGCGCAGCGTCCGCGACAACATCCGCCTCCCCGGCCAGGTGATGAGGACGCCGATCCCCCAGGATCGGGTCGACGACCTCATCCGCCTGGTCGGGCTCGAGGGCTTCGCCGACTCGCGCCCGTCCCAGCTCTCGGGCGGCATGCGCCAGCGAGTGGCGATCGCCCGCGCCATCGCCACCGAGCCCGAGATCCTCCTGCTGGACGAGCCGTTCGGCGCCCTCGACGAGATCACCCGCCAGCGCATGAACGAGGAGCTGCAGAAGCTCTGGTCCGCGTCGAGCGCGACGGCCCTCCTCGTGACCCACTCCATCTCGGAGGCCGCGTTCCTCGCCGACCGCGTCGTCGTCATGTCGCCGCGCCCCGGCCGCATCGTCGGCGAGATCACGATCGACTTCCCGCGCCCGCGCAGGCGCGAGCTGCTCTCGACGGGCGAGTTCCACGCGGTCTGCGATCAGCTGTCCGCCATGCTCCACTCCGGCACCGAGGACGACGACCCGGACGACCTCGTGTCGGACGGCGAGCTCGCGGGCGCGGGCGCCTCCGCCGGACCCTCCGCGGGCGCGTCCGGATCGGCGGCCTGACGTGAGCACCGCTTCCGTGACGGGGTCGTCGCAGGGCGCCCGCACCTCCGCCGGCCCGGCGGACGGCCGCTCAGGCGCGCCGGGCGACCGCGACGCGATCCGTGCCGCCGCCGTCGCCACCGAGCGCTCCCGATCGCGCCGCGCCGCGCGCCGTGGTGCGATCAACGGCTGGGTCACGACCCTCGTCGTCTCCCTCGCGCTGCTCGTGCTCTGGGAGGTCGCCGCCGACCTGTGGCTCACCCGCCTGGGCGTCATCGCGTCGCCGAGCGCCATCGTCCAGAGCCTCATCGCGGATGCGGGCCTGTACTGGAGCAACTTCACCGCCACGGCCTGGGTCGCGATCCGGGGCTGGTTCTGGGGGAACCTCCTCGCCGTCCTCGTCGCGATCGTCTTCGTGCAGGTGCCCGCCTTCGAGTCGCTCTTCCTGCGTCTCGCGCTCACCCTGTTCTGCCTGCCGCTCGTGGCCGTCAACCCGCTGCTCCAGCTGACCTTCGACCCCGACACCGCGAAGGTCGTGCTCACCTCGCTCGCCGTCTTCTTCACCACGCTCGTCGGCACGATGCTCGGGCTGCGGTCGGCGGATGGCGGACCGCTCACCATGGTCACCGCGTGGGGCGGCGGCGGGCTCCCGAAGCTGCGCTTCGTGCGCTTCCCGTCCGGCATCCCCGCCATCCTCACCGGCCTGCAGATCGGTGCCGCCGCCGCTGCGCTCGGCGCGATCTTCGGGGAGTTCATCGGCGCGAAGTCGGGCCTCGGCGTGCTGCTCATCAACGGGCTCATGGGCCTGAACCTCCCGCGCGTCTGGTCGGTGGCGGTGCTCGTGACGCTCATGGCGGCGGTGCCGTACGGACTCTTCGGGCTGCTGCGCCGCTGGCTCACCCCCTGGTCGGCCTCGATCTCGAACGCCCAGGCCGCCACCGCCTCGCCGCGGGGCTCGGCGTTCAGCCGGTTCGCGAGCGCGGTGGCCTGGACGATCGGCTCGATCGTCGTCATCCTCCTCGCCTGGTGGGCGTACCTCATCGTCTTCGACATGTCGCCGTTCGTGGGCAAGTCCCCCGTCGACGTGTTCCAGTACCTGTTCGTGAGCGAGGAGGCCGCGGCGAACCGCGCCGTGCTCGTCGAGGCGCTCGGCGTCACCCTGGTGCACGCCGGCACGGGGTACATCGCGGGACTCGTCGTCGGCATCGCGATGGCGGTGGCGTTCGTCACGGTCCCGGTGGTGGAGCGCGTGCTGACCCCGCTCGCCGTGGCACTGCGATCCGTGCCGATCATCGTGCTCATCCCGGTGCTCATCCTCGCCCTCGGGCGCGGGCTGGGGGGAGTCGTCGCGTTCACCGCGATCGTCACGTTCTTCCCCACCCTCGCCAACGTCCAGGGGGGCCTCAAGCGCGTTCCGTCGGATGCGTTCACCCTCATGCGCTCCTACGACTCGTCGATCTGGAGCAACCTCTGGCGCGTGCAGCTGCCGTACACGCTGCCCGCGATCTTCGCCTCGGCGCGCATCGCGGCCCCCACGGCCGTGCTGGCGGCGACGCTCGCCGAGTGGCTCGCCACCGGCGACGGGCTCGGGCACACGATCGTCACGTCGCGGTCGCACTCCGACTACACGCAGCTCTGGGCGGCGGCCGCGCTCCTCACCGCGGTGTCGCTCGTCTTCTACAGCCTCGTGAGCTGGGCGGAGCGGGTCGTGCTGCGCCGGTTCGCGCCCTCCCAGGTGGGCTGACCGCCCGGCGCGAGGCCGCGCATCCGTCACCACCCGCATCCGTCACCCGGTCACCTCGAAAGGACCCCCATGGCCACCCCGCACATCTCCGCCGAGCCCGGCGACTTCGCTTCCGACGTGCTCATGCCCGGCGACCCGCGCCGCGCGAAGCTCATCGCCGAGACCTTCTTCGACTCGCCCCGGCTCGTCACCGAGGTGCGCGGCATCCTCGGCTACACCGGCACCGTCGAGGGCCGTCCGGTCTCCGTGCTCGCCTCGGGGATGGGCATCCCCTCCCTGTCGATCTACGCCACCGAGCTCGCGCGCCACTACGGGGTGAAGCGCATCATCCGCGTGGGCACGATCGGTGCGCTGCAGCCGTGGCTCGAGCTCGGCGACGTCATCGCCGCCTCCAGCGCGCACACGAACTCCGCCCTCACCTCGGGGTGGGTGCCGAGCGTCACGTTCAGCCACGCGCCGAGCTTCTCGCTGCTGCGGAAGGCCGTGGAGTACGGAGAGGCCACGGGGAAGACCATCCACGTCGGCCCGCTGTTCACCACCGACCAGTTCTACAACCCCGACACCACCGTGGTGCCGAAGCTCATCGAGTACGGCACGCTCGGCGTCGACATGGAGGCGGCCGGTCTCTACGCGGTCGGGCTCAAGGAGGGCTTCGAGACCCTCATGGTCGGCACCATCAGCGACAAGCCGGGCCAGGACATGACCGCGGCCGAGCGCGAGACCACCTTCGCCGACATGGTGTCGTTCGGGCTGGCGGCCTTCAAGTGAGCGGGTTCGCATCTCCGGGCTTCCGCCCGGCGGGATATCCGCGCTGGGCCGAGGCCGACGAGCCGTGGATCGAGTTCCCGAAGGTGTCGCTGCACGATCACCTCGACGGCTCCCTGCGGCCCGAGACCCTCATCGAGCTCGCGGCCTCGTCGGGCGTGACGCTGCCGTACGACGACCCCGAGACGCTCGCCCGCTGGTTCATCGGCGACGTCGCCGAGCCGCAGGTCGCCCACTGGGACGAGAAGTTCGGCCTCACCACTGCGGTCATGCAGACCGAGGAGAGCATCGTCCGGATCGCCCGGGAGTGGGTGATCGAGGCCGCCGCCGACGGTGTCGTGTACGGCGAGGCCCGCTGGGCGCCCGAGAAGCACATCCTCGGCGGGCTCCCCCTGCGCGTCGCGGTCGAGGCGGTGGCCGCCGGGCTGGCGGAGGGCGAGGCGATCGTCGCCGCCGAAGGCGGACGCATCCGCGCCCGGCAGCTGCTGTGCGGGATGCGCTCGTCGACGCTCAGCTTCGAGATCGCGCGGCTCGCCGTCGACACGTACGGCGAGTGGGGCGGCAGCGTCGCGGGGTACGACATCGCGGGGCCGGAGGACGGCTTCCCCGTGCGTCAGCATCTGGATGCGTTCACCCTGCTCGATCGCGAGGGCGTGCCCTACACGATCCACACCGGTGAGGCGGACGGCGAGCACAGCGTCTGGGAGACCGTGCACCTCGCGCACGCGCTGCGCCTGGGCCACGGCGTGCGGATCATCGAGGACGTGCGGCTGAACGGCCGCCCACTCGGGGTGAGGACCGCCGTGCGTGACGTCGCCGCCGCCCGTGCCGGATCCGGGCCCGCGTCCCTCACGCTCGGCCGCACGGCGCAGTGGGTGGTCGACCGCCGCATCCCGCTCGAGGTGTGCGTGTCGTCGAACTCGAAGGGCGTGGTCGACGGGATCGAGAACCACCCCGTGGAGCTCCTCCGCGAGCTCGGGTTCACGGTCACGATCAACCCCGACAACCGCCTCATCTCGATGATCTCGATCAGCGCCGACTTCCGCCGGATCGAGGAGCAGTTCGGCTGGGGCGTGCCCGAGTTCGAGGCCGCGGAGCTCGCCGCCGTCGAGGCCGCGTTCCTCTCCGGCCCCGAGAAGCGCGCCCTCGCCGCGGAGGTGAAGGCGGCCATCGCCGCCTTCACCCGCTAGCCCGCCCGCCTCCGCGCCGCTTCGACACCGAATCCCCCGAAGCCCCGCCCTATCCGGCAGACTTGCCGCGGATCGGTGTCGAGGCGACGGGGGCGAGGCGGGCCGCCACCCCGCCTAGGCCCGTCCGTCATCACGAAATACGGCGAAGCCCCTCCGTATACGTCGAGCTTCGCCGAATCCCGTGACGAGCAACCACCGTCACCCCGGCACCGAATCCTCCGAAGCCCCGCCCTATTCGGCGGACTTGCCGCGGATCGGTGTCGAAGCGACGCGAGGGGAAGCGGAGCGGGGGTCAGGGGAGGCGGGCGAGGAAGTCCGTGAGGACGGTGAGGGAGCCGGCGACGGTGGCGTCGAGGAGGCGGTGGCCCGTCTCGGCGGTGGCGGCGGTGGGGTCACCGAAGACGCCGGAGGGCGAGAACGGATGCAGCTGCATCGGGGTGGTGCCGAAGTCGCCCGGGAACGAGGGATAGACCGCGACCGCGCGCTCCGGGTGCACGAGGGTGTCGTCGATGGCGAGCATCATCGACGTCTCGAGCTCGTCGGCGTGGTTGAGCCCGGGGGCCGCCGACTGCGTCGTCCGCACCGCGGCCGCCGCGGCGTCGAGACCGGGGTAGTCGAGCGCGATCGCGGGGAACCCCTCCTGCAGCAGCGTGCGCACCGCGCCGTAGAGCGGCGTCCGGTTGCCCCAGTCGCCGTTCACGACGACGAGGCCCGAGGCCGGCGCGGGCGAGGCGGCCAGCGCCCGACCGATGTCGAGCGCGATCGCGGCCACGGTCGACGCCGAGAGCGACACCGTGCCCGGGTAGCCGGCGTTGTTCCACGTGTCGCCGTACGGCACGGCGGGCAGCAGCACCGCGTCGAGCGCCAGGGCGATGCCGCGCGCGACGTGCACCGCCTGGAACGTGTCGGTGCCGAGCGGGAGCTGCGGTCCGTGCTGCTCGAGCGCCCCGAACGGCAGCACCGCGAGCCGCGACGCGGGCGGCGCGTCGGTGCGGCCGAGGTGCCCGGCCACATCGGTCCAGGGTGTGCGCTCCGCCTCGATCATGCCTCCATCCTCCCCTCGAGACGGCTCACGGCGCGTAGTCCTGGATGCTGCCGCGCGAGCGGTCGGTGAGCTCCGGGATGCGGGCGTTGAGCTCGGCGATCGCCTCCCCGAGGTCGAGGCGGGTGAGTCGGCCGTCGCGCACGACGACCTCGCCGTCGACGAGCACGGTGCGCACGTCGCTCGCCCGCACGCTCAGGACGAGCGCGGCCGCGAGGTCGTGCATGGGCTGCATGTGCGGGGCCGACGGATCGATGAGCACGATGTCGGCCGTGTACCCCGGCAGCAGGGCGCCGAGCGACGCCTCCTGCCCGAAGACGGCGGCGCTCTGCCGCGTGGCGATGTCGAGCGCGTGCTGCGAGGTGAGCCAGGTCGCGTCGAGGTGGGCGTCCTTCTGCTTCAGCGACAGGATGCGCAGGCTCTCGAGCACGTCGAGCGTGTTGTTCGACGCCGGCCCGTCGGTCCCGAGCCCGACGGTCACGCCCGCGTCGTGCAGCATCCGCACCGGCGTCGTGGTGTGCGCGTGCTTCATGTAGACCTTGCTGCACGACGCCACTCCGACCCGATCGGCGTAGGGCACGAGCCACTCGAGGTCGCTCTCGACGATGCCGGTGCCGTGCGCGATGATCGCCCCCGCCTCGAGCACGCCGGTGTCGTGCAGCACCTGGATGGGCGTGACCCCGCGCTTGGCGAGGCTCGACTCGGTCTGCTGCATGTTCTCGGCAGCATGGATGTGCGTGCGGATCCCGAGACGCCTCGCATGCGCGGCGGTCAGCTCGAGGTCGGCGTCGTCGACCGTGTAGGTCGCGTGCGGACCCATCGCGGTGCGGATGCGGCCACCGGCCGCGCCGTTCCAGCGCTCCGCGAACGCGGCCGACGACTCGACACCGGCGGGCCCCTGCGACGAGAAGAAGGTGGAGGCGAGCAGCGCCCGCGCTCCGCTCTCCTCGACCGCGCGGGCGATCTGGTCGGTCGCGAAGTAGTGGTCGGCGAACGACGTGACCCCACCGAGCAGCATCTCGCCGATGGCGAGCTGCGCTCCGAGGTAGACGTCACGGTCGGTGAGGTTCACCTCCATCGGCCAGATGTGCTTGTTGAACCACTCGTTCGTCGGCACGTCCTCCGCCGAGCCGCGGAACATCGTCATCGGCGAGTGCGTGTGCCCGTTCATCAGGCCGGGGATCGCGACGAGCCCGTGGGCGTCGATCCGCGCGGCCGCGTCGAGCACCGAGGCGGGGACGGAGGCGGTGGGCACCACCCACGCGATGACCCCGCCTCGGGTGCCGATGGCGTGGTCGTCGAGGAACGTCGCGGTCCCCCGCGCCTCGACGTCCTCGCGCGGCAGCTCGGGGTAGGCGGGCGCCGGACGCGTGGTGTGCGTGAGGACGGTGGCACCGGTGATGACGGTGTCGACGAGGGTGACCTCATCGGGAGCGGAAGCAGGGTTCGGCGTGGTCGCGCTCATGCTCCGGCCCCCACGCTCACGCCGGCAGCGCCGGCCGTCTCGAGCTCCTCCCCCGCGAGCCAGCGCACCGTGCGGTCGAACAGGGGTGCGTACCCGTCCCAGGCGAGGAACTCCGGCGGCGCCCAGTGCGGCGCGAGGTCGGAGGTGAACGCGCCGCTGCGCCCGGCCCCGTACTCCCCGAAGACGAGCAGCGGATGCCCGCCGCACTCGGCGACGAGGTCGGCGCCGGGCTTGACCACCACCTCGTTGAGCCCGAGCAGCGCCGGCCAGGCGGTGTCGAGGCCCGCGACCACCGGATGCGCAGCCACCACGGCGGGTGCGGATCCTGCCGACATCTCCACCCGGTCGTCACGGTCGAGCACCTCGACGGGCAGCGCCGCCGCGAGCGGCGTCCGCCCCCACCGCGCCTTCGCGTCGATGCCCGAGAACGTCAGGTATCCGCCCACCATGAGCAGGCCGCCACCGGTCTCGGTGAAGCGCCGCAGCACCTCGACCCGATCGGGTTCGGGCACCGACCGGGTGAAGGTGGCCGGCGGCACCTGGAACGTGTTCGCGCCCACATCCGACACGACGACCACGTCGGCGATCTCGTGGAGGCCCTCCGCGGTGAGCGGCAGCGTGGTCGTGATCTCGTGCGCCGGCACGTGCGTGACCTCGTGTCCGGCAGCGCGCAGCGCGGCGACGAACTCCTGCCCTCCCGCGGTGTACTCCGACGTGTAGAACGCGTCGAACCCCTTCTGATGTACGGAGTAGACGAACCAGGATTCGCCGAGGAGGAGGATGCGGGCCACGGGGGCTCCTTTCGAGGGGCGGACGGCAGAAGCGCGCGGAGTGCGCGTCAGCGCGGCGGACGGGTGGTGCCGCGGACGACGAGCACCACGGGATGGCGGGGCGGCGAGCCGGGCGCCTCGCCCGCGATCTCCGCGAGCAGGGTCTCGACGGCCACGCGGCCGATCTCGCCCACGGGCTGCCGCACCGTGGTGAGACCGGGCGAGAGGCGTCCGCTCAGGGGCACGTCGTCGAAGCCGACCACCGAGAGGTCGTCGGGCACACTGAGCCCGCGGTCGCGGGCCGCGTCGATCACCCCGAACGCGGAGACGTCGTTCGAGGCGAAGACGGCCGTGGGCGGGGTCGCTCCGGCGAGCAGCTTGGCCGTGCGGTGGTACGCGACCTCCTCGGTGAAGTCCCCGTCCACGACGGTGGCGCCGGGCAGCACCGAGAGGAAGCCCGACACGCGCTCCTCCGCCGACCGCAGCCCGCGCGGGCCGGTCAGCACGGCGACCCGCGAGTGCCCCAGCTCGCGGAGGTGCTCGGCGACGAGCCGTCCGCCCTGCAGATGGTCGGCGGCGACCAGGGGGATCGACTCGAGCGTGGCGACCGACTCGTCGGCCAGGACGATCGGATGCCGGGCGGCGAGATCGGCGAGCCGCTCGTCGACCCGGACCTCGCCCGTGACGTAGATGAGCCCGTCGATCGAGCGCGAGCGCAGCAGGTTGAGGTAGCGGGCGTCGCGTTCGGCGCGGCTGATCGAGCTCGACAGCACGACGCCGAAGTCGAGGTCGTCGGCCGAGCGCTCGACGCTCACCGCCAGCTCGCCGAAGAACGGATCGGAGACGTCGGGCACGACGAGGCCGATCATCATGGCCCGCCCGCTCTGCAGGCTGCGAGCGCCCGAGTGCGGCACGTAGCCGAGGTGCTCGATCGCAGCTCGGATGCGCTCGGCCGTCTCGGGGCTCACCGGCCGCTTCGACGAGAGGGCATGCGAGACGGTGGTCATGCTGACCTGGGCCACCCGCGCGACGTCGCGGATCGTGACCGGGCGGTTCGCCCCCGTCTCGTCCATGCGACGAATGCTAGCCGACGCGAAACGTTTTGCACGCCGGAAGATAACGATTCGATGACGACCACCGGGGAGTCGCGAAAAAGAGGCGCGGATCAGCGCGGATCCGGGCCTCACGTCACACAGATTAAACATTCGCGTAACAAAGCAAAGCGTTTTGCGAGCTACCGTCACACAGATCACAGTCCCCCTCCGAAGGAGTCCCATGCTTGGCACCCGTACCCGCCGCCTGGCGGCACTGGGCGGCGCCGTCGTCGCCGCGTCGCTCATCCTCACCGCCTGCTCCGGCAAGACCGCCACCACGCAGCCGAGCGCGGACGCCGACACCCCGAAGATCGCGATGCTGTACGGCACCACCGGCGACTTCTCCTTCATGGACAGCGCCTACAAGGGCTTCACCGACGCCCAAGGCGAGTACGACTTCACCCCGCTCGACTTCTCGAGCCCCAACACCGACGACTACCAGGACCGCCTCGACCTCGCGATCTCGCAGGGCGCGGGTCTGGCGATCGGCATCGGCTTCCAGTACGCCACCCCGATGGAGCAGACCACCGACCACCCCGACACCAAGTTCGTCGCGGTCGACATCGACAAGGGCACCGAGATCCCCGACGTCACCACCATCTCCTTCGCGGCAGAGCAGTCGTCGTACCTCGTCGGCGTCGCGGCGGCCCTCGCCTCGACCACCGGCCACATCGGCTTCATCGGCGGCGTCGACCAGCCCAGCATCCAGAACTTCTTCGTCGGCTACGAGGCCGGCGCGAAGAGCGTGAACCCGAGCATCGTGGTCGACAAGACCTACCTCGCCCCGCTCGGCGACTTCACCGGCTTCTCCGACCCCACCAAGGGCAAGGAGGCGGCGGCCTCGATGTACGCCGGCGGCGCCGACGTCATCTACGCGGCGGCCGGCGGATCCGGTGTGGGCGTCTACGAGCAGGCCCCGCTCTCGAGCGCATCCGGCACGAAGTCGTGGGCGATCGGCGTGGACGGCGACGTGTACAACCAGGTCGACGACTCGCTGAAGCCGTACATCCTCACCTCGGCGATCAAGAACGTCAACGTGGCGGTGGAGGACAGCATCAAGGCCTTCCTCGACGGCTCCCTCCAGCCCGGCGAGCAGGACTTCGACCTCTCGAACGACGGCGTCGGCTACTCCACCAGCGGCGGCTTCCTCGACGCCTACTCGGCTCAGCTCGACAAGGCGAAGCAGGACATCATCGACGGCACCGTCACCGTCCCGACGGCGGTCTGACCCGCATCCGGAACCGGACGCACCGGAAGCACCCGTCCAGAAGCACCGAAGCACCCCAGGAAGCACCACCATGGCAGAGCAGGACGAGCTGGTCCGGCTGACCGGGATCGTCAAGAGGTTCGGCACGTTCGTCGCGAACGACCGGATCGACCTGACGGTCAGGGCCGGGACCGTCCACGCGATCGTGGGCGAGAACGGCGCCGGGAAGTCGACGCTGATGAAGATCCTCGCCGGCGAGGAGAGCCCCGACGAGGGCTCGATCGCCATCGCGGGTCGCCCGATGACCTTCCGCTCGCCGCGCGACGCGCAGCGAGCCGGCATCGGCATCGTGCACCAGCACTTCCTGCTCGCCGACGCCCTGCGGGTGTGGGAGAACGTCGTCCTCGCGGACGAGCCGGGCTCCCCCTTCCGCCTCGACGGCTCGGCCGCCCGCACCCGGGTGGCCGAGCTGGCCGAGGCGAACGGCTTCCCGGTCGAGGTCGACGCCGTGGTGCGAGACCTCGGCGTGGGGGCCCGTCAGCGCGTCGAGATCCTCAAGGTGCTCTACCGCGACGCCCGCGTGATCATCCTCGACGAACCGACCGCCGTGCTCGTGCCGAGCGAGGCCCAGTCGCTGTTCGCCGCGATGCGGGCGTTCACGGATGCGGGTGCCGCGGTCATCTTCATCTCCCACAAGCTCGACGAGGTGCTCGACTTCGCCGACGAGATCACCGTCATCCGGTCCGGAGAGGTGGTCGGCCACACGACCCCGGCGGAGACCACCGCCCGCGAGCTCGCCTCGCTCATGGTGAAGGTCGCGATGCCCCAGGTCGAGCCGCGAGCCGTCCCGGTCGGCGACGAGGTCGTGCTCGCGGGGTCGCACCTCACGGTCGCCGTGCCGGGAGAGGTCGCGGCGCTCGACGACGTGTCGTTCGAGGTGCGCAGCGGCGAGATCCTCGGGGTCGCCGGAGTCGAGGGCAACGGGCAGTCGGAGCTGATGCTGTCGCTCCTCGGCCGTGTGCCCTCCGAGGGCACCGTGTCGCTCGGCGGCGACGACGTCACCGCCCTCTCCACCACCGACCGACGCGCGGCGGGCATGGCGTACATCCCCGAGGACCGCCACCGCGACGGCGTCGTGCTCGGGATGCCGCTGCGCGAGAACGCAGCCCTCGGCTACCACACCCGCCCGCCGATCAAGCGCGGGCCCTGGTACAGCCGCGCCGGCGCCGCGGAGGCGGCCCGCCGCATCATCACCGCCTTCGACGTGCGCGGCGGCGACGCGTCCACCCCTGCGTCCGCACTGTCGGGCGGCAACCAGCAGAAGTTCATCGTCGGCCGCGAGCTGGGCTCCGAGCCCCGGGTGCTCATCGCCGCGCATCCGACCCGCGGCGTCGACATCGGCGCGCAGGCCGCCGTCTGGTCCGAGCTCACCGACGCGCGCGACCGCGGCCTCGGCACGCTGCTCGTCTCCGCCGACCTCGACGAGCTGCTCGCCCTGAGCGACCGGCTGATCGTGCTCTACCGCGGAGCCGTCGTCGGCGAGCTCGACCCCCGCGCGGTCGACGCGGAGACCCTCGGCGAGTACATGACCGGCGTCCGCACCGACCGGCCCACGCCGTCGGATGCCGACCTGGCAGGAGGTGCGGCATGACCCGCAGGATCGTCACCACGTTCGCCGGCCCCGTCGTCTCGGTCGTGCTCGCGCTCATCGTCACCACGCTCTTCCTCGAGCTGAGCGGCTACTCCTCGGCCTCGGCGTACGAGGTGATGTGGAACTACGGCATCGAGCCCGCGTCGCTCGTGTCGGCGCTCAACAACGCCATCCCGCTCTACATCGCGGGAGTCGCCGCGGCCTTCGCGCTGCGGATGGGGCTGTTCAACATCGGCGTCGACGGCCAGTACCGGGTCGCCGCCCTCATCGGCGCGGTGGTCGCGGCGCAGCTGCCGCTCCCGCTCTACCTGCGCCTGCCGATCACCCTGCTCGTGTGCTGCGTGGTCGGGGCGCTCTGGGCGCTCGTGCCGGCGCTGCTCAAGGTGTACCGCGGCGTGAGCGAGGTGATCACGTCCATCCTCATGAACGCGATCGCCACGACGGTCGTCGCGATGCTGCTCGCCAACGTCTTCCGCTCGGGCAGCGGGCAGAACACCGGCACCGCCATCATCGACGACCAGGGCGCCATGCCGGTGCTCCTCGACCTCGGCATCGGCAACCGCACCTCCATCTCGGGGTTCATCGTGGTCGCCGTGATCGTCGGCATCGTGTTCTACCTGCTGCAGTACCGCACGGTGTTCGGGTTCACGCTGCAGGTCGCGGCGCAGTCGCCCGAGGCGGCGGAGTCGGCCGGCATCCGGGTGAACCGCCGCATCATCTACGCGATGCTCGGCTCCGGCGCGATCGCGGGCCTCATCGGGATGTACCACGTGCTCGGCGTCGCCTACCGCTACGACGGCACGATGCCCACCGACCTCATGTTCACGGGGCTCGCCGCCGCGCTGCTCGGCCGGTCGCATCCGATCGGGATGGCCGTGGGCGCGTTCATCCTGGCGTTCGTGGAACGCAGCTCCCAGGTGCTCGGGCTCGTGCAGCTGCCGACCGAGGTGGGCACGCTGTTCATGGCCGTGATCCTGCTCTCGTCGGCGGTCGGGTACTGGCTCACCGAGCGGGCGGACCAGCGCATCGCGCTGTGGAACGCCATCCGCTCGCGTCGCCGCGGCGGCTCCTCGGGCCCGGCCGACGGCGACTCGTCCGACGCCCCCACCCCCGCACCCGCCGATGGACTGGAGGCCGCCCGATGAGCACCGTCGTCGACCCCGCCGCGCCCGCGGCCGCCGCCGCGCCGGCGAAGCTGCGCCCGTCGCGTTCGTCGCTCCGTGCGGCCCTCCGCTGGGGGCTCCTCGGCCTGGCGCTCGTGATCATCGCCCAGTACGTCGCCGACGCGCCGGGCATCGCCGCCTCCTCCACCTGGGGCTCCGCGCTCCGGCTCACCGTGCCCATCGCCGTGGTCGCGATCGGCGGCCTCTACTCGGAGCGCGCGGGCGTGATCAACGTCGGCCTCGAGGGCATGATGATCGGCGGCACCTGGGCGGCCGGGCTCTTCGGCTGGTTCTGGGGTCCGTGGGCCGCGCTCGGCGGCGGCATCGTCGGAGGGCTGGTGTTCGGCCTCCTCATGGCGCTGCTCTGCATCGAGATGGGCATCAACCAGCTCGTCGTCGGTGTGGCCATCAACGTCATCGCGGCGGCGCTCGCCCGGTTCCTCTCCGACATCGTCTTCAACGGCGTCGACGGCGGGACCATCGCCCGCTCACCGCGCATCGACGGCTCGCTGCCCTCGATCAGCATCCCCTTCCTCTCCGGCGGCCTCGGGACGCCCGACTGGATGGCGGGCCTCGAGGGGTCGGGCATCCCGGTGCTGTCGCAGGTCGGCGGCATCCTGGGCGGCCTCACCCGCGACGTCTCTCTCGCCGCGATCATCGGGCTGCTGCTCATCCCGCTCACCGCGTACATCCTGTGGCGCACGCCGTTCGGGTTGCGCTGGCGCGCCGCCGGCGAGCAGCCCGCCGCGCTGCAGG
This sequence comes from Cnuibacter physcomitrellae, assembly GCF_014640535.1. Classification (NCBI taxonomy): domain Bacteria; kingdom Bacillati; phylum Actinomycetota; class Actinomycetes; order Micrococcales; family Microbacteriaceae; genus Cnuibacter; species Cnuibacter physcomitrellae. The sequence goes on from NZ_BMHD01000001.1 coordinate 1,910,265, forward strand.
CCCTCGGCGGACGGGTGCACCGCACCCGCTGGATCGCCGTCCTGACGGGCAGCGCGATGGCCGGGTTCGCGGGCGGGTATCTCGCGCTCATCTCCTCCGGGTACGTCGAGAACCAGACCGCGGGCCGCGGGTTCATCGGTCTCGCGACGCTCATCTTCGGCAACTGGATGCCGTCCGGCGTCTTCCTGGGGTCGGCTCTCTTCGGGTTCTCCGACGCGGTCGGCCTCGGGCGGCCCGAGACGTTCCGTGCGCTGGTGTTCATCCTGGCGATCGTGTTCGTCGTCATCGGACTGGTGCGGATGTGGCGCGGACGCCGGCTCTCGCGCAGCGGGCTGGCGTCCGGCACGGCCGACCGCTCGGGCCTCGCCTCGGGCGCTGGCCTCGCCTCGGGCTCTGGCCTCGCCTCGGGCTCTGGCCTCGCCTCGAGCGACGTGGGTGTGGTCGCCGGTGCAGCGCTGGCCGCGCGGAAGGCGTTCCGCTCCGGGATCGCGCCCCTCGCGCTGGGTGTGGCGCTGGTGCTGGTGTTCCTGTTCGTGCCCCTGCCCGCCGAGCTGCCGACCGCGGCGCCCTACCTCGTGACGCTCGCGGTGCTCGTGGTCGCCGGGACCACGATGCGCCCGCCCGCCGCCCTCGGCGCCCTCTTCCCCCGCAAGAACAAGCGCTGACCGCGCGTTCCGCCACCCTCCTGACCTTTCGCCATGCGCATGCACGTGGCGAAAGGTCAGGAGGGTGGCGGAACTCGAGAGACGACCACGAGAGGATGACACCGTGAGGATCGAGAACGTCGAGGTGTGGGACGGCGAGCGGGCGCTGGGCGTCGGCTCGGTCGAGTGGAGCGTCGCGGACGGCGACGGGACCATCACGGGCGTGAGCGTGAACGCGAGCGCGAGCGCCTCCGGCGCCGCGGGCGTGGGCACGGGCGCCTCCGGCGACGCCGGCGCGGGGCTCGCCGTCATCCCCGGGCTGATCGACACGCACGTGCACCTGATCGGATACGCGGGGCGGGGTCACGCCGACTTCCTCAGCTGGCCGCTCACCACCCGGCCCGAGGAGCAGGTGCTGCACGGCCTCGCCCACGCGCAGGCCGCGCTGCGGGGCGGCGTCACGACGCTGCGCGACCTGTCGGCCGACGAGATCCAGTTCTCCCTCGCCCGTGCGGTGAACTCGGGTCTGGTCGAGGGACCTCGGTTGCTCGCGCACGGCATGGTGAGCATGACCGCCGGGCACGGCGACCTCTTCACCCCGGCCGCCTTCCCCCTGCGCAAGCCGACCGCCGACGGGCCCGACGAGTGCCGCAAGCTCGTGCGGCAGTGGGCCCGCGCCGGCGCCGACGGGATCAAGATCGCCACGAGCGGGGGCGTGCTCTCGGTTGGCGACAAGGCGTCGTGGCGCAACCACACCCGCGCCGAGATCGACGCGATCGTCGACGAAGCCCACGCTCTCTCGATGCCCGTCGCCGCTCACGCGCACACCGCCGAGGGCATCGACATCGCGCTGGACGCGGGCGTCGACTCGATCGAGCACGGCACCCTCATCGGCGAGGAGCAGGCGGCGCGGATCGCCGCATCCGGAGTGACCGTGGCACCCACCCTCCTCATCAACGACCGGATCGCGTCGGGCGAGCGCGCCGTCTCGCCCGAGCAGTCCGCGAAGGCGGCCGAGCTCGTGTCGCGACGCGATGCGCTGATGCGGGCTGCCGCCGACGCCGGGGTCGACTTCGTCCTCGGCACGGATGCGAACGGGCACCACGTCGACTTCGGCGATCAGATGGCGGAGGTGCGGGCGATGGCAGGCGTCTTCGGATGGTCGGCCGACCGCGCGCTGCAGTCCGCCACCTCGCGCGCCGCCGCCGCGATCGGGCGCGGCTCCTCGCTCGGACGCCTCGCCCCCGGCTACGCCGCCGACCTCGTCGTGCTCCGCGGCCGCCCCTGGGACGACCTCGGCGCGCTCGACGTGTCGCGCATCGTCGCGGTCGTCTCCCGCGGCCGCGTCGTCGCGGGCGCCCTCCCCGCCTAGCACCCGCGCGCATCCCGCCCCCGTGAGGGCGGCGCGGGTCAGCGGTGGCGGAGGACGTCGAGCACGGCAGCGACGAAGAGCACGGGCCAGGCGGCGATGAACATGTACAGGGCGATCACCGAGAGGACGTCGGCCGACAGGAAGTAGGCCACGAAGATGAGCACGAAGGCGACGAGGAAGTCCACCAGCCCGATCAGGTAGATCACGCTGGTGATGCGCCAGAGCCGGGTCGCGCGGCGGGGGTCGGAGGCGAGGGGGTGCGTCATTCGAGCAGCGTCGCCTTGATCACGACCGCGAGGAATCCGGCCGCACCGGCGGCGAGCCCGCCGGCGAGGCTCAGCGGCCACGGCACCCGCCTCTCGCGGCAGGACAGGATCCCCAGCACCACCAGCACGGCGACGCCCGAGCCGATCGACAGCCAGTAGGCGACGTCCTCGTCGACGACGCCGAAGGCTCCGAAGACGAGGAAGAAGAGCGGGATGGCCGGGCCGATGAGCACGCCGGTCGAGTGGTGCAGGCCCTCGGTGACGGCGGCACGGATGCCGGTCTCCCGGCCGTCCCGCGATCCGTGCCGGGCCACCGTCATGGCCACGACGTGGGCGAACCAGAGCACGAGGCTCGCCAGGAGCCCATTGACCATGAGGTGGAAGTCGTCGGCGTCGTCCTCCGCCGCGGTGAGCACGGCGCAGAAGAGGATGGTGCCGTAGATGGCCTCGGGCGTGACGAACCTGTGGTGCAGGCGGCCTCGGCGCGCCGGGATCGGGTCGGCGACCGTCCCCTGCCCGTCGGCCGCCGCATCCGTCACCCCACTATTCTGCCGGTCGCGGGCCGGTTCTCACACGCGGCGCTCGCGCGACTCCCGCGCGGGTCCACGTGGGTTCAGGCGGGTTCACGCCCGGTTCACGCCCGACGCGACGCCAGCGCGTAGGCGGGGACGGCGACCGCCACCACCGCGAGGTGCATCACCATCAGCGCGATCGCCGCGGCCGGCGTGGTCCCGGGGATGAAGCGCAGCGTGAGCAGCAGCACGTCGGGCACGAGCGAGAGCACCGTCACGACGGGCACCAGCACGGCGAGGACCCGCCGGGCGTCACGGGCGCGGCGCCGCACGATGAGCCAGCCCGCCCATCCGGCGGCGATGCCGAGCACGGTGAAGAGCGCGTAGGCGGGCAGCGTGAGCGGACCGTAGTCGGTCGGCGCGCCGAGGCTCGTCGCCACGGCGGCGACGACGGCGTTGAGCCCCACGGCGACGACGGCCGCAGCGGCGAGGATGCCCGCGGCGCGGAGGCGGGACCGCGACGGGGCGCGGGTGGTGGCGACGGATGCGGTCATGACGTCCTCCTGAGGTGTACGGCCTATTACGGTTCCGATCGGTACCGTTAGAGGGATACGGTACTACTCGGAACCGGAACATACAATGCTGGGGTGAGCATCCAGGAGTCGCCGTCCCCCGCCGGACGCCCGCGCGACCCGGAGGTGGAACGCAGCATCCTCACCGCCACGCAGGACCTGCTGATCGAGCACGGCTATCCGGGGACCACCATCGCCGCCGTCGCCGCCCGCGCCCACTGCGGCAAGTCGGCCATCTACCGACGCTGGGGCACGAAGGCCGAGCTCGTCGTGGCCGCGGTCAGCGACCTCCAGGTGGCGGCGGAGGTGCCCGACACGGGCGACCTCCGCGACGACCTCCTCCGCGCCGCCCTGCACTTCGCCGCCACCGACGAGCGCTCGGGCCCCGTGCTGGCGAGCCTGCTCAGCGAGATCGGTCGCGACAGGGAGCTCTACGACGTCGCCTACCGCCTGATCGGCGGGCCTCCCGTCGCGGCGATCGAGACGGTCATCCGCCGCGCGATCGAGCGCGGGCAGGTCTCCCCCGAGGCGCCCGTGACGCTCGTCGCGGGCATCGTCCCCACGGCCGCGTTCGGCAGCATCTCGCTGCGGAAGCGCTCGCTCGAGCCGCAGGCCGTGGTCGACCTCGTCGACCGCGTCCTGCTGCCCGCCCTCCGCGCCGCGCCCCCGCCCTCCGGGACTTGAGCTCGAGCTCGGGCCCCAGGGGCTCGGGCTCGGGTTCGGCGTCGTGGCCTCGCCGCGACGGTCGGATCCGAACCGCGATCTCCCGCGACGAGGTTGCTCCGTCGGGGCGCGGCCCACACCCGTCGACAGCGCGAATCTGACACTCGTGGCGACCTTCGTGCCGAACAGCCCGCAACAACTGCCAAATCCACGCCCCACCGGGAACCCGCGCACGGACGAACCATCCCGCACGGCGGCCTGGCCCGGCGGATCTGACACTCCTGGCGACCTCCGCGCCCAACAGGCCGCCACGACTGCCAAATCCACCACCCACCGCGCACGACCGAGGCGATCAGTCACGCCACGGCGCTGACCCCAGACCGAGCGGATCTGACGCTCGTGGCGACCTCCGCGCCGCACAGCCCACAACTACTGCCAGATCCACGCCCCACCGCGAACCCGCGCACGGACGAACCACGCTACACGGCAGCCTGGCCCGGCGGATCTGACGCTCGTGGCGACCTTCGGGCGCGGCGGGTCACCACGAGTGCCACATCCGGGGAGGACGGCCGCCCGCGCGAGGGCGAATGGGGACTTCTCCCCATCGCGAGGGCGCGGCCCGGTCCGTAGCCTCGAGATGGATGGACGACAGGGACGAGGTCAGCGACGCCGGCGCCGCTCGCGGCGAGGTGCCGTGGGAGTACGACTTCACGCTGGCCCGCGTCCGTCGTCCGCGCCTCGTGCGGCCAACGGTCGCTGCCGCGCCGAAGGCCGCTCAGGAGGACGCCCGACCCTCACCCACCCCTTCGTCGGGACTCGAGTCGATCGAGGACACGGTCCGGCTGACGGAGGGAGTGCCCGCCGCGCTCGGGCCCCGTGTGGCGCCGACGGGGGCGCGCGAGCCTCACACCCCGCCCGGCGACGCGGGCGCCCTCCCTCAGCTCAGCCCCGACGAGCACCCGCATCCGCACCAGCAGGAGCACCCGCTCCCGCACCCGCACCCGCATCCGGGCCCGCACCAGCAGGAGCACCCGCACCCGCATCCGCATCCGCACCGAGGAAGCCGAAGGCGGCGGTGGTCCGCCGCTCGCACCGAGCTCGTGATCAAGGTGGCCTGCGGCATCGCGCTCGTCACCGGCACGGCCGCGCTCGTGGTGCTCGCCTTCACGGTATAAACCGCCGCCCACCCGCCCCGGCGCTCAGTCGACGTCGCGCCGCCAGCTCGTGAAGTACCCGGCAGCGGTCGCGACCGCGGCGATCGCGAGCAGCACGAGCGCCCCGCCCCACCACGGCAGCTGCTCGCCACCACCCGACTGGGTGATCGAGAAGAAGCTCGTGCCGACCAGCGCATCCGACGCCGCCCCCGGGAGGAACCGGCCGATCGCGGACGCCCAGTCGGCCAGCGACGTCGCCGCGCGCAGGATCGGCTCGACGAACTGCGTGAACGCCAGCACGATGACGATCGCCGCCACCTGGCTGGGCACGAGCACGCCGAGTCCGGCGCCGATCGCGGCCCACAGGGCCATCGCGAGGAGGATGCGGGCGAACATCAGCCAGGTCTCCGGCTGGTCGAGCCCCGTGCCGCTGTCGCCGAAGGAGAGCGTCAGCGCGCCAGGGCCGACCGCGGCGATCAGCGCGAGCACGCCGAAGACGGCGCCCATCACGACCAGCACCGTCAGCTTCGCCCAGAGCACCGTCGCCCGGCGAGGGGTGACGAGGAAGGCGGGCGTCAGCGTCTTGTGCCGGAACTCGGCCGTCACCGCGAGGGCCCCGAAGAGCACGGGGAACACGTATCCGATCGAGGACGCGAAGCTGTACACCAGGCGCGGCAGGGAGACATCTCCCAGCGGGGCCTCCCTGGCGACCGCGGTGATGAGGAGGCCACCGCCGGCCGCGACCAGTCCGACATAGCCGACCATGATGATCGCGAGGACCCACCAGATGCGGGTCGAGGTGATCTTCGTGATCTCGGCGCGGACAGCGTGGACGTAGTTCACAGCGAGCCCTCCTCTCCGACGAGGGCCAGGAAGCTCTCCTCGAGCCCCACCCGCTTCTGCGTGAGGTTGGTGAGGGGAATTCCGGCGTCGAAGGCGATGCGGCCGATCGTGGCGGCATCCGCCGCATCCACCACGAGGCCCGCGCGCATCTCGGAGTAGGTGTATCCGGCCGCGGCGACGGCGGCCGCGAGACCGGCGCGATCCGCCGCGTTGACCTGCACGGACATCGTGTCGGACGCGTCGAGGCTGGCGAGGTCGCCCGTGTGCACCAGCTTGCCGTGCGCGATGATGACCACCTCGTCGACGGTCTGCTGCACCTCGCTGAGCAGGTGGGAGGAGATCAGGATCGTACGACCCTCGGACGCCATCGCGCGCAGGAGCTGGCGGATCCACTTGATGCCCTCGGGGTCGAGCCCGTTGATGGGCTCGTCGAGGACGAGCACCCCCGGGTCGCCGAGGAGCGCGAACGCGAGCCCGAGGCGCTGGCGCATCCCGAGCGAGTAGCCGCCGACCCGGCGCCGGCCGTAGTCCTGCAGGCCGACGCGGGCGAGCGCCTCGTCGGCCGCCGTCGCCGGCAGGCCGGACGCCTGCGCCGCGATGAGGAGGTGGTTGCGCGCCGTGCGTCCGGGGTGGAAGCTCGTGGCCTCGAGCGACGCGCCCACCGTCGTGAGGGGCGAGGCGAGGTCGCGGTACGACGTGCCGCCGATGGTGGCGACGCCGCTCGTGGGGCGGACGAGCCCGAGGAGCATGCGCAGCGTCGTCGTCTTGCCCGCGCCGTTGGGGCCGAGGAAGCCCGTGACGCGGCCGGGCTCGATCGTCACGGACAGGTCGTCGACGGCGCGCACCGCGCCGAACGCCTTGGTGACGTGCTCGAAGTGGATGGGGAGTCCCGTGGGCATCGAGGATCCTCTCGGTGTCGGGGGTCCCGTCCACCCTATCGACGACACCCGTCGAGATTCGACCCTTTTCGCGCGAACGGCGGCTGCGGCGGCGGGGCGGGGCGGACGAACGCGTCGCCTGTGCACCGAATCCGCGAGAGCGAGCCGTCTATCGGCGCGGTTCGGCGGAATCGGTGTCGAAGCGACGGCCTCCCGCCCGGACCGGGCGTCTCAGCGCTCGGAGCGGGCCTCCGCCATCGACTCCGCGTGCTCGGTCTTGCCCGCGGCGATGAGGCGGTCGTCGTCGCGGGCGACGCCGGTCAGCTCCCGCAGGCGCCCGCGCAGGCCCTTGAGCGCGGTCCGCAGCGTCTGGTGGGTGGGTTCGGGCGCGGCGGCCGCCTCATCCGACATCCGGTGCAGGAAGCCGTCGGTGTCGCGCGGACTCCGCGCCCACTCGACGCAGAGCCGCGCCACCCCCTCCGCGTGCCCGTGCATCACCGAGTGGCCCGCGCCGCCGATCTCCCAGGTCGTCGCGAACGGGATCGTCCGCGCGATCCACCGCACCCACACGCGCGGCACCACGGCGTCGTGCTCGCCGCGGATCACGAGGGTGTGGGCACGGATGTGAGCGAACCGCTCCTCGATCGGGAACCGCATCATCTCGGGCAGGATCCGGAAGAACCAGCGGAATCCGCACGTCAGGTACGAGCCGATCGCCAGCACCTTCACCCGGAACGGCTCATGCCACGACGCCCGCAGGAACCGGCCCGCGAGCGGCACGAGACGGCGGATCCCGGGGAACACCACCGGTCCGATCAGCACCACGGTGCTGATCCCGGGCCGCCGTGCGGCGACCTCCGCGACCATCTGCGTCCCCATCGAGTGACCGACGAGGATGGGGTCCGTCAGTCCGAGGTCGTCGATGACGGCCTCGACGAGATCGGCGTACTCCTCGATCGTCATGGCGGCGGGCGGATGCGGGACCCCGCCGAACCCGGGCAGGTCGAGAGCGTGCACGGGACCGAACTCGTTGAGGTTCGGCGCGAGCCGCTCGAAGTAGGTCGCAGCCACGCCGATGCCCGCGACGAGGACGAAGGGGCGCTCCCGCCCGCTGCCGATCGTGGACACGCGGGCGTAGACGTCTCCCCGCTCGACGCGGGTGACCTCGACGGTGGTGTCGTCGCGCTGCGTCATGCTCCCATTCTCCCCGAGGGCCTCGGCTCGCGCTCTCGGTCGGGGTTCGGGAACCTCCCGTGGGCGGACGCGCGCTACGGCCGGTCGTCGGGCCGCATGAAGGGGGTGAGGTCGTCGCCCCGGCGCCAGGGGCGGGCGGGTTCGGGCTGGGGTGCCAAGAGCTCGTCGAGGCCGTCTGCGTCGTCCGCGTCGTCTGCGGCGCGCCGACCAGGATCCGTCGGCCGCCCATCCGCCCGGCTCGGTGCCGCGCGCAGCCGTGTGCGCAGGGCGGTCGCGACGATAGCCATCCCGACGAGGACGAGCGCAGCGAACATCAGGAACGGCATGAGCGAGTACGCGACCTGGACGAACAGCTGCGTCGCCCTGTCTGAGGCGCCCGTGTACGTCACCACCGCCGGGCTGCTCGTCCAGAGTACGAGTGCCGCCGATCCGACGGTGGACACAGCGGCGATCACCCACAGAGCGACGATGGCGCGCATCCCCGAGCTCCTCTCCTCGATGTCGGCGGTGGCGGTGGTTGTGGCGGTAGCGGTGCGGACCTCGGCCGCAGCGCGAGGGACCGGTGTGGCAGGGGTGGGCGTCTCGGACCACGTCCCACCTGCGCCGGTCGTGGGCCTCGCCTCCACCCCTGCTGGAGCGGTCATCGCCGTCGCCAGCACGAGCGCCCCGCCGACCGCGAGCGCCCCTGCCCCCACCAGGGGACCGCAGACCCGGAGTGTCGCCGAGAGCACCGTGTAGAGCAGGGGATCGCTCGCCGCGCATCCGTCGATGTCGCAGTTCATGGCCATGGCGTCCTCGTCGCTCGCCATGATCACCACGATGCACACCACCCCGAGCGCGAACAGCACTCCCGCGAGCACCGTCGCGGCTCGCTTCGCCGCGCGGATCGCCGAGTCACCCTGCCTCGTCATGGTGCTGCGAGGGTATCCCGGATGCGATGGGACTCGTACTCCCGTGCCCGCGGCTCCCGTGCTGCGGGCCCGTGCTTCCGGCCCGGGGCAGCCGGCCCCGTGCGGTGTCGTCCGGGAGGGGTAACGTCGTGGAGGTTCCCACCCTCTCTCGCCTGGAAGGGCCCCCATGACCGCTCTGCCCGATGACCTGATCTCGCTCCTGCAGCGCCGTGCGCTCTGCAACATCGCCACGGTCATGCCGTCCGGCTCGCCGCAGGTGACGCTCACCTGGGTCGACACCGACGGCGAGAACGTCCTCGTGAACAGCGTCATGACGCACCAGAAGGTCCGGAACGTGCAGCGCGATCCGCGTGTGGCGGTCACGATCTCCGATCCCGAGAACCCGTGGTTCTACTACCAGGTCCGCGGCACGGTGCGCGAGCTCCGCACCGAGGGCGCCGTCGACCACATCGAGCAGCTGTCGCAGAAGTACACCGGCGGCCCCTACCCCTGGTACGGCGGCCGCGACCAGCAGCGCGTCATCCTCGCCATCGAGCCGGAGCGCGTCAGCTCGCCCCGCTGAGCCCGTCGCCCGGGGCCCTCCGCTGAGCCTCTCAGCGCGCCGCGAGGCGCTCCGCGGTCACGCGGTTCGCCTCGGCGACCGCGCTCGTGAGGGTCGCGGGGTCTCTCGCGCGGTCACGCGACGACCGCGGGCCATCAGCGCCCGCACGTGCGCGGCCCGAGAGCAGCGACACCACGAGTGCGGCGCTGAAGAGATCGCCGGCTCCGATGAGGCTCGCAGCGGGCAGGTCGCCCACGGCGTGGGCTGCGACGTCGTGCCGCTCTCCTCGGAGGTATGCGCTGGCGCCCTCCGCGCCCCGTGTGACGACGACGGCGGTCGACGGATGCGCGAGGGTCCACATCCGGGCCGCCTGGTGGGATGCGGCCGGATCGCCGAGGTCCTCCTCGCTCAGGACGGCGATGTCGACCTGGGAGAGCACCGCCGGCGCTTCCGCGAACTCGCGGGGTTCGACTGGCCGCGCGCCGCGCACAGCGGGGCCCAGGCCGCGGAGGTATCCCTGCACGAGGGCGACCCGCAGCGCGTCCAGAGGAAGCGGCGAGGCAAACTCGGCGATGAGCTCGGGACTCATCGGCAGCAGCGGGGTGAGCACGAGCGCCTCGGCGTCGGCGAGGGCAGCGCGGGTCGAGACCCCGAGCGCGGCCTGCTCGACGGCTTCCGCGTGGCGGACCCACTGCACCCGACGCGCGGAACGGACATCGTTCACGTACACGAGCGTCTGGTCTCCGACGGCGGGCTCGAGGAACTGCAGACCCGTGTGGAGCGCCTCGAAGTCGGCGCCCCGCGGAGCGGCGACCACCGGCGCCATCCCCGCCTCGGCGAGCACGGGCGCCATGAACACCGCGGGCGAACCCGCCGCGCGCACGACCCCCTCGGGCGTCACGATCTCGTCGAGGCACACGTGTCCCGCGATCACCACCCGCCCCGGCTCGCCCATCCGAAGAAGCGTAGTCGCGCCCGCCCGCGGGTCGCCCGCTCGCAGGCTCCAAGCGACTGCTCACTCCGCGCACCATCCCCACCCGGATGACGCCAATTTCGAGCACTCGCTACTAGCGCATCCCACTCCACTGCCCACTTTGCGCGCCACCCTGCCCCGATGACGCCGATCTCGAGCACTCGCCGTCGCAGCGGCGCGCCCGGGGTGGCTCAGCGGGGGACGCGGCCGAGGACGACGTGGAAGGCGTTGCGTAGCAGATACCCGCCCTCGGGCGTGGCGAAGGGGCGGGCGGCGGCCACGAGGATGGGTGTGCGCGCGGCGATGGTGTCGTCGTCCTCTCCGAGGAGGACGCCGCGGGCGAGGTCGTCGTCGGAGGCAGCCGACCACGGCACATCCACGGTCGACGACCACTCGACGGCGATGCCCGCCTCGGCGAACAGTGCCTCGAGCCCGCCGGGGAGGCGGTAGTCGAGGTCGACGAGGTCGTCCGGGTCGTCGCCGTCGTCGAGCGCGACCGCGGTCTCGAGCGTGTCGAGGTCGTTGCGCGCACGCTCCGCCCAGTTCGCCACCGCGACCACGCCGCCCGGCGCGGTGACCCGCCCGAGCTCGACGAGCGCTGCCGCCATGTCGTCGGCGAACTGCAGGGCGTTGACGGCGATGACGGCGTCGAAGACCCCGTCGGAGAAGGGCAGCCGATCGATCGCGGCGAGCTGCACGTCGGCGGCGGGAGCCGTCCGCCGAGCGAGCGCGACCATCCCCGGCGCGGCGTCGACCGCACTCACCGCCGCACCCGCGGCCTCGAGCTGCGCGGCGAGCTCGCCCGACCCGCACCCCGCATCGAGCACGCGCGATCCCGCGCCGATGCCCGCGCGCCGCACGATCTCCTCGCGCGCCGGATCGGCCACGCGCCCCCACCGCGCCGCCCACTCCTCCGCCACCGGCGACCACGCCTCCCCGGATGCTGCGGCCGCCTCCTCCGGTCCCGCCGGACACGCCGCCGCGTCGGAATCCGCTGCGCTCGACATGCCGATCAGCCTAACCGCGGCGTCCCACCGGCCGCCCGACACCGAATCCACGACAGCGGCGCCGTATCCGCCGGACTCGGGCTCATTCGGTGTCGAGCGTCCGCGCTCTGGATGAGGCTGCCCCAAGACCGCCCCATCACGGGATCCACGACAGCGCCCCCGCCCCGGACGCTCGACACCGAATCCCCGGAAGCGGCAGCGTATCCGGCGGACTCGGGCTCATTCGGTGTCGAGCGTCCGTCGTGACCCGGTCACGCGGCCGCGCAGCGCCGCATCTGCCGTCGCTCATCACGGGATTTGTGCAAGCGGCGCGCTATTCGGCGAGCTTGAGCGCATGTCGTGATGAGCGACCGCGAAGCGCGTCCCGAGCGCTCTACGCTGGCGGCATGCCGCACCACACCCTCCGGCGGATCGCCGCCGCCGCACTCGTCGCTGTCGCGGGCATCGCGCTCGCCGGCTGCGGCAGCCCCGCACCGGTCTCCTCGGAGACCGCGACCGCGAGCGCGACGGCGACGGCGCCCACCGGCAGCAGTCCCGCATCCGCCGTGCCCGGCGGGACCTTCGACGCGGCGGTCGGCCTCATCGTCGAGCGCCTCGACACCGCGCCGCAGGTGGCGGCGTCGAAGCTGTTCACCGGCCAGCCGGTGACCGACCCCGCGCGCGAGCAGGTCGTGCTCGATGCGGCTGCGGCCGCCGCCCAGCAGGCCGGCGCCGACACCGACTACGTGCAGGCCGTGTTCGCCGACCAGATCGCCGCGAGCAAGCTCGTGCAGCAGTCGCTCCTCGACCAGTGGGCGGCGGGCTCGGCGCCCGCGCCGACCACCGCGCCCGATCTCGCGACGGAGGTGAGGCCCGTCCTCGACCGCATCACCGCCGAGCTCGTCCCGGCGCTGGCCGCGGTGCAGCAGTACCGCTCGGACCCCGGCTGCGCGGATGCGGTCGCCGCCTCGACCGCCTCCGCCTCCGCCGCTGCGCCGGTCTCCGTCCCGGAGGTCGCCGCCGCTCTCCCCACCGCCACCGCCCGCCTCTGCAGCTGACCCACCACACACCCCGCCCGCGCCCGCCCGAGCCGAGCAGCGAGCAGCGAGCAGCGACGACCGTCCGTACTCGCACGCGGCGGGCGCGGCGGGGAATGGATGCGGTCGCCTCGCGGTTGTCGATCGTGTAGCTTATTGAGAACCATTCTCACAAGAAGGAGATCGCGATGAAGGTCCGCAACTCGATCAAGTCGATGAAGAACCAGCCCGGATCGCAGGTGGTGCGCCGCCGCGGACGCGTCTTCGTCATCAACAAGCTCAACCCGCGCTTCAAGGCACGCCAGGGCTGAGCCCCGATCCGCACCTCCGCTTGCCGTTTCAGCACGCGGAGGTGCGCGGCCGGCGCGCATCCGCTGAGATGGGGACATGCACACCCATTCCGACCCGGCCGGGCACGCGCACGGCACCTCCGACCCGGCCCCGGTCGACTTCTGGGAAGAGCGCTACGGCAGCTCCGGACAGGTGTGGTCCGGACGGGTCAACGCGACGACGGCGTCCGTGGTCACCGACCTCGAGGCAGCCGGAGTGGTGCCGGGCACAGCCCTCGACCTCGGATGCGGGGAGGGCGGCGACGCGATCTGGCTCGCCCAGCGAGGATGGCGGGTCACCGGCCTCGACATCTCCCCGACGGCCATCGGCCGAGCCCGCGACGCAGCCGTCACCGCCGGTCTCGGCGAGGACCAGGTGAGCTTCATCGCCACGGACCTCTCGGCTTGGATGGCCGGCGCGGCCGGCCGAGGAACGGACTCCGTCGACCTCGTCACGGCGAGCTTCTTCCACTCCCCGGTCCTGCTTCCGCGCGGCGAGATCCTGGCGGCGGCGGCGAGCCTGGTCGCTCCGGGCGGGCACCTGCTCCTCGTCACGCACGCGGCGGTGCCGCCGTGGGCGACGGGCGAGGACGCCGCCCACCACGCGGATCTCCTGAGCCCCGCGGAGGAGGTCGAGGCGCTCGCGCTCGACCCGACCGAGTGGGAGCTGCTGCTCGTCGAGACACGCACCCGCCAGGCCACCGCGCCGAACGGCGAGCCCGCCGTCCTCGACGACGGCGTCGTCCTCGCCCGCCGCATCGCCTGAGCCGCAGCGCAGCCGCTGTAGCGCCCGTCGAGCAGGCCCGCGATCCCACCGGATCCGCAGCACAGCCGCGGGCCAGTCGAGACCGGCGCATCGCCCGAGCCCGCACCGCACCTCACCTCACCGCAGCACGACGCTGCGGGGCACCGCAGCACAGCACTGCAGCGGGCGGAGCCGCGCGGCAGCGCGGGCGGCGCTACTGCAGCGGCTCCACCTTCGCGGTGACGATGTGCCGCGCGGCGTCCGCCACCCGCGCCGCGAACGCGGGATCGGCCTGCGCCTTCGCGAGCACCGCGGCGTACATCTCCGGATACACGGACGAGTCCGCCGACACGAGCAGCAGGTCCACGCCCGCCGAGAGGGCGAGCGTCGCCCGGTCGCCGGGCGACCACGCCTGCACCTCGGCCGCCGCGGAGAGGTCGTCCGTGGTGATCACCCCCTGGAAGCCGAGCTGGTCGCGGAGCAGCGTGGTCGCGATGGTGCTCGAGAACGCCGCCGGCGCCGACGGGTCGATGTTCGCGTAGGTGGCGGTCGAGAGCATCACGACGGCCGGTCCCTGCGCGAGCAGCGCGCGGTAGACGCTGATGTCGGGCCCGTCGGTGGTGACGACGGTGTCGGTCACCCCGGTGTCGGTGTCGGTGTTCTCGCCCACGTGCCCCAGGCCCGGGAAGTGCTTCAGCGTCGGCATCACGCCCGCGTCGCGCATCCCGGTGGCGAACGCCCCCGCCCCGGCGATCACCGCATCCGCCGAGTAGCCGTACTCGCGGTCGAGCTCGCCGATCGGCGGGTTGCTCTGCGCGGTCTCCGGGCTCGTGACGATGTCGGCGACGGGGGCGAGGTTCATGTTGACGCCGGCCTGCCCGAGCTCCGCTCCCCACTGGGCGGCGGAGGCGCGCAGCTGGTCGGGCGAGGACTGCCCCTGCGTGAGGGCCGACGGCATGTCGTCGAACCCGGGCCCCGACAGCACCTGGACGTCGCCGCCCTCCTGATCGGTCGACACCCACAGCTTGGGTGCCCCGGCCGGCAGCGCCGAGGTGAACTGCTGGACCACCTGCGAGGTGGCGTCGACCCCGGCGGAGGAGCGGCCGTGGAGGAAGATGCCGCCGATCTGCTGCTGGCTGACGGCATCCAGCGTGGTCTGATCGACGGAGTCGGCAGCGGTGCCCACCATGAACAGCTGGGCCACCTGCTGCTCGAGGCTCATGCCCGCGATCGGGTCGACCGGGGTCGGCGTCGGCGTGGGGGTCGGCGTGCGCGTGGGAGACGCCGTCGGCGACGCCGTGGGCGTTCCGGGCGACGGGTCGGGCGCGACGCACCCCGCGAGCGCGAGCACGGCAGCACCGGCCGCGGTCACGAGCCCCATCCGGCGGGCGACTCGTCGGCGGGTCGGGATGGATCGGAGAGCGGTGCTTCGGGTGCGCATCGCTCTAGAACCTACCCGGACTCGCCTGCGCGACGGCCGTGGGCGTGAGGTACGACCCACCCGATGGCCGCAGAAAGGTACCGTGAGAGCCGACATGGCGCGCAGAGGACGCCATGCGCGCTCTGAGGCTCCCTTTCGACGGTCAGGCGGCCACCGGGCCCGCCCAGGCCCGCCCCGGCCCGCGCCGGCCTCAGCCGGCCGCGTCGGCGAGGATGTCCTGCACCACGCGGCACGCGTCGTGGTCGCCGTCGCCGGTGTGCATACCCGCGGCCGCGCGCTCCACGAGCGAGCGCAGCGACGCGCTCTCCTCGGCCGTGAGCCCGGGGAACATCCCCGCCTCGACCGCAGCGACCCGGGCCCGCAGCTCCTCGACGCGCGACCGCCCGGATGCGGTGAGCACCAGTCGACGCACCCGCCGGTCGCGCGCATCCGCCGTCCGCTCCACGAGGCCCGCCGCCGCGAGGTCGTCGAGCACGTAGGTGAGCACGGTGCGGTCGATGCCGAGGTGCATCGCGATCGAGGCCTGCGTCGGCGGGTCGCCCGTGGCGAGGGTGCTGAGGATCTGGAAGCCCCGCGGCCCGTGCGGCAGGTCGCCCACCGCCTCCTCCGTCTCGCGCTGCCAGGCGCGGAACACCACGCCGAGTGCCCAGCCGAGCTCCGAGTCGTGCGCCATGAGCAGATCCTACCGGAATACGTTGTGAATCAGATAGGTTGTACGACAGACGATCTTTCAACCAGAGGACCTCGCATGGACTACGGTCATCCGATCCGCTTCGGAACCTTCATCACCCCGACGGCGGCGAGCCCGCAGGCGTCGGTCGCGCTGGCTCAGCTCAGCGAGCAGCTCGGGTACGACCTGGTCACCTTCCAGGACCACCCGTACCAGCCGGCGTTCCTCGACACCTGGACCCTCCTCACCTGGGCGGCGGCGTCGACGAGCACCATCCACCTCTCCCCGAACGTGCTCAACCTCCCGCTGCGGCCCGCCGCGGTGACGGCCCGAGCGGCCGCGTCGCTCGACCTCCTCTCCGGAGGCCGCGTCGACCTCGGCCTCGGCGCCGGCGCGTTCTGGGACGCCATCGAGGCCATGGGCGGCACCCGGCTCACCCCGGGGCAGGCCGTCGACGCGCTCTCCGAGGCGATCGACGTCATCCGCGGCATCTGGAACCCCGCCGACCGGACTCCGCTCCGAGGCGGGGAGCACTACCCGATCCGCGGCGCGAAGCGGGGACCGGCGCCGGCGCACGAGATCCCGATCTGGCTGGGCGCCTACAAGCCCCGGATGCTGCGCCTCACCGGGCGCAAGGCCGACGGCTGGCTGCCCTCGCTCGCCTACATGCAGGACGGCAAGCTCGCGGAGGGCAACGCCCGGATCGACGACGCGGCGCGAGACGCCGGGCGCGATCCGTCCGAGGTGACGCGACTGCTCAACATCGGCGGCGGCGAGAGCGTCGACCAGCTCGTGTCGCTCGCCCTCGCCGACGGCGTGAGCACCTTCATCCTCGCCACCGACGATCCCGCACAGCTGCAGCGCTTCGCCGAGGAGGTCGTCCCCGCGGTCCGAACGACGGTGACCGCCGAGCGGGAGCGAGCCGGCACCGCCGTGCGCACCGGACGCAGTGCCCGCGCCCTCGCCCAACGGCGCGAGGGCATCGCCTACGACGACCTGCCCGAGTCGCTGCGCGAGACGGCGGTCGAGCCGGGCGACATCGGATTCGCGGGAGTGCGGTCGACGTACATGCGCGCGGGCTCGCCCGGGCTCGTGCTGCGGCCCCGGTCCGTCGACGAGGTCGTGGAGGCGGTGGGCTTCGCACGCCGCCATCCCGACCTGCCGCTCGGCGTCCGCAGTCGCGGGCACGGCATCAGCGGACGCAGCACGAACGACGGTGGACTCGTCATCGACCTCGCCGCGCTCGACTCCCTCGAGGTGCTCGACGAGTCGCGTCGACTCGTGCGCGTGGGCCCCGGCGCGCGGTGGATGGACGTGGCCGCCGCGCTGCAGCCGCACGGCTGGGCGCTCTCCAGCGGAGACTACGGCGGGGTGGGTGTCGGCGGACTCGCGACCGCGGGCGGGATCGGCTTCCTCTCCCGGGAGCACGGACTCACGATCGATCACCTCGTCGCCGCGGAGGTGGTGCTCGCGGACGGTTCCGTCGTGCGCACCTCGGCGACGGAGGAGCCCGACCTGTTCTGGGCGATCCGCGGGGCAGGGGCGAACGTCGGGATCGTCACGGCGTTCGAGTTCGAGGTCGACGAGGTCACCGACGTCGGCTGGGTGCAGCTCGCGTTCGACGCCTCCGACACGGAGGGCTTCCTCGAGCGCTTCGGAGCCGCGATGGAGGCCGCCCCGCGCGACGTGACGCTGTTCCTCATCCTCGGCGCCGCCCGTCCGGGCGAGCCGACGATCGCGCAGGTGTACGGGGTGGTCGACTCGCCGAATCCGGACACGATCATCGCGCGGCTGCAGCCCTTCGCCGAGATCGGGCCCCTCGTGGGGCAGCAGGTGCAGCTCGCCCCGTACGCGGCGGTGATGGCCAACGCCTCGGATGCGACGCACGACGGACAGGGTGAGCCCGGCTTCCGCTCCACCCTGCTCGGGCACCTCGACCAGGAGTCCGCCGCCGCTGCCGCCGCCCTGGTGCGGTCGGGGTCGGCTCCGTGGTTCCAGATCCGCTCGGTGGGCGGCGCGGTCTCCGACGTGGAGGCGGATGCGACGGCGTACGCGCACCGCTCGGCGAACTTCTCGGTGACGGCGATCGGCCGCTCGGCGAGGTTCGAGGCGCTCTGGGACGCGCTCGCCGCCCACGGAGAGGGCCTCTACCTCAGCTTCGAGACACGGACGGGGGCCTCGATCGTGGAGCAGGCGTTCCCGCCCGCGCACCTCGCCCGCCTCCGCGAGGTGAAGCGCCGCGTCGACCCCGCCCGCCTCTTCAAGGACAACTTCGCTATCCCCGAGTGACGCGCTCGCGCCCGCCGGCCAGGTGGGCGCGGCAGAATGGGCGGCATGGCGGGAATCAGGGGGCTCATCCGGGAGCAGCGGGAACCGCTGCTCCACGTGTCGGTCGACTCGGAGCCGGCGCCGCCCGCCGAGCACGGGCACGAGCACGGGCACACGCCCCACCTCCGCGCCGAGCAGCCGCCCACGATCGTGCTCGTGCACGGGATCGCGTCGAGCGCGACGACGTTCGACTTCGTCGTCCCGCTCATCCGCGACGACTACCGGGTGATCGCGGTCGACCTCCTCGGCTTCGGTCAGTCGCCGCAGCCTCCGGATGCGGAGTACACGCTTGAGGAGCACGTCGACGCCCTCGCGCACACCCTCCGCCACCTCGGCCTCCGGCACTTCACCCTGGTCGGGCACTCGCTCGGCTGCCTCATCGCCTCACGCTACGCGGCGACCCATCGCCGCTCGCTCGACAAGCTCGTGCTGGTCAGCCCGCCCGTGTACCAGTCGCCCTCCGAGATCGGGGATCCGCGCACCCGGGCCCGGGTCTCCGGCTACCTGGCGGCCTACCGCTTCTTCCGCGAGAACAAGGACTTCACCCTCGCGAACGCCGCCTGGGTGACGAAGCTGCTCCCCATCGAGCACGTGATGGAGATCACGGAGCAGAACTGGACGCCGTTCGTGAAGTCGCTCGAGAACTGCATCGAGACGCAGACCATCATCAGCGACCTCGCCACCGTCGACGTGCCGATCGAGGTCGTCTACGGCACCCTCGACGAGTTCCTCGTCCCCGGCAGCGTCGCGATCCTGTCGCGAATGAAGGGCGTCACCACGCATCCGGTGCACGTCAACGACCACGTCATCCGCCGCTCGATGGCTCGGGTGGTCGCGACGGCGATCGGCGCCGCACCCGCGCGCTGAGTGCGGATGCGGCGCCGATCGACACGCGGGCGCGGGGCGCGAGGGCGCTAGCGCTTGCTCCCCTCGAGCGTTCCCGAGACCTTGCCCGCCGGGTCGTAGATGACGCAGGAGACCAGGCGGTCGTCCGCCTCCTCCCACGACGTGGAGGTGGGCGTGTAGTAGTTGTAGTTCAGCGTGGAGTCGGCGTACGGGATGCCGACGAAGGCCTCGTACGCGTCGGCGCACCCCTCCTCGGCGTCCTGCGCGACGGCGTCGTCACCGGGGTACGTGCTGCCCCCCGTGATGTCGAAGTCGTAGTAGACCTCGTAGTCGTGCGGGTCGGAGCAGCTGACCAGCGGGACGTCGCTGACCTCGGTGCCGGACGTCGTGTCGTTCAAGCAGTCGCCCACCTGGATCGAGAACACGTCGACCTGGGTCTCGTCGACGTCCCCGCCGTCGGTCGCGCTGGGCGTGTAGTCGCTCAGGCCGCCGACGACCGCCGCCGTCGTGGTGCCGGCGATCACGATGGCGATGATCGAGAAGATCGCGACGATCACGCCGATGCCCGTGAGCACGGCGCCGACCACGATGCCCGCGGTCGCGGGCCCGTTCTTGTAGCCCGCGCGCTTGGACTGGTTGCGGGCGATGATCGAGATGATCAGTCCGACGACGTTGGCGAAGATCGCGACGATCAGACCGACGATGCCGAGCGTCTTGCCCGGGAAGTCACCCGGGTTCTGCGGGGGCTGCCCCGGGCCGCCGGGGTAGCCGGGTCCGCCGTATCCCGGACCGGCCGGGGGCGGGGTCTGCCCGCCGCCGAAGCCGCCCGGCTGGTAGGCCGGCGGAGGCGGCGTGGAGCCGGAGGGACCGGAGGGCGGAGGAGGAGGTGTCGACCCCGAGGCGGACGGCACCGGCGGCGGACCGTACGGGTTGCTGCCCGACGGACCCGACGGCGGACCCGCGGGCGGCGGAGGCGTCGACCCCGAGGCGGACGGACCCGACGGCGGGCCCGCGGGCGGCGGGGGCGTCGGCCCCGAGGCGGACGGCACCGGCGGCGGACCGTACGGGTTGCTGCCCGACGGACCGGACGGCGGCGGGGGCGACGAGGGCTGGCCGTACGGTGAGCTGCTGCCCGGGCCGGGCGGCGGCGAGGACGGCTGCTGCCCGTAGGGCGCAGGCGGAGCGGGAGGACCCGCGGGCGGCTGCTGACCCTCGGTCTGCGGGGGCTGGTACGTCGGGGGCAGCGGCGGCGTCTTCTGCTCGTCGGGCCGGCTGTCTCCCCCAGTCGGGTCGGTCATGTCTCGCTCTCCTCGTCACAAGCATCGAGGGCGCTCGCCCCCGACCTTGATCCGAACGTACTCGCACCCGCCGTCGTCGGCTATGGGGAGAACTCACCATCGCCAGGCGCCCGATCACGAGCAGCGTCCGGGGCGTCAGTGCCGGCCGCGCCCCTTCCGGCCGGGCGACGATCCCCTGGTCAGCCGCCCGCGCCCCGCCAGCAGCTGCCCCACCCGCTTCTCCGGCCGCACGGCGACGATCCCGACCACAGCGGCCGCCACCGCTGCACAGGCCATCAGCGCGAGCGGCGGGAACTCCGCCCAGTCGGCGGGCATGTCCGCCGTCGCCCACACGAACACGATCACGGCCGCGAGCGCCGACGCGGGCCCGAGCCGCCACACCAGGTCGCGGAAGGTCCCCGGCTTCGTGCGGCGCGACCTCACGATCGCGTGCCCCACGCCCAGCGCGGCGATCACGAACACCAGGAGCGCCAGCCCCCCGACGAGGAGGAAGGGGATCACCCGCTGGAACCGATCCCGGGCCAGGGCACCCGCATCCGGCCCCGTGAAGGTGCCCGCCGGGAACTCGAGCATCGCACCGAGGTCGTCGTAGCTGCTCCCGGTCGGGTACCCGAACTCGCCGTAGGTCTCGGTGAGCGCGTGGCGGGTGGCGCCGTCGCTCTGCGTGGCGGTCTCCGTGATCGTGCCGTAGTCGGACGGCGACGGGTCCTCCAGGTAGTCCGACGGCCCCATCTCGGCGACGGCCGTGCCGAACGGGAAGGTGGACTCCTTCCAGTCGCGCGCGTCCTCGGCCGTGTCGGGATCCTCGCGCAGCCACCCGGCGGTCTCCGCGAGCGCCGCGAGGTCGTCGGGGACGGTGATCGACACCTCGACCGGGCTCGGCCCGTCGGTCTGCGTCCCCCAGCTGTCCCAGCCCTCCAGCAGGGCCACCCACCGCATCCGGTCGACCGTCTCGCCCGGCGCCTCCGCCAGCGGTGAGGCGGGAGCCGCGGTCACCGCCGAGGCGAGCATGTACGTCACCTCGACGTCGTGCGTGTCGGTCAGCACCTGCGACATCCGCGTCGCGACGAGGGCGAGGTCGCCCTGGCGGGTGACGTCGAAGGGGACGTCGGCTCCATCGACTCGGACGCCCGTCACGGAGAGCCCCAGGTCCTGCCCGTCCATCGCGGCGGGCAGCTTCTGCGCGAACTGCGGCGGCCGACTCGCGTCGTCGTCGATCGACATCGTGACGCGCTCCGTGACGTCGAGCCGGCCCCTGCCGTCGTCGTCGCGCGAGAGCGTCGCGTCGACCGAGACGGAGTCGATGGTCGTGTAGAGGGCGCCCGGCACGTCGACGTCGTACGAGTCGAACGTGGACGAGCGGGCGTACGGGGTCGTGACCGTGGCCGCCAGCACGATGGACCCGGCCACCAGAAGGATCGCGAGCGTGTTCACGGCGAACCGCGGCCACGTCACGAAGTCGCGGGTCCGCCAGTCGCTCGCCGTGGGCGCATCGTCGCCGAGTTCGCGATCGATGGCCGCCGTCATCCGCTTGCCTGCGTCGCGCGGGTCGTCCAGCAGCACCGCGTACGGCAGCAGCGGATCCGTCAGCGTGGCGCGCTCGAGCAGGCTCGTGCGCTCGGCGTAGACGCCGATGCCGCGGAGGTGCTGCTTCACGAGGGCGCCCTTGCGCGTGAGCGGCCGCGCGCTGAGTGCGATCGAGATCACGACGAGGGAGATCGCCGTCGAGACGAGGACGAAGGCGGCGGGCCACCACACGATCGCCAGCGTGGTCTGGAACGACAGCTGCCGGACGATGCCCCACTGCACGAGGGTGAGCGCGATCGGGGCGAGCAGGAACCAGTCGCGGACGAAGCCGCGGGGGACCCGACGGAAGCCGTCGGTGAGCTGCCGGCGCCGTTCCAGGGCGAGGTCGTAGGCGAAGCCCGCCCGGAGCCGATCGCCGACGCGCCCGGTGCGGCGCGCGGCGCGTCCGGCCGCGATGAGGGCTTCCCGACGGCTTCCGCCGCGGGGGTCGCGAAGCTCGTCGAGCGCTCCCGCGAGCTCTCTCGTGCGCGGCCGCTCGAGGATCTGCGCCGCGACGAGCGGAGAGACGCCCTTCGGCGGGTCGTACTGGGCGACGAACCACGGCCGACCCCGGGCGTCGCTCCACGCCACGGCGCGAGCGGCGAGCGAGAACAGCAGCGTCACCAGGAGCACCACGAGCGGGACCACCGGCCCGAACGTCTGCACGAGGAACAGCGGCGACGGGCCCGGCATCGTGATCGTGCCCGGCTGGAAGCGCATGTCGAACCAGGCCTGCGCGTTCGGCGGGATGTTCTGGTCGAGCGTGAACGCGTACGTCGTCTGCCCGGGCGGGCTGTCCTCCTCGGGCTCCAGCCAGTCGCCGCCGCTCACGAGCAGCCAGGCGATGTCGGCGCGGGGCTGGCGGACGAGATGGCTCGCGAGCTCGTCGGGCATCGTGATGGTCACGTCGAGACCCGCGAACGCCTGCGGCCAGCTGGGACCGAAGACGCTCCACTCGAGGAGGTCGATGTCGTCGCCCGAGGCGTCGTCGGTCGAGGCGTAGGCGAGGTCCTGGAGGGTGTACCGGAGGGTGAACTCGTGGTCGCCGCTCAGGCGCTGGCCGGTGTCGAGCGTGTAGGTGAGCCGGTCGGATGTGGTCTGGCTCGGCGGATCGACGGGGTCGCCGTCGATGGTGGCGCTGAGCAGCGTCGGGTTCAGGGCGTGGCCCTGGTACTCCACCGGCAGCACACGCTGGATGCCGCTCTCGTCGACGTCGTCCGGGAAGAACGCGGTGATGGTCTCGACCACCTCGGCCTGCAGCCGCCCCTCCGCATCCTGGGTGAGGGTGTAGTCCGCGGTGAAGTCGCGAGCGATCCAGGTGTCGGTGGCGGTCTCGGCGGATCCGGTGATGTCCTCGAACGTCAGCGGCGGGTTGATGACGGGGCCGAACAGCAGCACGAGCCCGGCCACGCCGATGAGACCCCAGAAGGCGCGCAGCCCGTTGCGGAGTCGCTTCCCCCCGTGCGAGCGCAGCCACGCCTCGAGCGCGAGCAGCCACCGCGACAGCAGCGCCCACAGCGGCGTCGGCCGCGGTCGGGCGTCCGGGACCCGCTCGCCCTCGGCGCGCCCCGCGTCGTCCTCCCCCGCCACGCTCCCACCCTACGTGGACACCGCGGGCGGTGTGCGTGCCCGCATCCGCCGCGTGCGCCGGATCCGCCATGATCGGAGGATGCAGCGGCGGCGCGTGACCACGATCGTCGTCCTCGTCGTCATCGCGGCCCTGGGCGCGACGGTGGCGTGGGGTGTCTGGTCGAGCGTCCGAGAGGTCGACGGCTGGTCCGCAGCCGACCAGCGATGGCTCGCGGACCAGGCGCTCGCGGCGCTCGTGATCGGTGCGGTCATCGTGGCCGGTGCCGCACTTCGGGCCATCCTGGTCTCCGCCTTCCAGCGTGAGCGCCTCCTCCGTCGTCACCTTCGCAGGGTCGCGCCCGCCGCGGAGCTCGTGCTCCCGCTGGAGTGGCTGGAGCGGGAGGGCGACCCCGCCCGGCTGTACTCCTACGGCGGCGTGACCTTCGCCGACGAGGAGGTGATCGTCTGGACATCCTCATCACCGCCGCGACCCGCGACCCGTGTCTCGAGGACTCGGATCGACGACATCGAGGTCGTGGACGTCGGCCGAATGGTCGGTGTGAGGATGACGATGCGCGAGGGCGCCGACAGCGACATCACCCTGCACGTGCGGCGCCGCTGGCACTCCGAGGCCCGCCGCGCCGTCGCCTGGGGCCAGGCCACCCGAGGCGGGCGCAGGTGAGCCCGGAGCCTCCCGTCAGCGGACGAGGGAGGGGAGGCGCTTGTCGAGGAGGGTGAGGATCGCGGCGATCACCATCGCGATGAGGAGGACGACGAGGCAGTTGCGCACCGAGTCGGCGAAGCCGATGAGGGTGACGTCCAGGAACGGGTACGGATACCAGGACGTGACCGCGCCGTGCACGAAGGTGTACACCAGCCAGGCGATCGGCCAGATGAAGGCCGCCGCCGCGGCACCCCAGCTCATCCGCGGCCGGGGGCCGAAGATCAACCAGCCGATCAGCGTCGCCCACGGCGAGATGTAGTGGAAGCCGATCGTGGCGGCGAGCGCCCAGCCCTCCGGATGGACCAGCGGCGCGAGGATGGTCTCGTAGACGAGGCCCGTGATGATGATGCCGAGCATCGCGTCCAGCCGCAGCACACGCCAGACGCGGCCGTCGCGCCGGATGCTCACGAGCAGAGCGATCGAGGTGCCGAGCACGAAGATGTTGCTCTGGATCGTGAAGTAGCTGAACAGCCGTACGAGGCGCGTGGCGAGGCTCTCACCCGACGTGTTCGTCGTCGAGTTGACGTCCTGCCCACCCGTGAAGATGAGCGTGATCTGGATGACGAGCGCGGCCGCGACGATCACCGCGATGGCGCCGAACCAGATCCGGGCGGCGAGCGCCCGCGCATCCGAGCCGCTGTGCGTCCGGTCAGCGGAGCCCGTCGTCGTCGCCGTGTCACCCATGCGTCGCCCCCTCATCGCGGGCGGCGTCGCCCGCATCCGCCCCCATGCTAGGGGCAGGAGGCGCACCCGCGACAGAGGCGGGTCGGCGCCCGAGCGGGTGCGGTCGGGGTCACATGCCGCAGGTGGCGCTGACCGCCTCACCGCACATCACGCCGAGCGCGACGTACTGCACGAAGAGCACGATCCAGGCGACGGTGCTGAGGATGGGGTTGCCGATCGTCAGGATCCAGGAGAACGTCAGCAGCGTCCTCCTGGCGCCGAGCGCGCTCGACCGCGGACTCACGAGCTTCACCATCGCCCAACTGCGACGCGCCACGGTGAGATGGACGATGAAGAACACCGTCCCGATGATCCACAGCGGCACGGTCACCAGGAGGTAGTTGCCGAACGCGGGACCGATCCCCTCGAGCAGCGCGTACGTCGCACGGGGACCCCCGGGGTACGCCCACACCGACACCAGCAGCTGCACGGTGATGACGAGGATCGCGACGCCCATCACGAGCGTCACCACGAGCATCCACAGCCCGCGCCCCTTGACGGGCGGCCACACCTCGGCCACGAGCGCCGCCGCAGCGGGCTCCGTCCACCCCGAGTAGGTCAGCTCCCGGACCACCGCGTCGGGCTCGGCGCCCACCGACGCCCGCCATCGCACGTACTGCTGCGCCTCTTCCACGCCCTCACCCTAGCGATGTCCCCTCCCGGATGCGCGGATGCGCGGATGCGCCGCTGCCGCTCGCACGGCAGGCGCGGCCAGCCCCGGCCGAGCGCCGTCGGCGCGGTGGCAGCGACCCCAGTGGCCGTGGGCCCCCCGCCCACGGCCACCGGTCGCGCCCGAGCCCCCCGCCCGGGCGCCCGACGGTCGCAGCTTCCCCCCTCGGGTCCGCGTCCGCCGGAGCCTGTGCTCAGCCGATCCCGAACATCGTCCCTCCGGAGAGTCCGACGAGGTACCCTCCCGCGAACGCCCAGCGCTCGTCGGAGGCGATCGGCCTGGTCCACAGCACCGCGCCGGTGACCGCATCCCGCACGGTCGCCGTCGGCACCGTCCCCTCGGGGCTGTGGACCTTGTACGTCGCCACTCCCCCGCTACCCCACGCGTCCTTCAGCTCGTAGGTCGCCGTCCAGCCATCCGGGGAGTCCAGGAACGGGTGGGGTGCCGGCCGGCCGGCAACGTCCACGACCTCGCCGTCCATGGTGAAGGCACACGTGGGTCCCTTGCTGGTGGTCGCGTCCTCCAAGGAGTAGCCGCTCGACCACTGGACGACGAGTCCGTCCGGCGTGCGCTGGAACGGTTCGAAGTACGGGTTGACCGTGCAGGTCGAGCCGTCGACGATCCACCTGGACTCGCCTGTCAGACCATCCACCATCTCGACCCTGCCGTCGGCGAAGCTGACCATCACGGTGGACGTCTGGAGCTCGCCGGCGCCCGGGACGGCCTGGGGTGAGGTCACCGTCGCGACCTGCAGCGCTCGCCCGTCGTCGCTCCTGCTCCACAACTCGTTGCCGGCGTCGTCGATCCCCGCGATCGACGAGATCGTCGATCCGGTCATCGTCTCGCGTATCGTCACGCCATCCAGATAGAGGTACCTGCGGTCCTGCGGCCCCTCGACCATGATCGCCCCCGAGTCGATGTCGACGACCTTCATCATGGAATGCGGTTGGACATCGGTGCTCGCATAGGAGATCTGCAGGACGGAGCTCTCGTTCGTGATCGTGCTGACGCTCACCCGCGACGCGTCGACGGATACGCTCCAGGCGACCGACGAGGGATCCAGCGGGTCTTCTCGACTCACCGTCACCTGGCCAGTGCCCCCGTGAGGGTCAGCGGGCGTCCGCCGGACGGCGATCACATCGCCGGAGTCGTCAGCGATCGGGAGGATCGAGTCCCACGGGTGCTCGGAGAAGTAGTCGAGGGAACCCAGGGTCTGACCTGAGGCCAGATCCAGCACCTCGGCCGGCACGTCGCGCGGATCGGCATCCTGCGGCGCGCCGGAGAGGACCGTCTGCACGAGCAGATGCCCCGAGGTGCCGAGAACACGGACGTTGGCCGTCGTGTACGTCGTCGGCTCGAACGGCCAGGTCCACTCCCTCGTCCAGACCACGGTGCCGTCGCGCGTGTCGACGAACGAGAGCCAGAGCTTGGTCTCGGTCGGCGCGCAGTCGTAGGCGAGGTCTTCGGGCGGCTGCGTCGGCCCGCTCTGGACGAGCGCGTATCCGTCCGACACGTCGATGACCTGGGGGTCCTGGCAGATGTCTCCCGCACCGGGGACGTCGATCGTCCACGCGGGCGTGGCGGGCGGGGCGGACACGACGTCGCGCGGCGCGATCGGGTCGCCCGTCACGACGAGCGGGTGGGGCTCGGGCGTGGGGGTCGCGGATGGGGTGGGCGTAGGGGTCGGGGACGCGGTCGCAGGGGCCACCGCCGCCTGCGTGGCCGCGGGCGGACCGAAGAGGTCGATCCCGCCCAGCGCCATCGCGACGGCGCTGGAGCCGACGCCGATGCCGAGCGCGGCGAGGATCGCGAGCACGACGATCCGCACGTGGCGGCGATGGTCGCGCGCCGGGGTCTGCTCGACGGTGTCGATCAGCATGGTGCGGATGGCGTCGCTGCGCTGCGGGTCGAAACGGGGTCCGGTCATCGCTCTGCACCTCCTGACGAGGTCGTGGATCCGGTCGGCGGAATCGTGGATCCGGTCGGGTCGAGATCGGTCGCGGGAGCGCCGTTCGCGGTCGCGGGCGCGCCCTTCGCGGTCGCTGTCGCGCTCAGGAGCTCGGTGATGTGGGCTCCGAGCCGCTGCCGGGCCCGGGAGAGCCGGGACTTCACCGTGCCGACGGGGACCTTCAGCACCGCCGCGGCCTGCTCCATCGGGAGCTCCTCGAGCAGGCACAGGGTGATGACGTCCTGGTCGTTCGGGCTGAGGCGGGCGAAGGCCGCCCGCACCTGAGTGTCGCGGGACGAGTTGTCGAGCCGCTCGTCCACATCCGCCGTCTCATCGGGCTGCTCCGACGCCGCGGGGACGGGGATGCGCTGCAGCGCCTCGCGGTATCGCCGGACGCTGCGCGCCTGGTTGCGGACGACGAAGTTCGTGGTGACGAGCAGCCACGCGACGATCGAACCGTCGACCACCCGGACGGAGGCGCGCCTGCGCCACGCCTCGAGGAACACCATGGCCGTCACATCCTCGGCGTCGTGCGGCGCACGGAGGAGCCGCAGCGCCTGCCCGAAAACCCGATCGCGATGCCTGTCGAAGAGCGCCGCGAAGGCCGAGG
Source organism: Cnuibacter physcomitrellae (assembly GCF_014640535.1). Lineage (NCBI taxonomy): Bacteria > Bacillati > Actinomycetota > Actinomycetes > Micrococcales > Microbacteriaceae > Cnuibacter > Cnuibacter physcomitrellae. The sequence continues at coordinate 1,938,278 of NZ_BMHD01000001.1, forward strand.
AGTCTCCGTCGCGAGCGCGCGCCCACGTCTCCTCCTCGTCGGTGATTCCCGTCCCCATATCCCCTACTGTCCGCATCCCACCCCCGGGTTCCATCCTCGCTCGCGCCGTGGCTCTCGAGTGCCGTGCGTACGATGGCACGATGGTCGACACGGGGGCGGGGGCCCCTTCCGCGGCACCGCGGTACCCCACGAGACCAGGGCGGACCGCCCTCTGGCTGCTCGGCGCGATCGCCCCGGTGCTCTGCCTCGTCGTCGCCGTGCCGGCGATGTTCCTGACCTACCTCCTGGCGTATCCGCTCCTCTACGCGGGACCCGTGGTGGGCACGGCGGTGATCGTGGGTGGGGCTCTGCGGCGGCGCCGCATCCGTCGCGAGCTGGCCGCGGGCGGCGGCCTCGACGTCGTCGCCGCGGGCGCGGCCGCCGCGTCGGGGGCGGCCGCGGCTGCGGTGGCAGGGTCGGGCGTGGTTGCCACGTCGGGCCCGGGCGCCGCCGCCGTGGCACGGCCGGCCGATGGCGCTGTGTCAGTGCCCGGCGCCACCGCCATGACAGGGCCGGCCGATGGCGCTGTGTCAGTGCCCTGCGCGGCCGCCGTGACAGGGCCGGGCGCCGTCGACCGCATCCCGGAGTGGGATGACCGGTCCACCCCTCGCTCGGGCGCCCGCCCTGTCGCCGACGCGGCGCTCGTCGCCCGCGAGGCGGCCGCGTTCCGGCTGGTGCGCCAGCCCACGCTGTTCCTCGCCTACTCCGCCGTCGCGATCGTCGGGATCGCCAGCCTCGTGACGGCGATCCTCGGCGACATCAGCCTGGCCTGGTTCTCGCTGAGCTCCTTCGCGTTCCTCGGGATCACGATCTCGTGCGTCGCGCCCGGCTGGGCCTTCTCGAGGGGCGTGGTCGTCGGCGAGGAGCATGCGCTGCTCTCTCGCTCGGGCTCGTGGCGACTGATCCGGGCCCTGCGCATCCTCTCGCTCGTGGTGGGCGGCGTGGCGACGGTGCTGGCGGCCTACGTCGCGATCGCCCTGCCGCTCGGCGGGCCGTGGGCGTTCTGGCTCTTCTGACGCGCGCCGCTCTGCCATCCACATCCCCTCCGCTGGGTACGCTCGTGCCATGGCGAAGCACCGGGTCGTGATCGAGCTGGAGATCGAGGTCGAGGACGAGGACGCGTTCAAGGATGCGCAGATCGTCGACATGGACCCGCGCGCCATGGCGCTCTCGGACCCCGACGACGAGTCCGTCACGAAGATGGTGACCGCCGCGGTGCTCTTCGACGTGCACTGGCGTCGGCGCGGGCTCAACCCCTCCCTCTCCTCGACGGGCTGGCGGGTCCGCTCTGCCGACGGCGGCTGGATCGAGCACGTCCTCCCCGCCGAGCCGCCCCTCCCCCCGGCCTCCGGCGCGTAGCCCCGGGCACCGTCCGGACTCGGCGCGCTCCGCCGGACTCGGCGCGGATGTGACACTTGTGGCGACCTCCATCGCTCGCGAGCCCGACCACGACTGCCACATCCGCACCGCTCGCCCTCCCCGCGTGGCCGCGCCCACATCCACCCCGCCCGCGCCAATCCGTGGCCGTCGTCCCTGCTACTCACCGCGCAGAGCAACGGAATTGCCACTCGTGGCGACCTCCCCGCCCATGAACCCACCACGACTGCCGCATCCGCATCCCCCGCCCTCCCCGCATGGGCGCGCCGAACGAGCCCGCCCGCAGCGACGCGCGCGGATATGACACTCGTAGCGACCTTCCCGCCCGCGAAGCCACCACGACTGTCAGTTCCGCACCACCCTCCCCACGTGGGCGCCGGGCGAGCCCGCCCGCAGCGACGCGCGCGGATGTGACACTCGCGGCGATCTTCCCGCCCACGAACCCACCACGACTGCCACATCCGCCCGCCCACCCTCCTCCACCGGCGCGGGCGCGGCCCGGGCGCTAGTGGGCGGCGGCGGCGCGCTCGACGGCGTCGACGGCGGCCTCGACGCCGCCCGCCCAGGGGGCGCCGTGGCCGGGGAGGACCCACGTCGCGTGCGTGGGCAGCAGGGCGCGGAGGGAGGCCAGCGCCTCCGCGGGCTCGTCGGTGAACGGCGCCGGCGCCGGGCCCACTGCGCCCGTGAGCACGTGCCGCGTGGTGAGCGCGTCGCCCACGAACACGGCGTCGACGAGCGGCACGTGCACGGCGATGCTGCCGGGCGAGTGCCCGGGCATGCCGATGATCTCCGGTGCGCCCGGCAACGGGAGCACGTCGCCCGGCCGCGCCTCGACCACCTCGGTGAGCCACACCGGACGCGCCCCGCCCTTGCGCAGCGAGTACGCGGCGAACCCCAGGAGCGCGCCCAGGCGCATCCGGCCGGTCGGGTTCTTCGGCTTCGGGCCGCCCTTCGCGCGCGCCGCATCGCCCGGATGCACGTACACCGGCACCCCGCGCTCTCGTCGCAGCCGCTCGGCGAAGCCGACGTGGTCGGAGTCGCCGTGGGTGAGGATCACGCCGCGGATGTCGTCGACGCGCCTCCCCATCGACGCCAGCTCGGCGAGCAGGTCGCGCCAATGGCCGGGGAGGCCTGCGTCCATGACGGTGATGCCCTCCTCCGTGTCGACGAGGTACGCGGCGACGATGTCGTTGCCGATGCGGTGGAGGTGGGGTGCGATCTGCATGATGGCTACGATACATAGCCATCATGGCTACTGTCAATAGCTATACTCGAGCCATGCCCACGCCCGACCGCACCTCGCTCGACGCCATCCTCTCCGCCGCCCGGGACCTGCTCGAGGACGACGGGCTCCCCGGGGTGACGATGCAGGCCGTCGCGACGCGGGTCGGCGTCCGAGCCCCGTCGCTCTACAAACGCGTACAGAGCCGCGGGGAGCTCATCCGCCTCGTCGCCGAGGCGACGCTGCGCGAGCTCACCGAACGCGTCGACGATGCGAAGACGGCGGCGGACGTGCTCGCCCGGTTCCGGGAGTTCGGCAAGGAGCGGCCCGCGGCCTTCCAGCTCGTGATGACGCCCGGCCCCGGCATCCCCGTCGCCAACCGGGAGCTCAGCGCGGCCTCGAGCGCGGCACTGATCCGCACGGCGACCGACCTGGCGGGCGAGGCGGATGCGCTCGAGGCCGCGCGCACGCTGACGGCCTGGGCGACGGGCTTCATCAGCATGGAGCTGAACGGCAGCTTCCGCCTCGGCGGCGACGTCGACCGCGCCTGGAACTACGGCGTCGAGCGCCTCGTCACCGCCCTCAGCGACGCTAGGCGGTGACCGCGCCGCCGTCCGACGCGCTCGAGTCGGACGCGGTGGCGACGGGCGCCTTCGGCGCGCCGCCCCACTCCCGCGCGGTGCGGTGCTCGCGCAGCTGCCGCTCCAGGTGGAGCGCGGGGTAGATGCCGAGGAACACCGCCATCGGCGCCAGCAGTCGGACGTCGCGGATGCCGTGCGCCTCGTAGGTCCGCTTGAAGCGCTCCACGTAGTAGAAGTAGTCCTTCGGCGCGGAGTCGAGTCGACGGGCCGACATCCCCACCACCATCGACGAGACGTATCCCACCTTCAGGCCCCGCAGCGCGAGGTGGACGGCGAGGTCGAGGTCCTCGTGCATGAGGTCCTCGCGGTCGGCGCAGGTGTCGTCGCGCACCGCGATCCACGCCGCGCGGGTGATCGCCATGTTCGTCCCGAACAGGAAGACGTAGTCGCCGGCGAGCTTCACCTGGATCTTGCGGAACCCGTCGTCCGCCTTGTGCCCGAGCCGCCGCAGGGGCATGTCGTAGTACTCGACCGGCCCGCTCGCCGCCACGAAGTCGCCCGTCGAGAACGCCCTCTGCACCTGCTCGACCCAGTCGGGGAAGAGCGCGGTGTCGGCGTCGATCCGCCCGATCACGTCGCCCGTCGCCGCGTTGAAGCCGGCGTTGCGGGTGGGGGTGATGCCCTGCTCCGCATCCTGCGTCACCAGGCGGATGCCCGCATCCGGGAAGGCCGTGATCATCGCCTCGACCGCGGCGCGGGTGCCGTCGGTGGACTTGTTGTCGACGACGATGATCTCGTGGAACGGCACCGTCTGCTCGACGGCGCCGATGAGGCACTTCCCGATGCTCTCCTCCTCGTTGTACGCCGGGATCACGAGCGAGACGGTCGGCAGGGTGGTGGAACCAGCGGTGGCGGGAACAACGGTGTCGGTCACGGCGATGCCCTTCGGTCGAGGTGCGGCTCAGTCTGCCAGACACACCTACGATGGTGGTCGGGAGCCCACATGATCGAGACGCGCATCCGAGACCTGCTCTCGGAGCTGACGGATGCGGAGAAGATCGCCCTCACGGCCGGCGCCGACACGTGGACCACCACCGCGATCCCGCGGCTCGGCATCCCGTCGATGAGGCTCGGGGACGGACCGCACGGCGTCCGCCGTCCGCGGGAGGACGCGCAGATGTCGATGTTCGACGCCCATCCCGCGACGTGCTTCCCTACGGCGGTGTCGCTCGGATCCACGTGGGATCCCGTGCTGGTGCGCCAGGTCGGCGAGGCTCTGGGCAGCGAGGCGCGCGATCACGGGATCGGCGTGCTGCTCGGACCGGGCGTGAACCTCAAGCGGACGCCGGTGGGCGGGCGCAACTTCGAGTTCTTCTCGGAGGATCCGCTCGTGACGAGCGTCCTCGGCGGAGCGTGGACCTCCGGGGTGCAGAGCGCCGGGGTGGGCGTCTCGCTCAAGCATCTCGCGGCGAACGAGACGGAGCGGCGGCGCTACGGCGTCGACTCGATCGTCGACGAGCGCGCCCTCCGGGAGCTGTACCTCGCCTGCTTCGAGTCCATCGTGACGAACGAGCGCCCGGCCACCGTGATGGCGGCCTACAACCTCCTGAACGGCGAGCACTGCACCGAGAACCGCGAGCTGTTGACGACCATCCTGCGCGACGAGTGGGGCTACGAGGGGGTGGTCGTCTCCGACTGGGGCGCCGTCTGGGACCGCACGCTCTCGATCCCCGCCGGAGCCGACCTCACGATGCCGGGCCTGGGCCGCGACGACGACGAGGGCGTGCTGACCGCCCTCGCCTCGGGCCGGCTCCCGCGCGAGGATCTCGACGCGGCCGTGGCGCGCATCCTCGCCCTCGTGCTCTCCCACGCCGACGAAGCGTCGGGCGACCCGCACTCGGTGCCGTCGGGGGCGGACGGGCACCACTTCCTCGCGCGGCGGGTCGCCGCGGCAGGAACGGTGCTGCTTCAGAACGACGGGATCCTGCCGCTGCGCCCGGGGGCGACGGTCGCGCTCATCGGTGCCATGGCGGACGACCCCCGCTACCAGGGCGCCGGCAGCTCGCACGTGACCCCGACGCGGCTCGACACCCTCCGGGTGTCGCTGACGGAGGCGCTGGGATCGGACGCCGTCACCTACGCTCCCGGCTACGAACGGCTGCTCGGCACGTCGCCGCCCTCCCGCGCCCTCATCGACGAGGCGGTCGCGCACGCGCGGGCCGCAGATGTGGCCGTCGTCGTCGTGGGGCTGCCGGAGACGTTCGAGACGGAGGGCGTGGATCGGCGGCACCTGCGACTCCCCCATGCCCACACCGTCCTGATCGACGCCGTGGTCCGCGCGAACCCGTCCACGGTGGTCGTGCTGCAGAACGGCTCCCCCGTCGAGACGCCGTGGCGCGGGGAGGTCGCGGCCGTCCTCGAGGCGTACCTGGGCGGGCAGGCGGGAGGCAGCGGCCTCGCCGACGTCCTTACCGGCGCGGCCGAGCCCGGCGGACGCCTGGCGGAGACGTTCCCCGAGCGCTACGACGACCATCCGGTGGCCCGCCTCCCCGACGGACCGGCCACGATCGAGTACCGCGAGAGCCTCTACGTCGGATACCGCTGGTTCGACAGCGTGAAGACCCCCGTCGCGTTCCCCTTCGGGCACGGGCTCTCGTACACGACGTTCGACTGGTCGGATGCGCGGGTCACGCCGCTGCCGGGTGGTCCCCCGGGGTCGTTCGCGGTCGAGGTGACGGTGACGAACAGGGGCGCGCGGCGCGGGTCGGACGTGGTGCAGGTCTACGTGCACGCGCCCTCCGGCGCGGTCTTCCACCCGGAGCAGGAGCTGTGCGGCTTCGCGAAGGTCGAGCTCGAGCCCGGCGCGGCCGAGCGGGTGCGGATCGAGCTGGGGCCGCGGGCCTTCCAGTACTGGGATGCGGCGGCGCACGGGTGGCGGCTGGAGCCGGGTCGCTTCGAGATCCGGATCGCGCGCTCCTCCCGCGACGTCGTGTGGAGCGACAGCGTGGAGGTGGGCGACCCGCACCCGGAGGCGACGACGACGCACGGCTCGCGGTCCGCCGCATCCGTGCCCTCCAGCGCCCCCGAGGCGTACCGGTCCCCCTCGGCGGAGCGGCGGTTCCCCGCGGCGGACTTCGCCGCCCTCCTCGGCCGACCGCTGCCCCCGAATCGCGCACCCCGTCCGGGCGAGTACACGCTCGACACCGCCGTGCTCGACATGCAGGACACCCTCGTCGGGCGACTCCTCCTCGGCACGCTGGTGTCGCAGGCCACGCGCGTGTTCGGCATCCCCGCCGAGGGCCGGGAGGCCCGTGCGATCGCGCGCGCCGTCGCGTCGCAGCTCACCCTGCGCCTCCTCCGCGCGGGCAGCGGCGGCCGCATCAGCCGCCGCCTCGCGCTCCGCGCCCTCGCCGTCCTCAACGCCCTCACCCGTCCGCGAGGTCGGCGCCGACCCGGCACCCGTCGGCGGCCGGACTCCGCCCCTCCGCGAATCTGACACTCCCGGCGACCTCCGCCACCCCAACCCGCGACAACCGTCAGATCCAGCACCATCCGCTGGGCCTCCAGCCCTCCCCCTCGACCCGGTGCATGGATCTGACACTCCCGGTGACCTCGGCCACCCTCAGCCCGCCGCAACTGCCAGATCCAGCACCATCCCCGCTGGGCCTCCAGCCCTCCCCCTTCGACCTGGTGCGCGGATCTGACACTCCTGGCGACTCCGGCCACCCTCAACCCGCCACAACCGTCAGATCCAGCACCATCCGCTAGGCCCCAGCTCTCGCCCTCGGCCGGTGCGTGGATCTGACACTCCCGGCGACCTCCGCCACCCTCAGCTCGCCACAACTGCCAGATCCGCACAATCCGCTAGACCCCAGCCCTCCCCCTCGGCCGGTGGGTGGATCTGACACTCCTGGCGACCTCTGCCACCCTCAGCCCGCCGCAACCGTCACATCCGCACGCCCCAACCTCACGGAGCACCGGGCACGAGAGCGCTGAGGGGGCGAGGCTACGCCCGGGCGAGGATGGCGGCGAAGCCGGCGCCGAGGGAGTCGGCGACCGTCTCCGGGTCGCCGAGGTAGCCGTTCACCATCGCGCCGTCGCGGAGGATCATGAGCTGCCGCGCGGTCGCCTCGGGGTCGGGCACGCCGGCGTCCGCCGCGATGGACGCGAACTGGTCCCGAGTCCAGTCGCGATGGACCTGCACGGCCTCGCGCACCGGGTCGTCGGGGTCGCTGAACTCCGCAGCCGCGTTGATGAAGGGGCACCCGCGGAAGCCCGGGCTGCAGCTGGCGGCCCCGATCCCGGTCGCCAGGGAGCGCAGTGAACCGACGGGATCGCCCTCGTGGCGGGCGCTCTCGATCCAGCCGCGCTCGGCTGCCGCCTGCTGCTGGAGGTAGGCCACGACGAGGTCGCTCTTCGTGCGGAAATGCCGATAGAAGGTGACCTTCGTGATGCCGACCTGCTCGATGATGCGGTCGGCACTCGTCGCCCGGATGCCCTGCGCGTAGAAGAGGTCGTTCGCCGCGGCGAGGATGCGCGCCCGGGTGTCGGAGCGAGGCACCGGGCCCGCCGGCGGTGTGGAGTCCACGGTGTCGTCGACCTGCACGCTCGCCTCCTCTCGTCACCGTTCACTTGCGTCCTTCGGTGGGATCACTCTATAGTCGCCGATGTAGACGTACTAGTAACTCTACATCTATGCCACAAACTTCGAGAGGTTCGACATGTCCGCGTCCGCTCCACCCGTCACCCCCGGCGCCACCCCGCTTCCTACGTCGAGTACCCGATTGCGTCGGCTCTACGTCGTCCGCTTCGGCTTCGCGATCGTCTGGGCGGCGGTCCTCATCGTCACGGCGCCTCTCGGTGCACCTCTGCTCAGCGCACTCCTCGTGCTCTACCCGCTCGTCGACGCAGGCTCCGTGCTCTGGCAGCTCCGCACGGTCGACGCCGCGAGCGGACCTCGGATCCCCGAATGGATCAACGTCGTCGTCAGCGTGCTCGTGGCGATCGCCCTGGGCTGGACCTCCGTCATCTCGGTGGCCGCCGCACTGGCGGTCTGGGGAACGTGGGCCATCCTGTCGGGTGCGACGCAGCTGATCACCGCCGTCCTCCGGCGACGCGCGGGCGGGCAGGTCGCCCTCATCGTGAGCGGCGGGATCTCGGTCTTCGCCGGAACCGCCTTCCTGATCCAAGGGCTCCAGGGGGCGACGACCATCGTGGGAGTGGGCGGCTACGCCATCCTCGGCGGGATCTTCTTCCTGATCGCCGCGATCCGCTTGAGCGTGCTGCTTCGGAAGGGCCGCGCATGAGCGCCGGGGGCGACCGCTTCGACTACGACCTCATCGTGATCGGGGCCGGTCCCGTCGGCGAGAACGTCGCCGACTACGCCACGAAGCGCGGACTCCACGTCGCCGTGGTCGAGTCGGAGCTCGTCGGCGGAGAGTGCTCGTACTGGGCGTGCATGCCGTCCAAGGCTCTGCTGCGGAGCGGGCACGCCCTGCGCACGGCGCGTCGGCTCGCCGGCGCGCGGGAGGCGGTCACAGGCACGATCGACGCGGCCGCAGTGCTCGCCCGCCGGACCGGCTTCACCGACGGCTGGTCGGATGCGGGGCAGGTCTCGTGGCTCGACTCGGCCGGCATCGACCTCCTCCGCGGGCATGGCCGCCTCGTCGGTCGGCAGACCGTCGAGGTGGGCGACCGGGAGTACCGCGCGCGTGCCGTTGCACTGGCCACCGGCTCCGTCCCCGTCCTGCCGCCGATCCCCGGCCTCGACTCCGTCTCCGCGTGGGGGACGCAGGAGGCCACCGCAGCCGACCACGTGCCCGCGAGCCTCATCGTCGTAGGCGGCGGCGTGGCGGGCGTCGAGCTCGCGTTCGCCTTCTCGTCCCTCGGATCCCGGGTCACCCTGCTCTCCCGAGGGGCGCTCCTCGAGCGCGAGGAGTCGTTCGTCGGGGACCTGGTCGCGGCCGCCCTGTCCGAGGAAGGTGTGGACGTGCGATGGGGGTCTGCCCCTGCGCGGGTCGCTCGTGATAGGGATGGGACCGTGACCGTCACGCTGGGAGACGACACCGCGATCCGGGCCGAGGAGATCCTCGTCTCGACCGGACGACGGCCGAACACCGACCACCTCGGCCTCGAGACGGTCGGCCTCGAGACGGTCGGCCTCGGGACGGCCGGGCTCGGGACGGCCGGCTCCGGAGCCCGCAGGACAGAGCTGGTCGTCGACGAGACCATGCTCGTCTCGGGAACCGACTGGCTCTACGCGGTGGGCGACGTCAACGGTCGCGCCCTCCTCACCCACCAGGGCAAGTACCAGGCTCGCGCCGCCGGCGAGGCGATCGCCGCGCGCCTCCAGGGCACCGCACTCCACGACGGACCGTGGGGAGCCCACGTCGCCACGGCGGACCACGGCGCCGTGCCTCGCGTGGTGTTCTCCGATCCGGAGGTCGCGGCCGTCGGGCTCACCGAGCGCGCCGCGCGCGAGCAGGGGATGCCCGTTCGAGCGGTCGAGTACGACCTCGGCTGGGTCGCCGGGGCGAAGCTGCACGCCGACGGCTACGCGGGGCGCGCGAAGCTGGTCGTCGACGAGAGCCGCGGTGTGGTCGTGGGCGCGACCTTCGTCGGCCAGGATGTCGCCGAGCTGCTCCACTCCGCCACCATCGCGATCGTCGGCGAGGTGCCGGTCGAACGACTCTGGCATGCGGTGCCGGCCTATCCGACGATCAGCGAGATCTGGCTGCGTCTCCTCGAGACGTACGGCCGGCCCGACTGAGCACCCCCTCCGCCCCAGACCCCATCCCGCAGAGAACATACAGAACACAGAGAACACAGAGAACACAGAGAGAAGACGACACCATGCCGACGAAGATCACCCTCATCATCGACAACCCCACCGACCCCGAGACCTTCGAGGCCGCGTATCCCGAGCTCCGGGCCCTCGCGGCGCAGCTCCCCGGCCTGCGCCGACTCGAGTCGGCGAAGGTCTGGCCGAAGGAGGACGGAACCCCCACCCCGTCCCACCGGACGCTCGACCTCTACTTCGACGGCTACGACGACGCCTCCGCCGCGGTCGCCAGCCCCGCCGCGGGCGCGTTCTTCCAGGGCCTCGGCGCCACCGGCGTGGGCTTCACAGGGCTGTTCTCCGACATCGAAGAGGACTGACCCCGGGCGGGCCTTGACTGCGCCGACCCCTCTTCGCTTCCGCGGCCAGGGTTGCCGCACAAAGGTACGCTCAGCGCCATCAGGAGCCCATATACGCGTCAGCTCCGCTCTGGCGGTACCTTCTGACGGCCATCAGCGCAGCCGTCGCCGCGGCGTTGCCCGACGTGACGGCCGTCAGCACAGAGGAGCCACCGCGACGCCGGACCCGGTGCCCGACCCGGGACCGGGACGTGATCCGGGGGAGCGCCGATCTCGGGCGACGCTCCCCCTTCTGCTCATCGACCGGGGCGTGGACTCCCCGTGGTGGTCGATGAACTCTCTGCCCCCTCAGCGCGGCCCTGCCACGGCCGATCCGGGCCCAGGGTCCGCCCGCACCTCATGCGATAGCGTTCCCCCATGACCACCAAGGCCGACCAGAGGCGGCTCGAGGCCACGCGCGAGGCGCTCTCGCACTTCGCCCGTGGGGGCTACGACGGCACTCCCGTCAGCGCCGTGGCCGATGCTCTCGGAGTGTCGCAGCCCTACCTCTTCAAGCTGTTCACCAGCAAGATGGGCCTCTTCGTGGCGTGCGTGGAGCTCTGCTACGACCTCATCGAGGCGAACGCCCGGGTCCGTCTCGACCAGGCGGTGGCGGAGGGCCGGCCGGGATCCCTCGACGACATCGGTGCGGCCTTCCAGACCACCATCGCCGAGGCCGACCTGCTCCGCTTCCAGCTGCAGGCGTGGGCGGCGTCGGCGACCCACCCGCGCATCCGCGAGGTGGTGGCGCGTCGCCTCCACCGCTCGCTCGAGCTCAGCCGCGAGCTCACGGGGGCCAGCGCCGACGAGGTGAACGACATGTTCGCCCGCGGCACCCGACTGGTGGTGCGCACCGCGGTCGGTCTCGAGCTGCTGCACTGACCAACCGCGGCGCACGACGTCACCGCGTCTAGCTCACGACGGTGAGCGTGTTCGTCACCGACACCAGGCTCACGGTCGCCGCCATGATGAACCCGCCCACGTAGGGGTTGTTCGTCACGCGGTAGAGCTTCCGCGACACCACGGCCGCCACCGCCAGGATGACGATCACGGGGAACAGCCAGATACTGAAGATCCCGCCGAACCCGGGCACGAGCTCGCCGCTGGCGAAGAACGTCCAGTACTGCACGACCACGAGCACGATCGGCGCGAGGGCGTTGAACAGGGCGAGCACGGCCGTGTTGATCCACTCGCGTCCGCCGAGGGTGAACCGGTTGAAGACGTTCACTGCGATCGAGTTGGCGAAGAAGTAGAGCAGGAAGAAGGGCAGCACGAGCAGCGCCAGCGGGATCTTGTCCGGCGTGAACCACTTCACGGCGAGCACCCAGAGGCGGAAGTCGCTGGTGAAGAAGTAGTCGACGACGGCGACGATCCCGAACGCGGCGACCACCACGACGAGGCCGAGGAGGATGGCCTGGAGGAACTTCTTCCATCCGGGCAGCATCCCGCCGGCGCGAAGGTCGACGCCCGCCTTGCGTCCGATCGCGTAGTACGAGATCAGCATGATCAACAGGGCGGCTCCGCCGTTGATTGCAGCCCAGAGGGCGATGAAGAACACGGCGCCCTGCGGGAAGATCGACGGCAGCGTGTTGAACGCGAGCGCACCGATGTCGTCGTTCTGCGAGAGTGCGACGTAGGTCACGCCCGACACGACGGCGGAGACGACCATGGTCGCCCAGAACCAGACGAGACCCTTGCGGGCGAGCGGACGGGCCGGCTCCTCCTCGGTGCGCCGCAGGCCGGCGAAGGCCCGGGTGAAGAGGAGAGCGCGGGCGAACGCGACCAGGAAGATCCCGAAGCCGACGAGCCCGAGGGCGTTGAACGCCTCCTTCCACTGCCACACCTGCGAGTCCGACGCGATCGGATTCGGGGCACCGAGGGTGTGGTCGAAGTAGTCGAGCACGTCGGTCGTGGTCTGCTTCGAGAACGGGCCCCACGGATGCGTCTGGGCCGGCGTGTAGAGGATGCGGTCGGCCTCGGCTCCGTCGACGTCGTCGGTGTAGAACTGCCCGGCCTCGCGCTCCTGGGTACCGCCCTTCGACGGGTCGGCCCCGAAGTTCAGGAAGGACTGCGCGTTCGGAGTGGTGACGAAGTCGCGCGGCTTCGTGATGGCGGTGCCCTCCGCGTCATAGCTGCGGAAGAAGAACTCGTCGTACTGGTCGGCGACGAGGCCCACGTCGCGGCTGCCGTAGATGTTCATGTAGGCGCCGTCCGCATCCTTGTAGAAGGCCTCGTTGTCGACGAGCAGCACCGACGAGATCAGCTGCGTGTCGGCGGCGTTGTCGGCCACGACGCTGTAGTTCGCGGCGCGGGCGCCGTTCGAATGCCCCTCGATTCCGATGCGGTCGGTGTCGACGTAGGGCAGGTCGGCGACGAGCTTGACCGCGTCGTACATGCCGGTGCCGTTCACCGGGATGTCCGCGTTCGAGAGCGGGTCGGAGTTGCCGTGACCGTACATGTCGATCGAGACGACGACGTAGCCGCGCCGCGCGAGCTCGACGTAGTTCGCGTCCTGCATCTCGCGGTTGTTCCACCAGCCGTGGCTGACGACGACCGCAGGCGCCTTGTTCTCGTCCGTCGCGCTGTCGGGCTTGAACAGCAGGGCGCTGAGCGCCTCGCCGGACGAGGTCTCCCACCGCATGTCCTTGACGGTGACGTGGCCGCCCGCCGTCTGGATCAGAGAGGATCCGATCGCCGACAACAGGCAGAGCGCGAGCGCGACGGCGAGCCAGATCGCGTTGCGCCGCTGGGTCATGTGCTTCATTGCATTCCTTCACGTAGTGACTGGTCGCTAACCTAGCGAACGCATCACGTGTCGATGAGCCGTGAGGCCGGATCTGCACATATGTTCAGCGGCGGACCCCGCGGAAGGATCGCAGGGCGCCCCGGCGGCTCACTCCGCGCGCGCCGCGACCAGCACGGGCCCGCCCGGCACGGTCGCGAACCGCTGGATCTCCTGAAGCCCGAGGGCGGCGACGCGCTTCTCCACCTCCGACGTCGTGAGCGTCCCTCCCCCGCTCGACTCGGCGACCCACGCGGCCGTGACCGCAGATCGCGGGTGGGCAACGTCGGGTCGGGTGCCGAGGACGAGCAGTCCGCCGGGCCGCAGCGCAGCGGACGCTCGCGCGAGAGCGGCGTCGACGATGCCGTCGGGGAGGAACGGGACAGGCACCCACACCAGGTCGTACGCTGCCTCGTCGCCGAGCGTCGTCACATCCTGACGACGCAGTCGGATGCGGGACGCCGGCTCCGACGCGACCTCCGCCAGTCGTCGCTCGGCCAGCTCGAGGGGCCGCTCGGCGATGTCGATCCCGGTGACCTGGAGCGCGATCACCCCCTCCGCGAGAGCAAGGGCGATCGCGCCGACACCTGTGCCGACATCGAGGGCTCGGGCGGGGGCGTCGCCTCGGAGGACACCGTAGGCGGGAGCGATCCTCTGGAGGATGACCGTCGCCATCAGCGCCGACGACCTGCCCTGGGCGATCATCGCCTCGTCGCCCACATCCGTCCAGTCGCGAGTGGACCCGGTCGCCGCGGACGCCGCCTGCCCGAGCACGCTGGCGAGGTGTCCGCTCCGGGCTCTCCGCTCCGCCCACAGCTCCTCGAGGACGCGCTCGATGTCGGGCACGCCGCGGAGCACAGCGGCGCGGGCGGGGTCGAGGGCGAGCGCCTCGGCGGGTGTCGCAGCTCGGGTGTCGGCAAGTGCCGATGCGATCGCAGCGGCCTCCACCGCCGAGGAGAGCATCCCCGCCACCACGTCATCTCGTCGCGTCACGTCCATCTCTTCCTCTTGTCGTCTCGATCCACGGATGCGGGTCTTCCGTCATCCGCCCGCACCGCGCATCCGAGGCCGGGAGCGCCACGGCCACGGCAGCGCGCGCTGCTCGGGGAAGCGCCAGTCGAACCGCACCGCCGCGAGCCTGAGCAGAGCGGTGACGCCGACTGCGATCGCTCCCGCGATCGGCACGCCGACACCCAGCGTCACGAGCAGGATGAGGACCGCCGCCCCGGCCCCCGCCGCCGCGGCGAACAGCGACCCGATCTGCAGGAAGGAGACGGGCAGCCCGAGCAGCAGGTCGCGGACGAGCGACCCACCCACGGCGCCGATGATCCCCACGAGGAGTGCGCCGATAGCACCGACCCCGAGCGAGAGTGCCTTCGTCGTCGCGATCACGCCGAAGGTGCCGATCACGAGGGCGTCGAGCCCGGTGACCACCCATCCGGCCCGCTTCACGAGCGGGCCGGCGGCCATCCCCACCAGCGCGGCGAGTCCGGCGACGAGCAGGTACCAGCTGCTCCACACCACCACCGGTGGCTGGTTGAGGATGAGGTCGCGCAGCAGGCTCCCGCCTAGGGCCACCGCGATCCCGATCGCGACGACCCCGAGGACGTCGAGGCGGCGCTCCCTGAATCCCGCCGCGAAGAGGGCGCCCTGGAGGCCGCCGAGTCCGGCGGCCACCAGTTCGGCCCAGAGCGGGATCCCGAACACCGCGGCGTCCATCAGCCGCGCGCCTCGGCTGCGACCGCGACCGGCACTCGCGATGCTCGCACCGACTCCGCGATCATGGTCAGCGGCTCGTCTCGCGCACGGCCTCGAGGATCAGGTCGGCGACCGCGTCCGGCTGCGACACGGTCACCGCGTGCGACGCGTCGATCTCGACGGACCGCGAGTTCGCCCGCTCGGACATGAAGCGCATCGAGTCGGCCGGGATGGCGAGGTCGCGCAGGGTGATCATCGCCCAGGAGGGGATGGTCTTCCATCCCGCCTTGGTCGCCGCGTCGGCGAGGGCGGAGGCGGCGATCGGGCGCTGGGTCGCGGCCATCAGCACCGCGGTGGCGGCCGGGACGTCGGAGGCGAAGATCTCATTGAACCTGTCCTGCTCGATGTAGAGGTCGTCGCCGCTGAAGCCGCCCGAGGTGAAGGGGACGGGCGTGAGTGCCTCGCCGAGCACACCGCCGGGGAACTTCGCGGCGAGCTCGCCGGTGCTCTCCCCCGGCTCGAGCTGGAAGCTCGCGATGTAGACGAGCGCGCGCACGTTCTCTGCACCCTCGGTGGCCTCGCTCAGCACGGACCCTCCGTAGGAGTGTCCGGCGACGACGACCGGTCCGTCGATGTGGTCGATCACCGTGCGGAGGTACTCGGCGTCGGCCGCCAACCCTCGCAGCGGGTTCGCGACGGCGAGGACGGGGAGCCCGGCACCCTGGAGGCGCTCGACGACGCCGTTCCAGCTCGCCGATTCGGCGAAGGCGCCATGGACGAGGACGACGGTGGGCTGCTCGGCTGCGGGCTGGAACACGGTGGCGGTCATGGGGGACCCCTTCTCGATTTGATACGCAATATATTGCGTACTGGTAGCAATACACAAGAGTGGTCTTCCATTCCCGGGTGTGCGGTTGATTTGCTGGGGCCTGCGAAGTGTGCGCAATATATTGCATGCCTATCCCCGCCGGATCCTCTCCTCTTGGACGCTCCCTGCTCCGGAACGACGTGTACACGCGTCTCAGAGATGCCCTGGTGGATGGCACATTCGCGCCGGGAGAGCAGTTGAAGGACGTCGATCTCGCGGCATGGCTGGGCGTGAGCCGAACTCCGGTCAGGGAAGCCCTTCTCCGGTTGGCGACGAGCGGTCTCGTCGAGACCCAGCCAGGCCGATCCACGACGGTGAGCACGATCGACGAGCGCAAGGTCCGCGACGCCCGCGATGTCCTCGCCGCGATGCACCAGCTCGCCGTCCGCGAGAGCGTCGCCATCCTGACCCCTGAAGACATCGAGCGGATGCGCGCAGCCAACCGCGACTTCGCTGCGGCCCTGGAGACGGGTGACGTCGCCGCCGCTCTCGACGCCGACGAGAGACTGCACGCCGTCCCCGTCGCTGCCCTCGGCAACGAAGCCGTCGAGTCGGTACTGGAGCACTTCGGCCCCGTCGTCCGTCGAGTCGAGCGGATGCGCTTCGCCTCGGCCAGCGCCCAGCGCTCGGTCGACGCCCACGAGCGCCTCATCGAGCTCTGCGCCGCTGGCGACGCGGAGGCCGCCGCCGCCGTCGCCTTCGACACCTGGCATAGTCTCCCGATCACCGCGGACTGAGTCTGGCCCAACCCGTCCTGACCGACAGCCAGAGCACAGCCAGGAACGCGACCCCTCATAGCTCGCCACCTGCACGGCTCGGCCATGTAAGCACGTCCGACCTGGCGGTGACCATCCGCCCGGCGCGCCCCGACTCCTTCACAGCGGGAGAACCGCCCCGCGGTTCTCCCCACCCGACCCGGCCCCATCCCTAATGTCGGTGGCCTCTGGTTGAGTATCTCTCATGACAGAGGAGACGCGCACCACGAACCGGACACCCCGGTTCGAACCCGCACGCGCCTCCGACCCCGCGGTCGCCGCGATGGAGGAGAGACAGCGGATCCTCCTGTCACGCCTGGAAGAGGGCCGCCGAGCCGAGGCAGCACTCCACGCCGAACGACTGCGCCTGCTGGCCGAATTCGCGTCCACTGCCGATGAGCTCGCCGCACTCCTCCATCTCGACCGCCTGGCCGAGGCGCGGGACATGCAACGCCGGTCCATGACCGCCGAAGTCGCCGTCGCGTTGAACGTGTCGGAGCGGTTCGTGCAGATCGAGACCTGCGACGCCGAGACCATCGCCGCGCTACCCGCCACCCTCAATGCCCTCGCCACCGGCGACATCTCCCGGCAGCACGTTCACAAGCTCGTGGTCCACCTCAACTCGCTTCCCACCGAGACGTGGGAGGCATACGAAGGCGCCGTCCTCCCCGCCGCGATGCACCTCACCCCCGCGAGGTTCGACAACCTCGCCCGCAGGATGCGGGAACGCCTGCACCCCGACTCCCTCACCACCCGCGCGCGGCAAGCACGCGAGGAGCGATCCGCGTGGATCACCGAGGAACGCGACGGGATGGCCCACCTCCACCTCCTCGCCACTGCGGAGAACGTCCTCGCCATCGACGCCCGACTGCATCACCACGCCCGCGCTCTGGCCGCCGAACCGAACGAGACCCGCACCCTCCCGCAACTGCGCGCCGACGCCGCCGTCGACCTCCTCCTCGGCCTCCCCGCGACCGCCGGCGGTGTCGCCGTGGAGCTCATGGTGACCGTCCCCGCCGCCACCCTCGCCGGGGCGGGCGAGGAGCCGGGCGAGTTGAGCGGATACGGACCCGTCGATCCCGACACTGCCCGCAGGCTGGCCGCCGCAGCGCCCGCCTTTACCCGCATCCTCACCCGACCCGACACCGGCGACATCGTCTCCGTCGGGCGGGGCTCCTACCGACTCCCCGCCGCGCTCCGCCGCCGGCTCAGGGTGGAGGACGAACGCTGCAGGTTCCCGGGTTGCAACCGGCGGGCGCTCACGGCCGATGCCGACCACACCACAGCCTGGGAAGACGGAGGAGGTACCGACGCAGAGAACCTCGCCCACCTCTGCCGCCGGCATCACCGGCTCAAACACGCCACCGACGGGGATGTGGCCCAAGATCCCGACCGGACACTCACGTGGATCAGCCCACTCGGCCAGGTCGCCCAGACACGACCACCCGGCCGAGACATGACCGACGCCACCGAACGCGCCCGCGCGATCCTCCGCCGCGCCCACAACGCAGACCCGGCCCACGCCCCCGATCGCGAGAACCCACCACCACCCACCGACGAGAACCGTCCGCCCCACACCAGGACCCCCGAGCCGGACGACGGCCCGGCCATGACCGCGCGCGGCCGCGAGGTCCTCGCCCGCATCCGCACCCCACGCCCCCTCCCCGAACACGCCCCCTTCTGACCACGCCCTCACCACCCGCCCTCTTCCGACCGCAGGCCCGGGGCTGCCGAACACTCGACGGGACCACGCAGCCACACCCCGCCCCGCACAACGCGAAACCCACTGCTCACGAATCGCACGGTCCCCGGAGGGGTGGCGCGCATTCTGAGCACTGGACGAGGTCCACCAGCGACACCCACCCCGACACAACGTGGACTCACCGCTCGGAAAACGCGCCATGACCGCGGACATGGCGCGGATTCTGAGCCCTCGACGAAGACCATCCCCGGGCGATCACCCGAGGCGCACGGTCACGGCTCGAGGTTCTCGAGGTCCTCCAGCAGCCCCGGGTGCGTGGGTACCCATCCCAGCGCCTCTCGCGTGTGAGCGCTCGACGCGGGCTGGTCCATCGCGAAGATCGGCCCGAACGGACCGAACTCCTCCACGGGCACCTGCTCCGTCCCCATCCCGAGCCGCCGCGCGATCACCGCAGCGATGTCGCGCACGGCGATCCCCTCATCCGCCACCGCGTGCCACGCGGTCCCCGCGGGCGCCGACTCGAGCGCGAGACGGAACAGCGACGCCGCATCGCGCGCATGCACCGAGGGCCACCGCTGAGCACCGTCGCCCGGGTATCCGACCGCGCCGCGAGCGCGGGCCGCCTCGGTGAGCAGCCCCGCGAATCCGCCCTGGCCGTTCTCGTGGACGGTGCGCGGCATCCGTACCGCCGAGGCCCGGACGCCCTGCGGCGCGAGGGCGAGCAGCGCGTTCACCGAGCGCGAGCGTCCGGCGACCGGCCCGACCTCGGGCAGCGGATCCCCTTCAGTGGATGCGCGACCCTCTACCCACGGCGTGCCCGAGACGGTGACGATCGGCCGCCCGCTTCCCACGAGTGCGGTGCCGAGTGCCTCCATGGCCGCAGCCTCTTCGGCGATGCTCCGCTCGAGCGCACCGGGGGCGTCGAGGTCGTGACCGAACGCGAGGCTGATCACCCCGTCCGACCGGGCAGCGCCCTCGCGCAGCACGTCGAGGTCGGTGATCGATCCCCGCAGCGGCGTGGCTCCAGCCGCGGCGAGAACGTCGGCGGACGCCTCGGAGCGGGCGAGCGCGAGCACCGTGTGACCATGCGACAGCAGCTCGGCGACCACGGCGGTGCCGATCGTGCCGGTGCCGCCGGTGACGAAGACGAACATGAGATCTCCAGACGAGTGATGGGACTGATGTCTCATCACCGTACACCCGTGACGGGACAAAAGTCCCATCACGTAGGATCGTCGTATGGGTCGATGGGAGCCGGGTGCGCGGGAGCGTCTCGTCGTCGCCGCGGTCGAGCTCTTCACCGAGCATGGCTACGACGCGACGACGGTGGCGCAGATCGCCGAACGCGCCGGAGTGACGAAGAGCACGTTCTTCCGCCACTTCCCCGACAAGCGCGAGCTGCTCGTCGCCGGCCAGGAGAGCCTCAGCGCCCTGCTCGCCGAGGGCATCGCCGAGGCCCCGGCCGACGCCTCTGCCCTCGATGCCGTCGCCTCCGGGCTCGAGCGCGCGTCCACGATGATGGGGCCCGCCAATCGCGATCTCGGCCCCCGCATCCGCGAGGCCCTCGCCGCGAGCGTCGAGCTGCAGGAGCGCGATGCGCTCAAGAGCGTCGGCATGACCGCCGCGATGACGGAGGCGTTGCTCGCCCGAGGCGTGCCCGAGACGGTCGCGGCCTTGGCCGCCGAGATGGGCATCCTCGCCTTCAAGCAGGGCTACGCCCGCTGGTCGGAGGCCGACCGCGGGGACGACGACAGACTCGCCCCCTACGCCCTCGCGGCGCTGCAGGACCTCCGCGCGGCCGCGTCAGCGCTGGGCTGACGAGACGCATCCGATCGCTTCCCCTTCGGGACGTGTGGGTGAGGTGGATGCGTTGCGGGATTCGGCGGAATCCCGGCGCACCGCACCCCCAGTTCAGGGAAGATGCCCCCATTCCGCGCTCGCATCCACGATGATGGGCGCGTGCTGCTCGAGGACGGTAGCGGAGCCGCGTGGGCGTGCGTCGACGCCGCGCTGCTCGACGTCTTCCGCGGCGACACTGCCGTGCACCTCGCGCGCATCGAGACCGCGCTCGACGGCAGCGCGCATCCGGCCGATCGGGCGCTCTACGGGATCGCCGCCACCATCGCGGCGGTGATCGCCTGCGAGTTCGACCGCGCGGCGCGCTTCGCGGCGCAGGCTGCGCGCGACGGCGACGGATGCGCGGCGGAGGTGCGGACGCTGTCGCGAGCAGCGGCGATCATGGCGCGGGCGATGGCGGGAGGCGATGGGGCGGCCGGCGCCGGTACGGGCACAGGCACGCGCGCCGACACGGGCACGGATACGCGAGCCGGCACGGACGGGACGCGCACGGGCACGGGCACGGGCACGGAGGGGACGGGCACCGGTCCCGACCCCGATGCGGACCCCACCGCCGAGGATGACGCGCACGCCCTCCTGCACCGCTACTTCCTCGCCGAGGCGGCCCTGAGCTCGGGCGCGTTCGAGCGGGCGGATGCGCTGATCGCGTCCGCGGGCCTCGCCCCCGGGCAGATCGCCCGCGACGAGAGCGCGTCCGCGTCTGCGGAGCACACCCGGGCCGACGGCGCGGCCGTCGCCCTGCAACTCCTCGCCGCCCGGAGCGCCGCGTTCCACGGGCGGCGCGACGAGGTGATCGCGATCGCGCAGGGGTTGCAGCAGCGCGCATCCATCGTGCCGCCCCGGGCGCTCACGGTGCTCCTGGCGATCGGATGCTACGGGGCCGCCGTCACGGGCGACCGCGACCGCTCGACAGCGCTCGCCGAGACCGTGCTCACGCGCACCCGCGGCGACGTCAACTACCTCTCCGTCGGTGCCTGCCTCTACGTCGCCTGGGCGTTCCGCACGATGGGGCAGCTGCAGCGCGCGGCGGCGCTCCTCGTGTCGGCCGCAGGCCCGACCCTGGACCGCTGCAAGGTCTGGGACCGCGCCTTGGCCGCCGAGGTGCTCATCGAGGCCGCGCTCGCCCGCGGCGACCGTTACCGGGCGGGCGCGCTCCTGCGCAGCACGGGCGCGCTCGCGCGCTACGCGGTCGCGGCGTCGTCGGTGTCGCGGGCTCGCGGGGCGGTGGCCCTGTCGGCGGGCCGCCTGGCGGAGGCGCAGGCGCTCGCCGCCGCCTCCGTCCGCCTCGACGAGAACGCCGGCGCCTCGACGGAGGTGCTGCGCGGCCTCCTCATCGAGGCGACCGCGCTGTCCGCTCTCCCCGCACCCGACCCGGCGGAGGCGGCCGCCCGCTTCCACCACATCGCCCGCGAGGCCGACGCCACCGGCAACGAGGCCATCCGCTCCGTCGCAGCGAGGCGCTGGCGCGAGCTCGCCGCCGCATCCTGGTCGGGTGGTCCGTCGGCGCTCGTCGGCGACAGATCGGTCATGACATCGCGCCAACGCGCCGTGGCGACTCTCCTCGTCGAGGGCCACAGCAACGCGGCGATCGGGCAGGTGCTGTTCCTCTCGTCGCGCACCGTGCAGACGCACGTGGAGGACATCCTCCGCATCACCGGCTCGCGCACGCGGTCGCAGGCGGCGCGCGTGCTCGGAGTGCTGCGAGTGGTGGATGCGCGCGCGCTCACCGCCCGCCAGCGCGAGGTGGCCGAGCTCGCCGCGGCCGGACGCCGCAATGCCGAGATCAGCGCCGCGATCGGCGTCGGCGAGAAGACCGTCGAGCGCCACCTCGCCGCAGCACTGAAGCGCCTGGGCATCCCCTCCCGCACCGCCCTCGCCTCCGTCACCCTCGAGTGGTCGGGGACGCCCGCGGATGCGGGCGCGGCGGATGCGGGCGCGGCGGATGCGGATGCGTCGGTGGGCCTGCCCTGACGACTGCTGATGCGTGGGGGCGCACCTCAGAACGCGACTTGTGTCATGCACTGCTCACTTTCGGCGCCATCCCACCCACGATCGCGCCGAAAGTGAGCAGTCGACGTGCGACTCTGCGGCGATGACGGAGCGAGGCCCGGCGTCAGGCTCGCGCCGAGGCCCTCACCCGCGCTGCGCCGCCCGACGTCGCGCGGCCACCGCCCACACGCCCACCCCACCCGCGAGGAGCAGCGCGCCCGCAGCCAGCGCGGGCACCGCATCCGAACCCGTGGCGGCAAGCGGACCCCGCCCGCCGCTCGGCGCCGCGCCGGACCCCGTCCCACCGGACGCGCCCCCGGGAACGGACGGCGACGGCGACGGCACGGGCCCCGCCGCGGCACTCACCGTGAGCGCCCACGAGACCGACACCGCATCCCCGTCGCTCGACGACGCGGTGACGGTGTACTCGGTGTCCGCAGCGGCCGCGGACGGCGTCCCCGACACCACGCCGGTCGCCGGGTCGAGCGCGAGCCCGTCGGGCAGCGCCGACTGCACGCTCCACGTCACCGGGAGGTCGAAGCGGACCGCGCCGAACGCATCCGAGAACGCCTCCCCGACCGTCGCCGCGCCGCTGACCGGCGCAGCCACCGCCGACGCGGACAGCATGCCGATGCCGCCGCTCCCCTCAGCATCCCCCGTCCACACGCGGTCTCCGCTGGGCGACGCGACGACGCCGGCCGCGTCGACCGTGTCGACGAGCACGTCGGAAGCGAGCGTCCCCGCATCCGTGTCGATCGTCGCGACGCCGTTGTCCCCGACGACGTACGCCCGCCCGCCGCTCGGAGCCCAGGCCGCCGCGGCGGCGAGGTGCGGGAGGTCGATGGTGGCGGTGATGGTGCCGAAGTCGCTCGACAGAGGGTCGAGGCCGACGAGGAACACCTTCTTCGCCGCGGGCGCGGTGACGAGCGCCTGATCTCCGGACGGGCTGACGACCACGTCCCCGGCCGAGCTGGTCCCCGGCAGCAGGATCGTGAACGCCTGCCCCGAGAGGGAGAACGGGCTGTCGAAGAGGTAGAGCACGCCCGAGCCGTCGGCCGTCCCGGCCACGAGCACGTCGTTGTCGAACCCGGTGCCCGGCCCCGCCGCGATCCGCGCGAGCGACGACGGCGTCGGCGTGGTGGGCGTGTCGGGGGCGAAGGGGATCGGCGACACCGACAGCCCGAGGTTGTAGCGCAGGAGGCGCGTGGGGTCGGCCTCCGCGGGGGTCGCGACCACGGTGGCCCCACCTTCCACCGTGGCCAGCCCCGCGAGCGCCGTCCCGGGCAGGCCGTTCGTCGCGAGCAGTGTGCCGTCGGGGTTCAGCTGCATGATCCATCCCGCCGAGGTCGCGACGTCGACCTCGTCCCGGTCGACGGGCACGGCGACATCCACGGGGAGCCCCACGCCGATGCCCGCGAAGTCGAACGACTGACCCATCACGGCGTTGGTCGCGGTGTCGAAGATCAGGATGCGGCTGGACCCGTCGACCACGTACCCCGTGCTGCCGTCGTTCGAGATCGCCATCGCCGTCACCGAGCTGGTCGGGCCGCCCGACCCCGAGACGCCCGTCACGAAGTGCAGCGGCGGGATCGGGTCGGCGGCCGAGGCCCCCGTCCCCGGCAGGAGGATCGCGCAGGCAGCGAGAGCAGCCGCGGCGGCTGCGGTGGCGGGAGCACGGAGGCGCATGGTCGTCCTGTCGACGGAGGGCACGGGTCGGTCGCGGTCAGCGACCCCTCCGCATTCTCCCGGCGCGCTCCCGCGGGGCACCATGGGGGAAACGGCGGATTCGGGTGGGGGCAGCGCTCAGGATGCCTTGGCGGCGAGATCCCTGACCCACTGCGGTGTCTTCACACCGCGCTTCTTGTCGACGATCACCCGGATGCTCGCCGCGAGAGCACGCTCGTAGTCCGTCACGGGATCGGCGTCATCTCCGATCCTCCGAGGTTCATGTCGGACCGGAGAGCTCTTCTTGCTCGACATCGACTGCGCCTCCTTCACCATCATTCTCCGCCTGCTCGGATGCTCCGTCCAGATCTGCGACATACACACTCGTCACCGCGTCGATCATCTCGCCTTCGTTCTTGGTGGCCTCTCGAGCGAGGATCCGGAGCGCGCTCAGCCCGGCCTCGCGCTCACGCGAGACCCTTGAGATTGCAAGCTGGAGGGCCCATTCGGCACGGTCCCACCACTCGCCGCGGCGTGCGCTGATCCTGCTCACAGTGGCCGCGACACCTGCCGCGGTGAGAGCGATCAATGCGCCGGCGATTCCAAACAGACCACCCATCGCAGGACTTGTGGCGAAGTCGGCCAGAACGGATCCGTCACGGTCAGCGGCGGCAGCAGATGCCAGAGCGCCCAGCCAGCTCCCAATCCCGTCAGGAGTGCGATCGGGATGAGCCACCACCACTGCTTCACAGACCTCCTCCTGGTGCGCGAAGCCTATGAGCTACTGGGGCGAGGGAACCGGGAGCATTTTCTACTCAACCGGTGAGTGGCGGCGTGGCGTGTGCACGGACGCGCAGCCGTTAGTCGAGTTGATCCGACCCCTGCGTGACAGCACCAGCGCGGTTTCCGTGGCCCCTCATGCTTGCATTGGGCACCCGCTTCGACCGGGCCCCTCAACGGGGGCTGGACCCGTCCAGTCCCGACCCGTAACGTCCATGCGGGGGAATGAACCGGGTCATGCGCGGGGGCGCTGGCGGTACCGGTCCCCGGAACGAGAGGGGACCCGACGATGTCGTCACCGAATCCGCTGCAGGGCTGGTATCCGGATCCGCGAGATCGAACTCGCATGCGCTACTGGGACGGAGCACAGTGGGTCGGTGAGTCTCAGCCGATGGCGACGCCGGCCGCGAAGTCCGCGGGCTCGAGGGCCTGGCGTCCGACCCTCATCACCTGGATCATCGCCGCGGTCGCGCTCCTCACCGCCATCATCGCGGCGGCCACGAACGGCTTCGCGGGATTCCTCGTGATGCTCGGGCTCTTCGCGCTCGCGGGAGGCGTCTGGACCCTCGCCACCCGCAAGCCCGGCTGGCTCAACCTCGCCGGTCGGCGCGTCGCAGCGGTGGCGGTCACTGGTGGAGCGGTCGTCGCGTTGCTGCTCGGCGCGCTCGTCGCTCCGAGCCAGGCGAAGCCCGGGCCCGACATCGCGGTGGGCGTCTCGTCGAGCGCGACACCCTCGGCGACTGCGGCTCCCTCCGCGAAGCCTTCCAAGACACCGACCCCCAAGCCGACACCGGTCACGAAGACGGAGACTGTCGAGGTCTCCGAGCCCGTGCCGTTCGCCTCCACGAGCTACGAGGATGCAAGCGTCGACGCCGGGTCGACCGTCCTGGTGACCGCGGGAGTCGCCGGAACCAAGGTCTCAGTGTTCAAGGTCACGACGGTCGATGGCGTCGAGACGTCGCGAACGTTGGTCTCGGAGACGGTCACCGTCGCTCCGGTCGACGAGGTCACGGCGATCGGGACCCGCCAGCCCGAGCCCGTCGCGCCTCCCGCCGCCGCGGAGCCCGAGCCGGTCGCGCAGGGTGGCGGATGCGATCCGAACTACTCGGGATGCGTCCCCATCGCGTCGGACGTCGACTGCGCTGGCGGAAGCGGCAACGGCCCCGCCTACGTGAGCGGTCCGATCGAGGTCATCGGGACGGACATCTACGACCTCGACCGCGACGGCGACGGCATCGCCTGCGAGTAGTCGCGATGCAGAGCCAGATCACGTATCCCGGCCCACCCCTCAAGCACCCCGAACTGGGGTGGCGGCGCGGAGCATCGATGTCGGCGCATTGACCTATCGTCTTCGTAAGGGGATGTCCGAGGGGGACTGACAATGGAGTTCGAAGAACGACTCGCCGCGCTTGCAACCAAGGTGCAGAATCAGCGAGACGCAATCCAGACGGAAGAGGCGACGAAGAACGCGTTCGTCATGCCGTTCATCTCGACGATCTTGGGGTATGACGTGTTCAACCCGCTCGAGGTCGTGCCCGAGTTCACGGCGGACGTCGGCGTCAAGCGCGGCGAGAAGATCGACTACGCGATCATGCGCGACGGCGAGGTTCAGATCCTCATCGAGTGCAAGAGCTCGACTGGGCAGCTGAAGATCGAGCACGCCAGCCAGCTGTTCCGGTACTTCGGTGTCACGAATGCGCGCATCGCGGTGCTCACGAACGGCGAGGTCTACAACTTCTACACCGACCTCGATGCGCCTAACCGGATGGACGAGAAGCCGTTCCTGGTCCTCGACCTTGCGGACATCGACGAGACGCTTGTGTCCGAGCTCAAGAAGCTGACCAAGGACGCATTCGACCTCGACTCGATTATCAGCGGAGCCGAAGAGCTCAAGTACGTGGGTGCCCTCAAACGAGAGATCGCTGGACAGTTCAGGGATCCGTCAGACGAGTGGGTGAAGTTCTTCACGAGCCGCGTCTACGACGGCGCCTTCACGCAGAGGGTGCGCGAGCAGTTCTCGACGCTAGTCGCGAAGGCGTCGAAGCAGTTCCTCACCGAGCAGGTCAACGATCGGCTGAAGACAGCCCTCGGGGCCACGGCACTTCCGGTCTCCTCCGGCCCCGCAGCAGCAGAGGCGATTCAGAGTCAGCCGGTGGCTGAGAACGATCTCGATCGGGACACTGAGATCGAGACCACTCTCGAGGAACTCGAGGGTTACCAGATCGTGAAGGCGATCGCGTGCGCCGAAGTGAAGCCGCACCGCGTTGTTCATCGGGACGCAAAGTCCTACTTCGCGATCCTCCTCGACGACAACAACCGCAAGCCGATCGCGCGCCTGCACTTCAACGGGAAGAAGCAGAAGTACCTAGGACTGTTCGACGCGGAGAAGGTCGAGACGCGTCATCCGATCAACGCTCTAGACGACATCTACGAGCATGCGGAGTCGATCAGGGACGCGGTCAGAACGTACGCATAGCCGTGGCTGAACTCCAACAGAGCCAGCGAGTGGCCTTCGTTGTCGAAGCGGATGCCGCAGGGAGTCTGCTCAGGGATGCCAGGTACCTGATTTCGAGGATGCGCTATGCCGTCAACGATGTCCACTCCGTCCTGGCAGTAGGTTCGATCGGAGTCGAAAAGTTGCTCAAGCTCAGTCTCGGCGCTGCCCGTCTGCGGGATGGTAGCCCCTGGCCACAGTTGTCTGAGCTGAAGAAGGTCGGTCATGGCGTCGAAGCCCTCGACCAGACAGTGCGCGCAGAGCTCGAGGCCGGAATAGTCGACGCAACCCGGCCTCATCAGATACGCGATGCCCTCAATGAGCTTGATGCCGATTCGACCTGGCCCAGGATGGTCGCCGCTTTCGACAACTATGGGCGCTCCGGTCGCTTTCATTTCCTCAACTGGCTCGCTGACGGACCCGATTCCGCATCCTCGCCGTTCGGGGAATGGCAGGACCTCGAAACGCACGTCGCCCACGAGCGTCCAGAACTCGCTCTCGCCTGGCGGTCAGCCGACGCCAGCGATCGGGCCGAGGCCCGGTCGACGACGAACGAGATCGCGCTGAGATCACTCGCGACGTGGCAAGCGGCGCTCTATGCGGGCTGGCGGAACGGCGCGTTCGGGGATCTGGCTCAGCAGTCTTCCTCGGCGATCAAGCCTGAATAGCGGTCTCGATCCCGTAAGAGTTGACGGGTCGAATCCTCCTCACATCACTCGCGGTCCAAGGCCCCCGGGAATAGTGGCCGCCCCCGCGTGTTGTACTTGAGCGTAAGGCACTCAAGTTTCAACGCAGGAGGACACGTGCCCGAGAACTTCGGACCCGAAGAGGGCGGCAGCAACTCGTTCGACGAGTTCCTGGCCCGCTACCTCGAGGGCGAGCGCGCCGCGCGATCGCAGCAGCGCTCCATCGACATCAGCCGCTACATGACGCGGCGCACCCAGGAGCTTCTGGCCAAGGCCGGCCGCTTCGCGCTCGAGCAGGGACAGAACGAGCTCGACGCGCTCCACATCCTTCGGACCATCGTCACCGAGCAGCCGGCGAGCGACGCCGTGCAGCGCCTCGGCGTCGACCCGAAGGCGATCGCCCGCGCGGCCGACGAGCGGCTGCCGCAGTCCCAGGCGGGAACCAGCACGACCAACGCGCCCGCGATCACCCCGTCCGCTCAGCGCGCGCTGTTCCACGCCTACCAGGTGGCGCGCGCGTCCGGATCGACGTACATCGACCCCGAGCACCTCTTCTTCGCGCTCGTGATCAACCAGGACTCGCCCGCCGGGCAGGTCCTCGAGAACGCGGGCGTCACCCCCGAGGCCCTCACCTCCGGGATGCGCGAGGCACAGAACCAGCAAGGACAGCAGACGAACACCCAGACCAGCACCCAGCAGGGCACGGACCAGGAGTCCGACACCCCGATGCTCGACCAGTTCGGCACCGACCTCACCGAGATGGCCCGCGAGGGCGACCTCGACCCCGTGATCGGGCGGCTGGACGAGATCGAGCAGACCGTCGAGATCCTCTCGCGCCGCACGAAGAACAACCCCGTCCTCGTAGGCGAGGCGGGCGTGGGCAAGACCGCGATCGTCGAGGGGCTCGCCCGCGCGATCATCGAGGGCGGTGTGCCCGAGCAGCTGCAGGACAAGCGCGTGATCGCGCTCGACCTGCCCGCGATGCTCGCCGGCACGCGCTTCCGCGGTGACTTCGAGGAGCGCCTCACCAAGCTCATGGACGAGATCAGCGCCCACAAGAGCGAGCTGATCGTGTTCATCGACGAGATCCACACCGTGGTCGGGGCCGGAGGGTCCGGATCCGGTGAGGGCATGGATGCGGGGAACATCCTGAAGCCCCGCCTCGCGCGCGGTGAGCTGCACCTCGTCGGTGCGACCACGCTCAAGGAGTACCGCCAGATCGAGAAGGACCCGGCCCTCGAGCGCCGATTCCAGCCCGTGACGGTGCCCGAGCCGTCGATCGAGGACTCCGTCCTCATCCTCACCGGACTGCGCCCCGCGTACGAGGAGCACCACGGCGTCACCTACACCGACGCCGCGATCCGCTCCGCCGTCGAGCTCTCGCATCGGTACGTGACCGACCGCTTCCTGCCCGACAAGGCCATCGACCTCATCGACCAGGCCGGCGCCCGGCTTCGCCTGAAGCTCGGCAAGCGGGCCGAGGAGATCGACACGTCGTCGTTCTTCGCTCAGCTCGCGACCCTCGAGGCGGAGAAGAACTCCGCCGTGGCGGCCGAGCACTACGAGGAGGCGTCGCGCATCCGTGACGAGATCGAGGACGTGCAGCAGCAGCTCAACGACGCCGTCGCGCGCCGCGCCGCTGCCGCAGCCCGCGAGGGCGGTTCCGCCGGCGACCCGATCGTCGACGAGGCCGAGATTGCGGCGGTCATCTCGCGTGCGACCGGCATCCCGGCCTCGCGCCTCGGTGACGCGGACCGCGAGCGCCTCGCCGTGCTCGAGACCGAGCTGCACGAGCGCGTGATCGGACAGGACGACGCCGTGGCCGCCGTGGCCAAGGCCGTGCGCCGCAACCGCACGGGCATGGGCGACGCCGCGCGTCCGGTGGGCTCGTTCCTCTTCCTCGGCCCGACCGGCGTCGGCAAGACGGAGCTGGCGAAGTCGCTCGCGGAGTCGCTGTTCGGCGACGCCTCGGCGATGGTCCGCTTCGACATGTCGGAGTTCGGCGAGCGCCACACCGTCTCGCGGCTGATCGGCGCCCCTCCCGGATACGTCGGCTACGACGAGGCCGGGCAGCTCACCGAGCGCGTGCGCCGCAACCCGTACACCGTGATCCTGCTCGACGAGATCGAGAAGGCCCACCCGGATGTGTTCAACCTGCTCCTGCAGGTGCTCGACGACGGGCGCCTGACGGATGGCCAGGGCCGCACGGTCGACTTCCGCAACGCCGTCATCATCATGACGTCGAACCTCGGATCCGAGTTCCTGGCCTCGCGGTCGGGCGCCATGGGGTTCGTGGCGACTCAGCCGGGTGACACGACGGGCTTCGGCTCGGAGAAGGCGCTGCGCGACCGCGTGATGGGCAAGCTGCGTGAGGCGATGCGTCCCGAGTTCCTCAACCGGATCGACGAGATCGTGCTGTTCCGCAAGCTCGACCAGGCGCAGCTGCGCCAGATCGTGTCGCTGCTGCTCGGCTACACGTCGGCTCGGCTGGCGGTGCGCTCGATCACCGTGTCGGTGACTCCGGCGGCTGTGGACTGGCTGGCGGACGCGGGCTACGAGCCCGAGTTCGGCGCCCGTCCCCTGCGCCGGGTGATCCAGCGCAACGTCGACGACGCGATCGCCGACCTCCTCGTCTCCGGTGAGCTGACGGATGGGGGCCACGTCACGATCGACGCGACCTCCGGCCTCAGCGCCGCGGGCGGGACGCTGTCGGTGCGCTCCGACGCTCCCGCCGATGCTGGGGACGGCGCGGGCGCTGCGGACGCGGAGCTCCCCGCGGCTGCGTAAGCGGGCGGGCTCCGTACAGGGGCGGGTGGCTTCGGCCATCCGCCCCTTCGTCATGTGCGGCCGGCAGCGCGCCCCGGAAGTCCAGGAGAGGCTTCCGATTCAGGGCACGTCAGCGATGGGCAGCTCCGACACCAGAGGCGCGGGCCGCACGACAGCGGCGGAGAGACCCGATACGAGGCCGGCCCCGACAGTCGACGTGATCACCAAGACCCATGCCCCGCCCACACCGACGAGAGCCGCGCCGAGGAGGACCGACGCTCCGGCAGCAAGGCCGCAGACGGCGCCGGCCCACAGCGCGCGCACCGACCGTCGGCCGGGCCTCCCGCCGAAGCACGCCACGACGAGCCATCCGCCGAGGAGGACGCCCACGAGCTCGACGACCGCGAGCGTCCCGCTCAGCATGATGGCGAATCCCCAGAAGCTGAAGCTTCCGCCGGTCCCGATCAGCATCACGACCTGCGACACGAGGAACGCCAGGCCGGCAGTCACGAACGCGCTCACGATCACGAAGGGGAACCCGAGCCGCCCGTCCCACGGCTTGCGCACGTCGCCCATCAGATCGCCGGGATGAGGACCAGGGCGATCACGAGGACGCTGACCAGCCCGAACAAGCTTCCGACGACCGTGCCGTAGATGGCCGCGCCGAGTCCGCCGAGCCTCGAGGCCCTCCTGATGCCCCGTGCACCACAGATCACCGCCACGATGTCGAGCAGCAAGCCCACCACGAAGCAGCTGAGCAGGCCCCCGCCGGTGCTCGGGGTGACCGCACCTGCAAAGCCGAGGAGCGCGGCCACGACGAACGAGAGGATGCCGAGCAGGACTCCCGCGAATCCCGTCCATTTGGCGATGCGCGCATCCCGGTTCATCGCCGGCCGCATGGCGCGCGTGTATCCGGGGATGCCCATGTCGAGCGCACCGTTCGGGTTGCGGGCGTAGAGGTCGCTCCACTCGGTACCCGTCCACCAGCGGTCGCGCCCGCTCCCCAGGGGCTCGGGATACCAGCCCGGCGGAGGCAGAGGAACCGGCTCCGCCTGCCACGCGTCCTGGGCCTGCCACGTCCGCCCGTTGAAGTCCGTCATCTGCATCCCCTCCGCGTGAAGGCTACCGGCGAATCGGATGACCACGTCGCTCAGGATGCGGCGGGGCTCACGCCGCTGCGGGCGGCGGCGCGGTGGCGGGACTGCTTCGCGCGATTGCCGCAGACGGCCATCGAGCACCACTGGCCCGTGCGGGAGCGGGAGTGGTCGTAGAACGCCCACCGGCACGTGTCGTTCGTGCAGGCCTTGAGGCGCGAGAACGAGCCGTCCGCGAGCGCGGCGGCGACGGCGGCGAGCACCCGGGCGGTCACCGCATCCAGGCCCTCGGATGCCCCCTCGAGCCTCAGGCCCGACGCACCGAACCGCGGAACGACGCCGGCACGGCGAGCCGCAGCGGTGAGCGCGTCCGCCGTGGACTGCGGGAGGGGTGCGCGGTCGTGGTTCGCGAGCAGGGCGTCGCGGAGGGACTCGCGCAGCTCTCGTGCCGCGGCGAGGTCGTCTGCGGAGGGGGTCGTCCCCGCATCCACACCGACGTCGCCCGCCCAGTCGGCCCAGGCGGAGGCGTCGCGGAGGCGGTCGACGTCGTCCTCGATGTCCCAGGTGTTCACGAAGGCGCGGACGAACTCGAGCTCTCCGGGAGCGTGCGGCGCGACCACGTCGGATGACACGACTCCATCTCAGCACATAACCACCATTGGCGAAACGGCGGTGTCGCAGTAACCTGCATCAGCATGACGACAGTTACCAGCGCGTGGCGGTCGAAGGCCTTCCGACGGGTGTGGTCGGCGGGAGCGGTCTCAGGGCTCGGTGCGGAGATCGGGGAGCTCGCGGTGCCGGTGCTCGCGCTCGTGACGCTGGGTGCGTCCGCTACGGAACTCTCGTTCGTCCGGGCGGCGCTGCTCGTGCCGTACCTGCTGCTGACGCTGTGGCTGGGGGTCGTCGTCGACCGGCGGCGTCGACGCCCGCTGCTCGTGATCGCGGATCTCGGACGAGGCATCCTGCTCGGCGTCGTCTGCACACTCGCGCTGCTCGGATGGCTGACCGTGCCGCTGCTCATCGCCGCGGCCGCCGCGCTCGGGTCGCTCACCGTGCTCTACACGCTCGCAGAGTTCTCCTTCGTGCCCCTCGTCGTCGAGGAGGAGCAGCTCACCGACGCGAACGCGCGCATCACCGCCGCGCAGTCCGCGATCGGCGTGGCCGGCGCGGGGGCGGGCGGGGCGCTCGTGCAGGTGTTGACGGCGCCGTTCGCCCTCGTCGCGAACGCGGTGGGGTACCTCGCGTCGGGGGTGCTCATCGCGTCGGTGCGGGTGGAGGAGCCGCTGCCCTCGCGCGGGCCCGCGGGCGGCGGCGCGCGTCTGCGTCGAACGGCGAGGATGCGCCCTTCCCGCGGTGAAGGGAGGGCGCGTTCTCGCCGTTCGGCGCAGAACGCTGACGGGCAAGGGGCGGGGGCGGGGGCCGAGCGCACATCAGCGGCGCTGGAGGCGCCCGCGGCGACCGCGCCCGAGCGTGCATCGGCGGCGCGGGCGGCGCCCGCGGCGACCGCGCCCCAGCGCGCAACGGCGGCGGTGCAGGCGCCCGCGGCGACCGCGCCCGGGTGCGCATCGGCGGTGCGGGCGGCGGGCGCGGCGCCCAAGCCCCAGCGCGCAACGGCGGCGGTGGAGGCACCCCCGGCGACCGCGCCCGAGCGTGCATCGGCGGTCCGAGAGGCGGGGGCGGGCGTGGCGGTGATCCTGCGGCATCGGGTGCTGCGGGCGCTGGTGGGCGAGGCGACGCTGTGGAACCTCGGCAACGAGGTGTTCATGCTCGCGCTCTCGCTCCTCGTGCTGCGGACGCTGGGTCTCGGGCCGGGCGTCCTCGGGCTCGTGCTCATGGCCGGGGGCGCGGGTGCGTTCGCCGGCGCCGCGCTCAGCCGGCGGCTCACGGCGCGCTTCGGATACGGGCGGTCGCTCATCGGGTCGATGCTCGCCGGGAACGCGGCGCCGCTCGTCGCCATCGCGGGGACGTGCGCGATCGTCGTCGCCGCGCTCGGCGCGGGTGCCCTCGCCTGGCCTGGCGCATCCGGGGTCGATGCGAGCGGGGCGGATGCGGCCGGTCGCGTCCTGAACGCGCTCCCCGCGGCCGGCATCACCTCGGTCGTGGTGGTGCTGACGGCGGGCATGCTCGTGTCGGGCATCGGATGCGGGGTCGCCAACTCCCAGGCGGTGAGCCTCCGCCAGCTCGCGGTCGTCCCCGAACTGCGCGGACGCGCCAACGCCGCCTACCGCCTCGTCTCCTGGGGTGCGCTCTCGATCGGCGCGTTGGCCGGCGGCGGGCTCGTCGTCCTCGTGGGCGAGTGGGTCGCGGCGCTCGTCGGCACCGCGCTCATGGCGATGGCGACCCTGCCCGTGGCCCTCTCCCCCGTCCGCCGGATGCGCGCGATCGAAGAGCTGCGCCCGGCCACCGCGCCCGGTTCACCCGTGCTTCCGCCGTCCGCGTCCGCGCGGATGTGACACTCCTGGTGGCCTCTCGCACCGCGAAGCCACCAGGACTGCCATATCCGCTGTGGGTGGCCCCTGAGCCGGTCGTCGCGCGTCCGCCCTCGCGCCCGGGCCACTAAGGCGCCCGCGGATCTGACAGTCGTGGCGGTCTCACCCGCCGCGAAGCCACCACGAGTGTCAGATCCGGAGGAGGTGGCTCGGGGCGGGGGTGCCGCGCATGCGCCGTGGCGAACAGGGCCGCGAAAGAAGGGCCACGGATCTGACACTCCTGGTGGGCTCCCGCGCTGCGAAGCCACCACAAGTGTCAGATCCGCGGTGGGTGGCTCGGGATGGATTCTGAGCGATCCCGGCCTCAGGCGAGCCCTCAGGCGGGGCCGGCGGCGAGGCGGGCGCGGAGGAAGGCGAGCACCTCGGCCTCCTCGTCGGCCTGCCCCGACTCGTGGCCGTTGTACGGCCACACGCGCATCTCCTTCTCGCCCGCGTAGCGGTGGAAGGCGCCGAAGACGGTCGACGGAGGCGTCACCGGATCCATCAGCGCCGCCGAGAAGCGGGCGGGCGCCGACGCGCGCGACGAGAACGACACCGCATCGTGGTACGACAGCGTCCGCAGCACCTGCTCCGCCTTCTCGCGGTGCACCGCGAGGTACTCGGTGAGCTCGTGGTACGGGCGCGCATCCGTGATCGCAATCGCCCGGGGGTAGTCCGAGAGGAACGGCACGTTCGCGGCGACCGCCGCGAGGTCGTCGCGCAGGCCCGCGACCGCGAGCGCCAGACCCCCGCCCTGGCTCGTGCCCAGGACGGCGATCCGCGACTCGTCCACGACGTCGAGCGTGCGGATGGCGTCGATCGCCCGCACCGCGTCCGTCACGAGACGCCGGTAGTAGTAGTCCTCGGGCGCGTCGATGCCGCGCGTCATCACGCCCGCGATCTGCGGTCCGGATGCGGCGGGTCCCGGGTCGTCGCCCGTCGCGCCCGCAGACCAGGCCGCTCCCTGGCCGCGGGTGTCCATCTGCAGGTGCACGAACCCGGCGGAGGCCCAGAGGAGGTTCTCCCACGCGCGGCCGCGGCCGCCGCCGTAGCCGATGTACTGCACGATCGCGGGCAGCGGTCCACCGGCTCCGGCGGGCACACGCAGCCAGCCCTTGATCGGCTGCCCGGCGAAGCCCGGGAACGTCACGTCGTAGAGCTCGATCGACGCCAGATCCGGCTCGACCCGCACCAGCTCGATCGAGATCGGCGCCGCGGCGCGGGACTCGGTGAGGGTGTCGGCCCAGAAGGCGTCGAAGTCGTCGGGAGTGGTCTGCGCGCTGCGGTACTGCCACAGCTGCTCGAGGGGGAGATCGGTCAGCACGTCCCCCATCCTGGCAGGCCGCGCGCCCGCGGGGCGGGATCCGATCGGGGTCGATCACGCGGCGTCACCCTCGGGTTCCTCCGCGACGCACGACGGTCGTCGGGCCGCGGGTCGTCGGGCCGTGGGTCGTGAAACCGCGGATCGTCGGGCCGTGGACCGTCGGGCCGTGAGAGGATGCGCGGCATGTGGATCGGATGGCTGGAGGCCGACCTCCTGCTCGGTGACGTGCACTCGCTCAAGGAGAAACGCGGCTACGTCCGCCCGCTCGTCGCCGAGCTGGGGCGGCGGTTCAGCATCGCGGTGGCCGAGGTGGATCATCTCGACCTCCACCGGCGCACGGGCGTCGGGGTGAGCTGCGTGGCGGCGGATGCACGGCACGTGCGCGAGGTGATCGACGGCGTCGAGCGCTTCCTCGCCGAGCGTCCGGAGTTCGAGCTGCTCTCCGTCCGCACCGGCCTGGTGTCGAGCACCGACGACTGAGCACGGGAGCAGTTCTGCTCCCCTCGGCGGCGCGATGTCCTCGCTCACCGATACGGTGAGGGCGTCGAGAGGGGCAGGATGGCGCAGCGGACGAGGTTCGTCGTGATGGGGGCGCTGGCAGCGGCGTGCGTGCTCGGCACGGCCGTGCCCGCGAACGCCGAGAACGTGCCCCCGGAGTGGTCGCAGGCGGAGATCGCGGCGCCCGGCGACGCCTCCGGTGTCGGCGTGGGCCGGGCGGACGCGACGGAGCCCGCGTCCGACGCGGCCGCGCCGTCCGCATCCGATGCAGCGCCCGCGGCCGATGCGGGGTCCGCTTCCGCCTGCAGCCCCTCCATCGCGAGCGCGGCGCTCGGAGCCGACGAGGCACGCACGATGTTCGGGGTCGACGGGACGGGTGTGAAGGTGGGGATCATCTCCAACTCGTTCGACACCGGTGTGGAGCCCACCGCATCCGATGACGCCGTGAGCGGAGCGCTCCCGGGCCCGGGCAACCCCTGCGGGTACACGACGCCGGTGACCGTGGTGCTCGAGTCGGAGCGTCCGCAGGACGACGAGGGCCGCGCCATGGCGCAGGTGGTGCACGGCATCGCGCCGGGGGCGGCGCTCTACTTCGCCGCGTCCGGGGCCAGCGGCAGCGCGGGCATCGCCCACGCGATCGAGCTGCTCGTGGCGCAGGGCGTCGACGTCATCGTCGACGACATCCAGGGCGAGGACGAACGTGTGCTGCAGCGCAGCGCCGCCGGGGCGGCCATCCAGGCCGCGGTCGATGCCGGGGTCGCGTACGTCACCGCATCCGGCAACTGGACCGTGCTCGGCGCCGAGGGCTATCCGAGCGCCGGATATCCGATCGGCGGATGGTCGGCGCCGCGCTACGAGCCCACCGCCTGCAGCGACGCCGTCGCGGCGCTCTACCCGGGCCAGGACGTCGACTGCCTCGACTTCGACCCGGGATCGGCGGGCGACCCGACGATGCGCGTCACCCTGCCCGCGAACGGCGCCATGGCGGGCCAGCTCGGCTGGGCGGAACCGGACGGCGCCGTCGTCACTCACCTCGACTACGTCCTCGCGTTCGCCGACGGGACCACGCGAGTCGTGCCCGCCCCAGACGCGAGCTCCGCGTTCATCGCCGCGGGGCTGTACAACCCTGACGAGGATGCCGCGGCCGACGTCGAGGTGAGCATCGTGCGCACCAACCCCGACACGGCCGGCACGCCCGCCGTCCAGTGGGTGCTGCAGAAGCTGCTCATCCCGGGCGGCAGCGCGCGGATGCTGCTCGACCTCGAGCACTTCCGCTCCGGCGGAGACGTGTCGATCGGCGCGTCGATGCTCGGGCACAGCGCCGAGCCGTCCGCCATCCGCGTCGCCGCCGTCGACAGCACGTCGCTGCAGCTCGAGACCTTCTCCTCGGGTGGACCGGCGCTGACCGCGCTCGGCGTGTCGGAGCCGATCACCGTCCCTGGCCCGACGGTCGCCGGGGCGGACGCGATCCCGATCTCGTTCGTCCTCGGCAGCGGCGCGGTGTTCCGCGGCACGTCCGCCGCCGCGCCCTCGATCGCGGGTGCGCTCGCGCTCGCGCTGCAGCACGCGCCCGGTACCGGGGTGGCCGACCTCACCGCGGCGCTGACCGCATCCGCCCGCCCCGACGGATACACGAGCACGCTGCCGGCCGACGTCGACCGCGCCCGCTTCGCCGGGGCGGGCCTGGCGGATGCGACCGCGCTGCTCGGCGCGCTCGGCCCTGCGCCGTCGCCCGCTCCGGTGCCGGTCCCGGTGCCCGCGCCATCGCCCGATGCCGCGGGCGTGCGCCCGGCCGCCCTCGCGGCCACGGGCGCCGGTGGCTCGGCGCCGTACGGGCTCCTCGCGGTGGTGCTGCTCGGCGCGGGCGTGCTCGCGCTCCGCCCCCTCCGCCGCGCCCGGGCCCGCTGACGCTCCGCGCGCGTTCGCGGCGGGGGCCCGCGCGCCGAGGCGGGCGAGCGCGGGCACGCCGCCCGCTGGAGCGAGTGGATCTGACACTCGTGGCGGCCTTACGCGCGGGGAAGTCACCACGACTGCCAGTTCCGGCCTGCGATGGACTACGCCCGGCACTCCGACCTGGGCTGACCGAGCCCGGATCTGACACTCGTGGCGGCCTTACGCTGACGGAAGTCACCGGGAGTGTCAGATCCGGCCGATGAGGACCATCGGCTTCGGCCAGCCCGTCGACCTGGATCGAGTCCGCGATGAACGTCGGCTCGGAGGAACCCCAGGGACGCGGACGGAACTGACACTCGTGGCGGCCTCACGCGCGCGGACGTCACCACGAGTGTCAGATCCGACGTGGGAATGACGCTGGCCAGCGCGAGGAAGAGGCCGCGCGCGAGCGCGCGAGCGCACCGCGCCGCACCGCGCACCGCGCCCCGGGGGGTCAGGAGCGACGGCGGCGGGGGGCGGCGGAGCGCGGGGGCGCGGCGCGGATGTGGTCGCGCACGGGGCCGAGGAGCGTGCCGAGCGTGACGGCGCCCTCGTGGCCGAGGGGCTCGAGGAGGAGCCGGTCGACCACCTCGATGTGACCCGGGAAGACGGCGGCGAGCCGCTCGCGTCCGGCGGGCGTGATCGTGACGGTGACGCCGCGCTCGTCCTCGGGCGACGGCGCGCGTGTCACGAGGCCGGCGGCCTCGAGCACGCCGGCCTGGTGCGTGAGGCCGCTGCGGCTGTAGACGACGCCGTCGGCGAGCTCGGTCATGCGCCGACTGCCGTCGGGTGAGTCGCCGAGCGTGGCGAGCAGCTGGAACTGCACGTAGCTCAGGTCTCCCGCCTGCCGGAGCTGCTGCTCGACCGCGTGCCGGATGAGGGCGGTCACCTCGATCAGCGTGAGGTAGGCGCCCAGCTCGACGGCGTCGAGGACGCGGGGGCTGTCGTCGTCGGAGGTCATGCATCCGATCTTACGTGCTTTGATCTCGAACTACTTGCTTCGATGTCAAAGCAGTGCTAAGGTCATCTCATTGCTTCGAACTCGAAGCACGAAGACCACCATCGAAGACCACACGAGAGCGAGTACGACCATGAAGGCAGTGCGTTTCCACGAGTTCGGCGCCCCCGAGGTCCTGCAGTACGAGGACGTCGAGCAGCCCACCCCCGGCGACGGAGAGACCCTGGTGGCGGTGACCGCATCCGCGTTCAACCCCGCCGACAACTCCATCCGCGCCGGGAACCTGCGGGCGATCCCGATCGCCCTCCCCCACACCCCCGGCTACGACGTCGCCGGCACCGTCGACGGTCGGCCCGTCGTCGGCTTCCTCCCCATGGACAAGGACGGAGCCGCGGCGGAGTACGTCGTGGCTCCCACCTCCGCCCTGGTCGACGCGCCCCGCAGCATCGACCTCGCCGACGCGGCGGGCCTGCCCTCGGTCGCGCTCACCGCCTACCAGGGCCTCGTCGACCACGCCGGGCTCACCGCCGGCCAGCGCATCCTCATCACGGGCGCCGGCGGAACCGTCGGACACTACGCGGTCCAGCTCGCCGCCCAGGCGGGCGCGCACGTCATCGCGACCGCGAGCCCGTCGAGCCGCGACGCGGTCGCCGCCGCGGGCGCGGCCGAGGTGATCGACCACACCTCGACGGATGTGGTGGCCGCCGTCGGCGAGCAGGTCGACGTCGTCTACAACCTCGCCCCGTCCACCCCGGAGGAGATGACCGCCTACCTCGGGCTGGTGCGCGACGGCGGGGTCATCGTCACGACGACCGCGTGGCTGCCCGCCCCCTCCGACGAAGCGCGCGGCGTCCGCGGCATCACCGAGTTCGTCCGCCCGGATGCGGCGCAGCTCACCGCGCTCGTCGAGCTCCTCGACGCGGGCGAGCTGACCCTTGCGCCCACCCGCCGCGTGGCGCTCGCCGACCTCGCGTCGGTGCACGCCGAGGCCGCCGCGGGTACCCTCCGCGGCAAGGTCGTCGTCCTCCCCTGACGAGACCCGCGGATATGACACTCGTGGCGACCTGCTCCCCAGCCAGGTCGCCACGAGTGTCACATCCGCGAGAAGGGAGCGCTGCTACTCGCCGGCCTCCTCCAGGAGGATGGGGGCGGCCGTCGTGACGGCGTGGATGCCGATGACGGAGGCGATCTCCATCACCTCGAGGATCTCCTGCGGGGTGGCCCCGTAGCCGATCGCGTTCTCGATGTGCAGCTTCAGCCCCTTCACGTAGAGGTGCGTGGCGGCGGTGTCGAACGCGATGTAGATGAACTCCCGCACCTTGGGCGAGAGGGTGCCCGTCCGCCACGGGACCGACGAGAAGTCGGTGTACGTGGCGAAGATCTCGGGGTCGAGCTCGAGCATCTCGTCCCAGAACGCGTGCCAGTACCCGCGGCTGCGGGTGAACTCGGCCTTCACCTCCTCCTGGTAGGCGGTGAGCTCGGCCGGGCCGGTGCGCAGGCCCTTCTCCTCGAGCACCTCCACGAGGATCGGCACACCGATGTTCATCGCGTGGATGCCGAGCGTGGCGGTGCACTCGAGCACCTCCATGATCTCCTGCTTCGTCGCGCCCAGCGCGAGCGCCGCCTTGATGTGCTGGCGGATGCCGGGCTCGTAGAGGTGCGTCGCGGCGGCGTCGATCGCGATGTACATGAACTCCTTGGTCTTCGCGTCCAGGTGGTTCTTGCGCCAGGGCACCGCCGAGAACTCGAGGTACGCCTTGAGGAATCCCGGGTCGAGCTTGAGGATCGCCTCCCACGAGTCGCCCCAGGTGCCGCGCACCGCGATGAACTCGTCCTTCAGTTGCTGCTGTTCGGCAGTGAGTGCCATGTCATCTCCTTCGTTGAATGGACCGGATGGAGACGACCGGATGACCGGGCTGGAACGAGACGGAACCCGAACGCAGACGCGACGCGGACAGGTGGGGGGACTACTCCCCCTCCGACTCCCGCAGGCTGTGCAGCGCCGTGACCGACGCCTTCCGCACGTGCTCGGCGCAGAGGCGCGAGGCGAGCTCCGCGTCGCGCGCCGCGATCGCGGCCACGACAGCGCGCAGCTCGCGCACCACCTCGAGCGCACGGCCGGCCTCTGAGAGGGAGGTCGCCCGCAGCACCTGCACCCGCGCTTGGATGCCCTCGAGCAGCTGCTGCAGCGCAGCGCTCCTGGCCCCGCGGATGAGCACGGCGTAGAAGCGGTCCTTGGCCTGCAGGATCTCGCGGATGTCGTGCGAGTTGTCGCTGACGACGGCGAGGTCCTCGACGGTCCGGCGGAGGTCGTCGACCTCGTCGTCGGTGGCGCGCTCCACGAACCGCTGGACCACCAGCGACTCGAGCGAGGCGCGCACCTCGTACAGGTCGACCGCATCCGCCAGGGACGGTGCGCTCACCATCGCCCCGCGCTGCGGCACCACGGTGACGAGCCCTTCGCTCGTCAGCTCGCGGAGGGCTTCGCGGATCGTGGTGCGCGAGACGCCGAGCTGCTCGATGAGCTCCCGCTCCACCAGGCGCTGGCCCGGCTTCAGCTGGAAGTCGAGGATCGCCTGCCGCAGCGCGGCGATCACCTGCTCACGCAGCGGCGCGGAGACCCGGCCCATGGGGCCGACGGTCCACGACTCTGCGAGCGAGTTCGTCGGAGTCATCTCACCTACCCGTCTACACGTTTCGTTCTACGGTCATACGATCGTCAATGCTACGTCGCGATGGCACCCCTCTCGGCGGTCGCCACGTACTGCGCGACGCGGGTGTGATCGGCGGCGGGGTCGAGCTCGTCGGCGGCCTCCGCCCACAACGTCACCGCCTCCTCGCCCAGGATGCTCGGCACACCGACCTGCGACGCCAGCTCGGTGGCGATCCGCATGTCCTTGAGCATGAGCCGCAGCCCGAACCCCGAGTCGTAGCGCTCGGTGAGCACGAAGTTCGGGAACTTGTTCTCCGTCGAGCCGCTGCGTCCGCTGGAGGAGTTGAACACCTCGAGCATGACGGCCGGGTCGAGGCCGAAGCGCTCGCCCGCGGTCATCGCCTCCGCGGTGATCCACAGGTGCGTGGCCGAGAGCAGGTTGTTGAGCGCCTTGATCGCGTGTCCGGCGCCGATCGGGCCGGCGGGAACGACGCGCCCCATCGCGGCGAGCACCGGTGCGGCCGAAGCGACGTCGGCGGGCGAACCGCCCACCATGATCGTCAGCTTCCCCGCGACGGCCCCGCCGACCCCGCCCGACACGGGCGCGTCGATCATGCGGATGCGCCGGGTCGCCAGCTGCTCGGCCAGCTCACGGGTGCGCAACGGCTCCGACGAGCTCATGTCGATCACCAGCGAACCGGGCGCGAGCGACCCGACCATCGAGTCGACCACCGACTTCACGATCTGCGAGTTCGGCAGCATGAGGATGACGGTGCCCGCGGCGGCGGCGACCTCGCGGGCCGTGTCCACGGCCGACGCGCCCGCCTCGGCCGCGCGGGAGCGCGCCTCCGGAGACACATCGGACGCGACCACGTCGAACCCGGCGGCGACGAGGTTCGTCACCATCGGGATCCCCATGTTGCCCAGCCCGACGAATCCGATCGAAGCCGGCCCCGACGCCATAGCGAGCTCATCCGGCATTGTGGTGCTCCTTCACGACGCGGTCCGCGATGCGGAACGACTCCAGGGCCGCCGGGACGCCCACGTAGATCGCGGTCTGCAGCAGCACCTCCTGGATCTCGGCCTCGGTCGCCCCGTTGGTGAGCGCCCCTCGCACGTGCACCGCCAGCTCGTGCGAGCGGTTGAGAGCGGTCAGCATGGCGATGTTGATGAGGCTGCGGGTCTTGCGCTCGAGTCCGTCGCTCGTCCAGACGATGCCCCAGCAGTACTCGGTGACGAGCTCCTGGATGGGTCGCGAGAACTCGCTCGTCGCGCCGAGAGAGGCGTCGACGTGAGCTGCTCCGAGCACCTCGCGGCGGACCGCGAGGCCCTCCTCGAAGATCTGCTCGCGGGTCTTGTCCCGGTCGGTCATGATGCGGTCTCCTCTGAACGGACGGGGCCGTGGTAGTCCTCGTCGGCGACCGGGTTCGACCAGTCGGTGACGCCGAGGGAGATGGCGGTGTGGATGAGGAACGAGTCGGGAGCGGCACCGTGCCAGTGGCGCTCGCCACCCGGGATCCACACGGTGTCGCCCTGCCGGAGGACCTCGATCGGACCGCCCTCGCTCTGGACGAGTCCTCGACCGGCGACGACCAGGATGATCTGCCCGCGCTCGTGCGTGTGCCAGTGCGTCCGCGCGCCGGGCGTGAAGTCGACGGAGTTGATCGTGACGCCGTCGGTGGCGGGCATCGTGAGGTACGGGAAGGCGTCGCCGGTGAACTGC
This sequence comes from Cnuibacter physcomitrellae, assembly GCF_014640535.1. Lineage (NCBI taxonomy): Bacteria > Bacillati > Actinomycetota > Actinomycetes > Micrococcales > Microbacteriaceae > Cnuibacter > Cnuibacter physcomitrellae. Next base: position 1,981,365 of record NZ_BMHD01000001.1, read on the forward strand.
GAGCCGGGCTTGCCCGCGATGCCCGCCTGCTCGTGCGGTCGGATGTGGATCACGCGTCGCTCCCGTCTGCTCCGGCGGAGGACTCGGCCGGCTCGTGCAGCCGCACCCCGCCCGACACGTCGCCGATCGCGTCGACGACGGTGTTGCTGATCTCGTCCGCGTACCCGAGGGCCCGGGCGAGCCCGAAGCTCGCGACCGGCCCGGCCGAGTTGAGGCTCGCCACGCCGAGCCGCCCCAGCAGTTCGACGTAGAGCGCGACGTCCTTCAGCATCAGCGAGTTCGTGAGGCCGCCCTTGAGGTAGTCGCCGTGGATGATCTTCGGGAAGCGGTTGAGTGTGGCGAAGTTGACGCCCGACGACTGGTTGAACACGTCGAGCACGGTCTGCAGGTCGAGCCCGGCCTTCTTCGCCGCGACCATCACCTCGGCGGTCGCGGAGAGCGCGATCGCGTTGAGGAAGTTGTTGAGCAGCTTCGTCGTGTGCCCCGCCCCGCTCTCGCCGACGAGGTGGACGTTCGTGGCGATGTGGTCGAGGACGGGACGCACCCGCTCGAGCGCGTCCGGCGATCCGCCCACCATGAGGGTGAGCGCCCCCTTCTCGGCCGCTGCGGCGCCGCCGGAGATGCCCGCATCCAGATACTCGACTCCGCGGGCGACGAGGTCGGCGTGGATGCGTCGGGTCGAGTCGGGCGAGGAGGTCGAGAGGTCGACGACGACCTGGCCCTCTCTCACATGGGAGAGGAGCCCGTCCTCGCCGTAGACGACCGCCTCGACGACGCGGCTGTCGGGAAGCGACAGCAGCACCGCATCCGACCCGTCGACGACCGCGCCGCCGGAGGACGCGGGCGTCGCGCCGGCCGCCGTGATGCTCTCGGCCCGGGCGTCGAAGCCGAGCACGGGCACGCCGGCATCGACGATGCAGCGCGTCATCCGTCCGCCCATGTTGCCGAGGCCGATGAACCCGACCCTGTCGTGTGGCGGCGTCGCCCTGCTCGTCGCCGTCTCCGTCGCTGCGGAGCCGGGGCTGTCGTTGCTCACTGATCGTTCCTTCCGAGCGGGATCCGGGGGATCTGCGGGAGTCGGGGGTCGTCGCCGTAGAAGGCGCGGTCGTGGGCGGCGGCGTCCCACGCGCCCGCCCCACCGGCGGGACGCACGGTGTTGACGACCGTGGCGCCGCCGTCGGCCGAGACGAGCTGGCCGGTCACGTAGGCGGAGTCGTCGCTGAGGAGGAACGCGGCGACCGCGGCGATCTCCTCCGCCCGGCCCGCTCGGCGCAGCGGCGTGGTCGAGGCGCGGGTCTCCATGTCGTTCTTCCCACCCGTGGTGCTCGCGGCGGCGGCGAACAGGTCGGTGGGCACGATGCCGGGAGCCACGGCGTTCACGCGGATGCCGAGGGGGCCGCCGTAGACGGCGGCGCCGTGCACGAGCCCGGTCACCGCGTGCTTCGACGTCTGGTACGCGAGCAGGTCGGCGCTGCCCGTGAGACTGCCGATCGACGCGGTGATGACGATCGCCCCTCCGCTCTCCTGCGCGGCGTACTGACGGAACGCCGCACGCAGGCCGAGGAACTGCCCTCGTACGTTCACCGCCATCACCCGGTCGAACTCGTCGACCGTGAGGTCGGGGAGGGGGGTGAAGGTGCCGAAGATCCCGGCGTTCAGATGGTGGAGGTCGAGGTGCCCGAAGCGATCGAGGGCGGCGCCGACGTAGGAGTCGACGTCGGCCTCGACCGACACGTCGGCTCGGATCGCGATCGACTCGGTGGGCAGCTCGTCGGCCACCGCCTGAGCGGCGTCGAGGTCGAGGTCGACGGCCACGACGTGCGCCCCCTCCGCGGCGAGCCGACGCGCGGAGGCACGACCCAGCCCGCCGCCGGCGCCCGTGACGACGGCGACCCGACCCTCGAAGCGGCCGCTCATGCGTTCACCGCCGATTCCGCGGGCGCGGCGGACGGCGCGACGCCGTCGCTCGCGCCGATGGTGACCACCAGCTCGGAGTCGCTTCGGCCGAGCGGACGGAAGCGATCGAGCGTCGCGGGGTCGTGACCCGACACGAGGTGATCGACCTCGCCGGAGTCGAGCATGGCGCGGATGCGGTCGAAGCCCTCGTACATCTGCACGAGCTCCGCCACGGAGCTGAACGGCATGTCCCGCTCGTACTCCTCGTAGTAGTGGACGGCGTCGCTGGCGAGCAGCACCACACCGGCGCTGGTCGGCACGCGCACCACGGACTGTCCCGGCGTGTGCCCGCCGAGACGGAGGACCTCCACACCCGGTGCCACCTCGACGGAGTCCTCGAACGCGTCGACCCGCCCCTCCTCGACGGCGGCGAACAGCGCCGCCAGCTCGGCGTCCTCCACCGAGTGGTGGAACTGCACGCGCTGTGCGTGCTTCGAAGCCCAGAAGTCGAGCTCGGCCTGCGCGATGACGATGCGCGACGAGTCGAAGTGATCGAGGTTCCCGATGTGGTCGTAGTGCGCGTGCGTCACGACGACCGTGGGCGCATCCGCGGGATGGACGCCGAGCGTCTCGAACAACGACGGCGGCTCGTGCAGCATCGTGCGGGCACGCCGCTCACCGCCCGCCACCGAGTACCCGGTGTCCACGACGATCGTGCGGCCGCCGCCGCGCACCACCCAGACGAAGTAGTCCATCCCGATGGGGGCGTCGTCCTCGTGGTACAGCTGATGGTTGAGGTAGACCTCGCTGCGTCGGCCCACGCGGGTGCCGTATCGCGCGATGGTCACCTCGTAGAGCTGGGTCACGCGAGCACCGTCGCCACACGGCCCGCCTCGCCAGGCGCCGCGGGGAAGCGGTCGCGCACGCGGGCGTCGTGCCCGGGGATGATCGTCGAGCTCGTCTCGCGCGCGAGCCGGTTGATGAACGCGAGCCCGTCCTTCATCTCCTGCAGATCGGTGAAGGCGAAGAACGGCCACTCGTTCTCGATCTGCTCGTAGAAGTGGGCGGCGTCCACCGTCAGGATCATCGAGCCGGAGGCGGTGCGGATCCGCGTGAGCAGCTCACCGGGGCAGTGGCCGCCGATGGGGTACACCGTGATGCCCGGGAAGACCTCGGTCTCCTCGTCGATGAGCCGCAGCCGGCCCTCCTGCTCCGCCTTCTCGACGACGGCCAGGTCCTCCGCCGTCGTGAACTCGCCGTCGAGCGCATCCGCCGACCGCTTGCCGAACCAGTAGTCGTACTCCTTCTTCCCCGAGACGACCTGCGCGTTCGTGAAGAGGCCGAGATAGCCGATGTGGTCGTAGTGGAAGTGGCTCGTGATGACCATGTCCACGTCCGCCGGGTCGATGCCGACGAGCTCCAGACCCTCCGGAGTGGGCGTGACGCTGATCTCGCCCAGCCAGTCGCGCTTCGGGATGTCGTATCCCGTGTCCACCAGGATGACGCTGCCGTTCGAGCGCACCACCCAGAAGTTGTAGTCCATGTCGAGGTCGGCATCCGGGCGGCCGTACTGGGCGTAGTCGTGGAACACGTCGCTCATGCGGACGACTCGCTCGCCGTACTTGACCTGCCATACGGACGGGCCGGACGATGAGTCGACGGCTTCGCGAGACGAGTCGGCGGCATCGACGGTTGAGGGCATTTCGAACTCCTTCGTTGCGTACCCTGAGAGCTTGCTCGTCCGACTGTAGGATTGTCATACAAATTTTGTCAAGCGATCGATCTCGATCCGCCGATCGGCGCTGACATCCGCGATTTCTGGGCTCTCTGTTGCCGAATCGGTACTTGACATCTCGTTCGAACGTGGTCAAGACTGCCTCCAGATTGTCATACAGTCCGACACAACAGGGTCGGATGCACCGCAATCACCACACAGTCAACGAACGACGGAAGCGCGAACGCAATGAAGCGATTGGCAATGGCGGCCCTGGCGGCCGTGGCGGCTGTGAGTCTCGCCGCCTGTTCCTCCGGCGGCGACGCCGGCTCCACCTCCGGCGGCGGCTCCGCCGATAAGACCCTCGGCATCGTGGCCTACATCGGCACGAACGCCATCAACCAGCAGGCCATCCGCGGCGCCACCGAGGTGGCCGAGAAGAACGGCTGGACCGTCAACGTGGTCGACACGCAGGGCAACGCCGACCAGGCGAACGCCGCCATGTCGAGCTTCGCCACGCAGGGCGTCGGCGGCATCCTCACCCTCGTGTACGCCTCGACCGCCCTCGGCGCCGGACTGGCGTCGGCGCAGGCGGCGGGAGTGCCGGTGGCCAGCTGGGGCGGCGGCCTCGCCGACGGCGTCATCGCCACCACCAGCAACGAGGCGGTCGGCAAGGCGTCGGCCGAGGCGCTGGTCAAGGACATGGGCGACTCGGGCGACCTGCTCGCGCTCACCTTCCACCCCGGCAAGCTGTGCCTCGACCACCAGAACGAGTTCGACGCCGCCGTCGCCGAGAAGCCCGGCCTGAACATCACCTACAACGAGGTCGTCGTCCCCGGCCAGCAGCAGTCGGCAGCGAACTTCACGACGTCGTGGCTGGCCAGCCACCCCGCCGGCCAGGGCAACTACGGCATCTGGACGTGCTGGGACGAGCCGATGGAGGGCATCATCTCCGCCCTCGACCAGGCCGGCCGGACCGACGTCAAGACGTTCTCCACCAACGGCAGCGCGCCCGGCATCCTCGACGTGCAGGAGGGGAAGGTCACCTCGGTGGTCTGGCAGCCGAGCGAGGACGAGGGCGCTGCCCTCGCCCAGGCGATCCTCGACTACCGGGCGAACCCCGACGGCTGGGATCCGCAGACCATCAAGATCGACGGCGTCGTCGTCGACTCGAGCAACGTCGAGCAGTTCATCAAGGACCACCCGGACTCCATCAAGTAGTCCGGCCCGCGTGGTCGGTCCGGTGCGCCGGACCGACCACACCCAGGCACCACGACCTGACCATCACACAGAGAGGTGTGACCATGAAGAAGAGGTATGCCCTGACCGCGCTCGTCGCGGCAGCAGCGCTCGCCCTGTCGGGCTGCAGCGACCCCGGCACGTCCGCCGGGTCCACGAGCGGCTCGGGCCAGAAGACGCTCGGCATCGTGGCGCTCGTCGCCACCGACGCACTCAACGCCGCCGTGATCAACGGGGCGACCGAGGCGGCCGAGGCCGCCGGGTGGGCGGTCACCGTGACCGACACGCAGGGTTCCCCCGACAAGGCCAACGCGGCCATGACCGCGTTCTCGACCACCCAGAAGGTGGATGCGATCCTCGTCTCGGCCTTCGCCTCCACCGCGATCGGCGCCGGCCTGCAGTCGGCGATCGCGGCGAACATCCCCGTCGTCAGCTGGGGCGGCGAGCTCGTCGACGGCATCGTCGCGACCACCAGCGCCCAGAAGGTCGGCGAGGACTCGGTGAACGCCATGCTCGAGGACTTCGGGAACAAGGGCGACGTGCTCGCGCTGACCTACCACACCGGCGTGCTGTGCCTCTATCGCGGCATCGCGTTCGACGACGCCATGAAGGACGAGCCCGACATCTCCATCACCGCGAACGAGGTCGCCATCCCCGGCCAGGTCGAGGACGGCACCGCCTTCACGTCGGCCTGGCTCGCCAGCCACCCGAAGGACGGCACTCCGTACGCGGTCTGGGGAGCGTGGGACGAGCCGGGCATGGGCGCCATCGCCGCGCTGAAGCAGGCCGGCCGCGACGACGTGAAGGTGTACTCCATCAACGGGGCACCGAACGCGCTCCAGGCCGTCAAGGACGGCACGATGACGCAGATCATCTGGCAGGACGGCTACACCGAGGGCCAGGAGCTGTTCCAGGCGGTGCTCGACTCGGAGGCCGCGGGCGACTCGTGGGAGCCGAAGACGATCGACGTCCCCGGCGTCCTGGTCGACTCCTCGACCATCGACCAGTTCCTCAAGGACCACCCGGACGCCCTGACGTAGGCGTCCGCATCCCGACCGCTGCGCAGGGGCGCAGCCACCCGCGGGGCCCGGCCTCACCGACCGGGCCCCGCATCCCCCTCCCTCTCAGCCGAAGAAAGGCGACGATGTCCGCGAACGATGGAGCATGGCTCCAGGTACGAGGCCTCAGCAAGCAGTTCGGAGGCGCCCACGCCCTCCGCGACGTCGACGTGGACATCCACGCCGGTGAGGTGCACGGCCTGGTCGGAGCCAACGGTGCGGGCAAGTCGACGATGATCCGCTGTCTCGCCGGCATCGTGACACCCGACTCCGGATCCGTCACGATCGACGGCGAGGAGCTCGCGTTCGGCTCGCCCCGAGCCTCCGAGAAGGCCGGGCTCGCCTTCATCCACCAGGAGCTCAACCTCGTCCCGCACTTCAGCGCGATCGAGAACATCATGCTCGGCGCCAAGAAGGTCACCCGGCTCGGGTTCATCGACTGGAAGCGCACACGCACCATCGCCGAGCAGGCCGCGGCCCGCATCGGCATCCGCTTCTCGCTCGATCGGCGCGTCGACGAGCTCAGCGTCGCCGAGCAGTGGCTCGTCACGATCAGCAAGGCGCTCGTCCGCAACGCGACGATGATCGCGATGGACGAGCCCACCGCCTCGCTCTCCGACCAGGAGAGCCAGGACCTCTTCCGCGTCGTCAAGGATCTCGCCGCCTCGGGCGTCGCCATCCTGTACGTGTCCCACCGGCTCGACGAGGTGCTCGACCTCAGCGACCGGATCACCGTCTTCCGCGACGGCCGTGTCACCGACACCGCCGTGCGCGGCCAGCTCGACAAGGCCGGTCTCATCCGCGCCATCGTCGGACGCGAGGTCGAGAAGCCCTCCCGCGAGCGCAGCAGCGTCATCGACCGCTCGGCCCCGCCGATCTTCGAGGCGTCCCACGTCGCCGGCGGGCCGCGGGTGCACGACGTGTCCTTCCGCCTCTACCCCGGGGAGGTCCTCGGGATCGGCGGGCTGGTCGGTGCCGGACGCTCGGAGCTCGCGAAGCTCGCGTTCGGCGCCGGGAAGCTCGACGCCGGCGAGTTCCGCCTGGAGCAGGAGGTGCTGCGCACCGGGTCGATCCCGCGCGCGGTCGCCAAGGGCGTCGGGCTCGTGCCGGAGGAGCGCCGCTCCGAGGGGCTCATGCTCGACAAGTCCGTGGCGTACAACATGAACATCGCGGTGCTGAAGCAGCTGCGGTCGGTCGCCGCCCTGCCGTTCCTCTCGACCGGCAAGTCGAAGGCCCGCGCGCAGCGGCTCATCGACCAGCTGCGGATCAAGACCCCCTCCCCCTCGCAGACCATCGGCGGGCTGTCGGGCGGCAACCAGCAGAAGGCGCTCATCGCGCGCTGGCTCACCCCCGACGTGAAGGTGCTCTTCTTCGACGAGCCGTCCCGGGGCGTCGACGTCGGCGCCCGGCACGAGATCCACGAGGCGATCCGGCAGCTCGCCGCCGACGGCATCGGCACGATCGTGATCTCCTCCGACGTCGAGGAGCTCGACATCCTCTGCGACCGCATCGTCGTCCTCTGCGAGGGCGTCGTCACCGGCGAGCTCGTGGGAGACGAGATCTCCGAGAGCCGGATCATCGAGCTCTCCTACGCCCACCTCCGCGCAGAACCCGCCCTCCAGACCACCATCCCCCAAGGAGAGAACGCATGAGCACGACCGTCGCCCCGGCGGGCCCGGCGCCCACGGCGCCCGCCCCCGAGTCCCCCACCAGGCGCAGCGCCAAGCGCGTGGCGCTCATCGTCCTGTCGCGATACGGCACCCTCATCGGTCTGGCGATCATGATCATCGCCTTCACCGTGCGAGCGCCCACGACGTTCCTCACCCTGCCGAACTTCCTCAACATCCTGAACCAGTCGTCGCTCACCGCGATCATCGCGGCCGGGCTGACGATGACCCTCGTCGTCGGCGAGTTCGATCTGTCGATCGGGTACGTCGCGAGCTTCGCGGGGCTGCTCGTCGTGGGCTTCATCGCCCGCGACGGCGTCCCGGTGCTCCTGGCGCTCCCCCTCATCCTCCTCATCGGCGCGGCGATCGGGTCGACCAACGGCATCCTCGTGACGAAGGTCCGAATAAACGCCGTGATCGCGACGCTGGGCGTCGGCACGATCCTGGTCGGACTCGGCTTCGCGTACAGCGCGTTCCCGATCGCCGCGGGCGTGCCGCAGGAGTTCATCCAGATCGCCCTCGGCCGGCCGATCTTCGGCATCCCGAACCCGATCTTCATCATGCTGATCGTGCTGGCGATCCTGTGGGTCATCCTCAACAAGACCGACCTCGGCCAGAAGATGCAGGCGGTCGGCGGCAACATCGAGGCGGCCCGGCTCTCCGGGATCCGCGTCGACCGCGTGAAGATCTTCGCCTTCGCCACCGCCGGGGTGTGCGCAGCCATCACCGGCACGCTGCTGTCGTCGACCCTCGGCAGCGGCACGCTCGCCGCCGCCGACGGCTACCTGCTGGACGCGTTCGCCGCCGTCTTCCTCGGATCGGCCACGCTCCGGGACGGCGAGTTCCACATCGTCGGCACCCTGGTCGGCGTCCTCATCATCGCGGTCGGCTTCAACGGCCTCAGCATCTTCGGCGCACCGACCTGGTTCCAGCCGATCTTCAAGGGCGCGATCCTCGTGCTCGCCGTCGGGCTCTCCACCCTCGCCCGGCGATACGCCAAGGAATAGGAAAGGACACATCCATGGACCGTCTGAAGGACAAGGTCGCCCTCATCACCGGCGGCGCCCGCGGCCAGGGCCGCGCGATGGCCGAGCTGTTCACCGCGGAGGGGGCGAAGGTCGTCGCCGCCGACATGCTCGACCCCGCCGACCCCGAGGGCTCGGGCGCGGGCATCGACTTCGTGAAGCTCGACGTCACGAAGGAGGACCAGTGGAACGCCGTCGTCGCCGACACGGTGGCTCGCTACGGCAGACTCGACATCCTCATCAACAACGCGGCGATCATCACCTACGAGCCGATCCTCGAGACCACCCCGGAGATGTGGGACCGCATCATCGACGTCGACCTCAAGGGCCTCTACCTGGGGATGCGGGCAGCGCTGCCCGCGCTGATCGAGTCGGGCAAGGGCGCGATCGTCAACGTGTCGTCGATCTGGGGCCTCGCGGCCGTCCCGAGCGCACACGCTTACCACGCCGCCAAGGGCGGGATCCTCAACATGACCAAGAACGTGGCGGCGATGCACGGGCCCGACGGGGTGCGGGCGAACTCGCTGCACCCGGGGTACATCCTCTCCCCGATGAACGAGGACCAGGCCGAGGACATCAACGCCGCGCTCATCGCCGGGACGCTGCTGAAGCGGCCCGGGGTGCCCCGCGAGACGGCCTACGCGGCGCTGTTCCTCGCCAGCGACGAGGCCTCGTACATCACCGGCACGTCGCTCGTGGTCGACGGCGGGTACCTCGCGCCGTGAGCGCGGTTGGCGCGGTTGGCGCGGTCGGCGCGGTCGGCGCGGTCGCGGGCTGAGTGCGCGTCGCTTCATCACCGAATACGTGAAAGCCCCGCTGTATATGCGGGGCTTTCACGTATTCCGTGTCGAAGCGACGGGCTCCGGCCGTCGCGCGGCCTCAGCGGCCGCGCGCGTGGCGGTGGGTCGACCCGTCGGAGAGCACGGCGCGGCGGGAGCGCGCAGACAGGACCGCCGCCGCCGAGAGCCAGGAGCCGAGCGCGAGCAGCGAGAGCGCCGATCCGACCGACGCCACCGAGAGGAAGCTCCCCACGCTGCCGATCGATCCGAACGACCCGATGCTGCCGATCGAGAGCACGGACCCGCGCGATCCGATGGACAGCACCGAGTCGGTGGACGCGATCGACCACCGCGACCTCGTCACCGCCCTCCGCTTCCGTGCGTGCGACATGAGGCCGTGCTCTGCCGTCAGACCGCGGACTCGACGGCGCGCTGGGCGAAGAGCTGGATGACGGGGATCAGGCCGATCACGATCGCGGCCACGCACATCCACCGGCTGGCGGGGAGGGCGCGGCGGAAGAGCGACAGCACGCCCGCGAAGATCGCCGCGAGGCCCAGCCCGAGGGAGAGGCTCGCCAGCGAGGCGAGGAAGACGCATCCGACCGCCCCGAGCGCGAGGATCAGCGCGATGATCGCGAGGGTGTCGACGGTGCGGCCACCGCTTCGGGAGGGGATCGTCGATTCGCTCATGCACCCAGCCTAGAGCGACCGGGCGGGATGCGGGCGGATCACGATCCGCCCGCCCGCGCATCCGGCCGGTCCGCGCATCCGCCCGGTGGTCGCGGATGCGCGGAGCTCGGCTCGGTCTCAGGGCAGGAGGGCGAAGCCGCCGGTCCAGCCGATCTTCTCGGAGACGGCGAGGGTGAGCTGGAGGAAGCCGATCGCCTCGAGCTCGCGAGCGCGCTTCAGCGCTCCGGCGTCGATCGCCTTGACCCCGCCGGCGATGACGGCGTCGATCAGCAGTGCCTTCGCCTCGGCGTCGTCTCCCGCGACCAGGACGGTGGTGGGGGCGGATCCGCCGACGGTCTTCGTCGCGAGGGTCGCGGCGAACGTGGTGTTGAACGCCTTCACCACTCGCGACTGAGGCAGAGCGGCGGCCAGCTCCGCGGCGGCAGAGCCGTCGGCGGGGGTGACCAGGGCGTCGAAGGTCTCGAAGTCGAGCGGGTTGGTGATGTCGACGACGACCTTGCCGGCGAACTGGTCGGCGTAGGCGGCGAGGATCCCGTCGAGCGCCGGGTACGGGACCGCGAGGACGACGACCTCGCCGCTGACGGTCGCGTCGGTCTCGCGGCCGATGTGCTGTACCGACGATCCGCCGGCGGAGACGATGCCCGCGATCGCGGAGCCCATGTTCCCGGTGCCGAAGATGGTGAAGGAGGTCATGATCGTTCTTCTCTCTGTCGTTTAGTTGTATCTACAACTATCGATAATCACGATACGCCTCTTTAGTTGCCGATTCAACCATCGGTAGGATGGAGCGATGAGCGAACCGCGCTGGCTGTCCGAGACGGAGCGCGAGGCGTGGGTGCAGTTCGCCGCCGTGCTCGAGCTCTTGCCCAGCGCGCTCGACAGCCAGCTCGTCCACGACGAGCAGCTCACCCACTTCGAGTACTTCCTGCTCGCGATGCTGTCGGAAGCGGAGGGTCGGACGCTCCGCATGTCGGAGCTCGCCTCGCGCACCAACTCGACGCTGCCCCGCCTGTCGAAGGTGGTGAACCGCCTCGAGGCGGAGGGATACGTGGAGCGCGTGCCCTCCCCGAACGACCGCCGGGCGACCAACGCCGTGATGACCGACGCGGGATGGGCGAAGATCGTCGGGGCGGCGCCCGGGCACGTCGAGAACGTGCGCTCGCTCGTCTTCGATCAGCTCTCCGCCGAGCAGGTGGAGCAGCTGAGCGCGATCACCCACTCGCTCATGAAGCGTCTCGACCCCGAGGGGCGGATGCGCGTCACCGGCCGCGCGCGCTGAGCGCGCCCGCGATCCCTCTGCGGGATCGCGGGGCTGCGGCTCGCGCGGCTGCGGCGGGCTCGCTCGGCTGCAGGATCGTTCGGCGCCCAGGTCGCTCGGCCGCTGGCTCGCTCGGCACCGAGCGCAGGCGGCTACTCGACCGCGCTGGAGGGCGCCCAGAGGTTGATGTCGCGCTCGCCGGCGTGCTCGTCGATCGCGGCGAGCTCCGACTCCGTGAAGGAGAGGTTCTGGACGGCGTCGAGGTTGTCGTCGAGCTGCTTCACGGAGGAGGCGCCGATGAGCACGCTCGTCACGCGGTCGTCGCGCAGCGCCCACGACAGCGCGAGCTGCGCGAGCGTCTGCCCGCGTCCGGCCGCGATCTCGTTCAGGGCGCGGACGCGCGCGAGGGTCTCGTCGGTGATCATCCGCGAACCGAGGGATCCCTCGCGAGCGGCACGCGAATCCGCCGGGACGCCGTCGAGGTAGCGGTCGGTGAGCAGGCCCTGCGCCAAGGGCGAGAAGGCGATGCAGCCGACGCCGAGCTCGCCGAGGGTGTCGAGGAGTCCGTCCTCGATCCAGCGGTTGAACATCGAGTACGACGGCTGGTGGATGAGGAGCGGCACCCCCATCTCGCCGAGGATGCGCGCCGCGTCGCGGGTGCGCTCCGGCGAGTACGACGAGATGCCCGCGTAGAGCGCGCGGCCCGACTGCACGGCGGTCGCGAGCGCGCCCATCGTCTCCTCGAGCGGGGTGTCGGGGTCGGCGCGGTGGGAGTAGAAGATGTCGACGTAGTCGAGCCCCATCCGCTCGAGCGACTGGTCGAGCGAGGCGAGGAGGTATCTGCGGCTGCCGAAATCGGCGTAAGGTCCCGGCCGCATGTCGTATTCCGCCTTCGTCGAGATGACGAGCTCGTCGCGGTACGGGCCGAAGTCCTCCTTCAGGATGCGCCCGAAGTTGATCTCGGCGCTGCCGTAGGGCGGCCCGTAGTTGTTCGCGAGGTCGAAGTGGGTCACCCCACGGTCGAACGCGCGGCGCAGGATCGCGCGCTGCGTGAAGCCGAGCGACACGGCGGGGAGCATGAGCCCACTCCGGCCAGTCCGTCGGTGGGGGAAGGAGCCGTATCGGTTCGCGTCAGCCTGGTACACCATCGGCTCATTCTTCCACTAACTGAGTGACGCTCACTATCACATTCGTGCGTACGGGCCGCTCAGCGCGTCGAGTGCATGGAATCGGTGCTGACCGTCACACACCCCGGGGGCACGCACCCGGGAGCTTGCATCCCGCCCCAAGCCCACCCTTCCGAGGCTGTCGAAGGTGGTGATCCCCTCGAGTCAGAGGGGTATGTCGACGGATGCCGTGCGCCACCGACCGCCGCGCCACCGACGCCGTGATGACGGAGGCGGGGTGGGCCAAGATCGCCCGCGCCGCCCCCGGGCACGTCGAGCGCGTGCGCTCGCTGAACTTCGACCAGCTGATGCCGGAGCAGGTCGAGGAGCTCGGGGCGATCAGCCACACCCTCCGCGGCCGCCTCGACCCCGACGGGAGGATTCGCGCCACCGGCAGCATGAGCCAGTCGAGGACGCTGTCCCAGAGGCCCCAGGACGGCCTCTGGCCCTGGCCGGGCTCAGTGGACGTCGCTGGAGGGCGCCCAGAGGTTGATGTCGCGCTCGCCGGCGTGCTCGTCGATGGCGGCGAGCTCCGACTCCGTGAAGGAGAGGTTCTGCACGGCGTCGAGGTTGTCGTCGAGCTGCTTCACGGAGGAGGCGCCGATCAGCACGCTCGTCACGCGGTCATCGCGCAGCGCCCACGACAGCGCGAGCTGCGCGAGAGTCTGCCCGCGTCCGGCCGCGATCTCGTTCAGGGCGCGGACGCGTGCGAGGGTCTCGTCGGTGATCATCCGCGAACCGAGGGATCCCTCGCGAGCGGCACGCGAATCCGCCGGAACGCCATCGAGGTAGCGGTCGGTGAGCAGGCCCTGCGCCAAGGGCGAGAAGGCGATGCAGCCGACGCCGAGCTCGCCGAGGGTGTCGAGGAGTCCGTCCTCGATCCAGCGGTTGAACATCGAGTACGACGGCTGGTGGATGAGGAGCGGCACCCCCATCTCACCCAGGATGCGCGCCGCGTCGCGGGTGCGCTCCGGCGAGTACGACGAGATGCCCGCGTAGAGCGCGCGGCCCGACTGCACGGCGGTCGCGAGCGCGCCCATCGTCTCCTCGAGCGGGGTGTCGGGGTCGGCGCGGTGGGAGTAGAAGATGTCGACGTAGTCGAGGCCCATCCGCTCGAGCGACTGGTCGAGGGAGGCGAGGAGGTACTTGCGGCTGCCGAAGTTGCCGTACGGGCCGGGCCACATGTCGTACCCGGCCTTGGTGGAGATGACGAGCTCGTCGCGGTAGGGCGCGAGGTCCTCCTTCAGGATGCGGCCGAAGTTGATCTCGGCGCTGCCGTAGGGCGGCCCGTAGTTGTTCGCGAGGTCGAAGTGGGTCACCCCGCGGTCGAACGCCCTGCGGATGATCTGCCGCTGCGTGTCGATCGGCGTGATGTCGCCGAAGTTCTGCCAGAGGCCGAGCGACACCGCGGGCAGCATCAGCCCGCTGCGCCCCGTGCGCCGGTAGGGGAAGGACTCGTATCGGTTCTCATCTGCGAGGTACGCCACCCGTCCATCCTTCCACCCGCCGCGCCTCGGCACGGAATCCCGCGAAGCCCCGGGAATACGGCGGCGGTCGGCGGGAATCGGTGCTGAAGCGACGGAGCTTCGGACGACGCAGGGCGGCGGGTGGGCACGGCCACCGCGTCCTGCGCTCGAGCGTCCGGGACGCCGGACTGCGCGGCGCCGTCACTACGACACCGGATTCGGCGAAGCTCCCGGAATACGGCGGCGGTCGGCGGGAATCGGTGCTGAAGCGGCGACGCTTCGGCAACGCAGGGCGCCGGGTGGGCGCCCACCGCGTCCTGCGCGCGAGCGTCCGGGACGGCAGACTGCGCGGCGCCGTCACTACGACACCGGATTCGGCGAAGCCCCCGGAATACGGCGGCGGTCGGGCGGAATCGGTGCTGAAGCGACGGAGTCCGGTGCGCGTGCGACGTAGTCGGGCGTGCGTGCGGCGGAGGCCGACGCTCGTCACGGAATACGGGGAAGCCCCGCCCCATACGCCGTCGCTCGGACGTATTCCGTGAGGAACGACGGCGTGCGGCCCGCTCGGAGCGGGCGCGCGGGGTCAGCGGGCGTCGTCCTCGCTGTAGGGGGTGACCGCGGGGTCGGAGTCGGGGCCGTCGACCGCATCCGTCGTCGCGTCGGCGCCGAGCGGGGACTCCCACGCGGTGGCGTCGCGGTCGGCGGCATCGGCGTCGGCGGTGCCGGCGTCGTCGCCGTGCAGTCCGTCGACCACGCCGTTCGTGTTGTCGAAGGGGGCGGCGTCATCGGCCGCAGAGCGAGCCTCCGGCTCGGCACGGCCATCCTGCGCGTCGCGGTTCGCGGGGTCGGACATCGTCGTCTCCTGTTCCTCCGGCGCCCCGAGCGGGTCCGGATGCGCCGGAGCCTACGCCCGGTCGCCCGCCCCGACACGGGGTCGCGCCGGGCGCGGGCTCCGTCAGCGCAGGTCGCGGTCGGCCTCCTGCTCGGCGAGGGCGGGGTCCTCGACGCGGGAGGTGTCGGCCGCGTAGCCGCGGTGGCGCCGGTCGATGTACGTGATGGCCCACAGGGCGACCCCGATCGCGAGCAGCACACCCGCGATGACGTACTGGCCGGCCGCGCGACCCGACGTCCACGGCAGCACGAGGTACACGCAGGCGAGGGCGCCGATCACCGGGAGGAAGGTGGGCGTCCGGAAGTGCTTGTGCTGCACCTTGTCGCGCCGCAGCACGAGCACCGCGACGTTCACCACCGCGAACACGGCGAGCAGCAGCAGCGAGGTGGTGGATCCGAGGAGCAGGGCCACGGGGTTCTTCGAGTCGAGCGAGACGAACGTGGTCAGCCCCAGCGCGATCACCGTCGTGAACAGGATCGACGCCCACGGCGTCCGCCGTCCCGGCAGCACCTTGGACAGGAACGGCGGCAGCACGCCCTGCTTGCTCATCCCGTAGAGGAGCCGGCTCGCCATCATCATGTTGATGAGCGCGCTGTTGGCCACCGCGAAGAGCGAGATGAACGGGATGAGCGCGGAGATCGGGAAGCCGGGTGCCGCGGTCTCGACCACGGTGACGAGCGGGGTGTCGTTGCCTGCCAGCTCGCCCACGGGCACGATCGCCACCGCGACGATCGAGACGATCACGTAGATGATCGCCGTGATGGTGAGGCCGGAGAGCATGACCTTGGGGAAGATCCGGGCGGGATCCTTCGTCTCCTCGGCCATGTTCACGCTGTCCTCGAAGCCGACCATCGCGAAGAACGCCAGCGAGGTGGCGGTGGAGATCGCGAGGAACACCGCCTTGTCGTTCGGGGTGTCGAAGGCGACCACCCGCGAGAAGTCGCCCTGCCCGCCGAAGATCGCGAAGAGTCCGATGAAGATCACGAGCAGCAGGCCCGACAGCTCCACCAGGGTGAGCACGACGTTGAGCCCGACGCTCTCGGCCGCGCCGCGCAGGTTCACCGCGGCGATCAGGATCATGAACGCCAGCGCGATCACGAGCAGGAGTCCGGGCGACTTCTCGAGCCCGAACCCGACGGCGACGTTGCTCGCGAACGCGCCGCCCGCGGCCGAGGCCGAGGTGATGCCCGACGACATGACGGTGAAGCAGATGAGGAACGTGACGAAGTGGATGCCGAACGCCTTGTGCGCGTAGAGCGCGGCGCCGGCCGCCTGCGGGTACTTCGTCACCAGCTCGAGGTAGGAGCAGGCCGTGACCATCGCCACCGCGAAGGCCACGAGGAACGGCACCCACGCCGCTCCGCCCACCTCGGCGGCGACCTGGCCGGTGAGCGCGTACACACCCGTGCCGAGGATGTCGCCCACCACGAAGAGGAGCAGGAGCTTCGGTCCCATCACCCGCTTCAGCTCGGGCTGCGACTGCGCAGTGTCGGACGTGCGATCGGTGACGGCCATCGGGCTGCCTCCTTCTTCATCGACGGATGCTCACTGTTGCGACCCATGATGCCCCCTTTCGGGGGCCGTGGCGAGAATCGTCACGAGTTCGCAACATGCGCCCCGGGCGCTCCGCCTTCGCGGGCGCGGGGTTCAGGGGCTGCCGGGGCCGCGGGTGGCGGCGTCCCGGCGACGCGGGCGGGGGGCGGCGAGCGATGGCGTCCCGGCCGCGGTGTCCCCGGCGGCGGAGTCCCGGCCGCGGTGTCTCCGGTGGCGGCGTCCCGCCGCGGTATCTCCGGTCGCGGTGTCTCCGGCCGCGGTCCCCGGGCGCGGTGTCTCCGGCGGCGGGTAGGGTTTCTCGGGTGTCGGACGGCGGGCGGTGGAGCAGGGTCGCGCCGTGGGTCCCGTTCGTCGGCGGGCGGTCGTCGGGTCCGCGCGAGCGGCTGCCGCGCGACGTCTACGTGCTCGGCGCGGTCGCGTTCTTCGTAATGGTCGGCTTCGGGGTGGTCGTGCCCGTGCTGCCGGTCTTCGTGCGGAGCTTCGGCGTCGGCTACCTCGAGGTCGGAGCCGTCGTGTCCGCGTTCGCGGTGATGCGCCTGGTCGCGAACCCGTTCGTCGGCAAGGTCGTCGACCTCCTGGGAGAGCGCGTCACGCTCGCCGTCGGCATCGGGATCGTGGCGTTGTCGAGCGCGCTCGTCGGGCTGGCACAGGACTACCCGCAGGTGCTGATCCTGCGCGGGGCGGGCGGCATCGGGTCGGCGATGTTCTCGGTTTCCGCGATGACGCTGCTGCTCTCCGCCGCGCCGTCGCACCTCCGCGGGCGCTCGGTGGGCTTCTATCAGGGCGGATTCCTCGTCGGCGGGATGGCGGGCCCTGCGGTCGGCGGACTCCTCGCCGGCATCTCGCTGACGGCGCCCTTCTTCTTCTACGCGGGCACGCTCGTCATCGCGGGCGGGATCGGGCTCGCCCTGCTGAAGCGGCACGACCGAGCCGAGGTGACCGCATCCGCCCCGCCCCCTCGCCCGCTCCGCCAGGTGTTCGCGGATGCACGCTACCAGGCCGCGTGCCTGGCCAACTTCGCGCAGGGCTGGGCGTCGATGGGGGTGCGGAGCGCGCTCGTGCCCGTGCTCGTCGTCGAGGTGCTGCGGCGCGACCCGGCGTGGACGGGCATCGCGTTCGCGATCGCCGCCGTGGTGCAGGCGCTCGCGCTGGTGCCTGCCGGGCGGTTCGTCGACACGGTCGGGCGGCGTCCGGCGATCGTGTCGTCGTTCGCGGTGGGCGCGGTGGTGATGCTGCTGATCCCGCTGGTGCCGAACGTGGGCGTGCTGATCCTGCTGCTGTGCGTGTACGGGGCCGCCGCGGCGTTCGAGGGGACCGCGCCCGCCGCCGCCGTCGGCGACGCGGCCGGCGGGCGGGGCGGGCAGCCCGTCGCGATCTTCCAGGCGTTCGGCGACGCCGGCGCCATCGCCGGGCCGCTCCTCGCGGGCCTGCTCGCCGACACCTTCTCGTACGAGGCCGCCTTCGCGTCGGCGTTCGTGCTGATGGCGCTCGCCGCCGTGTTCGCGTTGCGCATGCCCCGCGGGCGGGCGGCGGCGCCCGCGGCGTAGCCGCGCGGCCGCGCCTCCGCGTCGCTGTGTCGCTCCTCTGGGGACGCGCGCGAGGCGAGTGCCCCCAGGAAGAGCGCTTTCCGCGCGGATCCAGCCGCGGAAACTGGGGGTAGAAGGCGCTCGGCCAGCGGGCGCGCACACGAAGCGAGCACACCCAGGAAGAGCGCTCTCGGCGCAGATTCAGCCGCGGAAACTGGGGGCACAGAACGCGCTCGGCGGGCGGCCCACGCACGCGCAGCGAGCACACCGAGAAAGAGCGCTCTCCGCGCGGGTCCAGCCTCAGAAACTGGGTGCAGTGCGCGCTCAGCCAGCGGGCAGCGCACACGAAGCGAGTACACCCGGGAACAGCGCTTTCCGAGCGGATTCAGCCGCGGAAAGTGGGGGCGCAGAACCCGCTCGGCCAGCGGGCCGCGCACACGACGCGAGCGCACCCGGGAAGAGCGCTGTCCGAGCGGGTCCAGCTGCGGAAACTGGGGGTGCAGAGCGCGCTCGGCCAGCGGGCCACGCACACAACGCGAGCACACCCAAGAAGAGCGCTTTCCGCACGAATTCAGCCGCGGAAACTGGGGGTGCAGTGCGCGCTCGGCCAGCTCGCCGCGCACACGAAGCGAGTACACCCGAGAAGAGCGCCGTCCGCGCGGATTCAGCCGCGGAAAGTGGGTGCGCTCGTGCGCCGGGCGTGAGGCAGGGAGGTCAGCCCTCGCCGTGGGTGCCGTCGGTGGGGCCCCAGTCCGGGAGGGGCGGGTTCTGGTCGGGGTCGTCGACGCCGTGCGGGCCCGGGACCTCGTCGAGGCCCGGGGTGCGCTCGTCGTCGGAGCCGGGGGCGTCCGCGTCCTCGCCCACCGCGGGGGCTGCGGCAGCGGCGTCGGGGTCGACGGAGGCGGGAGCGACCGCGCCGTCCGCGTCCGCATCCGCAGCCGGGGTCACCGCCGGGCCGTAGCCCTCCGCGGCGGACTCGGGGGCGAGCTCCGCCGCGCTGCGGCCGTTGTGCGGAAGGTGCCCGGGCCCGGGGTTCGTGGTGGCACCGGTGCCGCCGCCGACACCCGGCTCGAGGTCGTGGATCCTGTCGTCCGTCATGGGCGCGACGCTACTCCGCGAGCGCGAGGCGGCAACCCCCTTCGCGTCACCCCACGAGCGCACACCACGCATCCCACCCACCAGCAGCACCCCGGCAGCACCCCGGCACGCGTTCCCCCGGTGTGGGGGCGCGCTCGGGAGGGGCACGCTGCCACAATGGCGGCACGAGCCCGCATCGCGCGAAGCCGCGCGCCCGGAAGGCCCATGGAGGGACAGCAGGATGAGCACCAAGGCGATCAGGGGGACGTTCCTCGACTTCATCGACGACCCATGGAAGCACGTCGGCGACGAGCACGCCGCCACGCGCTTCCTGGTCGACGGACTTCTCGTGATCGAGGACGGGATCATCAAGGACTTCGGTCCGTACGACGCGCTGGCCGATCGGTGGGCCGAGCTCGAGGTGACCGAGATCCGCGACCGGATCATCGTGCCGGGCTTCATCGACGGCCACATCCACTTCCCGCAGACCCGCGTCCTCGGCGCCTACGGAGAGCAGCTGCTGCCGTGGCTGCAGAAGTGGGTGTTCCCGGAGGAGCGCAAGTACGCCGACCGCGAGTACGCGCAGGCGGGGGCGGTGCGGTTCTTCGACAACCTCCTCGCGTCGGGCACCACCACCATCCAGGCGTTCACGAGCTCGGCTCCGGTCTGCACCGAGGAGCTGTTCGAGGAGGCGAGCCGCCGCAACATGCGCGTGATCGCCGGGATCACCGCGATCGACAAGAACGCCCCCGACTGGTTCACGATCTCGCCGGAGGAGTTCTACACCGCGGCGACCGAGCAGATCGAGCGCTACCACGGCAAGGGCCGCAACCTCTACGCGATCACCCCGCGCTTCGCGTTCGGTGCCACGAAGGAGCTCCTCGAGACCTGCCGTCGCCTCAAGCAGGAGAACCCCGACCTCTGGGTGCACACGCACATCAGCGAGAACCCGGCCGAGATCCGCGGGGTGCTCGCCATCCACGACGACTGCACCGACTACCTCGGCATGTACGAGAAGTACGACCTGGTCGGCCCGAAGTTCACCGGCGGCCACGGCGTGTGGCTCTCGAACGACGAGTTCCGCCGGATCTCCGACAAGGGCGCCGCGGTCACCTTCTGCCCCTGCTCCAACCTGTACCTCGGGTCGGGACTGTTCCGCCTGGGTCGTGCCACGGATCCGGAGCACCGCGTGAAGCTCACGTTCGGCACCGACATGGGCGGCGGCAACCGGTTCAGCATGCTCAACGTGCTGGAGGATGCGTACAAGGTCGGCATGCTCAACAACACGATCCTCGACGGCAGCATCGTGCCGAGCGAGCAGGACCTGGCCGAGTCGGAGCGCAACAAGCTCTCCCCCTTCCGCGCGTTCTGGTCGATCACCCAGGGCGGCGCCGAGGCTCTCTACATCGACGAGTACGTCGGCAACTTCGACATCGGCAAGGAGGCCGACTTCGTCGCCCTCGACTGGACCGCCGGCCCGCCCGCCAACGCCTGGCATGCCTCCCTCCTCGTGGAGGAGGGCGGACCGCAGACCGTCGAGCAGGCGGGCGAGCTGCTGTTCTCGATCATGATGGTGAGCGACGAGCGCGCCGTCGACGAGACGTGGGTCGCGGGCGAGCGCCTCTACAAGAAGGCCTGACGTGAGCACGACCGGCTCGTCCGCGCGGGCCGCGACGGAGACGGGCGCTCCGGTCTCGCTCGTCATCCACCGCCGGCTCGCCGAGTCGTCGTACGACGTCTACGAGGCCTGGCAGGAGCGCGTCGGCGCGGCGCTGGCGCGCTTCCCGGGATTCGTCGACCGCCAGGTCATCCGACCCAACCCGCCCGTGCAGGTCGACTGGGTGATCGTGCAGCGCTTCCGGTCGGCGGCGGATGCGCGCGCCTGGCTGCGGAGCCCGGAGCGCGCGGCCCTGTCGTCGGAGATCTCGTCCCACTTCCTCGGCAACGACGACATCCACCTCGTGACGGAGGACGCACAGCAGCGCGCGGAGTCGGCCTCGGCGCTGATCTCGAGCCGGGTCCCGCCCGAGCTCGAGGACGAGTTCCTCGCCTGGCAGCGGCGCATCTCCGCCGTGGAGGCGCGCTACGACGGGTTCGTCGGGCACAAGGTCGAGCGTCCGATCCCGGGCGTCCAGGACGCCTGGACCGTCGTGCTCTCCTTCGACACCGACGAGCACCTGCAGAGGTGGCTCGACTCGCCCGAACGCGCGGCGCTCCTCGCGGAGGGCGCCGGCTACAACGAGCAGCTCACCCTGCAGAAGGCGTCGTACGGGTTCGGGTTCTGGTCGGGATCCGCGCCCGCTCCGGACCCGGTGTTCAAGAGCAACCTGATCGTGCTCATGATGCTGTACCCGATCGTGTTCCTGTGGGGCTACTTCGTCTCCGACCCGCTCTTCGCCGCTCACGACGTGCCGTTCTGGCTGTCGCTCTTCATCGGGAACGTCGTGTCGACCCAGCTGCTCGGGTGGATCTTCGTGCCGTGGGCCTTCAAGCGGCTGGGATGGTGGCTGAAGCGGAAGCGCCGCTGGCAGGTGCACCTCGCCGGATACCTCATCGTGTGCGCGGTGTACGCGCTCTCGATGGCGCTCTACGCCTGGCTGCTGTCGCTGCGCTGAGCGGCCGTCGCTGCGCCGAGCCGCCGGTCCTGCGGGCTGCGGGCTGCGCTCAGCGGGCGTAGAAGTACGGCACCGGCTGGGCACGGTCCTCGGGGGCGAGCGAGTCGTTCGTGGGGCACGCGGCGTAGCCGTCGCGGACGACCAGAAGCACCGCGAAGACGGCCGCCCAGAGGGCCAGGGCCGCGAGGAGGATGAGGAAGAACATGGCGTCCGCCTTTCGTCGGGCCGGAGGCTCTCCCTCCGACGCCCACGACACTCCTCGCTAAGGCCCCCGGCGCTCATCGGGCGTCCGTCCTATCTCGTCCCGCCGCGGCGGCGTCGCCCTGAGCCGTCCTGGCCTCGGCGACGCTGACGCTCGGGCGGCGGCGGTGGACGCCTCACAGGGGCGCATCCCCATTCCTGCACACGGGGCCTCCACGACGCAGCTCTCTACAGTCCGGGCGACCGCGCCGGAGGGCGCGCATCCGCCGGTAGAATCGACGCGCACCGCCCCTCGAACGTCAGGAGCACGGCCGCGTGAGCACCGCCGAGACCCCGAGCGCCCCCTCGACCGACGCGACCCCCGCCGGCGGCACCGCCGGTACCGTCGCCGACCGCACCGCGGTCGCCGACACCGTCGCGAACGCGATCGCCACCCCCGAGCGCGAGCAGCCGTACGGCGCGCTCGGCCTGAAGCCCGACGAGTACGAGCGGATCCGCGAGATCCTCGGGCGCCGACCCACGAGCGGCGAGCTGGCCATGTACTCGGTCATGTGGAGCGAGCACTGCTCCTACAAGTCGTCGAAGGTGTACCTGCGCCAGTTCGGGCAGAAGGTCTCCCCCGCCATGAAGAAGAACCTCATGGTCGGCATGGGCGAGAACGCCGGCGTGGTCGACGTCGGTGAGGGCTGGGCCGTCACGTTCAAGGTCGAGAGCCACAACCATCCGTCGTACATCGAGCCCTTCCAGGGCGCGGCCACCGGCGTCGGCGGCATCGTGCGCGACATCATCTCGATGGGCGCTCGTCCGGTCGCGGTGATGGACCAGCTGCGCTTCGGCTCGATCGAGGAGGCCGACACCGCGCGCGTCGTGCACGGCGTCACCAGCGGCATCTCGTTCTACGGCAACTGCCTCGGCCTGCCGAACATCGGGGGCGAGACGTACTTCGACCCGGTGTACCAGGGCAATCCGCTGGTCAACGCGCTGAGCGTCGGGGTGCTCCGCCACGAGGACCTCCACCTCGCGAACGCCCGCGGCGTCGGCAACAAGGTCGTGCTCTTCGGCGCCCGCACGGGCGGCGACGGCATCGGCGGCGCCTCCATCCTCGCGTCCGACACGTTCTCCGCGGGCGGGCCGACCAAGCGCCCCGCCGTGCAGGTCGGCGACCCGTTCGCCGAGAAGGTGCTCATCGAGTGCTGCCTCGAGCTCTACCGCGACGAGCTGGTGCAGGGCATCCAAGACCTGGGCGCCGCGGGCATCTCGTGCGCCACGTCCGAGCTCGCCTCCAACGGCGACGGCGGCATGTTCATCGAGCTCGACCGGGTGCTCCTCCGCGACCCCACGCTCACGGCCGAGGAGATCCTCATGTCCGAGAGCCAGGAGCGGATGATGGCGGTGGTCGAGCCGTCGAAGCTCGACGCCTTCCTCGCCGTCACCGCGAAGTGGGACGTCGAGACCAGCGTCCTCGGCGAGGTCACCGACACCGGCCGGCTCGTGATCCACTGGCACGGCGAGGAGATCGTCAACGTCGACCCGCGCACCGTCGCGGTCGACGGCCCGGTCTACGAGCGCCCGGTCGAGTATCCGTCGTGGATCGACGAGCTGCAGGCGTCCTCGGCCGCGTCGCTGCCGCGCTCGACCTCGGGCGACGACCTCCGCGACGAGTTCCTCCGGCTCATCGCCTCGCCGAACATGGCGTCGAAGGAGTGGATCACCAACCAGTACGACCGCTACGTCCTCGGCAACACCGCGCTGTCCTACCCCGACGACGGCGGCATGATCCGCGTCGACGAGGAGTCGGGCCTCGGCTTCGCCCTCGCGGCGGACGCGAACGGCCGGTACTGCCAGCTCGACCCGTACCAGGGCGCCCAGCTCGCCCTCGCGGAGGCGTACCGCAACGTCGCCGTGACCGGCGCGCAGCCCGTCGCGGTCTCCGACTGCCTCAACTTCGGCAGCCCGGAGAACCCCGAGGTGATGTGGCAGTTCTCGCAGGCCGTCACCGGCCTGGCCGACGCCTGCCTCGAGATGGAGATCCCCGTCACCGGCGGGAACGTCTCGTTCTACAACCAGACCGGGACCGCCCCCATCCACCCCACCCCCGTGGTCGCGGTGCTGGGCGTGATCGACGACGTCGCCCGCCGCATCCCGTCCGGATGGCAGGACGACGGCGACAACCTCTACCTCCTCGGCGTCACCCGCTCCGAGCTCGACGGGTCGGCGTGGGCCGGCGTCATCCACGACCACCTCGGGGGGCGGCCGCCCGCGGTGTCGCTCTCGTCCGAGGTGGAGCTGGCGGGGCTGCTGCAGGGCGCGGCGCTCGAGGCGCTCGTCGACTCGGCGCACGACCTGTCGGATGGCGGGCTCGCGCAGGCCCTCACCGAATCGGTGCTGCGCTTCGGGATCGGAGCCCGGGTCTGGCTCGACGAGATCATCGATCGCGACGGCGTGTCCGCATCCGACGCCCTCTTCAGCGAGTCGACCGGGCGAGTGCTCGTCGCGGTGCCGCGGGAGGACGACGTGAAGTTCCGCGGACTCTGCGAGGGCCGTGGCTACCCCGTCCTGCGCGTGGGCGTGACGGATGCGGAGAGCGGCTCCCTCGAGGTGCAGGGGCTCTTCACGGTGCCGCTCGACGAGCTCGGCGCCGCCCACCGCGGCACCCTCCCCGCCCACTTCGGCCCCGTCGTCGGCGGCTAGCCCGCCCCCGGCGTCGGCTGCCGCGGGCGGCGGCTGCGCGGGGGGGGCCTGCGTGGGTGGTGGCCTACGTGGGCGGTGGTCGCGGGGCGGTGGTCGCGCGGGCGGTGGCTACCGGTAGCGCCCGACCCCGTGCGTTCGCCCGGTCGCCCCCTCGTTTCGCTGCCAATTTGGCGTTTCGCGGGGTCAGTGGGAACGCGAAACGCCGAACAGGCCGCGAAAGCCGCGGTGGCGGGCACGTGCGCCATGCCCACGCTGTTCCGCCACGTCGATCGGGGTGGCGGAACCACGTGGGGGTGGCGGAACCACGTGGGGGTGGCGGAACCACCTCGGGGTGGCGGAAGTGGGGGAGGATGAGAGCATGAGCGACACCAACGTGCCCGACGACACCTCGCCCGACGACCGCGACTTCGCCGACGACCCCGAGACGCAGCAGCGCCTCAAGGAGGAGAACGACCGCGATCTCGGCGTCGACCCCTTCTTCGCCGGTGCCGACATCACGGAGAGCGACGGTCCCGACCTCGAGGCCGGCGACGACCTCGACACCGGCGCGGGCCTCCCCCGCCGCGACTGAGGCCCACCCCACCCGGCATTTCGCCATGGCGCTGGCCTTTCGCCATACGCATGCAGGTGGCGAAAGGTCAGCAGGGTGGCGGAATCGAGGGAGCACGCCCGTCCGCCGGGGCCCGGGCATCGAGCAGCCGTGGGCGCCGGTGGCGAGGAGCACGCGGGCACGGGTCAGGGTGCCTCGACGAGGAGCCCACGGGCACGGGTCAGGGTGCCTCGACGAGGAGCCCACGGGCACGGGTCCAGGCGCCCTCGACGAGGAGCCCACGGGCACGGGTCCAGGCGCCCGTGACGAGGAGTCGACGGGCCGGGTCACGCGCCGGCGGCGGGCAGTGCGCGGTCGCGGGTCAGGCGCCCTCGACGATGGCGGTGAGCGCCGCGAGGTGGCGGCGGAGCGCGGCGCGGCCGTCGGGAGACACCCGTAGCCACGTGCGCGGACGCTTCCCCACGTAGCCCTTGCGGACCTCGACGTACCCGGCGTCCTCGAGGGCGCTGACCTGCTTGCTGAGCGCGGAGTCGCTCAGCTCGATCAGATCGCGGAGGGCGGCGAACTCCATCTCGTCGACCCGCGAGAGGGCGGCCACGATGCTCAGGCGGATGGGGGCGGTGAGCACCGCATCCGTCGCATGCCTCGGATGCGTGGCACGACCCGTCTCGCGAGAGGGGGCGTCGCTCACCGGTTCCCCCGGATGCTGCCGAGGACCGCGAGCGGGGCGGCCGTGAGCACCGCGAGGGGAACCCAGAGCCAGAGCGACCGCTCGTCGACGAGGAACGACAGCGCCAGCGCGATCGCGAACACCCCCATCGACGAGGCCAGGCCGATCGAGTACCGCCGGATCCAGCCCGCGGGCGTGAGCTTCCGCCCCAGGTTGTAGACCGTGGTCGCGAGCACGATCCCCACGGCGTAGACGCCGACGATGAGCGCAGCCGTCGGGCCGTCGGCCGTCGGGAAGAGGAACACCGAGGCCAGGAGGAACCCGGCCAGAAGCAGGCCGATCGCCACGCTGGTCGCCGCGCCGATCCAGGCTCCGCGGGAGGCGGCGGCGCCTCGGTCGGCCGCGTCCTCGGCCGTGGCGAGCAGCTCGCGGGCGGTGTCGGGGGTCATGTGGTCGGTCATCTCAGCCTCCTCATCGGTGTGTTCCTCGAGCATATAGTTTCCATGATGGAAAGTACAGTCGAAGTGGCGAGCTGATGCACCAGTTGAAGTGAGGGTAGCCTCGCCTCATGGCGTTCAAGGATGCGAAGACCTTCGACACCCGCTGCGTGGTCGAGGTCGCCCGCACGGCCCGGGTGACCCCGTCGATGGTGCGGATCACCGTCGCCGGCGAACAGCTCGGCGCCCTCGAGCACCGCGGCTTCGACCACTGGTTCCGGCTGTTCCTCCCGCGCGACGGGGAGACGAACTTCGACCTCCCCGCGCGCATGGACCTCCGCGGATACATCGGCTACCTGCGCATGCCCAAGGAGACCCGCCCGCCGATGCGCAATTACACGGTGCGCGAGTTCCGGCCGGATGCGCGGGAGCTCGACATCGACTTCGTCGCCCACGGCGACACCGGGCCCGCTTCCCGCTTCGCGCTCTCCGCGCAGGTCGGCGACCGGCTCGCGCTCGTCGACCAGGGCTGCGGATGGGACCCCGTCCCGGCGGACTGGACGCTCCTCGTCGCCGACGAGACGGGCCTGCCCGCCGTCCTCGGCATCCTGCGCGACATGCCGCGGACGGCGGTCGGGCACGCGTTCATCGAGGTACCGCACGCCGACGACGCACAGCCCGCCGACGCTCCCCCGGGGATGAGCCTGAGCTGGGTCGTGCGGTCGGCGGCCGATCGGCCGGGGGCGCGGGTCGTCGAGGCGGTGCAGTCGGCCGCGCTCCCCTCGGGCACGCCGTACGCGTACCTCGTCGGAGAGCAGTCGATCCCCACCACACTGCGCCGCTGGCTCGTGGGCCGCGGTGTGCCGAAGTCGAACATCACGTTCACCGGATACTGGCGCCTCGGCAAGCGCTGACTCGCCCCGCTCGGGCGCCGGGGCGGGGCTGCTCGGCGGAGACGGGTGTCGCTCGAGCACCGATTCTCCCGCACCGCCGCGGCATCCTCGACGCTCCCGCCGAATCGGTGCGCTGGCGGCGGCGCCCCCGCACGGGCATGGGGCTACTCGGAAGAGCCGGTGACCTCCGCGATGCGCTCGTGGTGGTGGATCACCTCGGCGATGATGAAGTTCAGGAACTTCTCCGCGAAGGCCGGGTCGAGGTGCGACTCCTCGGCGAGAGCGCGCAGGCGGGCGATCTGCCGCGCCTCGCGGTCGGGGTCGGCCGGCGGCAGACCGAACTGGGCCTTGAGATAGCCCACGTGCTGCGTGAACTTGAACCGCTCCGCGAGCATGTGGATCACGGCAGCGTCGATGTTGTCGATGCTCTGGCGGATGTTCTCGAGCCGGGTGTGGACATCCGCATCCGTATCGAACACGTTGCGGATCGTCGCGCCCTCGTCAACCATGCGTCGACTCTAGCGGCCCGGCTCAGCCGGGGCTGACAGCCTTCCGTGAACGCGTGAAGCGCCCGAGGCGGAGGCGCCGCTGCGCCAGGAGGATGCCCAGGAACACCAGCAGCGCCCCGAGCGGCTCGTGCCAGCTCAGGCTCTCGCCCAGCACGAGGATGCCGAGGGCGACGCCGACGACGGGCGTGACGTAGGTGACCGTGGACGTGGCCGTCGGACCCCAGTTGTCGAGCACGTTCATGTACCAGACGTAGGCGACACCGGTGCCGAGGATGCCGAGGGCGAGCAGCGACGACACGACGGGCAGCGACAGCTCCACCGGGCCGATCGCGAGGAAGGGAGTGAGCACGAGCATGACCACCGCGCCCATGCCGATCTGCAGGAACGCCGCGGCCAGTCCCTTCACACCGTGCGGAGCGGCGAACCGGCGGATGTAGCCGAACGAGAACCCGTAGCAGACGGCGGACCCGATGCAGGCGAGCTGACCCGCCAGCTCGAGGACGGGAGACCCCTCGGCAGCCGCGGACGGCACGAACCGCCAGGGCCCGATGATCACGATCACTCCGAGGATGCCGACCACCACCCCGGCGATCTGCGCGCGATCGAGCCTCTCGACCCGGAAGGCGAGCGTGACCAGCAGGGCCGTGGTGATGGGGGTCACGGCGTTGTAGATGCTGGCGAGGCCCGACGACACGTACTGCTCGGCCCACGAGAACAGCAGGTAGGGCACGACGCATCCGCTCAGCCCGACCACGACGAAGTGGAGGTACACGATCGGGTTCCGCGGCAGTCGCGTGCGCGTGACGAGGACGATCACCCCGAGCGCGAGCGCGCCCAGCACGACCCGGGACCACGCGACCTGCCCGAACGAGACGCCCTCGAGCGCCACCTTCATGAAGAGGAAGCTGCCACCCCAGAGCAGCCCGAGCAGGACGAACTGGATCGTCACCGACGACCGAGCGGCAGACCGCGGTGCTTCGGGGCGGGGTGGTGCAGGGTGGCTCACCCGGCGACACTACCGTCCGCCGCCGACGCCCAGCCCCGCGGATGCGGACCCCGCCCGACCTTGGCAGTCCCGTACCCGAGATTGGCAGCCGCAGGGCACGTAGCGACGGCGTCACTGACCGACGCACCACCGCCGTGGTCGGACACCGCGGGTTCCGCCCGCTCAGCGTGCGGACACCGCCGTGACGGCCGCCACGACACCCGGAGCGGGCGCAACCCGCGGCACACACCTGCGCCGAGGATGACCGGCCGAGAGAGCGGCGGAGCGAGCCCAGCCCGGCTAGAAGGAGAGAACCGCGGGTTCCGCCCGCCCAGCGTGCGGACACCGCCGTGACGGCGGTGACGCCACCCGCAACGGGCGGAACCCGCGGGCCATACCGGCGCCGGATGCCCGGCCGAGAGAGCGGCGGGGTGAGCCCAGCCCGGCCAGAAGGAGACACCGCGGGTTCCGCCCGCCCAGCGTGCGGACAACGCCCTGACGGCGACGTCGACGCGCGGAGCGGGCGCAACCCGCGGGCCACACCGGCGCCGGATGCCCGGCCGAGAGAGCGGCGGAGCGAGCCCAGCCCGGCCAGAAGGAGACAACCGCGGGTTCCGCCCGCGCAGCGGCCCTACACCGCCGTGACGGCCGCCACGCCACCCGGAGCGGGCGCAACCCGCAGCACGGCCGGCAAAGCGGACCAGCACGGGCCGGCGAGGCCGCCCGGGCGGACGGAGAGGGGCGGCTAGCGCGGCTCGACGACCACGGGGCCGGCGGCGGCCTGCGACGCGACGCGCTCGACCAGGGCCTCGCGCACGGTCGGCCACTCGTCGACGATGATCGAGAACACCGCCGAGTCGCGCCACGAGCCGTCGGCGCGCGGCATGTCGCGGCGCACGATCCCCTCGAAGGTGGCGCCGAGCTTGGCGATCGCCGCGCGCGAGCGGGTGTTCAGCACATCCGCCTGGATCTTGACCCGCCCGAACCCGTGCGCGAAGGCGTGATCGAGCAGCAGCAGCTTGGCCTCGGGGTTCACGACGGTGCCCCAGACGCGCGGGTCGTAGGCCGTCCAGCCGATGTGGGCGTGCTCGAGGCGCTCGTCGAAGTCGCCCAGGGTGGTGGTGCCCACGAGGGTGCCGTCCGAGGGGCCGCCCGAGACGCGGATCGCGAACGGCCGCCCCGCCTCCCACGAGTAGTAGCCCGCGGCCCAGGCGCTGAACCCCTCGAGCGTGTCGCGGTACCCGGCCGCGCCGCCGCCGTAGCCCCCGGCGAACACCTCAGGGCGGGCGATCGCGGCGAAGAGCTCGGGCACATCCGCCTCCGTCATCGGGTCGAGACGGATGCGCGTGCCCTGCAGCGAGGCGGGCTCAGGTCGGCGGGCGGTCATCCCCCCAGTCTGGCATCCGCCCAGCCCCCGCAGCCGACCGGCTCGAGCATCCGGGCGGGTCTTGCGGGGTCGTCGCCCTATGCCACGATGGACCCCATGGGCACCGTCGCCATGTTCTCCCAGTCCGCCTCGGCGTTCCACGCACTCGTGGAACGCATCGACGACGCGCAATGGGAGCAGCCGGCGCTCGGCGTGTGGGACCTCCGCGGCCTCGTCGGGCACACGACCCGCGCCATCCTCACCGTGGAGGGCTACCTCGCCCTGGATGACCCGGGCTTCGAGAGCGTGCCCGACGCCGAGGGCTACTACGGCCGCGTCTACCGCGACCTCGGCTCACCGGACGAGGTCGCGGCGCGGGGCGTCGAGGCCGGCGTGTGGCTGGGCGACGATCCGGCGCAGGCCGTGCACGACGCGATCGGACGCGCGATGGCCGCCATCGACGCCGCTCCCGCCGAGCGGATCGTGTCGATCGGCGGGCTGGGCATCCGCCTGCCCGAGTACCTGCGCACGCGCGTGTTCGAGCTCGTGGTCCACTCGATCGACATCGCGAACGCGATCGGCGTGCCGCACGGGCAGCCGCAGCCGGCGGTCATGGCCACGCTCGAGCTGGCGGCGGGCATCGCGGCCATGCGCGGCCAGGGCGAGGAGCTGCTCATGGCCCTCACGGGCCGCCGCGCCCTCCCCGAGGGCTACTCGGTCGTCTGAGCCCCCGCTGGGCGGGTTCTCGCGGCCTCTGTGACGTTCCGCTGCCCCACTGACCCCGCGAAACGCCACACAGGGCGCGAAACCAGCCGCCCGGGGCGGGCCGGGGCTACTCGCCGCGGTCGGCGGCGAGCAGGCGGCGCCAGTCCTCCGGGAGGCGCTCGGCGGGGCCGGGGGCGGTCTGCGACTCGGGGTGGCTCGTCGCGGGGGCGAGCTCGGGTCCGTCGTAGTACGCGTCGGTGGAGTAGTCCCAGAACCAGTCCTCGCCGGGCTCGAACGACTGGATGATCGGATGCCCGGTCTCGCGCCAGTGCGCGGTCGCGTGCTTCGCGAGGGAGTCGTCGCAGCATCCGACGTGGCCGCACTCGGCGCAGCGGCGGAGGTGCACCCACCAGCCGCCCGCCGCATCGCACTCCACACATCCGTTCCCGCTCGGCGGGACGTCGGTCCGCACTGCCGCATCCGTCATGCGGACGAGCCTAACCGTCGGAGGGGCTGTCGCGGCAGGCCCCGAGTGGGCCACCATCGAGGGAGACCACCCCGATCCCAGGAGGACCCATGGGCGCCGAGCTGCTCGTCCCTGACGGAACCGATCCCGCCGTCGTGCGCGACGCCTTCCCGCGCGTGCCCGACGCCCTGCAGGAGCGGCTCGAGCACTACGGGACGCTGCGCGAGGTCGAGCCGGGCGAGGTGCTCTACCAGGCCGGACATCCGCTGCCCGGGCTGTACGTGGTCGAGACCGGAGCCGTCGAGATCCTCGGCTACAACTCCGACGCGACGGAGGAGACCGTGGTGCTCCGCTACGGCCCGCATCACTTCGTCGGCGAGCTCGCGCTCCTCACCGGGCAGAAGTCGTTCACGACGGCGCGGGTGGCCGAGGCGGGCCGGCTGCGCCTGCTCGACATGGACGAGTTCCGCCGGCTCATGGGCGAGGAGGCCAAGCTCTCCGACTTCCTGCTCCGCACCCTCGTCGCTCGGCGCGAGGTGCTGCGCACCGGCGTGGTGGCGCGCACGATCGAGATCGTCGGCGACCCGCGCTCGCGCTCGTCGCTGGCGCTCCGCACCTACGCAGCGCGGCAGCGCATCCCGCACCTCTGGATCGACTCGGACAGCGACGAGGGATGCGCGCGGCTGGCCGCCGCCGGCATCGGCGTCGACGAGCTGCCCGTGGTGTTCAGCCCGAAGGGCATGTTCCGCCGCACGAACCCCGGCGAGCTCGCGCAGAAGCTGGGTCTGACGTACCGGGGCGGATCGGGCCGGGTCGTCGACCTCGCCGTCGTCGGGGCCGGGCCGGCGGGCATGGCCGCGGCCGTCTACGGCGCCTCGGAGGGGCTCTCGACGATCGTGCTCGACTCGGTGAACGTCGGCGGACAGGCCGCGGCCAGCTCTCGGATCGAGAACTACCTCGGCTTCCCGTCCGGCATCAGCGGCGAGAAGCTCCTCGAGAAGTCGGCGCTGCAGGCCGAGAAGTTCGGCGCCGAGATCTTCACGCCCTGCACGGTGGCGCGCCTCGACACCGAGTCCGGATCGCTGCAGCTCGAGCTCGACGACGGCACCTCGATCGAGCCGCGCGCCGTGATCGTGGCCACCGGCGCCCGCTACCGCGCGCTCCCGCTCGACCGCTGGGACGAGTTCAAGGACTCGAGCATCTACTACGCCGCCACCGAGATGGAGGCGCGCAGCTGCGCATCCAAGCCGCTCGTGGTGGTGGGCGGGGCGAACTCGGCCGGGCAGGCGGCGCTCTTCCTCGCCGGACGCGGATCGCGCGTGACGATCGTCGTGCGCCACGACCTCGGCAAGGACATGTCCGCGTACCTCGCCGACCGCCTGCACGCCGAGCCCGGGATCACGGTGCTGACCCACAGCGAGGTGACAGCCCTCCATGGAACGGATGCGCTGACGGCGGTCACGGTGACGGATGCGTCGGGCGCCGCGTCGGAGATCGACTGCGGCGGGCTGTTCTGCTTCATCGGGGCGTCGCCGTCCTCGTCGTGGCTCGACGGGATCGCGCTCGACGAGAAGGGCTTCGTGCTGACGGATGCGGAGCTGGCGTCGCGGGACGTGCTCGACGACACGTGGACCGGGCTGGGGCGCGATCCGCTGCCGTTCGAGACCAGCGTGCCGGGCGTGTTCGCGGTGGGCGACGTGCGCCGCGGCTCGATGAAGCGCGTCGCCGCCGCCGTGGGCGAGGGTGCGAGCGCCGTGCACTCTGTGCACCGCGCCCTCGGCCGCATGGCCTGAGCAGGGTCAGCGGCGGGAGAGGAGGGAGGTGACCTTCAGGCGTCCGCTGTGGATCCAGACGTCGGAGTACTCGATCGGGCGGCCGTCGGCGAGGTAGGTCACCTGCTGCATGTACTGCACGGGCTCGCCCTCGGCGAGCTGCAGGGCGGCGGCCACCTCGCCGGAGGCGGGCTCGGCGCTGAAGGTGCGCCGGGCGGTGCCGATCTTCAGCCCGTAGCGGCCCTCGAGGGTGCCGAACAGGCTCTGCGAGCCGAAGTCGACGTCGGCGATCCCCGGCGTGAGGTCCATCCGCACGAAGTTGTTGAGGAGGGTCACCGGTTCGCCGCCCGTCGACCGGAGGCGGGCCAGGCGGAGCACCTCGCCGCCGGCGGGCACATCGAGGAGCGCGGCCACCGGCCGCGGCGGGTCGATGACCTCGGTGGCGCGCACGGCGGTGTCGAAGACGATGCCCTGGTTCGAGAAGTCCTCCGACAGCGTGCTCAGCCGCTGCGCGATGGAGGGCTCGAACGTGGTGGAGGCGACGAACGTCCCCCGCCCGCGCACCTGCCGCAGCAGGCCCTCCTCGATCAGGGTGGTGAGCGCCCGGCGCAGCGTGCCGCGACTGACGCCCAGCTCGGCCGCCAGCTCGGGCTCGCTCTTCAGCCGGTAGTGGGCGGGCCACTCCCCCGTCGCGATCCGGTTGCGGAGCGACCCCGAGATCTGCGCGTGGATCGCCACCGGCGCATCACGATCGATGCCCGGTGTGCTGGTGCCGCTGCTCATGATCTCTCCTGATCCCCGCTCCCATCGTCCCCCGTCCGGCGTGCCCGACGCGCATCCGCGCCGGGCACCGCCCGGATCAGTAGCTGACGGTCGACTCGTTCCCGGTGTCGGTGACGATCTGGATGCCCGCGCTCGTCCCCATGAGGACGGCCCCTGCCGCCAGGAGGGAGATGGCCTGAGGATAGCTCTTGATCGAGCCCGAGGCCTTCACCTGGACGCCGGGGCGGGCCCGCTCGACGAGGTAGCGGATGCTGTCCGGGTTCGCGGTCTCGATCGCGCCGCTCGAGGCGTTCTTGAGGAACGCGGCCCCGGCCTCCTGGGCGAGCTCGACCGCGGCCTCCTTCTCGGCCTCCGTCAGGAGCGGCAGCTCGAGCATCACCTTGACGGGGATGCCGCTGGCGCGGACGACGCCGGCGATGTCCTCGCGGAACTCGTCGTACATGCCGCTCTTGAGCCATCCGATCTGCACGCCCATGTCGAGCTGGGTCGCCCCCAGGCGCGCGATCTCGGCGGCCTCGGCCGCCTTGCCCGCGCTCGTCATCACGCCGACGGTCGGGAAGTCGAGGGCGGAGGCGATCCCGATGCCGGTGCCGGCGAGCTCGGAGGCGACGAGCGGCACCCACGAGGCCGGGACCATCGCCGCGTTGAAGCCGTACTCGACGGTCTCCTTCACGTGCGCGATCATCTCGTCGCGGGTGGTGCCCAGCTCGATCTTGGTGTGCTGGATGTACGGGGCGAGCTCCGCGGGCGTCAGGGTGATGTCGCCGGTGGTCGTGATGTCGGTCACTGGTGTTGTTCTCTTTCTCTGGGAGTCTCTGGGAGTTCGGATGGGGGCCGGTCGAGCGGATGCGCTCAGAGCTTGGAGGCGTAGTAGTCGGGCACGACGACGCCCTCGCCGCCGAACCATTTGGGCACGTCGACGCCGCAGATGAGGCCGATGTTGCCCCACGGCTCGAAGGCCCCGGTGCGCACGATGACCTTCGCCTCCCGGGCGACCTCGCTGAGCATCGCGGCGTGGGTGCGGGTGGTGAACTCGGCGTCGGTGAAGGTGCCCTGGAGCCACTCGTCGAGCCTCGGGTTGTTCGACACCACGTCGTCGGCGCGCACGACGCCCTCGACGATGATCTCGTCGGCGATGAGGCCGAGGACGGTGCGGAGGTCGGGGAGGTTCTCGGCGATCGCGAGGTCGATCCGGTGTGCGTCGCGCGGGATCGGGAACCCTGCGTCGACCACGAGGACGAGGTCGGTGTGACCGAGGGTGGCGAGTGCCCCGCTGAGCTGGGCGTTGAGGATGCCGTGGCGCTTCATGCTTGTTCTCCTGGGTGGGTGATGGGCTGTCAGGCCGCGGTCGAGGGGTGGCTGATCGCGCCGGTGGCGGCGGCCATGATCGACTCCTCCGTCGCCCCGGCGGAGTCGACCACGTCGACGACGCGGCCCTCCGACATGACGACGATGCGGTCGGTGATGGTGAGGAGCTCGGGCAGGTCGGACGACGAGCACAGGATCGCCACGCCGCGGTCGGCGAGGGCGAACAGCTGCTCGTAGATCTCGGCCTTCGCCCCCACGTCGACGCCGCGGGTGGGCTCGTCGAGGATGAGGACCCCCGGGTCGATGGCGATCCAGCGGGCGAGCATGGCCTTCTGCTGGTTGCCTCCGGAGAGGTTCGTGATCGGGGTGTCGAGCGTCGCGGTCTTCACGCGCAGCCGTTCCGTGAGCGTGCGGGCCTGGCGATCGAACGCCCCGCGGCGGACGAGGCCGACGCTGGTGAGCGCCTTCACGGTGAGCACCCCCACGTTCTCGGCGACGCTCATCGTGGTGAGCAGGCCCTGCGCCCGCCGCTCCCCGGGGACGAACCCGAGCCGCCGCTCGACGCTCGCGATCGGGTTGCGCTGGCCGTAGGGGGCGCCGAGCACCTCGACGGTGCCGCCCGTCCCCCGGTCGCCGCCGAAGATGTTGTGCAGCAGCTCGACCCGACCGCTGTCGGGCAGGCCGGCCACGCCGAGGATCTCGCCGGGCCGCACCTCGAGGTCGACCCCGAAGTGCCGTCTGCCCGACAGTCCGGTGACCTTGAGGGCCGGAGCGGCCGACTCGGCCTGCGCATCCGACGTGCCCGGTGCATCCGACCCGCGCGGTGCATCCGACCCGGCTGGTGCCGCTGCAGCTGCGGCCGCGCGCTGCTCGGCGCGCGACGTGAACTGGCCGAGCTCGCGCCCCACCATCGCCGCCACCGCCTGGTCGGGCGTGACCTCGGATCGCCGCCAGGAGGCGACGTGCCGGCCGTCGCGGAGCACCTCGATGCGGTCCGCGAGCCGGAACACCTCGGGCATGCGGTGCGAGACGTAGACCATGGTCGTGCCCTTGGCCTTGAGGGTGTCCATGAGCGCGAAGAGGCGGTCCGACTCGGCCGGCGTCAGCATCGCGGTGGGCTCGTCGAGGATGAGCACGCGGCAGTCGCGGGCGATCGAGCGGGCCACCACCACGAGCTGCTGCGTGGCGAGGTCGAGCTGGCGGACCGCCGTCGTCGGGTCGACGTGGAGGTCGAGCTCGGCGAGCAGCTCGGTCGCCCGGGCGAGCATCCTGCGCCGGGAGGGGAAGGCCCGGTTGCCCGGCTCGATCCCCGCGAGGATGTTCTCCGCGACCGATCGGTCCGGCAGCAGCGACAGCTCCTGCGGCACGATCGCGACGCCGTACCTGGTCAGCATCGTGCTGGGGTCGTAGGAGGTGACGGCCTCCCCGAAGACGGTGACGCTTCCTCCGCTCGGCGGCTGCAGGCCGGCGAGGATCTTGAGGAGCGTGGACTTGCCCGCACCGTTCTCTCCGAGCAGGGCGGTCACCTCGCCCTCGGTGATGTCGAAGCTCACGTCCTGGAGCGCCCGGACCGGGCCGAAGCTCCGGCTGAGGTGCTCGATGCGGACGGCGAGCGGAGGAAGCGCGCTCATCAGCCCTCCACCGTGGCTTCGCCGATGTTCTCCAGCGTGATGAACTGGGCGCCCGTGTCGACGCCCTCGATCGGGGTGCCGTCCTTGAGGAAGTCGTACAGCACCTTGACGGCCTGATAGCCCTGCTCCTCGGGGTTCTGGCTGATCGTGAACGAGACGACCCCGTTCTTCACGAAGTCGGCGGTCTGCGGCAGCAGGTCGAAGCCGACCATGGTGATCTTGCCCGTGTTGCCGGACTGCTCGACCCACTTCGCCGCGGCGGTCGTGCTGCAGCAGTCGAGACCCGCGATGGCGACGACGCCGGACTGGCCCGACATGGTCGACTCGACCGTGTTGTAGGCGGCGTTCGGCTCGTTGCCGACGTTCACCGGGCCCACGACCTCGAGAGCGGAGCCCTCCATGCCCGCCTCGAATCCGCTGAACCGGTCGTTCGACCAGCCCGCGCCCGTGTCGAGCGAGAACACGACGACCTTGCCCGTGGCGCCGTCGCCGAGCACCTCGCGCAGCTGCTCCGACTCGGACTGGCCGGACGCCTTGAGGTCCTGACCCACGAAGCCCATCTGCTTCGAGCCCGGGTTGTCGGTGTTGAAGGAGATGATCGGGATGCCCGCGTCGTACGCCTGAGCGATGACCGGCTTGAGGGCGTCGCTCGAGGCGCTCGAGACGGCCAGCGCATCCACCGACTGCTGCTGGATCAGGGTCTGCAGCTCCGAGACCTGCTTCGCGGCGTCGCCACCGGTGGGTCCGATCAGCTGCACGTCGGCGCCGAGCTCCTCACCCGCGCGCTCCATGCCCTTCGAGATCGGCGTCGCGAAGGCCAGCGACGGGTCGTGGTAGCTGAGCTTGATGCGCAGCGGGTCGCCGTTGTCGACGCGCTGCTGGATGTAGTCGGCGAGCTGGAAGCCGCCGTCGGCAGACGACGAGTCGCTGCCGTTGCCGGTCGTGATGGCGCCGCAGCCGCTGAGGGCGAGCGCGGCCGAAGCGACGAGCGCGCCTGTGACGAGCATCCGCTTGGTGAATCGGGTGAGGGACATCATTACTCCTTTGTGGTGTCCGGATGTGATTGCAGGGTGGGTGGGACGAGCTACGCCTTGGTCTTCCGGCGGCGTTGCCAGGTGTCGGCGGCGACAGCGGCGACGATGACCAGACCGGTGACGACGGTCTGCCAGAAGGACGAGATGCCGTTGATGTTGAGGATGTTCTGCAGCAGACCGATGAAGAGGACGCCGATGATGGTGCCCCACATGGTCCCCGAGCCGCCGAACAGCGCGGCGCCGCCGATGATGACCGCGGAGATCACCGTGAGCTCGAGGCCCGTGCCGGTGACGCCCTGGACGTAGGACAGGAAGGACAGCCCGAGCACGCCGGAGATGCCCGCGGTGAGCCCGGAGAGCACGAAGGCGGTGAGCTTCACGCGCTTGACGTTGATGCCCACGAGGCGTGCCGCCTCCTGGTTGCCGCCCACCGCGTAGGTGTTGAAGCCGAGCCGCGAGCGCGACAGGAGCACGATCCCGATCGCGGCGATGACCGCGAAGATGATGAGCTGCATCGGGACGACGCCGAACAGGCGGCCCTGTCCGATGAGCGTGAACTCGGCCACGCCGGGCTGGTCGCTCGAGAGCGAGATCGGGGCGCCGTCGGAGATGAGCAGCGTGATGCCGCGGAAGACGCTCAGGCTGCCGAGGGTGACGATGAAGCTCGGCACGCCCAGCAGGACCACCGCCAGACCGTTCAGGATTCCCGCGGCCACCGCCACGAGGAGACCGATGAGGATCGCGAGCGGCCAGGCCACGCCGGCGGTGATCGCCATGCCCGTCGTGATGGCGGACAGGGCGTAGATCGAGCCGACCGAGAGGTCGATCTCGCCGTTGATGATGACGAACGTGGCGCCGATCGCCATGATCCCGATCTGCGAGATCTGCTGGCCGACCGAGAGCAGGTTGCCGCTCTGCGCGAAGTTCGGCTGCAGTACGACGCCCAGGATGAACAGGAGCACGAGGGCGGCGAAGACGCCGGCCTCGCGGGCGTGCAGCAGCTTCCGGGGGTTGAAGGACGCCGACCGCGTCGGTGCGGTGGTGGTGGTCATGACGGGATTCCCCTCGTGGTGGTCTGGGTGCTCGGGTGCTCGTCCGCGCGCTCGTCGGCGGGGGTCGGGTGCTGGGCGGGGGTGCGCTCGGTCTCCGCGGCTTCGGCGGCTTCGGCGCGGGGCTCGGCGGCTTCTGCGCGGGTCTCGTCGCGGGTAGGGAGCTGGGCGCGGGTGGGGAGGGACGGGATGACGCCTGCGATGGTCACGGCGTGCGCTCCGGCGTGGGCGGCGTAGCGCGCGGCGTCGCCCAGCGACGCACCCTCGGCGAGGGCGACGGCGAGGGCCGCGGTGAACGAGTCGCCCGCCCCCGTGGTGTCGACGACGTGCTCGACCGCGAGCGGCGCGATCTCCTCGACGCCCTCGTCGCTGCAGAGCAGGGCCCCCGCTCCCCCGCGGGTGAGGACGACCGCCCCGCCCGTCCGGGCGCGGAGCTGCTGCACCAGCTCGGCGTCGCCCAGGCCGTGGTCGGCGGGCAGGCCGAGCAGCACCGGAGCCTCGGTCTGGTTCGGGGTGATGACGTCGATCGACGTCCAGACGTCGTCGGGCAGCGGGCGGG
Source organism: Cnuibacter physcomitrellae (assembly GCF_014640535.1). Classification (NCBI taxonomy): domain Bacteria; kingdom Bacillati; phylum Actinomycetota; class Actinomycetes; order Micrococcales; family Microbacteriaceae; genus Cnuibacter; species Cnuibacter physcomitrellae. The sequence goes on from NZ_BMHD01000001.1 coordinate 2,020,596, forward strand.
CCGGTGCCGGGTTGAGCAGGGTGCGGGTCCCGCGTTCCCGACCGCTCCGGAGCGCCTGCACCACGGCCGACTCGGGGATCTCCATCGACACGACGAGGATGTCCGCCGCCTCGATCTCGTCGGCGAAGTCCGCCACGGACTCCGCACCGAGCTCGTCGAGTGCACCCGGCGCGATCGTGATGCGGTTCTCGCCCGAGGGCTCGACGAGGATGAAGCCGACCATCGTCGGACGGGCGCCCGTGACGACGTGCGTCGCGTCGACGCCCTCCGCTCGCCAGAGCTCGCGCGCTGCGGCGCCGAAGGCGTCGTCTCCCACCGCGGTGAGGAGGGTCACGTCCGCACCGAGTCGTGCGGCGCCGATGGCCTGGTTCGACCCCTTGCCGCCGGGGCCCTCGTCGTACTCACCGCCGGTGAGCGTCTCGCCCGGGCCCGGGGCCTTCGGAACGCGCATCGTGAGGCCGGCACCGTAACTGCCGACGACTGCGATCTTCATCGATCGGGACATCCTTGTCTATGAACAACTGTGTACATGAGCACGTTATGTCCATAGATGTCCATATGTCAAGCGCACCCAGGCGCCCGCGGCCTCGGCGCGCCTCGCCTGGCGCCGTGATCCGCCTCGACACCGAAACGGGCCAGCCCCCTCGAATACGGCCGGACCTCGGCGGATTCGGTGTCGAGGCGACGGCGACATGTCGCCCCGCGGCCATGGCGCGTGCTTCATCACGAAATACGGCGAAGCTCGCCGAATACGGGGCCGCTTCGCCGTATCCCGTGACGAGCGACGGCGTCAGGCGGGGAGGGCGGCCGCGATCGCGGTGAGCAGCTGCGGCACGGTGGGCGCGCCCGACGCGCGGAACAGCTCGGGCGCATCCAGCCCCGCTGGGGCCTCCAGCGCAGCCGCGCCCGGCACGGCCGCCCGGATCACGAGGGTCGGGGTCGAGGTGATCGCGGCCTCCTCGGACTCGGCGGGGGCGTCGGCGACGTTCACCTCGCGCCACGCGACGCGGTCGCCCAGCAGCTCCTCCGCACGGGCGACGGCGACCCGCGCCGCGGTGCACGCACCGCAGAAGCTCGACGTGTAGAGCGTCACGCTCAGCTCGGCCACCGGACCACCTCCTCCGCAGGTGCAACCGTGGGCACGCGCCAGGGATTCCGCGGGCGCTACCGTGGGGCCATGGTCCCGCGCCCGTCCCGCCCCACCGTGCAGGACGTCGCGCGGCGCGCGGGGGTCGGCGTCGGCACCGTCTCGCGCGTGCTCAACGACCTCCCGAACGTCGCCGAGGCCACGAAGCGGCGCGTGCAGACCGCGATCGACGAGCTCGGCTACCGGCGCAACAGCGCCGCCAGCGCCCTGCGCCGCGGGACCGGGATCACGATCGGGCTCCTCGTCGACGACCTCGCCGACCCCTTCTACTCGCTGGTGCACCGCGCGGTGGAGGACGCCGCGCTCGAGAACGACTGGGCCCTCCTCGCGCTGTCGACGGCGGGCGACGGAGAGCGCGCCCGCCGCCAGATCGCCGGCCTCGCCTCGCGCGGGGTGGACGGCCTGCTGGTGATGCTGCCGGAGGGCTCCCGGGAGGCGGAGGTGCTGCACGGCGTCGAGGCGGGCACCGCTGTCGTGTACCTCGATCGCCCACCCGTCTCCGCCGACGCCGACACCGTGCTCGCCGACAATCGGGCGGGCGCGCGCCTCGGCGTCGAGCACCTGATCGCCCGCGGCCACCGACGCATCGGATGCCTGGCGGACCGCGCGGGGATCTGGACGTCGCGCGAACGGGTCGAGGGCTACCGGGAGGCGCTCCGCGCCGCCGGCATCCGGCCGGACGGCGCCCTGGTGCACTCCCGCGTGGGGCCTCACGCCGAGGCGGGCGGCGTGATCGAGCGGATGCTGCGCCTGCCCGATCCGCCCACCGCCCTGTTCACCGCGAACAACCGCGTCACGGCCGCTGCGCTCCGTGCGCTGGCGGCGGCGGGCATCCGACTCGACATGGTGGGATTCGACGACCTCGAGCTCGCCGACCTCCTCGACCCGCCGCTCACGGTCGTGGAGCAGGATGCGGAGCGGCTCGGCGCGACGGCGGCCCTCCGCCTGCAGCAGCGCCTGGCGGGCGACCGCGGCCCCGCCACCCACGACGTCGTCGTGCCGCGGCTCCTCGTCCGCACGCGCTGATCCGTCACTTTCGGCTAGTCATGGGGCGTGGCACCAGCCGAAAGTGACGGATCAGGGTGCGAGAGGGGTGTCCCCCTTGCGGGGGGCATGAGGTTCACCTAGGCTCGCCTGGAATCGATTCCAACGGTGGGTCAACGCCAGGAACGCCGGAGCCGTCAGAGAGGACGCAGAGTGCCACGACGTGCAGTCACTCGAAGAACATCCACCACCCTCGCCGCGGGTCTCACCGCGGTGGGACTCGCGGTCAGCGGCATAGCCGGAGCCGGCGCCGCGAGCGCGGCACCCGCGACCGCCCCGGGCGACATCGCGAGCGCCGCCGCAGCCGGCGACTACGCGTCCCTGGTCAACCCGTTCGTGGGCACGGAGGACGAGGGCAACGCCTACCCCGGCGCGACGCTCCCCTTCGGCATGGTGCAGCTCAGCCCCGACAACACGAACACCTACGGATCGACCTCCTACTCGAACGAGGCCGGCCAGGTCTGGGGCTTCAGCCACCGACACGTCAACAGCGCCGGATGCCCGGCCGCCGGCGAGGTGCTCGTCACGCCGAGCACCGCATCCGACCCGATCACCGACCGGCAGTTCATCCCGATCACGCCGGGCACGGAGTCGGCCGAGGCCGGCTACTACACCGCCACCCTCGACAGCGGCGTCACCGCCGAGCTCACCGCCACCGAGCGGACGGGCGTGCACCGCTACACCTTCCCGGCGACCACCACCGCGAACCTGTCCTTCAACGTCGGGCAGACCCTGCGCGACGCGGGCGCCTCCTCCATCGCCTGGGTCGACGACCACACCCTCGAGGGGTGGGTCGACAACGGAGGCTTCTGCGGCGGGACCGATCGCAAGGAGCGCGTGTTCTTCAGCGCGACCTTCGACCGCCCCGCGGCCGTCCAGGAGACGTGGCAGGGCGGCACCGTGCAGCCCGCGCTCTCGAGCGAGGTGGCGAGCGGGTCGAACGGCGCCGTCGCCGTCTTCGACACCACCGCCGACCAGACCGTCGAGGTCGAGGTGGGCGTCTCGTTCGTCGACGTCGACGGAGCCCGGGCGAACCGCGTCGCCGAGCTGGGAGCCGAGGGCACCCCGTTCGACGACGTGCGTGCCTTCGCCCACGAGGCCTGGAACGAGCAGCTGAGCGTCGCGCAGGTCGAGGCCTCGGCGGACGCCCAGCGGATCTTCTACACGCAGCTCTACAAGTCGCTGCTCTCGCCCACGATCGGCAGCGACGTCGACGGTCGCTACCGCGGCCAGGACGGCCAGATCCACACCGCCGACGGATGGACGTACCACCAGACCTTCTCGCTCTGGGACACCTACCGGACCCAGGCCGCGCTGCACGCCCTGCTCGTGCCCGACACCGCCGAGGACATCGTGCGCTCGATGCTCCAGCAGCGGGTCGAGGGCGGATGGCTGCCGCGCTGGTCGCTGGGTTCGATCGAGACGAACATCATGGCCGGCGACCCCGTCTCCGCCTGGCTCGCGGAGAACTTCGCCTACGGCACGGTGCCGGCCGACATCTCGGACGAGCTCTGGGGCTACCTCGTCGAGAACGCCACCACCGCGCCGCCGGAGGGCGGACTCGGCAACGGCCGCCTGAGCGCGGAGTACTACCTGGCGAACGGGCACATCCCGTACTACTCCGAGAACGACCCCGGCCTCGGCCAGCAGTACGAGGAGTACCGCCACGGCGGATCCGCCACCATGGAGTTCTCGGTGTCGGATGCGGCGATCGGCGCGGCGGCCACCCGCCTCGGCAAGCCGGAGGCGGCGGAGTTCCTGCAGCGCGGACGCAACTGGCAGAACCTGTGGAACCCGGCGGTCGAGCTGTCGGGCGGCTTCACGGGGATCGTCAACGCGGTGCGTCCGGACGGCAGCTTCGTGCCGGTCGACGAGAACGCCCAGGTGCAGGAGTCGGGCTTCCACGAGGGCACGCAGTGGCAGTACCAGTGGATGGCCGGCCAGGACTTCAGCGGCCTGCAGGAGAAGATGGGCGGCACCGAGGGCTTCCTCGACCGGCTCGACTACTACTTCGACCTGCCCGCGCTGCAGGCTCAGCCCGGCGTCTCGCCGGAGCACTGGGCGGCCGGCGGCAGCGACTACTACTCGAGCATCGGCTACAACCCGGGCAACGAGCCGACGATCATGAACCCGTGGCTGTACAGCTCCGCGGGTGAGCCGTGGAAGGTGAACGACGTCCTCGCCGCGAACCTCAACCGCTTCCCCGACACGCCTGGGGGCGGCGTCGGCAACGACGACCTCGGCACGATGTCGTCGTGGTACGTGTTCGCGACGCTCGGCTTCGAGCCGATCGTGCCCGGATCCGGGATCCTCGCGTTCAACGCGCCCCGGGTGCAGGCGGCGACCGTGCGCGTCGGAGACTCGACCCTCACCATCTCGGCACCGGGTGCGACGGAGTCGACGCCCAGCTACATCCGTTCGCTCAGCGTCGACGGGGTCGACCACACGGCGACGTGGGCGGATGTCGACCAGCTGGCCGACGGCGGATCGCTCGTCTTCGGCCTCACCTCGGATGCGGCGGCCGCGCCGACGCTCACGTGGGGCACCGCGGTCGCCGACCGCCTCCCGAGCGTGGCCGATCCTGCCTCCGGCTGGGTGCCGGGCGTGAGCCCCGGCGCCGACCCGGGCGACGGCGGAGCCGACCCCGGGACGCCCGGGACGCCCGGCGGCGGTGCCGGCGCGGCTCCCGCGGCTCCCGCCGACGGCACGGCCGGCGGGCAGCTCGCCGCGACGGGCGCGGAGCCCGTGCTGCCGCTGCAGCTCGCCGCGCTCGCGCTGCTCCTCGGCGGCGCCGCCGTCGTGGCCCGCGTCCTCCTCCGCCGGAGGCCCGCCCGCCGCTGACGCGTCCTCCACCCCCCTGGCTTTGTCCACCTTTCCGTCGCGAATCCCCCGATCGGCGACGGAAAGGTGGACAAAGCCGCATGTGGGGCGCACAGAGGGGCGCGCACGAGCACGCAGAGGGGCGTCGGAGGGGGCACGGTAGGATCGAGTGTGATCCGGTGAGGGTCACGCCGACGACCAGACCACTGCATCCGGAGGTTCTCTCATGCCAGCGATCGTGCTGATCGGCGCCCAGTGGGGCGATGAGGGCAAGGGCAAGGCCACCGACCTCCTCGGCAGCCGCACCGACTACGTCGTGAAGTTCAACGGCGGCAACAACGCCGGTCACACCGTCGTGGTGGGCGACAAGAAGTACGCCCTGCACCTGCTGCCGTCGGGCATCCTCACCCCCGGTGTCACGCCGGTCATCGCCAACGGCGTCGTCGTCGACGTCGAGGTGCTCTTCAACGAGCTCGAGGCGCTCGGGTCGCGCGGGGTCGACGTGTCGCGTCTCCTCGTCAGCGCCAACGCGCACGTCATCACCCAGTACCACCGCACGATCGACAAGGTCACCGAGCGCTTCCTCGGCAAGCGGCAGATCGGCACCACCGGTCGCGGCATCGGCCCGGCCTACGCCGACAAGATCAACCGCGTCGGCATCCGCATCCAGGACCTCTTCGACGAGGGCATCCTGCGCCAGAAGATCGAGGGCGCGCTCGACCAGAAGAACCACCTGCTGGTCAAGATCTACAACCGCCGCGCGATCGCCGTCGACGAGGTGTTCGACGACCTCATGTCGTACCGCGAGCGCCTGCGCCCGATGGTGGCCGACACGTCGCTCGTGCTCAACCAGGCCCTCGACCGCGGCGACACCGTCCTCTTCGAGGGCGGCCAGGCGACGATGCTGGATGTGGACCACGGCACCTACCCGTTCGTCACGTCGTCGAACGCCACCTCGGGCGGCGCCGCGACCGGGTCCGGCGTCGCGCCCAACCGCTTCGACCGCGTGATCGCCGTCGTGAAGGCGTACACCACCCGCGTCGGGTCGGGCCCGTTCCCGACCGAGCTGTTCGACGAGTCGGGCGAGTTCCTCCGCTCCGCGGGCTTCGAGTTCGGCACCACGACGGGCCGCCCGCGCCGCACCGGCTGGTACGACGCACCCATCGCGCGCTACTCCGCCCGCATCAACGGCGTGACCGACTTCGTGCTCACGAAGCTCGACGTGCTGACGGGGCTCGAGCGCATCCCGGTCTGCGTCGCGTACGACGTCGACGGCACGCGCGTCGACGAGGTGCCGGTGTCGCAGAGCGACTTCCACCACGCGAAGCCGATCTACGAGGAGCTCGAGGGCTGGTCGGAGGACATCACCGGCGCCCGCACCTTCGACGACCTGCCCGCCGCGGCGCAGCGCTACGTGCTGGCGCTGGAGGAGATGAGCGGCTCGCGCATCTCCGCCATCGGCGTGGGGCCCGCGCGCGAGGCCATCGTCACCCGCCACGACCTCCTCGGCTGACCCCGCTGCCGCCCGCGGCGGCGGTGCGCTCGGCGTGAGACCGTCGCTCGTCACGGGATACGGGCAAGCGCCGCGCTATTCGGCGAGCTTCGCCGTATCCCGTGACGAGCGACCGCACACCGGGGCGGACGGACCGCACCGCGGTGCGGAGGGCCGACCCGAACACTTCACCTGCGCTTTCCCGGGCCGCACCAGCGGCGGAGGAGTCCGAGGCGCAGGGTAGGAGGAGGCGCCGCGCGCATCCGCCACGGGCCGAGGAGAGCGAGGGCAGAGGGTGGCACGCGTCTTCATCACCGGATCGACCGACGGCCTCGGCCTCGCGGCGGCCCGCACGCTGATCGAGGACGGGCACGACGTCGTGCTCCATGCGCGGAGCGAGGCCCGCGCCGCGCACCTCGGCGACATCCGCCGCCGCGCCTCCGGCATCGCGATCGGCGACCTCTCGAGCGCGGAGGAGACCCTCTCGGTCGCCGAGCAGGTCGACGACATCGGGCGGATGGACGCGGTGATCCACAACGCGGGCATCGGCTACCGCGAGCCCCGCCGCATCGCCACGGTCGACGGACACGCGCACCTGCTCGCCATCAACGTGCTGGCGCCCTACCTGCTCACCTGCCGGATGCGGCGGCCGGACCGCCTGGTCTACCTCAGCAGCGGCATGCACCGCGGCGGCGACTCCTCGCTGACCGACCTCGACTGGACGGCGCGTCCCTGGAACGGCACGCAGGCCTACTCCGACAGCAAGCTCCTCGACGCCGCCCTCGCGCTGGCGGTCGCCCGTCTCTGGCCCGACGTCCGCTCGAACGCCGTCGAGCCCGGATGGGTGGCCACGAAGATGGGCGGCTCGAGCGCGCCCGACGACCTCGCCCAGGGTCACGTGACGCAGGCCTGGCTCGCCGCCGGCGACGATCCGGCCGCCCAGGTCACGGGCGAGTACCTCTACCATCGGCAGCCGCGGCGGATCCTGCCGATCGCCCGGGACACGGCGTTCCAGGACGCGCTGCTCGAGGAGCTGCGGCGCCTGACCGGAGTCAGCCTTCCGCGGGTGACCCAGCCGGCGTGACGGCCCCGCCCGCGTCCGACGACGCCGTCCCGGCCCGCGGCGTGGCGGCCGATGGGGCTGCGAGGGAGCCCAGCAGCGTCAGCTTCTCCGCGCTCTCGCTGCCCTCCTCCGCGTAGTACACGACGAGGATCACGTCTCCGATCGGGAGCTTGTCGCGGAGGATCTGCAGGTCGCCGAGGAGCGGATGGTGCACGGTCGTCGCGCCCCCGTCGAGCGCGCGCACGTCGTGCCGAGCCCACGCGGCCCGGAACCGCTCGCTCGCCACCGACAGCTCCCCCACGATCTCGATGACCCGGGCGTCGTTCGTGCTGTCGCCGACGGACCCCCGGAAGGTCGCGATGAACGCATCGGCGGCCGCCGCCCAATCGCTCTGGAAGGCCTGCTCCTCCGGATCGAGCAGGAGGTCGCGCAGGCGGTTGCGGCCGGGCTGCAGCCGGGGCGAGAAGGCCACGGCGAGCGCGTTGGAGGCGAGCACGTCGTAGGTGCGCCCCTCGACGAAGGCGGGGACGCCGATCGAGGCCAGGAGGTCGTGCACGCGGGCCGGCACCCGTTCGGGCCGGCGCCGCGGACGCGTGCGCGGGCGCGGAGCGGTGAGCCCGAGCAGGTAGTCGCGCTCCACGTCGTCGAGCTGCAGCACGCGGGCCAGGGCCTCGAGCACCTGCGCCGAGGGGTTCGCGTCACGCCCGCGCTCGAGGCGGAGGTAGTAGTCCGCGCTGATGCCCGCGAGCAGGGCGACCTCCTCGCGGCGAAGGCCCGATACCCTGCGGTTCGGCCCGCCCGGGAGCCCCACCTGCGCGGGCGAGACGAGGGCCCGTCGCGCCTTCAGGTACTCGCCCAGCGGATTGTCCCGGTCCTCGCCCATGTCCCCACGGTAACGGCGACCGCACCCCTGAGAGGGGGTCCTGCCACTCCCCGGATGCGCAGGGGCTCCCCACCCCTCCCCGGCCGGCGCGACGCTCGAGGTGCCGGACGACATCCGTCCCGCACGCATCAGGAAGGACATCGGAGGACCATGGACATCTCCACACGCACCGTCTTCATCGCGGGAGGCACCTCGGGGATCGGTCTCGGGCTCGCCCGGCGCTTCGCCGCCGCGGGCAGCACCGTGATCGTCGGGGGCCGCCGCACCGACCCCGTCGGCGACGGCATCGAGGTCGTCGGGATCGACGTCACCGACCCCGGCTCGGTCATCGCCGCTCGCGACGCGGTGCTCAGCGCGCATCCGGAGCTCGACCTCGTCGTCACGATGGCCGGCGTGCTCCTCACGGAGGATCTGCGCGACCCCGCACACTTCGCCACCGCGGAGACCACGATCGAGGTCAACGTGCTCGGCACCATCCGCGTGATCGACGCCTTCACACCCCACCTCATCGAGCGCGGCAGCGGCACCGTCATGACGGTGAGCTCGGGGATCGGCTTCCTGCCGTTCCCGCTGATGGCGACCTACGGTGCGTCGAAGGCCGCCGTGCACGCCTACTCCGAGGCCCTCCGGGTCCAGCTCGCGGACTCCGGGGTGGACGTCGTCGAGCTCGTCCCGCCCGCCGTCGCGACGACCCCGGAGAACAAGCAGCTGAATCCTCACGCGCTCGACCTCGAGGACTTCCTGGACGAGGTGATGGACCTGCTCAGCGCGGATCCCACGCCCGACGAGGTGCTCGTGCAGGGCGTTCAGATGCACCGCTGGGCGGAGCGCGACGGCACGTACGCCGACCTCGTGGCCCAGCGCTCCGTCATCCTGCAGCGCCTGCGCGCGCAGTGAGGACCCCGCTAGGGCGTTGCGGGACGGGCGGAGGCCGGGTCGAATGGAGTGTCGACGTTCGACCCGAGGAGTGACCATGGCCGCTTCCGACACCGAGGAGCAGGACGCCGTACCCGGCGACGGGCGGGACGAGACGCCCAACGAGCGGTACGACCGCAACTGGAGCGAGCTCCTGCAGGAGTTCCGGGTGCTCCAGACGGGCACGCAGATCCTGGCCGGGTTCCTGCTCACGCTGCCGTTCCAGCAGCGCTTCACCGAGCTCGACCCGTTCGAGGTGGGCGTCTACCTCGCGCTCGTCGTGCTCTCGGTCGTGGTCACACTCCTCGCCCTCGCACCGCTTGCCCTGCACCGGCTGCTGTTCCGACGGCGGGCCAAGCGTGCGCTCGTCGACGCGGCCAGCCGCATCCTGCTCGTCTGCCTGGGCGCCGCGTCGCTGCTGTTCGCCGGCGTGGCGATGTTCGTGTTCGACTTCGTGCTCGGCCGGACGGCCGGCATCGTGGCGGGCGTCGCGGTGTTCGCCGTCATCGTCGTGATCTGGGTGATCGTCCCGGCCGTGATGCGCTCCGCCCTGCGCGCCGATCCCGACGACGAGCGGGACGCCGACGACGAGCGCCGCCCCGACGGCGGCCAGCACCGCGCGAGGTAGCGGAGGGAGCGCCGGCCTGCCCGGGTTGAGACACCAGGGGAGATGGCAGGCCGGCGCGGTTCGGTTCCCCACCTGCGGCCGACCGTACGGGGGTCGCGCCGAGCTCGCACGGGGTTGCGCTCCCGGGCATGCCGCGGTATCCGGGCACTACGCTGGGTCGATGCCCGCCGCGACGACGCCGCTCTGCGTGAGTGCGCCCTGGGTCGATCCGGAGGCCGTCTTCCGCGCGCTCCACGCGGACTCGGGCGACGTGTTCTGGCTCGACAGCGGGTCGGATGCGGTGAGCGGCCGGTCCTACCTCGGCGAGTCGCAGCGGACGGTGTCGGGCACGAGCGTGCCGCCCGAGGTCGCGGACCTCGCGCTCGGGCGCGGACCCGCGGGCAACCCCGCGCTGACGGCGGGATGGGTGGGCTGGGTCTCCTACGAGGCCGCCTGCCGGATGCTCGCTCCCCCGGGCGAGAGAACCGGCCCGGTCCGCTCGACGGGGCAGGCGCCCGACGTCGTCCTGCTCCGCGCCACACGGATGCTCGTGTTCGACCATGCGGATCGGACGCTCGAGGTGTGCACCGCATCCGACACCGCCGACGACCGCGCCTGGGTCGAGCACACCCTCGCCCGGTTGGCGTCGCTGGAGCCCGACGCGAGCGCCGGGACGAGCGCCGAGACGAGCGCTGAGACGCCCGCCGAGACGAGTGCCGGCGCGGAGAACGGCGCGAGCAGGCGGGCGCGATGGCGGCACTCCGAGGACGCCTACCTCGCGCTCATCTCCCGCTGCCAGGAGGCGATCGCCCGCGGTGACGCGTACCAGCTCTGCCTGACGAACACCGCCACCGTGGAGGGGGTGGACCTCGAGGACGCGGCGTCCGTCTATCTCCGGCTGCGCCGCGGCTCGCCCGCCCATCACGGCGGTTTCGTGCGCGCCGCCGGTGCGGCGCTGCTCAGCTCCTCGCCCGAGCAGTTCGTCCGCGTCACCGCCGACGGCCTGCTCACCACCAAACCCATCAAGGGCACACGTCCCCGTGGATCGACGCCCGAGCTCGACGCTCGCGCGGCCGCCGAGCTCGCCGCCGATCCGAAGGAGCGGGCGGAGAACGTGATGATCGTCGACCTGCTCCGCAACGACGTCTCGCGCCTGGCCCACCCGGGGTCCGTCCGAGTCCCCGAGCTCCTGGCCGTCGAGTCGTACCGACACGTGCATCAGCTCGTGAGCACGGTGGAGGGACGGATGCGCGCCGGCCTCGCCGTCGGGGACCTGCTCGGGGCCGTCCTGCCGCCGGGTTCGATGACGGGCACCCCCAAGCAGAGCGCCGTCCGTATCCTCGCTGATCTCGAGCGGGGACCGCGCGGCGTCTACTCGGGAGCGTTCGGATTCATCGACGACGGGGGTGCGATCGACCTCGCCGTGGTGATCCGCAGCATCACGGTCGCCGGCGGGCGGGCGACCGTCGGCTCGGGCGGGGGCATCACGTCCGACTCCGTGCCGGAGCGGGAGCTCGCGGAGGTGGCGCTCAAGGCGACACCCCTGCTCGCCGCGCTCGGCGCGAGTGCGGCCGGCTCGAGCGACATCCGACCGAAAGCCTCCCCGCCCGATGCCGACGGCGCGAGGTCGGCGTAGCGTCGAAGTCATCCCGCTGAGACGGCCTCCGCCGACGACACGGAGGAGTCCGGCCTCGGCAACGCCAGAAGGAGGACAACCCCATGACTGACTTCGCAGGCCGACGCATCCTCGCGATCGTGACGAACTACGGCGTCGAGCAGGACGAGCTCGTCGTGCCCGTCGAGCATCTCCGCGGCGAGGGCGCGCAAGTGACCATCGCCGCCCAGAAGGACGAACCCGTGCAGACGCTCGTGGGAGACAAGGACCCGGGACGCTCGGTCGACCCGACCACCACCCTGGCCGAGGTGGACCCCGACGACTTCGAGCTGCTCCTCATCCCCGGCGGCACGCTCAACGCCGACTCGCTGCGCCTGGACGACGACGCGGTCGCGATCGTGAAGTCCTTCGCGGCGACGGGTCGTCCCATCGCCGCCATCTGCCACGGCCCCTGGGCGCTCGTGCAGGCCGACGTCGTGTCGGGCAAGACGCTCACCTCCTACCCCTCGCTCGCCACCGACATCCGCAATGCCCACGCGTCGAGCTGGGTCGACGAGGAGGTCGTGCTCGACCGCGCGAACGGGTACACGCTCATCACCTCGCGCACCCCGAAGGACCTCGACGCCTTCACAGGGCGGATCGACGAGGTGCTCTCGTCGCAGTCGCAGCACGCCTGAACGAATCCGCAGCTTCGGCTTTGTCCAGGTTTCCGTCGCGAATCCCCGATCTCGCGACGGAAACCTGGACAAACCCTCACGAGCTCACGCGGAAGCGGTGCTCCGGCCGGCCGGTCGCGCCGTAGCGGAGGCTGACCTCGACGAGCCCCTGCGCCGCCAGAGCGGTGAGGTGACGCTGCGCGGTCGCCCGCGAGACGCCGCACCTCTCCGCGACGTCGCTCGCCGAGGCGTCGTCCGTCCCGAGCGCGTCGAGGACCGTGCGCTCGGTCGAGCTGCGCGTGAGGGATCCGGGCTCAGGCGCCGGATGAAGGATCGCCTGCGCCCGGTCGATGCGGTCCTGGGTCAGCGCCTCCCCAGTCGAGAGCAGGTTGCGATAGCGGACCCAGCGGGCCAGACGATCCCCCAGCGCCCGTGTCTCGAACGGCTTGACCAGGAAGTCGACCGCGCCGGCCGAGAAGGCCCGGCGGACGGTCGCCGGCTCGGCGGCGGCCGACAGCACGAAGGCGTCGACCCGCGACGCTCGGACGATCTCGATCCCATCGCCGTCGGGGAGGTACACGTCCGCCAGCACCAGGTCGGGACGGTGCTCGCGCAGCGCGGTCATCGCCTCCGCCGCGGTGCGGACGGGCTCGAGGGGGAGCAATCCGGGTTGGGCGGCCACCGCGTCGCGATGGAGTCCGGCGACCCGGAAGTCGTCGTCGATGATGAGCACCCTCAGTTCCGTCACCGTTCCGGTCCTCTCTGCCGTGCCCGGCCGTCGCCCGCGTCGGGCCCCGCGCCCATGTCCCCGAGCACGCCCGGCATCCGCACGCCGAACACGGCGCCGTGCTCCGGTCCGCCGGGGTCGACCACCCACACGTCGCCGCCGCGGCGCCGGGCGAACTCCCGCGAGAGCGGCAGCCCGATGCCGTGCCCGTGGATCGCGTCGGGTCCGTCCTCCGCCGGCGGGCGTGTGAAGACGGCGGACTCGTCGGTCAGACCGCGACCCGAGTCGGCGACCGTGACGACGAGCTCATCCCCGTCGTCGAGGAGCGTCACCTCGACCCAGCGCGGTTCGCGCCCCGCTGCGGCCGCGGTGATCGCGTTGTCGATGAGGTTGCCGAGCACCGCGAGCGGATCCTCCAGCTCGGTGAGCTGCGAGCGCAGCAGGGAGGTCTCGCCCACCCGGAGCTCCACCCCGCGCTCGGCTGCGGCGATCGCCTTGCTCCCGAGGAACGACGCGACCAGCGGATCCGCCAGCTGGTCGAGGCCCTCGACCCGGTAGGCGACCGAGCCGCGGTCCGTCAGCTCGTCGAGGAACCGGCGGGCCTCGTCGTCCCGCCCCGCGTCGAGGAGGCCGGCGAGCGTGTGGAGCCGGTTGGCGAACTCGTGCCGCTGGACCCGAAGCGCATCGCTCAGGGAGCGCACGCTGTCGAGCCGCTCGGACAGCGCGAGCAGATCCGTGCGATCGCGGATGACCGCGGACGTGCCGAGCAGCCGCCCTCCTCGGTGCACCGGCCGGGTGTCGATGTAGAGGATGCGTCCCGCGGCCGAGAGTCCGTCCGGCGCTCCCTCGAGCAGCGCGTCCTCGAGCTGCCTCGACAGGCCGAGCGAGTCCAGCGTCCTCCCGACCGGATCGTCGAGCGCGAGAAGGCGGGCGGCCGCTCTCGTGCACACCCGCACGACCCCGTCGGGGTCGAGGGCGATCACCCCGTCGTCGGAGTCCTCGAGCACGGCCGCCTGGGTCTGCACCAGGGCCACCAGCTCCTCCGGCTGCACCCCCACGGTGACCCGCTCGAGACGCCGGCGGATGAGCAGGGCCGCCACCGTCCCCAGCCCCAGCGCGAGCAGGAGCGTGATCGCGGCGGCGCCGATGACCGAGGGCAGGTCGTCGAACACGCTCGCGCGCTCGAAGCCCACGCTCACCTCGCCGATGGGTCGTCCCGACGGATCGGGCGCGTAGACGGGCACCTTCGCCCTCGCGGACTCTCCGAGGGTCCCCGTCTCCCAGGTGACGACCTCGCGGCCCGCCAGGGCGTCGTCGAAGCTCGTGCTCACCACCTCGCCGAGGCGGTCGGGGTTGGGGTGGGCGAGGCGGATGCCGTGGTCGTCGGTGATCACGACGAAGAGCCCCTCCGTGCGCGAGGTCACCCCCGTCGCGTACGCCTGGAGAGGACCGTCGCGGAGGTCGGCGGCGTCGGGTGTGCCCGGATCGGCGGAGTAGGCGGCGACGAGGTCGCGCACCTCGGGCGACTCGGCGACCGCGCGGGCGATGTTGAGCGCCGACGAGTCGGCCTCGGCGCGCAGCTGCTGCACTCCGAACCAGAGGAAGACCGCGCTGCAGACCACGACGACGCAGGCCTGGGTCGCGAGCTGGAGCAGCAGCACCCGGGTGGAGAACCGCATCCGCACCTCCTCGTGTGATCGCCGTGCGTATGCCCTCATGGCGCAGGCGTGAGCACTATGCGCAGAAGTCACGTTACGCGCACTTCGCGAACCAATGCGAACATGCGCGCGCCGGACCGGCCGCGCTTCCTAGCATCGCTCGCACCACCGATCCCGGACGGACCGCCGCCGGGAGGACGCAGTCGACGAAGGAGTCGCCATGGGCACCATACGAGCAGAGGACGCCGAGTACACCGTCGCCTTCATCCCGCCGGACGGCGTCCTGGTCATCCTGGGGTTCGCGATGGTCCTCGTCTTCATGGCGCTGATCATGACGAAGCGCCTCACGCCGATGGTCGCCCTCATCACGGTGCCGGCGGTGTTCGGCCTCTTCGCCGGAGCCGGGCTCGGCCTCGGCGACATGGTGCTCGACGCCATCAAGAGCATGGCCCCCACCGCGGCACTGCTCATGTTCGCGATCATGTACTTCGGCATCATGATCGACGTGGGTCTGTTCGACCCGCTCATCCGGTGGATCACGCGGCTGCTCGGCAACGACCCCGCCAAGGTCGTCGTCGGCACCGCCCTCCTCGCCGGCGCGGTCTCGCTCGACGGCGACGGGTCGACGACCTTCATCATCACGACCTCGGCGATGCTGCCGCTCTACCTCCGCCTGGGGATGAGCCCCGTCGTGCTCACCTGCGTGGCCGGTCTCATGAACGGCACGATGAACATCGTCCCCTGGGGCGGTCCGACCGTGCGCGCTGCGACCGCGCTCGGCCTGGAGCCGACCGACATCTTCGTGCCCATGCTCCCCTCCCTGGCGGCCGGGATCATCGTCTCGCTCGGGTTCGCCTGGTTCCTCGGGCTCGCCGAGCGCAAGCGTCTGGGCGGCAGCGTCGACCTGTCGAGGATGGACTCGTCCGGAGAGGGTCCGCTCGGCGGACCGCGCCTGGTGCGCGGGGCGGGCGGCCGTCCCGGCGCCGCGGTCTCCCTCCGCACGGGCAGCATGGTCGCGGTGCGCGGGGCTCGCGTCAGCGTGCCGGTCGCCCAGGTGATCGAGGGCGACACCGCGATGGCCGACACCATCCTCGACCCCCAGCGGCCGACACTCCGCCCGAAGCTCATCTGGTTCAACCTGGCTCTGACGATCGCGGTGATGGTCGTGCTCGTCATCGACGTCTTCCCGCTCGCCTTCGTCTTCATGATCGGCGCCGCGATCGCCCTCATCGTGAACTTCCCGAAGCTCAAGACGCAGGCCGACGAGATCGTCGCCCACGCGCCCAGCATCGTCGGCGTGGTGTCGATGGTGCTCGCCGCCGGCGTCCTGGTCGGGGTCCTGAACGGGACCGGCATGGTGGATGCGATGGCGACCTGGGTGACCGAGGTCATCCCCTCCTCGCTCGGCCCGTTCATGGCGGTCATCACGGGGGTGCTCTCGATCCCGTTCACGTTCTTCATGTCGAACGACGCGTTCTACTTCGGGATCCTGCCGATCCTGGCCGAGAGCGCGTCCTCCTACGGCATCGACCCCGTCGAGATGGCCCGCGCCTCGATCACCGGACAGCCGGTGCACCTGCAGAGCCCGCTCGTCCCCGCCATCCTGCTGCTGGTGTCGCTCGCGGGGGTGAACCTCGGAGACCACCACAGGAAGGTGCTGTGGCGGGCGGTCATCGTGTCGCTCGTGATGCTCGTCGTCGGCGTGCTGGTGGGGGCGATCCCCTTCCTCGGCTGAGCGACCCCGCCTTCCTCGGCTGAGCGACCCCGCCGGAGCGCGACCGTCATCCTCGCTAAGTTGCACACTAGTGTGCACTTTGCGGTAGGATGGCGGTCGTGCCCACGCTCACACCCCCGTCTTCTCGCGCCCCGCACGGTGCGCGAGCGCCCCGCGCCCCCCGCGCGCCGCGGAAGGACGCGCTCGAGAACCGCGCAGCCATCCTCGACGCCGCCGCCGCGGTCTTCCGCCGCGATCCGGAGGCCGCGATCGACGCCGTCGCCGCGGAGGCGGGCCTCAGCCGGCGCGCCGTGTACGGCCACTTCTCCTCCCGAGACGATCTGCTCGCCGAGCTCCTGGAGCGCGGGGGACGCCGCATCTCCGACGCCCTCACCGGCGTCCGGCACGACGATCCGCGCATCCATCTCGCGCTCATCGGCGGCGCCCTCTACGGTCAGGTCGCCGAGGTGAAGGTGCTGGCAAGCTCGCTGCTGCACAGCCCGCTCGAGCAGCTGGCCGGAGGCGCGCTGCAGCCGGTGCGGCGCTCGGTGCGCGAGGCGGTGGTCCGCGGCGCCGGCGCGGGCGACTTCCGCGACGACCTCGACCCCGAGGCACTGGCACGGCTCGTGGAGGATGCGGCGATCGCCGTCCTCGACGAGGCGGTCCGCAGCGAGCTCGCCCACGACGAGGCCCGTCGTCTGGTGATGTCGGTGGGGCTCTCGGTCGCCGGCCTCGCCTGGCGCGAGGCGGTCGACGTCGCCGACGCCGCGATCGCGCTCATGCCCACGGCCGGAGGTGCGGCATGAGGATCGTGGCCTCGGGCGTGAGCATGGGGAAGGCCGGCCTCGCCCTGCCGGAGTCGAGCGTGGCGTTCGAGACCGGTCGGGTGACGGTCGCCGTCGCCGAGACCGGGCAGCGCCCCACCGTGCTCTCCCTCATCCTGAGCGGGCGGATGCGCCCGGCCACCGGCGCCGTCACGATCGACGGCGAGGCGGATGCGCGCGCTCTGAGCGACCGCGTCGCGCTCGTCGACGCCCCCGAGGTCAGCGACCCGCCCGGAGATCTCCGCTTCGACCGCGCCGTGCGCGAGGAGCTCGCGCTCAGCGGTCGCTCGACGTCCCGCGAGACGGTCCGCGCGGTCGTCGACGAGGCGGGCGGCACCCCCTGGCTGCGGGCCGCCGTCGACGAGGTCCCCGCCGGGGTCCGTGTCCGCGTGCTCGCCGAGCTCGCCGCGTTCCGCCGCGGCGTCCAGGGCGTGGTGCTCTGCGCGCCCGACCGGCACGGCGGCGATCCGCGCGAGTGGCTGGAGGTCGCGCTCGACCTCGCTCGGCGCGACTTCGCGGTGCTCGTCGTCGTGGGCGCGGCCGCGGCCGAGATCGTGGCCCCGCTCGTGCCCGCCGAGCTCCTCGGCGACCCCGTGACGGACGAGCCGGACGCCCCCGACGCCCAGGGACCGGAGGAGGGGGTGCTCGAGCCCGAGTCCGGATCCGACGTGCTCGACCTCGTGTCCGAGCCGACCGACGAGGCGCGCGCCGACACGCACGCCGACGCGGTCGCCGACGCCGGGCCCGCCCGTGTGCAGGGCGAGCTCGCTCCCGCCGCCATGGTCGCGGAGCACCTCGACGCCGAGCTCGTCGAGTCGGACACGCCCGAGCACACCGGCCGCACCCGCGTCGAGACGGCCGACGAGGACTCCGACTCACCCCATCCCCGCCACGCGGCGGCCGCTCCCGACGCGGCCGCCGATCCCACCGCATCCGTCATCGAACCCGAATCGAAGGCACGCTCGTGACCATCCTGCATCTCATCGCCGCCGAGCTGAGGCGCCTCACGGCGACCCCCATGGCGAAGCTGGCGCTCGTGGCCCTCATGTCGGTGCCAGTGCTCTACGCGGGGCTCTACCTGTGGGGCAACAACGACCCGTACAGCAGCCTGAAGGACGTGCCCGTCGCCCTCGTCGTCCAGGACACCGGATCGACCCTCGACGGCAAGGCGATCAACTACGGCGACGAGATGCAGGAGCAGCTGCTGTCCGACGCCTCCGTGGGCTGGGTCCCCACCGACGCCGACTCCGCCGCATCGGGCGTGCGCGACGGCGACTTCGACTTCATCCTCACCATCGGCCCCGACTTCTCGACCGCGCTCACCTCGACCACCACGGATGCGCCCCAGCAGGCGGTCGTCACCCTCACCACGAACGACACCAACAGCTACCTCGCGTCGACGATCGCGGGCCAGGTCGCCGAGAAGGTCCGCGCGTCCATCACGCAGGAGGTGGGCCAGCAGGCCGCGCTGACGCTCCTGAACGGCGTGGCGGACATCCGCACCAACATCGTGACCGCGTCCGACGGCGCGACGCAGCTCGCGTCGGGGACCGCCCAGGCGGCGAGCGGGGCGGATCAGCTCGCACAGGGCGCGGCCACCGCCGCGTCGGGGGCCCAGCAGCTCAGCGACGGCCTCGCTCAGCTGCGGTCGCAGACGTCCGACCTGCCGTCGCAGGCCGCTCAGCTGAACGACGGCGCGCAGCAGATCGCCGCCGGCAACGCGAAGATCGCCGACGTGTCGTCGCAGGTCTCGATCGCGACCGCGCAGGCGGCCGCCGACGTGCCCGTCGTGCGGGCGCAGATCATCCAGCAGCTGCAGGCCGCGGGGCTCACCCAGGCGCAGATCGACCGCGTCCTCGGAGTGCTCGACCCGCTCGGGCAGGACGTCCAGGACGGCAACAACCGGGTCCAGGAGGCGAACGCCCAGATCGCGCAGCTCGCCGCAGGCAGCGCGCAGCTCGCCGCAGGCACGTCGCAGCTCGCCGCCCAGACCCCTCAGCTCACCGCGGGCATCGGCCAGCTCGCCGACGGCGCGGCCTCGCTCGCCTCCGGCAACGGGCAGCTCTCCTCGGGCGCGACCACGCTCGCCAACGGCGTCGACCAGGTGAATTCGGGCGCGTCCGAGCTCGCCAACGGCCTGTCCTCGGGCCTTCAGCAGATCCCCGATCAGAGCACCGACGTGCGCAACGCGGTGGCGCAGACCATCTCCGACCCGGTCGCGCTCGACACCAGCGCCGTCACCGCGGCGGGATCGTACGGAGCCGGCCTCGCGCCGTTCTTCATCTCGCTCGCCGCCTGGATCGGCATCTACGCGCTGTTCCTCATCGTGAAGCCGCTGTCGAAGCGCGCGCTCACCGCCGTGAAGCGGCCGCTGCGGATCACCGCGGCCGGGTGGCTCACCCCGGCGGTGCTCGGGGCCGTGCAGATGACGGCGGTGTTCGGCATCGTGACACTGGCGCTCGGCTACCGGGTGGAGAACCCGTGGGCGATGCTCGGCTTCATGGCACTCACCTCCGCGACCTACGCCACGATCATCCTCGCGCTCAACATCCTGCTGGGGAGCGTGGGCCAGTTCCTCGGGCTCGTGCTGATGGTGCTCCAGCTCGTCACCGCCGGCGGGACCTTCCCGTGGCAGACGCTGCCCGCGCCGCTCCAGGTGCTGCACCAGATCTTCCCGATGTCGCATGCCGTCGACGGCATACGTCAGCTCATGTACGGCGGGAACCTGGCGCTGGCGACCAACGACGTGGTCTTCCTGCTGTGCTGGCTGGCGGGGGCGCTCATCGTGTCGTACCTCGGTGCGCGTCGGATGACGCGGCACCGGACGCTGCGCGACCTGCGGCCGTCGCTCATCGGCTGAGCCCCGGCTCCGCGAGGCGCTCCGTCAGGTCAGGCCGCAGCGGTCGGAGAAGTAGGCGTACAGGTCGCTGCGCTGCGCGTCCGTCGCGACGAGGGTGAGCGTGCCCGTCGTGGCCGTCGTGGCCGTCGTGGCCGTCGTGGCCGGGTCGCCCACCGCGACCGAGGCGTCGAAGCGGGTGCCGACCTTGTCCTCGGCGAGGGCGTGGGCATCGCAGCGGCTCGGGATCGCGTCGATGGTGAGGACCCGCGACTCGCCGGGAGAGACGGCGGCGTCGAGCGTCCATCCGGTGGATCCGTCGGCCGGCTGGAAGAGCACGGTCGAGGAGATCGTGCCGAGGGTGAGCGCGTCGGCGCCGTGGTCGGCGACGGTGATCTGGAGCTCGACCACCTCGCCCGCCTCGGTCTGGCGCGTCGACACCGCGGTGAGCGAGACGTCGGCGGTCTGCGCCACACGCTCGGCGAAGCAGTCGGCGGCCACGCGCAGCGGGACGAAGTCGAACGGATCGGTCGGCGTGTACTCGCCGACCGCGACGGCGTCGTCGAGGATGTACGTCACCTCGACGTGCGGCGCGGGCGCGGCGGCGGAGGCGGCGCAGTCGGGTGCGGGGATGGGCACCCGCAGGTCCCGCTGGATGTCGCTCGGCACGAGGGTGTCGCCCACCCACTGGATCGGTTCGGCGAAGCGGGCGTCGGTGTAGGTCGCTTCGACGATCTCCAGCGTGCGCCCGGAGCGGTTGTGCACCTGGACCGACATCATGTCGAGCGGGATGTCGAGCCGCTGCTGGTCGATCGTCACGGTGATGCCCTCGGGCGGCGGGGCGGTGGCCGTAGGTCGGGCCGGCGCGGCGCTGCCGGACGCGGTGCTCGCCGGTGCGGTGCTCGCCGGTGCTGATGGTGCGGGCGAGGTCATGTGCTGCTCCGCGGCGCAACCGGATGCGGCGAGCACGACGAGGACCGCCAGCGCGGCGAGACGGCGACCGTGTCGACGCATGCCGACGTGCGGTGGCACGGTGGACGTGGGGCGGGGGTCCTCGATTCGCTGCATCCGCCACTCCACTGGTCGCCGGCCTCCCTCCGTGACGAGGCCCGTCGGTCGGGCCAGGATAGTCCCGGCGCGGCCGGGCTCAGTAGGGTGGCGGGATGGTGGATGTGCTGCGGATGACCGCGTTCCCGGAGCCCGGGGCGGCCGACGGCGGGAACCCCGCGGGGGTCGTGCTCGAGGCGGGCGGGCTGGACGAGGCGGCGATGCTCCGTCTCGCCGCGGAGGTCGGCTACTCGGAGACGGCGTTCGTCCGCGAGATCGTCGACGACGGGGCGGTGCGGCGGGTGCGCATCCGCTACTTCTCGCCCGAGGCCGAGGTGCCCTTCTGCGGACATGCCACGATCGCCACCGCCGTCGCCCTCGCGGAGCGGGACGGAGCGGGCGAGCTGCTGTTCGAGACGCCCGCGGGCGACGTCGCCATCGCCACCTCGACCGTCGACGGCGAGCCGACCGCCGCGTTCACGAGCGTCGAGCCCCGCGTGACTCCGCTCGACGACGCGGTGCTCGGCCGCCTGCTCGACCTGCTCGGGCTGACCTCCGCCCAGCTCGACCCGACGCATCCGCCGAGGGCCGCGTTCGCGGGCAACGTGCATCCGATCGTCGTGGTCGCCGACCGCGCGACCTTCGACGGATTCGGTTTCGACCCGCGCGCGATGCGAGCCCTGATGGACGAGCAGGGATGGGCGGGCACCGTGACGGTGCTGCATCCGCTGGTGGCCGGTGCCGTCTACGAGGCGCGCAACCTGTTCCCCGTCGGCGAGATCACGGAGGATCCGGCCACCGGCTCCGCCGCGGCCTCGACCGGGACGTACCTGCGCGAGCTCGGCGTGCTGACCCCGCCCGCCGAGGTCGAGATCCGCCAGGGCGCCCACGTGGGGCGACCGAGCCTGCTGCGCGTCACGGTCCCGCCGACGGGCGGCATCGTCGTCCGCGGCACCGCCGCCGCCCTCCCCCGCCCCTGACCCGCCCCCGGCGGGCCGCGGGGTCGTCGAACGGCGAGGAGTCGCCCCTCCCACCCCTCCGGAAGGGCCCTTTCTCGCCACTGGGCGCCGCACGAGGGCCGGGGCTGCTCTCGGCCTCTCCCTTCCAAGTACCCTCCATCGGGAACGTGGGTGCGGGTTCGGCCCTCCTGGCGCAGCGTCGAGGCCCCACCGGCGGCAACGGCGCGCCCAGCGGGCGGAACCCGCACGACAGCGGCCGGGAACGCCGGCGGCGAGCGGACCTCATCCCGCCGCCGAACGTGGCAACCGCGGGTTGCGCCCGCGCCACACACCGACGGAGGCGCACGGGCGACGACGGCACGCCCAGTGGGCCGAACCCGCACGACAGCGGCCGGGAACGCCGGCGGCGAGCGGACACCATCCCCCCGCCGAACGTGGCCTACCGCGGGTTGCGCCCGCGCCACGCACCGACGAGGCCCCACCGGCGACGACGGCACGCTCATCGGGCGGAACCCGCGGCGGCGGAGCCGCGACGCGTCAGGAGACGGTGACGGAGATCGTGTGCCAGCCCGTGGCGCCGTCGGGGGCGGGCGCGGCCTTGTCCGGGGTCTGGGTGTAGCCCGACTGGTCGGTGGCGCGCACCGCGAGGGTGTGGGAGCCCGGGGTCGCGTCCCACTCGTAGACCCACTGGCACCAGGTGTCGATCGAGTCGACCGCCGCGAGCCTGGCGGGAGCCCAGGCTCCCCCGTCCACCTGCACCTCCACGCCCGCGACGCCGGTGTGTTGCGCCCAGGCCACACCCGCTACGGCCACCGTGCCGGCCGGGACGGAGGCCCCACGGCGCGGGGTGTCGATCCGCGACTCGGTCTTGATCGGACCGAGGGCCGACCATCCACGCGGGGTCCAGTAGCCCTCGGCGTCGGCGAACCGGGTGACCTCGAGGCGCGAGACCCACTTCGTGGCCGAGACGTAGCCGTAGAGGCCGGCCACGACCATCCGCACCGGGAAGCCGTGCTCGACGGGCAGCGGCTCGCCGTTCATCCCGACAGCGAGGAGGGCGACGCGATCGGGGTCGGTGAGCGCCTCGAGCGGGCTGCCCGCGGTGAAGCCGTCGACGCTGGTCGAGAGCACCATGTCGGCGCCGGCCTGCGGCACCGCACGTTCGAGGAGCTCGCGGATGGGGTATCCGAGCCAGACCGCGTTGCCGATGAGGTCGCCGCCGACCTCGTTCGAGACGCAGGCGAGGGTCACGGCGTGCTCCTCCAGCGGAAGAGCGAGGAGGTCGTCGAAGGTCAGGGTGATCTCGTTCTCGACCATCCCCGTGATGGTGACGCTCCACGACGAGACGTCGACCTGCGGCACCTGCAGCGCCGTGTCGATGCGGTAGAACGATCCGTTCGGGGTGACGTACGGGGTGACGCCGTCCAGCCCGAGGTCGGTGCCCGCAGGGGACGGCGGCGCGGGGGTCGCCGCGGGCGGAAGCGCGATGGCGGCACGGGCGGAGCTCACCGCGGTGGCCGCGGCGTTCATCGTGCGGGACGCGATGCCCACGACGAGCGCGCCCGCGCCGGCGAGGAGGGTGGCCAGGAGGAAGCGCCGCCGCGGCATGCCGTCGTTCGGTGAGACCGACGTCCTGGCATCGGACCCTGTGTCGGGATCGGACGCCCGCTCCTTCGCAGCGGGGGAAGCAGCGGATGCCCGTGCCGCGGTGGCCGCGAGGGCGGCGCGGAGGCGGGCGGTGAGGAGGCGCAGTGCGACGACGCCCGCGAGCATGCCGAGCACGGTCGGGATCGCCCACAGCCCGCTCGCCCCGGCCCTGGTGGTCACGGCGAGGATGGCGAGCGCGGTCACGGCGACGAGCACGATCACGCCGCCCGGCCGACGGCGCAGCTCGAGGATGCCCGCGAGCACCGCGAGCGCAGCCACCACGATCCCGAGCAGGACGAGGAGCGCCACCTTGTCCCCCGTGCCGAAGAGGGAGATCATCAGGTCCTTCGCCCCGGGCGGCGCCAGGTCGATCACGAGCGACCCGACCGCGAACAGCGGACTCGACTCGGGCCCGGCGAACACCGCGACCAGCTCGGCCACCGCGAGCTCGACCCCGGCGGCGACCACGCCGACGAGCGCTGCCCAGGCGTTCCCGCGCATCCGTCTCCTCGTCTCGGGATGGAGTGGGCACGGATCGGCGTGACCGTGTCCCGAGTCGGACTCTACGCCGCCGTGCTCGTGAGCCGCCTCAGAGTGGGTTCGGAGCCGACGAGCCCGGCGTAGGGTCGGCGGCATGAGCGACGAGCACAGCATCCCCGACGCGGCCCGCACCGAGCTCGGTGACGAGCTCCGGAGCATCCGCGCCACCGGCGAGGACGAGTGGCCGGCCGAGGCCGACGCCGACGGCGCCGCCCACCCCGCCGACCGGCTGCACGACGAGAGCCCCGACGCGGACGCCTGACCGGGCCCGAACCGCGGGGCCGGTCGACAGGCCCGCTCGCCGGGGCGCATAGGGTGACGGGGTGAGGATCCTCATCGCCGCCGTGGCCGACGCCCTGCTCGTGCTCGTGTTCGTCCTGATCGGTCGCCGCAGTCATGACGAGTCGGATGCGCTGCTCGGCCTCCTGACGACGCTCTGGCCGTTCCTGGCCGGCGCCGCCGTCGGATGGCTGGTGTCGCTCGGCTGGCGGCGTCCGTTCGCGCTCGTCCCGACGGGCGTGGTGGTCTGGGTCTCGACGGTCGTCGTGGGGATGCTGCTCCGCCTCGCGTCGGGGCAGGGTGTGCAGCCGAGCTTCGTCGTCGTCACCGCGGTCGTGCTGGCGGTGTTCCTCGTGGGATGGCGGGCGGTGCTGCTCCTGGTGAGGCGAGTCCGGGCCCGGCGTCGAGGCGACTCCCGCGACGACACGTCGACCTCTGACACTTCCTCCGCGGGAAGCGGCAGGATGGAGGCGTGACGCACACCGAGATCACCATCCTGAACTACACCGTCAACGCTGACGTCTACGCCCGCTACGGCGCGGACTTCGACACCGAGGCGGTCGACGACCACATCCTCCGCATCCTCAACGAGGCGGCGCCGGCCGGCGTGACCGTCCAGCGCAACGGGAAGGTCGTGGCCGAGGATGACGCCATCGAGGCCGCGCGCTCCTTCGACTGGACGGGTGTGCTCAAGCGCATCGACCTCGACGAGATCCTCGCCGAGCACGGCAAGTAGCGGGCAGCGTCCGACCCGATCGTGAAGGGCCGCTGAACTCACGTTTCAGGAACTGGTAGCGCATCCGATTCGTCGTGACGGACCCTCCTGCGCGAGGCTGAGTCCGTGCCCCCTCGCGATCGCCTCCTCGCCGCCCTCGTCGCGGTTCTGTGGGGGGTGAACTTCGTCGCGATCCACCTGTCGCTCGAGCACTACCCGCCGTTCTTCCTGGTGGGGCTGAGGTTCCTCGTGCTCGCCATCCCGACCGTGCTGTTCGTGAAGTGGCCCGGGGTGAAGCTGCGCTGGCTGCTCGGATACGGGCTGGGCTTCGGCATCCTGCAGTTCGCGTTCCTCTACGCCGGGATGCAGGCGGGCATGCCGCCGGGGCTCGCGTCGCTGGTGCTCCAGGCGTCCGCCCCCTTCACCGTGGTGATCGCGGCGCTGTGGCTGCGGGAGCGGCTGACGGTGATCCAGGGTGTGGGCATCGCGATCGCGTGCGGAGGGCTCGGGGTCATCGCGGCCGAGCGCGCGGGCGTCTCGGCCCTGCTGCCGGTCATCCTCACGCTGTGCGGGGCGCTCGGATGGGCGTTCGGCAACGTCTGCAGCCGCCAGGCGAACCCCGACTCGCCACTGCGGCTCACCCTCTGGATGTCCGTGGTGCCACCCATCCCCATGATCGCGCTCTCGCTGCTCGTCGAGGGGCCCGACGTCGTCTGGCGGTCGCTGTCGACCGCGTTCACCCCCGAGGCGCTGCCCGCGAACCTCGGGCTGGCGTACACGGTCGTGCTCGGCACGATCGTCGGCTCCGGCATCTGGACCACGCTGATGAAGCGCAACCCGTCCAGCCGGGTGGCGCCGTTCTCGATGCTCGTGCCCGTCGCCGGGTTCACGAGCGCGTGGATCCTCCTCGGCGACGTGCCCACCTGGGGCGACATCATCGGCGGATGCATCGTGATCGCGGGCGTGGCCATCGCGACGGTGGCGTGGCGGAGGCGGGCACGCCTCCCTCGCGACCTCGACCCCGAGGAGTCCCCCACCGCCACCGCCGGCTAGCGCGGCCCCCGTCGAGGCGGTTCGTCACGTCGAGCGGTTCCGCCACGTTGAGGTGGTTCCGCCACGTCGATCGGAGTGGCGAGACCACCTGGGCGTGGCGAAACACGCCGCGGAGGAGGGCGGGGAGGCGCGGCGCTCAGAAGCGGACGTGCTGCGTGACCCAGGCGTGCATGGCGATCGCGGCGGCGGCAGAGGCGTTGATCGAGCGGGTGGAGCCGAACTGCGTGATCTCCACCACCGCATCCGCGGCGGCGAGCGCCTCGGGCGAGAGACCCGGGCCCTCCTGACCGAAGAGCAGCACGCAGCGCTCCGGCAGCGCGGTGGTCTCGATCGCGACGCTGCCGGGCACGTTGTCGATCGCGATGATCGGGAGCCCTTCCGCCCGGGCGAAGGCGACGAACGCGGCGACGTCCTCGTGGTGCGACACGTGCTGGTAGCGGTCGGTGACCATCGCCCCGCGCTTGTTCCAGCGCCGGCGCCCGATGATGTGCACGGTGTCGGCGGCGAACGCGTTGGCGCTGCGCACGATCGACCCGATGTTCATGTCGTGCTGCCAGTTCTCGATCGCGACGTGGAACGGATGCCGGTGCTCGTCGAGGTCGGCGACGATCGCCTCCATCGTCCAGTAGCGGTAGCGGTCGATCACGTTGCGGGTGTCGCCGTTCGCGAGGAGCTCCGGGTCGTAGCGCGGGTCGTCGGGGAGCTCCCCCTGCCACGGTCCCACTCCCGCGGTGCTCAGCTCGTGGGTGGGTGACGGCGCCGCTGCGGACGCAGGCGATCCGCCGTCGTCGCCCTCCGCATCCCGATCACCCGTCACCGCCTCAGGCTAGCGGTCGCGCGGTCGGGGCCGGACGCTCACATCCAGCGGTTGCGTTTGAACACCAGGAACAGGATCGTGCTGACGAGGAGCATCGCCCCGATCGCCATGGGGTAGCCGAAGTCCCAGTGCAGCTCGGGCATGTTGTCGAAGTTCATGCCGTAGATGCCCGTGATGAGCGACGGCGCGAAGAGGATGGCCGCCCACGCGGACACCTTCTTCACCTCCTCGCCCTGCTTCAGACTCGTCTCGGACAGCTGGCGCGACGCCTCCGCCTGGTCGAGGCTCGCCTCGGCGAGGCGCTGCATCTCGCGGTTCGACTCCTGCGTGGCGAGCGTGGACTGCACAGTGAGGGCGTTCTGCAGGTTGTCGCGCATGGTGTCGACACGGCCGATGATCTGCAGCACGTGGTCGAGCACATCGCGCAGGCCCCGCTGCACTTCGAGCTCGACGCCGTACTTCTCGCCGCCGCGGAGCAGCGCCTCCATCATCGGGGCGAGCGGATGCACGGCCCGCTGCACCTCGATCACCTCGCCGATCAGGTCGTAGATGCGCTTCGCGACCGTCGAGTCGCCGGAGAACAGCTGCGTCTCGATCTCGTCGATGTCGTTCTCGAGCCCGCCCAGCACCGGGTTGTACTCGTCGATCACCTGGTCGAGGATCGCGTACATCACCGCATCCGGACCGAGCTTCAGCAGGTCGCGGTTCGCCTCGAGCCGGTGCCGCACCGCGCCGAGGTTCGGCGACTCCGCATGCCGGACCGTCACGACGAACCCGGGGCCGATGAAGAGGTGGAGCTCGCCGAACTCCACCCGCTCCTCCGAGTCGATGTAGCGCGCGGGGCGCAGCACGATGAACAGGGTGTCGCCGTAGCGTTCGAGCTTGGCGCGCTGATGGCCGCTCAGCGCATCCTCGACCGCGAGGTGGTGGAGGTCGAACTCGTCGGCGACCGACCGCAGCTCGTGAGCGCTCGGACGGTACAGCCCGATCCATGCCATGCCGTGCATGTCGCGCAGCAGCTCGTACGTCTCGTCGAGGCTGGCGGGATCCTTCGTGCGCACCCCGTCGACGTACACGGCGTTGTCGATGATGGGCACGAGGTCCTCCGGAGGCACGGTCGGGATGGGCGCGACGCCGCCTGCAGCGGTGGTCTGCGCACACTGTACCCGGCGCGGATGACTCTGGGTCGCGTACCCCGGAGATCAGATCGGGCAGAGGACGGCGCCCCCCACAGCCGTGCAGCTCATCTTGACGCCATGCGACACTCGCTTCGCGTCGTTGCCGTTCGCGGCGGTGCCGTCCTTGCGGGCGAACACGTGGTACGGCATGCCGTCCGCTCCGAGCCGTGCGCCCTCGTAGCCCATGTCCTCAGGGAGATACGACGACTGTCCTCCCGCGGATCCGGCTGCGCCGTTCTGAGCATCCCACCCGTTGTGGCAGGCCGGGTCTATGTCCATCTCGACGCACTGGTACTCCCACCCATACGTCCCCGTCTTCGCGGAGGCTGCCGAGGCGCCGGCCACGAGGGGAACGAGGAGGGCCGCGCCGCAGGCGACAGTGATGAATCCAGCACGAAGGGGTCGAAGACGTCTCATGATGATCCTTTCTCGTTTTCCTGAGCATAACTCATTTGATCCTCGATCGATACAGTGGCGGAATGAGCATCTGGTCCGCGCACGAGGGACAGCCCCGGCGCATCGGTGCGCAGGAGATCGCGGCCGAGAACTACCTCAAGGCCATCTACACGCACACCGAGTGGCAGCCCGCGCCCATCACGCCGTCGGCGCTGGCGTCGCGGCTCGGGGTCGCGCCGTCGTCGGTGACCGAGATGGTGAAGAAGCTCGCGGCGGCCGGGCTCGTGACGCACGTGCCCTACGGTCCGCTGACTCTGACGACCCTCGGTCGAACGCGGGCTGCCGACGTGGTGCGGCGGCACCGGCTCGTCGAGACGTGGCTTGTCCGGGAGATGGGCTACGCGTGGGATGAGGTGCACGACGAGGCGGAGGTGCTCGAGCACTCGATCAGCGAGCGGCTCCTCGACGCCATCGACGCGCGGCTCGGCCGCCCGCAGCAGGATCCGCACGGCGACCCCATCCCCGACTCCGACGGACGTGCCCCCGTCTTCGACGCCGTCCCGCTCGAGGACGCCGCCGTCGGACACGTGGGCGCGGTGGTGCGGATCAGCGACCGCGACGGCGCGCTCCTGCGCGCCCTCTCGGCGAGCGGGATCGTGCCCGGTGCCGTCGTCGTCGTCGGCGACGGCCCCTCCCTCGCGCTCGCGCCGCTCGGTGCCGGTGCCGGTGCCGGTGCCGCGTCGGGCGGTGCGGGTGGGGCCCGTGCGGGTGGGGCCGGTGCGACCGGCGGGGTGCCTGGGTCCGAGTCGGGTGGGGCCCGTGGGGTAGGTGGGGCTGGCGGGGTGCCGGGGTCCGGCGGGACAGCGGGCGCGGTCACGATCGAGGCGACCGAGACCGTGTGGATCGCCCGCTCGCGCTGACGCTCGACACCGAATACGCACAAGTCCCCCCGTATTTCGAGGGACTTCCCCGAAATCCGTGACGAGCGTCCCCCACTCGCGACGACGGACCAGCCGGCGGCACCCGCCGTCTGACGGGGTGAATCACGGCTCCGCGTGGATCTGTCAGTCGTGGCGGGATCCATGCGCGCCAGACCACCACGAGTGTCATATCCACGGCACAGGATCGCGCGACGGCACGGAGCACATCCGCGTCGCGGGTCATACGGTCAAGGCCGCCACACCTAGGCGACGACGCCACGGATCTGACAGTCGTGGTGGGCTTGGCACCCGCAAGGCCACCGCGACTGTCACATCTACGGGACGGGTCCGCCCGCGACAGAACCGGGGGTACATCCACGCCGCCGGTCAGCGCGACAGCTCAGACGCACCGAGGGAGGACGACACCACGGATCTGACAGTTCTGGCGGGCTCGGCGGCGGCTGGGCCACCACGAGTGTCACATCCACGAGAAGTGACCGCCCGCGACGGCACGGGGCACATCCGCGGCGCCGGTGAGCGCGATAGCTCAGGCGCATCGAGGGAGGACGACACCACGGATGTGACAGTCGTGGCGGGCTCCGCGGCGGCCACGCCACCACGAGTGTCAGATCCGCGGCCCGCGGCGCGGGACGGCGCGGGGCGGGGGTCAGGGGCGCGGGGAGCCGAGGGAGGTGACGGCGACGACGGAGGCGCGGAGCGCATCTGCGGCGGCGGCGAGGTCGGCGGCGGTGGTCTCGTGCGTGAAGGTGAACCGCACCGCGGTCTGGGCGACGGCGGGCGGGTAGCCGCAGGCGAGCAGCACGGGCGAGGGGTCGTCGGAGCCGGCGGCGCAGGCGGAGCCGCTCGAGACGACGACGTCGCGCTCCTCGAGCTGCAGCAGGACGCTCTCTCCGCTCGTGCCGGGGAAGCAGAACGACGCGACCGAGGGCAGCCGATGCACGGGGTCGCCCGTCAGCACCGCGCCGGGCACGGTCGCCAGCACCCGGGCGATGAAGTCGTCGCGGAGGGCGGCCACACCCGACGCCGCGTCCGAGACGGAGGACGCCGAGTCGAGCGGCGGGAGCGTGACGGCGCGGGCGAGGCCCACGGCGAACGCGACGTTCTCGGTGCCCGATCGGCGTCCGCGCTCCTGCCCTCCCCCGTGCAGGACCGGCTCGACGGGAAGCCGCCCGCGCACGTAGGCCACCCCGATCCCCTTGGGGGCCCCGAGCTTGTGGCCCGACAGGGTGAGCGCGTCGACGCCGAGCGCCCCGACGTCGAGGGGCAGCCATCCGGCCGCCTGCACCGCATCCGTATGGAAAGGAACGCCACGATCGTGCGCGACCGCCGCGAGCGACTGGATCGGCTGCACCGTCCCGATCTCGTTGTTCGCGAGCATCACCGAGACGAGTGTGGTGTCGTCGCGCAGGGCATCGGCGAGGTCGTCGGGCGAGACGAGTCCGCCCGCATCGACGGGGAGCACCGTCACCGAGAACCCGTGCACCCGCTCCAGGTACTCGACCGACGACATCACGGCCGGATGCTCGATCGCGCTCACGACGACGTGCCGCCCCCGGGGCGCCCCCAGCGCGATGCCCTTCACGGCCAGGTTGTCCGCCTCGGTGCCGCCCGACGTGAAGGCGATCTCGGAGGCGCGGCACCCCAACCAGTCCGCCACCGTCGACCGCGCCTGCGCCAGCGCCCGGGCCGCACGGTCGCCGAGGGAGTGCGTGCTCGACGGGTTCCCGAACTCCCCCGCGAGATACGGCCACATCGCCTCGAGCACCTCCCGGCGCACCGGCGTGGTCGCCGCGGCATCGAGGTAGATCACGGATGCAGCCCCACGTCGAGCCCGAGGTCGAGCGATCGGACGCTGTGGGTGAGGGCCCCCACCGAGATGATGTCGACACCGCTCGCCGCGATGGCGGCCACCGTGTCGAGGGTGACGCCTCCGCTCGCCTCGACGAGCGCCCGCCCGGCGACGAGCGCGACGCCCTCGCGGAGCTCCTCGGGCGTGAAGTTGTCGAGCATGATCGTGTCGACCCCGGCGGCGAGCACGGGCTCGATCTGGTCGATGCGGTCGACCTCCACCTCGAGGTGCGTCGTGTGCGACAGCTGCGCCCGCACCGCGCGGAGGGCGGCGGTGAGGTCGCCGCCGTGCTGTGCGGCGAGGACGGCGAGGTGGTTGTCCTTCGCGAGCACCGCATCCGACAGGGAGTAGCGGTGGTTGTGGCCGCCGCCGTCGCGCACGGCCTGCCGCTCGAGCGCTCGGAGGCCCGGCGTCGTCTTGCGGGTGTCGACGATGCGCGCCTTGGTGCCCGCGGTCTCGGCGACGTAGCGTGCGGTGAGCGTCGCGATGCCGCTCATCCGCTGCACGAGGTTGAGGGCGATGCGCTCGCCGCGCAGCACTCCGCGGGCCGGGCCGGCGATGCGGGCCAGGACGGCCCCCGCCTCGAACCGCTCGCCGTCCCGCACCTCGACGTCGACGCGGATGCGCGCGTCCACCGCCGCGAAGACCGCGACCAGCACCGCCGATCCGCTGAATACGCCCGGCTCGCGCGCATCCATCGTGGCGACGACCTCGGCGTCGGCGGGGATGAGCAGCTCGGAGGTGAGGTCGCCCCACGGCGAGTCCTCCGCGAGGGCGCGGTCGACGACGTCGGCGATGATCGCGGGAGTGAGCATGCGGTGGGTCCTTCGGTCAGGCGGATGCGTTCGGTGCGGGCGGTGCGGGGTAGCGGCGGATGCGGGCGGTGCGGGGTCCGGGCGGATGCGGGCGGTGCGGGGGTGCGGGGTCGGGGCGGATGCGGGCGGTGCGGGGGTCGGGGCGGATGCGGGCGGTGCGGGGTCCGGGCGGATGCGGGCGGTGGGGGGGCAGGCGATGGAGGGGCGGGCGGGTCAGTGGCGGAGGGGGTGCAGTGCTGTGGTGAGGGAGTCGAGGGTGATGGGGAGGGGGCGGGCGAGCTCGGGGTCGGTGTCCGGGAAGTCGCTGCGGAAGTGGGCGCCCCGCGACTCCTCCCGGGCCAGGGCGCTGTGCACCACGGCAGCGCCGAGCAGGTGGAGGTTCTCGGTCTCGAGCTCCTCGACGGTGGCGAACCCACGAGGGGCGTCGAGCTCGTCGGTCGCGGACGGCGCCAGCGCCTCGAACGCCGCAGCGAGCGGCCCGGCCGAGCGGTGGAGTCCGGCGGCAGACCACATCCACCCGTGCAGATCCTCGCGCGACAGTGCGGGCCCCGCCACGGAGCGGACCGCAGCACCAGACGCGCCACCCCACGGCTCCGCAGCCGCGCCGGCCAGCGCGGCCGCGGCACGGCGGCCGAACACCACGGCCTCGAGCAGCGAGTTCGACGCGAGGCGGTTGGCCCCGTGCACGCCCGTGCGCGCGACCTCGCCCACGGCGTACAGGCCGGGCAGAGACGTGCGGGCGGCGAGGTCGGTGGCGACCCCGCCCATCCAGTAGTGCGC
This sequence comes from Cnuibacter physcomitrellae, assembly GCF_014640535.1. Lineage (NCBI taxonomy): Bacteria > Bacillati > Actinomycetota > Actinomycetes > Micrococcales > Microbacteriaceae > Cnuibacter > Cnuibacter physcomitrellae. Next base: position 2,053,613 of record NZ_BMHD01000001.1, read on the forward strand.
GGCGGGGGCCACCGGCAGCGGTTCGGCGGCCCAGTCGAAGCCCGCCGCGCGCGAGGCGGCGTCGATCGTGGGGAAGCGGCGCGCCAGCTCGTCGCGACCGAGCGAGGTGGCGTCGAGGAAGACGGGCGAGCCCGCCGCCATCTGCGCGGCGATGGCCCGGGCGACGACGTCACGCGGGGCGAGCTCGGCGAGTGGATGCGCGTGGCGCATGAACCGCTCCCCCGTCGCGTTCACGAGGACGGCGCCGTCTCCGCGCACCGCCTCCGACACGAGGAACGACCCCGGCACCGCGAGGGCGGTGGGGTGGAACTGCACGAACTCGACGTCCTCGAGCACGGCCCCCGCCCGCAGCGCGGCCGCAGCGCCGTCGCCCGTGGTGACCGCGGGGTTCGTGGTGTGCGGGTAGAGCTGTCCGAGCCCGCCGGTCGCGAGCACCACGGCGTCGGCTGCGATCTCCCGCACCACGCCGCCGATGAGCAGACGCACGCCCGACACGGCGCCGTCGACCGCGATCAGGTCGAGGAGGAACGCGTGCTCCACGATCTCCAGCCGCGCGTCCCGCCCGCCGGACGCCGCCGCGAGCGCCGCCCGCACGAGCGCGAGCTCGATCGCCGCCCCCGTCGCGTCGCCGCCGGCGTGCAGGATCCGGTGGTGCGAGTGCGCCCCCTCCAAGCCCGCATCGAACGGGGCGGCAGAACCAGAACCAGAACCCGTACCGGAGACCCGATCGAAGTCGACCCCCCACCGCACCAGCTCGGTGATGGCGGCCGGCCCCTCCGAGCAGAGCACGCGCACGGCCTCCGCATCCGAGAGCCCGGCCCCCGCCGCGAGGGTGTCGCTGACGTGCGACGACACGCTGTCGCCGGGCATCACCGCGGCGGCGATCCCGCCCTGGGCGTACCGCGTGTTGCCGTCCGACAACGAGCCCTTCGTGACCACCGTCACCGAGACGTCCGGCGACCGCCGCAGCAGCTCGAGCGCCGTGACCAGACCGGCCGCCCCCGAGCCCACGACGACCACACGCGAGGCGAGCCCCCGTCGGATGCTCATGGCCGGGCCGCGAGCATCCGCTCGAGCGCCACGCGCGCGGGCACCGCCACGTCGTCGCCGACCGTGATCTCGTTGACCACGCGTCCGGCGACCAGCTCCTCGAGGACCCAGGCGAGGTATCCGGGGTGGATGCGGTACATCGTCGAGCAGGGGCAGATCACGTCGTCGAGGCAGAAGATGCGGTGCTGCGGGTACTGGTTCGCGAGGCGCTGCACGAGGTTGATCTCCGTGCCGATCGCGAACGTCGACCCGGCCGGGGCAGCGCCGATCGCCTTCACGATGTAGTCGGTCGAGCCGTACTCGTCGGCCGCGTCGACGACGGGCATCGGGCACTCGGGGTGCACGATCACCCGCACGTCGGGATGCTCGGCCCGCGCCCGCTCGATCTGCGCCACCGAGAAGCGCTTGTGCACCGAGCAGAACCCGTGCCAGAGGATGACCTGGGCGTCGAGGAGCTCGTCGTCGGTGTTGCCGCCCAGGGGCTTCCGCGGATTCCACATCGGCATCCGCTCGAGCGGGACGCCCATCGCCTTCGCGGTGTTGCGACCGAGGTGCTGGTCGGGGAAGAACAGCACACGACGACCGCGCTCGAACGCCCACTGCAGCACGGTCGCGGCGTTCGACGAGGTGCACACGATGCCGCCGTGGCGGCCGCAGAAGCCCTTCAGCGCGGCCGACGAGTTCATGTAGGTGACGGGGATGATCGGAGCCCGGCCATCGTCCGCCGTCTCGTCGGCGTAGAGCTCCATGAGCTGTTCCCATGCCTCCTCGACCGAGTCGATGTCGGCCATGTCGGCCATCGAGCATCCCGCGGCGAGGTTCGGCAGGATCACCCGCTGCTCAGGCTGCGCCAGGATGTCGGCGGTCTCAGCCATGAAGTGCACGCCGCAGAAGACGATCGCTTCGGCATCGGGCCGGGTCTTGGCCGCATTGGCGAGCTGGAACGAGTCGCCGACGAAGTCGGCGTACTTCACGACCTCGTCGCGCTGGTAGAAGTGCCCGAGCACCACGACGCGCTCGCCGAGCGTGTCCTTGGCCGCCAGGATGCGCTGGTCGAGCTCGGCCTTCGAGGCCAGCCTGTACTCCTCCGGGAGGACACCCTGGCGCGGGGTCTCGGCCGGGATGGGGTCGGCCATGCTCGCGCCCGGGCCGTACGTGGGCAGCGGGAGGACATCGATCGACCAGGGCCCGTCGGCGAGCTCGGGCGCACAGGTCTCGCCGGAGGAGGCGACCGCGCCCGGCGCGTGCACACCGGAGGCGATGAGCTGGATCTCGTCGTCGATCGAGAGCGTGAGCGGGTTGGTCATGGCGGGCGGCTTCCTGGAGTCGGGATGGGGGTCGGGGTGCGCCGCGGATGCGGCGGGTCGGGATGGGGGACGGAGTAGGCCGCGGATGCGACGGGTCGGAGTGTGTCGCGGATGCGGCGGGTCGGGGTGTGTCGCGGATGCGGCGGGTCGGTGTGGTGAGCGGGTCGCGGAGGCGGCGGTCGCGGATGCGCGGGGTCCCGTCGAGCGGGACGCGTCGGGCGCGGCTCAGCCCGCGGAGTCCGGCGGCCCGGCGGAGGCCTCGGCGCCGTCGGAGGACGGTCGTCGCCTCGCGCTGCTGCCGAGCGGACCCCGGTCCACGGGCTCGATCGCCTGGTTGTAGCGGTAGAGCTTCGGCGGACGGTAGCTGGTTCCGGTCACGCGCTTGCCGGTCGGGACGATCGTGTTGCCCGCCTCGATCTGCCGGCGGAAGTTCGCCGGGTCGAGCGTGCGCCCGAGGATCGCCTCGTGCACCTCCCGCAGCTGGGCGAGGGTGAACGTGTCGCCGAGGAACGCGTGCGCGATGCGGGCGTACTCGACCTTGTTGCGCAGGCGCCAGAGCGCGTACTCGATGATGACGTCGTGGTCGAAGGCGAGATCGGGGAGGTCGTCGGCCGAGAACCAGTGCACGTTCTCCGTCTCGGCGGCTCGGGTGGCCTCCTCCGAGTCGACGAGCGCCCAGTACACGATCGAGACGACGCGCTCGCTGGCGCTGGCGGGCGCCCGGTCGAGGGTGCCGAACGCGTAGAGCTGCTCGAGGTAGCTCGGCTCGAGGGCCGTGGTGGCCTGCAGCGTGCGCGCGGCGGCGGCCTCGAGGTCCTCGTCGCGACGCAGCGGACCGCCGGGCAGCGCCCACTGCCCCTCGAACGGCGGGCGGATGCGGCGCACCAGCGGCAGCCAGAGACCCGGCCGCGCCGGGTCGTGATCCGACTCGGCCTCGCCGGAGCGCAGCGCGAAGATCACGGTCGACACGGCGATGACCATCGCCTCACGAGTCGTGTGCTCCGTCACGGGAACCCCCTAAAGGTTTCCGTGACTATAACCCTTCAGGTCACCGCGACACAAACACGGGTCGGGTCAGTCGAGGCACTCCGACAGGTCATCGCTGAATCGCTGACAGCCCTCCAGCCTCTCCCAGCGGTCGATCCATTCCTGGGGCGGCGTGAACATCAGCTCCGGTTGCGGCTCGAAGCAGGGGTCACCCGGGCGCGCCTGCCCGCAGGGCATGACCCATTCCGGCCCGTCGTCACTCGACTCGCCTCCCGATCCCCCGACGGACTCGGCCGCCTCCTGTGCCTGGAGCGCGACGGCGGCCGTCTGCGCGGCCTGCGCGGCTCGCGTCGCGGTCACGAGCGCGATGATCGCGGACGGCGTCTGGAGGGATGGCGCCCCCGCCGCCAGAGCGGGCACCGCGAGCGCGGCGGCGAGCGCCTCGCGGCTGGCGGCATCCGCCTCCGGCGTCTCGGCGTCGAGGACCGCCTGCGCCCGCGCGACGGCCTCGAGACGCACCTGCTCGAGCGACGCCTTCGCCGTCGCCACGAGCGCCTTGATCTCGGCACCTCGAGCGAGCGAGGCAGCGAGCGTCCCCTCGGCGTCGTGTCGAGCATCCTCCCCACCGGCCAGGACGGTCGTCGCGAGCGGCGCCGCCGGAGCAGACGCGTCACCCAGACCTGACACCGCGCCCGCCAGAGCGGACGCGTCACCCAGACCGGACACAGCGCCCGCCAGAGCGCTCCGCGCCTGATCCGACGCGAAGCCCTCGTCCGCGGCGACGACGGACTGCAGCGGACCGACCCACGCCGACGTCGACCATCCGCCCACGTCACCGACCGTACGTTCCTGCCACGAGGCGGTGACACTGCCCGCCCAGCTCCGGTCGAGGCTCGGCCCGTGCTCCGATCCCGCCACGGCGGCCTGCTCGGGCGCCTTCACGGCGAACCCCACGAGCGCCGCCACGGCGACCGCCGCCGTCGCGATGGCGACGGCTCTCATGCTCCAGCTCATGATCCCCCTGATCGTGCTTCCCCTGAGGGGGAGTGTAACGCCCGGGTCCCAGCGGCCGCGGATGAGCGACGAGTACCCTGGGGGTGACCGCAGGGAAGGGACTCCGATGGCCGCGAAGCGTTCAGAAGTCGAATGCTGGCTCACCGACATGGACGGTGTGCTCGTGCACGAGAACAGCCCCGTCCCGGGAGCGGCGGAACTGCTGCAGCAGTGGCGCGACCAGGGCAAGCCGTTCCTGGTGCTGACGAACAACTCGATCTTCACGCCCCGCGACCTGAGCGCCCGGCTGCGCTCGTCCGGACTCGACGTGCCGGAGGAGTCGATCTGGACCTCGGCGCTGGCCACCGCCGCGTTCCTCAAGGACCAGATGCCCGGCGGCAGCGCGTTCGTCATCGGTGAGGCCGGCATCCTCACCGCCCTCCACGAGGCGGGCTTCATCATGACCGAGACGAACCCCGACTACGTGGTCGTCGGCGAGACCCGCAACTACTCGTTCGAGGCGATCACCAAGGCGATCCGTCTGATCGGCAACGGCTCGCGCTTCATCGTCACCAACCCCGATGCGACCGGCCCCAGCACCGAGGGTCCGCTGCCGGCCACCGGAGCCATCGCCGCACTCATCACGAAGGCCACGGGCAAGCACCCCTACGTCGTGGGCAAGCCGAACCCGATGATGTTCCGCTCGGCGATGAACCGCATCGGCGCGCACTCCGAGAACACCGGCATGATCGGCGACCGGATGGACACCGACGTCGTCGCCGGCATCGAGGCGGGCCTGCACACCGTGCTGGTGCTCACCGGGATCAGCGACCAGTCCGAGATCCAGAAGTACCCGTTCCGGCCCAACGAGATCCTCAACTCCGTCGCTGACCTCGTCTCGCACGAGCCGGTCGAGTCCGAGCTCTGAGCCCGCGGCCGGCTCGGCCCGGCCCGGCCCGGCCTCCCGCGCGCTGAGCGGCGATCACCGGACGGTCAGAGCGTCGGGCGCTCGGGCGTGCAGTCGCGCCTCCGCTGCCATCCGTACCCGTCGGTCACCATGCCGACGATCGTGCCCGCCACCGCGACGGCGGCGCTCAGCCCGCCTACCACCAGGAGAATCATCATGGCAGTAACGCTATGAACGGGGATTCTCCGCCACGAGTGGCTGAGTTGACACAGTCCGTCGATTAAGTGCCAGCATCCTCCTGCCGCACCTCGGAGACCGCCAGCAGCGGCAGCCACACGTCGTCGACGATCCCGCGGATGGTGTCCGCGGGCACGGCCTGCATCGACATGAGCAGCTCGTGGCGAAAGAGGTCGAACAGCAGCTCGATCACCCGCCGCGAGCGCGGGATGCCCCGCAGCTCGCCTCTCGCGACGGCGCGTCCGAGCATGATCTCCAGCGAGTTCGGCGAGACCTCGTCGCGCACGCTGTCGCGCAGACGTCGGAAGGTCATCCCGCTGTCACGGAAGTAGTCGGCGAGCTGCACGCTCATGAGCGTGGTCAGCCAGGCACGGGCCTCGTTGGCGGCCTGCAGGTAGTCGAGCGCATCCTGCCGCAGCGACCCCGTGTCGGGCACGGGGATCGGCGACGACCACCAGAACTCGCGGAGCGTCGCCAGCAGCAGGTCGTCGCGCGTGGGCCATCGCCGGTAGAGCACCGGACGGCTCGTCCCCGCGCGAGCGGCGATGGCCTCGAAGGTGAACCCCGAGTACCCACTCTCGCCGAGCACGTCCCACGCCGCCTGCAGGATGGCGGACTCGAGCACCTTGCCGCGCCGCCGGGTCGCCGTCCCGTCGACCCTCTCGCTCTCGGCGTCGTCGTCGTTTAGATCCACTTGCGTATCCTATCGTGCTGATCTACTCTGGGCCCGTTAGATACACATCCGTACCTTAGGAGCCCACATGCCCTCCTCATCCGCGTCTCGGATCGACCCGCAGACGCTGCGCACCACGATCGCCGTCCTCGTCGGCGGCATCGCGGTCATCCTCGATTCCACGATCGTGTCGGTGGCCCTGCACGAGCTCGCCGCCGACCTCGACACCGGGGTCGACACCATCCAGTGGGTCACCACCGGGTACCTCCTCGCCCTCGGCGTCGTCATCCCGCTCGTGGGCTGGCTGCAGAGCCGGATGGGGGCCAAGCGACTGTGGATCGCCTCGCTCGCCGTGTTCCTGCTCGGCTCGATCCTCTGCGCGGTCGCGTGGGATGCGTCCAGCCTCATCGCCTTCCGCGTGGTCCAGGGCATCGGCGGCGGCGCGATGGTGCCGCTCATGACGACGATGATCATGCAGGCGTCCCGCGGGCCCGAGCGCGGCCGTCTCATGGCCATGGTCGCCCTGCCCACCGCCGTCGGCCCGATCCTCGGCCCCGTGATCGGCGGGCTCATCCTGGGCGTCGCCGACTGGCGGTGGCTGTTCCTCGTCAACGTGCCGCTGTGCCTGGCCGGCCTGCTCCTCGCCTGGCGGATGCTCCCCGCCGACGGCCCCGCGACCCGCGTCCGCCTCGACGTCGTCGGGCTCGTGCTGCTCTCCCCGGCGCTGGTCGGCCTGCTGTTCGGCCTGTCGAACGTCACGGGCGACGGAGGGTTCGCCCGCTCCGACGTGCTCGCGCCGATGATCGGCGGCCTCGTCCTCCTCGCCGCCTTCGTGGTCTGGGCTCTGCGTCGCCGTGGCGCGGCCCTGGTCGACCTCCGTGTGCTCCGGTCCCGCCCCACCTGGTCGGCGTCCGCGCTCCTGTTCCTCTCGGGCGCCTCGCTCTACGGCGCGATGCTCCTCCTCCCGCTCTACTTCCAGGAGCTGCGCGGCGCCGACGCGCTGGGCGCGGGACTGCTGCTCATCCCCCAGGGCGTGGGATCGCTCGTGAGCCGGACCGCGGCCGCACGCCTGCTCGAGCGCCTCGGGGCGAGGGGTGTCGCGGCCATCGGGTTCCTCCTCGTCGGCATCGCGACCATCCCCTTCGCCTTCGCGGATGCGAACACCTCGATCTGGCTGCTCATGGTCGCCCTGTTCGTCCGCGGTCTGGGCCTCGGCATCGTCATCGTCCCGGTGATGACCGTGGCGTTCGTGGGACTCCCGCACGACAAGGTCCCCCACGCGAGCATCGTCACGCGCGTCGCGCAGCAGGTCGGCGGGTCGGTCGGTGTCGCGCTGCTCGCGGTGATCCTGTCGGCGTCCGCTACCGCGACCGGGTCGCCGGCGCTGGCCTTCGACGCGGCCTTCTGGTGGGCGGTGGGCTTCACCGTGGTGGCCGTCGTGCTCTCCTTCGCCCTGCCCGGGCGGAAGGCGCTCGCGGAGGACGACCCCGCCACCGTGGCGGCGGCTGAGCGCGAGGCCTCGGAGGCGGTCGCCGAGGTGTGAGGGGTCCACGGTCTCCCGCGGAGCGCTCCCGGCACCGGCTTTGTCCAGGAAGCCGACCTCTTTCGGCCGAAAGGCGTCGGTTTCCTGGACAAAGCGGCCCACCCAGACACGCGGGCCCGCCCTGTCCCTGAGAGCGCTCTCGGGGGTCGGCGTGGCGCATCCGCTACTATCGACCGGCAACGGCCGAGCGACGACACGCCGACCTCCGGCCATGTCACGCCTCAGATCGACGAGAGAGGATCCGCTCCGTGACCCACGCCTCCCTCGGGCGCAGCCCGATCGAGTCTCCGCGCCACGGCCGCCTCCCCACGAGCTCGCCCGCGGCCGCCGTGCTCAAGTTCCTCGGCCTCGCCGTGGCCGTCGTGCTGGTCGCGCTCGTCACCACCGCCGGCATCGCCTTCGCCAACCTCAACTCGCAGGTGCAGGCGAACGCCGTCGACATCTCGGGCGGCGGCGAGGCGCCCGCCGCTCCCCCGCTCCTCGGAGCGTTCCCCGGGGGCTTCAACCTGCTCGTCGTGGGCACCGACAACGATCCGAACCAGGGCGACGACTTCGGCGAGCGCGACGCCACCCTCAACGACGTCAACATCCTGCTTCACGTGTCCGCCGACCACAAGAACGCCGTGGTCGTGAGCTTCCCGCGCGACCTGGTCATCCCGCATCCGGAGTGCACCGACCCCACGAACGGCGACGTCTACGACGCGATGAGCGCGCAGCCGCTCAACGAGGCGTTCAGCCGTGGCGGGCTCGCCTGCGTGTCCGCCACGATCGAGAACCTCACCGGGCTCGACATCAGCTACGCGGCCGCCACCTCCTTCAAGGGCGTCATCGAGATGACGAACGCGGTCGGCGGCGTGCCGGTCTGCCTCGTCGAGCCGATCTCCGACAAGGACTCCGGCCTCGACCTGCCCGCCGGCATCTCGACGATCCAGGGCGACATGGCCCTCGCGTTCCTCCGCAACCGCCACGGGGTCGGCGACGGGTCCGACCTGGCCCGCATCGCATCGCAGCAGCAGTACATGTCGTCGCTCGTGCGGACCATCAAGAGCTCGAACACGCTCACCGACTTCACCAAGCTGTACGGCCTGGCCCAGGCGGCCACGCAGAACATCCAGCTGTCGAGGTCGCTCGCCACCCCGGATGCGATGGTGTCGCTGGCGCTGACGCTGAAGGACGTCGACCTCGCCAACATGGTGTTCGTGCAGTACCCCGCAGGGTCGTCGTCCGAGTACCCGAACAAGGTCGTCCCGCTCAGCGACCTGGCCGACCAGCTCTTCACGAAGATCCTGGCCGACGAGCCGTTCAGCCTCGACGCCGACTCCACCGGCACGGGCTCGACCGTCGTCGACCCCGGCACCGATCCGACGACCGTCACACCCGATCCGTCGACCGAGACGCCGTCCGCGCCCGACGCGTCGGCTGCGCCCACCGACTCCCCGGCGACGCCCGAGGTGATCGAGGGGCTCAAGGGGCAGACCGCGGCGGAGCAGACCTGCGCCAACGCGTTCAGCGACTGAGCGCCGAGGCCCCGGTGGGGGTCGTGGGGCGGTGGTGTCCGCTGCGGGGTGTCGGATGCCGGAGCTAGGCTGCGGGCATGGGTGTGGTGACGCGGGAGGACGTGCTCGAGACGTGCGCCGGACTGCCCGCGACCACCGACGAGCGGCCCTTCGGCCCTGAGACCGCCGTCGCCAAGGTGGTGGGCCGTGTCTTCGCGATCACGCCGCTCGACGGCGAGGTCCGGGTCACGCTGAAGGTCGCGCCCCCGCACGGCGAGGCGCTGGTGCGGGAGCATGACTGGATCGTGCCCGGCTACCACATGAACAAGCGGCACTGGATCACCGTGACCGTGGGCCCCGAGTCCGACCCGAGGCTCGTCGAGGACCTCATCGTCAACTCGTACGACCTCGTCGTCGCCGGCCTGCCCCGGCACCGCCGCCCGTAGGTTCATCCCCTGGTACCACGACGGTGATGCCGTGGTCCGATCCCCCTCGTCGGCCGGTTTCGTAGCGTGGATGCCATGACCACCAACGACTCGACATCCGACGACTACACCACCGACGGCCCCGCCGTCTTCGACGAGCTCCCCACCCCCGCTTCCGCCGCCGAGGGCGTTTCCACGTCCGAGGGCGAGGGTGCCTCCGCAGGCGCTACCGCCAGCGCCTCCACTCCCGCGAGCGTTCTCCCCGGCGCCTCCACGCCCGCGGGCCTCGACCGCGAGCCCGAGCTGGTCGGCGCGTCGGCGGGTGTCTCCGGCGCGACGCAGCCCACCGTGCCTCTCTCGGCCGCGCCGAGCATGGCGCCACAGGGCGGGTTCGGCTCGACCACGTACTCCTCCGGCTGGGGTCCGGACGGGGCACAGGGCGCACCCACCGCTCCAGGCGCGGGCGGATACGGCGCTCCGGGCGCGGGCGCGCCGGGATACAGCATGCCCGCCGCGGCCGCTCAGGCGACCGTGTACCCGCCGCAGCGCCGCACGAGTCTGCTGGCCGTGCTCACGCTCGTCTTCGGGATCCTCGGGTTCGGCGTCGTTCCCGTCGTGACGGGCCACATCGCCCTCTCGCAGCTCAAGCGGACCGGCGAGGACGGCCGCGGCCTCGCGCTCGCCGGCCTCATCCTCGGCTACGTCACCCTGGCGGGCTGGGTCCTCGCCCTCCTCGCCTGGCTCGGCGTCGCCGGCGCAGCCCTCCTCGCCGCCTTCTTCAGCGCGATCGCCCACTGACCCCCCTCACGGGTCCGGCGCTCGTGGCGGCCCAGCGCGGCCCCATCCCGCCACGAGTGCCCGATCCGCCCGGCGCCCGGGGTCTCGCCATAAGCCCCGCCGGGCCATCCCGCCGATCTGACACTCGTGGCGACCCCACGCATCCCCACCCCACCACGAGTGCCAAATCCGCCCGGCCCCCGGAGTCCCGCTTCCAGCCCCACCGGACCATCTCCGCCGATCTGACACTCGTGGCGACCCCAGGCACCCCCAACCCCACCACGAGTGCCAAATCCGGCTGGCCCCGGGGTCCCGCCACGAACCCCACCGGAACATCTCCGCCGATCTGACACTTGTGGCGACCTCGCGCAGCCCCACCCCGCCACAAGTGTTAGATCCGGATCCACCCTGGCCCGCCACGAGCGCCCGACTCTAGCTCGGGACGGGGAGGGACTCGGCGCGCTGCGGGTTCCGCCTGCGGAGGGTGGGCTTGCCGCCCCCTCAGGCTCGAACAGGCGCTCAGCGGGCGCAACCCGCGCCGCCGCCGCACCGCGGGACCTCCGCCTGCCGGTCCCGCACCGCGAGCACGGAACCCCAGACCGGGGCCCCCGAGCCCGGAGCCCCGAGCCCGGAACCCCAGACCCCGGACCCCGAGCCCCAGACCCCGCACCCCCGGCGCGGAGACGCGGGCCGCACCACCACGTCCTGCGGGTTGCGCCCCCTCAGCGCGCCGTCGGCGCCCCGACGGGCACGACGCGGCCGCGGGAGGGCGGAACCCGCGCCTCACGGCACGAAACCCCCGCCGCAACCCGCGCGACGGGACGAGCACGACGAGAACGCGGGCGGGCTAGACGCCGCCGGCGCCGCCGCCGCCACCGCCGCCGCCCGAGAAGCCGCCGCCGCCGGAGAAGCCGCTCGAGCTGCTGCTGGAGGTGCCCGAGAAGGAGGAGGCGACGGTGGACGACATCGACGACACCGTCGTGGCGAAGAGCGCCGCGTTGAAGGCGGTGTTGGACCCGTACCAGTCGGGACGGGTGTCGAGGCTCTCATAATAGGTGCCGAGCACCTTCGCCCACTCGGTCTCCTGACCAAGCATCACCGCGTAGGGCAGCAGCTTCTCGTAGATCTTCACCACCTGGCCCTGGTCGGGCGCGTTCACTCCCGTCCGGAGAGCGCCCTCAGGGCTCTGGAGAACACGGAACCTGTCCTCCTCCGCCCACTCGATGTACATCTCGATGCCGCGGATGTAGTCGCGCAGCTCGGCTCCCTTCGCGGTGAGCTGCGTGCGGAAGGCGGTCGCGAACACGACGAGCGCACTGGCGCCCGCCACGAAGATCAGGATGATCGGCAGCGCGCCGCCGTACCCGCCGTCGGACACCATCACACCGCTGAGGAAGCTCCCGACCGCCGCCAGGATGACCAGCAGCAGGAGCAGCACGCTGAGCGGGCGGGTGCGCGTCTTCTGGTACCCCTCGGCCGCCGCCCGCTTGCGTGTGGCGGACATGAGCGACTGGATCGACTTCGCGAGCAGGGTGTCGTTCTTGCGGATCTCGCGCCACGCATCCGGTCTCAGGTCGGTGCCGAAGAGGGCGCGCGCCAGCTCGACCTCGGCGGGCGTGAGCCCCTGCCAGGTGAGGAAGCGCAGCCAGTACTCCGTGCGGGAGCCGAGGAACGCATCCGCCTCGCGCTCGACCAGCTGGACGTTGTGCCGCACCGCGAGGTCGACGAACGACGCCGCCGCGCCCCTCGTCGACCTCTTCATGATCACGGACGCGAGCAGGAGGTCGACGCCCTTCGGCGGGGTGTACTCGGGGATGATCGTGGGGCGCCCCGGGGCGTCGCGAAGCCGGAGGACGCGCTGCAGGATCGACGCCACCGCGGCCGCGACCGCGACGAGCACGGCGAGGATCTGCGCCCAGGCGGCGGCCCCCGCGTCGAGGTAGCCGGTGGGGCGCTCGGTGAAGGTGTGGGGCGCGAACGCGACGCCGACGGTGACGTTGTCGCCGATGCGGAGGTCGGACTCGCGGGTGGTGAAGACGGCGGCGCCGTCGGATGCGGTGCTGCGCTCGATCGCGCACGTCTGGGTGGAACCCTCAGGGCCCACGAAGCACACGGGCTCGCCCGTGATGGCCCCGGCGATCGACGGGTCGACCGTGAGGGTCGTGGTGTGCTGGGAGATCGGCTGCCTCACCTGCGTGCCGTTCGTGTCCCAGTAGAACTCGTCGACGTCGTCATCGCCGTTGAACGCCGTCACGTCGCGCCGCTCGTAGGTGAGCACGTAGGTCTGCTGCCCGTGCACGAAGTCGTCGGCGGCCATCGTGACCAGGAGGTTCTCGTCGTCCTCCTCGGTCTCATAGGGGCGCGGGGTGCCGTCCTGATCGGTGACCGACACGAGCTCGAGGTCGGTCGGGTGCCCCTTGTACGACAGCGGGAGGGCGCGGACCATGCCGTGGTTCTGGTCGAACTCGGGGAAGTCGGCCACCCACGTCTCGACCGTGGTGAGCGTGGAGGCGCCCGACTCGTCGCGGCCGAGCGTGTACTCCGCGTCGAACGAGGAGTACGTGAAGTCGTTCACGTCGGCGGGCACGGACCCGACCCCGACGGGGACGGCAGCGGGCGCGGCGGCGGCAGCGGCGGCAGTCCGAGCGGAGACCACGCCCGGCACGCCGGCGGCAGCAGCAGCGGGTGCCGCCACGGCCGGTGTCGCCACCGCGAGGCCGAGCATCACGAGCAGCCCGAGGGCGAGGGAACGGACGAGGGTGCGCATCACGGCCAGGCTATCGCGGCGCACCGACCTTCGCGAGGATCGCTCACCGACGGCGGCGAACGCCGGGGATCTGCCGCCGTGCGACGCTCCGGTCCTCATCCCGCGGCGCTGAGCGAGCCGGTGATCGGCTCGCCCGACGTGCGTGTCACGAAGCACGACGCGGTGCGCTGACCCGCGGCCCACTGCTCGTCCGTGACCGGGTAGGACGCCTGCCACGCGAGGTCGGGATACGCGGCCGCGGCGTCGAGGGAGAGCACCTCGGGCGCGGTGCACGCGAGGTTGAGGCCCGCGGTGATGGCCGCCTCGCCGGGATAGGGCGCGGCGGGGTCGGACGAGATCACCGGCCGACCCACCAGTTGGGCGGCGTGCGGCTGGGCGCAGTCGACCACGGTGAGCTCCTCCGCCCAGGGCGACGTGAAGGGGTCGAGGCACTCGCCGCCGGCGAGGTCGGTCCACGGATGCGGTCCGGGCGCCGCCGGGGCCGTCGGCTGGGGCGCGACCGGCGCCGCAGACGGGGTCGCGGTCACGGTCACGGTCACGGTGGGCACCGGAGCCGCCTCCGGGGCCGTTCCAGGACCCCCTCCGGACACCCGGGTGCCGAGGAGGAACAGCAGGACGATGCCGCCCACGACGATGACCCCGACGCTCACGCCGAGCACCCACGTGGTCCAGCGGGGTCCGCCCGACGGCGGCGGAGCGGCGGAGCCGTCGGCCGCGCCCGTCATGTCACTCCAGGCCGAGGTCGCCGAGGCCGATCGCGTACCGGTACTCGTATCCGGCCTCGCGGATGACGTCGCCCGCCCCGGTGTTCCGATCGACCACGACGGCGACACCGGCGATGATCGCGCCGACCTTCTCGAGCGCCTCGATCGCCTTCAGCGGCGATCCGCCCGTGGTGGAGGTGTCCTCGAGCACGATCACGCGCTTGCCCGCGAGATCGGGGCCCTCGACCTGCTTCCCGCGGCCGTGGTCCTTCGGCTCCTTCCGCACCACGAAGGCGTCGTAGGCAAGTCCGCGCGCGGCGCCCTGGTGGAGCACGGCGGCGCCGATCGGGTCGGCGCCCATGGTGAGCCCGCCGACCGCGGCCACATCGGGCACATCGGCGATGAGGTCGAGCATGACCTGACCGATGAGCGGGGCGACACGGTGGTCGAGGCTGACCTTGCGGAGGTCGACGTAGTAGGTGGCCTTCTTGCCGCTCGTCAACGTGAAGTCGCCGTGGAACACGGCCTCGTCGCGGATGTGGTCGATCAGTCTGTCGCGCGCCTCGGTCACCCCGCCAGTGTACCGAGGCCCTCCGTCCGCAGGATCGCCAGGGGGTTGGCGACGTCCGCAGGCGGTCGCAGGATGGCGGCATGAGCGATGACATGGACCGCGGCCTCGCCGCCCGTCAGGCGGCCGACAGCGAACTCGAGGCGGACGCCCTCGACACCGGAGCAGGAGTCGACGGGGCGGATGCCGGTGTCGTGGACCCGGCCGACGTCGGCACAGGGGACGGCGGGGGAGCGGCCGATCAGGACACCATCGAGGACGTCACCGACGAGGTCCGCGACGACATCCGCCAGGGGCGGATCGAGGACGATGTCAGCCACGTCCTCGAGGAGCGACTCGACGAGGTCGGTGTGCACCTGCGGCCCGAGGTGGTCGACGACCTCGCGGAGGACATCGAGAACGACGTGTCCTCCTGACGCGGGATGCGGGCGCAGCGCTCCGGGACGCCGCGCCTGAGAGGCGCGCTCAGCGGCGCAGCCCCTCAGGCGCGCAGCCCCTCAGGCGTGCGGCGCCTGACCCTCGAGGAACTGGCGCAGCGACTGCGCGGGCCGCCCCAGGATGCGCGGGATGTCGTCGGACACCGGGGCGAGCTCGCCGCTGGCGATCGCGGTGTAGGTGCTGACCCAGGCCTCCACCTGCCAGTCCGGAGCCCCGTAGTGCGCCCGGCTCGCGTACGCCTCGTCGAGGGTCTCGTTCTCGTAGCGCAGCCGGCGCCCGGTGACCTCGGAGATGATCTGCGTGGCCTCGCCGAGCGAGAGCGACTCCGGACCGGTGAGGTCGTAGACCGCACCGGCGTGCGCATCCGGGTGGGTGACCGCGGCGAAGGCCATCGCCGCGACGTCGTCGCGCGTGACGGAGGACAGCCGACCGTCGCCCGCCGGGCCGCGGACCACCCCGTCGTCCCCCGCGAGCAGCGGGAGGAAGTCGGTGTAGAGGTTGTCGCGGAGGAACGTCGTGGCGAATCCGGCGTCGCGCAGGAACCCCTCGGTGGCCCAGTGGTCGCGACCGAGCGTGAAGACGGAGTCAGGAGCAGCGGCGTAGAACGACGTGTAGACGACGTGCCGCACGCCCGCGGCCTCCGCGGCCGACACGAACGCGCGGTGCTCCTCGAGTCGGTCGGCGCTCTCGGCCGCCGACACCATCAGGAGGACGTCGACGCCGTCCAGCGCCCGGATGGCGGCGTCGACGTCGCGATACTCGGCGACGCGCACCTCGGCCAGACGCAGTCGCGGAGCCCGCGCCTCGTCCCGCACGATCAGGCGCTGCTCGAGGCCGGCGTCCGCAAGCCGTCTGGCCAGGCGCCCGCCCACGCCACCCGTCGCCCCGGTCACTCCGATGGTCGTCATGCCCTCACCCTACGGCTGCCCGCCCTGAGCGGCGCGCCGAGAGCGCGGGTTCAGGCGCGCGTACCTCGGCGGATGAAGCGGAGCAGTGCGGCGATGATGGCCAGGATGAGGATCACGAGGCCGATCCAGAGCAGGAACTCGGCGGCCTTCACGAACAGCCCGAGCAGGAGGAGCACGATACCGACGACGAAGAGGACTACGGCCAAAGCGATCATGCGTCCCAGCCTGGCCCTGTCCGCCGGATCCGCACACCCTCGATGCGCGCATCCGGGGGTCGGATGCAGCCGGTAGCGTGAGGGACATGCGTGTTGCGACCTGGAACGTGAACTCCATCCGCGCCCGAGTGGGCCGTGTGGTCGACTGGCTGGTGAAGGCCGACGTCGACGTCCTCGCCATGCAGGAGATCAAGTGCAAGGAGTCGCAGTTCCCGATGGACGCGTTCCACGACGCGGGCTACGAGGTCGTGCTGCACGGCCTCAACCAGTGGAACGGCGTCGCGTTCGCCAGCCGCCTCCCGATGACGGAGCCCGCGACGACGTTCACCGGCATGCCCGGGTTCGGCAAGCCCGGCGACGACGGGATGCTCCCGCTCGAGGCCCGTGCGCTCGGCGTCACGGTCAACGAGGTGCGCCTCTGGAGCCTCTACGTGCCCAACGGCCGGGCGGTCGAGGATCCGCACTACGCCTACAAGCTGCAGTGGCTCGACGAGCTGGCGAAGCAGACCGAGCAGTGGCTCGGCGAGAACCCCGACCAGCCGCTCGCGCTGATGGGCGACTGGAACATCGCCCCCCTCGACTCCGACGTCTGGGACCTCGACGTCTTCGAGGGCGCCACCCACGTCTCCGCCCCCGAGCGCGCCGCGTTCGCCGCCTTCGAGCGGATCGGGCTCACCGACGTCGTGCGCCCCATCGTCCCCACGGGCTACACCTACTGGGACTACAAGCAGCTGCGCTTCCCGCGCAACGAGGGCATGCGGATCGACTTCATCATGGGCTCGCAGCCGTTCGCCGAGCTGGTGAAGGATGCGCGGATCGAGCGCAACGAACGCAAGGGCGACGCCCCCAGCGACCACGTCCCCGTCGTGGTCGACCTCGACATCGCGACCCCCTCCCCCGAGGACGACGACGACCGCCCGATGTTCTGGTGATCCCCGCGCTGCGGGTGAGGGTCAGCCGATGATCCGGCGCGACCTCTCGTCGCGCTGCACCGTGTGCCAGAGCACGGCGTGCACCGCGATGGCCGCGACCAGCGCCAGCAGCCCCAGCTGAGCGAGCGGTCCGGCGATCACCGAGAGGAAGGACGCGGCTCCCAGCGTGATCCCGTCCGCGAGGGGTGCCGCGTAGGCCGCGCTCACGATCGAGTTGCTCACCGAGCTCAGGATGATGCCGAGCGGCGTTCCGATGGCTCCGAGCAGGTAGAGCACCAGCAGGGGGCGGTTCGCGCGTATGGCCACACGCACCTGGGGCGGCTGAGCGTCCTCGATCATGTCGCGAGGATAGCGAGGCAGGGCTGCGACCCGCCACCGCCGAGTCCGACGCTCTGGTGGGCCGGCCACCACGAGGGACGGATCTGCGCCGCGGATCGCCGGGAGGCACGCGGAAGTCACGGGGATGGGACAGACTTTCCCTCGTGACCGACACGACGCCCGCGGCCGACCGCGACGCTGACGCCACCGCCGGCGGCGACCCCCGCGCGACCGCCGCCGAGGCGGCCGTCGACGCCGCCGAGCAGCACCCCGACGAACCTCAGCCGCTGCCGGGCGGCGCGGTCATCGACGTCCCACGCCCTGACGGCGACAAGCCGCCCGGCGCGTTCGCCCGCTGGGTCCAGGGCGGAACGGAGCAGTCGGGTGCGCATCCGGGCCCGGGGGCGACCCTGCGCGAGAAGACGCACTCCTGGTGGCGCGTCATGTGCCTCACCGGCGTCGACTACTTCTCCACCCTCGGCTACCAGCCCGCCATCGCGGCCCTCGCCGCGGGGCTCGTCAGCCCTCTGGCTACCCTCCTGCTGGTCGCGATCACCCTCTTCGGCGCACTCCCGGTGTACCGGCGGGTGGCGCGCGAGAGCTACCGCGGTGAGGGCTCGATCGCGATGCTCGAGCGGCTGCTCCCCTGGTGGGGCGGCAAGCTGCTCGTCCTGGTGCTGCTGGGGTTCGCCGCCACCGACTTCATGATCACGATCACCCTCTCGGCGGCGGATGCGGCCGCGCACGCGATCGAGAACCCCTTCGCGCCGAGCTGGTTCGAGGGCCAGAACGTCGTGATCACGCTCGTGCTCGTCGGCGTGCTCGCGGCGGTGTTCCTCAAGGGGTTCCGCGAGGCCATCGGCATCGCCGTCGCGCTGGTCGGCGTCTACCTGGCGCTCAACGTGGTGGTCGTGCTCGTGTCGATCCTCCACGTCTTCGAGAACCCGGTGGTGATCGGCGACTGGTGGGGAGCGCTCACGCGCCAGAACGGCGATCCGCTGATGATCGTCGCGATCGCTCTGATCGCCTTCCCGAAGCTCGCGCTCGGCCTCTCCGGCTTCGAGACGGGCGTCGCCGTCATGCCGCAGATCACGAACACGAAGGTCTCGGCCAGGGCGGCCTCGGCGCTGACGGCGGCCAAGGGCGGCATGCCGCTGCCGCCGTCGTACCCGCTCGGTCGCATCCGCGGGGCCCAGCGCCTGCTGACCACGGCCGCGATCATCATGAGCTGCTTCCTCATCACCTCGAGCCTCACGACAACGCTGCTGATCCCGCAGGAGGCGTTCCAGGCCGGCGGACCCGCCAACGGCCGGGCGCTGGCCTACCTCGCGCACCTGTTCCTCGGCGACTGGTTCGGCACGGCCTACGACATCAGCACCATCCTCATCCTCTGGTTCGCCGGCGCCTCCGCGCTCGCCGGGCTGCTCAACCTCGTGCCGCGCTACCTTCCGCGCTACGGGATGGCGCCGCACTGGGCGGCGCTGGTGCGTCCGCTCGTCATCGTCTTCGGCGTGATCGCGGTGATCATCACCCTCGTGTTCGACGCCAACGTGGATGCGCAGGCCGGCGCCTACGCCACCGGCGTGCTCGTGCTCATCACGTCGGCGTCGTTCGCCGTGACGCTGTCGTGCCTGCGCAAGAAGCAGCGCAAGCGGGCGGTCGGCTTCGGCGTCATCACGGTGGTCTTCATCTACACGACGGTCGCGAACGTGATCGAGCGACCCGACGGCGTGCGGATCGCCGCGCTGTTCATCCTGGGCATCGTCGTCGTGTCGATAGTCTCGCGCATCTCCCGGTCGTTCCAGCTGCGGGCGGTCTCGGTCACCCTCGACGCGCCCGCCCTCGACTTCGTCACGGCCGACTCCGAGGAGTACGACTCCATCCGCATCATCGCGAACGAACCCGGCCGGGGCGCGGCGATCGACTACAAGCAGAAGGTCCACGACGAGCGCCGCGACAGCGGCATCCCGCAGCGCTCCCCGGTGATGCTGCTCGAGGTGCATCCGTCCGACTCGTCCGACTTCGAGGAGGAGCTGGTGGTGCGGGGCGTCACCCGCCACGGCTACCGCGTGCTGCAGGTGACGAGCGGGAACGTGCCCAACACGATCGCCGCGATCCTCCTGGCGATCCGCGACGAGACGGGGACCGTGCCGAGCATCTACTTCGAGTGGACGGAGGGCAGCCCCATGTCGAACATGATCCGTTACCTGGTCACCGGCGTCGGCGAGGTGGCGCCCGTCACGCGCGAGGTGCTCCGACGGGCCGAGGTCGACCGCAAGCGGCGCCCCGAGGTGCACGTCAGCTGATCGGATGCCCCGGGCCGGCGGCCCGCCGGATGCGCCTGGACACCGTCTGGGAGCCCAGGAATTCCCAGGCGGCCGCGGCCGTTGAGAAGGACATGGCAACCACCACCCTGACCATCGAGAACCACGACGACACCGTCAAGGACGGCATCGTGCTCATCGACTTCTGGGCGTCCTGGTGCGGCCCGTGTCGCCAGTTCGCGCCCGTGTTCGAGAAGGCGTCGGAGGCCAACTCCGACATCACCTTCGCCAAGGTCGACACCGAGGATCAGCAGCAGCTCGCCGCGTCCTACGGCATCACCTCCATCCCCACGCTCGTCGTCTACCGCGACGGCATCCCCCTCATGGCGCAGCCGGGCGCCCTCCCCGGCCCGGTGCTCGACAACGTGATCGAGCAGGCCCGCGGCCTCGACATGGTGCAGGTGCGCGCCGACTACGAGAAGGCGCTCGCCGAGCGCGCCGCCGACGGCGCCTCCGCCCAGGCCTGACGCCGACAGCACGACACCGGACCGCGTCGAGCGGGGCCTCTCGGGGCCCGAGCTCGAGGCGATCCGGTCTCGTCGTGTGCTCTCGGCGGGACGGCACCGCGCTCAGACGCGGTCGCGGCCGGTGATGTAGCGCAGCGTTGCGGCCCTACTTCTTGCCCGGTCCGCCCCCTTTCCCGTTTCCGTTCCCGTTGTTGTTGCCCGGGCCCTTGTTCGGCTTGTCGCCGCCGGGGCCCTTGTCGTCCGACTCGTCGGAGGGGGCGGTCTCCTCGGCGGGCGTGGTCTCCTCGGACGGGGCCGGATCGGTGGAGACCGTCTCCGGGGCGGTCGTCTCCTCGGGCGTCGTGGTCTCCCCCGCGGGCTGCAGGTCGGAGCGCACGAGGTCGATGTTCTGCTGCACGATCTGAACCCGATCGGCGGTGATCGTCCCCGCGGCCTCGGCCGCGTCGAGGGAGGCCTGCAGCTGGTCGAGCGAGGCGAGCGCCCCCGTCGTGTCGCCCGCCGAGGCGTGATCGGCGACCTGGACGACCGCGCTCTGCAGCGTGGCCGCCGTCGCCTGATCGAGGGAGTCGTCGCTGGAGGCGCATCCGGCGACCATCACGACGGCCAGCGCGACGGGGACCATCCCGAGCATCCGGCGCCTCATGGCGTCACGCTCTCGAGCAGCTGCTGCAGATGCGAGCCCAGTGGTTCGTCGACCGGGGGGAGCTGAGGCGGCACGGAGTCGCCGGCACTCGCGCCGAGAAGGAGGAGCGCGGTGGTCGTGATGACGGCGAGCACCACCAGGGCGATCGCGACGAGGATCCAGAACCGCGGGCTCAGCCGGCGTCGACGCGGACCCGCGAACGTGGCCGTCGTCTCGAGGGTGTCGGCCGGCTCGGGCCGAGGGTCGCGGACGAAGATCCGCTCCGCACGAGCGGCCGCTCGCGGCCGGGCCTCCGCCTGGCTGGGCGAGGCGGGAGGCGCCTCGCGCTGGTCCTGCGGCGGCTCCATGGCGACCGTGGGCTCGTCGGGGTCGAGGGCCGTGACGGAGACGAGCGGGAGGGTCGCGCCCTCGAGGATGGCCGTCGCGGCCGTGCCCTCGTCCTGCGCCGGCCTCTCCGCCATCTCGGCCGCACGCCGGGCGACATCCGCCGCCGACGGGCGGGCGGCCGGGTCGAAGGCCGTCATCGTCGTCAGCAGCGACTTCCACTCGTAGCCGACGTTGCCCGGGATCTCCGGCTGCTTCGTCAGGCGCGCCATCAGCGTCTCGTGCATCGTGCCGGCCCCGAACGGCCGCTGCCCGGTGAGCGACTCGAGCAGCAGCAGGCCGAGCGTGTAGATGTCGGATGCGGGCACCGGCGACTCGCCGCGCGCCTGCTCCGGGGCCAGGTAGGCCGCCGTGCCGATCAGGGTGCCGGGGGTGGTCACCCGCGTGGAGTCGACGAGGTACGCGATGCCGAAGTCCGTCAGGGTCGCGCGGAAGGTCGCCGGATCCGTGGGCGCGGCGGGCCGCAGCAGGACGTTGGACGGCTTGATGTCGCGGTGCACCACCCCCGCCGCGTGGACGACGGCGAGCGCCCCCGCGAGGTCGGCGGCCATCCGCGCCACATCGAGGGTGTCGACGGCGCCCTCCTCGTCGAGTCGCCGACGCAGCGTGGGCCCGTCGATCAGCTCCATGACGAGGTAGGCGTGATCGCTCCCGTCGACGTGGGCGTCGAACAGCGTGACGAGCGACGGATGGCTGAGCGCGGCGAGCAGGCGCGTCTCGGAGAGACGTCGGGCCTGGTCGGCCGGCTCGGCTGCTCCGGCGTTGAACAGCTTCACGGCGACGTCGCGGCCGAGCATCTCGTCGCGGGCGCGGTACACGCGCGCCATGCCGCCCTGTCCGAGCTGGCCGACGAGCCTGTACCTGCCGCCGAGCAGCTCGCCCGTGCGCGGGGCAGGCGTCTCGAGCAGGTCGGACATGCTCAGACCAGCGGGTCGCCGTTGTCGCTGGTGCGGCGCTGGGTGACCTGCTCCCCGCTGGCGGGGTCGACGGCGGTGCGCGAGGTCGAGACGGTCGACCGGCGCCGCAGCATCAGCACGAGGCTGATGAGGAACACCACGACGCCCGCGCCCATGAGGATGTAGCCGATGAGGCTGAGGTTCACGAAGCCGCCGAGGTCGACGTTGACGGCGAAGGCGAGGATCGCTCCGATGACGAACAGCGCGATGCCGGTTCCGATGCCCATGGGGCCCTCTCTTCCTGGCCGTGTCACGGCCGCGTCGGGTCCGCCGGAGGTTAGGGTTGCCTAAAGTTCAATGTGAGTTCCGGCGGTCTGCGACCCTGCCTACCACGATTGAGTCAAACAGCATTGATCTTGTTGGGGAGGCGTGATGAGGGAGGACCTCGAGCGACGAGCCGCCGCCTTCGCCGCCCTGAGCGACCCGGCCCGCCTCCGCATCGTCGACCTCCTCACCGTGAGCGACCTCGCTCCGAAGGAGATCGGCGCGGAGCTCGACATGCCGTCCAACCTGGTCTCCTTCCATCTCGGCGTGCTCGAGGAGCGCGGCATCATCACCCGGCGCGCGTCGGAGGGCGACGGGCGCCGCAACTACGTGCGGCTGAGGTCCGAGGCGTTCCGGACGCTCGAGGCCGACCCGATCCCCGTGGCCGGTCGGGTGCTCTTCGTCTGCACGGCGAACTCCGCGAGGTCGCAGCTGGCCGCGGGCGTCTGGGCGCAGGAGAGCGACATCCCGTGCGCGTCGGCGGGCACGCATCCCGGCCCGGCGGTGAACCCCCGCGCCGTCAGCGCCGCTCGACGGTGGAGCATCCCGCTCGTCGGCGAGATGGTGCCCCGCGCCTTCGCGGAGGTCCGTCGGGCCGGCGACTTCGTCGTCACCGTCTGCGACCGGGCGCACGAGCTCCTGCACGGCGCCGATCAGGCGCACTGGTCGATCCCCGATCCCGTCCGCGCCGACTCCGACTCGGCGTTCGACGACGTCGTCCGCGAGATCCGGGAGCGTGTCGCCGACATGCTCCCCCGCCTCACCCCGGCGTGACCTCGAGAGTCGGCGGGCACGGGGCCGGGCCGACTCCCCGGACGACGTCGTACCGCGGTGCCATCGCCAGGTGCGGCCTCGGCACCGGAGGGTGACGCGCGGCGGGTGACCGCATCCGTAGCGTGAGCCCCATGCAGATCACCACGACCGACATGGGGCTGGTCGCCCGCGTGCAGAACCTCACCAAGACCTACGGCCGCGCCAACGACGGCACCCGCGTCGACGCCCTCCGCGAGGTGACGATCGGAGTCCGCCGCGGCGAGTTCACGGCCGTGATGGGGCCCTCGGGGTCGGGGAAGTCGACGCTCATGCACATCCTCGCGGGGCTCGACTCCCCGACGAGCGGCCAGGCGTGGCTCGGCGACACGGCGATCGAGGGGCTCGACGACACGGCGCTCACGGTGCTGCGGCGGCGACGCGTGGGCTTCGTGTTCCAGGCGTTCAACCTGGTGCCCACCCTCGATGTGAAGCAGAACATCCTGCTGCCCTTCGACCTCGACAACCGGAAGCCCACCGCCTCCGAGACGTTCTGGATCGACACCCTCGTCGACACCCTGGGCCTGCAGGATCGGCTGCGCCACCGCCCGCATCAGCTCTCGGGCGGACAGCAGCAGCGCGTCGCGATCGCGCGGGCCCTCGCCACCCGACCCGACCTCATCGTCGCCGACGAGCCGACCGGAAACCTCGACTCCCGAACCGGACGCGACGTGCTCACCCTCCTCACGGCCGCGGTCGCGCGATACGGGCAGAGCATCGCGATGGTCACGCACGACCCGATCGCGGCGAGCTTCGCCGACCGCGTGCTGTTCCTCGCCGACGGCCGCATCGTCGGCGACATCCCCCAGTCGAGCCCCGAGCAGATCTCGTCGATCATGCTGCGGATGGAGACGGCGGCGTGAGCGCCGCGGTCCGTTCCCCGCTTCTCGAGCACCGCGCGACGGTGCTCGTCGCCGGGTTGAGCGCCTGCCTCGGGACGCTGCTGCTCGAGGTGACGGGGGCGCTCGGCACCGTCGTCGAGGCGAGCCCGCTCGGCGACTTCGGCACCGTGCGACTGGCGCTCCTCGTGGTGGCCGGCACCTTCCTCACGATCGCGGTCTACGTCGCCGCGGTCGTCACCGCCAACACGGTCGCGACGCTCATCGCCGGGCGCCGCCGCCTGATCGCCCTCCACCGGCTGCTGGGATCGACCGCGTCGACCGAGCGGCGACGGATCGCCCGCGAGGGATTGGCGGCGGGCTCCATCGGCGCGGTGCTCGGGCTGCTGGTCGGGGTCGGGCTCTCCGCCGCCCTGGTCGGCGTGGCCGTGGCGACGGACGTCATGCCCTCGCTGGCCTACGACTTCGCGCGGCCCGAGCTGCTGCTCCCGCTCGTGATCGTCGTCCTCACCACCTGGCTGGCCTCGTTCGTCGGCGCCCGGCGCGTGCTCGACGTGACGCCGCTCGAGGCCACCTCCGGCGCGGTCGAGCCGCCCGTCGCCACCGCACCACGGCGACGACTCGTGGGGACGATCGTGCTGCAGGTGCTCGGATGCGGGCTGCTCGCCCTCGGGATCGTGGTCGGCCTGCTGTTCGGGCCGCTGGGGCTCATGATCGCGCTCCCCGGCGGGATCCTCTCCTTCACGGGCATCGTCGTGGGGGCGCCGCTGCTCATGCCCGGCGCGCTGCGCCTCGCGGGGCGGCTGCTCGGCCGGTCGGCGGCCGCGCGTCTCGCGGCCGCGAACGCCGTGCGCAACCCGGAGCGGAGCGCCCGCTCGACCATCGGGCTCGTCATCGGCGTCACGCTCGTGACGACGTTCGTCGTGGCCATGGAGAGCTTCCGCACCATCATGCTGAACGCCCAGGCGCAGTCGCCCGAGTCGTACGCCGGCGTGGAGCAGGTGCTCGACGCCATCACGGCGGTGTTCCTGGTGATGATCGGGTTCTCGGCCGTGATCGCCGCGGTGGGGATGGTCAACTCTCTCTCGCTGAGCGTGCTGCAGCGTCAGCGTGAGCTCGGCCTCCTGCGCGTACTCGGGTTCACCGCGCGCGAGGTGCGCTCGATGGTGCTCGCCGAGGCGGCGCAGCTGGCCGTGACGTCGATCATCGTCGGTCTGCTGCTCGGCACCGTCTACGGCTGGGCCGGCGCCCAGTCGCTGCTCGGCGGGATCGGGAGGCCGCCCACCCTCATCCCCCCGGTCGTGCCCTGGCAGCTGCTCGTCGGCGCCGCCGTCGTGGCGACGGTGCTCACGCTCCTCGCGTCCGTCACCCCGGCCCGCCGCGCGACCCGGGTGACCCCGATCGCGGCCCTCGCCGTGGACTGACGGCGACCGCGGCGTCGGGTCGCCGTCGGCTCAGCCGTCGGCGAGGAGCGCGCGGAGCGCGGCGCGGAGCGGACCGTCGAGGTCGGCCGGCCCCGCGCCAGCGAGCGGCTCGACGGCCGCCGACGACGAGCGGAGCATGACGATCCCCAGCAGCATCGAGATCGCCAGCTCGGCGCGAAGCAGGAACGGCTCCGAGCGGGGGTCGTCGGGATCCCGCCCGGCGACCGTCGCGATGCCACGCGCGTACTGCAGGAGGATGCGGCGGCGGACCGCGTCGGCGGCCTCGTCTCCCGACGAGCGCAGGAGCAGCAGGAGCTGGAGCGGGTCGTCGCCGTCGGGACCGGTGCCGACGTGGGCGAGCATCTTCGTGATGACCTCGTCCACCGTCGTCGACGGTGTCCGGGTGTCGATGTCGAGCTCGTCGGACGTCCGCAGCATGCAGGCCTCGAACAGCCCCTCCTTCGACACGAAGTAGCGGTTGATCAGGGCCACGTTGACACCCGCGTCGGCGGCGATCTGCCGCACGGTCGTGGCCCGGTAGCCGTCGGTCGCGAAGCGCCGCCGGGCGGCCCGCACGAGCGAGCGCCGTGTGGCCGCGGAGTCGCGTCCTGTACGCACCTCGACGTCGTCGTCGTCCACGAGCCGCCTCCGAACCATGTAAACCCGCGTTGACATCATGCCCTCCCCCGCGCATACTCTTCAAGTCAGCATCTGTTTACTTCCGAGGAGCGCCATGTCCGCCACCACCCACGGACCCACGACCGGCTCGACGCCGGCGGCACCGGTGCGGCGCTCCCGCGGCACCGCGATCGTCCTCTACCTCTCGCTCGGCGGCCTCTCGTTCGCCGTGCTGCAGTCGCTCGTCGCTCCCGCGCTGGGCACCATCGGCACCGATCTCGGTGTGGTCACCTCCGACGCGAGCTGGGTGCTGACCGCGTACCTCCTGTCGGCGGCGGTCCTCACGCCGATCCTCGGACGCCTCGGAGACATGGTCGGGAAGCGCCGGATCATCATCGTCGTCCTGGCACTGCTGCTCGTCGGCACGGTCGTCGCCGCGCTCGCCCCCAACCTCGGGATGCTCATCGTGGGACGCATCCTGCAGGGCGCGGCGGGCGCCGTGCTGCCGCTGTCGATCGGCATCGTCCGGGACGAGCTCCCGCGCGAGCGCGTCAGCGTCACCATCGGGCTGCTCTCGGCGATCTTCGGCATCGGCGCGGGCGTCGGGATCGTCGCGGCCGGCCCGATCGTCGAGGCGCTGTCCTGGCACTGGCTGTTCTGGCTGCCGGCCATCCTGGTCGCGATCGCGCTCCTGGGTGCGATCTTCGGCATCCCCGAGTCGCCCGTGCGCACCCCGGGCCGGCTCGACTGGATCGGCACGATCATCCTCTCCGTCGGTCTCGTCGCCGTGCTCCTCGCGGTGAGCGAGGGCGAGAAGTGGGGTTGGGGCGACGGCAAGACCGTCGGGCTGCTCGTCCTCGGCGCGGTCGCGCTCGTGGTCTTCGTGATCGTCGAGCTCCGGGTCGCCGAGCCGCTGATCGACGTGCGACTGTTCCGGCACCGCGGGGTCTGGACCGCCCACGTCGTCGCGCTCGCGTTCGGGTTCGCGATGTTCGGCACCTTCATCCTGGTGCCGACCCTGCTGCAGCTGCCGACCGTCCTCGGGTACGGATTCGGGAAGACCGTGAGCGAGTCGGGTCTCTACCTCCTGCCCACGGTCGTCGCCCTGGTGGTCTCCGGCGTCCTGGCCGGCATGCTGATCCGCCGCGTAGGGCCCAAGATCCCGATGGTGATCGGCGGCGTCGCCGTGACCACCGCCTTCCTGCTCCCCGCCTTCGGCCACGCCGAGATCTGGCAGATCGTGGTGTCGGGCATCCTGACCGGCATCGGCATCGGGATGGCCCTCGCGTCCACCTCGAACGCCATCGTCGAGAGCGTGCCCGCGTCGCAGACGAGCGAGGCGATTAGCGCCAACACCGTCATCCGGACGATCGGCTCCAGCGTCGGGACCGCGGTGATCGCCGCGGTGATCTCCTCGAACCTGACGCCGCAGGGCGCCCCCACCGACGACGCCTTCACGATCGGGTTCTGGGCGTCGGCGGGCGTCGGCGTGCTCGCGATCCTCGCCGCGCTCATCGCGCCCTCGTTCGCCGCCCGCCGCCGCGAGGCCGAGTCCGCCGGCGTGACCGACTTCCACGAGGGATCGACCGCCGAGTCGCGCTAGCGGCCACGGAGCGCGGCGGGGGCGGGCGGGACCGCGTAGCCTCGGGGGATGGACACCGCGACCGAGGACGAGGCGTTCCTGCGCGACGTGCAGCGCATCCAGTTCTCCCCGTTCTTCTCCCGCCTGGCGGACGTGACGCAGGTCGTCTCCCCCGCGTCACCCGGTTCGCCGGTGCACAACAGGCTGACGCACTCGCTGAAGGTGAGCGCGATCGCCCAGGGCATCGCGCGCCGGCTCGCGGACGAGCACGGCGTGTCGGTGCCGTCGCGCGTGGTGCAGGCCGCGTCGTGCGCACACGACGTCGGGCATCCGCCGTTCGGCCACCTCGGCGAGCGGGTGCTCGACCGCCTGGCACGGCACGAGCTCGGACTGCCGGACGGGTTCGAGGGCAACGCGCAGACCTACCGGATCCTCACCGCGCTGGCGGTCACCGGCGGTGTCGACCGGGGGCTGGGACTCACGGGTCAGACCCGCGCCGCCGTCGCGAAGTACCCGTGGAGTCCGCTGATCGCGCAGGATCCGGCGGCGCTGCCCGACGACGAGATCCCCAAGGGGCTGCAGCACCGGGGCGGGGCGTGGCAGGTGCCGAAGTACTCCTGCTACGTCATCGACGAGCCCGACCTGATCGCCGCCCGCGACGAGGTGGGCGCGGAACCGCTGCGACAGACCCTCGCCGCCTCGGTCATGGACATCGCCGACGACATCGCGTACTCCGTGCACGACCTCGAGGACTTCTACCGCTCGGGCATCCTGAGCTACGCCGAGGTGGCGCTCGAGTTCAACACCTTCGTCGAGGACGCCCACGAGCTCGTCGACGCCGAGCTGCCCTCCACCACCGCCGCGGGAGCCGACGACCTGCCCCCGGGCGGGGCGCTCGAGAAGCTGCGCCGCAAGATCCGGCGGAAGGACGGCTGGGTCTACGACGCCGACATCTTCTACGACTCGGTCGTCCAGGTGCGCGACGAGCTCGTCGACGGACTGCTCGCGCGCCCCTTCGACGCCTCCCTCGCCGCCGAGCACGCGACCGCCGAGTTCACCGACCGCTGGATCACGCGCCTGGGCAGCGGGATCGTGCCCACCCCGGTCGACACCCTCCGCGCCGGCCCCGTGACGCTGGATGCGCGGACCTGGCACCTGGTCGAGGTGCTGAAGTTCGTGCACAAGCGCTTCGTGCTCAGCCGGACGGATCTCGCGGTCTACCAGCGCGGCCTCAGCGAGGTGCTCCAGCGATCCGTGCGGTCGCTGGTGGAGTGGACCGACGACCGGCTCGACGCCTCGCGCGTCCCCCGCCGACTGCGCGACCTCATCGCGATCGCGGAGGAGCAGTACTCTCAGCGGGCGATCCACGTCCCTCAGGGTTCGGCGCCGATCGCACAGCAGGCGCGCGCCCGGGCCGTGCTCGACTACGTGTCGTCGTTCACCGACACGCAGGCCCTGGCCTTCGCGGAGGCCATCTCCGGCCGCAGCGACCGCCTCTGGTCCCTCGGCCGCGCCCTGTAGCCCGTCCGAGTGCCTGTTTTCGCGGCCTCTTTGGCGTTTCGCGGGGTCATTGGGCACGCGAAAGGTCAAAGAGGGCGCGAAAACAGGATGCGTCAGCGCATGCTGATCGCGATGCCCAGGACGACGGCGCCCGCGATCATCGCGGCCACGACGAGGATCGTGCCGACCCCCCAGCTCACCCGGAGCCGGCGCCCGGGCTTCGCGACGGAGGCGGCCTCTCGCGCAGCGTCGTCTCCGGGTGTCGGGACGACCTCGCCCCGGGCGAGGCGCTCGTCGCGCCACCGTCCCCAGCGCTCGATCCTGTCGTCGAGGGCATCGACGGCCGCCGCGAGCGCGAGCCAGCGGTCGGCGCGATCCGTCACGAGATCGCGCGCGCTGAGCAGGAGCATCCAGTCGTCCACGATCTCCACGTCGAGACCGCGCACGGTGTCGACCAGGCGCGCCATCACATCCGGGGTGAAGAGGTAGAGCGCGTCGCGCTCGTAGCCCTCCGGACAGTAGAGCTCGAAGTAGCGGTCGAAGTCGCCCTCGAGCGAGAGGCGCTGCGAGTCGCGCGGCACTCCCGACAGGGTGAGGGGACGGATCGGCCCGTCCTCGGACCGCAGGAGGATGTTCGGCAGCGCGGTCGGCAGTCGGAGGGCGCAGTACCCGCCGAACTGCGGGGTGGTGACGCTCGACCGCTTGTTCATGATCTCGTAGTTCGCGAACTCGACTCCGCGATCGCCGGGCGTCCGGAGCACCCGGTGGACGTTGAGAGATCCACGGCGCCGGAGCGGCAGGCGACGATGGGCGCCGCTGGGCCCCGGCCGGAACTCCATCCCGTTCGCTGCGGCGAAGCGCATCAGCCTGACGAGCACGCGCTTGCGCGGGCGGCGTCGTCGCAGGCGGAACCAGACCCAGGCGCAGAGGAACCCGCATCCGAGCGTCAATCCACCCAGGACGCTGATCACGAGCACGTTCATCAGCACATCGCTCCCGCCCTCGGAGAGCTCCGAGAGGATCGCCGACGCGAACCCCAGGATGCCGAGCGGCAGCCCGAACGTCGGGACCGCGAGGATGAAGCGGCGCACGGCGTTCCCCACGTCGCTCGCCTCGGGATGCACGGCGAGGAGCTCGCGCCAGAGGCGACGGACCTCTCGACGCCGGAGCGGCTCGGTGAGCGCGGTGGTGTCGATCGGGGTGGGCAGTGCCTGCACTCGGGTCGTGGCCTTCTGTCTCCGGGCGGGGGCGTCGCGCAGCGACGCGACGTGGCCGGCCTGCCGGGGATGCCCCAGCGGCGGGCCGCGCTCTCGAGGCTACCCGGGCAGCGGCGCGATGCGGTCGATGATCGACGTGAGCCGTGCCTGCAGCTCGACGAGCTCGTCGACGTCGACCCCGAGGGCGCGGATCACCTGCGGCGGCACCTCCTCGGCCCGATCGCGGAGCTCGCGGCCGGCCTCGGTGAGCCGCACGGCGAGCTGCCTCTCATCCTCCGCGGAGCGCTCGCGCGTCACCAGGCCGGCCGCCTCCAGGCGCTTCACGAGAGGTGACAGCGTGGCGGGCTCGAGTCGCAGCTCCGCGGCGAGGTCGCCCAGGGAGCGCGGCTCGCGCTCCCACAGGGCGAGCATCACCAGGTACTGCGGATGCGTGAGACCGAGCGGATCGAGGATCGGCTTGTAGGCGCCGATCACCGTGCGGGAGGCGACCGCAAGGGCGAAGCAGAGCTGGCGGTCGAGCTTCAGCAGGTCGGATGCGGTCGCCGTGGCCTCTGTCGTCATGATCGTTAGTATACTAATGGTTATGGCACGAAAGAAGACGCCGCGAGAGCCCAACCCCATGAACCCGTTCGACGGGAAGCCGGGGTTCGTCAACCGTCTCAACCGCATCGTCTTCACGTTCACCGGGCCGGCTCAGGTGGGCATCGGACGCCCCGAGGCGCCGTACGTGCCGCCGGCCGACCCGACGTGTCCGATCTGCGGCGTCGCGCTCGCGCAGCACGAGATCCAGCGGAACCAGGACTCGTCCACGCCCACGCGGCTCATCTGCCCCACGCCCGCCCGCGCATCCTGACGCCGCCCGCGCGCACTCGCGCGCCCCTCCTGCGCGCGCACCCGCGCGCCCCTCGCGGCCCGTCGGATCGCGCCCGCGCGCCCATCCTGATCCGTCACTTTCCGCTAGTGCAGACGCCCACGGCTAGCGGAAAGTAACGGATCGGGAGAGGGGTCAGGCGGCGGCGTCCTCCGAGGAGTCCGCCGGGGCGGACAGCACGCGCTGGAGGTCGGCGAGCACCGCGCGCAGCTGGGTGGTGACCTCCACGTCCTCGCGGGGGTGCACGTCGACGAAGCGCGTCATCGAGCCGGGCACCGACATCCGGATGTCATCGAGCACGTTCGCTCCGGCGATCCCGAGAGCCTTGCGGGCCTCGTCGTGCGACCACACGCCGCCGTACTGTCCGAACGCGGCCCCGACGACGGCGACCGGCTTGGCCGAGATCGGGCTGGAACCGAACGGGCGCGACGACCAGTCGATCGCGTTCTTCAGCACGGCCGGGATGGTGCCGTTGTGCTCGGGCGTGATGACGAGCACGGCGTCGGCCGCGGCGACGGCCTCGCGGAAGGCGGTCGCGGCGGCGGGGACGCTGCCCTCGACGTCGATGTCCTCGTTGTAGAACGGGATGTCGGCGAGTCCGTCGTAGAGGCGCAGCTCGAGCCCCTCGGGCGCGAGCTCGAGCGCGGTGTGCGCGATCTGACGGTTGGTCGAGCCGGAGCGGAGGCTGCCGACGAGGACGAGCACGGACGAGGTCATGGGTTCTCCTTGGGATCCGGGCGACGCGGCGCGTCGCGGAAGTGTCTCGCAGGGGTTTAACCGGACCACGGTCCGCTTATTCCCGACAGTCGCCGGATGGTGGGACGCTCGGAGGATGGACTCCGACGCCGACTTCGAGCAGAAGCGCCACGACCAGCTCACGACCGCCCCGAAGGCGACTGAGGCGGATGCCGAGCCGCGCATCCGCATCTCGGAGACCGCCGACGGCACGAAGCGGATCGACTGGCGCGACGACGCCGAGGTGTCGCCGAGCTCCGGCGACGACGCCGACTACCCCGCCGAGCGCTGATCCGACGCGGCCGCCTGCCGTCCGGCGCCGCGCTCCGATCGGGCCGCGGCCCGACGGGCGAGCACGATCCGCCGCCAGCGGCGCCAGGGGAGGTCGGCCGGCCAGTGCGCGAACACCGTCGCGAAGCCGCGGCGGAAGCGGACACGCAACGCCGAGAGCGACCACAGCGGACGCTGCGAGATGCTCACGCGAAGGCGCGGCTCGTGCCGGATGCGGTGGCGGACGCCCAGGTGGAACGACAGGTCGAGGTCGTCGTGCAGCTCGGGGTCGAGATGGATGCGGCGCCGCACGTCCCGCCACGCGTCGCGGCGCAGGGCGAGGTTCGAGCCGAACAGCGGGACGTGTCCCAGTGCGGGAGCGAGCGCGAGTCGATACGCCCCGAGGTAGAGCGCGGCGAGAGCGGTCCGACCCGCTCTCGGCCCGTCGGAGAAGCGCGCGGGCCCGGTGAGGGCGTCGAGCTCGGGATGGGCGGCGAACGTCGTGACGATGGTCTCGACCCAGCGCACGTCGGGGACGCTGTCGGCGTCGAGCCGCCCGATCACGTCGGCCCGCGCGGCGTCGTACCCGGTGCTCGCTGCGGCGGGGATGCCCGGGCGCGGCTCCGCGAGCACCCTCACTCCGAAGCTCAGCGCGACCTCGGCCGAGCCGTCGCTCGAGCCGTTGTCGACCACCACGATCTCATCGGGCAGCACGGTCTGCGCCGCCAGCGCCCGGAGACAGCGCTCGAGCTCATCCCGGTCGTCCTTCACCGGGATGACGACGGACACCGTGGGCAGCGCCCGCGGACGCATCCTCGCCCGGGCCCTCATCGGCGCTCGTGTGAGGCGTACTCGTCGAGCAGGCGAGCGGCTGCCGCGCCGGAGGCGCCCTCTCGGGCCAGACCCTCGTGCATCGACTGGAGCTTCTGCTCGCCCTGGGGGAAGGGCGGCAGGAGGGGGACGTTCCGGTCGGTCACGACCTGGAGGACGGTGGGGCGGTCGGCCGCGAGCGCCTCCCGCCAGGCGTCGTCGAGCGCGGTCGGATCGTCCACCCGCACGCCCCGGAGGCCGAGGGACTCGGCGTACCCGGCGAACGGGAACGCGGGGAGGTCCTGGCTCGCGGGGTAGCGCGGCGCCGACTCCATCTCACGCTGCTCCCAGCTCACCTCGGCGAGGTCGCCGTTGTCGAGCACGCACACCACGAAGCGCGGATCGGCCCAGCGCGGCCACATCCGCGCGAGGGTGACCAGCTCGGCGTTCCCGAGCATCTGCATCCCGCCGTCGCCGGCCAGCACGATCACCGGACGCGTCGGATCAGCGAGCTTCGCAGCCAGTCCGTAGGGCACGCCGCATCCCATCGAGGCGAGGCGACCCGAGACGTGCGCCTCGACGCCGTGCGGCAGGTGGAGCTGGCGGGCGTACCAGTAGACGACGCTGCCGACGTCGAGGGCGAGGAGCGTCTCCGCCGTGAGGTGCGGATCGAGGGCGGCGAGGACCGCCTCCGGGTTCACGGGGTCTGCGGGCGTCGCGGCGCGACGGCGTGCCACCTCCCGCCAGGAGGCGACCTCGCGCTCGACGGTCGCGCGCCACGAGCCCGCTTCGGGGTCTGCGCCGGTGCCGTCGGCGGTGCGTGTGGCGGGCGCGGGCGCGGGCTCGGTCTCCGGCCGGGAGTCCGGCGGGGAGTCCGGCAGCCGCGCGAGGAGCGCGGCGAGGGTCTCGGCCGCGTCGCCGATGAGGCCGACGGCGACGGGATATCGGTTTCCGATCACCCTCCCGTCGATGTCGATCTGCACCGCGGCCGCCTGGCCGGGGGCGGGGTAGAACTCGGTCCACGGATCGTCGCATCCCACGAGGAGCAGCCCGTCGCACTCGGCGAGCAGACGGGCGCTCGCCGTCGTGCCGAGGTGACCCATGGTGCCGGCGGCGAACGGGAGGCGCTCGTCGACGTACGGCTTCCCGAGCAGGCTCGTCACGATCCCGGCGCCGAGGGCCTCCGCCACCGCGACGACCTCGTCCTGCGCGCCGCGCGCACCGCGTCCGACGAAGAGGAGCGGGCGCTCGGATGCGGAGAGCACCTCGACCGCTCGGGCGAGATCGTCGACGTGGGGCACCACACGGGGAGCGCTGTAGCCGACCGCGCTGTGGAGGATGCCGTGCTCATGGGGCAGCTCGGGCGCATCCGCCTTCTGCACGTCGTGCGGGAGGATCACCACGGCGGGCGAGCGGGTCGCGAGGGCGGCACGGAAGGCGCGGTCGATCACGAGGGGGACCTGCTCGGGCGTCTGCACGGTCTGCAGGTACTCGGATGCGACGTCGGCGAAGAGGCGCTCGAGGTTCACCTCCTGCATGTACGCCGAGCCGAGGGTGCTGCGGTCCTGCTGTCCGATGATCGCGACCACCGGCACGCCGTCGAGCTTGGCGTCGTAGAGGCCGTTCAACAGGTGGATGGCGCCGGGCCCCTGAGTCGAGGTCATCACACCGACGGTCCCGCTGTACTTCGAGTGTCCGACCGCCATGAACGCGGCGGCCTCCTCGTGCCTGGCCTGGACGAAGTCGAGATCACCGGATGCGGCGATCGCCTCGACGAAGGCGTTGATGCCGTCGCCGCTGTACCCGAAGATCCGGTCGACCCCCCATTCGCCGAGCCTCT
Source organism: Cnuibacter physcomitrellae (assembly GCF_014640535.1). Taxonomy (NCBI): domain Bacteria; kingdom Bacillati; phylum Actinomycetota; class Actinomycetes; order Micrococcales; family Microbacteriaceae; genus Cnuibacter; species Cnuibacter physcomitrellae. The sequence continues at coordinate 2,088,412 of NZ_BMHD01000001.1, forward strand.
GCACGATCGCGTCGGACACCGTCGCCATGGGTCGCCTCCCTCCGGCCGCTTCTGGGGCGGCCTCTGGGTGAGCCTAGGAACGCGTGGCGGAGCGACGAGGGGGTTGCCTCCGCCCGGCGAGCGTGCTGCGTGCTGCGTCCGTTCGGGTGCGGCGCGGGTACAGGTACGGGTACTGAGGGCCCGCCGCGGCGGCCCCTGGTAGCCTGCGGGCATGGAGAAGCGGACCGCGCTCCCCCTGCAACGAGCGCAGGAGGTGTCCCGACCCGAGCGGTCGGACGCGGCACGCAACCGGGAGAGCCTGCTCGAGACCGCGCGCCGGATCATCGCCGCCGAGGGCGTCGACGCCCTCACGATGGACCGGCTCGCCGCCGACTCGGGGCTGGGCAAGGGCACGGTGTTCCGTCGCTTCGAGTCGAAGGCGGGACTGTTCACCGCGCTGCTCGACTCGACCGAGAAGGAGTTCCAGCGCCGCTACATCTTCGGCCCGCCGCCTCTCGGACCCGGCTCGCCGCCCGTCGAGAGGCTCGTCGCATACGGGCGCGAGCGCATCCGGGTGTTCGACACCCAGAGCGACCTGCTGCGCGAGGCCGACGCACCCGCCGCCGCGTTCGACCCGGCCGCCTCGGGCGCCGGCACCGCATCGGAGGCGCACATCGCGATGCTGCTGCGCCAGTCCGGCGCCGACCTCGACGTGCCCGTCACCGCGTTCATGCTCCTCGCCGCCCTCCGCGCCGTGATGGTCCTCCCCCGCGACGCGCGCCAGCGCATCGGCGTCGCCCGCCTCGCCGACGGCTGGGAGTCCCTCGTCCGCTCCCTCCTCCCCTGACCCCGTCCCGCCCCCGCGCGGATCTGGCACTAGTCGCGACTTCCCGCGCTCGGAGGTCACCACGAGTGTCATCTACGGAATTTCCATGGATGCCGAGGAGCCCACCTACCCACCCCGACCGCATCCACTCCACCAGCGTCCGGATCTGACACTCGTGGCGACTTCCCGAGCCCGAAGGTCACCACGAGTGTCATTTTCGGAGATTCCGTGGATGCCCGAGGCGCCCGCACACACCCATCCCCACCGCATCCGCTCCGCCCACCGCACGGATCTGACACTCGTGGCGGGTTCCCGCGGCCGGAGGTCACCACAACTGTCACTTCCGAGAATCCATCGACGGCCGAGGTGCCCGCGCACACCCATCCCCGCGACGCACCGGCGGGGGCGGGGCTCAGTGGGCGAGGAGGACGGAGGCGAGGAGGAGCACCGGGACGGCGGCGATCGTCGTCACCAGCACGGTGTCGCGGGCGAGCACGACGCCGGTCTGGTACCGGGCCGCGTAGTTGTAGATGTTCTGCGCCGTCGGCAGCGAGGCGAGCGCCACGACCGCGAACAGATCCGGGCCCGACAGCCCGATCAGCAGCGCCCCGGCGAGATAGGCCACGATCGGCATGACCAGCGACTTGAACGCGGAGGCGACGATCACCGCCACCCGGTCCGGGCCGGGTTGGAGCGGCCGCCGCCCCACCAGCGACATCCCGAAGCCGAGCAGCACCAGGGGGACGGCGGACCCGCCGATGAGCAGGAGCGGCTGCAGCAGGATGTCGGGCACGGTCCAGCCGAAGAGGCTCACGACGAGGCCGCTGAGCGAGGCGATGATGATCGGGTTCCGCACCGGCTGCGTGAGGACGGAGCGCAGGGAGACCTCCCCGCGCGAGGTGATGTCGAGGACGGTGAGGATGATGGGCGCCATCACGACGAGCTGGAGCAGGATGATCGGCACGACGAGGCTCGGCTGTCCGAGCACGTAGGTGGCGACCGGGAGGCCGATGTTGTTCGCGTTGACGTAGGCGGAGGCGCCGGTGCCGACGGCGGTCACCCCCACCCCGCGGCGGAAGAACACCACGGACACCACCACGTACAGCGCCCCCGTCACCACCACGGCGATGACCGAGGCGAGGAGGGCGGGGGAGAACACCTCAGACGGATGCGATCGGCTCACCACCGTGAACAGCAGCGCCGGCGTCGAGACGAAGAACGCGAGCCGGTTGAGGACGGGCAGGGCGTTGTCGGGCAGCACCCTGAGCCGGGCGACACCGTATCCGATCGCGATGACGATCCCGATGATGCCGAATCCGGTGAGGACCCCCAGCATGCGGTGCCGGCGCCTAGCGCGCCACGGCAGCGGCCATGGCCGAGGCCAGGAAGGGCTGCAGCGTGAGCGCGAACGTCTTCGTGAGGTGGTCGGGATCGCGGTACACGTTCGCGCCGCCGATCACCGCCTGGCACTCCTCGGCCGTGCAGTAGGTGTCGCTGAAGTCGAGGAGCGTCACATCCGACCCCGACCCCGCGAGTGCCCGGGCCGCCGAGGCGACGGGGTCGAACGAGGCCAGCCCCTCGGACCGCGGCTCGACGCAGTCGGCGGGCGACGAGGTGCGGAGGCACTTGTTCGGGTCGTCCTCCCAGGCCGGGTTGTCGACCACGGTGACGATCGGGGTGCCCGCCGCCAGCACGGGAGCCCAGGCCTCCTCGAAGCCCTTTTGAGCTGCGGCCTCGGCGGAGTCGGATCCCTCGATCGAGCGGTCGACGAGCGCCGCGGTGAACACCGCGTCGAAGGGAGCGTGCGCGGCGAGGTCGGCGGTGAGGGACTCGCGCCAGGTGTCGCAGGAGCGGGTGAAGGCGTCGTCGCCGGGCAGCGGATCGGTCGACCATGCGCATCCGCCCTTGAGGTACGTGGTCAGTCGCCAGCCGTGCTGCTCGGCCATGCGGATGAACGGGTCGATGAGCGCGTACGCGTGGCTGTCGCCGATGAGCGCGATCTGCGGGGCGTTCGGGTCGTCGACGGCTCCGAAGGTGCAGTCGCGGACGGTCGAGTCGTTGAGGGTCGAGAGGCAGTCGGAGTTCGACGGGCGATCGGCGTTGCCGAAGCCGGGGCTCGGGACGATCTCGTCGGCGAGCGCCGGGTTGTCGCAGCGGGGGTCGATCGGGGCGAGCCCGTTCGTCGGGCCGGAGGCGGCGCCGAAGCACTCGGGCGGATCCGCCACGGTCTGCTGCAGGGTCGCGGCCTCGGCGTCGTACTTCGGCTGCTGCACGGCCAGCGTCGTGCCGATGAAGAGGCTCGACACGGCCATCGCCCCGACGACCCAGAGCATGGTACGGCGCGGACGCGCCTCCGCGAGGAACCGCCAACGTCGGGCCGGATCCTCCACGAAGCGCTTCGTGAGCCAGGCGAGAACGAAGCAGAACACGAACAGGGCGACCCGGTGCGCGGTCGAGAGCCCCCAGAACGGCACGTAGGGCGCGATGACGATGAGCGGCCAGTGCCACAGGTAGAGCGAGTACGAGATGTCGCCGACGAAGGCGACCGGGCGGAAGCTCAGCACGCGGCCGGCGTCGTACCAGTGCTCGCGGTGATGGCTGACGATGATCGCCGCCGTGCCGAGCACGGGGAGCGCGGCCATGTACCCGGGGAACGGCGTCGCCGCGGTGAACAGGACGCCGCAGGCGAGCACGACGACGATGCCCGCGTACCCGAGCAGGTTCGACAGCCATGCCCGCGTGGGCCGCAGTCGCGGCAGCATCGCGAGCGCGGCGCCCACCGCGAACTCCCACAGCCGGGTGAAGGTGACGAAGTAGGCGGGGGCCGGGTCGGATGCGGTGAACAGCACCGAGAAGACGAAGCTCCCGACGCCCACGACGCCGAGCACGATGAACAGCGCCGGCCAGCGGCGGCGGTTCATGAAGCGCATGCCGACGACGCTCGCGCCGAGCAGCAGCAGCGGCCAGAACAGGTAGAACTGCTCCTCGAGCGACAGCGACCAGTAGTGCTGGACCAGGCTCGCCTCGTTGCTCGCGGCGAGGTAGTCGACGGAGTTCAGCGCGAGCGCCCAGTTCTCGACGTAGAACGTGGAGGCGAGGATCTCGCGCACGTTCTCGGTGAGGGCCGACAGCGGCATGATGAACAGCGTCGCCAGGCTGGAGAAGATGAGCACGAGGATCGCGGCCGGCAGGAGCCGCCGGGCGCGCTTGGCGTAGAAGCTCGGGAGCGCGATGCGGTCGGTGCGCTCGAGCTGGCGGACGAGCTGCCCCGTGATGAGGAAGCCCGAGATCACGAAGAACACGTCGACGCCGATGTAGCCGCCGGTGAGGCGCCCGGGCCAGAAGTGGTAGACGACGACCAGCAGCACCGCGATCGCGCGCAGGCCCTGGATGTGCGGCATGAAGTGCGGCGAGCGCGGCTTCACCGCCGCGTCGGGGACGGCCTCGCGTGCCGCCGCGGCGTCGGCGCGCGTCTGCGCGGCGGATGCGTCCCGTGCGGCTCGCGCGTCTCGGCGGGTGCGGGGCGCGGAGCTCGGGTCGGGACTCGTCATGGCCCCCTCATGCTACCGGCGCGCCACCGCCCGCCCTGGGAAGCACCCCCGCGCCCGCCCCTTCGGTTCGAGCGCTCACCTGCGATGGGGGCGTGTGCGATCGAGTGCTCGATCTTGGCGGTATCCCCGCGAAGCCAGCGCCAAAGATGAGCAGTGGATGCCCGGCCACGCGCGCGAGCGCGATCGAATGCTCAGTCTTGGCGGCACGGTGGGACGGGCGTCCGGCGGAAATGAGCACTCGACCCACGGGTGCCACGGGCGAGACGTGGCGGGACGGGGCGCTACGGGAGCGGGTAGGCGACGGCGGCGGCGGGGTCGTACTGCAGGCGGATGCGCGCATCCGGCAGGAGGTCGCGGTCGGCCACGACGGCGGGGGCGAGGTCGACGAAGAGGAGGTCGGTGCGCACGCGCACCAGGTCGCCCCGGGGCTCCAGGTCGCGGACGATCGCGTCCACCTGACCAGGGGCGGCGGGTTCGGCGTCGGTCACGATGCGGAGGGCGGCCGGGGGGATCGCGACGCCCACCCGCGCGCCGGGCGGGAGCGCCGTCGGGGCGACGGGGAGGCGGCGCCCGTCGGGAAGCTCCACCGCATCCGTCACCGCATCCGCCGACGCGGCCGCCCGGGAGGCGACCGGGAGGCGCCGTCCGTCGGAAAGCTCCACGGCACCCACCACTGCATCCGCCGGCCCGGCCTCGCCGGAGGCGACGGGGAGGCGCCGCCCGTCGGGAAGCTCCACGGCACCCACCACTGCATCCACCGGCCCGGCCTCGCCGGAGGCGACGGGGAGGCGCCGCCCGTCGGGAAGCTCCACTGCATCCGTCACCGCATCCTCCCGCCCGGCCGCGCGGGAGGCGACGGCGGTGCCGGTGACGAGGTTGAGGGAGGCGAGCTCGGCGGTGAAGGGATCGGTGGGCCGCTCGAGCACGGCGCGGGTGGGGCCTTCGGCACGGACGCGGCCGTCGGCGATGACGATCACGCGGTCGGCGAGCACGAGGGCGTCGAGCACGTCGTGGGTGACGATGACCGCGGTGCGGTCGGCGAGGACGTCCCTCAGCATCCGCCGCAGCGCGGGCCGGACGTGCACGTCGAGCGCCGCCATGGGCTCGTCGAGCAGCAGCAGGCGCGGCTCGGAGGCCAGGGCCCGGGCGAGGGCGATCCGCTGCGCCTGCCCTCCGGACAGCTGCGCCGGACGCCGCTCGGCGAGGGAGAGGGCGTCGACCTCGGCGAGCCACCGCTCCCCCGCGGCGCGGGCGGCGGCGCGCGATGCCCCGCGGCTGCGCGGCCCGAACTCGACGTTCTGGCGCGCGGTGAGGTGCGGGAAGAGCAGCGCCTGCTGCGCGAGCAGCGTCACCCCGCGTTCGTGCGGCGGGGTCCACGCGCGCCGTCCGACGGCGCCTGGGGCCGAGTGCCCCCGGGAAACGCGGTTGCCCGCCGCCGGCAGCCGCGCATCCTGGGTGTGCTCGGCGCCGTCCGCGGGGGCGCCGGGCGGCAGGTCGAAGAGGACGTCTCCGCCGAGGACGGCACGTCCCGACGTCGGGCGCACGAGCCCGGCGAGCAGGCCGAGCAGCGTCGATTTTCCCGCCCCGTTCGGGCCGAGCACGGCGACCGTCTCCCCGGGCGCGATCGAGAGGGATGCGGCGAAGTCGCGCTCGGCGACGGTCGCCTTCAGCTCCAGGGCCGGCGGCGGATGCGCGCCACCCGGCGGATGCGCACCAGGCAACGCCGCACGCGCACCAGACGACGGATGCTCACCAGGCGACGCCGCACGCGCACCAGGCGACGGATGCGCACCAGGCGGCGGCGGATACGCACCAGGCGACGGATGCGCACCAGGTGGCGACGGATGCGCGCTACCCGGCGGATGCGCACCAGGCGACGCCGCACGCGCACCAGGCGACAGATGCGCACCAGGCGACAGATGCTCACCGGGCGGCGGTGGCGTGCTCACTCGGCGTCACCTCCTCGCATCCGCCGGTCGACCCGCATCCGTCGGTCGACCCGCATCCGCCGGCCGACCCCCATCCACGGACCCGCGCCGACCTCCCCCGCGCCGTGCGCGATCGCGACGACCACGATCGCGACGACGACGAGGACAAGCGAGAGGGCCACCGCCGCGTCGGGGTCGGTCTCGCGCTGGAGGTAGATCTCGAGCGGGAGCGTGCGGGTGACGCCCTGGAGGCTCCCCGCGAACGTGAGCGTGGCGCCGAACTCGCCGAGAGCACGGGCGAAGGAGAGCACCGCGCCCGAGATCAGCGCGGGCAGCGCCAGCGGGAGGGTGATGCGGCGGAGCACCGTCGTCGGTCGGGCGCCGAGCGTCGCGCCGACCGCTTCGTAGCGGGAACCCGCGGTGCGCAGGGCTCCCTCGAGGCTCAGCACGAGGAACGGGAGCGCCACGAAGGTCTGCGCGAGGACCACCGCCGTGGTCGAGAAGGCGATGTCGACGCCGAGCACCTGGAAAGTGCCGCCGAGCAGCCCCCTCCGGCCGAACGCGGAGAGCAGCGCGAGGCCGCCGACCACGGGCGGCAGCACGAGCGGAAGCAGCACGAGGGCGCGCAGCACCTTCTGCCCCCGGAACGACGTGCGGGCGAGGACGAGCGCCATCGGCACTCCGAGCAGGATGCAGAAAGCGGTCGCGGCGAGCGACGTGCGCAGGCTCAGCCAGAGCGCGTCGAGCGACGAGGGGGATGTGACGAGCGGGACGAAGTGCGCCCAGTCCACCCGCGTGACCATCGCCACCAGCGGCAGCAGCACGAAGGCGGCGCCCACCCCCGCGACCACCATCACCCACCGCGGCACCCCTGCGCCCACGTCTCTCATCCGCCCGCCCTCCGCGTGCGGACCACGCTCCACGGACGGACCGCGCCGCACGGACGGACCGCGCCGCACGGCCGGACCTGGCCCCACGGACGGACCTGGCCCCACGGACGGACCTGGCCCCACGGACGGACCGGGCCCCACGGACGGATTGGGCCCCACGGGCGGACCGCCCTCCACGTGCAGACCGCGCCGCACGGCCGGAGGAAGTCCCCACGAGCGAGCGCACGGGCGGAGCGGGCGACCGTTGACGCCCGGGACCCGCCCACCCCCGGCTTTGTCCAGGTTTCCGTCGCGAATCCAGGAAAACGAGACGGAAACCCGGACAAACCCGCGGGCCATGGACGGACCGCGCTCCACCGGCGGAGGAACGTTCCCTGGGCCAGCGCACGCGCTGTCGCGAGCGCAGGGCGGACGGCGATGGACGGGCGGGGCATGCTCAGGGGGCGCCGAAGCCGGCGGCGGCGAGGACGGCGCGGCCGTCCGGTCCGGCGACGAAGTCGACGAACTCGCGCGCGGCGGCGGGGTTCGCGGAGGCGGACACGGGCGCGATCGGGTAGGTGTTGACCGCCTCGCTCGACTCGGGGAAGGGGATGCCGTCGACGGCGCCCCCTGCCGCGGCGACGTCGGTGACGTAGACGAGCCCCGCATCCGCCTCGCCCGAGGAGACCTTGCCGAGCACGTCGGTCACCGACGACTCCTCGCTCGCGGGCGTGAGGGTGACGCCGGTGGCCCGCTTGATCGCGGCGGTCGCCGATCCGCACGGCACCTGGGGCGCGCAGACGACGACCTTCAGGTCGGGCCGCGCGAGGTCGGCGAACGATCGCACCCCGCCGGGGTTGCCGGAGGGCACGGCGATCTCGAGCACGTTCGTGGCGACGTCGACGGGGGCATCGGGGGCGACGAGCCCCGCATCCGTCAGCTTCGTCATGTTCTTCTCGTCGGCCGAGGCGAAGACGTCGGCGGGGGCGCCCTCCGTGATCTGCGTGACCAGGTCGGACGATCCGGCGAAGGTGAGCTCGACGGTCACGCCGGGATGCGCCTCCTCGAACCGCTGCGCGAGATCGGTGAACGTCTGCTTCAGCGACGCGGCGGCGTAGACCGCGATCGAGCCCTCGAGTGCGGATGCGGATGGGTCCGCGCCGGGTGGGTTCGAGCTGCCGGCCGCCGGGGTGCCGGAGCATCCGGCGAGCAGGAGCGCGGCCGCGCCCAGCGCGAGGGCCGCGAGCCGCCGCCTCATTCGGAGACCCCGTGGGGCGTCTCGATCATCACGGTCGTGGCCTTCACGACGGCGACCGCGACCGATCCGGGCTCGAGCCCCAGCTCGCGCACCGCCTCGCTCGACATCAACGACACCACGCGATGCGGACCGCACTGCAGCTCCACCTGCGCCATGACGGTGTCCATGGTCACCGCGGTGACGAGTCCGACGAAGCGATTGCGCGCGGACCGGCCCACGTCCGACGGATCGGCGGGGAGCACGGCGTTCCGCCTCGCGAGCTCGGCGAGCTCGAGCCCGTCGACCACCGACCGCCCGGAGGCGTCCTTCGTGCTCGTGAGGAACCCGTTCTCGACGTAGCGGCGGACCGTGTCGTCGCTCACCCCGAGGAAGACCCCGGCATCCCGAATCCGTATCTGCGCCACAGCGACGAGTTTAGCGCCGCATCTGCGGGGGGAGCGTCGGCGCGGGGATGCACTCGCTCCGTCTAGATTGAGCACCCCGTGCGGGCGAGCACGAGCGCAGCACGCCGCACCCCGTCACCCTCAGCACCGATTCGGTCGAAGCGACGCCTTATCCGGCGAGCTCGAACGGAATCGGTGCGCTGGCGTCACACCGCGCGCGAGCGACGGCGGCGGCGGCGAGCACGAGCGCCAGCGCGCAACTCCAGCACTCCGCGCCCCGTCACCTCAGCACCGATTCCATCAAAGCGGCGCATTATTCGGCGAGCCAGGGCGGAATCGGTGCGCTAGCGACACACCATGCCCGAGCGGCGACGGCGACGGCGGCGTGCACGAGCGGCAGCCCTCAGCACCAGAACGCCGCGCCCCGTCACCTCAGCACCGATCCCGCCGAAGCGACGCCGTAGAGCGCGGCGGTTCGACGGGATCGGTGCGCTGGCGTCACGCCGCGCGCGAGCGGCGGCGGCGGAGCGTACCGCGGGCGGCGAGCGCAGCCCCGGCGAGGAGCAGCACGAGCGCGCCGGCGCCCGCCCCGAGCGGCGGGATGCCGCCCGTCGCGCCCACGCCCGTCGCGGCGAGCTGCGCGCCCGCGCCCGCGCCCGAGGCGCCCGACCCGGCGGCACCGCCCCCGGCGCCCGAACCACCCCCGCCGTTCGCGGCGACCACGGTGACGGGAGCCCACCCGACGAACTCCGCGATGCGGTCGAGCAGGGCCACGGAGTGCAGTCCCGCGCCGAGGTCGGCCGGCACCACGACGGTGGCGGTGCCCGACGCATCCGCCTGCACCCAGCCACCAGCGGTGGGCGATGAGAACCACCACGTGTAGTACCACTCGCCCGCCGAGAGCCCGGAGACGGTGGTCTCCGAGCCCGCCGTCGCCGTCGCGGGCGTGGTGATCGCGCCGCGGGAGGCGTCGGTGAGCTCGGTGGCGTCGACCACACGCGGTTCTGCGGCCGGGGCCACGGTCTGCTCGGTCCAGCCCTCGCTGCGATGCAGCACCAGGCCGATCGTCACCTTGCCCTCGAGCGAGGTGACGTCGACGGTCGCCGACCAGGTGCCGTCCTCGCCGCGCTCGAGGGCGCCGGTCAGCGCCTCCACGCCGACCTGGAAGTCGGACACGATGTAGTCGACGCCCACGAGGTCGTCGGCGCCCGGCACGGTGATCAGCAGCGGACCCTTGTCGAGCAGCAGGACGCCATCGGCGGTGCGGAGGGACGGCGTCGCCGTCGCCCCGCCCGGCAGCGGATCGCCGAGGGCGACGGGGACCGTCACCGCCTCGCCCGCGTCGACCGCGATCCCGCGCACCCAGAGCGGGGCGAACCGGTCGTCGTCGGGCAGCACCGACAGCTGCCAGTCGTCGGGCTCCAGCCCGTCGAAGGCGACCGCGCCCGCCTCGTCGGTCTCGCTCTGGATGCGCGTGACCCCGTCGGAGGAGCGGAGCGTGACCGGCATGTCGGCGATGGCGGCTCCCGCCGAGTCGCGGACGGCGACCTCGATGGACCCGGTCGGCCCAGCGTAGACGTCGACGATCTCCGGCTGGCCCGACTCGACGACGAACGACGCACCGCTGCGCGCGAAGCCGGCGAAGCCCCAGCCGTCGGCGTAGCGGTAGAGGGCGAGCTGATAGGACCCGGCGGCTCCCGGCAGGACGTAGCCGCCGTCATCCTGAGCCTCGACGGCGAAGTGCTCGCCGTCGAAGGGGTCGGCCGGCGGCTCTGCGCCCGCCTCGACCAGCGCGAGCGCGAACCGGCCGGTGGCGCCGGTGACGTTCCCCATCAGGGCGCCGGCGGCCTTCAACCGACCGTCGGCCTGCACGGTCGCGCCGTCGGCGACCGTGATCGGCACCGCCCCGGATGCGTGGACCGCGTCGAGGTAGAAGGCGGGCGGATAGCCGTAGGGTGCCTCGGCGTCCTGCACGAACGAGGGACGGAACTGCACGGTGTACGTGCCCGCCGCGACCGGGACGCTGTACCGACCTTGGGAGTCGGTGGTCACCGCGGTCACGATCGACCCGCTCTCCGCGGCGCGCACCACGACGTCGCCGGGGAGCGGTGTCTGCGCGAGCGCGGATGCCATCCGACCGCTGATGACCCCTCCGACGGGATCGGCGGACGCGGCGGTGGCGCCGACGGCAGCCCCGGAGAGCACCAGTCCCGTGGTCACCCCGAGCACGAGCAGGGCGCGCCGCCAGGCGGCTGCGGGCCTCCGGCGCACACGACCCGTCGGCGCGAGCGGCGAGCGCCGCGACGCCGGGGCCTGCCCTCGGGGGCTCATCGGCGGGCCTCGGAGCGCGTCGCACGGCGGCGCACCAGGACGACGACCGCTCCCGCGACCAGGAGCGCCAGCGCGATCCCGCCTGCGACGTAGGCCGCGGATCCGGTGGCGGCCAGCTGGACCGAACCGGCGCCCGACCCGCCACCCGAGGACGAGCCGCCGCCGCCGCCGCCACCGCCGCCACCGGCGGCGAGCACCGTGACCGGCGTCCACCCCGCGATCTGCCGCAGCTCGCTCACGAGCGCGACCGTGTGGTCACCCGCCGCGAGCGACGCGGGGACGACCGCAGTGAGCGTGCCCGACGCATCCGCCTGCATCCACCCGCCCGCGGTGGGCGAGGAGAACCACCAGGCGTAGTACCACCCGCCGGCCGACAGGCCGGAGATCGTGGTCGCGGTGCCCGCCGTCGCGGTCGACGGGGTCTGCACGTCACCGCGGTTGGCGGCGATGAGGTCGGTCTCGGCCACGGCGAGCGGGATGGCGACGGGCATGATGGTCTGCGCGGTGAGCCCGAGGTCGAACTCCTGGGTGAGGCCGATGCTCGTCTTGCCGACGGTGCCGCTGAGGTCGATGGTCGCGGTCCAGGTGCCGGACGCGTCCTGCGTGAAGTCGCCCGTGAGCGGAGCCGGGCCCTCGGTGTCGTCGGACACGATGTAGCTCACGCCCTCGAGGTCGATGGCGTCGGACACGGTCAGCGTGAGCGGGCCGCGGTCGACGAGGAGCACGCCGTCGGCGGTGCGCGTCGAGGGCGTGGCCGTGGCGCCCGGCGGAAGCGGATCGCCGACGGCGGACGTGATGTCGGAGGCCAGGCCTCCCGCGACGACGAGCCCGCGCACGAACAGCGGCGCGTAGGGCGTGTCGAGGTCGGAGAGCACCGACATGTCCCAGATGCCGGGCTGGAGGTGCGTGAAGACCGCGTGCCCGCTCGAGTCGGTCGTGACCTCTCGGCCCAGTCGACCGGAGCCCTGCTGGGTGCCGATCCACACGTCGACGTTCGCGTACGGGCTGCCGTCGGGCAGCTGGATGTAGGCGTCGAGCGAGCCGGACTGCTGCAGCGTGGCGTCGACGCCCGACACCAACCCGCCGCTCGTCACCTCGATCCGACCGAGGACGGCGAGCGGATAGGTGGCGTCGTGGGTCTCCGGGTCGGCGGCGTACACGACCGGGAAGTAGGTCCCGGGCGCGATCCGGTAGTCCCACGACTTGTCGCCGCCCGCGTACGCGAGCTGCGCGTCGACGCCGGGGTCGACGGGAGGCGTGCCCCCGGTCGAGAACAGGATCCAGTACTCGGGATCGGGACCGGCGACCGTGCCGCTCACCCTCCCGGCCGCGACCAGCGCGGAGTCGACGAAGAGCGTGTCGCTGTTCGGGTTGACGACGACCGCCTGAGCGTCGGCCGGGGTCTGGGCGTTCGGGAACCAGGCGCGGGCGAAGCCGTAGGGCGCCGCCTCGGTGACGTAGTCGCTCTCCGGGACGAACTGCACGAGGTAGCTGCCCGCGGGGACCGGGAGCTCGTAGCTCCCGTCCTGCTGCACGGCGGCGCTGCGGTAGCCGCCCGTCCCGTCGGCGAGCCTGGCCTGCACGATGCCGGGCACGGTGTCGCCGGATGCCGTCACCATCCGGCCCGAGATGGTGCCGCCGTCGACCGGGGCGGCGGTCGCGACGGAGGCGCTCCCCACCGCGAGCGCGACGCTCGCGATCACCGCGGCGACCGCCCCGGCCAGCCCTCTCCTCGCCATCGTGAGTCTGCGCACGTGCCCCACCCTTCGTCGTTCCGCTCGGAGGCTAGCAGCGGCCGACGTCATCACCGGGGCGGGGGTGAGATAGCCGCATCCGCCGGTTTGCACTATTCAGCGGAAAGTGTAAAGTTGCACTCGATGAACGAGAGTGCACTCACCCTGCGAGACGAGCGGAAGGCCACGACCTCCCGGCGCCTCAAGGAGGCTGCGCGCGCTCTCACGGCGGAGCGCGGGCTCTCGGGCTTCACCATCGAGGAGCTGTGCTCGGAGGTCGGAGTCTCCCGCCGCACCTTCTTCAACTACTTCGCCTCGAAGGAGAACGCCGTCATCGGCATCCCCATCGACAGCGATCGCGAGGCCATCGAGCAGGCCTTCGTCGAAGCCGGTCCCACCGGGCTCGACTCGATCCTCGACTACCTCCTCGAGCTGCAGATGGCACGCTGGGCCACCGTCGACCTCACCCACGACGACGTGCGCGACCTCTTCCAGGCCTTCGAGCGCGAGCCGAAGCTGCTGCAGGTCGCGCTCCGTCTCGCGGGCGAGGGCGAACGCGACGACATCGCCCTCGTCGAGCGGCGCGAGGCGCTGCCCGCGGGCGACGTCCGCGCCGCGACCGCCGTGCAGCTCTTCGGTGCGCTGCTCCGTGCGAGCGTCGAGGAGATGTTCCGGGCCCACGAGGGCAGCTCGCCCGACGACCTCCGTGCCCTGCTCCGCCGACGACTCGAGGTGGCGCGTCAGCTGCTCGCCTGACCGTCATCGCGGTGCCCGCCCACCGCATCCGCCCGTCTCACCGTTCCCCGCATCCCTCGCCCCCTCCCCCTCTTCTCCTCTCTTCTCCTCCCGAAACGGACACCATGACCGCCACCGCCCCGGCCCCGCTGCTCCTGACGAAGCGGCGCATCTGGATCATCTTCAGCGCCCTCATCGCGGGCATGCTCCTCTCCAGCCTCGACCAGACCATCGTGTCCACCGCGATGCCCACGATCGTCGGGCAGCTCGGCGGCGTCGAGAACCAGGTGTGGATCACCACCGCCTACCTCCTCGCCACCACGATCGTGATGCCCATCTACGGCAAGTTCGGCGACGTGCTCGGGCGCCGCAACCTCTTCCTCTTCGCCATCGCGCTGTTCACGCTGGCGTCGGTCGGATGCGCGTTCGCGAGCGACTTCTGGATGTTCGTCGTGTTCCGCGCCATCCAGGGCCTCGGCGGCGGGGGACTGATGATCCTGTCGCAGGCGATCATCGCCGACATCGTGCCCGCCAACGAGCGCGGCAAGTACCTCGGCCCGCTCGGCGGCATCTTCGGCCTCTCGGCCGTGGCCGGCCCCCTCCTCGGCGGCTTCTTCGTCGACCACCTCACCTGGCAGTGGGCGTTCTACATCAACATCCCGGTCGGGATCGCGGCGTTCGTCATCGCCCTGGTCGCGCTCACCCTGCCGACCAAGAAGGCCACGCAGCCGATCGACATCCTCGGCGTCCTGTTCCTCTCCGCCGCGACGACGTGCCTCATCTTCTTCACCGACTTCGGCGGCAGCAAGGATCACGGGTGGGGCGCCATCGAGACCTGGGCCTGGGGTGTCGGGCTCGTCGTCGCCGCCGCACTGTTCGTGTTCACGGAGGCGCGCGCCAAGGACCCGATCATCCCGCTCAGCCTGTTCAAGAACCCGATCTTCGTCAACGCGACCGCCATCGGGCTCACGCTCGGCATCGGGATGTTCGCCGCGATCGGTTTCATCCCCACGTTCCTGCAGATGTCGTCGGGCACGTCGGCCGCCGCGTCCGGTCTGCTGATGCTGCCGATGATGGTGGGCCTGCTCGGCACGTCGATCGCATCCGGCGTCATCATCACCCGGACCGGGAAGTACCGGCTCTTCCCCATCCTGGGAACGCTCATCACGGCGGGGGCGATGGTCGCGATGACCACGCTCGCGGCGACCACCCCGGTGTGGCTGATCTGCGTGTACCTGTTCTTCTTCGGTGCGGGCCTCGGCCTGATCATGCAGGTCGTCGTCCTCGTGGTGCAGAACGCCGTCCCCGCGGCGCAGATCGGCGTGGCGACGAGCTCGAACAACTACTTCCGCGAGGTGGGCGCCGCGCTCGGCACCGCGGTGTTCGGCACGATCTTCACCACCCGCCTCAGCGAGAACCTCACGAGCGTGTTCACCCAGGCCGGCGCCTCAGCCGCGGACGCGTCGCAGGCCACCGCGACCCTCGACCCGCAGGCGCTGAACCAGCTGCCCGAGGCCGTGCACCAGGGTGTGGTCGACGCCTACGCGGATGCGCTCGCCCCGGTGTTCTGGTACCTGCTGCCCTTCATCGCGGCTGCGTTCGTGCTGTCGCTGTTCCTCAAGCAGATCCCGCTGCAGGACGTGTCCGGGCTGGTGGCTCGCGGCGAGGCCATCGGCGGCGAGGAGGCGGAGCGCCTCGAGGCCGAGCAGCGCGCCGCTCGCCTCGGCGGAGCGGCCCCGGCCGCTGGGTCCGCAGCCCCGGCGGGGTCCGACGAGCCCGCCGTCCCGGCCGGGGAGCCGGCCCGCGAGCCCGCCGAGCGCGAGTAGCTGCCGCCTCGACACCGAATACGTGGAAGCCCCGCCGTATACGCGGGGCTTTCCCGTATTCGGTGTCGACGTGAAGCCCTCCCGGCCGCCTGCCGAGCGAGATGCCCGCCGTTCATCACGAGATACGCGCAAGCTCGACGAATACGGCGTCGCTTGCGCGTATCTCGTGATGAGCGACGCGCATCCGGCCCGTTCAGCCGCGGTGGGAGGCCACGTTGACGACCGTGCCGTCGGGGGCGCGCACGAAGAAGCGGCGGATGCCCCACGGCTCGTCGGTCATCGGATACACGATCTCGAGGCCGCGGCGCTGAGCGTCGGCGTACGCCTCCTCGACGTCCGACACCTCGACGCTGACGTCGACGTCGCGCACCTTGGCGTCCGCAGCGGTCGGATCCGCCACGATCACCTGGGTCGTCTCGACCTCCGGCGACCTCAGCATGAGGAACCCCGGTTCGTCCATCCCGGGCGTGAAGCCGAGGAAGCCGACCCAGAAGCCGCGGCTCTCGCCGAGGTCGTCCGTCCTCACCACGGGGATGGCCCTCCTGATGCTCATGGCGCGGACTCTACTCCGGGAGCCGCCCGCGCCGGTACGGTGGGAACGCGCCCGCTCCTCGCGCGGCGATCATCGCCTTCGAGGAGGACGTCCCGTGAGCACCGCACCCCGCCCCGTCTCGGGCACGCAGCACCGCCTCGAGTCGCACGGCTACGCGCTCGACATCGCGAGCATCGGGGCGACGGTGCGCCGCGTCACCCACGAGGGCCGCGATCTGGTCGTGCCGTTCGAGGCCGATGAGCTGCGTCCCGCCTACCGTGGGGCGGTGCTCGCGCCGTGGCCCAACCGCGTGGTCGACGGCCGCTATGACTGGTATGGGACGGAGCACCAGCTCCCCCTCACGGAGCCCACCCGCGGGCACGCCCTGCATGGCCTCGCCTCGTGGCTCGACTTCTCCGCCATGGAGGTCGCGCCCGACGCGCTCACCCTCACCGCCGTGGTCGAGCCGCAAGCGGGCTACCCTTTCCGCGTCGAGGTGGCGGTCCGCTACCGCCTCGACGCCGACGGACTACACACCACCGTCACGGGCACCAACCTCGGTACCGGTGTCGCACCGTTCGGCACCGGCCCGCATCCGTACCTCGTCGCCGGCGACAGCCCGCTCGACGAGTGGACCCTCTCCCTCCCCGCGGAGACCGTGTTCGAGGTCACGCCCGACCGCCTCGTTCCCGCCTACCTCGACGCAGTAGCGGAGGCGCGGGGCGGCGCGTTCGACTTCCGGTCCCCTCGTGTGATCGGCGCCACCGAGATCGATCATGCGTTCACCGACCTCGTCCGCGATGACGCGGGCCATACGACGGTGTCGGTGACGGATACGGACGGCCGCGGCGTCGCCATGACCTGGGGCATAGATTGTGCGTGGGTTCAGATCCACACCGCCGACCTGCTGCCCTCGCAGGGCCTCACCCGTCTCGGCCTCGCCGTGGAACCGATGACTTGCCCGCCCGACGCCTTCAACCTGCTCATCGATGTCATCGGCCTCGCCCCCGGCGAGTCCGGATCGGCCTCCTGGCGCCTCCACGCCCTCGGCTGAGCCAGCGCCCGGCCTGCCAGAGGGCCGACGTGGCCGGGCTACGCGACGTACTCCTCGCGAAGAGCACCTTCCATCGCGTCGGCGATGTGGATGAAGTCGCGGTCGCTGTGCAGCACGATGGCATCGTTCGCCACCGCGTACGCGGCGATCAGGCAGTCGAATGCGGCGGCGGCCCGCATCCGACCGGTCGTCCACAGGGCTCGCTGGATGTCGAGGGCCACCTCGGCGCTCGGGTGCACGGAGGCGGCGAGGAGCGCCGACATGTCGGCACGGAGGAGGTCGTACTCATCCGGTGTCCTCGCCGAGTGGCAGTACTCGAGAACCTGCGGCGGGCACGTGATGATCAGGTGCTGGGGCGACAGCTCGCGCAGCCGAGAAGCGATCCGCGGGTTGCGGCCCGCCTTCTGCCAGACGCTGTTGTCGACGAGGTAGACGCTCATCCCGCCCGGCGGTCGGTCGCGGCGGGCTCGACCGTCGGCGCATCGATCTGGTCGTCGTCGAAGCGACGACCGATGATCGTCTCGACGACCGCGGCCTGACGCCGTACGGCGATGAGCGTCTTCAGCGCGATGTCGACCGTCTCGCGATTGCTCGATGCGCCGAGCAGCCGTCGCGCGGTGCTCAGCTCGACGGGGTCGATGTCTATGGACGTCACTGCCACCTGTACTCCTCCCGCCTATATAAGACGCTATACAAGCGGGAGGAGCAGGGTCAAGGGTCAGTCGCCGTGGCGGAGGCGACGGCGGCGGAGGCGCCAGGTGAGGGCGGCGCCGACGGCGACGAGCGCCGAGGCGGCGAGCAGCGCGCCGGGGAGGGCGAAGCCGGTCGAGGCGAGGTCGCCCGAGTTCGACCCGCTGCCCGATCCGGAACCCGAGCCCGATCCGGAGCCACCCGAGCCCGAGCCCGGACCCGTCCCGGGGCCGCCGGGGGCTCCGGGGCCGCCAGGCTCGCCCGGGCCGCCGGGACCGCCGGGGCCGCCGGCCGCGGTGACCGCGAAGGTGGCGCGGGCGAGCTCGGCGCCGGCCACGGAGGCGACCACCGTGTAGTCGCCGGCGGCCGCGCCGGCGGCGACGGGGAGGTCCGCCGTGAACGCGCCAGCCGCGTCCGTGTGCGCCGTCGCGGAGCCGAGGTCGGGCGCGGTCGTCAGCGCCACGTCGACGTCGGCGGGGAAGCCCGACCCGGTGACGGTCTGCGTCGAGCCTGCGGCGACCGAGGGGGAGCCCACCGCGAGCGCGGGCGTCGGCAGGGCGTCCGGCGAGAAGGTCACCGTCGCACCGGACGAGACGGAGCGCGTCGACACCGGCACCGTGAGGGTGCGCGTCGCCGCGTCGTACGTCCAGCCGGCGGCAGGCGCCGCGGCGGCAGCACCGGAACCAGCCGACGCCGCAGGCACCGCGACCCCGTCCACGAGCACCGTGACCGGCGCATCGACGTCGGAGAACTCCGCCGTCCAGGTGCGATCCGACACCTGCCCGGCGAACGAGCCCGACGCGGGAGCGATGGCGAGCGTGCCGCCCGCCCCCTGCTGCGTGTACGTGACGGCGGTCGTCGCCGACTGCACCACGTCGGCCGCGCCGCCGTCGTCCTCGTAGAGGTCGAACGACCCGTCCGCGCCTGCGGCGACGGAGAGGGTCACGTCGGTCAGCGGGGCCGACGCGTTCGGCACGTTCGCGCTCCGCGAGGGGACGATGCCGCCGGCGCGCACGAACACGGGCATCCGGTCGAGGCCGGTGGTGACGGTGGCGGTGGTGCCCCCGGCGTGCACCTCACCGGTGAACCAGTCGACCCAGTCGTCGCCCGCCGGGAACCAGACGGTCGTGTCCGCGGTCGAGCCCGGTGTGGTGACGGGCGCGACGAGGATGTCGGATCCGTACAGGTACTCACGTCCGGCCTGGCCGTACGCCTCCTGCTGGTCGGGGTACTGGAGGTAGAGCGGGCGCGTCACGGGCACACCCGTCGACTGCGCCTCGGCGGCCAGCGTGTACGACAGCGGCACGAGGTTCTCGCGCAGGTTCAGGAACTGCGACGCCGACGCATCCGCCTCCTCGCCGTACTGCCAGGGCAGACGGTCGCTGTGGTTGCTGTGCAGCCGGTCGATGGGCTGGAACGTGCCGTACTGCACCCAGCGGGCGTAGAGGTCGTCGGCGAGCTGGGTGCTGTCGGGCTCGGCGCCCGGATGCGTGTCGCCGCCGGTGTGCCCGCCGATGTCGTGGCTGATGGCGCTGAGGCCGGTCGCAGCCGACTCCCCGGGCGTGTACCCGATCTGCGCCGCGAGCATCTGCCACGTCGAGACGGTGTCGCCGGTGAAGTGCAGCGTGGTCCGCTTGTCGGCCCACGGTCCGGTCGGCACCGGCTGCGGGTTGCCGTAGCCGCCCGCCGTCAGCGAGCCGTACGCCCGGGAGAACGCGAACCCGCGACCGTCGAGAGCGGCGGAGGTCTGGTTCGCGTACTGCTGGTTGATGAAGGCGTCCGGGGTCACGCCGGGCTGCGAGTACTGCGACCCCTCGCTGCAGCACCAGTCGAGCCACCACAGGTCGACCCCCTGGTCCTGGATGTCGGTGTGCAGGTCGAAGTACGCCTGCAGCTGCGCGGGGTCGGACCAGTCGAAGAGGTACTTGTCGCCGCTCTGGGTGAGCGCTCCGTTCGCCGTGGCCTGCGCGGCGGGGAACTTGGGGTCGTTCGCGCCGATCGTGGGATGGATGTTCAGGGTGTTGTGGATGCCCCGCGACTCGAGCTCGGCGAGGAAGGCCGCCATGTCGGGGAACCGGGTCTTGTCGACCTCCCAGCCGTTCCACTTGTCGGGCGACTTGTAGTCGGTGTCGACCGCCATCAGGTCGACCGGCACGCCCTCCGCGGCGAAGCGGTCCGCGATGCCGAGGAACTCCTCGTCGGTGCGGTCGTAGTACTCCGAGTACCAGACGCCGTACGCCCACTGCGGCAGCAGCATCGACGGTCCGGTCAGCTGCGCGAGCTCGCCGAGAGCGTGCTCGTAGTCGGTGCCGTAGGCGAAGAGGTAGCCGTCGGCGTAGTCCGCTCCCCCGTGGTCGCGCTGCGTGATGACCTCGGTCGCCGGGTCGTACAGGGCGGAGGCGGTGTCGTCGACGAGCGACCAGCCGTCCTGGTAGAGCAGGCCGGGGTTCGTCTTGACCGAGCCGTTCGCCGTGTCGAGATCGCGGCGGTAGCCACCGAGGGCGGCGTGGGGCGCGAGGACCGGCGAGTCGGATGCGGTGACCGCGACGGTGTCGACGTTCAGCTGGCAGCTGTCCCCATCCGGGCAGCCGAGGGTGACGTCGTTCGCACCGGCGGCGAGGTCGACCGGGACGGAGACGGTCTGCCAGTAGTCCCACCCGCTGGTGGCGGGCAGGTCGGCGGTGGTCGCCGCGGCGGAGCCGACCTGCACCGACACGGGCCGCGACGTGGGCTGCCCGTTCGCGTAGCGGATCTGGAGGGCGTAGGTCCCCGCGGCCGGCACGCCGGTGACGTGCAGGGTCTGTGAGGCCCCCTGGCCGAGGCCTGCGACGAAGGCGTCGCCGGAGAAGCCGTTGTGGTCGGTCGCCGGCACGGCGCCGCCCGCGAGCGTCGAGGTCTCGGCCTCGCAGACGCTGCCGAAGGCGCAGTCCGCGGCGGCGGGCGCGGTGACCGCACCCGGGTAGTCCGATCCGCGGGTCACCACGGCGAGGCTGTCGACGTTGACGTTGCCCGAGTCGCCGGCGGTGCGCTCGACGCGGACGGTGTGCGCCCCGGCCGTGAGGTCGAGCGGCGCGGTGGCGAGCGCCCAGGTATCCCAGCTGTCGGTGGGCGTCAGCTCGAGGGTCTGCGCGGCCCCGCCGTCGACGGTGACCGTGACCGTGCGGGTGGCGAGGGAGCCGTCGCCGGGCCGGTTGTTCGCGTAGCGCAGCGTGAGGTCGTACGGGCCGTCCGTGTCGACGGTGGTGTCGAACGAGAGCGAGTTGCCCACGGCCTCGAACCCCGCGACGAAGCCGCCGCCGGTGTAGCCGGTGTGGTTCTTCGCGATCCCCAGCCCGTCGAGGGTGAGCGACTCGGCCTCGCAGAGCACGCCGACCTCGCACGAGGGGGCGCTGTCGTCGGGCCAGGGCGCCGCCGTCACGTCCTGCCCGGTCGAGGTCGTGAGGGAGAGGGTGAGGTTGTCGGGGCCGAAGTCGCCCGACCCCTCCCGGTACCGCACGACCGCGCTGCCGGTGTCGATCGTCAGCCAGCCGTCCTCGGTGGAGGTGGTGAACTCCGCGGGAGCGAAGTCGCCGCGACCGATGACGTTGAACGTGCCCGCGTCGTCGAACCGTCCGTCGCCCGCGTACTCCGTGCGGATGAGGGTGGGCGAGAGCACCTGGAAGCGCGCGTCGCCGGAGATGACCGTCTGCGATGCGGCGACCTCGCCGGGAGCGGCGGCGGGTGCCGCCACGGCGGCGCCCGCGGCCCCCGCGGTGAGCGCGCCCGCGGCCAGGCCGAGGAGTGCGGCGGCGGAGGCGCCGAGGCGCATCCGATGACGGCTGCGGGGTGAGGACTGCATACTTCTCCCTCGAAGTGGTGACATGCGGTGTGGTCACTCAACAGCATCCGGGGCGATGTGTCAACGTGAGACACACGATCGGGATCCGCGGCGGCGGCGCCGAGCACGTCCACCCTCTCCGTCACAGTGCGTAACCGCATTCGTCTTCCGCACCGAGGCGATGCTCTGATCGAGGGATGATCTCGCTGCGGAACCTCCGCAAGACCTACGGGCGCGGCCCCGGCGCCGTGCGCGCCCTCGACGACGTCTCCCTCGAGGTGGCAAGGGGGGAGATCTTCGGCGTCGTCGGCCGCAGCGGCGCGGGCAAGAGCACGCTCCTGCGGACCGTCAACCTGCTCGAGCGCCCCGACTCCGGCTCGGTCGAGGTGGACGGGGTCGAGATGACCACGCTCGACCAGGCCGGACTGCGCCGGGCCCGCCGGTCGGTCGGCATGGTCTTCCAGCACTTCAACCTGCTCTCCAACCGCTCGGTGCAGCAGAACATCGAGTTCGCCCTCGAGGCCGCCCGCACGCCGCGCGCCCGTCGCCGCGCTCGTGCCACCGAGATCCTCGAGCTGGTGGGCCTCGAGGGCCGCGGCGGCTCCTACCCCGCGCAGCTCTCCGGCGGTCAGAAGCAGCGGGTGGGGATCGCCCGGGCACTCGCCGCCGAGCCCACCGTGCTGCTGAGCGACGAGGCGACCAGCGCGCTCGACCCGGAGACGACCGAGTCGATCCTCGACCTCATCCAGAGCATCAACCGGGAGCTCGACCTGACCGTGCTGCTCATCACGCACGAGATGGAGGTCGTCAAGCGCATCTGCACCTCGGCCGCGCTCCTGGAGGACGGCCGGATCGTCGAGCAGGGCGCCGTGACCGGGCTCATCAGCACCCAGGGATCGCGCCTGGCGAGCCAGCTGTTCCCGCTCGCGGCCCCGCAGCCCGACGACGGCCCCACGGTGATCGACATCACGTTCTCCGGCGGCACCGCCGACCGGCCCGTCATCGCCCGGCTCGCCCGCGACCACCAGCTCGACGTCAGCATCCTCGGCGCGGTCGTCGACCGCATCGGCGGCACTCAGGCGGGCCGCACCAGGCTCGCCCTCCCCGTCGCGGGCACCGCGGCCGACGCCGTCATCGCGGACCTCCGCGGCCAGGGGCTGCTCGTCGACGTCCTCAAGGGAGGCCGGTCATGATCGACTACGGTTCACCGACGTTCTGGAGCGATCTCGTCGAGGTCCTCCTCAAGGGCACGCTCGAGACCCTCTACATGACCGGGGTCGCGACGCTCCTCACGATCCTCATCGGGCTGCCCCTCGGCATCCTGCTCGTCGGGACGGAGAAGGGAGCGTTCCTCGAGCACAGCCTCGGGCCGATCTGGGTCGCCCGCACGGTGAACCGCGTCCTCGGGTTCATCGTCAACGTCGGCCGGTCGGTGCCGTTCATCATCCTGATGATCGCGCTCATCCCCCTCACCCGGCTCATCATCGGGACCTTCGTCGGGACGACCGCGGCGATCGTGCCGCTGACGATCATCGCCATCCCCTTCTTCGCCAGGATGGTCGAGATCGCCGTCAACGACGTCCCCACCGGGCTCTACGAGACCGCGGACTCGCTGGGCGCCACGAAGTGGCAGCTCGTGCGCCGCGTCCTCCTCTCGGAGGCGCTCCCGTCGATCCTGCTCGGCGTCTCGACGACGATCACCTCGATCATCAACTTCTCCGCGATGGTCGGGGTGGTGGGCGGCGGGGGCCTCGGGAACGT
The DNA here is from genome assembly GCF_014640535.1 of Cnuibacter physcomitrellae. Lineage (NCBI taxonomy): Bacteria > Bacillati > Actinomycetota > Actinomycetes > Micrococcales > Microbacteriaceae > Cnuibacter > Cnuibacter physcomitrellae. Next base: position 2,111,685 of record NZ_BMHD01000001.1, read on the forward strand.
CGCCATCACCTACGGCTTCCAGCGCTACAGCTGGATCCACATCGTCTTCGTCGTCCTGATCCTGTTCGCGATCGTGCAGATCGTGCAGTTCGTGCTGACGAGGATCGCCACCGCCGTGTCCCATCGGAGCACCACAGCAGCACTGCCGAAGGATGCGGAGCTCACCATCAACCCCGCACAAGGAGTAGCCACATGACCATCCGATCGACCCTCCTCCGCGCCGGCGCCGCCCTGGCGACCGGCGCCCTCGCGATCAGCCTCGCCGCCTGCTCGGGAGCCAGCGGCTCGACGGGCTCCGGCTCGGGTTCCGGCTCGGCCGACGGGAGCCTCGGCACCGTCAAGGTGGGCGCGCTCGCCACCCCGGCGGGCGACATCCTCAAGTGGGTGCAGGACAACCTGGCCGAGGAGGCCGGCCTCACCATCGAGTGGACCGAGTTCACCGACTACAACACCCCGAACCCGGCCCTCTCCGACGGCAGCACCGACGCGAACCTGTTCCAGAACGCGACCTTCCTGAAGACCTACAACACCCAGTCGGGCGGAGACCTGGTGAGCGTCGGCGAGGTCTACCTGCCCGCCGCCGGCTTCTACTCGGACAAGTTCGACAGCGCGGATGCGCTCCCGAACGGCGCGAAGATCGCCATCCCGAACGACCCGACGAACGAGGGCCGTGCACTGAAGCTCCTCGCCTCCGAGGGCCTCATCACCGTCTCCGACGACGTCACGAACCTCGACGGCATCACCGACAACCCCAAGGACTTCCAGTTCACGGAGATCGAGAACGCGAGCCTCGCGCTCGCCGTGCCCGATCAGGACGCCGCCTTCGTCACGGCGACCTTCGCGCTCCCCGCGGGCCTCACGGAGGACCAGGCGATCATCCTCGAGAACACCGACTCGAGCTACTACAACGTCCTCGCCACGACCCCGGCGCTCGAGAGCGACCCGCGCATCCAGAAGCTGTACGAGCTGCTGACCGACCAGCGCACGAAGGACTACATCACCCAGACCTGGAAGGGCCTCATCGTCCCGGTCGAGTGACGCGCGACCGCCTGGCGCTCCGCGCCGCATCCGCCGAACAGCGAGAAGGCGCCCTCTCCCCGCACGGGAGGGGGCGCCTTCTCGCTGCTGGGCGTGGGTCGACGCTCAGCTCGTGAGGTTGACGCCGCCGGTCTGGACGCCGGGGTGGTCGCGCTCCAGCGCGGCGCCCTCCATGTCCACGTTCGGGATGATGCGGTCGAGCCAGCGCGGCAGCCACCACGCGGCGCTCCCGAGCAGGTGCATGAGGGCGGGCATGAGCAGCATCCGCACCACGAAGGCGTCGAGCAGCACGCCGAAGGCGAGCCCGAAGCCGATCGAGCGGATGATCGTCGACTCCGAGAAGATGAACCCGCCGAACACGCTCACCATGATGAGCGCCGCGGCGATCACGACCGAGCGTCCGGCGCGGAAGCCCTGCGCCACGGCCAGTCGGGCGGGCGACCCGTGGACGTACGCCTCCCTCATGCCCGAGGCCAGGAAGAGCTGGTAGTCCATCGCCAATCCGAACAGGATGCCGACCAGGATCACGGGCAGGAAGCTCAGGATCGGACCGGTGTTGTGCAGTCCGATCAGCGACGCACCCCATCCGAACTGGAACACGGCGACGATGAGCCCGTACGTCGCGAACAGCGAGAGGACGAACCCGCCGGTCGCGATGAGCGGCACGAGCAGCGATCGGAACACCACGATCATGATGAGCAGCGACAGGCCCACGACCACCACGAGGTAGATCGGCAGGACGTCGGCCAGCGCCTCGGAGATGTCGATGTTGATCGCTGCCTGGCCGGCCACGCCGAGCGTGATGTCGCCGTCGACGGGCGGCAGGGAGCGGATGTCCTGCACGAGCTTCTCGGTGGAGGCGCTGTTCGGCCCCTCCGTCGGCTTGACCTGGAAGGCGATGACGGAGTTGTCGTCGGAGGTCCCGATCGGCGCGACCGCCTGGACCGACTCCTGGTCGTGCAGCACCTGGGCGATGTCGACCTCGGTCTGGAGCAGGTCGTCGTCGCTGACCCCATCCGGAACGGTGGCGACGACGAGGAGCGGACCGTTCGCCCCCGCCTGGAACTCCTGGTCGACGATCTCGTACGCGCGGTAGCTGGTGGAGTCGGCCGGCTCGCTGGATCCGTCGGGCAGGCCGAGGCGCATCGAGAGCGCAGGGATGGCGATGACGAGGAGGGCGGCGACCGTGGCGAGCGCGGTGAGCACGGCGCGCACCGTCGACATGGGCTTCACGCTGCTCGCCTTGTGGTGGTGGTGCCCGATCGTGGCGCGCTTGCGCTTGCTGAGCAGTCGGGTGCCGACGAGCCCGAGGATGGCGGGCGCCAGAGTGATCGCCACGAGCACGGCGACGGCGACGCACACCGCGCCGACCGTCCCCATGAGGGCGAGGAACGGCACCCCCGTGATGTTGAGCGCGAGCAGCGCCACGATGACCGTCGAGCCGGCGAAGGCCACCGCGGTGCCCGAGGTTCCCGTGGCGAGCCCGATCGACTCCCGGACGGGCACGCCGGCGAGCATCTGCTTGCGGTGCCGGTTGACGATGAACAGTGAGTAGTCGATCCCGACCGCGAGTCCGAGCATCACGCCCAGGACGGGCGTGACCGAGGCCATGTCCACCACGCCCGAGAAGGCCAGCGACGCGGTCACGCCGACGCCGACGCCGACGAGCGCCGTGACGATCGGGAGGGCGGCCGCGATGATCGTGCCGAGCATCACGATCAGGACGATGGCGGCGAAGACGAGACCGACCGCCTCGCCCACGCCGAAGATCTCGGGCACGCCCTGCGCGATGTCGGTGCCGAAGTCGACCGTGGTCCCGTCGACCGGCGAGTCCTGGAAGTGCGCGATGGTGGCCTGCTTGGTCTCCTCGGGGAGGTCGAGGCGGGGCTCGATGAAGGAGACGTTGACGATCGCGGTCGACCCGTCGGCGGAGACGAGGCCGATCCCGTTCGAGAAGTCGAGCAGCTGCTGGCCGAGCTGCGCCTTCTTCTCGCCCGCATCGAGCTGGGCACGGTTCGCGTCGAGCTGCGCCTGCTGCTGCTGGAGGGCCGCCGTCTGGGCGTCGAGCTGCTGCTGCTGGGCGTCGAGCGCGGCGAGCTGCTCCGCCGGTGCGCCCGCAGCCTCGGCCTGCGCGCGAGCGGCGGTCAGCTGCTGCTGCCCGGCGTCGAGCTGGGCCTTGCCCGCATCCAGCTGCTGCTGTCCGGCATCGAGCTGGGCTCGACCGTCGGTGACCTGCTTCTGACCCTCGGCGAGCTGCTGGGCCTGGTCGGCCTGCTGCTGTGCGGTCGCGAAGGGGTCGTTCACGTCGGCCACGCCGTCGAGGTCCTTCGCGGTCGCGGCGAGCGCCGAGATGGCCTGCTTCTGCGCATCCGTGAAGGCGGAGCCGTCGGTCGTCTGGTAGACGACGGTGCCCGTGCCTCCGGCGCGGTCGGGCAGCTTCTCGGCGAGCTCGTCGGTGACGGCGCCGGAGGCCGTGCCCGGGATGTCGAAGCTGTTGCTGAGCGTGCCACCCAGCGTGAGGAACGCGGTGACGGCGAGGCCGAGGATGACGACCCAGGAGACGATCACCGCCCAGGCGCGACGTGCGGCGAAGGATCCGAGACGGAACAGCAGAGCGGCCATGACGTTCACAATACGTGACGTCTCGTCTAGTTCCTGCGGGTAGCCTGTGTGGATGAACGAGCACCGAGCCGGGCCCGTCCGCAGCGCTGCGGCACGCGAGGCCATCCTCGACGCGACCGCCCGCCTGTTCCACACCGTCGGCTACGAGAACCTCACCATCGAGGGCGTCGCCCGCGAGGCCGGCGTCGGCAAGCAGACGATCTACCGCTGGTGGCGGTCGCGAGGGGCGCTCATCGCCGAGTGCCTCACCGACGGGAGGCTCTTCCCCCTGGAGTTCGACGTGCCCGACACCGGCGACGTGCTGGCGGATGTGGAGAGCTGGCTCGACGTCATCCTCTCCGTCCTCGAGGCCCCGAACGGCACCGCGCTGATGCGGTCGCTGCTCGCGGCCGCCGCGGAGGACCGCGCGGTCGGCGACCACCTCGGTGCGAGCCTCGGCGTCAACCGCTTCCTCGCCGAGCGCCTCTCCGTCGCCGTGCGGGACGGGCAGCTCGCCGCCGACGCCCCCGTCGACCAGCTCGGCGACGCCATCCTCGGCGCGATCATCTTCTCCTCGCTCGGCAGCGACACCGCGGCCACCGCCCAGGGCGCCCGCGACCTCGTCCGCTACCTCCTCCGCCCCGCCTAGCCCGCCCCGCCTAGCCCGCCCCGCTGCGCCCCACTCCCATCGAGTGCTCACTCTCGGCGCCATCCCGCGCGCCATGCACCCAGAAGTGAGCACTCGACCCCATGAGGCGACACGCCGGGCCCGCGCATCCCACCCACTGCTCACTTCTTGCGCCATCTCGCGCGCTATGCAGCCAGAAATGAGCACTCGCCCCTACCAGGAGATCACACTCCCGCGCCCGCGCATCCCATCCAGTGCTCACTCCTGGCGCCACCCCACGTCCACGCAGTCAGAAACGAGCACTCGACCCCCGCCAGGGGCCCACGTGCCCGCGCACGCGCATCCCACCCAGTGCTCACTCCTGGCAACATCTCCCGCGCAATGCAGCCAGCAATGAGCGCTCAACCACGCCAGGAGACCACACCCGCACCCACGCATCCCACCCACTGCTCACCCCTGACACCATCTCCTGCGCTATGCAGCCAGAAATGAGCACTCGACGTCGCCGGAAGATCACCCGCTCCCGAACGCGCGTCCCATCCAGTGCTCACTCTTGGCGCCATCCCGCGCGCCAGGGCAGCCAGAAATGAGCACTCGATGTTGACGGGAGCCGACCCCGCGAGGAGAGGCGCTCGGGGGGAGGGCGTGGGAGAGTGGGGCGTGCTCTCTCCGCAGACGTTGGACGACGCCGACCGGCGGGCGGTGGCGGCGTGGGCGGCCGACTGCGCCGAGCGGGTGCTGCCGCTGTTCGAGGCCGAGGCGCCCGACGACCCCCGCGCGCGGGACGCGATTGAGCGCGCGAGGGCCTACGCACGCGGCGAGGTCGACGCGGCGGGCCAGATCCGGATGCGCTTCGTGGCCGGGCGGGCGGCCGCCTCCGCCTCCTCCCCCACGGGGGCGGCGGCGGCCAGGTCGGCCGCGCAGGCCTCGGGGGTGGCGCACATGGGCGCGCACGCGCTCGGCGCCGCGGCCTACGCCGCGAAGGCGGTCGCCCTCGCCGCCCCCGACGACCCGGGGGCAGCGGCACGGGAACTGAAGCACCAGCTGGACTCGATGGACGACGACGTCGCAGCCGCGCTGCGCCGCCTGCCCCTCCTCGGCGAGGACCGCTCCGGCCCCCTCGGCACCGGGCTCCTGACGGTCGGCGCCCTCGGCGACGCCATCCGCACCCTGCAGCGGGAGGTCGGCGGCCGTGCCTAGGCTGCGATCATGACGAAGGTCGAGGCGGACGCGCTGCCCCTGCTCCGGCAGCGTTCGAGCTACAAGTGGCGGGCCTACCCGGAGGACGTGCTGCCGCTCTTCGTCGCCGAGACCGACTACCCGATCGCTCCGGTCGTGGCCGCGGCCGTCGAGGAACGCCTGCGACTGTCCGACACCGGATACGTCGCGAGCGCCCGTCCCGTCGCCGACGCGTTCGCGCGCTTCGCCGAGCGGCGATGGGCCTGGACGATCGACGCGGAGACCGTGCGGGCGACCACCGACGTCAGCGTGGCGATCGTCGAGACGCTCCGCGTGCTGCTGCCCCCGTCGTCCGGCGTGGTGATCATGCCGCCGATCTACCCGCCGTTCTTCGAGCTGGTGACCGAGGCTGGCCATCGCGTGGTCGAGGTGCCCCTCGCCGACGGCGAGCGCCTCGACCTCGAGGGCCTCGAGGCCGCTCTCGCAGCGGGAGCGCGCGCGGTGCTGCTCTGCAACCCGCAGAACCCGATCGGCCGGCCCCATCCGAGCGAGGAGCTGGCCGCTCTGGCCGAGCTGGCCGACCGGTTCGGCGCCGTCGTCGTGAGCGACGAGATCCACGCTCCGCTCGTGCATCCGGATGGCGACGTCACGCCCTTCCTCGCGGTGTCGGATGCGGCGGCCCGCGTCGGCGTGTGCGTCACGTCGGCGTCGAAGGGCTGGAACATCGCCGGGTTCAAGTGCGCACTCATCGTGCCGGGTTCCGCGGCGACCTCGGCCCGGGTGGACGGACTGAGCGACGAGGTCCTCGCGCGGACGAGCATCCTGGGGCTGCACGCGTCGGTCGCCGCGTTCGGCACGCCCGAGGGCGAGGAGTGGCTCGACGGCACGGTGGCGGCGATCGTCGAGAACCGCCACCTTCTGCGTGCGCTGCTCGACGAGCACCTGCCCGAGGTCGGCTATCGCGAGCCCACCGCGGGATACCTCGCCTGGCTCGACTTCCGGGCGCTGGGCTGGGGCGACGACCCCGCCGAGCGCATCCTGGCGGAGGGGCGGGTCGCGCTCGTCCCGGGCCCCACCTTCGGGTCCGTGGGTCGCGGCTTCGCGCGGCTCAACCTCGCCTGCTCGCCCGGCGTCCTCACCGAGGCCGTCGAGCGCATCGCCGCCCTGCGCTGACCGCCCCCCTCGCGGACGAGCACACCCGGAGATCGCGGCTCCTGTCGCCAGGCAGCCGCTCTCTCCGGGTGTGCTCGGTGGTGCGGGGGTCGCTCGTCAGCGCGTGGCGCGGCGGCGGCGGGCTCCGATCAGGAGCACGGATCCGGCCAGCAGGACCAGGGCTCCGAGGCCGAGGGCGGACCCCGTCTCGCCGGCTCCGGTCGCGGCGAGCTGCGTGGCGTTGCCGCCACCACCCGCCGGGACCGGCACGGGTACCGGAGCCGGCGGAACCGGCACGGGCGGCAGCGCGGCGAGGAACGCCGCAGCGTTCACGCGGCCCGCACCCGTGGCGTCCTGCGAGGACACGCCGTTGAAGATGTTCGGCACCTCCTCGGCGGTCGAGGTGAGCGCCGCGCGCACCTGCTGCGGCGTGGCCTGCGGGTTGAGCTGAAGCCCGAGCGCGGCCACCGCGGCCACCGACGGCGCGGCGGCCGAGGTGCCGGTGAAGGAGTAGACGCCCGGATGACCGCTCACCGGCTGCTGGTTGCTGAAGAAGTTCGTCCAGCCGCCGTCGACGCCGGTGACGTCGGGCGCTCCGGAGATCGGCGTCGCGAGGGCGGCCGTGCTCGGGATGGGCTCGAAGTAGAGGGTCGTCGGACCGGTGCCGCTGAAGGGCTCGAGGGTGTCCGGCGTCTCCGCGTTCGCGGCCACGACGCTCACGGCCGACGGGGTGCCGGCGTGACCATAGATCGACGGGCCGACGATGTCGCCGCCGGTGCTCTGGTAGTACTCGGCGCCGCCGAGGAAGCTGCCGAGGAAGATCGCCTTCACGCGGGGCAGCGACGCCGACGCACCGCCGGTCGTGTCGCGGACGACGACGAAGTCGTAGGCGCCACCGGTCGGCTGGAAGCGGATGACCTGGAAGGGATCGACACCGGCGAACGGAGTGAAGCCGACGACCGCACCGTTCGAGTCGAGCACGACGCCGGTGAGCTGCGTGTCGGCTGCACCGAACGGCTGAGCCCACTGCAGCATGATGCTCGCGACCCCGCCCTGGAGGTCCGGGTACAGCAGCTGGTCGGTGGGGTCGTCCGCGCCGGTGGGGCTGAAGTCGAGGCAGTCGCCGGTCAGACCCGCCTGCGTCAGCGAGGTCGCGATGACGGCGGGGCAGTCGATCGGACGATAGCCGGGGGTCTCCCACGAGGAGATGACCGACCCGGTGCTCGGACCGACACGACCGACGGAGGTGTCGTTGCCGGCGGCGGTGAAGAACGGGACGCCCTGGCTCTCCGCTTCGGTCACCGCGTTCGAGATGGTGCCGTCCTGGAACATCAACTCGTCGAGGTAGCCGAGGTCGTCGACGATGATGTCCGCTCCGTCGGCGAGCAGCGCCTCGACGGAGTTGGCGAACGCCACCTGGCTGTTGCCGCCCGACGCGAACGCGAGCGTCGCGCCGGGAGCGATGCTGTGCACGAGCTGCGCCATCGCGCGGCCCTCGTCCGAGCCGGGGCCCTCCGCCTCACGGACGACCTGCACCGGCTGCGTGTAGCCGCAGGGGTTGCCGGCGCCCGGGAGCAGACCGGCGGCGACGTCCTCGGCGGGCGTCGTCAGCGCATCCGTCGACGTGCCGAACGAGTCGGAGATGATGCCCACCTTCACGCCCGAGCCGTCCACCTTGTAGAGCTCCTGCGCCAGAGGCACGTTGAGCGGGTCGGCGAGGTTCGCCGGGACGGTGCGGCAGTCGTCGGCGGCGGCCGCGGGGACCGCGCCCACGGCGGACGCCATCGCCTCGCGGGCCGAGCCCGAGGTGGTCGGGGCGAGGCTCTGCACGACGCTCGTCACGTGCGGCAGGGCGGCGACGGCGTCGAGCTTCGAGGCCGGGACCGTGGCGCCGATGACGAAGTACTTCGCCGCGACGTCGTCGACGGTGCCCAGGGCGGCGAGCGCGGCGACGTCGGCGTCGCTCGGCGTGGTCGAGTAGTAGACGGTGACGGCGATGCCCTGCTCGGAGATCTGCAGCCCCGTCGGTCCGGCGCCGAGGACGTCCGCGGACTCCGTGGCGGCGTCGATCTGCTCGTTGGCGACCGCCGGATTGGTCGAGAGGTCGAGGTTCGACGCGACGGAGAGCCATCCGGACAGCTTCTCCGACGGGTCACCCCCGGCCGTCGGCTCCGCGGATGCCGTGCCCGCGGTCATCAGGATCGCCCCTGCGGCGATGGTGACGGCCGCGCACTGCGCAACGGCCCTGGTGAGTCTTCTCATCTAGGTCGGTTCCCCCACTGTCGAGACCGCGGCGTCGCGGCCTCGACCACGCTATCCAAGCCGCCGCACCACCCGCGGCCCCCGAAGGGGAGGGCGAGCGGTTCTCCGCAGACGGGACGAGCTACTCAGCGGGGACGAGGCGCTTCGCCGCGACGGCGAGCTCGGCGTTCGACGCGGCGACGGAGCCGTCGGGCAGCGTGCCGACGTCCTCCAGCCCGACGCGGATGCCCTTCCCCAGCCGGGCCGCGCGCTCCACCACGGCCCAGGTGCCCGCACCGAGCCCGTGCTCCAGCTGCTCCAGGCCCACCCCGGCGCGGGCCACCACGGCCTCCATGTCGGCGATGAGACCCAGGGCCGTCTCGGGATCGGGATCCATGGCCTCGATCACGAGGCGCTCGAACCGGTCCCATCCGCCGATCGCGACGAACCGCTCGGCGTCGGCGACCGAGAGGACGCACGCCTCGATCGCCACGCCGCGCGAGACGAGCAGGGCCGACAGATCGTCGATCCCGTCCTCGCCCTGGTTCGCCGAGATCAGGTCGGGCAGCTCGGTCCAGCCGCTCACCAGCTCGAGGCGGCGCCGCGGATCGGGCTCGATCTCGGCGAAGGTGGTCACGTTGAGCGGGATGCCCGGGCAGCTCGCACGCACCGCGGTGAGCATCCGCCCCACGTGTACCGGCTCGAGCGACTCGCGCCCGTCATCGTCGAACGCGTGCAGGTGCAGCAGGGTCGCCCCGGCCGCCACGCACTCGGCCGCGTCGCGCGCGATCTCGTCGGGGGTGCGCGGCATGGCCGGATGCGTGCTGTCGCCGTTCAGTGCGATCTGGAGGTGCGCCATCAGCTGCCGTCCGCTCGGTGCTCGGCCGCGAGACGCTCCCCGCGGGCGAAGGCGTCCTCCTCGCGCTCGCGCAGCTCGACCCGGCGGATCTTGCCGGAGATCGTCTTCGGCAGGACGAAGAACTCGATGCGGCGTACGCGTTCATAGGCCGAGAGCAGGTCGCGCGAGTGGGTGAAGATCGCCGAGGCGGTGGCCGCATCCGGCTCCCATCCCTCGGCGAGGGCGACGTACGCCTTCACCACGCTGTGCCTGGTCGCATCCGGAGCCGGGACCACGGCCGACTCCGCCACGGCCGGATGCTGCAGCAGCACGCTCTCGACCTCGAACGGCGACACCTTGTAGTCGGAGGACTTGAAGATGTCGTCCGTCCGGCCCACGAAGGTGATGGTGCCGTCGGCGTCGCGGGTGGCGACGTCGCCGGTGTGGAAGCGGCCGTCCGCTCGCGCGCGGGTGGTGCGCTCGTCGTCGCCCAGGTAGCCGGCCATGAGGTTGACCGGCTCCGGATCGAGCGAGAGGCAGATCTCCCCGGTGCCGGAGGGCTCGCCCGAGACCGGGTCGATGATCTCGACGGCGACGCCCGGCAGCGCTCGCCCCATCGCGCCCGGGACGATCGGGCGGCCCGGAGGGTTGGCGATGACGGCGGTCATCTCGGTCTGTCCGTAGCCGTCGCGGATGGTGAGCCCCCACGACTCCTCGACCTTCGCGATCACCCCCGGGTTCAGCGGCTCACCCGCGGAGAGGATCTCGCGGAGCGCCCTCGGCCGGTCGCCGAGGTCGGCCTGGATGAGCATCCGCCACACCGTCGGCGGCGCGCAGAAGGTCGACACGCCCGCCTCGTCGAGGCGGCGCAGCAGCGCACCGGCGTCGAACCGCGCGTAGTTGGAGACGAACACCGTCGCCTCAGCGATCCAGGGGGCGAAGAAGCAGCTCCAGGCGTGCTTCGCCCAGCCGGGCGAGCTGATGGCGAGATGCACGTCGCGCGGTCGCACCCCGAGCCAGTACATCGTGCTGAGGTGGCCGACCGGGTACGACTCGTGGGTGTGCACCACCATCTTCGGCTTCGAGGTGGTGCCCGACGTGAAGTAGACCAGGCAGGGGTCGTCGGTGTCGACGACCACGGTCGGGGCGATGCCCTCCGCGTCGATGGAGTCGTCGTAGTCGAGCCATCCGTCGACCCGGCCGCCCGCCGCGATGAGCACCACGTCGTCCGCCTCGGGGAGGCCCTCGAACTTGGCGGCCTCGGAGGCGTCGGCGATGACGTGCGTCACCTCGCCGCGCTCGAGCCGATCGGCGAGGTCGGTGGGCGAGAGCAGCACGGTGGTGGGCAGGATGACGGCCCCGAGCTTCATGATCGCGAGCATCGACTCCCACAGCTCCACCCGGTTGCCGAGCATGAGCATCACGTGGTCGCCCTGCTCGACGCCCTGGGCGTGCAGCCAGGCGGCGACCTCGTCGGAGCGCCAGCGCATCCGGTCGAAGCTGACCACCGTCTCGGAGCCGTCCTCCTCCACGATCCACAGCGCCGGGCGCTCGTTGCCGATCGCGATCGCGTCGAACCAGTCGATCGCCCAGTTGAAGTGCGGACCCACATCCGGCCAGCGGAACTCGGCCTCCGCCGCCTCCGCGTCGGTGCGGTGGGCGAGGAGGGTGTCGCGCGCGGCCCGGAACTGCTCTGTCGGGTTCATGCTGCCAGTCTGGCCCATCCGCGCTGGTGCATCCCTGGGGCGATGGTGCTGGAATGGGACGTCGACGAGAGGATGCGGGATGCGGATCGATCTGACGGGCAGGACGGCGGCGGTGACGGGGTCGACCGGAGGGATCGGGTACGCCATCGCGCGGGGCCTCGCCGACGCGGGGGCGCGTGTGGTGGTCAACGGCCGGAGCGACGACTCCGTCTCGTCGGCGATCGGGCGGATGCGCGCCGAGCTCCCCGAGGCCGAGCTCGTGGCCGCGGTCGCCGACGTGACCACGCAGGAGGGCGCCGATCGACTGCGGGAATCGGCCGGCGACGTCGACGTGCTCGTCAACAACCTGGGCATCTTCGGGGCGGTGCCGCCGCTCGAGATCGACGACGACGAGTGGCGCCGCTTCTTCGAGACCAACGTGCTCAGCGCGGCGCGCCTCATCCGGATGACGCTGCCCGGCATGATCGACCGCGGATGGGGGCGCGTGCTCTCGATCGCGAGCGACTCCGCGCTCGTCATCCCCGAGGAGATGATCCACTACGGCGCGTCCAAGACCGCGCTGCTCGCGGTCTCGCGCGGGTTCGCGAAGGCGGCCGCCGGGTCCGGGGTCACGGTCAACTCGGTGATCGCCGGTCCGACCCATACGCCGGGCGTGGAGGACTTCGTCTACCAGCTCGTCGACCGCTCGCTGCCGTGGGAGGAGGCGCAGCGCGAGTTCATGCGCGTCCATCGCCCGCAGTCGCTGCTCCAGCGGCTGATCGAGCCCGAGGAGATCGCGAACCTCGTCTGCTACCTCGCCTCGCCGCTCGCCTCCGCCACCACGGGTGCCGCGGTGCGGGTCGACGGCGGCTACGTGGACTCGATCGTCCCGTAGGCCTCACGGCGCTCGCGCCCGCTCCCCGCTCCCCGCTCCGCGCTCCCCGCTCCCCGCTGGGAGGATGGACCAGTGGACATCGAGATGGCGGCGATCCCCGGCGGCACGGTCGCGCTCCACGACGCGCGTCGGAAGGTGCGCTGGAGCGTCGAGCTCGAGCCGTTCGAGCTCGGCCGCTACCCGGTCACCGAGGAGCAGCTGGCGGAGATGCTGGGCGAGTCGGCCGCGCATCCGCGTCGGCCTGCCACCGGCGTGAGCTGGCTGCGGGCGGTGCGCTTCTGCAACGCGGCCTCGGAGTGGGAGGGGCTCGATCCCGCGTACGCGGTCGACGGCGACGAGGTCACCTGGCACGTCGATGCCGATGGGTTCAGGCTCCCCACCGAGGCGGAGTGGGAGCTCGCCTGCCGCGCCGGCTCGACCGGGGCGCACTACGGCCCCCTGGCGGAGGTGGCCTGGACGGCGGCCGACGGGGTGACGGCGCCGCAGGCCATCGGCGGGCGGATGCCGAACGCCTTCGGCCTGTTCGACACGCTCGGGAACGTCTGGGAGTGGTGCTGGGACCTCCTCGATCCCGCCCGCTACGGCGACTACCGCGTGTTCCGCGGCGGCGGGTTCGCCGACGACGCGTGGAGCGTGCGCGCCTCGACGCGTCGCGGCGGGGCACCGCGCACCGCGCTGGAGGACCTCGGGTTCCGCGTGGCCCGCGGCGGGTTCGACGGGCCGGCGGATGCGGCGCAGGGCTGGTCGGCAGAGGTCGACCGCGAGCGCGCCGACGTCTCCGGGCCGCTGCCGGTGGGCTGGACGCCCCGCCGACGATGAGCGCGGGCGCGGGGGCGGGCACGGATCCTGAGGCGCGGGCCGGGGACGGCGACAGCGGAGGCGCCCCTCGGTCGCCGGCCGTCCCCGAGGCGGTGCCGATCCCCGACGTGACGGCGGCGGACGGCACACGCCTCGCCGCCTGGACCCTCGGCCACGGGCCGGGGCGTCCACTGCTGCTCGTCCCGGGGCAGGCGGTCGACCACCGGTCGTGGCGGCTCGCCGCTCCCGTGCTGGGGCAGGGCCGGCCGCTCGTGCTGGTGGACCATCGCGGCACCGGCGCGAGCGGACGGAGTGCGTCCGGGGTCTTCTCGACTCGCGACCTCGCCGCCGACCTCGTGCGGGTGATCGATGCGGCGGGTCTCGAGAGCGTCGACCTCCTCGGCCACTCGATGGGCGGCCGGGTGGCGCAGTGGTTCGCGGTCGACCATCCGTCCCGCCTGGGGCGACTGGTCCTCGCCGCGACGAACGCGGGTGACCGTCACACCGTGACCCGCGATCCCGAGGCAGGGGCGGCGTTGAGATCGGGAGAGATCGCCCGCATCCGCCCCTTCTTCTTCGACGACGACGTGCCCGTCGACGTCGCCCGGTCCCTGCTGGTGGTCACGACGGATGCGCGGATGCGGCAGGCCCACTACCTCGCGAGCCGCCGACACGACGCCCTTGCCGAGCTCTCCCGGATCACGGCTCCGACGCTCGTGCTGCACGGCTCGGCCGACCGCCTCACCCCGCCCGACAGCGCGCGGCTCGTGGCGCACACGATCCCGCGAGCGCGGCTCGCCATCCTCCGCGGCGCCGCGCACGGTGTCGTCCTCGACGGGGGGCTCGGCGCAACCCTCGCCGCCCGCTTCCTCTCGCGCCCCGTCTGAGGCAGGAGCCTCGCTCCCCGTCTCGGGGCGGAGGCTCACCAGGCCTGGAGCTTCTCCGGCGTGAAGGCGATCGCGGTGCTGTAGGTCTCACCGATCTGCTCGAGCGGCATCCCGTAGTCGGCGATCGCGGCGGCGTACTTGCGCTCGTACGCCTCGCGGAAGCCTGCCAGCACCCCGGCGGCGCCACGCGGGTCGATCTCGGCGCTGCCCGTGAGGATCACGACGTCGTCGCCGAACTCTCCCCCTGCGTTCAGGTGCAGCACCACCCGCGACCCGGCCTTCACATGCTTCACCTTCACGGTGTCGGGCTGGCTGAACACCCACGCCTTCCCGTCGTCCCAGAAGAACCAGACGGGCACCGCGTGCGGCGTCCCGTCGTCCGCCACCGTCGTGAACCACACGATCAGGTCCTCCTGGAGCATCCGCCGCGCCTTCTCATGCTCGCCCGACGTCAGGTCGATCCCGCTCATGCCGCCTCCTGTTCCGTCCTCGGTCCGTGATACCCGCACCCTACGCTCGACCCCTGACGCCGGGAGGCCGGGGGCTCTGGGTCATCCGAGGGGCGTAGTGTGGCGGCGTGAGCGAACTGGACGACATCGCGGTGACGACCATCAAGGGCGAGCAGACGACCTTCGGGAAGCTGGCCGACGGGCGCGTGACGCTCGTGGTCAACGTGGCCTCCCGGTGCGGGCTCGCGCCCCAGTACGAGCAGCTCGAGGAGCTGCAGCGCACGTACGGCGAGCGCGGGTTCACCGTCATCGGCTTCCCCAGCAACCAGTTCCTGCAGGAGCTGGGCAGCGAGGAGAAGATCGAGGAGTACTGCTCCGCGACCTGGGGCGTGACCTTCCCCATGTCGGAGCGGGTGAAGGTGAACGGCCGCCACGCGCATCCGCTCTACAAGGAGCTCACCGGCGTGCCGGATGCGGAGGGCAAGTCGGGCCGGATCACCTGGAACTTCGAGAAGTTCGTCGTGAGCCCGACCGGGGAGGTGCGCCGCTTCAGCCCGCGCACGAAGCCCGACGATCCGGAGATCGTGCAGACCATCGAGGGCTGGCTCCCGGCCTAGCCGTCAGGAGCGCGGAGCCCGAGTGGTCGACAGAGCCGTCCCGAACCTGCCCTCGCACGATCTCGCGCTGACGAGCGCGTTCTACGGCGCGTTCGGGTTCGGCGAGTCCTTCCGGGACGACACCTGTCTCATCCTCCGCCGCGGCTCCGTCGAGCTGGAGTTCTTCCCGTTCCCGGACCTGGATCCCGCGTCCAGCTCGTTCCAGTGCAGCATCCGGGTCGCCGACCTCGACGAGCTCTACGCCGCCGTCGCCGCAGTGGTGCCCGAGCGCACGAGCGGCGCCCCGCGCCTCACCGCGCCGACACGGCAGCCCTGGGGCCAGCGCGCCGCGTTCCTCATCGACCTCGACGGCACCCAGCTCCACCTCATCGCAGACAGCGCGGACGGCTCGTAGCGCCTCAGAAGGAGGAGAAGCCGCCGCTCGTGGCGAGGAAGGCCAGGGCGAGGACGAGGGCGTTGAGGACCACGCCGATGATGGCCGCGACGGGCGTGCCCCGCTTCGAGACGAGGCCGACGATGAGGCCGATCACCGACAGCACGAGCCCGAGGACGGCGACCAGGAACGTCAGCGGGATGACGGCGAGCAGGTACCAGAGGGCGTTCATCTGCTCGGGCAGGAGCGCCCAGATCACGATCGCGAGGGGCATCACCACCGCGAGCACCCCGAGCACGATCCCGGCGATGCCGAGCCCCTTCGCGACCGGATGAGCCTTCGCCCGGTCGACCACCACTGCATCCCCCGATGTCGTCATGCGATGACCCTAGCGTCTGCTCAGACCCGCGACCAGGGTGCGAAGGTGCCGGCGATGCGAGACGCTCAGGGCTGGAGGTGATCCGCGACCCAGCCGCCCTCGACCCGGAGGTACCGCAGGCGACGGTGGAGGCGATCGCGGCGTCCGAGCCAGAACTCCACGTAATCCGGGACGAGGCGCAGCGCCCGCCATGCTGGAGGCCGCGGCACGTCGTCGCCGTGCTCGTCGAGGAGACGCTCGGCCGCGTCGGCGAGAGCTGCCCTCCCCTCCGCAGGGCCGGTCGCGAACGGGACGGACTGGGCAGCGACCGCGGTGGCCGCCCGGGAGCGAGGCGATCGATCGGCGAAGAGCGCATCCGACTCGGCCCCGCCGAGGACCTCCACGACCCCTTCGAACCGGAGCTGCTGCATCGTCTCGCGCCAGTACGCCTGCAGCGCGGCGTGCGGGTTCTCGAGGAGGACACCGCCCTTGCGACTCTCCAGCGAGGTCCCGAACACCAGACCCGTATCGTCGATCCGCTTCACGTCGACCGATCGGGCGCTCACGGACCCGCTGGACGACGCGGTCGCGAGCGTCATCGACAGCGGCTCGGACACCCCGATCTCCCGGGCCGCGGCGAGCCACTCCCGCGCGAGCGCCAGAGGCTCGGCGGGCGCCTCCGTGAACTCGGGCAGGTCGGCCGTCTCGGTGCCGGACAGCGGGGTGCCCATGCTTCGCGCATCCGTCATGTCAGTTCCAATCGCATGATCACGCGCGGGAACCCGTTGATCACCGACGTGGTGTCGGCGGCCTTCGTGAAGCCCGCCCGTTCGAACAGGGACCGCGTGCCGACGTACGCCATGGTCAGGTCGACCCGCTCGCCGCCGTTGTCGACGGGGTACGCCTCGATCGCGGGCGCGCCGGAGGCGCGGGCGAAGTCGACGGCGCCCGCGACGAGTGAGTGGGAGATGCCCTGCCCCCGATGGCCGGGGCGCACCCGCACGCACCACAGCGACCAGACGTCGACGTCGTCGACGTGCGGGATCCTGCGGTTCGTGGCGAAGGACGTGTCGGCCCGCGGATGCACGGCCGCCCATCCGACGACCTCGTCGCCGTCGTACGCCAGCACGCCGGGTGCCGGCGTCTCGCGCACGAGCCGCTGGACCCGCTCCCCGCGCTGGCGTCTGGCGAGCGCCAGGTTCTCCTTCGAGGGGAGCCGGTAGCTGAGGCACCAGCAGACGTTCGAGTCGGGGTTCTTCGGCCCCACCATGGTCGCGACGTCGGCGAACACCGTCGCCGGACGCACCTCGATCGCCATGCCGTCACGCTACCGCGCACCTCCGACCGCGCCCACCGCACGCGAGGTGCCCGCCGCGCCGCGAGATGACAGCGCTGAGACGCGAGAAGACGCCCCTCCCGCAGCGTGGGAGGGGCGTCTTCTCGCGGATCGGCGTGATCCGCAGGCCCGCGGGCCCGCCGAGAAGGCGGGGCCCGCGGCCCGCGGGACCGCTAGGCGCGGTGGGTGCGGCGGCGGCGGAGCAGGAGCAGCACGCCACCGGCCAGGATCACCAGGAGCGCGAGGCCCCCGGCGAGGCCGGCGCCGAGCGTGTCGGCACCCGTGTTGCTCAGGTGCGACGCCGCGGAGCCGCTCGCCGGGCCGGTCACCCCGGTGCTGCCGTCGCCGGGCGTGCGCGGGGGCAGCACCTGGAACGGCACCGACACCGGGACGCCCGAGACCTCACCGGTCACCTCGATGGCGTGGTCGCCTACCTCCGCGTCGGCCGGCACGGCGAACGTCAGGACGATGGCGCCCTTGTCGCTGGCGACCGGCGCACCCACCTCGACCGGGTCGGAGTGGAAGACCACGTGAGCGGTCTCTCCGGGCGCGAAGCCCTCTCCCGTCACCGTGACCAGGTCACCGGGGCGCCCCGAGCCGGAGTCGACGTGGATCTGCGGGTCGTAGACGGGATCCACGGTCGGCGGCACCACCTGGATGGTGGCGGTCGCCGGCATGGCCGACTCGGCGCCCGTGGCGACGATCGCGTAGATCGCGGGCTGCGCATCCGACGGCACCGTGAGCGAGGCGGAGATCGCCCCGTCGGAGCCGGCGGTCACCGTCTGCCGGACCTCGGGCGAGGTCTGCAGCACCACGTCGACGCTCTCGCCCGGCTTGAAGCCGGTGCCGCTCACCGCGACCGTGGCGCCCGCGAGCACCTCGTCGGCCGGGTCGGCGGTGATGGCCGTGGTATAGACCGGTGCGGCCGCGATGGTGGCCTTCAGCGTCAGCTGCGAGGTCCCGGCCGTGGTCGCCACCGTGACGGAGACCGTGTAGGTCCCGGCCGCCGCGTAGGTGTGCGTCCCGCTGAGCGCCATCGAGCCGTCGGCGCCCGGCGTGATCGTCGCGTCCTCGGTCACCGTGCCGTCGCCCCACTGGACGCGGGCGATCGGCGCCTCGGCCTTCGGGTCGGTCGGCACGACGGTGGCCAGAGCGGCCGTGAGCGACTCGCCCGCGGTGCCCGTCACATCCGCCCCCGCCGTGGCGGTGAACGAGGTGTCGACCGGGAGCTCGCCGTCCGAGGCGATGGCGAACACGTGGACGCGTCCGGTCTCGCTCGGCTCACCGGGCTGGTCGGGCATCGTGATGCTCGCCACGGTCTTCCCCTCGGGGACGGTGTAGGGCACCGTCGAGAAGAAGTACGGAGCGGCCCCGTTCTGGCTGCCGCCGACCAGGCGGTACGCCGACTTGACGACCTCGATGTTCCCGTAGGGCGCGGTGGCGGACTGGTTGCCGCCCTTCGTCCAGTCGGAGAACTGCAGCAGGATCGTCGCCGTCGTGCCGTCGGTGAAGGTCACCGTCGCGGTCGTGTCCTGGTTCTTCTCGGTCGCGGCTCCGATGAACGAGAGCTGCGTCGCTCCGGCGCCGAGGTCGACCGCGATGGTCTGCCCGTCTCCGGTCGCGTTGTCGGGCGCACCCACCGGCAGGGCCGGGATGGTGAACCTCAGGTCCGTGCCGGGCACCGTCATGGGCTTGCCGAACGTCACGCCGGCCGCGAGGAGCGCCTGGCGCGAGTACGAGATGCCCTTGGCGTCGCAGTCCGCGCCGCCGATGCCGTCGTCGCCGATGCAGACGCTGTCGTAGGCGGCGAGGAGGCTGCCCTCCTCGACGTACGCGACGGTGATCGACACGAGGCCGCTGGTCGACGTCACTCCGTCGGTGAGGGTGACGCGGGCCTGGTACACGCCGGGGAGCGCGTACTCGTGGCTCGCGGACACCGGCGTGTTGCCGAGGTCGGCCGCACCGAGCGTCGCCGGCGTGGTCGCCGATCCGTCTCCCCAGTCGACCGTCGCCGAGTAGCCCTCGGCCGACCCGCCGGAGGCGATGCCGAGCGCGAACTCCTTCTCGACACCCGACGAGGCGGCGAGTCCGTCGGCTGCGCTGAAGCGCAGGTCGGCGGCCTGGGCGCCGGTGCCGTCGGTGAGCAGCTCGAACTCGCTCAGCGCGATGGTCGGGTCGCCCGCGGTGACGGTGAGGCGGTACTGCTGGTAGGCGGCGGGACGCTCGATCTGGAACGGGACCGTCTGGTTCCGCTGGGCGAAGGTGCGCCCGGTCCTCTCATCCAGGGTCGACCAGGTCACGCCGTCGTCGCTGCCCTCGAGCTTCCAGGCCGACGGGTCGGCCTTCGACGCCCCCGAGGTGAGGGTATAGAAGCTCGGCGCCTGACTGGCGCCCTTGTAGGTGACGGTCACCGACGGGGTCGGCCCGGCGAAGGTGAGCTGCGTCCGCGACGAGTCGTCGACCAGCGCGCCCGCGTTCTCGCCGCCCGCGCTCGACACCGTGGCCAGCGTGGGCTCGGTGGTGTCCTTGAGCGGGGTGGCGACTCCGGTGCCCTCGGTCAGCGACGGCAGGCTGTCGGCCTCGCCCGTTCCCCACGTGCTGGGCTCGGCGCCCATCGTGAAGTCGAGCGTCGCGCCGTCCGTGAGGACGTGCGAGTCGAGGGAGGTGCTGGTGTACTCCTCGCCGTTGACGCGCAGCGACTGCACGTACTTGTTGGTGGTGGAGTTGCCCGGCGCGTTGATCACCAGGTCCTTGCCGCCCGCGAGGTGCACGGTCGCCTTGGTGAACAGCGGCGAGCCGAGCACGACCTGGTCGGATCCGACCTGGAGCGGGTAGAAGCCGAGCGCGTTGAAGAGGTACCAGGCGCTCATCTCGCCGTTGTCCTCGTCGCCCGCGTAGCCCTGACCGATGGCACCGCCCGCGTAGGAGCGCTGCAGCGCCTCACGCACGATGGACTGCGCCTTCCAGGGCGCTCCCGCCTCGTTGTACATGAACGGGATGTGGTGGCTGACCTGGTTGCTCACGCCCCACTGGCCGTAGCGGCCGTCGCGGGCCTCGACCATCTCGTGGATCGAGCCGGTCGTGGTCTCCGGGGTGGCGAAGAACTCGTCGAGCTTCTGCTCGAGTCCCTGCTTGCCGCCGTAGAGGTTCGCCAGACCGTTGGGGTCCTGCGGAGCGTGGAACGCGAAGTTCCAGCCGTTGGTCTCCGTGTACGGACCCCACCAGGTCTTCGGGTCGTACTCCGCGGGCGGCGTCACGAACGTGCCGTCCGCGTTGCGGGCCTGGAAGAACCCGCCGATCGACGGGTCGAAGAGGTTGACGTAGCCCCGAGCGCGCTCGAGGTAGTAGGCGCTCTCCTCCTTCAGCTGCTCGACTCGGTCGGCCGGCGTGCGCGGGTCGTTCGCGAGCGCGGCGGCCATGTTGCCGATGCCGAAGTCGTTGATGTAGCCCTCAGCAGCCCACGAGACGCTCTCACCCTGCGTCGCCGGCGTGTACCCGAGGAAGATCGACGAGTTCAGGCTCTTGCGGCCCACGCTGTCGTTCGACGACGGCACCGACGCGTTCTTGATCGCGGCGTCGTACGTGGCCAGCGCATCCGGCAGCGGCACCGAGCGCACGTAGGCGTCGGCGAACGCAACGTCGGACGAGGTGCCCGTCATGATGTTGGCGTAGCCGGGCGAGGACCACCGGGCGATCCAGCCGCCATCGCGGTACTGCTGGGTGAAGCCGTCCACCAGCTCGCCCGCGAGCTCCGGATAGAGGATGGAGTACATCGGCCAGACGGTCCGGTAGGTGTCCCAGAAGCCGTTGTTGACGTACATCTTGCCGTCCTTGACGACAGCACCGGTCGTCTCGGCGGTGCTCGCGCCGCCCTTCGTGACCGGGCTCGCGTACTGGTACACGGGCGCGTTGACGGTGCCGGTGTTCTCGAACTGCGAGTTCGGGTAGAGGTTCAGGCGGTAGAGGTTGCTGTACGTGGTCCGCAGCTCGGTCTCGGTGGCACCCTCGACCTCGAGCACGCCGAGACGGTCGTTCCATGCGGACTTCGCGGCATCCCGCACCTGGTCGAAGCCCTGCCCGCCGACCTCCATCGCGAGGTTCTGCTGGGCCTGCGCGAGGCTCAGGTAGCTGGTGGCCACGCGGAGCAGCACCTGGTGGTCGTCGCCCGAGCCGAAGCTGAACTTCGCGAACTTGGTGAGCTGACGGCCGCCCTGGGCGGTGCCGGTGCTGGTCGGCGCCTGGTCGAGCACGCCGTAGACGTACATGCGCGTCCGGCCAGTGTCGCCCGCGGCGCCGTTCTCGACCCAGCCGGTGACGGTGCCGTCGGCCGCGATGTTCAGGCTGCCCTCGCTGGTCGAGCCGTTGGGCGCGTCGAGCACGATGCTGCCCGAGTCCGACGGGAAGGTGAACCGCATCACGGCCGCGTGGTCGGTCGGGGTGACCTCCGCCTTGACGCCGCTGTCGAGCGTCACGCCGTAGTAGTCGGGCTGCGCCGTCTCGTTGTCGTGCCCGAAGCGGTCGGCGCGCGTGTGCCAGTTCCCGGAGGGGGTGCCGGATCCCGACACGGGCATCACCGAGAACTGGTTGCGGTCACCCATCCAGGGGCTCGGCTCGTGCGAGAAGCCGAGGCCCTCGAACCGGGTGCGGTTGTTGTCGTCGTTGTCCTGCTGCCACGAGTACTCGCGCGAGTTGGCGCCGGCGTTCGTGAGCGGGACGAGGAAGTTGAACCCGTTGGGCATCGCGGTGATGGCCTCGTTCGACCCGCGGGAGAACGCGCTCGAGGAGTTGGTGCCACGACGGGTGTCGACGTAGTTCGTCAGGCTCGAGCCGTCGATGGTCGCCGGAGCGGACTGGATGCGGATGTCGTCCAGGTAGCCGCCGAACGCGGTGTCGGCGGTGCCGCCCGGGTTGTCGTAGTGGAACTGCACCGCGGTGACGGTCTTGCCCGCGGCGATCGTGCCGAGGTCGATCTCGACCTGGTTCCACTGGTTCGGGTAGAGCACCTTGCCGGCGCCCTGTCCCTCCGCGGTGGCGTCGATGCCGTAGACGTCGACGGGCTTCAGATCGGAGAGCTCGGTGCCGTCGCTGAAGCGCAGGTCGACCGCGGAGTAGGTCGACGGGTACTGCAGGTCGTTGGCGGTGAGCTCGGGGAAGATCATTTAGCTCAGGCGGCTGGTCGCGCCCACGGCGACGTCGACGTCGAAGAGGCGGTTGGTGAACGACGCCTCGCCGTCAGCGCTGTGCTCGCCCGCGTAGCGGAGCGAGTGCGTGCCGGTCCAGCCGACGCGCGCCTTCATGTTGTAGCCGGAGCTGGGTCCGGTGGCGACGCCCGTGCTGACCGGCGCCGCGGGGGCGCTCGGGTCGACCTGGGCGAGGAGGTCCCAGTCGGCGAGCTGGATGAGGCCGCCGGAGTGGTTCACGATGCCGTCGAGCTTGTAGTACGAGTACGCGCCCGGAGTCTGGATGGTGTAGCTCTTCTTGACGCCGCGATCCGCATCCGCCCACGTCTGGTTGGTCTGCGTGTCGAGGTCGACCCACGTGCTGCCGTCGGTCGAGCCCTTCAGCACCCACTGCTTGGGGTCGCGCTCAGGCGCGTCGTTGCCGGAGGTGAGCGAGTAGGTCACGGCCGTGGCGACGTTCTGCAGCTGGTACTGGAGCCAGCCCTGCGGCTGGAAGACCAGCCACTTGGTGCCCGGGTTGCCGTCGGCCGCCCAGATGGCGGCCTCGTTGGGGGCGTTCTCGCCGCTCGCGGTCACGGTCTTGACGCTGCCGAGCAGGCTGCCGCCGCCGGGGCCCTCGACGTTCTGCTGGAGCGGGGTGCCGTCGGCGGCGAGCTCGACACGGTCGGCGAACGGAGCCGCCTGATCGCTCTCGAACGAGGAGAAGAACTCCGTCTGGCTCGCGGCCTGAGCCGGGGCGACGGAGGCCAGCGGGATCATGGCGGCGACGACGGCGGCCACGACGATCGGTGCGGTCAGCCGCCCGGATCGAGTGGTGCGCCTTCGCTGGGAGCGCGGGTGGGCGAAGGGAGCGACCGGCATGCGGGGGCCTTTCGACGCTGAAAGAGGAATGGTGACTGCGGACGTCTGCGCATCCGTCTGGGTTACGGTAGCGACCCCCGAAGGGGTATGTCAACGTTGTCTGTCAACGTTGTCCTAGAGAGATGCCGCTAGTCTTCTGGCATGAGCGGCCCGACGACGAGGACCCGCGCGACCATGAGCGACGTCGCGGCGGCCGCCGGCGTGAGCCTGAAGACGGTGTCGCGCGTCGTGAACCAGGACGGCTACGTCAGCGCCGAGACGCTCGCGACCGTGCAGGAGGCCATCCAGCGGCTCGGCTTCCGTCGCAACGAGTTCGCCCGCCAGCTCCGCCAGGGCACCACGGCGACGATCGGCCTCATCATGGAGGACGTCGCCGATCCCTTCTACTCCGTCCTCACCCGCGCCGTCGAGGACGTCGCGCTCGCCCACAACTACCTGCTGCTCTCCGCCTCGTCCAACGAGGATGCGAGCCGCTCGCGCCAGATCGTCGAGTCGTTCAGCTCACGCGGCGCCGACGGCATCATCCTCGCCCCGGCCCAGGGCACGGACCCGGCGTTCCTCGCGGCCGAGATCGCCGCGGGATGCTCGATCGTCTTCGTCGACCGCATCGTGCCCGGGATCGAGGCCGACACGGTGCTCGCCGACAACGCCGGCGGCAGCTGCGAGGGCGTGACGCATCTGATCGCCCATGGCCACCGCCGCATCGCGTTCTTCGGCGACGACGCGTCGGTCTTCACCGCCGGCGAACGGCTCTCCGGCTACCGACTGGCGCTCGCGGATGCGGGCATCGCGTTCGACGACGACCTCGTGATGCTCGCGGCCCCCACACGCGACGACCTCGAGGACGGGATCGACCGCATCCTCGACCTCGAGGATCCGCCCACCGCCATCTTCGCGGGCAACAACCGGTGGAGCGTGCGGCTGCTGCGGCACCTGAAGTCGCGCGGAGAGATCGCGACGCGCGGGTTCGTGGGCTTCGACGACTTCGAGCTGAGCGACGTGCTCGAGCCGGGCGTCACCGTGATCGCGCAGGACCCGGCCACCATGGGCCAGCTCTCCGCCGACCTGCTCCTGCGCCGCGTGGGCGGCGACCGCCGCGCGTTCGAGCAGGTGCGGCTGAGCCCCCGCCTCGTCGTGCGCGGCTCCGGCGAGCTCCCCGGCCCCCACGCGTAGATCACGTTTCGCCATACCCACGCTGTTTCGCCACGTCGATCGGTGTGGCGGAACAGCGTGGGTATGGCGAAAGCATCAGAGGGAACGCTGCGCCGGCTCGGGCACCTGCTGCTCGGGCGTGGCAGGAAGCTCAGGTGAGAGCCCACCCGTCGGGAGGACGGGGCCGCGGCGACGGGCGTAGGCGGTGAGGAAGAAGACGAGGGCGAGGGCGGTCACGACCGCGCCGGCGATCGGGAGGGCGACGGGCCCACCCAGGGACAGTGCGGCGGTGCCGAGCGGCGGAGCCACGGCGATGCCCACGTACATCGCGGTCGAGTACCAGCCCAGGGTGAGCGCGGCGGAGTCCGGGTCCACGCTCACGAGCCGGTGCTGCACGGGGATCGCGATCGCGAAGGCGGCCACGCCCCAGACCGCGAACACCACGACGGAGGCGACGAAGGACGACTCCACGAACGTGAGCACGGCGAGCGCCGCGACCTGTCCGCCCAGCGCCACGATCGCGGTGAGCCGGCTGCCGATCCGGTCGGTCGCCGGGCCGGCGACCAGGTTGCCGACGACCCCCGCGCCGCCGTAGCTGAGCAGCAGGACCGCGAGCAGCGCCCCGGAGCCGCCCGTCGCCTCGGCCGTGACGGCCGAGCTGAAGATGTACACCACGTTGAACCCGGCGATCATCAGGAACGTGGTCGCCAGCAGGGCGAGGATGCGCGGCTCCGCCAGCGGGGCGAGCCGCCGACGCAGGGAGATGGCGGCGGACACCGGCAGCCCGCGGACCACGAGCGGGATCAGGACGACCAGCACCGCGGCGACGCCCACCAGGATCCACATCGGGGTCCGCCACCCGGCCGCTCCCCCGAGCGCCGTGCCGAACGGCGATCCGACCGCGGTGGCGAGCGTGAAGCCCGCACCGACGAGAGCGAGCGCCTGCCCGCGTCGTTCGGGCCGTGCGAGGAGGGCCGCGGAGGCGGTGGCCGTCGGGACGAGCGCCGCCCCGCCGAGACCGGAGAGCGTGCGACCGGCGATGAACCAGCCGACGGAGTCGCTGGACGCCGCGACGGCGGTGCCGAGCGCGAAGACGGCCAGTCCGGCAGCCATGAGCACGGCTCGGGGCACTCGGGCGAGCGTGATGGACACCAGAGGGGAGATGACCGCGACGACGACGGCGTAGCTGGTGATGGAGTAGCTGACCTCGGTCGGGGAGACGCCGAGGTCGGCGGCGATGTCGGGCAGGAGCCCGGCGATCACGAAGGCGTTGGTGCCCACGACGAACATCGCGAGGGCCAGGAGGAGCAGCTTCGGGAGGGATGTGCGGTACGATCGTTCGATCGATGTCATACGATGAAGGTACGACATCGTTCGATGGTTGTCAAACAATAGGTGCTCCATGTCCGATCCCTACCCGTCCCCTCCCATCGAGGAGGTCGAGCTCGTCGAGGTGCTCCGGACCCTGGGCGACCCCATCCGGCTGCAGATCGTGCGCGTGCTCTCCGACGGCGAGCCGCACTCGAAGCACGCCGACGACTGGGGGTTCGACGTGCAGAAGTCGACGCTGTCGCACCACTTCAAGGCCCTCCGCGAGGCGGGGGTGACGCGCACGATCGTCAGCGGACGCACCCATGCGATCCAGCTGCGCCGCGCCGAGCTCGACGCCCGCTTCCCGGGCCTGATCGACGCCGTGCTCGCCTCCCCGCCGCCGCCGACCGCGTAGCTCCGGACGAGGACGGTCATCCCGGCCGAGGTGAGACCCCGACGCAAAGAAAACGCGCGGATCCTGCGACCAGACGCAACGGATGCTCGGTGAAGGCCACACTCGCGCGAAGAGTCGTCCGTAGGCTCGAGAGCGACGATTGGAGGTTCACCATGTCCGCATCCGCACGCATCACCACCACCGCCCCCGCTGCCGGGTCCGCCATCGTAGGAGAACCCGAGGTCGTCGAGGACGCCGCCCTGATCGCGCACCCCGCGTGGCAGGACCTCAAGGCCGCCGCCACCGCGTTCCAGACGTTCCAGGTGAAGGACGGGTCGATCCCCGAGGCGGAGGACCACCCCGAGGCGGCACGGCTGCTCGCCCGCATCCGCGACGACGTGGCCGCGCTCGCCCCCGCCTTCCCCCACGACGCGGCGTACCTCGAGGCGCTCGACGACGACCTCGCCGCCTGGGCCGAGGGCGGATTCGGGGTGCCCGACTTCCTCGAGTCGCTGGTCGCGTTCCAGCCGCAGCTCGACCGCCGAGACGGGGTCCGCCACCTCGTGGTGTTCCCCATGTACACGCAGAACGGCAGCAGCGACCGTCACCTCGAGGCCGTGCTGGTCGAGGTGATCTGGCCCGACTTCGTGGGCGACCTCGAGGCCGGCGCCTTCTCGAACGCGCTGTTCCTCCCCATCCGGTTCCTCGACTTCACCCCGGGGTACGACACCAACTCCGCGGTGCTGTTCCCGGAGTCGGTCGCCACCTCGAGCATCCCCGCCTACACCTGGGGTGCGATCTTCGCCGACCGCGAGGCGGCGCGCTTCCGACGTGTCGTGCGCACGGCGGCCGAGATCACGCGACTCGACCTGCCCGCCGACGCCCTGCGGCTGCTCGACGACCAGACGCTCGCGGAGGAGACCTTCGTGATGTGGGACCTCATCCACGACCGCACGCACATGCGCGGGGACCTGCCGTTCGATCCGTTCATGATCAAGCAGCGCATGCCGTACTTCCTGTACTCCCTCGAGGAGCTCCGGTGCGACCTCACGGCGTTCCGGTCGGCGGTCGAGCTGGCTCGCGACCCGGAGACCGACGCGCTCCTGGCCGATCGGGCGCAGCTCGTGCAGTACGCGGTGCTGTTCGATCGGATCTTCCGGTTCGCCCTCACCGGGTCGCGCGTGCGCAACTACGACGGGCTCGGCGGTCAGCTGCTGTTCGCGTGGCTCCACCAGCGGGGCGTGCTGCACTGGACCGACACGAAGCTCACGATCGACTGGGCCGAGCTGCCGGATGCGGTCGTCGCCCTGGGCGACGCCATCGACGAGCTGTACTGGCGCTCCATCGACCGGCCGAAGACCGCGCACTGGCTGGCCGCCTACGAGCTGGTGTCGTCGACGCTCACCCCGCACCCGGCCTCCGTCTGGTCGCGCGGGGTCGACGCGCTCCCCGTGAGCGGGCCGCCGAAGGGCCTGACGGATGCCGTGCTCGACGACGAGTTCCCGCTCTCGATGTTCTACGAGGCGCTCGAGAAGAAGATGCGCGACACCGTCGAGTCCACCTCGGGAATCACCGGACGCGACGCCGCCTGAGCGGCCCCTCGAGCTCGAGCTGGCGGATCAGTCCCGCGCGGGACGGCTCCTGCGCAGCTCGAGCTCGAGGACGGCCGCCGACGAGAAGCCCCAGCGGTGGGCGACCCGGTCGTGGCTCTGAGTGGGATCGCGGTCGAGATCGGCGCGCGCCGCGTCGAGCCGCGCCCACGCGAGGTAGGCGCGTGGCGAGATGCCCTTCGGCGCGTGCGCACGGAAGACGTCCATGAGGTCGCGGACGGGCAGGCCCACGGCGTGGGCGACGTCGGCGACGGTGATGGGGAGCGACGCGAAGTCGTCGATGAAGCGCGTGGCGCCGCGGTAGGCGGCGTAGCGCGCCCGTGCCGCCAGGTGCCGTTCGGGCACCTCTCCGATCAGCCGGAACCCCTCCAGGACGGAGACCGCCAGCGCCCGGTAGACGAGAGCCCGCAGGGTCTCCGACTCGAGTCCGTCGCGGAGTCGCGCGGAGTCCTCCAGCAGCCGCGTCAGCGCGGCCGCCGACGGCGCCGACGCGGGACGCGGCCCGTCGAAGCGGACGTCGGCGCCGTCGATGCCGTAGACCATCGCCGCCGTCTCCCTCAGGGCGCCCACGTCGAGGGCCAGCGTATGGGCCTCGACGTCGACGATGTCGGCGATCAGGCGGTCGCCCGGCTGGAAGAGCGCAGGCTCCTCGCCGAGGGAGCCCGTGTCGCGACCCACCGTCCAGGTGTATCCGCCGACCGCGGTGGAGACGAGGATCTGCCCGAACTCGGCGTCGCATCCGTAGTGGCCGGCCATGGACGTCGTGCACACCGCGAAGCGCGCGTCGCCGACCATCCGCTCCGCGAAGCCACGGACGTCGCCGGCCAGCCGGATGTCGCCGTGGGTCTCGAGCAGCCAGCGTTCCGCGTGCTCGCCGTCGTCCGCGCGGAAGTCGGTGCGGAAGAACGTCACAGGGACGCCGTCACCCGGTGTCGCACTCGCCTCACGACGTGCCGTGACCGGGAGGCCAGGCCCGGTTCTGGAGGTAGGTGCTCCCGCGGACGGGCACGCTCTTCTCGTCCATCACGATGAGCCCGGTCGAGCTGGCCGCAGACCGCGTGAGCAGCTCGATCCACTGCGGGTCGATGGCCGGCGCCCGACCGCCGTCGAACTTGAAGTAGACGGGCACGTGAGGCGACAGCCAGATGGAGCTGCGGCCGCCGCCGCTCGCCACCGAATCGACCCACGACATGGACAGCCCCTCGGAGCGCCGCAGCCGGTTGATGATGACGACGTGGAGATGGGCGAGCGTCCGATCGTCGAACTCGATCGTCGCGCCGTCGTACAACATCACACCCACCGCAGAACCTCCTGCGACATTGTCATACGGTGGGCGCAGAGATCATCCATCGGACGAAGGGGTTGACACAGGCCCTGCGTGGCATTAGGCATGGGACTCGCGGGCGATCCGACCGCGCGGCGGAAGGAGCCGAGGTGAGGGCATCCGAGGCGACGAGGTCGACTCTCGAGCGGGCCCTGACGCCCACGCAGCTCCGCGCCGTGGACGAGGGTCTGCTCGACACCGAGCAACGGGCGTCCTGGTCGATCCTTCTCGAGCACACGACCCGCATCCTGGAGTCGTCCGCCAGCCCTGCGGTGACTGAGGCTCTGCTGTCGGCCATCCGCGTGGCCGCCGACGAGGCGCTGCCGTCGCCGGCTGCCCCGTCCGCTCACGTCAGGCTGGCGGTGGAGTTCATCGAGCGCCGCGCCGACGACGACATCTCGGTCGAGGACATCGCGACGGCGGCGGCGCTGTCGGTCCGCGGAGTGCAGAGCGCGTTCCGGCGCGAGCTCGACTCCACGCCTCTGCGGGTGCTGGCCGAGGTGCGGATGGCGCGGGTGCACCGCGACCTCGCCGAGGCCGCGCCGGGAGACGGGACCAGCGTGGCCTCGGTGATGACGCGGTGGCGGGTCGGCCACCAGGGCCGCTTCGCCCACGCGTACTCCGCCCGCTACGGCGAGTTCCCGCGCGACACCCTCGCCTCCTGAGGCGCCGCCAGGCCGCAGCGCGCGGAGGCGACGGCTCAGGGCACGCGGTGACCGGCGGCCCGGAAGAGCTCGTACCACTCGGGGCGGGTGAGCGGCACGTCGGAACCGAGCGCCGCATCCGCCACGCGCTGGGGAGTGGTGGTGCCGAGCACGACCTGCATCTGCGCCGGGTGGCGGGTGATCCACGCGGTCGCGATGGCCATGGCAGGCACGCCGTAGGCGGCGGCGAGCCTGTCGATCACGGCGTTGAGCTCGGGGAAGCGGTCGGAGTCGAGGAACACCCCGTCGAAGAAGCCGGCCTGGAACGGCGACCACGCCTGGATGGTGATGTCGTGCAGGCGGCAGTAGTCGACGATGCCGCCGCCGTCGATCGTGATCGACTGCTCCAGCCCGACCATGTTCGAGGCGACGCCCTGGGCGATGGTCGGCGAGTGCGTGATCGAGAGCTGCAGCTGGTTCGCGACCAGCGGCTGCGTGACGCTCTTCTTCAGGAGGTCGATCTGGCGCGGCGTGTGGTTGGAGACACCGAAGTACCGCACCTTCCCCGCGGCGTGGAGGTCGTCGAAGGCGCGGGCGACCTCGTCGGGCTCGACCAGCGCATCCGGACGGTGCAGCAGCAGGATGTCGACGTGGTCGGTGCCGAGCGCCTCGAGCGAGCCCTCGACCGACTCGACGAGGTGCTCGTAGGAGAAGTCGAAGTACGGTCCGTCCTTCACGATGCCGGCCTTGGTCTGGATGGTGACCGCGTCGCGCTCCGACGGAGACAGCCGAAGCGCCTCGGCGAAGCGCCGCTCGCAGGCGTGGAGCGTGGGGCCGTAGATGTCGGCGTGGTCGAGGAAGTCGATCCCGGCGTCGCGAGCGGTGCGCACGAGCTCGCGCACCTCGTCGTCGGTCTTGTCGGCGATGCGCATCAGCCCCAGCACGACGTTCGGTGCGGTGATGTCGGTCCCGGGAAGCGTGAAGGTCCTCATCTCTCCATCCTGGCCCCCTCTGCCGACACTCCCCCGCGCGTCGACGGGCCCAGCGCCCGCTCTCGGGCGCTAGCGCGGGTCGCCGGGTCAGCGGCAGGGGATCGACGACAGACGGGACGGATCGGGGGCGCCGCCCACCAGCGCGACGTTGTCGCATCCGACCGTGGTCGTCGCGCGGATCGAGCCCGGGGCGTCGACCGCGATCGCCCACCCGCCCTCTCCCACCTCGAAGGAGTTGGCCGTGAAGGAGTTGTCCGCCCCCAGGCCGTCGACGACCGAGTGGACCTGCGCGCCGTCGCGAGGGCTGCGGACCCCGGTGTTGCCCGTGATGAGCCAGCCGTCGCCCTTCACGTCCAACAGGGAGTCCGCCTCCGTCGTCCCGCCGCCGTCGAGCTCGTTGCCGCGGACCTCGCCGTCCGCAGTCCCCTCCTTGACGTCGATGGGCTCCGCCGTGACGTCGTGGATGCGGTTGCCCACGATCCGGTTGCGGTCGCTCGCGTCGGGCGCGCATCCGCTGATCTCGCACCAGTTCGACTCCGCGGATCCGACGTAGACGCCCTCGCCGAACTCCGGTCGACGGTGGCCCGTGCCCGACACGTCGTTGCTCTCGACGAGGTTGTCGCTGCTGCCCGCGCGGAGGTGGATCGCCTCGTCGCCGACCCCGTCGACGGACAGGCCGCTGAGGGTCGCGTGGGAGGTGGCGTCGAGCATGATCCCCTTCATCCCGCCGGTGACGCGGAAGCCGGTGAGGGTCCAATGGTCGGCACCGTCGAGGTGGAGGGTATA
Source organism: Cnuibacter physcomitrellae (assembly GCF_014640535.1). NCBI lineage: Bacteria > Bacillati > Actinomycetota > Actinomycetes > Micrococcales > Microbacteriaceae > Cnuibacter > Cnuibacter physcomitrellae. Next base: position 2,143,014 of record NZ_BMHD01000001.1, read on the forward strand.
GCCGCGGTCCGTCGATCCGCCGTCGAGCACGCTGTCGGCGGTGCCGCAGAGGGTGATCGGCTCGGCGTCGCTGCCCGCGGCGGTCGCCTCGAACGTGCCCTCGTACCGGCCGGGCGCGAGCACGATCACGTCGCCGGGGGTCGCCTCCGCGAGCGCGGAGCGCAGCGCGCCCGCGTCGGCGACGACGTGCCCGTCCGGGCAGCCCGCCACCGCCGTCGGCGTCGGGGAGCCCGGCGCGCAGGCGCTGAGCGCGGCGACGAGCGCCACGCCCGCGGCGGCCGCGCACACGCGCCACACCCGGCTCATCCGCACCACGTCAGCGTAGTTCGCCGCACGCTCGACACCGAAACTGCCGGAGTCCCCCAAATACCGCGCCGCTCGCCCGAATCCGGTGTCGAAGCGGCGCGACCACGCGCGGTCAGCGGTCGCTCGTCACGGGAGACGCGCAAGCTCGGCGGATATGGCGTCGCTTCGCCGTATCCCGTGACGAGCGACGCGGATCGGGGCGATCGCCGCCCAGTGCGGTGGCGCGAGGCCCCCCCGAAACGGGGCGCGCGGGCGCGGTGCCGCCGCCACTAGGGTGGGGACGCTCCATCCGGCACACGGCGAGTCACCCGCTCGCACGCCCGGCGGGTCCCCCTCCGCCGCCGCGCCGGCGACCCGAATCCGCCTGCTGGAAGGCAGCCCGCCCGCGCATGCTCGACGACGTCCTGTCGTACCTCCACGGCCTCGGCCAGACCGTGCTCTGGCTGCTGCCGTTCGGCGTGTTCGGCATCGTCTCGTGGAGCTTCTGGCTGCTCCGCAAGGGCATCTCGATGGCGACGCGCCCCGTCGTGAACGACTACCGCACCACGACCACGGTGGTGGTGCCCTCCTACCGCGAGGACCCCGACGTCCTGCTGCGCTGCCTCGAGACCTGGCGAGCGCAGCGACCGAGCCGCATCGTGATCGTGCTCGACCTCGCCGACACCAAGGCGCAGCAGCGCATCGAGGCGCTCGGGTACCCGGACGTCGAGGTCATCATGTTCCGCCACCGCGGCAAGCGCTCCGCGCTCGGCGTCGGGATCCGCGCCGCCGACACCGAGCTCGTCATCCTCGTCGACTCCGACACATCGTGGGAGGAGGGGATGCTCGCGAACATCCAGATGCCCTTCCTCGACGCCGCGGTCGGCGCGGTGAGCACGCGACAGAACGTGTACCTCCCGCGCTCGAGCGTCTGGCGGCGGGTGGCGGACTGGATCGTCGACCAGCGCTACGGCGACTACGCCCCCGCGATGGGGCGCTTCGGCGGGGTGATCTGCGCCTCCGGACGCACCAGCGCCTACCGCCGCGAGGTGATCCTGCCGAGGCTCGAGGATCTCGAGCACGAGGTGTTCTTCGGCCGCGAGTGCGTGGCCGGCGACGACGGGCGCCTCACGTGGCTCGTGCTCTCGCAGGGGTACCGGGTCACGCATCAGGACAGCGCACGAGCGCTGTCGATGTTCCCCGACACGTTCCGCGCCTTCGTGAAGCAGCGCGTGCGGTGGAGCCGCAACTCCTACCGCTGCTACATCACCGCGATCAGGAACGGGTGGATCTTCCGGGTGCCGTTCGTGTCGCAGCTGACGGTGATGCAGATCCTCTTCACCCCGGTGAGCATGCTCATCTACCTCGCGTACGTGTTCCACGCGCTCACGGCGCCGGCGCCGCTCCTCGCGTTCGGCCTGGCGCTGCTGTGGATGCTCGCGGGGCGCGCGATCCGCGGGCTGTCGCACCTGTGGCGGCGTCCGGAGGACATCGTCATCCTGCCGCTGGTGGTCGCCGTGGTCGCGCTCGTCGCCCTGCCGATCAAGACGTACGCGCTGTTCACGATGAACAAGCAGGGCTGGCTGACGCGCTCGGCCGACACCATCGGCGGCGAGGGGCAGACCGAGGCGAGCCTGCACGCGGCGCCCTCGAGCTCGCCGGATGCGGTGCCGGGCCTGTCGCCCGAGCCCGGTCGCGTCGGATGAGCGACCCGCGGAGCCCGGAGCCCGCGCCGGACGAGGAGGCCGCAGCCGCCGGCGGGGAGGCCCCCGGCGCGGTGGTGGCGGACGGGGCGGACGCGGCGGACGCGGCGAGTGGGGCGAGTGCGGCGGACGCGGCGAGCGGGGCGGCGAGCGAGGCAGACGCGGCAAGTGGGGCGAGCGACGCAGACGCGGCGAGCGAGGCGGCGGACGCGGCGAGCGGGGCGGCGGACGCGGCGAGCGGGGCGGACGGCGACCGGGCGGCGCTCACCGCGGCGGAGCGGGGTGACACCCTGTCGCCCGCGAGGCGTCTGGTCGTGCGGGCCGCGGTGATCGCCGCGATCGCCGGCGGGGTGGCCGCGAGCGTGCTGCTCGCCCGTGGCGTGCTGGAGGAGGTGCCGCACCTCGTCCTCGAGCTGACCCCGTGGTCGTCCTCCGGCCCCGCGGTCGCGCTGGGCCCGACCCCGGACGCGAGCGCCGTGCCCTCGGCCGGCACGGCGACCGGCGCGGGCTCGGGCGCATCCGCCTCCCCCACCGTCCCCGGCGGAACGCCGACGCCCACCAGCACGTTCTCGCCGTACCCGTACGACGAGGAGTGGCAGCGGCTCGCCGACACCGCGGCGCGCGATGACGCCGCCTGGCCCGTCCTCGCCCGGTCCGGGGAGGTGCGCGACCTCGCGGCGGGTCAGTTCGTCGCGCTCGCTCCCCGCGACACGCCCTACTCGCTCGACGACCTGATCGCGCAGGGCGCCGCGCAGCGGATCGACGACCGCACCGTCCTGGTCACGCAGCTCGTGTTCGTCCGCCCGGGTGCGTCGCTCGTGATCGACTCCCCCGGCACCACGATCCGTCTGGCCAGTCATGCCGGCGCCGCGCCCGCCCGCATCGTGGCGTGGGGCGCATCGCTCACCCTCTCGGGCACCCAGGACGCTCCGCTGACCATCGTCGGATGGGACGACTCGCTCGACGAACCCGACGTCGACGCCTCGGACTCGCGGGTCTACATCCGTGTCGAGAGCGGCAGCCTCACCGCCTCGGACGTCGCTTTCTCCGACCTCGGGTACTGGGGCGGCCCGACCGGCGGACTCGCCGTGACGGGCACGCCCAGCACGCTGTCCTCCGGCTCGCTGACACGGGTCACGACCGACGGACTCCACATCGGCCTCTACGCCGACGACACCACCGCGCTCACGGTGACCGACTCGCGCTTCGCCTCCTCCGCGGAGCAGGGGGTGCTGCTCGGCACCCGCGCCACGGGGACGTCGCTCGACGGCGTGACGGTCACCGGATCCGGCGCCGACGGCATCCTGGTCCGACAGGGCGTGGACGACCTGTCGATCGCGGGCGGCGAGGTGTCGGGCAGCGGACGGTGGGGGCTCTTCGCCGACGGCACGCCCCGCGCCGACGGCCCCAACCCGAACGGGTACGGAGTGGCGAACTCCACGGGGCTCTCGATCGACGGCACCTCCTTCCACGACGACGCCTTCGGCGCGATCTCGATCGAGGGCACCAGCCGCGTGGTCGTGACCGGGACGGACGTGGACGAGCGGGGCATCGGCATCCGCCTCACGGACTCCCAGGGCGCGGTCGACGAGAACGCCGTGAGGGTGGCGGATGGACGGGGGATCGTCTTCTCCGGTGCCCTCACCTCCACGCGCGCCAGCGGCAACACGCTCAGCGGCAGCGGCCCTGCGGCCGTCTCGGTGGAGGGCGGGGCCGCGGACGTCGATCAGCTCGACAACAGCACGGGCGACTGGAGCGTGAAGTGGGAGATCCTGATCTGGATCGAGCAGCATCCGCTCGCGCTGCTGTGGGCGCTCGTGCTGGTGATCCCGGTGCTCGGCGTCGCGTTCATCGCCGTGCGGATGCGGCGGCAGCGGCGCATCCGCGAGCTCGTCGAGTCGACGACGATCGCCCTCGCGCGGGCGGAGAAGGAGCAGTACGAGGCCGCGCTGCGCGGGGAGCCGGAGCTCGTCGGCTCGGCGGATCCGCTGCTCGCGCAGCACGGGCTCGCGGAGGAGATCAGCCCGCTGCTGGCGGAGGCGCTGGCGGAGTCGGAGCGTCTGGACGCCGACGCCGAGCTCGTGGTGGAACCCGTGACGGCAGCTGCTGCGCCGATCGGTGCAGCAGCGCGGGCGGGCGACGAGGCGAGCCCCGCCGCCGCGCCGACAGGCACGACCTGGCTGGTCGGCGGACCCATCACGGGGACGAGCGGGCGGTGGGCGCTCGCCGCTGCAGCACCCGGCGCAGAGCGGCGGCCCGGGTCGCGCGACTCCGAGGCCCCACCCGTGCGACCCGCGGTGAGCGCCCCGCCGCCCCGCCTGCGGGCGGCTGCGGCGGCGAACGGGGCCGCCCGCCACGAGACGACCTCGGCGGTGGAGAGCGCCGTCGTGTCGTCGGGGCGCTTCACGTCCGTCGAGGAGCTCGCCGCGGCGGCCGTGCTCGACGGCGGCAAGCCGATCGACTCCGTCGCCCGCACCCTCCGCGTCCCCACCGCGACCGTCGCCGGCTGGGTCGCCCGCGCCCGCCGCCTCCGCGGCCTCCTCTGACCCCCCTCCCCCCGTTTCGCGGCCTGTTTGACCTTTCGCGGGGCCACTGACCACGCGAAACGCCAAACAGGGCGCGACAACGCAGCGGGGCGGACGGGGGCGACGCGGGTCAGCGGAGGGTGCGGGGGCGTCCGGCGAGCCAGCCGAAGCCGATGAGGACGAGGAGGAGGGCGACGAGGATGGCGAGCGCCGGGGTCCACGATCCCGTCGCATCGTGGAGGGCCCCCATCAGCAGCGGGCCCGCTGCGGCGAGGAGGTAGCCGACCGACTGCGCCATCCCGGAGAGCGAGGCCGCCTGGGAGTGGTGCGCGGTACGCAGCCCGAAGAACGACAGCGCCAGGACGATGTTCGCTCCGCCGGCGATGCCCGCCAGGCTCGCCCACACCATGCCGAGCTGAGGGGCCACGAGCACCCCGGACACGGCGACCGCGAACGCGAGGGGCGCGAGGGTGGCGAGCAGGCGCTGGTCGCGCATCCGCGGGATGAGCGCCGAGGCGACGAGGCTGCCCGCGATGCCGAAGGCATTGAGGAGGAGCTGGTGGAAGCCCGCAGCCGCCGGATCGATGCCGGCCGACTCCTCGATCGACGGCAGCCACGTGATGAGCACGTAGAACCCGATCGACTGCAGGCCCATGAACCCGGTCACCTGCCAGCCGATCGCCGTGCGCCAGGGCGACCGATCCGACGGATGCGCGGGGTCGAGCACGGCGGGCGGTTCCAGCGAGACGTCGTCGGCGCTCCGCGGGGCGGTCGTGCGCCTCCGGAGCAGGGGCGCGATCACGGCGAGCGTGATCAGCGCGAGGCCCGCCCACATCCCGAGGGGGAGCCGCCATCCCCACGCGGTGAGCCCCGCGACCGGCACGGCGAGCCCCGCCGCCGTCGCCGCGAACGCGGCCTGCACCGCGGAGTAGCCGCCCGTGACCTGACCGATCCGGTCGGGGAAGTCGCGCTTCACCACGGCGGGGAGGACCACGTTGAGGACGGCGATCGCGACTCCGAGGAGCGCCGTGCCGATCCAGAGCAGCGGGAGACCGGGCAGCGACCGCAGCACCAGGCCGACCGCGAGACCGGCGAGGGCGAGTCCGAGAGTGCGTTCGAAGCCGAGCCTTCTGGCGAGCGCGGGAGCGAACGGCGATACGACCGCGAAGGCGACGAGCGGCAGGCTGATGAGCACGGACGCGGCGAGGGACGTCAGCCCCAGATCGGCCTCGATGTCGGTGAGGACCGGACCCACCGTGGTAATCCCGACGCGGAGGTTCCCGGCGACGAGCAGCACGCCGACGATGAGCAGGACGGGGCTCAGGGCGCGGACGGCGGGAGCGCCGGTCGTCGACGCGGCGGCGCCGACGGCGGACGCGGGAACGGGGGTGGGGGTGGGGGTGGGGGTGGCCTGGCGGCCGGCGGATGCGGACATGCTCGCTCTCAAGGTGGTGCTCGGTGGTGCTCGGGTGGTACTGGATGCGACGGGGTGGCGCTCGGGTGGTGCTGGGGTGGATGCGACGGGGCGGTGCTCCGGTCGTGCTGGATGCGACGGGGTGGTGCTCGGGTCGTGCTGGATGCGGCGGGCTGGTGCTCGGTGGTGTGGGATGCGACGGGGTGGTCATGGGCAGCGCAGGTGCGGCGCAGGTGTGGCGCAGGGTCTGCGACCCGGTGTCGCACGTGAGGCGGACGGTGCCAGATCGGCGTCGTGCGATCCGCCAGCCCCTCCGTGTCGCTCACCCTCCGTGTCGCTCACCCTCCACGTTCATCGCCGGATGCTCGTAGGCCAGGCGGACCAGCCTCTCGGCGACGGAGGCGGCAGCCTCGGGATCGCCGGCCTCGATGGCCTCGACGAGGTCGGCGTGCGCCCGGTCGACCTCGAGGAGGCCCACCTCGGCGACCACCACCTCGGGCGAGTCGACCCAGGCGAGGGCGCGCTCGTTGCCGCCGGTGCCGCGGTAGAGCTCGGCCAGGAGCGCGTTGCCGGAAGCCTCGAACACGAGCTCGTGGAACCGCCGGTCGAGCTCGACGTAGGTCGGTCCGTCCGTCGCCTGGGCCCGTTCGTCGAGCACGCGACGCAATTCCTGCCGCTGCTCGTCGGTCGCGCGCGCGGCGGCGAAGCGAGCGCCCTCCCGCTCGAGCATGGTGCGTACCTCGGCCACGTCGCGCCCGGTGTCGCTCTCGAGCCTGCGCGCGAGCGTGGGCGCGAGATCGCTCGCCGCCACCACGAACGTGCCGTAGCCGGCCCGCGCGCCCAGGATCCCCGCGTGCACGAGCGACCGCACGGCCTCACGGACGCTGTTGCGGCTGATTCCGAGCTGCTGCGAGAGCTCGTTCTCGGTCGGGAGGAGTGCGCCGACCGGGAACTCGCCCTCCGCGATCCGCCGACGCAGCTGATCGGCGACCTGCGCCGAGAGCGGGACGTTGGGAGAGAGTCGGGTCACGCGACCGACTGTAGCAGCAAACAGCCAAATGTAGGACAAAGTACCTGCGACCACCGTCCGCGAGCCTTCTTACGCGCGACGACGGCGAGGGGGGCGGCGAGCAGAAGGGAGAGCCAATGCGACCCGATCGGCGAGGTGCTGAGGGGGCGGCCGGCGACGGAGGATAGCCTCGCGACACGGGCATCCGCGACGGTCAGGAGTGGCCGCTCTACCCAGACGAGCCGAAGGGCCTCTTCGACGAGCCGTACTTCAAGGTCCGACATCCGAACGGCAGCCACATCACCCGCGGGCAGTTTCGCAGGGGCTCCGTGGCCCGCGCGCGCACCCTCACGGCGATCGCCGCGTTCGGCGCGATCCTCGTCACCTGCGTCGGCATCGTCCTGGTGGCGATGCTGCTCACGGGCTGAGGGCAGCGCTTGGCAGGGCGCACACCCGGCCCGAGGGCGGGCGTGAGAGGATCGGCGGGCAGGAGCAGCACGCGGGAGGGATCCATCCATGAGCACCGTCCTCACCGGGATCGGCATCGGACGCGGGGTCGCGATCGCGCCTGCGCACCTCCTCCTGCCCGCGCCTGAGCCTCCTGCCGACGAGCCCGCCGCAGCGAATGCCGATGCGGCGATCGAGACCGTGCGCAGCGCCTTCGCGACGGTGTCGACGCAGCTGTCGGAGGCAGCGGCGAACGCCGCCGAGCCCCTCTCGTCGGTGCTCGAGGCGACGGCCATGATGGCGCTCGACCCGACCCTCAGCGACGACGCCGCGTCCCGCATCCGCGACGGCGTGGGGCCGGTCACCGCCGCCGCGGCCGCCGTCGAAGGCGTCGCGACCCAGCTGGAAGCGCTCGGCGGGTACATGGCCGAGCGCGCGACCGACCTGCGCGGCATCCGAGGTCGTGTCGTCGCCACTCTCCTCGGAGAGGACGCGAGCTCGAGCGCCGCGCTCGCCACCCGTTCGATCGTCGTCGCCGACGACCTCGCGCCGGCTCAGACCTCGACCCTCGACCTCGACCTCGTCGCCGCGATCGTCCTCAGCGCCGGCGGACCCACCGGCCACACGGCGATCATCGCGCGCCAGCTCGGCATCCCGTGCGTCGTGCAGGCCGTCGGGGCCCTCGAGGTCGCGGAGGGGACGCCGCTGGCGGTCGACGCCGCCAGCGGCCGGGTCGTCGTCGACCCCTCGGCCGAGCAGATCGCAGACCTGCAGTCCTCGGTCGACCGCGAGGCCGCCCTCGCCGCCGACACCGCGCCGGGCGCCACCTCCGACGGGCACCCCGTGCAGCTGCTGGCGAACGTCGGCACCGAGGAGGATGCCCGCCGGGCGGCCCCCACGGCCGAGGGCGTGGGCCTGTTCCGCACCGAGGTGCTGTTCCTCGACCAGGCCACCGCCCCGGATGCGCAGACCCAGACCGCGCTCTACGCGGGCGTCCTCGAGCAGTTCCCTGGCCACAAGGTCGTCGTGCGCACCCTGGACGCCGGGGCCGACAAGCCGCTGGCCTTCCTCTCGCAGGCCGACGAGGACAACCCGGCCCTCGGCATCCGCGGATACCGGCTCGTGCGCACGGCCGAGGCCCTCATCCAGGAGCAGATCGAGGCGCTTGCCGCCGCATCCCGTGCGGTGCCCGGCACCGAGCTGTGGGCCATGACGCCGATGATCGCGACGCCGGCCGAGGCCGCCGACTTCGCCCGCCGCGCCCGCGCCGCCGGGGTCGCCACCGTCGGGGTCATGGTCGAGGTGCCGGCCGCCGCGCTGAAGGCCGCCGACATCCTCGCCGAGGTCGACTTCGTCTCGCTCGGCACCAACGACCTGGCGCAGTACACGATGGCGTCCGACCGGCTCCGTGGCGAGCTGTCCGACCTGCTGTCGATCTGGCAGCCCGCCGTCCTGGAGCTCGTGGCCACGACGGCGAGAGCCGGCCTTGACGCGGGCAAGCCCGTGGGCGTCTGCGGCGAGTCGGCGGGAGACCCGCTGATGGCGCTCGTGCTCACCGGCCTCGGCATCACGAGCCTGTCGATGGCCGCCTCCGCCCTGCCCGCCGTGCGGTACGCCGTGCGCCACCACACGCGCGAGCAGTGCGAGCGGATCGCGAGCGCGGCACTGTCCGCGCGCACGGCGGAGGAGGCGCAGCGCGCCGCCGCCGGTCTCGTCGCCGACGACGTGCGGACCGTCCTCGGCCTCTGACGGCGGCGGCGGACCACCCTCGGGCGCCCGCGCGTCGCAGGCCCTCGGGCCTCAGCCTGCGGCGACCGTCGTCTCGACGACGAGGTCCGCGCGATCGCGAGTGCTCTGCACGCGTCGAGCGTTCGCCTCGTCGACGGACTCGACCCACGCCGCCGCAGCGTCAGGAGACTTCCCGAACTCGACGTGGCGTGCGACGAGCCGCTCACGCCGGACGTCATCCGGTACGTCGCAGAACCACACCTCCGCCAGCTCGGCGCGCACCGACGACCACGGCGCGCTCCCGTCGAGCAGGTAGTTGCCCTCCGTGAGCACGAGCTCCGTCGAGGGCGGGATGGCGATGCCTCCCGCGAGCGGCTGCTCCAGGACGCGGTCGAAGTCGGGCGCGTAGACGGTGTGGGTCGTCTCCGCGTGGATGCGGCGCAGCGTCGCGAGGTAGCCGTATCCGTCGAAGGTGTCGATCGCACCCTTGGCGTCGAGCCTTCCGAGGGATCGCAGGGTCGAGTCGGCGAGATGGAACCCGTCCATGGGCAGCCAGGCGACACGACCGGGCATCACGGGCTCTAGCGCCGCGAGGAGACGCCGGACGAGCGTGGTCTTCCCCGACCCGGGCGCGCCCGTGATCCCGAGGATGGCGCGGCCGGAGCTGCGCGCCCGCACGGCGAGCGCCTTCTCCGCGAGAGGGTGAAGGAGGGCGGACATGCCTCCATTGTGCTGGCTCGACACCCGCCCTACCCTCGTCGCATGACGACCGAGACCGTCGACGCGTACATCGACGCCGCCCCTCCCGAGGTCGCGACCGTGCTCCGACGCCTCCGTGAGACCATCCACGACGCGCTGCCCGAGGCCGGGGAGACGGTCAGCTACCACATGCCGACTGTCACGCTGTCCGACGGACGGCGTCTGACGTACTACGCCGGGTGGAAGAACCACGTGGCGCTCTACGCCGTGTATCCTCTCGGCGGGGACCTGGAAGAGGAGGTGGCGCCGTACCGGTCGGGCAAGGACACGCTCGCGTTCCCGCTCACGAAGCCCGTGCCCTACGACCTGATAGCGCGGGTGCTGCCGCGGCTGGTCGAGCTGCACGGGGCACGCCACCCCTAGCGAGAGGCGAGCTGAGGCGAGTTCAGGCGAGCAGGCGGGCCTTCGCGGCCGCGAACTCGGCCTCGTCCAGGGCGCCGGCCTCCTTGAGCGCGGCGAGCTTCTGCAGCTCGGCGACGAGGTCGACGCCCGCGGTCGGAGCGGCGGGAGCGGACGGGGCCGGGGCCGCTGGCGCGGTGGGCGCCGCCTGGGCCTGAGCCTGCGCGACCGCCTGATCGGCGGCCTGCTGCATCGCCGCCTGCTGCTGCTGGGCCTCGTACTGCTGCTGCTCGTACTGGGACTGGGCCCGCGCCTGCTGCCTGCGCTGCATGCCGCCGCTGACGGCGGTGGCGGTCCCGGCGACGACGGCGGTGCGGGCGGCCAGCCCGAGGAGTCCGGGGCGGCCGAAGCGACGTCCGAGAGGTGCCATGGTGGGTCCTTCCTGAGGGGCCCGCGAAGGGCCGGGGATGGGGTGGGTTGCGGGGAGCGCAGCGAGGCGGGCCGGACCCAGGGGAGGGGTTACTCGACGCCCTCGAGCTGGGCCACGAGGTCGTTGACCACGGCGGCGGGCACCCGCTCGACCTGAAGCACCTCCGCGCCGGAGGCCTGGACGCGCTCGACCAGGTCGCGCATCCATCGCATCTCGAGGGCGACGATCGCCGCCGAGGTGCCCGGCTCGACCAGCTCCACGAGCTCGGCCACGTCGTCCTCCCCGAGGATCCCGAGCTGCTCGAGCCCCGCCTCGAGACCGAAGCCGTCCTCGTCGTCCTCGATCTCGACGACCGTCACGTCGCCTGCGGCGTCCTTGGAGACGACGAGGAAGTCGATCACCCCGACGGCGCCCGAGGCCTCGAGATCGGCGAGCGCCGAGACGATCGCCCCGTCGGGCCGATCGGAGGGGAGTGCGACGACGTAGACATCGACTGCGCCGTATCGGAGATGAGACATGCCCTGCCCTTCGGATGTGCGGGTTCGCCGTCGACCCAGCTCGCTGCTCACGCTAGCGGTCGCGGCATCGCTCGTCCACGATTCGCCGGTGGCCGCCCCTCGACGGAGCACGGGTGCATGTGTAGTGTTACTTGACACCGCTGTACAGCAGCACTGCAACCCCTGCTTCCCGATGATGAGGAGTACGAATGAGGATCGCCGTCGTAGGAACGGGTGCCAACGGAGCCGGGATCGGGGCCGACATGGCCAGGGCCGGACTGGACGTCACGTTCATCGAGCAGTGGCCCGCTCATGTGGAGGCGATCCGGGAACGCGGCATCGAGGTCAGGATGCCCGATCGGACCGAGGTCACCCGCGTTCCCGCGATGCACCTCTGCGAGGTGGCCACCCTCCGCGAGCCGTTCGACCTGGTGTTCGTGGGGGTCAAGGCCTACGACACCCGGTGGGCCTGCGAGCTGATCAAGCCCGCCCTGCACGAGCGCAGCCTCGTCGTCGGCCTCCAGAACGGCATGTCGATCGACGACATGGCGGACATCGTCGGGATCGACCGGACGGTCGGCGCGGTCATCGAGCTGGCGTCGAACATGTGGGAGCCCGGCATCACCACCCGGCAGAACCCGCCGGAGGAGTCCTGGTTCGCGGTCGGCGGCCTCGTCCCCGCCATGACCGTCCGCGCCGAGGAGGTGGCCGCGGTCCTCTCCCACGCCGGGACCGTGGAGGTCTCGGACGACATCCGATCCTCGAAGTGGATGAAGCTCATCGTGAACGCCGCCGAGCTCGTGCCCTCGGCCATCCTCGGGCTGGAGCTGAACACCGCCGCGACGACGCCGGGGATGTACGACTTCATGATGAGCTGCGGCAAGGAGGCGGCTCGAGCCGCGCTGGCCGGCGGGAACCGCCTCCGGCCGATCTTCGGCATGACGGATGCGCGCCTCGACGATCCCGACGTCTTCGCGGAGCAGCTCTTCGAGATCGTCCTGACGGTGTACTCGCTCCCCGACACCAAGACGACGTCGCTGCAGGACTGGCTGAAGGGCCGCCGCAGCGAGGTCGCCGAGATCAACGGACTCGTCGTCGACGAGCTGGCGCGGGTCGGAGAGCCGGCGCCGTTCAACCAGCTCGTGGTCGACGTCGCACGACGGATCGAGCGCGGAGAGCTCGAGGTCTCGCCCGACAACCTCGGACTGCTGCTCGACGGGGCGCGTCGGTGATCGGCGAGAGGACCTCACCCGACGGGCGGCGGATCGCCGTCCTCGGCGCCGGCGCGAACGGCGCCTCGATCGGAGCCGACCTGACCAGGGCGGGGCACGATGTCACGCTCATCGAGCAATGGCCGGACCACGTCGCCGCGATGCGGGCGGACGGGCTCACCGTGCGGATGCCCGACAGGGTGGAGCGCACGGAGGTCACGACGGCCCACCTCTGCGAGGTCGCCACCGTCATCGAGCCGTTCGACGTGGTGCTGATGCTGATGAAGGCCTACGACAGCAGGTGGGCGGCTCAGCTGATCGAACCGCATCTCGCCCCGGACGGCCTGCTCGTCGGCGTCCAGAACGGGATGACGATCGACACGATCGCCGAGGTCGTGGGCCCGGAGCGGACCCTGGGATGCGTCATCGAGGTGTCGTCCACGATGTACGAGCCCGGGATCGTCGAGCGGCACTCCGGCCCGGACCGCTCGTGGTTCGCCGTCGGGAGCGTCACGGAGGCGACCGTGGGCCGGGAGTCCGAGATCGCCGGTCTCCTCGCCTGGGCGGGCACCGCCGAGGTGGTCGACGACATCCGCTCCGCGAAGTGGATGAAGCTGGTCAGCAACGCCACCACGCTCGTGACCACGGCGAGCCTGGGGCTGCCGATGCAGGCGGCGCTGGACCATCCCGGGATGCGCGAGCTGATGCTGCGCAGCGGCCAGGAGGCACTCGACGCCGCCCTGGCGGACGGCCGGACGATCACACCGATCTTCGGCCTCGACGCCGACGATGTCTCCCGCCCGGAGACGGTGGTGGAGACCCTCCTCGACACGCTCTACGGCGGCTTCGTCCTGCCGTCCACCACGACGACGATCCTCCAGGACTGGACGAAGGGGCGTCACAGCGAGGTGGACGACATCAACGGGCACGTCGTCGACACCGCTCGCCGGCTGGGACTCGCCGCTCCGGTGAACGCCGCGGTCGTCGAGGTGGCGCACCGCATCGAGCGCCGCGAGATCGCACCCTCGCCCGACAACCTGCGGCTCCTGCTCACGCTCGCCGGATCCTGAGGACCGCGAGCGCCGCCCGCGCGGCGGCTCACGCCCGGGCGAGCGACGTCACTCGAAGATCTCGGGATGCTTCTGCAGCTCCAGCCGGGTGCGCTGGATGTGCATGACGAGCACCCGCTCGGCGTCGTCCGCATCCTGGCGGCGGATGCAGTCGACGAGCAGGTGGTGCTCCATGTGCGTGACCCCGATGGAGGGAGCCCTCACGAGCTGCGAGTACGCGCGCCGGTAGTGCTGGGTGGTGTTCCACAGCCGCCGGATGAAGGTCGACAGCATCGACGGCGGCGCACCGGCGTAGGTGGCCAGGTGGAACTCCCGATCGGTGCGCATGAAGAGGTCGACCGAGTCGTCGCGCTCCATGAGGTCGGCCATGGTCTGCAGCGCGGCGACGTCGGTCTCGGTGAGGTTCGGCATGCTGGTCCGCAGCAGCAGCGGTTCGACCCGCTCGCGGATCTGGTACGCCTCGATGCACTCCGCCATCGTCAGACGCGACACCCAGGCGCCCGAGTTGGCCACGAGCGTGACCAGGCCGTCCGCCTGCAGGACCCGGAGCGCCTCCCGCACGGGGATGCGGCTGGCGCCGAAGCGATCGGCGAGATCCTCCTGCCGGATGCGCTCCCCCGGCAGGAGCTCCCCGCCGAGGATCGAGGAGCGGAGGCTGTCGGCGATGCGGTGGCTCGCCACGTTCTCGCGCGTCTCATCGATCGTCATGCGACCCCCTCCCCGACGATCCTAGGCAGGGCTCACTCCGCGGGGCGAGCGGGGTGCCACAGCAGCACCGGCGCATCCTGCTCGTAGGCCTTGCCTTCCGGATAGCTGACGAGCTCGAACTGCATGCCCCAGGGGCTGAGGAAGTACACCCACCGCTGCCCGGCCGAGGCGTTCCGGCTGGCCGTCGGCTCGCCCAGCACCCGGACGTCGTTCTCTCGCAGGTGGGTTACGGCGGAGTCGAGGTCGTCCACGTAGAACGCGATGTGGTGGCCGCCGAGGTCGCTGTTGCGCGGCTGATCGCGTTGCCCTTCGTGCGCACGGTACTCGAAGACCTCGAAGTTCGGCCCGGTGCCGCAGCGGTAGAACCGGATCTCCTCGACGACGCTCCGGGGATCGACGTTCAGGTGCTCCTGCATCCAGTCGCTGTCGTCGTGGCGCATCGTGGGCAGCGAGTAGACGTACTGGCAGCCGATGACGTCGACGAGGAACCGGTGAGCCTCCTCCATGTCGGGCACCGTGAAGCCGAGATGCTCAGCGCCCCGCAGACCGGGGAGGGTCATGAGAACTCCTTCGTCCTATGTATCCAATGGAGCCAATCTAGATCACTTTCGGCGAACAGAGTAGTTGCAATGGATACATTCGTGTCGTAACGTCGTCGCCAGCGCATCCGCACTTGCAAAGGAGAAAGTCGAATGCCCCGCACCTCCAAGCTGATCTCGGGCTCGCCCTGGGTGCAGCTCTCGACGACGTCCGCCGACTGGCGCAGCGCCGATCCCGGCCTTCTGGCGACCATGCTCGGCCAGCTCCACCTCATCCGCGCGTTCGAGGAGACGGTGCTCGAGCTGGCGGGTGAAGGGCTCGTCCACGGCCCTGCCCACTCGAGCATCGGGCAGGAGGGCGGCGCGGTCGGATCCATCCTCGGCTTGCGCTCGTCCGACGGGATCAACGGATCGCACCGCGGTCACCACCAGTTCCTGGCCAAGGCCCTCGGTCACGTCGCGCCGGACGGGCTCTCGCTCGACGCGCTGGTGACCGCGCCCGTCCAGGAGGTGCTGCAGCGCACGCTCGCCGAGATCCTGGGCCTGGCCCAGGGCTACTGCCGGGGGCGGGGCGGATCGATGCATCTGCAGTGGTTCGAGGCCGGGGCCCTCGGCACGAACGCGATCGTCGGAGGCGGCGTGCCGCTCGGCGCGGGGAACGCCTGGGCGCAGAAGCACGCCGGCACCGACGACGTCACCGTCAGCTACTTCGGCGACGGGGCGACCAACATCGGCTCCGTCCTGGAGAGCATGAACCTCACGGGCGCCTGGGACCTGCCGTTCTGCTTCTTCATCGAGAACAACCTCTACGCCGTCTCCACCCACGTCACCGAGGTGACCCGGGAGCCTCGGCTCTCGGCGCGCGCGCTCGGCTTCGACATCCCCGCCTGGCGGGTCGACGGCATGGACCCGCTCGCGGTCCACCTGGCGATGAAGCAGGGCCTCGAGCTCATGCGCGGCGGTCGCGGCCCCGTCGTCATCGAGGCGGAGGTGTACCGCTACTTCCACCAGAACGGACCGTACCCGGGCAGCGCGTTCGGCTACCGCTCGAAGTCGGAGGAGAGCGAGTGGCGCGACCGCGATCCGCTCCGCCGGGTGGCCGCGGAGATGACGAAGCTGGGTCTCCTCGACCCCGAGGCCGAGCGCCTGGCGCGCGAGCAGGCGCAGACGGCGATGACCGACGCCGTCTCGCGGCTGCTCGAGCCCGACCCCGAGGGAAAGCCCGGCACGCGGCGCATCCGACCCGAGCTCTGGCCCGACCCCGCCTTCGTCGACGTGGGCATCCGGGGCGACGCGAGCGAGCTGTCGGATGCCGGTCGCGAGGTCGAGGAGGCCGACTTCGACGGCGAGATGGCCCAGACCAAGTTCGTGGACGCGGTCGCCGGCGTGATGCACCGCCGCATGGAGCAGGACGACAGGATCGTCGTGCTCGGCGAGGACATCCACCGCCTCAAGGGCGGCACGAACGGGGCGACCAAGGGCCTGTCCGAGAGCTTCCCGGACCGCGTGCTCGGCACCCCCATCAGCGAGAACGCCTTCGCGGGCCTCGCCGGGGGCATCGCGCTCGACGACCGCTTCCGCCCGGTGGTGGAGTTCATGTACCCCGACTTCATGTGGGTCGCCGCCGACCAGGTGTTCAACCAGATCGGCAAGGCGCGACACATGTTCGGCGGCGACAACCCCGTCCCGCTGGTGCTCCGCACCAAGGTCGCCATGGGATCGGGCTACGGATCGCAGCACCTCATGGACCCCGCCGGCATCGTCGCGACCAGCCCCGGCTGGCGCATCATGGCCGCATCGACGCCGTTCGACTACGTGGGTCTCATGAACACGGCGCTGGCGCTGGAGGATCCGGTGCTCGTCATCGAGCACATCGACCTCTACCCCACGACCGGATCGGTGCCGGTGGACGACCTCGACTACCGCATCCCGTTCGGCAAGGCCGCGGTGCGGCGCGAGGGCGCGGACGTGACCGTCCTGACGTACCTCTCGATGGTCGCGCACACCCTGAAGGCGGTGGAGGAGACCGGGGTCGACGCCGAGGTGATCGACCTGCGCTTCCTCGACCGGGCGAGCATCGACTGGGAGACCATCGAGGAGAGCGTCCGCAAGACCAACGCGGTGCTGATCGTCGAGCAGGGCGCGCAGGGCACCTCGTACGGCGCCTGGCTGGCCGACGAGATCCAGCTCCGATGCTTCGACTGGCTCGACCAGCCGGTCCGCCGGGTGACCGGGTCGGAGGCCTCGCCGAGCATCTCGAAGGTCCTCGAACGGGCCGCCATCGCCGGCACGGAGGAGGTCGTCGCGGGCCTCGAACGGGTCCGTGCGTCGTTCGGGGAGGTGAGCTGAGATGGCGGCCGTGGTCCGGATGCCGAGCGTCCTGGCGGGCGCGGAGGAGGCGGCCATCGCCTCCTGGCTCGTCTCGGAGGGCGACTCGGTCGCGATCGGCGACCCCATCGCGGAGATCGAGACGGAGAAGGCCGTCGTCGAGTACAGCGCTGAGGCGGCCGGGGTCGTCGGGCGTGTGCTCATCGGCGCCGGGGAGTCGGCCGAGATCGGGGTGCCGATCGCGGTCCTCCTCGCCGAGGGCGACTCGCCCGCCGACGTCGACCGCGCGCTCGGCGTGGACTCGGCGCCCGACGCGGCGTCCACGCCGGCGCCCGAGGCGGTGCCGTCGACGCCCGAACGGGACCCGGAGTCCGCCTCGCCGGTCGTGGAGGCGGAGTCGGTCGCGGAGGCTCCTGTCGTGACGGGCGCCCTGCCCTCGCCCGGCGACGCTGCGTCCACGTCCACGTCGGCCGACCCGTCCGCGGGCTCAGGCGACCGCGTGTTCGCCAGCCCGATCGCGCGCAAGATGGCTCGCGACCTCGGGCTCGACGTCGACGAGGTGGAGGGCACCGGACCGGGCGGCCGGATCGTCCGACGCGACGTCCAGCGCGCCTCGGCGAGCGCGTCGCGAGTCGCGGCCGCGCCGGGGACGATCCCGACCACTCCTCCCGCGCCCGAGACGAGCCCGGCCGACCGGACGCCGGCGAGCCCTCCGTCCGCTCCTGTCGCCGACGACGCCACCGAGCTCATCCCGCACACGGGGATGCGGAGGGCGATCGCGCGCAGGCTCACCGAGAGCAAGTCGACGGTCCCGCACTTCTACCTCACGACGGAGGCGCGGGTCGACGACCTGCTCGCCCTCCGCGAGCGGGTGAACGCCTCGAGCCCGCGGCGGGTGTCCGTCAACGACCTCATCCTCAAGGCGGTGGCAGCGGCCTTTGGCGACGTGCCGGAGGCCAACGTCACCTGGAGCGACGACGGCCTGGTGGTGCACCGCACGGTCGACATCGGCGTGGCGATCGCGACCGAGGGAGGGCTCGTCACACCCGTCGTGCGCGATGTGCAGCGCACGAGCCTGACCGAGGTCAGCCGCACCGTGGCCGACCTCGCCGAGCGGTCGCGCGATCGACGGATCAAGCAGCACGAGCTCGAGGGCGGCAGCTTCGCCGTCTCGAACCTCGGCATGTACGGCACGCTCGAGTTCGCGGCGATCCTCAACCCGCCGCAGTCCGGCATCCTCGCCGTGGGTGCCGCTCGCCAGCAGGCCGTCGTGGTCGACGGGCGACTCGAGGTGGGCACCGTGCTCCGGTGCACGCTCTCGGTCGACCATCGTGCCGTCGACGGCGCGCTGGCCGCACGGTGGCTCGCCGCCTTCACGAGCCGACTCGAGGATCCGCTCGGGATCCTGATCTGACGGCCACCGACCCGGACCGTCAATCTCTGGTTCACGACTGTGAACTAATGCTTGACACTACAGACACCCGACTTCGATACTGAGTCGAAGCATCTCGATGAGGAGAGACATGGTTGACACGACGGTCGACGCGATCGCGACCACCATGTCCGCGGCCGTGTACCACGGGCCACGGGACGTGCGTCTGGAGCAGCGTGCGGTGCCCGCACCGGGCCCCGGTGAGGTGCTCGTCCGCGTCACCGCCGCCGGGATCTGCGGCACCGACTCCGCGGAGTGGGCCCACGGTCCTCTGCTCGTGCCGCACGACGAGTCCGGACTCGTCGAACCGCTGGTCCTCGGGCATGAGTTCGTCGGGACGGTCGCCGCCCTGGGCGACGGAGTCGAGCTGCCGGTCGGGTCGACGGTCGTCTGCGGAGCGGGCATCAGCTGCGGGACGTGCGTCATGTGCCGCGCGGGACGCACCAACCTCTGCCGGTCGTACCACTCGCTCGGACTCCAGGACGACGGGGCCCTCGCCCAGTACGTCGTCGCCCCGGCGGAGATCCTGTACGACGTCTCGGACCTCGGCCTCTCGGACGACACCCTCGCGATGGCGCAGCCCATGGCCGTCGCCGTCCATGCGGTCCGCCGCAGCGGACTGCACGCGGGCCAGGATGCGGTCGTGGTCGGCGTGGGCGGCATCGGCGCCTTCCTCACCCACGTCGCCGCTTCCACCGGGGCTCGGGTCCTCGCCCTCGACCTCGACCCCGACCGGCTCGACCTCGCGACGCGACTGGGCGCCACCGACACGGTGCAGGCCTCCGACCGCCCGCTCGTCGAGATCCTGGCCGAACTCGGGTACGAGCCCGAGGTCTTCTTCGAGGTCAGCGGCAGCAGGCGCGGGCTGGACTCCGTCCTCGCCGCGGCGCAGCCGGGCGCGGTGATCGTGCCGGTAGGGCTCCAGAAGCTGCCGCTCGAGCTCGACCTGTCCCGGTTCACGCTCGGCGAGCTGACCCTCGTCGGCACGGTGGCCCACGTCTTCCGCAACGACATCCCGGAAGCGGTCCGGCTGCTCGCCGCCCGCGCGGCGACGGACGGCTGGGACGACATCGCCTCGCTGGTCCTGCCCCTGCGGGACCTGGTGCAGGAGGGACTCGAGCCGTTGGCCGACGGCTCGTCGCCGCAGATCAAGACCCTGGTCGATCCGTGGATCGACCGCGCCCGCCCCGCAGACCACGCTCTGACCGCCTGATCCACCTCTCCACCGACCCCTGTAAGGAGAACCACCGACAATGAACGCCAGCAGAGACATCCTGATCACCGGCGGAACCGTGCTGACCGGGCGGGCGGGCGACGCTGCCCAGCCCGGCACCGACGTCCTCATCCGCGACGGCCGGATCGCCGAGATCGGTGTGGGCATCGTCGCCCCCGACGCGGAGGTCATCGACGCCGCGGGCAGCATCGTGATGCCGGGCTTCGTCGACACCCACCGTCACACCTGGCAGGCCATCGTCCGGAACATCGCCTCCGACTGGTCGCTCGACGAGTACATGGTCGGGCTCCACACGGGCCTCAGCCGGCACTTCCGGCCCGAGGACACCTACGTGAGCAACTACCTCGGCGGGCTCGAGGCCCTCGACTCCGGCATCACCACGCTCGTCGACTGGTCGCACAACCTCCGGACCTCGGAGCACGCGGATGCGGCCGTGAAGGCGCTCGAGGACACCGGCATGCGCGCCGTGTTCGCGCACGGCGGCGGAGCGCAGCAGTGGGGCGGTCCGCTCCCCTCCCCCGTCGAGCACCCCCGGGAGGACGCGACGAGGCTCCGTGAGGGCCACTTCGCCTCCAACGACGGGCTCGTCACCATGGCGCTCGCGCTCCGCGGCCCCCAGTTCACGACCCGGGAGGTGAACCGCGCCGACTACCAGCTCGCGAAGGACCTCGACCTGCGCGTGACCGTGCACGTCGGCGACGGGCACTGGGGCAAGATGCGCCCCATCCTGATGCTCCAGGAGGACGGGCTGCTCAGCGACACGACCACGTACGTGCACTGCACGACGCTCAGCGACGAGGAGCTCCGGATCATCGCGGCCACCGGCGGGACGGCGTCCGTCGCGCCCGACGTCGAGGCGCAGATGGGGCACGGGTACCCGGCCACCGGTCGTCTGCTGGCCGCGGGCGTCCGCCCGTCGTTCTCGATCGACGTCTGCAGCTCGAACGGCGGCGACATGTTCGGCACCATGCGGACGGCGATCGGACTGCAGCGCGCGGCCGACAACCAGGAGCTCGTGGACGCCGGCGCGGTGATCGAGCGGATCAGCCTCGAGTGCCAGGACGTCATCCAGTTCGCGACGCTCGACGGGGCGACGGCCGCCGGACTCGGCGCGAAGACCGGATCGCTCGAGGTCGGCAAGGCCGCCGACGTGATCGTCGTCGACGGCAACACGCTCGCCATGTCGCCGCTCAACAACCCGTTCGGGAGCATCGTCTACAACGCACACCCCGGACTCGTGCGCGACGTCGTCGTCGACGGCGTGATCCGCAAGCGGGACGGCCGCCTGGTCGACGTCGACGTGCGCAAGCTCCGCGACGATGCCGCGGCGGCCCGCGACTACATCCTGTCCGAGATGCCGTCGGCGTCGGTGGACGGCGCCTGGCACCCCGAAGTGGCCCACGCATGAGCATCGACTCCGCGCGACCGCGGGTCGGCTCCGAGGAGCGCCCGCAGATCCGACGGGTGACCCCGTGGGCTCGGGTGGCCTCCTGGCCCGCGGCGCGCGCCCTCCTCGCGGTCGCCGTGCTCTTCGCGGTGAGTCCGCTGATCGCGCCGGGCAGCGTCTCGCCCACGGCCATGTCGTCGATGCTGCCGTTCGCGGCCCTGACCGCGGTCGTGGCGATCGGACAGACGCTCGTCATCCAGCAGGGCGGCCTCGACCTGTCGGTGCCGGGCGCGATCACGCTCGGCGCCCTGCTGGTCGCCAAGCTGGGCGGCCCGGACCAGATCGGGCTCGCCGCCGCGATCCTCCTCGCCATCGTGGTCCCCGCGCTGTTCGGTCTGCTCAGCGGTCTCGTCATCGCGCTGTTCAAGCTGCCGCCGCTCGTGGTCACGATCGCGAGCAACGCCCTCATGGTCGGCACCGTGCAGGCCGTCTCGGGCGGCTACGGCGGCCAGGTGGACGACTCGCTCGCCGAGTTCTCGCTCTCGCGGTGGATCGGCATCCCGGTCCTCGCCCTGATCGCCGCCGCCGTGGTCCTGGTGGTGCACATCCTGCTCAAGGCCGTCCGCACGGGCCGCCGGTTCGAGCTCGTGGGCTCCAACCCCAGGGCTGCGAGCATCATCGGCCTGCCGACCAACGTCTACGTCGTCGGCGCGTACACCCTCTCGGCGATGCTGGCGGGCGCCTGCGGGGTGCTCCTCGCCGGGCTGCTCCGCTCGCCCACGCTCACCGCGGGCGACGCCTACCTGCTGCCGTCCATCGCCGCCGTCGTCCTGGGCGGGACGGCGCTGACCGGAGGGCGCGGCAGCGTCGTCGGCACGGCCCTCGGCGCCCTGTTCCTCGGTCAGCTCGGCCAGCTCGTGCAGACCTTCACCCAGACCACGGCCGCCCAGAACATCATCCAGGCCGTCATCATCGCGGTCGGCATCGTCGTCCAGCTGAAGCTCGGCGGCAACACCTCCCGCCTGCGGGGGCTGCTCTCCCGCCCCACGACCCCTGCCCAAACACCCGTAGCACCCGAAGCACTCGAAGAGGAGTCATCACGATGAAACCATCAGCACCACGCCGCGCTCTCGCGGTCGGCAGCGCCCTCACCGTCGCTGCTCTCACCGTCCTCCTGGGCGGCTGTTCCTCCACCAACTCCAGCGGCACGACGTCGACGTCGAGCAGCGCCGACATCGCCGTGGGCAAGGTGGGCACGGTGGACGAGTTCGCCGACATCTCCTCGATCTGCCCGAAGGACGGGCAGATCACCCTCGGGGTCGTCGACGGGTACGGCACCAACTCCTGGTCGAAGACCGTCCGCGCCGAGATCGAGTCCGAGGCGGCGAAGTGCCCCGCGATCACCAGCGTCGACTACGAGGCCGGCCGCGGCGACCTCCAGGCCACCACCGCCGCCATCACGAGCATGGCCGCCAAGGGCACCGACATCGTGCTCGTCATCCCCGACGCCGGCCCCGGCGAGGCCCACCTCTCCGCCCTGCGCGGCGCCGTGCAGTCCGGCTCGACCGTGGTCGCCTTCGCCTCCGACCCCCAGGGCACCGCCGGCACCGACTACCTCGACTACGCCGACTGGTCCCCCCAGTTCAGCGGCAGCACCTGGGCTCAGTGGGTCGTCGACCAGCTGGGCGAGAAGGGCGGCAACGTCGTGTTCCTCGGCGGCCCCGCGGGCAGCGCGGTCTCCTCGCAGGAGCTCGAGGGCATCAAGGAGGTCTTCGCGAAGAACCCGCAGATCACCCTCCTCACCCAGGATCCCGTCACCACGAACTGGGATCCCGCCCAGGCCCAGCAGGCGATGAGCGGTCTGCTCTCGCAGTACCCGAAGATCGACGCGGTCATCTCCGACTACGGCGCCTCCACCGACGGCGTGATCCGGGCCTACCAGGCCGCGGGCATCCCGCTGCCGCCCATCGCGACCACCGACCAGAACAGCCTGAGCTGCGGGTTCGAGGCGCTCAAGGCCGCGAACCCCTCGTACGAGCTCGCGACCGTGTCCTCCCGCACCTGGGTGGGACGGGTGGCGCTCCGCAAGGCGCTCGCCTCGATCTCCGGCACCTCCGACACCGAGCCGTCGATCTACGACCTGTCGCTGGCCGAGGACTCCTCCGGCAAGACCCAGGGGGCCAAGAACCCGTCCGACGTCTGCCAGTCCGGAGCACCGGATGACGGCTCCCCGTCGTCGCTCCTCACGCCCGACGAGATCGAGAAGGCGTTCGCGAACTGATGGACGAGAACGCCGGCCGCTCCACGGCCCTCCTCACCCTCTCCGACATCGGCAAGCAGTACCCGGGAGTCCGTGCTCTCGACGGCGTCGACCTCCAGGTCCTCGCCGGTGAGGTGCACGCCGTGCTCGGAGAGAACGGAGCGGGGAAGTCGACGCTGGTCGGCGTCGCTGCCGGGTCGGTCGTCCCCAACACGGGGACGATCGACCTCGGCGGCACCACCCGCTCCCGCATGCATCCCCGCGAGGCCCGCGAGGAGGGACTGGCGATCGTCTACCAGATCCCCGCGCTCGCCCCCTCGCTCACGGTGGTCGACGCGATGCTGCTCCTGCTGCCCGACTCCGTCCGTCCGCCGAGGCGGACCGCCACGACCTGGATCGCCGAGCTCTTCGCCGGGCTGGGCCTCGAGATCGACGTCCGGCAGCGTGTGTCCGCCCTCTCCCAACGCGAGGCCCACCTGGTCGAGATCGCGGCGGCCCTCGCCTCCGAGCCGCGCGTCCTCATCCTCGACGAGCCGACCGAGGCGCTGGGCGCCGACGAGACCGAGTGGCTCTTCGTCCAGGTCCGCGACCTGCTCGCGAAGGGCTCGGCCGTCGTCTACATCACCCACCGCATCCCCGAGGTGCTCGCCATCGGGCACCGGATGACGGTCCTCCGCGACGGGCGGGTCGTCGGACGCGGCGCCGTCTCCGACTACGACGCGGACGAGATCGTCGAGCTCATCGTGGGCCGATCGCTCGAGACCACGTTCCCCGACAAGGCCACGGCGGAGGAGGCTCCGGCCGTCCTCACGACGGGCGGCCTCTCCGGAAAGGCCTTCCGCGACGTCGACTTCGTCGCCCGCGGAGGCGAGATCGTGGGGCTCGCCGGAGTCGAGGGCAACGGGCAGCGGGAGTTCATGAAGGCTCTCGCCGGCGCCGTCCGCTCCTCCGGATCGCTCTCCGTGGCGGGTCGCGACGTCCGCTCCTTGACGTCCAAGCGGGCGGCCAAGGAGGGCATCGTGTACCTGCCGGGCGATCGGCTGGGCGAGGCGATGTTCGGCCAGCTCAGCGTCCGCGAGAACGTGATCGCACCGAACATCTCGCGGGCGATGCCCGCGGGGTTCGTCTCGCCGCGCCTCGAGACGCAGCTCACCGAGCAGGCCATCAGCGGCCTGGCGGTGAAGACGCCCACGCTCGAGACGCCCGTGACATCGCTCAGCGGCGGCAGCCAGCAGAAGGTGCTGCTCGCCCGGGCTCGCCTCGGCAGCCCCGCGGTGCTGCTGGTCGAGGACCCGACGCAGGGCGTCGACGCCGGCGCCCGCGTCGAGATCTACTCATTCCTCCGAGCCATGGCCGACGACGGGATGGCCGTGGTCATCCTCTCGACCGACGCCGTGGAGCTCGAGGGGCTCTGCGACCGCGTCGTGGTCTTCTCACGAGGACGCGTGCAGGCCGAGCTCACCGGGCCACGGCTGACGGAGCGCGAGATCACCGGCGCGGCGGTCCTCTCCACCGAGACCTCCCTCTCCGAGGAGACGGACGCGGCACAGCTGACCTCGCGCAAGGGTCTGCCGTTCTACCAGCGCGGCGAGGTCCAGACCGTGGGCCTCGTCCTCATCACCGCGGCGCTGGCGCTGGTGACCGCGGGCATCGCCCCCTCCTTCCTGAGCCCGCTCAGCCTGGGTCAGCTGCTGGCCGCTGGCGCCATCCTCGTGCTCGTCGGACTGGCGCAGCTCGTGGTCGTCATCACGGGCGGCATCGACCTGTCGATCGGATCGGTGGTCGCGCTCGGCGCCGTGATCGTGTCGTTCTTCGGCGCGGGCGGGCCGGGCCTGCTCGTCGTGGGGATGGTGGTCGCCATCGTCGCGGGCGCCCTCGTCGGGGTGGTGAACGGCCTGCTGATCACGCGCCTGGGCATGCCTCCCGTCATCGCCACCCTCGTCTCGTCGATCGCGGTGCTCGGCACCGCCCAGCTGCTCCGACCGCAGCCGGGCGGGCAGGCCAGCGCCGACCTGATGACCGCGCTCGGCACCGCGATCGCGGGCATCCCCCTCGTCCTCGTCGTCGCTGTGGTGATCGCCGTGGTGCTCTGGCTCGCGCTCACGAACACCGGTGTCGGACGCGGCCTGCGCGCCGCGGGGTCCGACCCGGTCAAGGCGAACCGGATGGGCGTGAACGTGCCCAGGATGCGCCTGCTCGCGACGGTCGCGTCGGGGGTCCTCGCCTCGATCGCCGGCATCGTCCTGTTCACCAAGACGGGCATCGGCGACGCCGGGGTCGGTCAAGCGCTGACGCTCACCTCCGTCACCGCGATCGTGATCGCCGGCGTCAGCATCTTCGGCGGATCCGGCTCCGCGCTCGCCGTGGCTGCCGCGGCGCTGCTCCTCCAGACCATCACGAGCGCCCTGCCCTTCCTCAACGTGAACCTGTCGTGGCAGTACTGGCTGCAGGGCATCTTCGTCTTCGTCGCCGCCGTGCTCCCCATGGCCGTGCGGCTGCGGCGGCGCAGGAGGATCCCCCAGTGACCGGGGAGGAGGACGCGGCCGTCGTCGCGAACCGCGAGGACGACCGCTGGGTCGCCCTCCTGGCCGGCGACGTGGACCGTCTCGACGACCTCCTGCACGACCGGCTGGGCTACGGCCACTCCAGCGGGGCGCGGGACTCGAAGGCGGACCTCCTGGCCAAGGTCGACGACGGGTCGCTCCGCTACCTCCGCGTCGACCGCGAGGTCCTCGACACCGTGGTCGTCGGCGACACGGCCCTCCTGGTCGCCACCATGAGCGCCGACATCGAGCTCGCGGGCCGGCCGGTCGCCCTCGAGAGCGTGACGCTCTCGGTCTGGGTGCGCGAGGCGGACGGATGGCGTCTGCTGGCCTTCCAGCCCACGCCGCGTCCGCCCGGGGCATGAACGAGCGCGACGCGCTCCACAGACGGGGGTGGGGAGCTACAGGGGATCCCCACCCCTCCGCGGTCTACTCTGAGGGGGTCGACCGAACAGGGGGCAGGATCCGGATGGTGCGATCGAGCAGTCCCAAGGAGCGCTTGGCCGAGGCGGTCCGGGAGAACGGTGCGCCCGGGATCGGCGCCGCCATCCGGGAGGCCCGCCTGCACGAGGGCATCTCGCTCCGGGAGATGGGACGGCGGGTGGGCGTCTCGGCGAGCTTCATCTCGCAGGTCGAGCTCGGCAGGGCCACGCCCTCGATCGGGACGCTGTACACGATCGTGGCCGAGCTCGACCTCTCGCTCGACGGCCTGCTCGCGACGGCGGTCACGGGGACCCCACCGGAGCGGGCGTCCGCGGCCACGATGCCGGGGCCCGCCGCCACCACGATCCCCGACGCCGAGCGCCTGACCTCGTCCTCCATCCCCGGCCTGCAGCGGGCCGGAACCGCTCCCGACATCCGCGTCGACGGGGTCCGCTGGGAGCGGCTGACCACCCGCGACGACCCGCTCGTGGAGTTCCTGCGCGTCACGTACTCGTCGGGCAGCGAGTCCAACTCGGCCGACGACATGATGCGCCACTCGGGCTGGGAGTACCTGCACGTCCTCAGCGGCCAGATCGACCTGCAGGTCGGGTTCGACGCCGACACGCTCCAGCAGGGCGACAGCCTGTCCTTCGACTCCACGATCCCGCATCGCATCAGCAACCCGTACGACGTCGACTGCGTGGCCATCTGGGCGGTCGTGGGGCGCCACGGATTCGCGCATCCGAGGGAGCTGTTCGAGCGGCTGGAGTCGGGCCACACCGCCCTGGGCACGCTGTTCGACCGGGGGAGCCACTACGAATCCCCGGACCGTCGAGAAGATGTGTAGTAGCACTTTACATGTGAAGTAATACGCGACAGACTGGTCCTCGTTCCACGACGAACGAGGAGGATCGATGGCGATCAGCACAGCGACCACGGGGACCATGGCGGTCGACTGGGAGGCACGGACGGACTTCGACCGGCTCCGGTCGGAGCGACTGGCCCGACTGCGGCACGAGCTCGAGAGGTCCGAGGCGGGCGCCGTCCTGGCGTTCGACTTCTCGAACATCCGGTACATGACCGCGACCCACATCGGGACGTGGGCCATGGACAAGCTCATCCGGTTCGCGCTCCTCACCCGCAACTCCGACCCCATCTCCTGGGACTTCGGATCCGCCGCGAAGCACCACCAGCTGTTCAACCCCTGGCTGAACCAGACGCACGCCGAGATGGACGCCGACCCGCACGCGCCTCACCACGGCGCCACGCGGCCGCGCGCCGAGAGCGGCGCCCGGGCCGGCATCTCCACCCTCCGCGGCGCCTTCAGCCCGGACGCGGGCATCGCCGACGAGGTCGCGGCGAAGATCAAGCGCGAGCTCGAGAAGTTCGGCCTCGCGGATCAGCCGCTGGGCGTGGACGTCATCGAGCTGCCGATCCTGTTCGCCCTGCAGAAGGCGGGCATCACCGTGATCGACGGACAGCAGATCTTCATGGAGGCCCGGCGGATCAAGACGCAGGACGAGATCACGCTGCTCACCCAGGCCGCATCGATGGTGGACGCAGCCTACGAGAACCTCTACGAGTTCCTCCGACCCGGCGTGCGCGAGAACGAGACCGTCGGGCTCGTCGCCAAGACGCTCTACGACCTCGGCTCCGAGTACGTGGAGGGCGTCAACGCCATCTCAGGCGAGCGCTGCTCGCCGCATCCGCACGTCTACTCCGACCGCATCATCCGACCCGGGGACCCCGCCTTCTTCGACATCCTCCACAGCTTCAACGGCTACCGGACCTGCTACTACCGCACCTTCGCCGTCGGATCCGCCAGCCGGGCGCAGCGTGACGCGTACGTGCGGGCTCGCGAGTACATGGACAACGCGATCGATCTGGTGAGGCCGGGAGCGACGACCGCCGACATCGTCTCGGTGTGGCCCACGGCGCAGGAGTTCGGCTTCCCCGACGAGGAGGCGGCGTTCGCGCTCCAGTACGGCCACGGAGTCGGACTCTCCATCTGGGAGAAGCCGATCTTCTCGCGGCTGGTGTCCCTCGACCACCCGGAGGTGCTGCAGGCCGGGATGGTGTTCGCGCTCGAGACCTACTGGCCCTCCGCCGACGGCATCGGCGCTGCGCGCATCGAGGAGGAGGTCGTGGTCACCGAGACCGGCTGCCAGGTCATCACAAAGTTCCCCGCGGAGGACCTCATGATCGCAGGCGGCACCCGCTACTTCACGATCAACGGCCCGCTCAACCCGCTGCGCAGCAGCCAGTCGCACCTCAACCGCCCGCAGGCGGGCTGATGTCCGGCGTCGGAGTCGACGGGGCCGACGGGTCCGTCCGGGCCACCGTCGGTCTCGTCGGCCTCGGGACGATGGGCGGCGCCATGGCGCGCCGCCTCCTCGCCTCCGGGGTCGACGTGACGGTGTGGAACCGCTCGGCGGGGCCGGTCGAGGAGGCGGTGGCGCTCGGCGCGGTCGCCGCGGCACGTCCCGAGGACTGCTTCGCGGCGGACGTGACGATCTCGATCCTGGCGAACGACGCCTCCGTCGAGGCGGTGTTCGACGAGGCGACGCTCGCGGCGGCCCGGCCGGGGGCGGTGCACGTCAACATGGCCACCGTGAGCCTCGCCGCCGCACGCCGCCTGGCCGAGCTGCACGCGCTCGCCGGCGTGGAGTACCTGGCGGCGCCGGTGCTGGGCCGGGCGCAGGTCGCCGAGGCGGGCGCACTGAACATCGTCGCGGCCGGATCGGAGACCGCGCTCGAACGAGCGCGGGGAACCCTCGATCTGCTCGGCAAGCGCACGTGGTTCCTCGGAGAGCGCCCGGAGCAGGCGAACCTGGTCAAGATCGGCGTGAACTTCACCCTCATCCACGCCCTGCAGGCCCTCGCCGAGTCGATCGCCCTCGTGGAGAGCGGCGGCGTCGACCCGCGGCTGTTCGTCGACGTGCTCACGGATGCCGCGTTCACCGGATCGGCCTACACCGGGTACGGGCCGATGATCGCGGATCGGCGCTACTCGCCGCCGGGCTTCACCGTGCCCCTCGGGCTCAAGGACCTGGGGCTCACCGAGGCCGCAGCGGCCGAGCTGGGCGTCGCGCTCCCGACGGCGCCGACGCTGCGGTCGATGTTCGAGAGCGCGCTCGCCGACGAGGAGCTCGCGCGGCTCGACTGGTCCGCCATCGCCGAGATCACGCGGGGTATGGCCGCCTAGACGGCCGGATCCCCCGGCACCCGGCGCGCGATGCAAGGAACGTGCGGCTCGGGTTTGGCAGACTGTTGCGGGTGATCGAGAGACTGCACGACGCCGACCGCCGGGGCTTCGCCTCCGACAACTACGCCGGGGTCCACCCCGAGCTGCTCGAGGCCATCGCGGTGGCGAACGGCGGCCACCAGATCTCCTACGGCGAGGACGTCTACACCGAGCACCTCCAGTCGGTCATGCGCGAGCACTTCGGCGACCGCGCCGAGGCCTTCCCCGTCTTCAACGGAACCGGCGCGAACGTGGTCTCCCTGCAGTCGATGCTGCCCCGATGGGGTGCGGTGGTCTGCTCGACCACCGCGCACATCCACACCGACGAGAACGCCGCCCCTGAGCGGGTCGCCGGCCTCAAGCTGCTCACCGTGCCGACCCCCGACGGGAAGCTCACCCCCGAGCTCATCGACGTCGAGGCCTGGGGATGGGGCGACGAGCACCGTGCCCAGCCGCTCGCCGTGTCGATCACGCAGACCTCCGAGCTCGGCACCGCCTACACGGTCGACGAGGTCGCGGCGATCACCGAGCACGCGCACTCGCTCGGCATGCGGGTGCACCTCGACGGATCGCGGATCTCCAACGCCGCCGCCTCCCTCGGTGTGCCGCTCCGCGCCTTCACCACCGACGCGGGCGTCGACGTCGTCTCGCTCGGCGGCACCAAGAACGGGATGCTCGCCGGCGAGGCCGTGCTGGTCCTGAACCCGGATGCGGTCGACGGCATCCCCTTCCTCCGCAAGCTCGACATGCAGCTGGCGTCGAAGATGCGCTTCGTGTCCGCGCAGCTGATCGCCCTGTTCGGCACCGACCTGTGGCTCCGGTCGGCGTCGCACGCGAACGGGATGGCCCAGCGGCTGCGTTCGGCCGTGGAGGGGCTGCCGGGTGTGACGCTGACGCAGGAGACTCAGGCGAACGCGGTGTTCGCGATCCTGCCCGCCGGGGTCGCCGACCGCCTGCGGGAGTCGTTCCGCTTCTACGACTGGAACCCCGCGACGGGCGAGGTGCGCTGGATGTGCTCGTTCGACACCACCGAGGCCGACGTCGACGCCTTCGCCGACGCCCTCCGCCGCGAGCTCGCCTCCGCCTGACCCGCGGCTCCGCTCCTGCACAGTTCGCCAAGGAGCAGACGTTCTCCGCAGATCGGGTAGCGCTCCCCCGCGTGAGACCACGCCCTGCGACTCTGGACCCCACGAGGGATTCTGGAGTACATTATCCGTGGGAAGAACGTACTGGGTGCAGAGCGCCGCGAAGCACGGCGTAGCGAGGGAAGACGTGATGCACGTCGTCGATCGACCGGAGCTGGTCATACGGGACTTCGACCCGCCGAGGCCGCCGAGCACGGGCAGGGTCGACCTGTATGTGGGACACACGGCCGACGGGACCCTTCTCGAGGTCCTGCTCGACGTCGATGCGGTCGCGGAGAGGGTCACGGTGTTCCACGCGATGCCTCTGCGAAGGTCGATAGCGGAGCGGGCGATCCGGATGGCAAGGGAGAGACAGTGACGAGCGAATCGACATCGCGCGACGACCGAGCGCCGGAGCCATTCGACGCCCTCACCGGCTGGCCGACCACTCCCGAACAGGAGGAGTTCTACGCCGCCTGGGCGGCCGACGTCGAGCGCGACGACTACGAGCCCGACACGAGCAACGCGACCGTGTACGTCGGAGCGGAGGCGGCGCGACAGGGACGCGAGCTGCTCCTGTCGGTGATGACCGAGGAGGAGCTCGACCGCATCACCGGCCCCGGACGGCCGAGCCTCAGCGGGACCGTCGGCGACGGCCCGTCGCGCAAGCGGCAGGTGCGGCTCCCGGCGCAGCTCGACGAGCTCCTCGAGCTGCGCATCGCCGCCGAGGGCCGCGGAGCGAGCGAGATCCTGCGCGACGCGCTCGAGCAGTATCTGCGCGCCTCCTGACGGGGCGGGCCCGGCTCAGGACTTCTCGGGATCGTGGCCCCAGTTCATCAGCGAGTAGCGCCAGGGCGTCTCGGTGACGTCGCCCGACGGGCGCTGCTCCAGGTGGCGATGCACGTATCCGACGACCTTGCGCATGTGCGCGTAGTCGGCGCTCGTGAGATCGGCCTTCCTCTTCTCGAGGATGCGGATGATGTGCCGCCCGCTCCGGTGCCCGACCGACTCCGATCCGCCGCCCTTCTGGCCGACCTCCTTCGACTCGTCGGTGCCGAGCCACCGATCGAGCTGCTTGGGCGTCATGTTCACCGCCTCCCGGAACTCGTCCCAAGTCGTCGCGTCCTCGTCGTCGTCAGCCATGCTCCGAGCCTGCCCCGGTCGCTCGCATCCCGCTCCCACCCGGAGCGAGCCCGCGCCATCCACCGAGAGCAGGCGTAGGGTCCGGCGCATGACCGAAGACGAGATCGTCTGGAACGAGCAGGCGCACACGAAGATCCTCGACGACGCCGACCGCGTCCTCCGCGAGGCGGTGCTGAGCCTCCGCGATCGACGTGAGGAGGGTTCCGATGCGCTGTACGCTGCTCTCATCGGCCTGCTCGAGAACCGCTTCATCGACTTCGAGCCCGGCCCCGACATCCGCAAGTACGCCGACGCCCTCGCGGCCGGCGAGATCGAGTAGGGAGCGACATGGAGGTCGACTACACCGCGCTGGAGCTGCTCTACGTCGGTCTGCTCGGGCTGGCGAGCCTCGGCATCGTCTGGACGGCGATCGTCGTCGTCTGGAAGCTCTTCCGCGGCCAGCGCTGATCCCGGCCTCTACGGCCGCGCGACCACCCCGGGCAGGATGAACGCCCGGCGGGGCAGCGTCGCGTACTCCGGGGGTTGGCGGAACACCGTGGACATCACGTAGTCGTCGGCGTAGGGCGGCCACCGGTGGAGCACGCGGGCATCCGCCACCTCCTCGTCACGATCGCCGTGTCCGAGCACCAGCGTGCGCCGAGTAAACCTGGTCCGCACCAGAGCGGCGCCGTCGGTGATGACGGCGGCGACCATGACACCGAGCTGGTTCGACGGATCGATGCCGCCCACGCCGTCTTCCGTCGGGACTCCCGCGCAGACGAACGGCCGCGCTGTGCCGAACTCGATCTCGGGGACGCTCCCGTCGCCGACGACGATCCTCATCGCCAGCGCCTCCGCCCGGAACGGCGTGAGGGTGACGACGGCGATGCCCTCTGCCGGCCCGACAGCACGGTCCACGGACGCACAGTCGCCGAGCTCGTCGGCGAGCAGGTCGACCCACCACGACGAGAGGTCGGATCGGTCGCTGCCACCGGGGTGCGTCATCTGATCAGCGTCCCACCACCTCGGTGGCGCCCCCAGGCCCCCTGTCGAGACCGCTAGATTCGATGTTATGGTGACATAGTGAATATGGCACGGGAGGGACGCACGGCGCTGCTGTGCAGCATGCCGGCGGTGGGACACGTCGGTCCGATGCTGGTCGTCGCGGAAGAGCTGCTGCGGCGAGGCTGGCGGGTCCGGTTCCTCACCGGGCGCCGCTATCGGGCCCAGGTCGAGGCGGCGGGCGCCGAGTACGCGCAGCTGCCGGCCGAGGCCGACACCCTCGACGAGGTGGGCACGGGTGAGCGCAACCGCGGCCGGGCCACCATCAACCTCGGGGTCGAGGAGGCCTTCGTCCGCCCCGCCTACGCCGCCGCGGACGCCGTGCTGCGACTCCTGGAGGAGGAGCCCGCGGAGGTCGTCCTCCACGACATGACGTTCCTCGGGGTGCAGGCGCTGTTCGCCCGGCCGGCCGACGACCGCCCGCTGATGGTGATGTGCGGGATCGGACCGGCCGGCTTCTCCAGCCGCGACTGCCCGCCGTACGGCCTCGGCATCATCCCCTCCTCGAACCGCGCATGGGGTCGGATGCGGGATGCGGTGCTCAACCGGACGGCCAAGCTCGTCCTCGCCCCGGCCCACAAGGCGCTCGACCGCTTCCTGGAGAGCGTGGGCGCCCCGACCCTGGACGGCTCCTTCTTCATGGACGTGCTCGCTCGAAGCGACCTGCTCGCGCAGTTCACGGTGCCGGAGTTCGAGTACCCGCGGAGCGACGCGCCCGACGCCCTGAGGTTCTACGGGCCGATGGCCGGACCTGCTCGCCGCCCAGGCCCGCCGCCCGAGTGGTGGCCTCGCCTGCAGGAGGGCACCCCGCTCGTGCACGTGACCCAGGGGACCGTCGCGAACACCGACTTCTCGGAGGTGATCGAGCCGACGCTCGCCGCTCTCGCCGACGAGCGGGTCCAGGTCGTGGTGTCGGCGGGCGGAGCAGCACTCGACGGCCTGCCCCCGCTCCCCTCGAACGCGTTCGCGGCGTCGTACCTCGACTACGAGGCCCTGCTGCCGCGCACCTCGGTGTTCGTGACCAACGGAGGCTACGGCGGGCTTCATCACGCGATGCGGTACGGGGTGCCCATCGTCATCGCGGGCGACTCGGAGGACAAGGTCGAGACCTCCGCTCGCGTGGAGTGGTCGGGAGTCGGTGTCAATCTCCGTACCGGACGCCCCACGCCCGACCAGGTGGGCACCGCCGTCCGCCGGCTGCTGGACGACCCGTCGTTCGCCCGACGGAGCGCCGCCCTCGGCGCCTCGATCAGCGCCGCACGCGGCGCGCGGGGGCTGGTCGACGACGTGGAGGCCGCCGTCTCGACGCGCCGGCGGTGACCCGCGGACCTAGAGGCCGCCCAGCTGGTCGGACAGGTGCGCCAGCTGGTTCGCCGTCCAGTTGCGCCACTGGGTGCGCGTCCAGCCCCTGGCCCGTGTGAAGTGCAGGTACGCGTCGGCGCTGGTGATGTACCCGAGCACGTCCGCGGCCTCCGCGACGCGCTCCTCGGGGATGACGCCCCGGCCGGCGAACCAGCCCGCAGCGAGGAGCATGTCGCGGTGGCGTCGCTGCTCGAGCTCCTCGTAGGCGGCGCGCGCCGCCGGGTCGGCGTCCGCCGCCGCAGCCATCGCCCGGACGATCCCGGCCGCACGCTGGTTGGCGTCGTCGAGGAACTCGACGTACCTGTCGATCGCGGTCGCCAGGTCGGGCTCGGACATGATCGAGACCAGGCTCGGCCTCTCGGTCAGGGAGTGCTTCCCCTCGTCCCCGGCGAACGCGACCTCGAAGGCGGCGATGAGAAGGGAGTGCTTGCTGCCCTGCAGCTGCACGGTGGGGACCGCGACGTTCGCCTCCGTCGCGATCGCCTTGAGCGAGGTCGCCGCGTAGCCGTCTCGGACGAACAGCTTCGCGGCCGCCGCGATGATCGCCGCACGGGTGGAGGCCGCCTCCGCCGCTCGGCGAGGTGAGCTGTACGCGCGGGCCATGGCCTCGACGTTACCTGTCTCGGCCCCTCGTCGTCGCGAGGACCAGGCCGACGACGATCTGCGCCCCGGTCGAGCACAGCAGCGCCACCGTGGCGACCGCGAGGCTGTCGGCGGCGTTCGCGACGGCCCCGGTGACGACGGCGACCACGGTGAGGGCGAGCAGAGCCCAGCGGGCCGCGCCGACGGCGACCCCGGCACGGAGGACCACGAGAGAGGCGACCAGCAGGAGCAGCAGCTGCGTGACGCTCAGCACGAGGGTGAGCACGAGGGCACCCGAGTAGTCGTCGACCGGGGGCAGCGCGTACGTGACGACGAAGTAGACCGTCTGCGACGTGAGGAACACCGCGCCGAAGCCGAGCACCGCGAGTCGCCCGATGATCGAACCGCCGACGATCCCGTCGGCGCCGGTCCGCCCGCCGGAGAGGGGCACCATCGCCAGCGCGTGCGCCACCGCGCTGCCCAGGAAGAGCACGGCGAACAGGGCGAGGAGAGCGCCCGACGCGTCCTCCTGGAGCGGCACCTCCACGAGCGTCGCGATGAGCAGCAGGGTGCCGCCGACCGTGATCAGCCCGCCGCCCCAGACACCCCAGGCGGGCCGTCGTCCGGGTCGTGCGGCGGGGGTGGAGGTCGATGCGTCCCGCAGGTCGTCGCCGATGGTCATGATGGGCTCCTTCAATTCACTAGTACATGGTACTGGTGAATGTTACAGTGCACTCATGAAATCTTTGGCATGGTGGTGCCGAGCAGTCGGCATGGTCTATCTCGTCCTCGGCAGCACGTTCATCCCTGCGATCAACACGGGCCGGGTGGAGCAGCTCGTCCCCGGGTTCGACGGCGCGCTCGACGGCCCCGCGTGGGCGGGCTTCGTCGACTACCTGTTCATGTTCGGACTCGAGGAGCTGGTCCTCGGCGCGTTCCTCATCGCGGTCTCGTTCGTGCCGCGATGGTTCGAACCGGTGGTCCTGCTCGTCTGCGCCCTCTCCGTCGTGCGCGGGATCGGGCACGACGTCTACATGATCAGCCAGGGCTACTCGATCGTGTCGAACACGATCTTCATCGCCCTCCACACGGCGATCATCGTCACCGGCCTGGTGTTCCTACGGCGGGCCCGCATCCGATCCGGCTGGCTCGCGACCCTCCCGTCCGGCCCTCGCTCGACCTCGAAGGGCCGGCAGCGGGCGTGACTCCGAAGCCCCCTGCGGGGAAGCTGGGGAGAGCGTGCGGATGGGTGACCATGCTGTCCTCGGCGAGCTCGCTGTCCTGACCCCACAGCGAGAACGTCTTGATGTCGGTGAGCGACGTGATCGACCCCTCGCCCGCTCCCCGCACGTCGCTCGAGCCGGGGCCGTGCGGGTTGCGCCCGCTCAGCGCGCCATCGAGGCCGTGGGAGCGACCTCGGTGCTGGCAACGGACGCAACCCGCTCCACAGAAGCTGGGGAGAGCGTGCGGATGGGGGCGGGGCGGACCAGGCTCGAAGGAGGAGCCCGGTCGTGCCGGGCAGAGGAGGAGACAGCGGATGAGCGACGAAGGTACCGCCGGAGGCGACGGCCTCGGCAAGGACGGCACGATACCGGACGACCCGAACGGTCTGGCGGCCGGACACGTGCCCGACGGGTCGCACTTCAACCACGAGGAGGACACCCAGGGCGTCGCCGATGGGTCCGCCGATGAGGGCGACGACCTCCTCGCCCCCGAGACCGACTTCGGGCCGGACGGCAACCCCGTCAACGGCGCGGAGTGACCGCGTCAGACTGACCGCATCCGACCGCCACGATCGAAGGAGTGACATGAGCGACGACACCGCACGACCCGACGCCGACGACCTGCCCGACGGCTCGTCGTCCGACGGCAGCGCGGCCCAGGACGGCGAGGACACCGTCTCGGGCGGCGGCCCCGAGGAGCCTGACGAGAGCGCGACCGGTGAGTGACACGAGCGGCACGGAGCCGCGCCCCGAGCACACCCCGACGCCCGACGAGGTCGACCCCGACGAGGGCACCGAGCCCGACGGCACTCCCGTGGAGAACCCCTCGGGCTGACCACCACCGTCGAACAGCGAGAAGGCGCCCTTCCCCACGCGTGGGAAGGGCGCCTTCTCGCTGTTCGGCGTCGCGTTGCGCCCGTCGGGGCGCAACGCTCTACTCCCCCGCGGGGGCGGCGGCGCGCGGGAGGATCGCGCCGCGGAAGAAGGCGGGGTTCCGCACCGCGCAGACCGCCATGATGATGACGCCGAGCACGAGGATGCCGATGCTCATCACGAACACGAGTCCGACGCCGTCCTGGGCGACCCCGTCGGCGTCGTAGGTGGTCGCGAACAGGGCGGATCCGGATCCGTAGGAGGGCGCGTACGAGTCGACGGCCGTCTTCACGAACATGGCGAGCAGCGCCAGGCCGCCGAGCAGCGGGAACAGGAACCGGTAGAACACGTTCCGCACCGAGCGGAACCAGGTGCGCCGGAAGAACCAGAACGCTGCCACGCCCGTCAGCCCGTAGTAGAAGCAGACCATCAGGCCGAGGGCGGTGATGGTGTCCCACAGGGCGTTCTCCGACAGCAGGCGCATCACGGTGTAGAACACGATCGCGGTGACCGCGGACGCGATCGTCGCCACCGACGGCGACTTGAAACGGGGGCTGATCCGCTTGAACGACGGCGGCAGCGCCCCGTAGTAGCCCATAGCGAGCAGCGTCCGCGACGGGGAGATCATCGTCGACTGCAGCGACGCCGCCGACGACGACAGGATCGCGATCGACATCAGGATGGCGAACGGGCCCATGATCGGCGACGAGAGCACCGCGAAGATCGACTCCTGGTTCTCCGGGTTGCCCGCGCCGAGGCCGGTGTCGCCGATGCCCGCGTACGACAGGGTGGCGATCGTGACGAGCATGTACAGCGCCACGATGACGAGGATCGTGATGAGCGCGGCACGGCCGGGCGTGCGCTTGGGGTCCTTCGCCTCCTCGTTCATGGTGACCACGACATCCCAGCCCCAGAACAGGAAGATCGAGAGCGAGACGCCGGCCGTGATCGCGGTGAGCCCGCCCTCGGCGGCGAACGGGTTGAACCAGTCGAGCGTGACGGGCGTGTAGTCGTAGGCGTTGCCGCTGCCGATCGCGACGAACGCCGCGACCACGTACCAGCCGAGCGCGAGCAGCTGGAACCCGACGAGGGCGATCTGCACCTTCTGCGTGGCCTCCACACCCCGGTAGCTGATCCAGGCCGCGAGCGCGGTGAACACAGCCGTGATCAGGATGTTAAGCCAGAGCTCGCCGGTGAGGTCGGCGATGTCGGGGTTGCCGGTGATCTGCGACAGCAGGATGAACAGGAAGTCGACCGCGACGGCCGCCAGGTTCGAGAGCACGAGGATGGTGGCCGCGATGAGTCCCCATCCCGCCATCCAGCCGATCCACGGACCGAAGGCGCGCGTGGCCCAGGTGAAGCTCGTGCCGGAGTCGGGCATGGCCGAGTTGAGCTCGCGGTATCCGAAAAGCACGAGCAGCATCGGGATGAAGCCGATGAGCAGCACGGCGGGCACCTGGAGACCCACCACGCTCACCACCGGCCCGAGGCCGGACGTGAGCGTGTACGCGGGGGCGATGCACGAGATGCCGATGATCGCACCGCCGATGGCGCCGACCTTCGCGACGCTCAGGCCCTTGGCGTGGAACGTCTCGCGCTGGGCCTCCCCGCCGGGAGGGGCGGTCTCGGTCGAGGTCTTCTGGCTGGTCATGTGGCTCCTTCGCCCTGCTGTCGTGGCCGCCGTCAGACGGAGGCCGGGCCGTAGCTGTAGTCGCGGGGGATGACGATGAGGGGTGTCGGGATGCGTCGCATCAGCCGTTGCGCCGTGCTGCCGATGAAGACGCGGCCGCGCGGCGCGAGCCGGCTCGACCCGACGAGGGCGATCTCGCCGTCGATCCAGTCGACGCGGGTGACCGCATCCTCGAGGTCGGTGCCGCCGACCACCTCGACGGTGGTCGCCTCGCGGGCGAGCACCTCCTCGGCGCGGGACCCGAGAGCCTCGCCCCCGAAGCGGCGGACCTGCTCGGCGGCCTCGTCCACGACCGTCTCCGCGGTCTCGTCGGCGGGCAGCAGGCTGAGCAGCCGGAGGGGCACCCCGCGCCGATCGGCCGCCTCGACGGCGGTGCCCACGACGGCGGCCGCGCCGGGGCGCGTGCCGTAGACGGCGGTGACCCGGGTGACCCCCGTGGTGTGGCCGTAGCCGACGGGCGCCAGGGCGACGGGCACCTCGGAGGAGTGCAACAGGGCGTTGGCGGTGCTGCCGATCGCGATCGCTTGCAGCAACGGATTGGACCGGGCTCCGATGACGATGACGGAGGCGTCGTGCTCGGCCACCGCGTCCAGCAGTCCGCTCGCCTCGTCGTCGGCGGCGCGCAGCTCGGTGCGCGCGCGGATCCCGTCGGGCACGCAGGCGAGCGCCTCCCGCTCCCACGTGGTCACGCGCTCGCGGACGATCGGGTCGTTCGTGTAGAGACCCGACTCGGCGCCGCTGTACGGCGAGGGCTGGCGCAGGATGAGCGTGATCACCAGCTCCGCGTCGGCGCGACGCGCGAGCGACGTGGCGAGGGCGAGCGCTTCGAAGCCGCGGTCGTCGGCGGTGTAGCCCACGATGAATCTCTGAGGAGCGTGAACCGCCCCGACATCGCTGTCCATGCGGGCCATTGTTGGACATGTGATCAACAGAGCGCAAGTCCGACGTACCATGTCGGCATGACGACGACGTCGCCGAGCCGCTCACCGAGACGCCGGATGCAGCCCGCGGAACGCGTGGCGCAGATCGCGGCGACGGCCGAGGAGGTCGCCCTCTCGGAGGGGCTCGCCGCGATCACGGTGCGGTCGGTGGCGGCGCGGATGGGGGTCGCGCCCTCGCTGGTCGCCCACTACGTCCCGAGCATGGATGAGCTGGTCACGGCCACGTTCGACCGCGTCGCCCGGCGCGAGATCTCCGCGATGTCGGCGCTCCTGGAGCGTGCGGCGACGCCGCTCGAGCAGCTGCGTCTGCTGGTGGGCGTGGTGGCCGCCCCGGACCGCGAGGACGTGCCCCTCTGGTCGGACGCGTGGAGTCTGGCCCGGCGGAACACCTCGCTCGCCGCGGCCGCGCGCGACTGCCTCGACGCCTGGCAGGGCGTCGCGAGCTCGATCGTCGCCGCGGGCCGGGCGTCGGGCGCGTTCCCCTCGGGCGACCCCGAGCACGTGGGCCTGGTGCTGTTCGCTCTGATCGACGCCACCAACGCCTACAGCCGCGTCGCGTACCGCACCGACGCCGACCGCTCCGCCCTCATCCGCACCGCCGTCGCGAGCGCCCTCGGCCTCGCCCCCGGCGCGCTGTAGCCCGCCCGCCCGCTCGAGCTCACACGGCGAAGGCGGCGACGACGAGGCCCGTGCCCGAGACGGCGACCGCGCCCTCCGCGGGGGCGACCACGACGGCCTGCCCGGGATCGAGCTGCTGCGACTCGACGGACGTCGCGACCTGCACGCGACCGCTCACGCCGAGGACGATCGCCGGACCCTCCGACGCGAGCGGGAGGAGCGCGGTCGACCCCTCGAGGGTCGCGGAGACCAGCCGCAGCGGGCTCCCCTCGGGCGCGATCGTGCGCACCGGCCCCTCGACGAGAGGTCGCTCCACCGCGACGGCCCGCTCGAAGTCCGTCGCCTCCAGGAGCGCCCGCCGGTCGACGTGCTTCCGGGTGAGGCCCGCGCGCACGACGTTGTCGGAGTTCGCCATCAGCTCCACGGCGACGCCCGAGAGGTAGGCGTGCGGCACACCGGAGGGGACGAAGAGCGCCTCGCCCGGGTCCAGGCTCCACACCGCGAGCAGCAGAGGCGCCAGCGCGCCCGCATCCCCGGGATGGTGGCCGGCGAGCTCGGCGACGACAGCACCGACCTCGTCACCCCGCGCCACCACCTCCTCGATGAGCGGCCCGGGATCACCGTTCACGAGCACCAGCGCCTCGAAGGCCGAGCGGAGCTCCCCCGCCCGCAGCCGCTCGAGCACCGCGGGAGCGGGCGACGACCCGAGCCCGGACAGCAGGGCGACCGCCTCGTCGAGCGGCCGGAATCCGACCATCCCCCGGAACGGCGTCACCGCGAACACCATCTCCGGCTTCGCGTGCGGATCCTTGAACGTGCGGTGCGGCGCATCCAACGGGACGCCTGCGCTGTTCTCGTCCGCGTACCCCGCCGCCGAGAGCTCGGTCGAGGGATGGACCTGCAACGAGACCGGCTGGCCGGGGGCCAGCAGCTTCAGCAGGTACGCGAGCTCCCCCGCGCCGCCCGCGAAGTACTCGTCTGCGCGGTCGGCGAGCAGCCGGTCGAGGGTCGTCCCAGCCGCAGGCACCGGGCTCGGTGCGGTGGGATGCGCGCCGTACCAGACCTCGGCGACCGGCTGCCCGTCGGGCTCCTGCCCGAGGAGGGCGGGGATCGCCTCGCGCGAACCCCAGTCGTATGTCTTCGACACTCCGTCGATCCTCAGCATCGCGGGCCTCAGTGCTCGCTCGTGGACGGCATGAAGCGGATGAGGGCGCGCACGAACCAGCCCGGCCTGCGGTTGCGGATCTCGGCCCGATTCTTGCGAACGACCGCCCAGCGAACCACGTTGGCCCCGATCCAGCGGATGGGCTCGGGCGGCAGGGTGGCGGGGTCCGGCTGGTCGATGAGGCGGCTGCGGCCCCACTCGTCGTCGTCGCCCGCGAGCATCGCGGCGATGATGCGCGAGCACGCGGGGATCTGCGCCAGGGCGGTCCCGTTCCAGCCGTAGGCGTAGAACACCGACCTCGCGCCGCGCAGCCGTCCGATCTGCGGGATGTGGCTCGGCACGCAGTCGATGCCGCCGGTCCAGCTGTACTCGATCGGCGCATCCGCCAGCTGCGGATAGACCCGGGCCAGCTCGGCCACGGCGAGCGGCGCGCCTTCCGGCCTGCGGTTGAACGCGGCGGTCACGCGATCGCGGAACAGCGTGCGCCCACTGCCCCGCCCGAAGACGACGCGGCCGTCGGAGGTGCGCTGGTAGTACAGCACCTGCTGCTGCGCGTCGCAGATGGCCTCGCCGCCGCGCCAGCCGAGGGCGTCGAGACGATCGGGGATGGGGGCGGTGGCGACGACCTCGCTGTCGACGACGAACATGCGCTTCCGGAGCTCGGGGATGGACGACGCCCAGATGTTCGTCGCCACCAGGACGCGGTCCGCGTCGACGGTCGCGCGGTCGGTGACGAGACGAGCCCGGGCCCCGTCCGTGATCGACCGGACGGGGGTGTGCTCGTGGATGACGACGCCGAGACGGTCGGCCCACCGCGCCAGGGAGCGCATCATCCGACCCGGATGCAGGCTCCCGCCGCGCTCCTCGACGACGCCGACGTACGAGGCGCTCGGCCCCACCCGCGCGGCCAGGTCGGACGCGCTCAGCCGGGAGTACGAGTCCTCCCCCACCTCCGCGCCGCGGGCGAGAGCCTCGTCCCACGCGCCCTCCTGCGCTCTCGAGCTGGCGGTCCAGACCCAGCCGTCCAGCCGGAGGCCGAGGTCGAGCTCGCGGTCCTCCTGCAGCTGCCGCAGCTCGTCGATCGCCTCCGCCGACGCGCGGGCGAGGCGCAGCGCCTCCTCGTCGCCCACCACGGCGGAGAGCTGGTCGAGCCGCTCGAACCAGGAGTGCACCTGGCCGCCGTTGCGGCCGGACGCCCCCGACCCGCAGGTGCTCGCCTCCAGCACCACGACCGAGAGCTCGGGATGCGTCTGCCGCAGCCGGATCGCGGTCCACAGCCCGGTGAGGCCGCCGCCGACGATCGCGACGTCGGCGGTGATCCGCTCGGTGAGCGGCTCGAAGGACGGAGCGGAGGAGTGGGTGTCCTGGA
This sequence comes from Cnuibacter physcomitrellae, assembly GCF_014640535.1. Classification (NCBI taxonomy): domain Bacteria; kingdom Bacillati; phylum Actinomycetota; class Actinomycetes; order Micrococcales; family Microbacteriaceae; genus Cnuibacter; species Cnuibacter physcomitrellae. The sequence continues at coordinate 2,185,660 of NZ_BMHD01000001.1, forward strand.
GCCAGAAGGCCTGGTCCTGGAGGGTCGCCTCGACGGGCGTGCGGAGTCGGTAGGTGGTCATGATGTCCGTCTCGTCGGGGCGCGCGAGAGCGCGCCGAGGGAGGGTGAGCGTGCGGCCGGAGGGGCACGGAGCGGCCGGGGGCCGAGAGGTGGAGGAGGTGCGCGGTGCGGGTCAGCGGCGCAGCACGTTGAAGCTGAAGATGTCGCCGCGGTGGTAGTCCTGCGCGTAGAGCGTCGGCTCCCCGGCGATCGAGTAGGCGGTCTCGGTGATGTAGATCCAGGGACCGAACCCGCCGAGGGAGTACTTGGCGGCGGGTCCCTCGGGCATCTCGACGGCGTGGATGGCGGCGGTCGAGAACGACAGCTCGCGACCCTGGTCCTTGAGGAACGTGGTCAGCGATCCGGTCCAGTCCACGTGCTTGATCGGACCGGGGACCTGGGACCGAGCGATGGTGCCCACGCTGTAGATGAGGGGCGAGTCGCCCTCCGACCGGAGCCGCTCGATCCGCACGACGCGCTCGTCGTCGGCGAGGCCGAGCGCCTCGCGCTCGTCGAGGTCGGGGACGTCCTCCTCGACCGACAGCACGAGGGTCTGCGGCGAGTAGCCCAGCTCGCGCAGCATGTCGGTCGCCGACTCGAAGCGCGTGATCGGGCGGTTCACCTTCGCCGCCGAGAGCGAGGTGAGGTAGCGGCCGAGGCCCGGCCGCACCTCGACGATGCCGTCGTGCTCGAGCAGCTTCAGCGCCTCGCGGGCCGTGCTGCGCCCCACGCCGAACTGGTCGACGATCTCCGGCTCCGACAGCACGCGGTCGCCCGGCTTCGCCCCGTTGCGCTCGAAGTACTCGACCAGCGCGTCGCGCACCTGGACGGACATGAGCCTTCGGACGATCGGTGTCTCGATCACGCGCCTGCCCCTTCTCGAACGATCTGCGGGACCTGGTCGAACCCACCCCAATGCTGGCAGGTCAGGGCGGCCACGCGCGATCCTTCGATCATGCACGTCTGGACATCGGCTCCCTGCGCGAACCGGTGGACGAACCCCGCAATGTAGCTGTCGCCGGCTCCGGTGGTGTCGACGACCTCGATGGGCTGGGCCGCCGCCTCCCACCACCGCTCGCCGTCGTGCGCGATGCTGCCGGCGGGCCCGCAGGTGACGACCGCGAGGCGAGCGCCTCCGGCGATGGCCTCCCGGGCCAGCCGCTCCGCCTCGGGGCGATCGTCGCCGGCCGAGCAGAAGGCGACGTCGAGGTCGGCGTATCCGGAGCTGACCGCGCAGTCCTGGCTGACCAGCACCCCGCGCGCTCGCAGCTCGCGGCGGATGCGGTCGGCGAACGGGTTCATGCCGATGTGCACGAGCCGCCGACGGCCGAGCGCGTCCAGGTCCGCCTCGCTGGGCTGGTAGTCGGCCGAGGTCGCGAAGTCCTCGAAGAAGATCACCCGCTCTCCGTCGTCCTCGACCCGGATCTTCGACACGGAGGTGATGCCGGGCAGCTCGACCAGGAGCGACGTGTCGACGCCCTCCTCCTCGAGCGTGCGCCGGATGCGCTCGCCGTCCGCATCCGGACCGACGGCGCCCGCGTAGGCGACGTCGGCGCCCAGGGTGCGGAGCTTGACGGCGACGTTGACCGCGTTGCCGCCCACGAAGCTCGTCTGCTCGGTGCCGTAGTACTGGTCGACGGTGTTGTCGCCGATGGTGGCCAGCCCCGAGTGCTCCGTCTGCTGGTGGTGCATGCTCATCTACTTTCCGATCCCGTCCGACAGCCCTCGGATGAAGTATTTCTGACACAGGAAGAACAGGGCGATCATCGGCACGGCGGCGATCGTCATCCCGGCGAACACCGAGGGGAAGTCGGTCACCGCCCTCGACGACAGCGTCGCGAGTCCGACGGGCAGCGTCTTCAGCGAGTCGCTGCCGATGAAGATCAGCGCGAACAGGTACTCGTTCCAGGCGAACAGCACCTGGAGGATGACCGCCGAGGTGATGATGGGCGCCGACATGGGGAGCACGATCCGCCAGAAGATCTGCGAGCTGCGGGCCCCGTCGAGCACGGCCGCCTCGTCGACCTCGATCGGCAGGTCGATCATGTACGACCGGATGAGGAAGGTCGTGAACGGGATGCGGAACGCCGTGTAGAGGATGATGAGCGCCCAGTAGGTGTCGTAGATCCCCCATCCCTGCAGCAGCTTGACCAGCGGGATGACCGCCACGGTCGGCGCCAGCATCAGCCCGCCGATGATGATGTAGAGGATCGGCTTGCTGAACGGGATGGTGACCCTGGTGAGGCCATAGGCGGCCCAGGCGCTCAGGAGGGTCGTCGCGATGACGCTCGCGACGGTGACGATGACGCTGTTGAGGAAGTACTCCCCCACACCGCCCGCGAACGCCCTCCCGTAGCTGGAGAGGTCGAGCTCGGCCGGCCAGCCGAACGGGCTCGACAGGATCTCGCTGTTCGACTTCAGCGAGCTCAACGCCATCCAGAGGATGGGGTAGAGCACGATGATCGCGAGCGCGGCGAGAACGCCGATGAGCAGGAGCCGGCCGACGATGCGGCCGAACCCGAGGGCGCCGATCGGCTTCGGTCGCCGACGGGTCGGCGTGGCCTCGGTCGCTCCGAAGGCTGTGGTGACGGCCATCAGACCCTCCTCCTGTTGGCGTAGACGACCTGCGCGATGGCGAGGGCGAGCGTGATCACGAACATGACCACGGCGATCGCCGCCGCGTACCCGAAGTCGTTCTTGACGAATCCGCTGCGGTAGAGCCAGGTGCCGAGCACCTGGGTGGAGTTGTCCGGTCCGCCGCCGGTGGTGACCATCACCTCGTTGAACACCTGGAAGGCCCCGGACAGCGTGACGATCATCATCAGGGCGGTCATCTCGCGCACCAGCGGGATGGTGATCGAGAAGATCCGACGGAACGGGCCGATCCCGTCGAGCGCGGCCGCCTCGTAGATCTCCTGCGGGATGCGCTGGATCGCGACGGCGAACAGCAGCGCCGAGTAGCCGAAGCCCTGCCACTGGCTCATCATGATGATCGCGGTCATGGCCGTCTTCGGGTCTCCCAGCCAGGCCTGCTGCAGCGAGTCGAGGCCGAGGGCGCCGAGGACGCCGTTCAGCAGGCCGCCGTCCGGCTGGTAGATGAACGTGAACAGCAGCCCGATCACGGTGAGCGACATCGCCGAGGGGATGAAGTACACCGATCGCAGGACCGCGCGCCACCGGTGGCTGCGCAGGCTCTCGATGATCGCCGCGAGGACGAGCGCGAGGAAGACCTGGAACACGATCGAGATCCCGGCGTAGAGCACGTTGTTCCCGAGTGCCCGCCAGAAGATCGGGTCGCCGGCCAGCTTGACGTAGTTGTCGGCGCCGACGAACGTCTGCTCGCCGGTGAAGATGTTCGACTGCTGGAAGCTGTACCCGAAGTTGAGCACGAGCGGGTAGTAGACGAACAGGAACAGGACGACGAGACCCGGCAGCACCCAGACGAGCCCGCTCCAGCGGGGACGCCTGCGGCGGATGCGCGGGGAGGCCCCGCCGGTGCGCTCGCGCGCACCGGCGGTGGAGGAGGCTCGCGTCAGTTCGAGCCGGTTCTCCTGGCCGACGATGACCCCCTCCGACACGGCTCAGCCCTTCGCCTGCTCGGAGGCCGCCTTCACGGCGTCCATCACGTCCTGGGCAGAGCGGTCTCCGGAGATGAGGCCCTGCACCCCCGAGAGGTAGGCGTCGGCCACGTCCGGCACGGTGACGGTGTCGAGCCAGATCGACAGGCTGTTCGCATCCTGGAGCACGTCGATGCTCTCGCGGAGCTGAGGCGTGGAGTTCTCGTCGGTCAGCGAGTCCTTCACCGGGCTCGGGATGCCGAGCTCGGCGGTGAGCGCCGTGGCGTTGGCCTTGTCGGTGACGAACTTCATGAAGTCGACCGCGAGCGGCAGGTTCTTCGCCTTCGGGTTGATGAGGAAGCCGTCGGGCGCTCCGGTCAGCGCACCGAGGTCGCCCTGGGCGTCGGAGGCGGCGGGCAGCTTGAAGATGCCCCATCCGTCGTTCGCGGCGACCGATCCCTCGGGCACGGTGGCGCCGAACTCGAGGTTCTCGACGTAGAACATCGCGGCCTGGCCTGCGCCGAACGCGTCGCGCTGCGAGTAGTAGTCGGAGCCGTTCGCGCCCGATCCGGTGGTCGTGCAGCGGTCGATGATGTCGGAGAACTGCTCGAGCGCCTCCACGTAGCCCGGGTCGTCCCAGGTGGCGGTGTCGGGCTTGTAGTCGGCCGCGAGCACATCCGCCGGGACGTCGTAGCTGTTCAGCTGCGTCATGAAGTGGATGGCGGGCCAGCCGTCGACGTTGCCGAACGACATCGGCGTGATGCCGGCCGCGCTGAGGGTGTCGCAGGCCTTGAGGAGCCCGTCGAGGTCGGTCGGCACCTCGACACCGGCCTGCTGGAACAGCTTCTCGTTGTAGACCATGAACTTGGCATCGAGTCCGAACGGGATGCCGTAGGTCCGGCCGTCCTTGGTCAGGGCGCCGATCGCGCTGGGCGCCATGGTCTGGCCCCACTCGGTGTCGGGTCCGATCACGTCGGTGAGATCGAGCGCGACTCCGTTGTCGTAGAACTGCTCGGCGTAGTTGCCCGGCCAGGTGAAGTACACGTCCGGGAGGCTCTGCGACGCGGTGAGCGTCTTGATCTTGTCCTTGTAGCCCTGGTCCGACTCCTGCTGGAGCTCGACGGTCACGCCGGGGTGCTCGGCCTCGTACGCGGACTTCATCTCCTGGAAGAAGCTCTCGTAGTTGCCGGCGTAGCGGGTGATGACGCTGACGGAGCCGCTGTAGTCGACGTTCGACAGGTCGACGTCGGCGGCGGCGGGAGAGCCGTTGCCGCCGCCGCTGCAGCCGGCCAGGGCCAGCATGGCGATGACGCCGCCCGCTGCGAGCGCGGTAGTCCTTTTCCTCACGTCTTCGTTCCTCTCTGGATGATGGTGCGGTGGAAGGTGGTGCGGGTCGGTGCTCGGGTGCTGACGGAGGCGGCCGGCTCGTGTGGTGGTCGAGCCGGCCGCGGCCCGACTAGTAGACGAGCTTCTTGTAGTAGCGACGGGTGGTGAGCGGGTGGTCGCGCAGCACCTCGAGGTGGGCGCTGAGCCGCTCGAAGACGGTGGCGAGCAGGACCGGCGAGATCAGGCTGCGGGTGGCCTGCGAGATGCCGGGCAGCTCGAAGTCCTTGGTGTCGAGGATGCGCACCTTCTCGGTGAAGCGGGGGGCGAACTCGATGACCCGGTCGACCAGGCCGCGCGACTCGTCCTCGCCGTTCAGGATGATGATGCTGACACCGTCCTCGAGCAGCTCCAGGGCGCCGTGGAAGAAGTCGGACGCGTGGACCGGGCGGGTGCGGATCCACTGCATCTCCTCGAGGATGCACATGCCGTAGTAGTGCGCCTCGGGCCAGGTCGAGCCGGCGCCGGTGATGAGGTGGTAGTCCTCGTCCTTGATCTCCTCGGCGAGCGCTGCGGCCCGGTCCTCGAAGGAGGCCTTGACGTCGACGAGCAGGGCGGGGAGCTGCTTCAGCTCGGCCACGGTCTCGTCGTAGGCGTCGTACTCGCCGCGGGCGTTCATCAGGGCGAGCGCTACGAGGAGCGTCTCGAGGTAGAACATCTCGGAGGAGGTGTCGTCCTCGGCGAAGGTGGTGAAGTTGTGGTCGGCCATCTCCGCCAGCGGGGTGTCGGCGTGACCGGTGAAGGTAATGATCGTCGCGCCGGCCTTCTTGGCGTACTCGAGGGCCGCGATCGCCTCCTTCGTCGTGCCCGACAGCGACGGGGTGACGACGATCGACCTCTCACCGAGACGGGGGTTGCCGCGCTCGACGAGCTCGGCGCCCATCTCGTAGTACACGGGGAAGAGCGACTTGGCCTGGAGCAGCTGGAACGCGGGCTGGGTGAGGAACATCACTCCGCCGGCACCGAGGAAGAAGAGGTTCTCCGCTCCGCCGTTCACCAGGTCGGTCACGACCTCCTTCAGTCGGGGCTCGACTGCGAGAGCGTCCGACTGGATCCTGACGAATCTGTCGACATCGAAGTTCAGCATGGGGTTCTTTCGTTCGTGGTTCGTGTCCGAGGTTGTCTGACATCTGCTTGGACCCTTCAGACGTCGTGACAAGAATGCAGACACGCGACAGCGCTGTCAAGGGCGTCCGGCCCTCCGAAACAGACTCTTCACACGCTCGAAATGCGAGCCACGGGGCGGGAGCCCGAGCTCAGGAGAGGGAGAGGAGGGCCCAGAGCTCGGCGCGGGCGGGGAAGGACTCGAGGTCGAGGTCGAGGCGCGCGGCGAGGCGCTCGACGCGGGTGCGCAGGCTGTGCCGGTGCATCCCGGCGGCCTCGGCGGCCGCCTCCCAGCGGCAGCCGTGCTCGAACCACAGCGCGGCGAGGCGCACCGACTCCTCGCCCTCCTCGGTCGACCGCACCTCGGCGAGCCGCAGTCGCGCGACCGCGGGCAGCCCGCTGTCGGCGAGCACGTCGAGGAGCCGGCCGGCGCTGGTGTCGGCGAAGCCGACGATCGCGGTCTCCCCGCTGCGGTCTGCTGCGGAGGTCGCCGTCGCGAGCGCGGCTCGCGCCTCCTGCACCGCCACGTCGAAGCGGTCGATCGGATGCGGCGCCGACAGTCCCGCCACCGCATCCTCCGCCGCTCGGCGCAGCCACTGCTCACCGTCCGGGGAGGCGACGGCGACGAGCTCCCCGTCGAGGATCGCCGCGAGGCGAGTGGGGGTGGCGGTGCGCGCCGTGCGCTGCAGGCGCCGGCGCACCTCCTCGGCCGACGCGGCCGAAGCGGCCGAAGCGGCGGGGCCTGCGCTGACGAGCACGACCACGGACGACGACGGATCGACGGCTCCGATGTCGACCGCGCCCGCCCGGGCGGCCTCCGAGAGCAGGGACGCCGCGAGCGCCGCCTCTCCTCGCGCGAGCAGCCGCACGGCGTGCGCGCCCAGGGCGCCGAGCGCCGCACTGTCGGCCGCATCACGCTCGCGCCCCACCTCGACCAGCGAGGTCCCCGTCATCATCACCGCGCGCCCGGGCGCATCGAGGGGGGCGCCGAGCACGAGGGCCACCGCGCCGAGCGGCCGGTCGCCGCGGCCGAGGGTCTGCACCACGATCTCCCGCCCGCCGACGGCCTGCGACGCACCCGCACGCCGGCCGCGGCCGAGCAGCGTTCGCACGTCGGCCTGCGCCGCATCCACGACCCGATCGGCGATGCGGCCGGCCGGATGCTGCTCCACGAACTCGCCGTCGGCGTCGTAGAGCAGCACGACGCCCTCGAGCTGGCGGGCGGTCTCCCGCATCGCTGCCGAGACGCCTCCGCCCGACACCGCGGCGAGCGAGATCGCCTGCTGAGCGGAGAGCGCCCACTCGTCGCGCGCCGCGGCCTCCCGCGCGATCTCGCGCGCGGCCCACGTGATGATCGCCACGAACGGGACGTCGTAGGGCACCTCCACGAGCGCCATCCCCTGCGTGCGGCACGCCTCGAGGAGCCCGGGCGGCGTCCCGGTCGTGATCACCTCGGTGCCGAACCCGATGCCGACGACACCCGACGCGGCGAGGCGCGCGACGTAGTCGTCGTAGTCGCCCTGGCCCGAGACGGCCTGGAACTGCAGACCCGTCGTGAGCACGAACTGGTCCGGCAGCAGGAAGGGGCTGGGGTCCGCCAGGTCCGAGCTCGACACCCAGCTCAGCGGATCGTCGAGCCGGTCGGATGCGGTGAGCAGCACCACCCGGAAGGCGGGCTCCGAGAGCATCCGGCGGAGGGTGGGCTGCACCCTCCGATGCTAGTGCCGAAACGGCATCTCCGCGGTCTGCGCGTGCCATCGCGGCAGAGACGCCGTGACCCTGACGGACCTACCGTGGCTGGAACACCGCGCAGCGCGACCCGCCCGCGCGGACCACCCCGCGACAGCGCCAGCAGACAAGGACGACCGCATGACCTTCGCACCCGTTCTCGACCAGGGCCCCGGCACCATCCCCGCCGGCAGCGCCCCCGTCGGCGGCCCGGACCTCCCCCAGGAGCGCCGGCTCGTCACCGAGATCCCCGGACCGCTCTCCCGCGAGATGCTCGCCCGCAAGGCGGCCGCCGTGCCGAACGGCGTCGGCGTGACCCTCCCCATCGCCGTCGTCGCGGCCGGCGGCGGGGTCGTCGTCGACGTCGACGGCAACTCCCTCATCGACCTGGGCTCGGGCATCGCCGTCACCGGAGTGGGCAACGCCGCCCCCGAGGTGGTCGCCGCCGTCACCGAGCAGGTCGCCCGCTTCACGCACACCTGCTTCACCATCACCGCCTACGACGGGTACATCCGCGTCGCCGAGGCGCTCAACCGGCTCACCCCGGGCGACCACGAGAAGCGCACCGCGCTGTTCAACTCCGGCGCCGAGGCCGTCGAGAACGCGGTGAAGATCGCCCGTGCCTACACCCGCAAGCAGGCCGTGGTCGTGTTCGATCACGCCTACCACGGCCGCACCAACCTCACGATGGCGATGACCGCGAAGTCGATGCCCTACAAGAGCGGATTCGGGCCGTTCGCCTCCGAGGTCTACCGTGTCCCGCTCTCCTACCCCTTCCGCGACGGCGGCCTCTCCGGAGCGGAGGCGGCGGCGGCGGCGATCTCGCAGATCGAGAAGCAGGTCGGCGCGAGCAACCTCGCGGCCGTCGTGATCGAGCCCATCCAGGGCGAGGGCGGCTTCATCGAGCCCGCGCTCGGATTCCTGCCCGCCCTGGCCGCCTGGGCGAAGGACAACGGCGTGGTGTTCGTCGCCGACGAGATCCAGACCGGGTTCAGCCGCACCGGGCACCTCTTCGCCAGCGAGCACGAGGGCCTCGTCCCCGACCTCATCACCACCGCCAAGGGCATCGCCGGAGGGCTCCCGCTGTCGGCGGTGACCGGGCGCGCCGAGATCATGGATGCCGCCCACGCCGGTGGGCTGGGCGGCACCTACGGCGGCAACCCCGTCGCCTGCGCTGCGGCGCTGGCCTCGATCGACCTGTTCGAGAACGGCGGGCTCACGGAGCGCGCCCGCGAGATCGACGTGGTGCTCCGCGGTGCGCTCGACGCGCTCCGCGCGGTCGACGACCGCGTCGGCGACGTGCGCGGACGCGGCGCGATGATGGCGATCGAGCTCGTCGATCCCGCCACGGGCGCCCCGGATGCGGCGCTCACCGCGAGGATCGCCGCCTTCGCCCACGCGAACGGCGTCGTGCTCCTCACCTGCGGCACGTACGGCAACGTCATCCGCTTCCTCCCGCCGCTGACCATCTCCGACGACCTCCTCCGCGAGGGCGTGCGCGTGGTGGGCGAGGCCCTGGCGGCGAACCCGCTATGACCGACACCGAGGTGCGGCCGACGACGTCCGCGCTCCCCACGACCACGCTCCCCTCCCCGTCGAGCGTGCTCGACGACGCCCGGCACCAGCTGGCCGAGGCCATCTGCATCCTGGGCTACGACGAGGGCCTGCACTCCGTGCTCGCCACGCCCCGCCGCGAGATGACGGTCGCGGTGCCGCTGCGGCACGACGACGGCCGGCACGAGGTGTTCCTCGGTCACCGCGTGCAGCACAGCCTCTCCCGCGGCCCCGCCAAGGGCGGCATCCGCTACAGCCCCCACGTCTCGCTCGACGAGGTCCGGGCGCTCGCCATGTGGATGACGTGGAAGTGCGCCCTGCTCGACGTGCCCTACGGCGGCGCGAAGGGCGGCGTCGCCCTCGACCGCAGCGCGCTCAGCCTCCCGGAGCTCGAGCGGGTGACCCGCCGGTTCACGAGCGAGATCCTGCCGATCATCGGTCCGGAGCGCGACATCCCCGCGCCCGACATCGGCACCGACGAGCGGGTCATGGCCTGGATGATGGACACCTACTCCGTCGCCTCCGGCTACACCGTCCCCGGCGTGGTCACCGGCAAGCCGCTGAACCTCGGCGGCTCGCGCGGACGCGCGTCCGCGACCTCGAGGGGTGTCGTGCACGTCGCGCTGCGGGCGCTGGAGCACGCCGGCATCACCGGGTCCGAGCGCACCGCGGCCGTGCAGGGCTTCGGCAAGGTGGGCCGCGACGCCGCGCGGTTCCTGGCCGAGGCGGGCATCCGCGTGGTCGCCGTCAGCGACCAGTACGGCGCGGTCTACGCCGACGGCGGACTCGACATCGGCGAGCTCGCCCTCCATGTCGACCGCACCGGCGGCATCCCCGGGTTCATCGGCGGAGACGTGCTCCCCCCGGCCGACCTGCTGGAGCTCGACGTCGACCTCCTGGTGCCGGCCGCCGTCGAGAGCGTCCTCACCGCCGAGAACGCGCCGCGCGTGCGCGCCCGCGTGGTGGTCGAGGGCGCCAACGGACCGACCACGACCGAGGCCGACCGCATCCTCGCTGAGAGGGGCGTGCTGGTCGTGCCCGACATCCTTGCGAACGCAGGGGGCGTCGTGGTGTCGTATTTCGAGTGGGTGCAGGGCAACCAGTCGTACTGGTGGCACGAGCACGACGTCGAGGTCAGGCTCGCCGAGAGGATGAGCCGGGCCTGGGACGACGTGACGGGCACAGCTCGGACTCGCGGGCTCTCGCTCCGTTCTGCAGCGATGTGCCTGGCCGTCGAGAGAGTCGCAGACGCCCACCAACTGAGAGGACTGTACCCGTGACCATCACCACTCCGACCGCATCCACCGAGGCCGCGCTGCTCGAGAAGATCCCGACGGGACTGTTCATCGGCGGGAAGTGGGTCGACGCCTCCGACGGCGGCACCTTCGACGTGAACGACCCGGCGACGGGCAAGACGCTGCTGACCATCGCCTCCGCCACCCCGGAGGACGGCAAGGCCGCGCTCGACGCCGCCGTCGCCGCTCAGGAGTCGTGGGCGGCGACGCCCGCGCGGACCCGCGGCGAGATCCTCCGTCGCGCGTGGGAGCTGCTGCAGGAGCGCAAGGACGAGGTCGCGCTGCTCATGACGCTCGAGATGGGCAAGCCCCTCGCCGAGGCGTACGGCGAGGTGACCTACGGCGGCGAGTTCCTGCGCTGGTTCAGCGAGGAGGCCGTCCGGATCTCGGGCCGCTACGGCTCGAACCCCGAGGGCACCGGGCGGATGATCGTCACCCACCACCCGGTGGGACCGTGCTTCCTCATCACGCCCTGGAACTTCCCGCTCGCGATGGCGACCCGCAAGATCGCGCCCGCGCTGGCCGCCGGGTGCACGGTCGTCGTCAAGCCGGCTGCGCTCACGCCGCTGACCACCCTGCTGTTCGTGCGCATCCTCGAGGATGCGGGTGTCCCCGCGGGCGTGGTGAACGTCGTGCAGACCACCGCGTCGCGTGCCGTGAGCGCCCCGATCATCGCCGACCACCGCCTCCGCAAGCTGTCGTTCACCGGGTCGACCGAGGTCGGCGTGGCGCTGCTCAAGCAGGCGGCCGACAACGTGCTGCGCACCTCGATGGAGCTCGGCGGGAACGCGCCGTTCATCGTCTTCGACGACGCCGACCTCGACAAGGCGGTCGACGGCGCAATGGCGGCGAAGTTCCGCAACTCGGGCGAGGCCTGCACCGCGGCGAACCGCTTCATCGTGCACGAGTCGGTGGCGGAGGAGTTCGCCGCCCGGGTCGCCGAGCGCGTGTCCGGCTTCAAGGTCGGTCGCGGCACCGAGGAGGGCGTGAACGTCGGGCCGCTCATCGACCAGGCCGCCGTCGACAAGGCACGCTCCCTCGTCGAGGATGCGGTCGCTCGCGGCGCCTCGGTCCGCACCGGTGGCGAGGCGATCGAGGGCGACGGCACGTTCTTCCAGCCCACCGTCGTCTCCGGCGTCGCGCCGGGCAGCGAGATCCTCAGCACGGAGATCTTCGGACCGGTGCTCTCGATCATCCCGTTCACCGACGAGGACGACGCCGTGCGCCTGGCCAACAGCACCGAGTTCGGGCTGGCCGCCTACGTCTTCACGAAGGACCTGGCCCGCGGTCAGCGGATGATCGACCGGCTCGAGACGGGCATGCTCGGCCTCAACGCCGGCGTCATCTCGAACGCGGCCGCCCCGTTCGGAGGCATCAAGCAGTCGGGCCTCGGCCGCGAGGGCGGCGTCGAGGGCATCCACGAGTACCTCACCACGAAGTACACGATGACCCCGAACCCCTCGCTGTGAGCCCCGAGGGCTCGATTCAGGAGACACTCGACACCATGGAACACATCGAGAGAGACGTCGTCATCGTCGGCGCCGGGGCCACGGGGCTGAACGCCGCGTATCGGCTGCAGCAGGCGGGCAAGAGCGTGATCGTGCTCGAGGCCCGCGACCGCGTCGGCGGGCGGCTGTGGACGAACGCGATCGACGGTCAGATGTACGAGATCGGCGGTCAGTGGGTCTCGCCCGACCAGACCGAGCTGATCGGCACGCTCGACGAGCTCGGGCTGGAGACCTACTCGCGCTTCCGCGAGGGCGAGAGCGTCTACGTCACCCCCTCGGGCGAGGCGAAGCGCTTCACCGGCGACATCTTCCCCGCCGGCGAGCACACCGAGGCCGAGATCACGCGGCTCATCGGGATCCTCGACGAGCTCGTCGCGCAGACCGACCCTGCGGCGCCGTGGGAGCATCCGCGGGCCAAGGAGTTCGACCACATCTCGTTCCGCGCCTGGCTCGAGAGCGAGAGCGACGACTCGGAGGCCGTGGAGAACATCTCCCTGTTCATCGCGGACGCGATGCTCACGAAGCCCTCTCACGCGTTCTCCCTGCTCCAGGCCCTCCTCATGGCCGCGAGCGCCGGCAGCTTCAGCCACCTGGTGGACGCCGACTTCATCCTCGACAAGCGCGTGGTCGGCGGACTGCAGTCGGTGCCCCTGGTCCTCGCCGAACGGCTGGGGCGGGATGTCGTCCGGCTCGAGCAGCCGGTGCGGTCGATCTCGTGGGGGTCGCTCGGCGCCGTGGTGCGCAGCGACGAGCTCGAGGTCGCCGCGGATCACGTGATCGTCGCCGTCCCGCCGAACCTCTACGACCGCATCGACTACCTCCCGGCGCTGCCGCGGCTGCGCCAGCAGCAGTTCCAACACCAGTCGCTGGGGCTCGTCATCAAGGTGCACGCGACCTACGAGACCCCGTTCTGGCGGTCCGCGGGGCTCTCGGGCACGGCGTTCAGCCCCTACCAGCTGGTGCACGAGGCGTACGACAACACCAACCACGGCGAGAACCGCGGCACCCTCGTCGGGTTCGTGTCGGACGAGAAGGCGGACGCGGTGTTCCGGCTCTCCGCCTCCGAGCGGAAGCAGCGCATCCTGGAGTCGCTGGCGACCTACTACGGCCCAGAGGCGCTGACCCCGGCCGTGTACTACGAGAGCGACTGGGCGGCCGAGGAGTGGACGCGCGGCGCCTACGCCACGAGCTTCGACCTCGGCGGGCTCACCCGGTACGGCGCGATGCAGCTGGAGCCGATCGGCCCGATCCGGTTCGGATCAAGCGACCTCGCCGCGGAGGGCTACCAGCACGTCGACGGCGCGCTCCGGGTGGGCAAGCGCCTGGCCCACGAGATCCTCGCCCTCGACGGCGCGGACCAGTAGACGAGAGGATCGATCCATGAGCGACTACGCAGTCATCGACCCCGCCACCGGCGAGACGGTCAAGGAGTACGAGACCATCACCGACGCCGAGCTCGACGCGGCGATCGCGTCGACGCACGCGGCCTACTCCGACTGGAGCCGTGCGACGACCGCCGAGCAGCGGGCTGCGCTCATCAAGCGCGTCGCCGAGCTGCACCTCGAGCAGAAGGACGAGCTGGCCGCCATCGCCGTGCGCGAGATGGGCAAGCCGCTCGCCCAGGCGGTCGGCGAGGTGGAGTTCGCGGCGGCGATCTTCGAGTACTACGCCGCCAACGGGCCCGGGTTCCTCGTCGACGAGCCGATCGAGGTCTCGTCCGGCGAAGCCGTGATCCGCAAGGTGGGCGTGGGGGTGCTGCTCGGCATCATGCCGTGGAACTTCCCGTACTACCAGGTGGCCCGCTTCGCCGGCCCGAACGTGGTGTCGGGCAACACGATCCTGCTGAAGCACGCCCCTCAGTGCCCGGAGTCGGCGGCGGCGATCGAGGCGATCTTCGCCCGGGCCGCAGACGAGGTGGGCGCGCCCTCGGGGGTGTACCGCAACATCCTCGCCACCAACGAGCAGATCGAGCGCGTCATCGCCGACCCCCGGGTGCAGGGCGTCTCGGTGACCGGGTCCGAGCGGGCCGGATCCGCGGTGGCCGCCATCGCCGGGAAGAACCTGAAGAAGGTCGTGCTCGAGCTGGGCGGATCCGACCCGTTCATCCTCCTCTCGACCGACGACCTGGACGCGGCCGTGCAGGATGCGGTCAACGCGCGACTCGACAACAACGGTCAGTCGTGCAACGCGGCGAAGCGCTTCGTGATCGCCGACTCGCTGTACGAGCGGTTCCGCGACGAGTTCGTCTCGCGGTTCACGGCCATCCAGCCCGGCGACCCCACCTCGGACGACACCGAGCTCGGGCCGCTGTCGTCGTCTGCTGCGACATCGCGACTCGCCTCGCAGCTGGCTCGGGCCGAGGAGCAGGGCGCGACCGTCCTGGCCCGCGGCGAGGTGCGCGGGAACTTCTTCCCGCCGGCCGTGCTCGCCGACGTCACACCCGAGATGGACGCCTACCACGAGGAGTTCTTCGGCCCCGTCGCGATGCTGTTCCGCGCCTCCGACGAGGACGACGCCGTGCGCATCGCGAACGACACGCCGTTCGGACTCGGCTCGTACGTCTACACCACCGACGAGGCCCAGGCGGCGCGCGTCGCCGACCGCATCGACGCCGGCATGGTGTGGATCAACCTCGTGCTCGGCGACGCCGCGGAGCTGCCGTTCGGCGGCGCCAAGCGCTCGGGCTTCGGCCGCGAGCTCGGCCGCTTCGCCCTCGACGAGTTCGTCAACCGCAAGCTCATCCGCACCGCGTAGTCCGCCGCGCGCGCGTGTGCCGCGCGCGGCGCTCGCCGCACCCGTCCGTTCTCAGGACCGGAGCCCGTTCTCAGGACGTTCTGCCCTGAAAACGGGCTCTTTGCGCATCCTGTCCTGAGAAAGGACGGACCACGGACGGGCTCAGCGGCGGAAGTAGGCGTTCGCGGCGCGGGTGTAGAGGAGGATGATGCCGATCAGGGCGAGGATGCCGCTGATGATCGACGACCAGCTCGCGTTCGAGCCGCCCGTGATGCTGAAGACCGCGCTCGCGAGGTTCAGCGCCAGCACGATCGTCGTGAGCACGCGCGCGACGTTGCTGCCGCCGAGGAGCCCAGAGCCGACGACGATGGTGATGATCCCGAGGATGATCGCGATGATGCCCACGAAGGGGATGAGGATCGTCAGGATGCCGCCGATCACCTGCAGCAGTCCGGTGATCCAGACGATGACGGCGACGAGCGTGACTCCAGCTGGACGCGACATGACCCCTCCTCCGCCGGAGGCGACCGGCTCGCGTTCAGGCTAGCGCGCCCGGCGGGCCTCCGGCAGCAGCTGACGCAGGTACAGCGCGGTGGCGGCGTTCCCGGCGACGAGGCTCAGCCTCGCCCAGCCCCGGATGCCGCTGCCGCGGCGCAGGAACGCGGCCGACGCGGCGGTGTGCAGCACGTCTCCGACGACCACCGCGGCGACCCCGTAGCGTGCCGCCGCGCGACGCGAGCCGCGACCACCGCCCGCCGCCACGGCGCCCACCGCCGACGCCGCGAGCAGCACGCTGGGCGCGATGGCCGCCCCGAGCGTGGCGAGCACCCGTGCCCGGGACGGCCTTCCCCTCAGCGCGGCGGCGCCGGCCAGCACGAACAGGCCCGAGGTGGCGGCGGCATCGCCGGCGAGGACCGCCGCCATCGACTCGGCGCGCCGCCCGGCGGACGCCCGCTGCCGCGTGGCGTCCAGGCGGGCCATCAGCGCCGCCCCTTCTTCCCGTCGCGCCCCGACCGGCGGCCCGAGTCACCACCGGAGGATCCGCCACCGGAGGATCCGTCGTGCGAGGCCCCGTCCGTCTTGCCGCGGCTCTCGCGGAGCAGGCGCCCCTTCAGCACGTCCACCTCCTGCTTCTTCGCCGCCTTGTCGCTCTTCCTGGTGTCCCGGGGAGGCAGCTGGAGGCTCCGCTCCGCCGCGATCCCGGCCTGCAGCTCACGACCGCGCTCGAGCTCGGCGTCGAACTCGGCTCCGAAGAGGAGCGCGTTGTTCACGATCCAGAGCCAGAGCAGGAAGATCACCACCCCGGCGAGGGAGCCGTAGTTCTTGTCGTAGTTCGAGAAGTTCGCCACGTAGAAGCCGAAGGCGACGGTCGCGATCGCCAGCACGATGATGGCGAGGAGAGCGCCCATGCTCAGCCAGCGGAACTTCGGCTGCTTCGCGTTGGGGGTGGCGTAGTACAGGATCGCCAGGATGAGGACCACGATGAACGCGAGGACGGGCCACTTCACGATGGCCCAGACGGTCTGCACCGTGCCGCCCAGACCGAGCGCGCCGCCGATCGCGTCCGCCACGGGGCCCGAGACGACCAGGATCACCGCGGCCAGCGCGACGAGCACGATCGAGATCACCGTGACGAGCAGCTGCACCGGCTTGAGCTTCCAGAACGGCCGCCCCTCGGGGATCTCGTAGATCCGGTTCATCGCCCGGCTGAACGCACCGACGTAGCCGGAGGCCGACCAGATGGCGAGCACGATGCCGCTGACGAGCGCGAAGCCCGCTGCCGGTGAGCTCGCGAACTGCTGGATGGGGTCGCGCACGATGTCGGCCGTGCCGCCCGGCGCGACCGATCCGATGATGTCGAGCACCGCATCCGCCGCCGCCTGCCCCTGGCCGATCACGCCGAGCAGCGAGAAGATCGCGATGAGCGCGGGGAAGAGGGACAGGACGGCGTAATACGTCAGCGCCGCCGCGATGTCGGTGCACTGGTCCTTCGAGAACTCGCGCGCCGTCTTGGTGAGCACGTACTTCCACGAGGGCTTCGTGACGTCGGTGGGATCGTCGGGCTTCCGGGGGTCGTCCGGATCGGGCGCGCCCTTGGAGTCGGCGCGGGCAGAGTCGGCGCGGGCGGAGTCGCGTGTGGTGCGTGCCATGGGGGTTCCTCGTGGATCTGCGGATGGGGGCGGCGAGTGCACGAAGCGGAGGGGCGGCCGTCGGCCGCGCCCTCCGCGCTCGTCGTGCGGGGCGATCAGCTGCCGGAGAGGTGCTCCCGCGACTGCTGTGCCTGATCCTTGACCTCGTCGGCCGCCGAGGAGGCCTCCTCCTTGACGGTGTCGACCGCGTCGGCGGCCCGGTCCTTGACGGCGGCCGCCGCCTCCTGTGCCGGCTCCTTGAGGTTCTCGCCGACCTGCTTGGCCGCGTCGGTCACCTCCTCGACGAGGGGCTGAGCCTTGTCCTTGACCGTCGAGGCGACCTCCTTCTCCTTCGAGGACGCCGGGATGAGGGACGCCGCGAGAAGGCCTGCGCCGAAGGCGATGAGGCCGACCGCGAGCGGGCTGCCCTGCGCCTTCGCCTTCGCGCTCGATCCCGCCGCCGAGGCGAGGTCCCCTGCCGCCGATGCGGCGCCGCGCGCCGAGGCGGCCTTGCCGCTCACGGCGGAGCCGACCTCGTCGGCCGCGCCCATGACGCGGTCGCGGACCGAGCCCAGCGCATCCTTCACCTTGTCGGTCTGACGGCCGACGACCTTGGACGGGGTGACCTTGTCGGCGAGAGCGTCGACGTCGCCGCTCAGCTCGCTGCGGGTGCGCTCGATGTCGGCGCGGATCTGGTCGGGTGAATCGCTCATCGGTTCTCCTCATTCCTCTTCAACGTCTCAGGGATCTTCTTGACGGACTCGACGGTCCGGGGAGCGCCCTGCACCTTCTTCAGCTGGCCGCGACCGACCACGAAGAGGATGAGGGCGACGATCGCCCAGATGACGGCGACGACCACGCCGGACCAGCCGAGGCCGATCAGGGTCCCGATCGCCCACCAGAGGGCGAGCGAGAGGAACAGCACCGCCATCAGCGCGGCGTAGCCGGCCCCGCCGAGCATGCCGGCGCCCTTTCCTGCACGACCGGCGGACTGCTTCAGCTCGGCCTTCGCCAGCTCCATCTCCTGGCGGATGAGGGTCGACAGATCGCGGGTCACCTCACCGAGGAGATCGCCCAGCGACGTCGACGCCGCCTTCCGCTCGGAGGGCGTGTAGTCGTCGGTCATGGGCGGTCCTCACGGGCCGGGTCGTCACCGAACTCGGTGGCGCGCTGGGTGTAGAGCGGGGTGTCGTCGACGTCGCTCCCGGCGACGCTTCCCGTCGCCGGGGCGCCGAAGGACTCCACCGGAGCGACGGGCTCGAACTCGTCGGCCGCCGGGCCGGGGGTGGCCCAGGCGGCGCCCGACGCACTCGCAACGCCCGACGCACTCGCAGCGCCCGACGCACTCGCGGGGGCGGAAGCCGTGCTCGGGCTGGTGGGAGCGGTGCTCGGAGCGGACGAGGCGTGCGCCTCCTTCTCGTCGGCGGCCGCACCCGCGAGCGAGCGAGCGAGCCGTCCCACGACGACGCCGCTGACCGCGGCGATCGCGATGAACGTGCCCGGCTTGCGGCGGGCGAACGACTTCACCTCGGCCAGCAGCGAGCCCGGGTCCCGAGCGTCGAGCCACTCCGCCACGCCGCTGACCCGATCGGAGGCCTGTCGCACCAGATCGGTGGCGAGGCCCTGGTCCTGCGATCCGGAGGCCATCCCGCCGAGCTCGTCGCCGATCGATCGGAGTCCGGCGGCCACCCGCTGCTGCTGCTGTCCCGCCTGCTCACGCAGCTCGCTCGTCGTCTGCGAGTAGAGGTCCTTCACCTGCGACTTCGCTTCGCGGGCGACGGCGGCTGCCTCGTCCTTGGCGGTCGAGGCCACCTGGCCGGCCTGCTCGGTCGCCGTGTCCTTGAGCTCGCCCGCCTCCTGCTTGGCCGTGTCGACCGTGCTGCCGTCCTGTGATCCGGAGGCAGCAGCACCATAGCTGTCTGACATGTCGGTCCTTTCGTGTTCGCTTCCCTGGTCCCTCCCTGACGGGTGTACGCGGCCCCCGTTCGAGTGCCAGGGGGCTAGCCATCCGCATCCGAACGTGCTTCACGCGGGCGGAGGCGGCCCGACGCCCCGCACATCGCCGTCCTCGCGCCGTGTTCAGCGTCCGTACTGCGTCGCCACCGGGCAGCCGGTGCGTCGCTCGGTGGCGACGACACCGACGTCGTGCAGCTCGCGGAGGACGTCGCGGTACGCCTCCGTCAGCGTCTGGGACGTGTAGACGACGCCGAGACCCTCGCAGTGACGGCGCACGATCGCGCTGGCACGGGCCAGGTTCGGCCGGGGCATGCTCGGGAAGAGGTGGTGCTCGATCTGGAACTCCAGGCCGCCCATCCACCACGTCGTCGCCCGACCCCGGATGTTCCGCGAGGTGACGACCTGCCTGCGCAGGAAGTCGAGCTCCGAGCCCGCCTCGATGATCGGCATGCCGACGTGGTTGGGTACGAACGCCGCCGCCGTCGCCAGCCCGAACACCGCGAGCTCGACGCCGACGAAGGCCGACGCCTTCCCCAGGGGCAGCGTGGCGAACACCAGCGCCAGGAAGCCGCCGTTGCGGAGCACGAGCAGCGCGAGGCGCCCGACGTGGCCGCGCCGGGCGGCGCCCACCGCGGCGATCACGCTCGCGACGTAGAGGTTGGCCCCCGCGAGCAGCAGGAGCGGGAACAGCAGGACGGCCTGGTGGGCGATGTACCGGGAGTACAGCCCTCGCGTGGATCGGGCGTCCTCCTCCGTGAACGCGAAGGCGCCCAGCGCGATGCTGGGATCGGCCCCGACGACGTTCGGATGCGCGTGGTGCCGGACGTGCCCGGCCTTCCACCAGTCGAAGTCGATGCCCACCACGGCGTTGCCGAGGAGGAGTCCGAGCCGGTCGTTGCCCGGGCCCGTGCGCAGCACCTGCCGGTGCGACGCCTCGTGGGCGACGAACCCGAGTTGAGCCATCACGAGCCCCAGCGCTGCCGCGACGGCGAGCTGCCACCACGAGTCTCCGAGGAGCACGCTCGCGGCGACCACGAGCGCCGACGCCCCGGCGAGCGCGGCGACGAGGGCGACGTAGAAGCCGATCCTCGGCTCGAGCAGGCTCGCCGCCCGAACCTCGGCGAGCAGCCCCGCGTAGTCCTTCGTGCCCCGCACCCGTCGTGCGGATCCGCGCCGCCCTGCGGTCGGGTGAGCGCTCGTCGTCTCGACCCCGTCGGCCACTGCATCGGACATGTCCGACCCCTCCTCCTCCGGCCGCCGCCGGACGGCAGGCCTCGACGTCGAGCGAACGGCCGCGTCCACTGCGCTGCCACGGGGCTTGACCTGTCGGAACGGAGGGTGCCTCACGCGCGCGAGGCCCGCGGATCGACATGCATGAGATGCGACCCGACCGGGCACTGGGGAGGGAGACCCCGGAAGGAGAGAGCGTGTCATCAGCCTCGAGAAAGGTGGGCGGCGTCGGAGGCGCGGCTCTCGCCCTGATCACCCTCACGTCGTGCGCCTCGCTGAGCCCGGATGCGGCCGCCGCGTCCGACGTGGTGTCCCGCTTCTCCGCGGCGGTCGTCGCCGGCGACGGAGAAGCGGCCTGCGACCTCCTCACCGAACCGGCCCAGCGCTCCGTCGCCGTGCAGTCCGGCACAGGGTGCGCATCCGGCATCGTCTCGCTGGGGCTCGACCTCGACGATCCGCCGGGCGACCCTGAGGCGTACGGCACGTCGGCGTTCGTTCCACTCGGCGACGGTGCGGCGTTCCTCACCGCGGCGGAGGACGGGTGGCTCGTCCGCGCCATCGGCTGCGTGCCGCAGGGCGAGGCGCCGTTCCTCTGCGTCGTGGACGGGAGCTGACGTGCGCACCGTGTTCCTGCTCTACGCCGTGATCGTCGTCGTGGGCCTGGCGTCCTTCTTCACGATCGGGGCGCTGCACCGATGAGGTCATCCCGAGCGGGCTTCCGGATGCTCCGTTTCCTCCGCGACAACGGCCTGACGCTGTTCTTCGCCGCGCTCTTCCTCGCCGCCCTGATCGGTCAGTCGTTCGCCGGTCACGCCGCCTACGACCAGACCCGGATCGCGGAGGGACTCACGGAGATCGGGTACTGGCGGTACGTCACCTCCTCGAGCTTCGCCACCGACGTCGCCGAGAACTGGCAGTCGGAGTACCTGCAGTTCTTCCTCTACATCTGGGCGACCGTCTGGCTCGTGCAGCGCGGATCACCCGAGTCGAAGCGACCCGGCGATGCCGGGCCCGAGTCGGATCGCGAGGAGCTCGTGGGCGAGCACGCCCGGCCGGACTCTCCCCGCTCGGCGGTCGCTGACGGGCTCCGCCGGGTGCTCTTCTCGCACTCGCTCCTGATCGTGATGGGGTCGATCTTCCTGCTCTCGTGGGCGGCGCAGTCCGTCGCCGGTGTGGTGTCGTTCAACGAGCAGCAGCTGAACGATCTGCAGGAGCCCTACACGTGGGGTCGGTACGTGCTCTCGAGCGACTTCTGGAACCGGACCCTGCAGAACTGGCAGTCCGAGTTCCTCGCCGTGGGGAGCATGGCGGCCCTCTCGATCTTCCTCCGCGAGCGCGGGTCGACCGAGTCGAAGAGCGTGGGCGCCCCCCACTCCGAGACGGGGACGAACACCTGAGGCCCGACGCGTCGACGCGTTCCAGCCCCGTAGCCTGGAAGGGTGCTGCGCCTGCTCTTCTTCCTCGGACTCGGCATCGGACTCGGCGGAGTCGTCGTGCAGGTCGTCGGCCCTCCGGGGGCGGGTGAATGGACGATCCCGGTCGCACTCATCCTCCTGATCGGCAGCGGCACGCTGATCCTCGTCGGTCGCTCCCTGAACGGGATGCAGACACCCTCCGCCGACGACATCGCCGCAGCGAGGGCGGCCGGCCGCTCGGCCCTCATCCGCGTGGATGCGCTCTCCCAGACCGGGACGCAGGTCAACGACCAGCCGCTCTGCGAGCTCCAGGTGACGGTGCGTCCGGAGACCGGCCCCGCCTTCCGGACCGTGGTGCGCAGGATCGTCGCGGTCATCGATGTGCCGCGCTTCCAGCCGGGCACCGTGCATCCCGGGGTCGTGCTGCTCGAGGGCGGGCCCGAGGTGGCGATCCTGGATGACGACGGGGGCGTGCCCGTCCGGGTTCCGAGCGTTCCGGATGCGGCGAGCGCCGGTCCGCTGCTCCTGCCCGAATCAGGCACCAGGGTCTCGGGCGGTCGGCGTCGCCGGCCCCTGCTCGGCGTCGGCAGACGGGGTCGGCCCGCGCGCCTCGCCCTCATGGCGGTGCTCGCGCTCGTCGCCGCGACCGCGGTCGTGCTGCCCTACCGGACGGCGCTCACGCAGACGATCGCCGCGCTGCCGTCGGGTCGTTGGCACTCCGACCTGCGCGAGCCGGGCCCGTTCCGCGACGCGCTCACCGCGCTCGAGGCCGAGACCGGACACGACCAGCTGGTCTCGATCTCCGTGAGCGACGACCTCATGGTGGTCGACGCACCCCTCACGCCCGGAGCGCTGCCCACCGACAGGCTGACGTACCGTCGGGGGTCGGTCGAGCGCGACGGCGCCGCCACCATCCAGCCGCGCACGCCGGCGGAGGCGTTCTCGACGAGCGAGCTCGACTGGGACGGCGTGTGGGCCACGGTGACGACCATCGCCGCGGAGCGCGGCTACCCGCTCGACGGGATCTCCCTGAGCGTCTCGAGGACGTCGGACTCCGACGTCGACAGTCCCACCTTCGCCGAGTCGGTGAGCGACGTCCGCGTCTACGCCACGGTGGGCGACGACTATCGATCGGAGAGCATCGTCATGTCCGCTGACGGCGCCATCGTCCCATCCGCGGGCTGACGGGCCGGTCAGTCCTTCGACGGGGCGTGGCCGCTGTGGGAGATCGGGTTGTTGTGACCGAGCGGGATGCCCGCGACGCCCTCCGGCTCCTCGACCAGTTGAAGACCCCCGGGCTTGTTCGCCTCGAGCATGAGCAGGTCGACCCAGTCGCTGTTGATCGCGGGCTTCCGGTGTCCGTAGTACTTGAACGTGATGTCGGCGACGGGATGGACCCACACGGTGGTCCGCCCGTCCCCGGAGTCGACGCTGTCGCGCCAGCTGAACAGCATCGACTCGCCTCGACGGAGCTTGGCCCCGACGACGATCTGCAGGTGAGCGAGGACCCTGTCCTCGAACTCGACCTCCACATGCGGGCCGCACAGGAACTTACCCATCACGCCTCCTCGAGCATCGCCGCTCCGACAGCGGCCCTCTCTGCGCACCGTATGGCGACCGACGCCCGGTCCGCGCAAGGGTTGACAGACTCGACGACGGCATGGGATGAGCGATCAGAAGTCGGAGGGGAGATCGAGCGCGTCGCCGGCCGCCGAGCTGGCGTTGTGTGATCGCCCCAGCTCGTCGAGGCGGTCGATCATGTACCTCTCCGCGTCGGCGTTGTCGGGGTCGGGCAAGTCGGTGGAGGCGGACTCGATCATCAAGGTCGTCCCCGGCCCCAGCAGGAAGGTCGCGTCCGCGTCGTTCCCGTCGGGTCCCAGCACCCGCACGGAGACGTTGTCCGTCGTGCCCTTCCGCGCCAGCTCCGTGGCGTACTGCATCAGCAGATCGGCGACACCGCTACCGGTGAGGATGGACTTGTCCGCGTACGTCACGTGCTTCATACCCATGCAACCTAAGACCCCGCTGCGGCGGCCGCGGTGGGGTTGACTCGGATGAGGACCCGCGCAGACTGGAGTCATGGAATTCGGTGGAGTGACTCCGCTCGACGCCCCCGACCCCAGCCTCGCCTCAGAAGCCCGCCTGCGCGCGTGTGCGTTCCCGATCATCGAGTTGAAGCCTCAGCCGTCGATCGCTCGGACGCCCATCACAGGCTTCACCGAGAGCCGGGGCTCGGCCGGACTCTTCGAGTCGTCGGTCCGGTTCAGCTACACCCTGTGGCGCTACCCCGAGGATCGCTCCGATCCGCGGAACGAGGTCGAGCTCGACGAGCGCACCCGGCGCTCCATCGACGAGGAGCCCCCGTGGGGCCGCCCGGACTGGCTGCGGGAGCAGGCGCGGCTCTTCCATTACCCGATCCTGTGGGAGGCGGTCCGGACGAGCTGGTACGGGTCGGCCGAGCACCCGACGGGGACGGTGCCGCTCCAGATGGTCGACCACGTCAACCACGTGCTCCGCAACTCGTTCCGCGAGCAGCTGGGGCTGCCCGCCGGTCCGGGCGGAGGTGACGAGTGGAAGGCGAGCGTCTCCGCCGTCGTTCCCAGCACCGTCGTCGTCGACGGCGAGGCCCGGGAGGGCGTGCGGATCGACACCGACCCCTGGGTCTCCGCGGTCGGCTTCCCGGTGAGCGAGCGGGTGCTGTGCACGGCCGTCGTGGCGCGCGACGCGCTCCCCTTCGTCGACCTGGAGCTGTCGACCTTCCGGGTCTAGGACGGTCTACGCGGAGAGAGCGGACTCGACGGCGTCGGCCACCGCATCCGCCCGCGAGTGGTCGGCGAGACCGCGAGTGACGTACGACATGGCGTAGTCGGGCCCGGCGGCATACCAGCCGCTGCTGCCTCCGATGCCGCCCATCCCGATCTCGCCGCCCTCGACCCGCATCCCGAGCGACCACTGGACCTCACCACGGACGAAGCGGTCGTAGCCCGATGCCGACGGCTCGAGCAGCTCGCGGTGGAGCGCTGCACCGAGGATCCCGGCGAGACGGCCGTTCGTCCGATGCACGTCGTCGTAGAACAGCGCGAGCGGGCATCCGTGACGAGCCCGATCGCGGGGAACGACGTCTCCCGCCACTCGGGTGAGGCGAGCTCGTCGAGGTCGAGGAGTCCCCTGGGGATCTCGAGGCAGCGCCGGACGGCGTCGTCCTCCAGATGACTCCCCGGCCAGCCCGGCGCGATCGACTCGAGGGTCGCGATCACGCCCTGCTCCGGACGCGGTACGCCGAACCGGACGCGCAACCCGAGTGCGGAGGAGAGAGTCGCGGTCCCTTCGGCGATTGAAGGCGCACCCGCCGCAGCGAGGACCCCGTCCACGAGGTGCCCGTAGGTCGCCGCGTGCTCGACCAGGACCGTGCCAGGGGTCGTCGCGGGAGGCGAGTCCGCGAGCGAGCGGCGGAGTCCCTCAGAGTCAGTGGGACGGATGGTCGCTGCCGCGTCGGGGAAGGCGTGCTTCCCCGACGTGTGCGAGAGCATCATCCGCAGCGTGGTCGGACGTTCGGGGTGGTCGCGATACTCGGGCCACCACCGGGTCACGGGGCTCCCCTGGCGGACCGTGCCGCCCGGCGGTCGAGCGGCACATCATCCGGCCGGGACGTGTTTCGAGAAGGTAAAACCCCGGGTGGGTTTCACGAAAAGCCTTGACCTGCTGAATATCTTCAATAAAGTAAATGCAATCTCGTCGAGGAGGAGGATCGAATGGCTAGTCAGGACCAGAACGTCTCAGCCGATGCCATGAAGACCCTCCTGCTCTCCGTCGGTTCTCAGGTGAAGAACCTCCGGAAGGAGCGCGGCCTCACTCTGGCCGCGCTCTCCGAGACGACGGGGCTCAGCCCGGCGATCGTCAGCCAGATCGAGAGGGGACTCGCGAACCCCTCCTTCTCGACGCTGGTCCAGATCGCCCATGGGCTGGACATCCCCGTGGGCCGGTTCTTCGCCACGAGCGAGGTTCCTCCTTCGCCAGTAGTCCGCAAGCACGAGCGCCAGAACTTCACGAGGGTCTCTCGTGAAGCGGTCGGTGACGCTGTGTACGAGCAGCTGACCCCCGACCTCAACGGCGCGCTCGAAGCCCACTGGGTGGTCAGTCCTCCCGGACACGACACCAGTGCCACGCCGTTCCGACACATCGGCGAGGAGCTCGGCATCATCCTCTCCGGGAAGCAGGACGTCTACCTCGACGGAGTGCGCTACACCGTCGAGGCAGGGGACTCCATCAGGTACTCCTCCGAGCTGCCGCACTGGTACGTCAACGCCTATGACGAGGACTGCGTCTCCATCTGGGTCAGCACTCCGCCCTCCTGGTGAGCCGCGCCCCGCTCCTCGTCTGAGCGACCCCGCGCCTCCCGTCACACCGCACCACCTGCCCGACACGCCCTCCCGCGGCGGGCAGCGAGCCAGTCTGCGTCAGATCCACCCCACCTTCCGCTCCGTCGCGCCCGAGGGCCCGACACCGAGCGCTCTTCGTCACGCCCGCGAAAGGGATCGTCATGATCGACACCGGCACCACCTCCTCCACCTCCACCCGCCCGCGCTTCTCCCCCGAGGTCCGCCGAGGGCTGTTCAGCCTCGGCCTCGGCAACACGCTCGAGTGGTACGACTGGATGCTCTTCGGCCTGCTCTCCGCGTTCATCGGCCCGAACTTCTTCCCCTCCGACAACGCCGTCACCGCCACGCTCGGTGCGCTGTCCATCTTCGCCGTCGGGTTCGCCTTCCGGCCCTTGGGCGGCATCATCCTCGGCACGCTCGCCGACAAGATCGGCCGCCGACGAGTGATGCTCCTCTCGGTCGGCATGATCGCCGTCGCCACCCTCGTGATCGCCTTCACGCCCACGTACGAGCAGATCGGGATCTGGTCCGGCCTGATCCTGCTGCTCTGCCGGATCGTGCAGGGCATCTCGACCGGGATCGAGGCGCCCCTCTCGACCGCCCACGCCGTCGAGCTGGCCCCGGAGGGCAGGGAGGGCATGGTCGCGGGGGTCATCTCCGTGTACGTCAACCTCGGCATCCTGCTGGCCTCCCTCGTCAGCTTCTTCTGCAGCCTGGCCCTCGGCAGCGAGGTGATGGGCGAGTGGGGCTGGCGCATCCCGTTCCTCGTCGGGGCCGCCCTGGGCGTCGTCGTCCTGTACCTGCGTCGCACCCTCCCCGAGACGTTGAAGGCCGACGAGATGGCCGCGTCGACCACCGGATCCGTGTGGTCCGGCGTCCGCAGGAACTGGCTCGGCGTGCTCGCCGTGATCTTCGTGGTCGGCGCCGTGCAGGCGTACAGCTACGCCTGGAACACCGGCCTCCCGAGCGCCGCGCGAAGCGGCTTCAAGGAGGACGCGACCGCGGTCTTCGCCCTCACCACCGCGCTGGGCGTCATCATGGTCGTCGGCAGCTGGGTGGTCGGGAGGTTCGTGGACGGCCGGCCGCTCTCGAAGTGGTTCGTCATCGCGCGGCTCCTGGCGATCCCGTCGGTGTTCCTCATGCTGGCCTACGTCTCGCCCGGGATCGGCGGCTTCGCACTCGTCCTCCTCGGCGGCTCGATCGTCCTGGTCTTCAACATGACCCTCTACAACGTCGTCGCCACGTCGCTCCTGCCGAAGGCCTCCCGCGGCGCCGGAGTGGCCCTCGGCTACGGCATCGGCGTGGCCCTGTTCGGCGGCACCGCCTCGTACCTGCTCGTCTGGCTGCAGTCGCTCGGTCTGACCTGGGTGTTCCCCACCTACGTCGCCGTGCTCTGCGCGCTCAGCGTGCTGTTCTACGTCCTTGCGCGGTCGCGCAATGGACTCTTCGTCGGAAAGTGAGTACCCCATGACAGCCCTCGATCTCCGCATCCGCCCCGCCGATCTGGACGTCCCCGTCGCGTCGACCTCCGACGTCATCGTCGTCGGCGGCGGCCCGGCCGGTGTCTCCGCAGCGGTCACCGCGGCCCGCTCCGGCGCCTCCGTCACCCTCATCGAGCGCTACCCGTACCTGGGCGGCCTGGCCAGCGGCGGCATGGTGCTCGTGCTGGACGACATGGTGAACGGGCCCGAGATCTCGGTGACCGGCATCGTGTCGGAGTACATCGAGCGCCTCGACCGCCTCGGCCTCGTCGTCGTGGCCCCCGAGGAGGACCGCCGCGCCTCCCGCGAGACCTGGAACCGCTGGGGCCGGTACGGCCTCTTCGACTTCCACTCGCACACCCAGCCGAAGCCGATCTGCTACGCCGCCGCGTTCGATCCGGATGGCTGGAAGCGGGTCTCCAACGACCTCGTGCGCGAGTCCGGCGTCGATCTCGTGCTGCACGCCTGGTTCAGCCGGCCCATCGTCGAGGACGGCGTCATGAAGGGCGTCGTCTGCGAGACGAAGGCCGGTCCCCGCGCCTACCTCGGCTCGGTCGTCATCGACACGACGGGCGACATCGACGTGGCGTCGCGGGCAGGAGCAAGCCACATCCGCGACAGCTACCTCACCACCCTGGTGTTCCGCCTCGGCGGCGTCGACACCGAGGCAGCCGAGCGGTTCGAGCAGGAGAACCCGAAGGAGGCCCGCGCGATCAACCGGACCATCAAGCGGCTGCTCGGCGGGGCGTGGGAGCTGTGGTGGCTGAAGACCCCGCTGCCCGGCGTGGTCTGGTGCAACGCGCCGCACATGACCGGATTCGACGGCTCCGACCCGGACGACCTCACGCGGGCCGAGTTCGCAGCCAGGGACCGCATCGTCGAGGCCGTGGCCCACGTCAAGGAGCACCTGCCCGGGTTCGCCGACTGCTACGTCATCGACGCCGCACCCCAGATGGGGGTCCGGCAGACGCGACTGCTCGAGGGCGAGTACGTCATGACCAAGGACGACGTCACCTCCCGTCGGCACTTCGCCGACTCGGTCGCCCGAGGCCGGGACTACTACTACCCGTACCGGTCGCTCCTGCCCCGCGAGGTCGACCAGCTGCTGGTCGCCGGCCGCCACTACTCCGCCACCCCCGACGCTCAGAAGTCGTCTCGGGAGATCCCGCCGTGCATGGCGATGGGTCAGGCGGTCGGCGTGGCCGCGGCCCTCGCGGTCGACTCGGGCGTCCTCGTCCGCGACGTGCCCGCGGCCGACATCCAGGTCGGGATGCGACGCCACGGGGCCGACCCCGGCGACGTCCCCGCGGCCAACGCCACCCTGGACGCGGACGCTGTGGTCAGCGCATGACCGGTCCGACCCTCGAGGAGAGAACGCGTGCACAGGTCGAGAAGGAGGAGGACATGACACCGGATGCGGCGCTCCCGCTGGCGGGACTCACCGTGGTCGACTTCACCCAGGTGTACATGGGGCCGAGCGCCACGCAGCTGCTCGGCGACTTCGGCGCCGACGTGATCAAGGTCGAGCGGCCGGGACTCGGCGACATCTCACGGAACTCGTTCCCCGACCCGGACGGGCAGGACAACCCGATCTTCCTGTCCATCAACCGCAACAAGCGCAGCCTGTCGGTGGACACCCGGCAGGAGGAGGGCCGTGCGCTCCTCCGCGGGATCATCGCCGACGCCGACGTCGTGGTGAGCAACTTCCGGCACGGCGTGATGGAGCGGATGGGGTTCGGGTACGAGGAGCTCTCCCGCGACAACCCCGGTCTGATCTGGGCCTCGGGCACCGGGTTCGGCACCGAGGGCCATTACGCCCACAAGGGCGGGCAGGATGCGATCGCCCAGGCCTACTCGGGCGTCATGTGGCGGCGGGAGTCGCCCGACACCCCGCTGACCATGTACCCGACGACGCTGGCCGACTACACCACGGGGATGCACCTGCTGCAGGGCATCCTGCTCGCCCTCCGGAGCCGTGACCGCACCGGGCTCGGCCAGCGCGTGGAGGTCACCATGTACGACTCGATGCTGCACATGCAGATGCAGGAGGCGTGCATGCAGCTCAACCGCGGATACGAGGTGAACTGGGCCGAGATGCCCCTGAGCGGCGTGTTCGAGACCTCCGACGGCGCGCTCTGCCTCGTCGGGGGCTTCACGACGAACCCGCTCCACCACCTGTCCCGGGCGCTGGGGCTCGAGGAGGACCTCGGCGAGCGGCCCGACCTCCAGACGCTCGAGCAGCAGTTCGCGGCCAAGCCCGAGCTGCACCGCATCTTCGCCGAGCGCTTCGCCACCGACACCACCGCGTCCTGGTGCGACCGTCTCGAGGAGGAGGGCCTGCTCAACGCCCCCGTGCACTCGCTCGCCCAGGCGCTCGACGACCCGCAGACCACGGCCAATCGGATGATCGTGGAGGCGGAGCATCCGACGGTCGGACCGGTGAAGATGCTCAACGTGCCGATCCGGCTCTCGGCGACACCCGCATCCGTCCGCCGCGTCGCGCCACGGCTCGGCGAGCACAACGCCGAGATCCTCCGCGAGTACGGCGTCGACGAGGACACCATCGGGCGGCTGCGCGCCGACGGGGTGCTGCGGTGAGCGCGTCCGAGACGGACGGCGTCCGGTTCTCGCTGCGGGACGGGGTGGCCCGGGTCACGCTCGATCGGCCGCGGGTCCTCAACGCCGTCGACGCGGCCACCCACGATCGTCTCAACCGGATCTGGGCCGAGATCGAGACGGACCCGTCCGTGCGGGTCGTGGTGATCACGGGCGCAGGAGACCGGGCCTTCAGCGTGGGCGCCGACATGTCGGCGGAGGGTGTCGCCAAGACCGGCCTCGAGTACTGGGCGGACATGGATCCGAACGGCTTCGGCGGTCTGAGCCTGCGGCGCACCCTCGACGTGCCCGTCATCGCCCGGGTCAACGGCTATGCGCTGGGCGGCGGCCTCGAGATGGTGCTCGGCGCCGACATCGTGGTCGCCGCGGAGCACGCCCAGCTCGGACTGACCGAGCCACGGGTCGGCAGGCTGGCCCTCGACGGCGGCATCGCGCTGCTCACGCAGCGGCTGCCGCACACGGTCGCGATGGGGATGCTGCTCACCGGCCGGAAGGCGACCGCGGCCGAGCTGCACGCCGCTGGGCTGATCAACGAGGTCGTGCCCGCCGCCGAGCTCGACGCCGCCGTCGACCGCTGGGTGGCCGACATCCTGCGTTGCGCGCCCTCCTCGGTGCGAGCGGTGAAGCAGATGGTCACCCGCACGGCGCACCTCGCCCCGCACGAGGCGCGCGCGATGCTCGTGCCCGCTCTCGCCGAGGCCCTGCAGGGCGCCGAGCAGGACGAGGGAGTGCGCGCGTTCCAGGAGAAGCGGCCGCCGTCGTGGGATCGCACCGCCGCGGCATCGGGGTCGGCACCGAACGGCGCCCCGTCCCCATCAGAACCACAGGAGGAGAACCGATGACCACACCACTCGCCCCCGGAGTCTGGGGAGTGCTCGCCACGCCCTTCCGCGGCGCCGACCTCGATGTCGACCGTGAGAGCGTCGCCGCGCTCGCCCGCCACTACGAGCGCATCGGAGCGACAGGCCTCACCGTGCTGGGCGTCTTCGGCGAGGCCGCGAGCCTCGCCCCCCGCGAGCGCGCCGACGTGCTGGCCACGGTGGTGGACGCCACCGAGCTGCCCGTCGTCGCCGGTCTGACGTCGCTGGCGACGAGGCCCGCACTCGAGGAGGCGGCGCTCGCCCTCGAGGTCGTCGGCGATCGGCTCGCCGGGGTCATGCTCCAGGTGTCGTCGGCCCGGCCGGGTCAGGTGATCGAGCATCTGACGGCCGTGCACGACAGCCTGGGCGTGGGAGTCGTCCTGCAGGACTACCCCGTCGCGAGCGGCGTCTCGATCCCGGGCGGCGACCTCGCCGCGATCGTCGAGGCGTGTCCGTTCGTCGTCGCGGTGAAGTCCGAGGCGCCTCCCACGAGCGTGGCCATCGCCGCCCTCACCGCGCGCCTCGACGTCCCGGTCTTCGGCGGCCTGGGCGGGCAGGGACTCCTCGACGAGCTGCAGGCGGGGGCCGCCGGGGCGATGACCGGGTTCTCCGCTCCCGAGGGACTGCTGGCGTGCATCACGGCCTGGAACGAACACGGCTTCGCCGCCGCCCGGGCCGCGCTCATGCCCTACCTGCCCCTCATCAACCTCGAGCAGCAGCCGCGCATCGCCCTCGCCGTGCGCAAGGAGCTCCTGCGTCGACGCGGGCTCATCGCGGAGGCGGGAGCCCGCCCGCCCGCGGTCGCCTTCCCCGAGGCGCTCGCTCCGGCGGTGGAGGCCCATCTCGCAGAGCTCGAGCTCGAGGTGGGGCTCGCGCTCGGACTCCGGGCCGCCGCGGGGGTGAGCCGCTGATGGACCTCGGGATCGAGGGCAGGATCGCGCTCGTCGCGGCCTCGACGGGAGGGCTCGGACTCGCGGTCGCGACCGCCCTCGCGGCAGAGGGCGCCCGCGTCGTCGTCACCGGCCGGTCGCTCGAGAAGGCGCGGCAGGCGGCCGCGGACCTGCCCGGTGCGGTGGCCCGCGAGCTGGACGTCGACGACCCGGATGCCCCGGGCCGCGTGATCGACGAGGTCGCTGCGACCCTGGGACCGGTCGACATCCTCGTCACCAACGGGCCGGGTCCGGCGCCCAGCACCGCGCGCGCGACGAGCGCCGAGGCGTTCGAGGCCGCCGCCGCGCGACTCTTCCTCCCGCAGCAGCGGATGATCGCGGCGGCGCTCCCGGCGATGACCGTGGGGGGCTGGGGGCGCATCCTGGCCGTGGGGTCGAGCGGGGTCGTCGCTCCGCTGCCCGGGCTCGCGGCCTCGAACGTCGCCCGGGCCGCCCTCGCCGCGTACCTCAAGACGCTCGCGGGCGAGGTCGCGGCCGACGGCATCACGGCGAACCTGCTGCTGCCGGGCCGGATCGCGACGGATCGCACCGCATCGCTCGACGCCGCCGCGGCCGTGCGCCGCGGTCTCGACCTCGAGACGGTGCAGGAGGAGTCGCGATCGAGCATCCCCGCCCGCCGCTACGGACGGCCCGACGAGTTCGGGGCCGCCGCCGCCTTCCTCTGCAGCGAGCGGGCCTCGTACATCACGGGGGTCGCGCTCCGCTGCGACGGCGGACTCGTCCCCGTGCTCTGAGGCGACCGCCCGGGCATCACCACGACAGACACACCAGAACCACCCCGAGGAGCACCATGAGCACCGTCCAGACCACCACCCGCGCCCGCAACCTCATCGGAGGGGAGTGGGTCGGCGACGCCGACTTCGAGCGCCGCAACCCCGCCCGCCCCGACGAGGTGGCCTCCGTCGCCCCGTCGTCCTCGGCCGATCAGGTCGATGAGGCCATCACCGCCGCGGTGGACGCCCAGCCGGGATGGGCCGCCCTGCCGCTTCCCGCCCGCGGCGCGATCCTGCTGGCCGCCGGCGAGATCCTCCGCGAGCGCCGCAGCGACGTCGCCGCCGACCTCGTGCGCGAGGAGGGGAAGACGCTCGCCGAGGCGACCGGGGAGGTCGGACGCGCGATCGACGTCCTGCGGTTCTTCGGGGGGCTCGGCTGGGCCGCCAGCGGACAGGTGCTGCCGAGCGCCACGCCCGGGACCACCATCCACACGCGGCGGGAGCCGCTCGGCGTGGTGGGCCTGATCACCCCGTGGAACTTCCCGATCGCGATCCCGGCGTGGAAGACGGCGCCGGCCCTGCTCGCCGGCAACTCCGTCGTCCTCAAGCCGGCCGAGCTCACGCCGGCGTCGGCCTCCCACCTCGCGGCTGCGCTCGTCGAGGCCGGGCTGCCGGCCGGCGTGCTCAACATCGTTCACGGGAAGGGGTCGATCGTCGGGGATGCGCTCGCGCACGATCGACGGATCGCGGGGCTGTCGTTCACCGGCTCCACCGCGGTGGGTCTGGGGCTGCACGGGGTGCTCAGCGCGAGGCGGGCCCGGGTCCAGCTCGAGATGGGCGGGAAGAACGCGGTGCTCGTGCTCGACGACGCCGACCCGCATCGGGCCGCGCAGGTGGTCGCCGCGGGCGGGTTCGGTCTGACCGGTCAGGCCTGCACAGCGACGTCTCGCGTGTACGCGACGCCGGGTGTGCTCTCGGCCCTGGTCGACGAGCTCGGCGCCGCCGCGCGGGCGCACACCCCGGGCGACGGCCTCGACGCCGGCACGACGATGGGCGTGGTGGTGAGCGAGCAGCAGCTCGAAAAGGACCTCGAGGCGATCTCCGGCGCCGCGTCACGGGGCGGTCGCCTCGTGACCGGCGGCAGGGCCGAGGGTCTCGCCCTCTCCCCCGCCGTCCTCACCGACGTCGCCGGCGACGACCCCGTCGTCACCGAGGAGGTCTTCGGCCCGGTGGTCGCCGTCCTTCCGACCGACGACTACGAGTCGGGGCTCGCGGCGGTGAACGACTCGCCCTACGGGCTGACGGCCGGCATCGTCACCGACAGCCTCGCCCGTGCCACCGACTTCTCGGAGCGGGTGCAGGCGGGGGTGGTCAAGGTGAACCGGCCCACCGCCGGCCTCGACCTCAACGTCCCGTTCGGCGGGGTCAAGGACTCGTCGACGAACACCTTCCGGGAGCAGGGCGCCACGGCCCTCGACTTCTTCACCTGGGGCAAGACCGTCTACACCGGGGTGTGAGGACGACCACGATGGATGCGCACAGCACGGACGACCGGGACCTGCAGCCTCACGACCGCGAGCTGATCGCCGCGGCGAGCGCCCTCCTGGTCGAGGCGCATGACCCCGGTACTCACCGAGTGGCGGCCGCGGCGGAGGGCACGTCGGGCGCGGTCTACCTGGGCCTCAGCCTGCTCAGCCCGCGCGTCAGCATCTGCGCCGAGACCACCGCCATCGCGAACGCGAAGATGGCGGGCGAGGCGGGGATCCGGCGGATGGTCGCGGTCGGCCTCGATCCGTCCGGCGCCGGGGTGGTCATCAACCCCTGCGGCGTCTGTCGCGAGATCGTGCCCGTCTTCGGCGACGACCTCGAGGTCATCGCCGATCTCGGCGGCGGTCGGGTCGGGCTCGTCCGCCCGGCCGAGCTCCTCCCGATGCCCTGGGTGAGGGCGCGCCCCTACGACTGAGGTTGCGTGACCTCTGAGCTCGCGACCTCCACCCGATGAGGCCCCCGCCCAGCTGGGGTGGATGCGCACGGGCGGCGACGCCCGGTCTCTCCGAGCCGAGCGGGGGTGTGGCAGGCTGGTGAATCCGGTACGCGACAGTACCGCGGACGGGGTGGGGCGTGCGGAGCTGGAGCAGGGCGAACGATCGAGCCGCGTCGTTCGACACCCGGTACCTCACCGCACCGCCCGTCGAGGTGGCCTCCGCCATGGCGCAGCACCGTGCGAGCGCCCGCCCGCCTTGGCTCCCCACCTGGCGACGGATGCTCGTGCACCTCAGTGGGAGCATCCTGCTCTGGTACTGCTTCGTCGTGTTCATGGTCATCGGCATCCGCGTCGACGGCTACGGTGACAATCGCACGGGGCCGGACGACTACCGCGACCTCGCCATCTCCGTGCTGGTGCTCGCGGCGGGGATCGCCGGGACCCTCCTGCTTCGCCGGTGGTCGAAGCGCCCGCCGTCGCCGCGTGCCCGCCTCGCGGAATGGCGCCAGACGCTCACCGCCCTCGCCAACGGCTTCGAGTCACGGCCGCTGTCGAGAGCGCCCCTGCCCGCGCTCACCGCCCGGCCCGCGCCCCGCGCATCCGCATTCCCGCGCTTCGCGGCCCCGGACGCCGGCGTCGAGTTCGGCGACCTCGTCTACCGCACCGGGTTGCACGGCAGGCCCGTCGCGCACTCCTACATCGCCGTGAGGCTGCCCTCGGCCCTGCCCCACATCTATCTCGACTCCCTCGCGAACGGTCGCGCGCCGGGCGACCTCGCCAGCAGTGTGGACAGGAGCCAGCGGCTCTCGCTCGAGGGCGACTTCGACCGCTACTTCGCCGCCTACGCGCCCGACGGCTACGCGACCGACGCCCTCTACGCGCTGACCCCGGATGTGATGGCCGCCCTCATCGACGACGCCTCCGTCTTCGACGTGGAGATCATCGACGACCTCGTGGTGTTGTCGACCCCGATCGCCGCCGACTACTCCGACCCGGCCGCGTGGACCCGGGTGAGGACGATCCTCGACGGAGTGGCAGTGCGCCTGGCCAAGCGCGCGGCGGCCTACCGCGATGACCGCGTGCCGTCCCAGCAGATGCGGCCGGTGCGCCTGATCGGACCCGACGGCCGCCGCCTCCAGAGGGCCTACAAGAGCCGTGGCCTGTGGCCGGCCCTGGGCCGGATGGGTTGGGTGCTCGCGCTCGTCCTGCTCTACGCCGTGCCCGCGATCTTCGCCTTCGCCGGATTCATGTCGGTGATCGACGACAAGTGAACGTCGTCGTGTGAGAGTCGACCAGACGCTCGTAGGCAGCGTCCGGGTGGACTACGCGGCCAGAGGAGTAGGCAAGACGCCTCTGCTGAGGGAGGCGGAACGCCTCTTCCAGCGTTACGGCATCAGGACCGTCTGGGTGACAGCGGTCGACGGCGAGAACCTGGCAGCCTCTATCCTGGACGAGCTCCGGAAGGTCCTGCCGAAGACCAAGCGTCTCAAGGAGCTCGTCGAGCTCATCGACAGCGCGACGGTCACGATCGGAGGAGGCCCGGTCAAGGCCGGCGTCACACTCAAGCCGAATCAGCAGAGTGCGTCGGCTGCGGGCAAGGTCTTCATGAGTGTCGTCTCTGACATCGCAGAAGCTGCCCGTGAAGAGGACGGCGGCGGACTCGTGATCCTGGTAGACGAGATCCAGGCGGCCGACAAGGCCAGCCTGAGGACGATCGCGGTGGCGTGGCAGGAGCTGGCCAGCGCGAAGAATCCGCCGGCGGCAGGTCTCTTCACCGTCGGCCTGCCCGGGAGCCAGGACCACATCACTGGCGCCGTCACGTTCGGCGAGCGGTTCGACTTCGTCGAGCTCTTCGGAATCGACGACGGAGGCGCCGCGACAGCACTCCAACGGCCCGCCTCCGAGCTCGGCGTCGTCTGGGAAGAGCAGGCCATGAGAATCGGCGTGGCCGCAGCGGGCCTACGTCGACGAGAAGATGCGTTCACTCTTCGCCTCTCGATGGCGTAACTCCTCGAAGGGACAGCGGGAACTCCTCGCCGCTATCGCGTCGCTCGGGGGTGTCGACGTCAAGCGCGAGGATATCGCCGCCAAGATGGGCAAGACGACCCAGGCGATCTCGGTGCCGCGTGATCGACTGCTCGGCAAGGGGATCATCGATGCCAGTAGGCACGGCCGCTTGTCCTTCACGGTCCCCGGTTTCACGGCCTACATCAACGAACAGCGCGACTGATCCTCGGGGGATCGGCGTCGAGGGTATGGACGATCCGGCCGACGATGCCGCCCTCCTCGGCGGGTGCCCTCCGGAGCGACGCTGGTGAACGTCTCGCGCGGCGGCGTGCCCGACGAGCAGGCAGTCGCCGCCGTCGCCGCCGTCGACGCCGTGATGCGGGTTCCGCCCTCTCGACGGGCTAAGTGGGGCCCATTCGCCGCTCTCCCGCCTCTCGACGGGCGCAACCCGCAGCACGGGCACCGCGAGGCCCCGCGCCCCGTCCCCGTCGAGCTCAGGGCGCGGACGGGGTGTAGCGGCGAGGCGGGTACGTGCGGGCGACGAGTGCGCGCAGCGCCTCGAGGGAGGCGTCGGCGGGGACCAGGCCGTGAGCGCGCGCCTGGAGGAGGACGTTGCCGAGGGCGGTCGCCTCGACGGGACCGGCGAGCACGGGCAAGCCGGTGCGGTCGGCGGTGAGCTGGCAGAGCAGCTCGTTCTGCGAGCCGCCGCCGACGATGTGCACCACGTCGATGCGCGTGCCGGAGAGCTCGGACGCGAGCCGGAGCGAGACGGCATAGGCCTCGGCGAGGCTCTCGAGGATGCTGCGCACCACCTCGGCGCGCGACCGCGGTGCCCGCATCCCCCGGTCCGAGCACCAGGAGGCGATGCGCTCGGGCATGTCCCCCGGTGCGATGAAGACGGGGTCGCCCGCCTCGAAGGTGGCGACCGAGTCCGCCGGCACGCGCGCTGCCTCGGCGAGGAGGGTCGGGAGGTCGATGCTCTCCCCCGTCTCACGCTCCCAGGTGCGGACCGACTCGGAGAGCAGCCACAGCCCGGAGACGTTCTGCAGGTAGCGGATCCGCCCGTCGACGCCGCCCTCGTTGGTGAAGTTCGCGGCGCGGCTCTCGTCCGTCAGCACCGGCGCGTCGAGCTCGACGCCGACGAGCGACCAGGTGCCGCTCGAGATGTAGGCGAAGTGCTCGCTGGTCGCGGGGACGGCCGCGACGGCGGATGCGGTGTCGTGTGAGCCGATCGCCGTCACGGGCAGCGGGCGCCCCGCGCCGAACTCGGTGGCGACGTCCGGCAGCAGGTCTCCGACGATGGTGCCCGGCTCGACGAGCTCGGGCAGGATCCTCGCGGGCAGTCCAAGCCGCTCGAGGAGGCCGTCGTCCCAGGTGCGACGGCGGACGTCCAGGAGGCCCGTGGTGGACGCGTTCGTGTACTCCGCCCGCTTCTCGCCGGTCAGCCAGAACGCGACGAGGTCGGGGATCAGGAGCATCGAGTCGGCGCGGTCGAGCCACCCGTCCTGGGCCTCCGCGGCGAGCTGGTAGAGGGTCGTGAACGGCAGGTGCTGCAGCCCGTTCGCCCGGTACAGCTCGTCGAACGGCACACGCGCGTGCGTGGCCGCGACACCCCGCTCGGCGCGGGAGTCGCGGTAGTGGTACGGCGTGCCGAGCATCCGATCGCCGGACAGGAGCGCGTAGTCGACGGCCCAGGAGTCGACGCCGATGCTCCGCAGCTCGGGCTCCTCCCGCACCGCGGAGGTGAGCCCGGCGGTGATGCTGCGGTACAGCTCGAGGATGTTCCAGTGCAGTCCATCGCGGATGCGCACGGGGGTGTTCGGGAACCGCGCGACCGGCACGAGACGGATCTCGTCGTGCCCCACGTACCCGAGCATCACGCGCCCGGACGTCGCCCCGAGGTCGACCGCCGCGACCGCCGCCGTCACGGCAGCACCTCCCCGCCCCGCGGTCCGCCCGCGGCACGCACTCCCACCCCGGCTTTGTCCAGGTTTCCGTCGCGAATTCCGCGATTGCGAGCGGAAACCCGGACAAACCCCGGAGGCGACGGGGGATCGGGCAGGGTCATCGGAGGAAGGCGGCGGCGACGCCGGCGTCGACGGGGACGTGCAGGCCCGTGGTGTGCGTCATGTCGGCGCCGGTGAGGACGGCGACCGCGTTCGCGACGTGGTCGGGCAGCACCTCGCGCTTGAGGAGGGTGCGCTGGGCGTAGTAGGCGCCGAGCTCCTCCTCCGGCACGCCGTAGACGGCGGCGCGCTTCGCACCCCAGCCGCCGGCGAAGATGCCCGATCCGCGGACGACGCCGTCGGGGTTGATGCCGTTGACCTTCACACCGTACTCGCCGAGCTCGGCGGCGAGGAGCCGCACCTGGTGGGCCTGGTCGGCCTTGGTGGCCGAGTACGCGATGTTGTTGGGGCCGGCGAACACGGAGTTCTTCGACGAGATGTAGACGATGTCGCCGCCCATGTCCTGCTCGATCAGCACGCGCGCCGCGGCCTTGGAGACGAGGAACGACCCCTTGGCCATGACGTCGTGCTGGAGGTCCCAGTCCTTCTCGGTGGTCTGGAGCAGCGGCTTCGAGATCGAGAGCCCGGCGTTGTTGACGACGAGGTCGAGGCCGCCGAACTGCAGCAGCGCGGCGCGGATGCCCGCCTCGATGTCGGCCTCGCTGGTCACGTCCGCC
This sequence comes from Cnuibacter physcomitrellae, assembly GCF_014640535.1. Taxonomy (NCBI): domain Bacteria; kingdom Bacillati; phylum Actinomycetota; class Actinomycetes; order Micrococcales; family Microbacteriaceae; genus Cnuibacter; species Cnuibacter physcomitrellae. The sequence continues at coordinate 2,224,964 of NZ_BMHD01000001.1, forward strand.
TGCACCCCGATCGCGACGTCCGTGCCGCCCAGCTCGGCCGCAGCAGCCTGGGCCTTCGCCAGGTCCAGGTCGGCGATGACGACGCAGGCGCCCTCGGCGGCGAGCCGGGTGGCGATGGCCTTCCCGATCCCCGACGCGGCGCCCGTGACCAGCGCGATGCGGGTCGCGTGGCTCTTCGGCGCGGGCATCCGCTGGAGCTTGGCCTCCTCGAGCGCCCAGTACTCGATGCGGAACTTCTCCGCATCCGAGATCGGGGAGTACGTGGACAGGGCCTCGGCGCCGCGCATGACGTTGATGGCGTTGACGTAGAACTCGCCGGCCACCCGCGCGGTCTGCTTGTTCGCCCCGTAGGAGAACATCCCGACGCCCGGGATGAGGACGATGGCCGGGTCGGCGCCGCGGATCGCGGGCGAGTCGGCGGTCGCGTGGGCGTCGTAGTACGCCTGGTAGTCCTTCCGGTACTGCGCGTGCAGCTCCTTGAGGCGCGCGATCGAGTCCTCGACCGAGGCGTCGGCGGGCAGGTCGAGCACCAGCGGCTTGACCTTGGTGCGGAGGAAGTGGTCGGGGCAGCTCGTGCCGAGCGCGGCCAGGCGCGGATGCTCGGCGGAGGCCAGGAAGTCGAGCACGAACTCGGAGTCGGTGAAGGATCCGACCTGCGCCCTGTCGGTCGAGGCGAGCCCGCGGAGGGTCGGGGCCAGCGCCGCCGCCTTCGCCCGTCGCTCCGCCTCGGGCAGCGCGCCGTACCCGTCGAGGGCGGGGCCGAACGGGTCGGGACGCCCGTGCTCGGCGATGTACGCGGCGGCGGTCTCGATGATCCAGAGGCTGTGGCGCTCCGCCTCGTCGCTGGTGTCGCCCCAGGCGGTGATGCCGTGACCGCCGAGGATGGTGCCGATCGCCTGCGGGTTCGCCGCCTTGATCGCGGCGATGTCGACGCCGAGCTGGAACCCGGGGCGGCGCCACGGCACCCAGACGACCCTGTCGCCGAAGATCGTCCGCGTGAGCGCCTCGCCATCGGCGGCCGTCGCGATCGCGATGCCGGAGTCGGGGTGCAGGTGGTCGACGTGGGCCGCATCCACCAGCCCGTGCATCGCGGTGTCGATCGACGGCGCCGCGCCGCCCTTGCCGAAGAGCGTGTGATCGAACGCGGCGACCATCTCGTCCTCGCGCTCCACCCCCGGGTAGACGTTCTGCAGGGCGCGCAGCCGGTCGACGCGCAGCACGGCGAGCCCCGACTCGGTGAGGGTCCCGAGGTCGCCTCCGGAGCCCTTCACCCACATGAGCTCGACGTCCTCGCCCGTCACCGGGTCCTTCTCCAGGCCCTTCGCGGAGGTGTTGCCGCCGGCGTAGTTCGTGTTGCGGGGATCGGCGCCGAGGCGGTTGGACCGCGCGATCAGGTCGGCTGCGGCGGGGTTGGTCATCGTCATCCTTCGGTTCTGTGCTGCGTCGCCGACCGGATCGGCGAGGAGTGGGTTCCGCCGTGCGCCCACCACGAACGCACGGCGGAGGTGTGAGGAGGGCTACGCGCCCCAGCCGGCCTGCACGCCTCCGGCGCGCTCGGCCACGATCGTCTCCTGGTAGCCCGAGGCCTTGTACGCGGCGATCGGATCGGCGGGCAGCCCGCGCGACTCGCGCCACTCGGCGAGCGCGGGACGCACGTCGGTGTAGAACGCGTCCATCAGGATGCCGTTGGCGGCGAGCACGTCGTTCGCGTTCTGCGCCTCGAGAAGCGCGGGGCGGTCGACGAGCAGCGCGCGGGCCGTCATCTCCTGAACGTTCAGCACCGACCGCATCTGGCCCGTGATCTTGTCCTCGATGTTGTGGCACTGGTCGAGCATGAACGCCACCGGCGAGCCCTCGTCGTACCCGCCGCCGCGGACCACCTCGAACAGGATGCGGAACAGCTGGAACGGATCCGCGGCCCCGACGATGAGGTCGTCGTCGGCGTAGAAGCGGGAGTTGAAGTCGAACGAGCCCAGCTTCCCGAGGCGGAGCAGCTGCGCCACGATGAACTCGATGTTCGTGCCCGGCGCGTGGTGGCCGGTGTCGAGGCAGACCAGCGCGCGATCGCCGAGCGCGGCGACCTGGGCGTACGACGTACCCCAGTCCGGGACGTCGGTGTGGTAGAACGCCGGCTCGAAGAACTTGTACTCCAGGACCAGCCGCTGCTCCTCGCCGAGGGCGGCGTAGATCGTCTGCAGCGACTCGGCCAGGAGGTCCTGGCGGGTGCGGATGTCGCCCTGGCCCGGGTAGTTGGTGCCGTCGGCGAGCCAGATCTTCAGGTCGCGCGACCCGGTCTGGTGCATGATCTCGATGCACTCCAGGTGGTGGTCGATCGCCTTCTGCCGCACCGACGCATCCGTGGAGGTCAGCGAGCCGAACTTGTAGGCGTCGTCCTGGAAGGTGTTCGAGTTGACCGTGCCGAACGTCACCCCGAGGTCCTCGGCGAAGCGCCGGAGCGCGGCGTAGTCGTCGACCTTGTCCCACGGGATGTGGAGGGCCACGGTCGGCGCCAGGCCCGTGTACCGGTTGACCTGGGCCGCATCCGCGATCTTCTCCTCCGGCGTGCGGGGCGTGCCGGGCGTGCCGAACACCTTGAAACGGGTGCCCGAGTTGCCGAACGCCCAGGACGGGAGCTCGATGGCCTGACGCGTCAGGTCGGAGGCGATGTCTGAGAACTGCACCATTGTGCGAGGACCTTCCTGGGTATGTGTCTGAGGGGGCGCGACGGTTCGCGCCGTCGAGGCGGAGGGAAGCTCGGCCGGTCAGGTGACGGACATGGCTCAGACCCTCCGGAACGGGATGCCGAGGAGATCCGCGGCGGCCCGGTAGTCGGCCGCTCGGTGGCCGGTCGAGAGCGACCAGTGGTGCCCGATCCCCGTCGCCGACCACTCGTCGACCCACTCCCCAGGGTCACGGTGGAAGTCGACCCGGCTCGTGGTGTTCCCGATCGCCAGCAGCGGGCCGGGCACCACGTCGCCCTCGGAGGCGATGAACGACAGGGTGCCGTCGCGGTCCTGTCCGAGACCGAGGAGGGTCACGGGGCCGTGCTGCACGTCGAACTCGACCGACACACCCCAGCCGCGCTTGCCGTGGTAGACACCGAGTCCCCGCAGCAGGGGGTCCCGGGCCGAGACGGCGAGGTGCGCGGGTCCGTCATGACCCATCTCGACGACGCCGTCCTCGAAGTTCAGCGCTTGGATCTCGCAGAAGGATCCGCCGGCGCCCACGACCTGGGTCGCGAGCTGGGCGACCGTCGTGCGCAGCTCGTACTCCCCCGTCGCCGGGATGCCGCGACCGGTGAGCAGTGATGCCCCGAGGATCATGCCCGCGCCGAGACGCTCGTGCAGCTCGCCGTTCAATCCGCGGTGGTAGTAGGCGAGGGAGTCGAGGCCGAAGTCCTCGACGAGCCGGTCGAGACCGACGGAGACACGGGCTCCCCACGCGAAGTCCTCGTCGACCACGCTCTCGTCGAGGGTGAAGACGCGACGGGCGAGCTCCATGCGATCCTTCGTCTCGGCGTCCGTCACGTCGTCGACACGGACGCGCAGGTCGTCGAACTCGAGCACCTCGACGTGGGATCCGAAGGTCGTCGGCAGCAGGGTGAGATCGGTCGACACATCGAGCATGCCCGGGTAGAGATGACCCATCAGTCCGTGGCGGGCGTCGCGCAGTGCGGCGCGGATGTGGGCGGCGTTGATCCACTGCTCGATCCGGCGCCAGGCCGACTCCTGACGCAGCCACCCCGACACGCTGCGGAACGGGATGCCGGCGCGGCGGAAGACGTTGCCGACCTCCGGGACCGGGCACTGACCGCAGTAGGCGAGCCAGGCGCCGGTGTCGAAGCTCGCGTGGTCCATCCGCTCGGTCGGCTGCAGGTCGATGACGAGCACCGGGGTGTTCGTCCGCTGCGCGATCGGGAGGACCATCGACGACGTGAGGTAGGTCGTGAGGAACAGGACGATCAGGTCGCAGTCGGCCTGGCGAAGGCGATCCGCTGCCGCCGTCCCCTCCTGCGCGTCGGAGATGAAGCCGACGTCGGTGACGACGGCGTCCATCGCCTGGAACCGCTCGGAGACGTACCTCGACGACTCCTGCAGCTGCGGCAGGAGGTCGGGGAACTGGGGCCAGTACGTCCCCAGTCCGCCCGCGACCAGTCCGATCCGGGTCATGCGCCGCTGATGGGGCGGGAGGAGGTCTCGCAGCGCGGCCGTATGCGCGTTCACAGTGATGATGCTCCTGTCGTGCTCCCGCGGTCGGGAGGAGAGGTCTGAGGGGGAGGAGGGACGGGCAGTGTCACCCGTCCCTCCCGCGCGACGAGTGGACTAGAAGTCGTAGTCGTCGATGTTGTCGGCGTTGAACTTCGTGGGCGGGCCGACGATGATGATGCCGTTCTCGCCCACGGTCTTCTCACCGAGGTCGCCGGCCTGGAAGGTGTCGCCCTCGGCGCCGGTGATGGTGCCGTCCTGGAGTGCCTTGCCCGCGTACGCGGCGACGTAGCCCAGCTGTGCCGGGTCCCACAGGGCGAACTCGGTGACGGTGCCGTCCTTGATGAAGGAGCGCATCTCGTTCGGCAGACCCAGGCCGGTCAGTGCGACCTTGCCCTTGTAGTCCGAGGTGGAGAGGTACTTCGCTGCGGCCGCGATGCCGACCGTCGTGGGCGAGATGATGCCCTTGAGGTTCGGGTACGACTGCAGCAGGCCCTGGGCCTCCTTGAACGACTTGTCGGCGTCGTCGTCACCGTAGACCTTGGTGACGATGTTGATGCCCGAGTAGGCCGGGTCGTTCGCGATCAGGTCCTCCATGTCCGCGATCCACTCGTTCTGGTTCGTCGCGGTCGCGGTGGCAGACAGGATGGCGACGTCGCCGGAGCCACCGATCTGCTCCTTGATCATGTCGAGCTGGACCTGAGCCACGTCCTTGGCGACGACCTGGCTGACGAAGACGTCGCGGTAGTCGGGGTTCGTGTCGGAGTCGAACGCGACGATCTTCGCGCCGCCCTCGCGGGCCTGCTTGAGCGAAGGACCGACCGCGTCGGGGTCGTTGGCCGCGATGACGATGACGTTCGCGCCCTCCTGCGTGGCCTGCTCGATGAACGGGACCTGTGCGCTGGCGCTGGCCTCGAGCGGGCCGAGGGTCTCGGCGTTGTAGCCGATCTCCTTCGCCGCGGTGTCGCCGCCGCCCAGGACCACGTCGGTGTACGGGTTGTTGAGCTGCTTGGGCAGGAACGCGATCGTGCCTGCGTCGCCGCCGGAGGCGCCGTCGGTGCTCGACGCGTCTCCTCCGCCGGAGGCGCAGCCCGTGGCCGCCAGGGCGATCGCCGTGGCGATGGCCGCTACCGAGGCGAGCCTGCGGGCCCGCCGCTTCGGGCTGTGGGGTGTGTGAAACAACTCCATTGTTCTTCCTCTCTGGATCACGCCTGGTGCTCAGACGCCTTGCTCGCCGGCGGTCGACAACCGCTGGACTTCTCGGTGGACGCGGGCGAGTCGCACGCGCTCCCGCACCCTGCCGGCGATGCTCGGTGCGAGCACCGAGATCACCAGCAGCGCACCGGTGACGATGGTGAGGGTGGTCTCCGGGACCTTGCCCAGTCGAAGGGCGTAGGTCACGACGCCGATGAGCAGCACGCCCGCCACCACCCCGGGGATCGAGCCCTTGCCACCGAAGATCGAGACGCCGCCGAGGAGGACGGCCGCGATCACGCTCAGCTCGATCCCGGTGGCGTTGTCGGGGCCGGCGCTGGCGTACCGGAGCGTCCAGTAGACGCCGACCAGGGCGGAGACGACACCGGTCGCGACGAACAGCCAGAACTTGGCGCGGCCCACGCGGATTCCCACGAAGGTCGCCGCCTCGGGGCTGTAGCCCAGCGCGTACAGGCCTCGTCCGAACGGAGTGAAGTGGAGCAGCACCCCGAACAGGACGACGATCGCCAGCACGCCGATCATGACGATCGGGATCCCGGTCGCCCCGATCTTGGCGGTGGCCAGCGTGGTCAGCTCCTCGGGGAAGTCGGACACCTTGTTGTCGCCGATCACGACGAGCGCCAGACCGCGGAAGAGCGCCAGGGTGCCGATCGTCACCGCGAGCGAGGGCAGGCCCAGCACCGTGATGAGGAACCCGTTGAACGCGCCGCAGAGCAGCCCGACGACGAGGCTGAGGAGCATCACCAGCCAGATGTCCAGTCCGCTGTCACGCCAGAGCACGCCCATGACGGCGCTGGTGAGACCCGCCGTACTGGCCACCGAGAGGTCGATCTCGCCCGAGATGATGACGAGCGCCATGGGCATCGCGATGAGCAGGATCGGGACGATCTGGATGAGCAGGAAGCCCAGGGTCGTCGTGCTGGCGAAGTTGCGCACGGTCAGGCAGGCCACCAGCGCGACGATGAGGAGCGCGCCGATGATGATGGCGTCGTTGCCGCGCAGCCAACGCGGCAACGTGCGCTTCCGCTGGATGTCGGTGAGGACTTCAGACATCTCGGGCCTCGCTCACTCTCAGCTTGCGGATGTTCCGCAGCGTCACGACGCGGTCGACGATGATCGCCGCGAGGATCAGCACGCCGACGATGGCCTGCTGCCAGAACTTGTCGACGCGGGTGGCCGTCAAGGAGCTCGTGATCGTCGAGAGCAGCACCGCGCCGATGCCCGCTCCGACGACGGTTCCGGACCCACCGAAGATCGCCACGCCGCCGACCACGACGGCCGCGACCACGTTGAGCTCCAGCCCGTCTCCCGTCAGCGCACCGACGGAGTTGTAGCGGCTGGCGTACAGCACGCCGGCGAGCCCAGCGAGGGCGCCGGAGGCGAGGAACGCCGTGAGGATGCGCCGGGTCACGGGGATGCCGAAGAGCTGGGCGGCCGCGGGATCCGACCCGATCGCATACAGGTCGCGACCGCCCCGCGTCCGCCCGAGGACGACCGCAGCGACGATCACGACGACGATCGCCATGATCGTGATGTACGGGATGCCCAGCAGGGTGTCGACCGAGAGCGCCCCGAAGGCCGACGGCATGTCTCCCGAGAAGTACTGGGTGCTCCCGGCCCAGCTGGCCAGGATCCCGCGGTAGATGTACAGGGTGCCGAGCGTCACCACGAGGGCCGGCACCCGGGCCACCGAGACCAGGAGCCCGTTGATGCCGCCGAGCACGGCCCCGAAGACGAGCCCGATGAGGAACACGACGGGGATCGGCAGGCCCGGCGCCACGTCGAAGATCGATCCGGTGCCGAACGCGACCAGCCCGACGATCGAGCCGACCGACAGGTCGACGTTGCGGGTAATCACGACGATGGCCTGCCCGACGGCGAGGATGATCATGATGGTCGCGTTGAGCATCAGGTCCTTGACGCTCTGCGGGGAGAGGAACAGCGGGTTCACGGCGAAGGTGACGAGCACCAGGAGCACGAGCGCACCGGCGACGGGGATCTCGCGCTGACGGAGGAACGCCAGCACGGGGTTGCGGCGGTGCGGCGACACGGAGGGCGTCGTCGCCGTGGTCACCGGGGGCGGGGTGGGAGCGTGTGTGGTCACGCAGCTGCTCCTTCCGTGGAGGCGGTCGCGGCATGCATGACCCGTTCGGCGGTGGCCTCGGACCTCGGCAGCTCGGCGGTGATGCGACCCTCGTGCATGACGAGGACGCGGTCGGCCATGCCGAGCACCTCCGGCAGCTCGGACGAGATCATCAGGACGCCGATGCCCCGGCCCGCGAGGTCGGACAGCAGCCTGTGCACCTCGGACTTGGTACCGACGTCGATGCCGCGGGTGGGCTCGTCGACGATGATCAGCTTCGGCTCGGTCGCGAGCCACTTGGCGAGGACGACCTTCTGCTGGTTGCCGCCGGAGAGCGTCGAGACCGCGAAGTCGGGTGACCCCGTCTTCACCTGGAGCCGCGACGACCAGTCGGCCGCCGCCCTGCGCTCCGCGCGTCCGCTGATGAGGCCGAAGCGGGCCAGTGTCTTGCGCAGGGTCAGCGTCGCGTTCTTCGCGACGGAGAGGTCCATGACGAGCCCCTGCTTCCGCCGATCCTCGGGGACGAACGCGATCCCCGCGTCGATGGAGGCCTGGGGGCTCCGCGGTGGAAGCGCCTTCCCGAGGAAGGTGACGGCACCCCGGTCGTACGGATCGATGCCGAACGCCGCGCGCGCGACCTCGGTGCGGCCCGCACCGACGAGCCCGGCCAGCGCCACGATCTCCCCCGACCGGACGGTGAGGTCGATGTCGGAGAAGACCCCGGCGCGAGAGAGTCCCTTCACCTCGAGGACGACGTCGCCGATCGCGGCCTCGACCTTCGGGAAGAGCTGATCGATGCTGCGACCGACCATCTCGCGGACGATCGCGTCCACCGTCACATCATCGGTGCGGTGCGTCGTCACATATCGCCCGTCGCGCATCACCGTGATGCGGTCGCAGAGCTCGAAGACCTCCTCGAAGCGGTGCGAGATGAACAGGATGCCGGCACCCTGATCGCGCAGCGACCGTGCGACGCCGAAGAGCCGGTCGACCTCGACCCCGCTCAGGGCGGCGGTGGGCTCGTCCATGACGAGGACCTTCGCGTCAAGCGAGATCGCCTTCGCGATCTCGATGATCTGCTGGTCGGCGATGGAGAGGCCCTCGGCAACACGGTCGGGGTCGATGGGCACCCCGAGGCGCTCGAACAGCGCCCGGGCGTCGGCGCGCATCCGGGACCTGTCGATGAGGCCGGCCCGACCGCGGGGCTGACGGCCGATGAAGATGTTCTCCGCGACGGTGAGGTCGGGGAACAGGGTGGGTTCCTGGTAGATCACGGAGATGCCGGCGGACTTGCTGTCGGCCGGAGACCGGAAGGCGACGGGGGCGCCGTCGACCAGGAACTCGCCGCCATCGGGCTGGTGGACGCCGGCGAGGATCTTGACGAGCGTGGACTTGCCCGCGCCGTTCTCGCCGACGAGGGCGTGGACCTCGCCGCTCGTGATCTCGATCGTGCCGTCGGCGAGGGCGATTACCGGACCGAAGGTCTTGCTCGCGCCTCGCAGGGAGAGCAGCGGTCGTTGCGCGTGTTCGGGTGGGGTCATCTTCGGCTTCCCGTTCGGCCCCTCCGTCGGGGCTGGCGTCGGTCTCGACTCGAGTCCGCCCCGGTTTGTCTCGGGTCCGACTCGTCTTCGAGATGCGGTGAAACGTTTTACAAGTTGTGGTTTTGCCACCGTAGAACCACACGCGCTTCCCCGTCAAGTCGCGTTCTGATAACGTCCTGAAACGTTCAACCATGCAAACGATGTCGGAAGCGGGAGGTCGAACCCGATGGCTGCCGCGAACGTGCGCGATGTCGCCGCTCTGGCCGGCGTCTCCGTGGGGACCGTCTCGAATGTGCTGAACGCCTCGAAGCCGGTCGCCCCCGCCACCGCGGCTCGAGTACAGGCCGCCATCGACAAGCTCGGCTTCGTGCGCAACGAGTCGGCCCGGCAGCTCCGGGTGGGACACAGCCGGACCGTGGGCTTCACCCTCCTCGACATCAGCAACCCGTTCTTCACCGACATCGCCTCTGCGGCCGAGGAGACCCTGGGCAGGCAAGGCCGATCGCTCGTGGTCGGCAACAGCGGCGACTCGATCGACCGCGAGCGCACGCACCTCGACCTCTTCGAGGAGCAGAGGGTGGCGGGCCTGCTCATCACCCCCGTCGGCCGGGTGTACCCGCGACTCGAGCGACTCCGCGACCGCGGTTCACCCGTCGTGCTGGTCGACCGTCACGACCCGGACCGAGCGTTCAGCTCCGTCTCCGTCGACGACCGCCACGGCGGCTTCCTCGCGGCCGCGCACCTTCTCGATCAGGGTCGGCGTTCTCTCGCCTTCATCGGCGGCCCCTCCGAGCTCTTCCAGGTGTCACAGCGGTCCGCCGGAGCACACGACGCGGTCGACGGTCGCGCGGGAGCCGGGATCCGGACGATCGAGACCGAGGCGATGACCGCGGAGGAGGGTCGACTCGCGGCCGAGCGCCTCCTGGCACGACCGCCGCGCGCCCGGCCCGACGCCATCTTCGCCGCCAACGACCTCATCGCCCTGGGTGTGCTCCAGGCCCTCATCCGTGCTGGAGTGCGCGTGCCCGACGACATCGCGCTGATCGGGTACGACGACATCTACTTCGCGTCCGCGGCGGCCATCCCCCTGTCGTCGATCCGCCAGCCGGCTGCCGACATCGGCCGCACCGCGGCGGAGGTGCTGCTCCACGAGATCGAGAACCCCGACGAGGGCGACTACCGACATGTCGTCTTCCAGCCGGAGCTCGTAGTACGGGAGTCGACCGCCTGAACCGCGGACCCCGCCTTGGCGGCGTCGATCAGACGAGGTGGAAGTACTCCTCGAGTCTGCGGCTGCTGCTGTCCGGGTTCTCCGATCCGACGAAGAAGTCGGCCATGGTCGCCTGCCAGCGCGCGTTCACCTCTCGCCGCGCCATCTCGGCCTGCGCCCGTTCGTAGTCCTCTGTCTCGAGCACGCCGACGACGAGGCCGTCCGTCCGATCGATGAACAGGGAGTAGTCGCGCCAGCCCGTCTCGCGGAGCGCGTCGAGCATCTCGGGCCAGACGACCTCGTGGGCCTCCAGATACTCCTCGATGCGCTCGGGCTTCAGCTGCATGCGGAAGCAGACCCGTTCCCGACCCTCGCGCTGCGCTCCTGACATCTGATCCTCCTCGACCGCCGACATCCCGTCAGCGTAGCGGGGGCGACCCGGCGGCGGTGGCGGGCCCGGGTCAGATCTTCTCGCTGACCAGCAGGCCCTTCTGCTGCAGCTCCGACGCCACCTGGCCGACCGCATCCTTGTAGGCGTCGTAGAGGCGCACCTGCACGAGGCCGTCGTCGTCTCCGCCTCCGGCCTGGAAGATCGGGCGGTGCAGGTCGACCTGGACGGTGCCGCCGAGGTCGACGAACTTCACGTCGAGCACCTCGCGGAGGGAGTCCTTGCTCGTGATGAACCCCTGGAACATCGTCTTGGCGATGCTGCCGTGCGCGGCCTTCCAGTGGTCGCCCTTGTCGGTGATCGTGAAGTCCGCCGCTTCGAGGGCCGTACGCGTGGCGTCCTGCGCGGAGGCGAGGTCGCCGGAGACGACGAGCTGGAAGTTGAGGATGGCCATGGCACGCCTTTCGGTCTGGGTGCGCTCAGCATAGGGGTCGCACACGTCGACGGGGAGGCAGGCCCGCAGGCCCCCTCCCCGTCGTGTCGTGCGAGCGGTCGCGCGCGGTCGATCAGTTGTCGGTGTCGGCCGTCACGAACGTCGGATCCTGCACGTCGGCGACCGCGGGCTCGGTCGAGATGACGCCCTGACCGAACAGGAGGTCGATCGTCTTCTGCCAGGTCGCGTCGTCCATCGAGCCGAGACCGTTCGCCTCGGTGTCCGCGCTCGTGAACGTGTTGTCGATGTCCGCCTGCAGCTGCTGCTCGTAGAGGGGCGCCTTGTCTGCGAGCTGCGGGTCCGAGTCGGCGAGGGTCTTCGCGGCCTCCGCCGGGTTGTCGATCGTGTACTGGAGGCCCTTGAGGTAGGCGTTCGTGAAGCGCTGCACCAGGTCCGGGTTCTCCTGGATCATCGTGTCGGTGGTGAAGATGCCCGTGCCATAGGTGTCGTAGCCGAACTCGGAGCCCATGAGGATGCTCAGGTCGCCCGCCGACTTCTGCAGGATCGGGACCTCCGCATCCGTATAGCAGGGCACCGTGTCGACCTGGTCGGTGACGAGGTAGCTCTCGTAAGGCGGGTTCACCGTCAGCTCGGTGAGCGCGCTCGGGTCGATGCCGTTGGCCGCGAGCAGCGCCTTGTAGAAGACGTACGTCGATCCCGACGACTGCACGCCGACCTTGAGGCCCTCGAGGTCCTTCGGGGAGTTCAGCGTGTGCTTGTCGGCCTTCGCGCACATCGCCAGCGGCGAGCTCTGGTTGGTGGCGAGGATCGCCTTGACCGGCACGTCCTGCGACCTCGCCACCACGAGGGTCGGCAGGTCGGAGACGCCGAAGTCGCCCTGGCCCTGACCGACGAGGCGGAGGGTGTCGCCCGAGCTCGTCCCGGTGAGGATGTCGTCGACGACGATGCCCTCGTCGGCGAAGAAGCCCTGCTGCTCGGCGACGAAGAGCGGCGCGTGCAGGCCGCGCGGCTGGTAGTCGAGCTGGATGGTGATGTGGTCGGCGTCGGCCGGGGCGCTCGGCCCCGGCTCGGATCCGCCGCCGGCGCACGCCGTGAGGGCGGCGAGCGCGGCGAGCGACGTCGCGGCGAGGACGAACCGTGGTGCTCTGGACATGCGTACTCCTGGGGTGGGGGTGCGGGGCGGGTGGGGGGTGGATCAGGCGTCGGCGAGGGCGAGGTGCGGGAACCGCCGCCGGAAGAGGAACTCGACGAGTCCGACGAGGTAGTAGAGGACGAGACCGAGCAGCGACACGATGACCAGCGCCGCGAACATCTGCGCGGTGTCGAGCTGCGTCGAGGCGAACTGGATCTGATGCCCGAGCCCGGCCTGCGAGCCGGCGAACTCGGCCACCACCGCGCCGATGACGGCGAGCGTGATGGCGATCCGGAGTCCCGCGAAGAGGTAGGGCAGAGCCGTCGGCACCTGGATGCGGGCGAGGATCTCGGTGCGGCTCGATCCGACCGAGCGCATGAGGAGCAGGAGGTCCTCGTCGGCCCGCTTCATGCCGAGCACCATGTTGATCGTGATCGGGAAGAACGCGATGACCACGATGAGCACGAGCTTGGGGGTCATCGTGTAGCCGAACCAGAGGATGAAGATCGGGGCCAGCGCCACCTTCGGCACGACCTGGAACAGCACCACCAGCGGGTAGACCGCGCGCTCGAGGAACCGGAACCGGACGACGAGCAGCGCGATCGCCATGCCGACCACGATGCTGATGACGAAGCCGATCACGACCTCCTGCGTGGTGACCCAGGTCGCCTCGAGGAGCACCTGCCATCCGGTCACCATCTCGGCGAGGATGTCGGTGGGCTTGGCGATGACGTAGCTCGAGATGCCGAACACGTCGACGGCCAGCTGCCAGAGCACGACGGCGAGCGCCGCGAGGAGGAGGGGCGGCCAGGCGGCGCTCCACCAGCGGGCGAACGAGCGGGGCTTGCGAATGGTCGCCTGCCCGGTGGTCCGGGCCTCTGCCAGGGCGGTCATGTCACACCGTCGCTTCCTGCGGCACCGCGAGCTGCTCGCGGAGGCGCGTCGAGTACTGCACGAACGTGGGGGTGTCGACGATGTCGGCCACGCGCGGGCGGGGGAGGTCGATCGCGACGCGGTCGACGATCCGTCCGGGGCGGACACCCATCACCGTGACGGTGTCGGAGAGGAACACCGCCTCGGGGATGGAGTGGGTGACGAAGACGATCGTCTTGCCGGTCGCTGCCCAGATGCGGGCGAGGGTCTCGTTCATGGCGTCGCGGGTGATCGCGTCGAGGGCGCCGAAGGGCTCGTCCATGAGCAGGATCGACGGGTCCATCGCCAGCGCCCGAGCGATCGAGACGCGCTGCGCCATGCCGCCGGAGAGCTGATGGGGATAGCGGTCCGCGGCGTGCGCGAGGCCGACGAGCTCGAGCGCCTCGTCGGCGGCGCCGTCGTTCGCCTTGCCCTTCTTGGCCAGGACCCTCAGCATGGCCACGTTCTCGCGCGCGGTCTTCCACGGCACGAGGGCCGGCCGCTGGAGGACGAGGCCGATGTCCTTGCGGGCCACCGCCTGCTTCGCCGTGAGATCGCCGATCCGCACCTCGCCGCTGGTGGGCTCGAGGATCCCGCCGAGGATCTTCAACAGGGTGCTCTTGCCGCAGCCGGAGGGACCGAGGAGCGTGACGAAGCTGCCGGGCGGGACGTCGACGTCCAGCCTCTCGAGGACGGTGTTGTCACCGAACCTCATCCCGATGTCTCGTGCCGTGATCCCTGAAGCGGTCATCGCCATCCCTCGAACTGGTGACGCGACGTCCGTCGCGCTTGGTGAACGAGTGTGGCCGGTCGCGTTCGAATTCTCAAGCCTTGAGATTGCTTTCTCACATTTATAACAATGAGTTAATACGCCGGTGACGCTGGAGGCCACGTCGGCGCCCTTCCGGCGTGCGTCAGGGCGGGGCTGACAGAATCGACGGATGACCGAACCGGATCCGATCGACCTCGACACGTGGCCGCGGCGCGGGCACTTCGAGCACTACCTCCACGCGGTGCCCTGCTCGTACTCGATCACCGTCGAGATCGACGTGACCGAGTTCGCCGCGGCCGTCCGATCCGCCGGGCGCCGGACGTACATCTCGCAGATCTGGGCGCTCGCCTCCGTCGTCGATCGGCGCCCCGAGTTCCGGCTCACCGTCGACGAGTCCGGGACGCCCGCCGTCTGGCCGGTGGTGCATCCGTCGTTCACCGTGTTCAACCCCGAGCTCGAGACGTTCATGAGCCTGTGGGTGCCGTTCGAGCCTGACTACGCGTCCTTCCATGAGGCCGCCTCGCGGACGATCGCTGCGCACTCCGGGTCGGCCGAGCTGTTCCCCCAGGGGCCGCCGCCGCCGAACACCTTCGACGTGTCGAGCCTCCCCTGGACGAGCTTCACGGGCTTCAACCTGAACATCGCCGACGCCTGGCGCCACCTCGCCCCGATCTTCACCCTGGGGCGGTACGTCGAGCGCGACGGCCGGACGTTCCTCCCGCTGGCCGTGCAGATCCACCACGCTGCGGCGGACGGCTTCCACACGGCACGGCTCGTCGACGACCTGCGCGCGCTGGTCTCGGATCCGTCCTGGATCACGCCGGAGGACGCTCGACTCTGACCGGGCGCTCGCGCAGAGCGGGCGTGCGTACGGGCTCAGGGGGTGGGTGGGATGCCGCCCGTGCGGGAGGCCAGGGTGCTCGCCACCGTGGCGATGCCGTGGTTCGAGTCAGGCCCCAGCTGGGCACCCCCGATGCGCAGGCCCACGCTCACCGAGGAGGTCGCACCCGAGCGGGGCGGCAGATCCCAGACGTCGCCCACCTGACCCCGCGTGAGGACGACGGACCTCGGCGCCTCCGCGGCCCGCTCCCATCCCACCTTCGCCGCGAGCCCGAAGCCCTTCCAGTTCGGGGCCACCAGGCGCTGCTCGAGCCGCAGCCCACCGGCCGGGAGGTCGTACGGGAAGACGCCGGTCCCGGCTGTCAGCGCATCCGCTCGACCCCAGCACTGTGCGGGAACGGCCGCCGCGAACGCCTGCAGGAATCGCAGGGCCGCCTCGATCGTGGTCGCGTCCCAGGTGGGCATGCCGTACACGATCGCGATCCCGGCCCGGACCACGACGGCGCTGCACGGTGGAGCGCCGTGCAGCACGGCGGCGACCTGCGGGGTGAGCAGATCGTTGGCGAAGGCGGGGATGAAGCCCTCCGCCCGCCAGCGGGGAGCGAGGGCCGTGGGGGCGGGAAGCGGCGGGAGCGGCAGTCCGTGATCGTCGTCGGGGCCCGTCGTGTCGACCAGGCGGATCTCGGGGAGCGCACCGGGAAGCGCGAGCCACACCGCGTTCGCGGTCTCCCGGTCGCCGAACGCGGTGCCGCTGTTCGACGTGCGGTACGCGTATCCGACCAGGCGCCCGGCGGTGAAGGGCCGGCCGTCGACGATCCCGGTCGCGGTCTCGGCCAAGCCGATGGTCCAGATGGGGGACGGCCGTCGGGTCTCCCGCAGGGCGGCTTCCGGCACCTCGATGGGCGGCGGAGGAGCCGCCTCCCGCCACGTCCAGCCGCGCGACTCGACCTCGGCCCGCAGCGCCTCACGCGCCTCCGCTCGCTCGGCGCGCTTCCTGGACCCGAACATCACGCTCAGCAGCCTAGGCACGGTGGAACGCGCACGGGCGGACCCCCTCGAGCGGAGATGACCGTCAGAAGGTCGCCCCACAGCTTGCACAGGCCGCAGAGGGGCTCATGGTGGCGCTGAGCGTACCTTTCGACGGTGGCAGGGCGCCTTCCGTCGTGCATCGCGGCTCGCCTGCGGCCGCGAGAGGATGGGTCGGTGAGCCTCCACGTCGTCTCCGGTGCGGACACCGACGAGCTGCGCTCCTTCTTGCGTGAATCCGACCTGACGCTGACGGGCCTGGACGACGACGCGGTGCGCCTGTGGGTCGAACGCGATCGCGAGGGGATCATCATCGGCAGCACGGGTCTCGAGCTCAGCGTCGACGGGCGGCATGCGCTCATCCGGAGCGTGGCCGTGGCGCCTGGGCGCCGAGCGGCGGGCGCCGGGACGCGTCTGGCCCGGCACGCTCTCGACCGCGCCGCACGGGCCGGTGCCGAACGGGCCTGGTTGTTCTCGCGCAGGTCCGGCCCGTTCTGGCAGAGGCTCGGCTTCGCCGAGGCCGACCGTCACGCCCTCGCGGCGGCTCTGCCCGACGCGCAGCAGGTCCGGTCGTTCACGGAGACCGGCCAGCTCGACCGCGAGGTCGCCTGGTCCCGAACGCTGCACGATCTGTCGCCGCACCCCGAGAGGTGAGACGGTGACCGGTGACCTGGCATGGCGCCCGCTGGCCGCCGGCGACCTTCCGCTCCTGGCCGAGTGGCTCCGCGAGCCGGAGGTGGCGCGGTGGTGGAACCACGAGCACTCGACGGAGGCGGTGCAGCGCGACTTCGGCGCCAGCGTGCGGGGTGAGGAGCCGGGCGAGGACCTCGTGGTGTCGCTCGACGGGCGCCCGATCGGTCTCCTGCAGCGCTCCGTGATCGCCGACTACCCGGACGACCTCGCGGAGTTCGCGGCGATCGCCGACGTGCCGGACGGCGCCGTCGAGCTGGACTATCTGATCGGCGACGCCTCACTCCGCGGTCGCGGCCTCGGATCCAGGCTCATCGCAGAGGCGGTCGAGAGCACCTGGGCCGCCTACCCCGCGGCTCCGGCCGTGCTCGTGGCCGTGGTCGCTGCGAACGCCGCCTCGTGGCGGGCACTCGAGAAGGCGGGGTTCAGGCGGATGGCCGAGGGCCCGATGGAACCGGACAACCCGATCGACGACCCGCTCCACTACGTGTACCGAGTCGACCGCCCTGCGGTCTGAGCCGGCTCGGGGAAGACTGGGGAGGGACATCGGATCCGCGACGGTGGGAACGGCTCGGGGAGGGCGACATGAGGGGCAGACGAGGGACGCGTGGCGCGGTGCTCGCCGCGGTGGCGACGAGCGTGGTGCTCGCGACGGCCGGATGCACGCCCCAGCCCGAGGACCTCGACGCACTGCTCGCCGACGTCCAGGACAGCTCCGACGGGGTGAGGACGTCCTCCTACGACTCGTCGTCGACCTCGAACGGCCTCGTCGTCGTCGTGGACGTCCGCCAGGTGGAGGGAGCCGATGCGGCACGGGCGGACGAGGTGGTCGCGGACCTCGCCGAGCGGATCGAGCGGGCCGACATCGACATGCCCGACCGGTGGACGTATCTGATCGAGGTCCCGGCACCCGGCGGAGAGGACTCGTCCATCCGTCTGCGCTCGGACACCGACCCGACGCTCCGCCGGGAGGTGCTCGAGGTGGTGACCGACGCCGGATGCGACACCGATCCGGGGGACGACCTCATCCTGGTCTCCTGCAGCTGGCAGGACTCGAGCCAGACCGAGGGCCTGCAGCGTTCGCAGGAGCTGCTCACCGCGCTGCCGACGGACCTGTCGCCGTTCGCCGTCAAGGCCGGCTTCGACGACTACCGAGGTCGCGTGAGCGCGCCGGCCGGATACACCGCGGAGCACCTGAGGCTGCTCGAGGCCACGACCGCCGCGCTGACCGCGCAGCCGCAGGACGAGGTGTCGATCGTGCTCGGGCCGCGCGCCGGAGACGAGACGTTCGACGCGTACATCAGCGTCCTCGACTCGGAGACCGCGTTCGCATCGGCCCTCCAGACCATCATCGACGAGTCGCCGCTGCTCGTCGACACCGACGTCAACGGACGCGACGGACACCCGTCGATCGAGCTCGTCCCGGACCAGCCCTCCTGATCCGAGGCAGGACCCTCCGCATCAGGGCTCGACGTCGAGCGCGCGCAGGGCGGCCGGCAGCTCCTCGAGGAGGCGCATCGCGACGCTCGGCTCGAGGCCGCCTCGCAGCACGCGCGGCGCCGCGAGGAGGCCGTCGACCACCCCATCGGGAACCCGGCGGCGGACGTCGTCGGGAAGGCGGTCGACCGCATCCGCGATGCGTGCGAGCGTGGCCTCGACGCGGAGCGTGACGGCGCCGCCCGGTCGGGCGAGCTGCTCGACGGTCACGTCGTCGAGCCGGTGGACCAGCTGCCTGAGCGCGGCGAGCTGCTCGGCCGCCGCGGGTGCGCGGGTGCGCTCAATCCGCGGGCTGGGCGCGAAGCCCTTCACCGGAACCGCCGGTCCGTCGAGCTCCACGGGCTCGAGCACGAGGTCGACCCGGCAGGCCAGCAGGGCGGATGCGCGGGGCACGAAGGCGAGCATCCTCACCACGTCGACGCCCGCGGTCTCGTCGTAGCGGGCGACGAGGTCGAGATCGCTGCCGCGCACGTCGTCTCCGCGGGCCGCCGATCCGATCACGCGGAGGTCGTGGAGGCCGTGCGACGCGGCGAGCGCCACGACGTCGTCGGCGAGCACGGTGAGCGCCACCGAGGGCCGGAGGGCGACCGCGTCGAAGAGCCGGTCGAGCAGCTCGGGACTGGCTCGGCGCGTGCCGACCTCGATCGCGGCCACGGCAGGCTGACTCGTGCCGGCGCGCTTGGCCAGCTGCTGCTGACTGATCCTGCCGTCTTCACGGGCCAGCACCAGCATCCGCCGTTCGGAGTCGGAGTTCGCGGCGGTCATTCGAAGAGGATGTCGGGAGGGCCGGGGGTGCACCCGGGCGGCTCGGAGTTGCCGCTGATGGTGAAGTCGCCGCAGGTGAGGAACCGCGACTGGTTCGCCCCGAGGAAGAAGGAGGCGACGGCGATGAGGAGCACGGCACCGAGGACGATCAGACGGCGGCTCCAGGGGATGTCCTCCCCGAACTCCGGCCAGACCACGCGCGCGAGCACCCAGATCGTGACGGGCAGCCCGAGGACGGCGGCGATGAGGCCCGCGAGGGTCAGGATGCCGGTCAGCAGGTCGCTCGTGTCATCGACCACGACGAACAGGAGCACCACCCAGAGCGACGGCACGAGCAACGCGAGGGCCTTCCACAGCCGCTTCCGTCCCCTGGGCTGGATCAGCACCACGACGAGCGCGCCCACGGACGCTGCCCACACCGTGAGCCCCTGATCGAAGAACAGCGTCCCCCACGCGCCGAGCGTGAAGGCCGGCCACCAGAGCGCGATGCTCATGCCCACGATCACGACACCCGTCGCCCTGGTCGAGGCGCGGGCACGCTCGGCGCGGGCGGGGTCGGCCGCGGAGGTCTCCGGCGGGGCGGACTCGGTCACGCCGCCACGTTAGCGCGATCGCCCGCGCTCGGACCAGCGACGTCACGGCGATGCCACGTGACCCCCCTCCCGGATGCGGACCCCCACGCATCGCGCCAGACTGGAGCATCGGGAGAGGGGCGACGATGGCGGAGACCGGGGCGAGCACGGCCGGGCCGACCGCGACCCGACGCTGGTCGCGACGCCGGATCGTGCTGACGAGCGTGATCGGAGGCGTGCTGCTGCTCGCCGCGGTCGCCTGGGTCGTGTACAGCGCCATCCGGGTGACCATCCACCCCGAGGACACCGTCCGCGACTACCTCGACCTCCTGGCCGCCGGCGACACCCAGGCGGCGGCCGAGATGGTCGACCCGCGGAGTACACCGCGTACGACGAGTACTCCGACGACGGCCTCACCGCCCCCGTCGTCTCGAACGACGCCGCGCGGACGGTCGAGGACGATATCGTCCTCGACACCGCGCTGATCGAGGCGACCGCCGCTGCCGCGAGCGAGCGCCTCGTCATCGACGACCTGCGGGAGGACGACGACGGATACCACCTCGCCGTGGGCGACCGACTGGACGTCGACGTGCGGTACTCGGTGGCGGACGTCGACAGCCGCGCCACGCTCCGCGTCGAGCGACTCCCCGACACCTGGTACGGGTTCCCGCAGTGGCGCGTGGTGGATCCCCTGCTCGTGCCGCTCCGCGTGGAGACGAACCTCCCTGAGCTCGGACCCGCCGCCATCGGATCCGCGGCGGTCGCCGTCAGCGGGCCGCGCCTCGACGGGGCTCCGCAGCGCGTGACGCTGCTCTACCCCGGCACGTACACGGTGACGGCGGCCACGAACCAGTTCGTGACCGCGGACGACCAGGAGGTGACCGTGACGGGCGGGAGCGCGGTGAGCTCCTACTCCGACGACCTGGGTGAGACCGTCGACAGCGGGCTCCTCTACTCCGCGACGCCAGCCCTCCAGGATCGGGTGACCGAGGAGGCGCAGGCGTTCGTCGACTCCTGCTTCGCCACCCTGCCTGCGCTGGGTCCCGAGTGCCCGACGGCCCTGGTCCTCCGCGCCGACTTCGCCCAGCAGGCCGTGATCTCCGACTACCCAGCGCTCGAGGGCATCGCCACGTACTCGGTCGAGTACGCCGACGGCGTGGCCGCCGAGCCCCCTCTCCGGGCGACCTTCACCCCCGGCCGGTTCTCCTACACGTCGGACGGCTCCTTCGACACCAGCCGGTTCTCGATCTACGCCTGGATCAGTCCGAGCGCCGATGACGTGACCATCGAATTCCGGTCGGGCCTCTAGGGCCGACGCCCTGCGGGCGCCGGATCGGTCTCCACCGGGCGGCCGTCGTCGCGGACCGCCGCCCCGGACGCATCCGTCGCCTCGTTCTCGCCGGGGGCGACGGGGATCATGCCGGTCGCGGTCTCGTACCAGGAGGTGAGCGCAGGGTCCTCCGTGTCGATCCCCGCGCCGGCTCCGTCCTCGGACGCCACTCCGGCGGCCTCGAACACGAAGTCGTCGCCGTGCTCCTCGATCCCGCGGCGGACACCCTGGGCGATCGCGGCCCGCGCGAACCGGGTGCGGAGGATGTAGGGATCCGTCCGCAGCTCCTTGGCCCAGGCGATCATGATGCCGACGGCGATGATCGCGAACGGCAGGGCGGAGACCACCATGATCGACTGCAGCCCGGAGAGCGCGGTCTCGCCTCCCGCGAGGAGGAGCGCGAGGGCCGCCGCGCCGAGCAGGATCCCCCAGAAGACCGTGACCCAGCGGGACGGCTCGGGGCGACCCCGCTGGCTCACGGATCCCATCACGATCGCGGCGGAGTCGGCCGAGGTGACGAAGAACAGCACGATCGAGACCATGGCGAGCACCGAGAG
Organism: Cnuibacter physcomitrellae; assembly: GCF_014640535.1. Lineage (NCBI taxonomy): Bacteria > Bacillati > Actinomycetota > Actinomycetes > Micrococcales > Microbacteriaceae > Cnuibacter > Cnuibacter physcomitrellae. The sequence goes on from NZ_BMHD01000001.1 coordinate 2,246,153, forward strand.
GATCACGCCGAACGGCAGGTTCTCGAGCACGGCGAAGAGCACCGCCTCCGACGACCCTGCATCGCTGATGCCGCGACCCTGCGACTCGAACAGCATCGTGGTGCCGCCGAGGATGCCGAACCACGCGATGCAGACGATCGACGGGACCACGATGACCACCGTCACGAACTCCCGGAGCGTGCGACCGCGTGAGATCTTCGCGATGAACATCCCGACGAAGGGGGTCCACGAGATCCACCACGCCCAGTAGTAGTCGGTCCACGTCGCCATGAACGAGGCCGCGTGATCGCCCTGGGCCGGGTTGCGCATCAGCATCGTCCAGAGATCGCCGAAGAAGGCGGGGACGCTGGCGGGGATGATGTTGAGGAGGAACAGGGTCGGGCCGAGGATGAGCACCGCGAGGCCGATGACGGCGGCGATCATCATGTTGATGTTCGAGAGCGCGCGGATGCCCCGCTTGACTCCCGAGACCGCCGAGACCACGAACGCCGCGGTCAGGATGGTGACGATCCCGACGAGCGCCCCGTTGCCCATCGGGCCGATGCCCGCGACGTACTCGATCCCGCTCGCGATCTGCAGCGTCCCCATCCCGAGCGTCACCCCGGTCCCGAACAGCGTGACGATGATCGCGAAGACGTCGATGATCGAGCCGAGCCAGCCCTCCGTGCGCTCGCCGAAGATCGGGCGGAAGATCGCCGAGATCAGGGGCGCGCGCCCGCGCCGGTACGCGGCGTACGCGATGGCTCCGCCGACGAGGGCGTAGAACGCCCACGCCATCGGCCCCCAGTGCAGGATCGACTGGGCGAGCGCGTCGAGCATCGCATCGTTGCTGCCGGGCTCCGACGAGAAGCCGTAGGGGACGTCGAGGAAGTACTGCAGCGGTTCCGCGGGCCCCCAGAACAGCAGTCCGATGCCCATGCCGGCCGAGAACAGCATCGCGATCCACGAGACCGTCGAGAACTCGGGCGACTCCTCGTCCGACCCGAGGCGGATGCCGCCCGTCCTGCCATAGCCGACGACGAACATGAAGACGATGGTCACGAGCGCGAGCGCCGAGAACAGCCAGCCGAAGTTGGTCGTCACCCAGGCCAGAGACTCCGATCCGACCGCGCTGATCGAGTCGGGTGAGAGGAAGCCCCACACCACGACCCCCAGCACGAGTGCGCCGGCCACGGCGAGCACCAACCAGTTCGTGGTGAACGATCGCGGCGTGTCCTCCACGCCGATCCCCGGGATGAGAGCCGGATGCGTCACCTCGTCGAGCACGCGTCTCGACCTCCTGACGCCGCTGTTCGAGCTTCTGACGTCATCGGCGGTCAGGCTCACGCCATCGGTGGGCAGCGTCGAGCGCTGGTCTTCTCGAGTCATGCGACGGGTCCTCCTCGGCGGCCCGCCGCGGCTCGGACGGGCCTGTCGTTGACATGCGCCGTCGTAGGCACGCTGATCGACTGTACCGGATCTGTGCCATATGGCAAACTTCTGACCACGTCGGAAGGGGGTTGCAGGGTGTCGCCGACGCAGCGAAGGTGGTGAGGATGTCGGACCAGGAGCAGTCTGCGGAGGCGACGCTGCGGGCGTCGAGAGCGCTTCTCGGCGTCGTGGCGCGGAGCGTCTCCGCGGCCCTCCACGAGATCACGCTGCCGCAGTTCCGCGTGCTCGTGATCCTCGCCGGGGAGGGGCCTCTGCGCAGCGGCGCGATCGCCCAGCGGATGGGCTCGCACCCGTCCACGTTCAGCCGCACCGTCGACCGGCTCGTCGCCGGCGGATGGGTGGCGCGCACACCGAGCGCCACGAGCGGCCGCGAGCGGATCATCGGCCTCACCGCCGCGGGCGCGAGCCTGGTCGCCGAGGTCACCGAGCGCCGGCGACGCGAGATCGCCGAGATCCTCGTCCGCCTCACCCCTGCCGATCGAGCCCGCGTCGAGGAGGCGCTGCAGCTGTTCGCGGATGCCGCGGGCGAGCCCTCCGCCAGGGACCTGCTCACCCTCGGCCTGTGAGCCTCCGGCTCGGGCGCGGGTTGCGCCCGCCCCGCGCGCCCTTGCGCCCTCCCCGGCGGCGTCAGCGCGCCCAGCGGGCCGAACCCGCACGAACGCGGAACGCCACGCCGGCGGCGCCCCTGCATCCGGGCCCCGTGGCGTCCAGGCCTGGCCGAGACGCCGCACCCGCGGCATGCTCAGAGCAGTCGATGAGGCAGGGAGGGCTCATGACACAGGCGACACCCACCGGCGAGCAGGCGGCCGTTCAGGTCCTGCGCGAGCAGGTCAAGGAGCTCGAGCGGGCGGTCCTGGTCTTCCCCGTCCTCCTCATCGAGGCTCTCCTCGCCTTCTCGCTCATCCTCCCGTTCCTCACGGACACCGTGGACGGCGAGGACGAGACGGTGAACCTGTTCACCTTCACCGGCGCTCTCCTCGGACCCGGCTCGGACGGGGAGACCGACGGCGTCGACATGCTGTTCGGGATCGCCTACCTCGTGCTCATCGCCGTCATCATCGGCACGATGATCGCCGTCGCCGTGAGTCTTCAGCGCGAGACCTCCCGCGCGGGGCGAGTCACTTTCGCCGCCTTCGCCGGGCTCCTCATCGCCGGGACGGCCGGAGCGTGGCTCACGCTCGCGCCGACCCTGGGGGAGTACAACCCGCCGACCGTCGAGGTCGCCCTGCCCCTGCTCTCCCTCGCGACCGTGCTCACCGCGGTCTACGCCTTCCTGCCGATCCTGCGACGCATCCGGGAGAGATGACCGGGAAGGTCCGCCGCCCGGCCTCGGCCCGGGCCGGCCCGAGCTCAGCCGTCCCCGAAGGCCTCGCTCAGGCGCCGCATCAGGGATCGCATGGGCGTGCCGCGCGGGACGCCGTACATCGTCCCGGGGAAGTCGAGCTCGCGCTGCACGGCCCAGAGCTCGTCGTGACGGTCGGGCGAGAACAGCTGCGCCGGGTCGCCTGCCGCGATCCAGCCGATCGGGACCACCGTGTCCGGGGGCAGGGTGGAGTTCACCTGCAGCACGGCGTGGATGCGCAGCTCCGACCGCGCTCCGACCAGCGCCCCCGCGAACACGCACGCCCCGGTCGCGATGAACGCCTCGTCCTCGATCCGGGCTCCGGTGATGTTGGTGTGCGGACCGATCAGGACCGCATCACCGACCACGACCGGGTGCTCCGGACGCCCGCGGAGGAGGGCGTGCTCCATGACGAGGACATCCTCCCCCACCACCACCCGACCGCGTGACCCATCGAGCACGGCGCCGGCGAGCACGCGCGCACCCGGTCCCACCGTCACATCCCCGCTCAGCACCGCGGTCGCGGCCACCGAGGCCGTCTCGTGAACCTCCACCATCCCCACAGCCTCCTCTCCCCCGCCCGCGTTCCGCCACACCCACGTGGTTCCGCCATGCCGATCGGGGTGGCGGAACCACGTGGATGTGGCGAGACGAGAGCTACGCGCGGCGGGCGCGGAGCGCGCGGCGGGCGACGAGCGCGGCGGCGCCGACGACCGCGAGCAGCAGACCGAGGCCGTACGACCCGAGGTCGAGGCCCGTGCTGGCGAGGGTGCTGCCGGTCGCGGCGGTGTCCGCGCCGGTGCCGCCGGTCCCGACGGACCCGCCCGGGGCGGCGGGGTTCGTCGGGGTCGCCGCTGCGGCGAGGGCGAAGCGGACCGGGTCGGACGCATCCGAGAGGACCGTCGGGACCCCGCCCCGGGCATCGAGCTCGACGAGGACGGCGCGCGCGGTCCAGTCGCCGGGCTCGAGGGCGACGGTGACCGACCAGGTGCCGTCGGCCGCGACGACGATCGGGTCGGCGGGGTCGGCCGGCTCCGGTGCGGCGAGGGCCGACATCCGACCCTGCACGGTCGAGGTCGGCGCGACACCCAGCACCACGTGGACGCCCGGGGTGCCGGTCCCTGCGAACGTCACCGTGGGGCCGACCAGGGCCGCGTCGGCGGCCGGCGACGTGATGACGGGCGCGGGCAGCCTCACGACGTCGGGGAGGGTGAAGGTCACCGTCGAGGTGGTCACCTCCGACCCGTTCGTCTGGGTGATGGTGACGGTCAGCGGACCGCCGACGGACGACGGGAACGTGCCCGTCGTGGTCCAGGCACCGCCCTCGACCGTGACCGGGGTGGTGCCGGGGACGGGCGCGCCGTCGGCCTCGGTCACCGCGACCACCGCGCCGTCGGCGCCGGTGCCGCTGAAGACGACGGTCCGCGTGTCGAGGACCTGGCCCGGGGTGGGCGAGGTGACGCCGAAGGCGGGGAGCGTGGCGCGGTACGCCGTCATGTAGGCGAGCTTGCCGGGCTTCGACTCCGCGTACGGGACGGACAGCTTGGCCCACTCCCCCTTGTTCTCCGCCTTGCCGTCGTTCCACTTCGTGAACGCGCTCAGGTCGGCGGCCGTGTAACCGGAGGCCTGGTCGATCACGGTGCTGGGCGCGAGTGCGGCCTGGGCCTGGGTGATCCTCTTCACGAGGGCGAGGGAGGCGGCCCAGTCGTCCTGGTCCCAGTCCGCCACGCCGAACTCGGGGTGGGCGTGCAGCCAGCTGCCCCAGTAGAACTCCTGGAACGGGACGGCGCCATCGGCCGAGTAACCGATGTCGCGTCCGAAGTACATGATGCTGCGGTAGCGGTCGTCCTCGAAGTTCGAGAGCCCGACGTTCGTCGGCAGCTGGGACGGCGTGATGGCGTTGCCGTCGACGTCGCGCAGCCACACCCACTTCTGGGCCTGCATCGTGTCCCAGAAGTCGGTCTGGCTGAGGCCGCTGAGGTTGCCGAGCACACGGAGGCGCACGTGCACGTCGGGGCCGGAGTCCTCGAGGAACGAGGTCAGGGTGTGGTGGCCGTCGGTGAGGTAGAGGGTGCCCCCGGGCCCGATCACGACCGTCTTCATCGGCTCGATCGTGTCCGGCGTCTCCGATCCGACAGGGACCGTGCAGGTGAAGGTCGACGGGTCGGTGAGCGTCGCGTTCGAGGAGGCCGACGCGGCCTCCTCCTGCCCGTTGGCCTCGCACCAGTCGTCGAACTTCTTGTTGATCGCGTCCTTGCTCAGCTCGGTCGAGTACCGCCCGAGCTTGTAGTACACCTCGTCGTAGCCGAGGGAGGGCTGGGTCGGATGCACGTCGCCGATCCGCACGTCGAGGAGCTCCTCGGGATCCGCGCAGAGCGCGCGGGCGTCGTCGGCGGCACAGCTCGGATCCTTCACGTCGACGGAGGACGACGCGGCGGCGGGGGCGGCGGAGACGGGTGCGGCGGGCGCGGGCGCGGCGGACGCCGACGTCACCGAGGCGAGCGTGAGGCCGACCGCGATCGCGGCGGCGGCGGTGAAGCGCAGAGGTGAGGAGGAGGGCACGGGGTCACTTCCGGTCGGGGGCCGCTCCGGATGCGCGGGAGCGGTCGGGACTGAGCCCTGCGAGGCTGGCAGAGCCCGGTGACCCCGAGGTGTCCGCCCGGTGAACACGAACGGTCCGGGGCGGCGGCTACTCGGAGCCCGGTGTGCGCTTCAGCAGATACGTGTGCTCACCGGAGAGGACCATCTCCGACCGCTGGTTGTGCACCGTGACGGCCGCCGTCACGACCCCGTTCGGCCCGTCGGGTGTGAGCGCCGTGATCTCGAGCTGCGAGTACAGCGTGTCGCCGGCGTGCACCTCGCCGAGGAACGTCGCCGACAGCCCCGTGAACGCGATGAACACCTCCCCGATGACGTGGGGGAACAGCGTCGCTCCCGGAGCGGTGAAGGCGAGGACCTGGAGCCCGTGGACGACAGGGGCGGAGTGGCCGTGCGCCTTCGCCCAGACCTCGTCGTAGTGGACGGGGTGGTTGTCGGCCGAGACCGCCTGGAAGGCGGAGGCGTGCGCGTCGGTGAGGGTCCGGCTGGGAGCGCGGAACACCTCTCCGACCCTCAGCTGCTCGAAGGTGCGCGGCTCGACGATCCGGAACTGCAGGGGGTCGAAGTGGTCGGTCATGTGGGCTCTCCGTGTCGTCGGGCGGTGGGAGCACCTGCACGCCTGTCGTGCAGGGCATCCCGACGCTAGGCCCGAGCGCCGACCGCTGTCGTGGCCCTACCAGGACCGCCCACGTCGGCCCACGCCGGGACGAGGCGTGCGGCCGGTCAGAACCTGACGACGAGGATGGCGATCGCGGCCATCACCAGGGCGGGAACGGCGACAGCGACAGCGGCGACAGCGAGCGCGATCGACCTGCGCGACGGGCGCCGTTCCTGGACGCTGCCGGTGACTTCGAGGGGACTGGTTGTGGTCATGTCCTCACCGTAGGGATACCGGTTCGCCGCTCCATCGCCCCGCGGTACCGGTCCCGTCCTCCTACGGGACCACGCGCGGGTCCGGCGAGAATGTGTACACTGTCCACATGACACGGATCGCAGTGACGCCCGTCCCGGTCGGATCGCTCCTCGCCGGAGAGGAGCGCCTGCCCATCACCGTGCACGTGATCGAGCATCCGGAGGGGCGCATCCTGGTCGACACCGGCATGACGTCCCTCCATGAGGCGGTCGCCGACATGGAGCCCATCCTGGATCCCCTCGACGCCCAGGGCTTCGACGTGAGCAGCGTCGCCGCGGTCGTGAACACCCACCTGCACTTCGACCACTGCGGCGGGAACCATCTCTTCGCGGGCACGCCGATCCACGTGCAGCGCCGTGAGCTGGAGGACGCCCGGACACTGGATCCCTACACGATCCGCGAGTGGGTGGATGCCCCCGGCGTCACCTACGTGCCGGTCGACGGGGAGTCGGAGCTGCTGCCGGGCGTGCGGCTCGTCTCGGCTCCCGGACACACCCGGGGATCGCAGATCGTGGTCGTCGACGCGGAGGGCGGCCCGATCGTCATCGCCGGCGACACGGCCGTGTGGTTCGGCGAGCTCGACGACCCCGCCACGGAGGGCCAGCGACTCATCCGTTCGCTCGAGCCCTCCGAGGTCTGGCTCGCCCACTCCGACGAGCCCTGGCGCCCGCGCTAGCCGCCGCCGGCACCGGGACGCCGCGGGTTGCGCCCGCGGAGCGCCCCGTCGCCGCCCCGGCGGGCCCGAGGCCGCACGGGGCGGGCGCAACCCGCACAGACCCGCGCAGACCCGCCGGCGCCACGGGGGGGCGTGAGAGCATCGAGGGGATGGAGGACACGCTGCGGGCCGATCGGGTGTCGGTCGAGGTCGACGCGCAGCGGCTCCTGCCACCCACCTCGCTCGAGGCGGCGCCGGGCGAGAGCGTGGCGCTCCGCGGCCCGAACGGGTCGGGGAAGACGACGCTCCTCCGCGTGCTCGCCGGCCTGCAGCGGCCCACGTCCGGGTCGGTGTCCCTCGGCACGCTGCGCATCGACGACCGCGACCGGCGCTTCCGCGCGGCCGTCGCGGGACTCATCGGGATGCCGCCGTTCGCCCGCGACCTGACGCTCGCCGAGCAGCTCGCGTTCGTGGGCATCTCCTGGGGCGTCCCGCGGGATGACGCCGACCGGCGCGCAACGACCCTCCTCGGCGAGCTCTCCCTCGAAGCACTCGCCTCCCGGTACCCGCACGAGCTCAGCTCCGGCCAGACGCAGCTCGCGTCGATCGCGCTGACCCTCACCCGCCCGTTCGACGTGCTGCTCCTCGACGAGCCCGAGCAGCGCCTCGACGCCGACCGCCTCGGGCTGGTCGCGAAGGCGCTGCGCCGACGCCTCGACGAGGGCGCGGCGATCGTGTTCGCCACCCACAGCGACGAGCTGAGCGCGCTGCTCGCCGGCCGCGAGGTCACCGTGGGCACGGCGTGAGGGGGGCCGCCGCTCGCGACGTGCGCATCCCCGGCGAGGGACGACCGTGACCGCGACGGGATGGCGGGTGCCGCCCGCTGAGGAAGCCGACCGGGCCGCGGCGTCGTGGCGGGTCCGCTCGGCGGCGGCGCGCGACCTGCGTCGGACGAGGGGCGACCGACCGGCATCCGGCGATCGGGCGCTCACCGTCTACGCCGGCGTCCTGGCCCTGCTGATCGCCGGCGCACCCCTCGTGCGTGCCGTCGTGCTCGCCCTCTCGGACCCCGCCGTCGCGCCGCTCCTGGTCAGCACCGAGGCACGCAGCGCGGTCGGACTCGTCCTCGGCCTGGCGGCCGGCGGGCTCCTCCTGCTCGGCGGGATGCGCGGTCCGGCCCTCCGGAGCGCCTTCGCCTCCGCCACCCTCGCCTCCAGCGACGTCCCGCGGCGTCGATCGCTCCACGGCCCCTGGGTGACGTGGCTCGTCGTGCTCGCCTGCACCTTGGCGCTCCTCGCCGCCGTCTCCGCGGGAGGCCTCTGGGCCTTCGGCGCCGTCACGGCGACGTCGTGGACGACGATCGTGCTGGCGGCAGCGCTCTACGGCATCGTGGCGGCCGGATGCTGGCTCCTCGGTCAGCGGATGCCCCCGACGGCGACCGCCGCCGTCGGCTCCGGGGTCCTCGCGCTCGCCGTGCTCGGGTGGATCCTCCGTCCGCTGGGCGCCGCACTCCCGTGGGGGTGGGCGGCAGTCACCTGGCCGACCACCGCATCCGCGGTCACCAGCACCGGCACCGCCCCGACCAGCGGGCTCGACGTCGCCCTCGCGGCCCTCGGCCTGGCCGCGGTCGCCGTGCTCCTCGTCGCGCCGCGTCTGCTCGACGGTCTCCGCGGAGAGGCCCTCGTCGAGCAGGCCTCCCGCCAGGACATCGCGCGCACCCTCGCGGTGACGGGCGACGTCGCGGCGGCCGGCGCCCGCTACCGCGCCCTGCCCTCCGTCGCCCGGCGGGCGCGGGCGATCCTCAGCGATCGACTGCCGCTCGCCTACCTCGGCCGCGACCTGGTGGGCGCCCTCCGCACGCCGTTCCGGCTGGCGGCCGGGATGGCTGCCTCGACCACGGCGGTCGTGCTGCTGTCGCTGGCGTCCTCGCTCGGTCCCGCCGTGGCCTGGACCGTCGCCGGCCCGGCGGGAGTGCTCGCGTTCGCCGGGATGGGCGCCGTGTCGGACGGGTTCCGGTCCGTCGCCGTCGCCATCGGCGCTCCGGCCCTCTTCCGCCAGCAGACCGCGACGGCCCTGGCCCTGCACGCGATCCTGCCTGCGGTGTTCGGAGCGGTCGCCGTGGCGCTGGGGGTCGCAGCCACCCTCGCACTCGGCGCCGTCGGCGTCCTCCCCGCGGGCCCGGCCCCCGACGGCACGACGCTGGCCCTGAGCGCCGGGGTCGCCCTGACCGCGATCGCTCTGCGGATCGTCGACGCCCTCCGCGGGACGCTCCCCCTGTCGCTGCTCGCTCCCATCCCCACGCCGGCGGGCGACGTGTCGATCCTCGCGCAGCTGGCCTGGCAGGCGGATGCGCTGCTCTCGGCCTTCGCCCTGGCGGCCTCGGCGACCGCGCTCACGCTCGCCGGCCCCCTCGGGCTGCTCGTCCTCCCCGCCGGCATCGGCGTCGGGCTCGTCCGCGCCCGCTCGCGCGCCCTCGCGCTGCGCCCCTGACCGACGGTCGGCAGGATCCCGTGCTCGTTATCGTGGGGGGACGACACGACGGATGGGGGTTCGCATGGGATGGTTCGGACGGAAGCGCTCAGAGGCCCCGCAGCCCGACGACCGCATCCAGTGGGTCACGTCCACCGCGCGGCGGCTACTGGCCGAGAAGGGGGTCGAGAGCACCGTCGAGTTCGGCGAGCGCCTCGAGGATGCGCAGCTCGTCGCGGCCGACGGGAGACGATTCCCGATCTACAACCTCGTGCCGAAGACGGAGGGCGCCTCGCGTGAGGCGGCGGAGCGGCTGATCGACCAGCACCTCGACCTCGTGCTGGGCACCGCGACCGACCCCGACCCTTCGACGTTCGATCCCGAGGACCTGCGGGCGAGGGTGCGGACGCGGATCCTCCCGGTGGTGGACGACCCCGCCGACGCCGAACGCTTCGGCTACGGACGGCCCTTCGCGGAGGGACTGATCACGGTCCTGTGCATCGACTTCCCTCAGACGGTCCGCACGCTCACCACCCGCGACCTCGACCAGCTGCCGCTGGGTCTCGACGAGCTCTACGGTCTCGGCCAGTTCCACACCGATCACGAGCCGATCGAGAAGGAGACGGAGCTCGTCCCGGGCATCCGACTGTTCGAGGGCGGGTCGCTCTTCATCGCCTCCAAGGCAGCGAACCTCACGGCCGTCACGGGCCCCGCCCCGTTCGGGACCGTCTTCGCGGTCCCGAACAGGCACATGCTCCTCACACTGGAGCTCACCGGACCGGACTCGCTCGTCACGATCCAGCAGCTGGTCTCGATCGTGCTGACGATCCTGCAGGACCCCGTTCCCGGCGGCCCCATCAGCCCCGACCTCTACTTCTCGCGCGACGGCATGATCTCGCGGATCAGCAGCCTCGACCCGAGCGGGAAGGTCACCATCACCGTGGGCGAGCACCTGCAGCGGGCCCTCGACGACGCAGGCCTCGGCGACGCCTGACCCCGCGCGAGCGCGCCTGAGCATCGGTGAGCGCCCAGATAGAGTATTGTCGACAAACGACAGTCTTCTGTTGACGCTTGCGTCGAAGACGCGCGATCCTGCTGAGGAGCCCCATGACCCACGCTCTGCGTTCCGTCGAGACGCCGACAGACCTCGACCTGACTCCGAGCGACCGGATCCTGCGCACGCACCTCCCGGACCGCGAGGCCGCGCCCGGCATGTCGGTGCGCGAGGCCGACGTCTCGCTGCGGCTCGACGGCGGTGGCAACGGGCTGCTCGACACCACGCACTTCGACACCGTCCGCTTCCCCCCGCCGCCGTGGATCGATGCAGCGATGCAGGCGGCCGTCGCCGACGGCAGCCTGGCCTACACGCCCTACCGCGGCGCCCCGGAGGTCCTGGACTCGCTGGCCCCCCGGATCTCCGACTTCCTCGGCTCGCCGGTGACCTCGGCCAACCTCGCGCTCACGCCGGGCACGCAGGGCGCGCTGTTCACGACCCTCTCGTCCCTCGTGAACGAGGGCGACCTCGTGCTGCTGGCGGACCCGGACTACCTGTTCTGCGAGCGCATCCTGCAGTTCCTCGGCGCACGGATCGAGCGCATCCCCCTCACCTTCGACGGGGACGAGCCGAGCCTCGACCTCGACCTCGTCGAGGAGCTCGCCGCGCAGGAGCCGGTGCTGCTCATGTTCAGCCACCCCAACAACCCGACCGGCGCCGTGTTCCCCGAGCGGGTCATCCGCCGGGTCGCCGAGCTGTCGAACGAGCGCGGCTTCCTCGTCATGGTCGACGAGCTCTACAGCCGACTCGTCTACGGCGACACCGTCTTCCCCCACCTGCGTGCACAGCCCGGGATGGCGGATCGGTCGATCACGCTGCTCGGCCCGTCGAAGACGGAGTCGATGAGCGGGTTCCGGATCGGCGTCGTCGTCGCCCCGACCGAGATCGTGAAGTCGATCGAGCAGTGCATCGCCATGACCTCTCTCCGCGCCCCGGCGTACTCGCAGCGCCTGCTGGAGCGCTGGCTCGTCGACGACGCGGAGTTCCTCGCCGAGCGGATCGGCGACCTCCATAGACTGCGCGAGCAGAGCCTCGCCGCACTACGGGCGGTGTCGGGAGTGCGCGTGCAGGCACAGGACGGCACCGCCTACCTCTTCGTCGACGTGTCGGCGTTCGGGGCGACCGATGTCGAGATCGCCGGCGCCCTGCAGCGCGAGGCCGGCGTCATCGTCTCGCCCGGATACCAGTTCGGACCCTCGGGCACGGGCCACTTCCGGATCTGCTTCGCCCGCGACGAGACGGAGTGGGCGCAGGCGCTCGAGCGCATGGTCGTCTGCCTCACCGGCTTCGCGACGCGCGCCGGCCTCGTCGGCTGAGGCGCGGGGCGTGAGCGCGGTGGCGCGTCCGGACGAGACTCCGACCCCGGCGGGGAGCTACCGGGTCGCCCGGGTGGTGGGCGACCTGGTGCTCACCGCGGGCATGACCCCGCGGGGAGTGGATGGCGCGCTCCTCGCCACCGGTCGACTGGGCGAGGCGGTCAGCGACGCGGAGGGCGGTCGGATGGCCGCTCTGGCGACGGAGCGCGCCCTCGACGCGGCGGTCTCCGCGCTTCCGCCCGGTCGCATCCTGGACGAGGTCGTGTCGCTCACCGTGTTCGTCGCGGCCACGTCCGACTACACCACGCACAGCCGGATCGCCGACGCGGCCAGCACGACCATCATCGAGCGGATGCCGGGGTCCGCCCTGCCGGTCCGGGCCGCGGTCGGCGTCGCGTCGCTCCCCGGCGGCGCCCCGGTCGAGGTGCAGCTGACGGCTCTCCACCGCCAGTCACCCGCCGGGGCACCCGCTCAGTAGCCGCGCTCGCTGTCGTAGAGGTTCTTCAACGGCTCGCCCGCTCTGAAGCGCCGGAGGTTCTCGATGAAGAGCTCGGTGAGCGTGCGGTTCTCGCTCGCGACCGTCGAGGCCGAGTGGGGCGAGAGGAGGACGTTGTCGAGGTCCCAGAGCGGCGAGTCCGCCGGAAGAGGCTCCTGCGCCACGACGTCGAGCGCCGCACCGAGCAGGTGCCCCTCGGTCAGGGCCTCGATGAGCGCCTCCTCGTCGACCACCTGGCCGCGCGAGATGTTCACCAGCACGGCGCCCTCGGGCAGCAGCGCGAGCTCGTCGCGTCCGATGAGGCCCTCGGTCGCCGGCGTGAGCGCCGTGCACAGCACGAGCACGTCGGTGCCGGGGAGGACGTCGCGCAGTCCGTCGGTGTCGGCGAGGCGCACCGAGGGGGCGAGCGCGTAGCTGCCGCCGGGGCGACCGACCGCCGTCACGTGCGCGCCGAGGGCGTCGAAGACGGTGACGACGTTGCTCCCCATCCCGCCGACACCCACCACGGTGACGTCGAGCCCGGCCAGCTGGCGCGTGGTGTACCGCTCCCACCGGTGGGCCTCCTGCTGCGCGCGAAGGTGCGGGACGCCCTTCACGAAGTACAGGGCGCCGGTGAGGGCGAACTCCGCGAGGGGCACCGCGTGCACGCCGCCGGCGGTCGTGGCGACGATGCCGCTGCGGTCGAGACCGGTCCGGGCCATGAACCCGCCGATGCCCGCGCTGGTCGCCTGCACCCACTTCAGCCGCGGCGCCGTGGTCGGCAGCGCGGCCGGGTCACGCCAGTCGAAGTCGAACGCCACGTCGGCCCGGCGCAGCATCCCGAGCCAGCGCTCGACGGCGGCGTCGTCGAGCTCCGGTGCGGCGCCGCCGTGGTCGGAGACGTACCGCGGTGTGGGCATCAGCTCCGGTTCGTAGAGCACCGTGTCCCCGGGTGAGGCCGCAGCAATCTCCGCCACGAGCTCCGGCTCCAGGTAGGTCGAGATGAGGATGGTGAGCGGCTCCGTCACAGGTCGCCTCCCGTCGCAGCGGACGCAGTCCCTCCGGACGCCAGGGCCGCGAGGACCTCGTCGGTGATCGCCGGGCCGGCCGAGCGATCGACGACGGCCCGCAGCAGCTCGGCCGGTCCGCTCAGCAGGGGGACCAGACCGGGTCCGTGGCCCGGCTGAGGCGACCCGCCGTGACAGATCGCTCCCACCGTGATCCAGCCGCTCCGGTAGCCCATGTTGTGCCGCACATCCAGGTCGGCCACGGCCCACAACTCGCCCAGGCGCATGTCGGCGCCTTTGAGATCCGGGGAGTCGGCCACGACTGCGAGATCGACGTCCCACATCTGGGCCGGCCGGCCGATGCCGTTCCCGCAGACGGCGCTCGGCAGCATCCCCGAGACCGTCACTGTCGCTGCATCCGCAGCGACGTCGATCGGGAGCAGGTCGAACAGGGCCGGGTCGACGTTGAGCACGGCGACCTCGGAGGGCACGCCTGCGGGCTGGAAGCCCTGCCCGACGGAACGGACCGTCACCCGATCGCCCGGCAGCATCCGCGCGAGCACGTCGTCGGAGAACGAGACGATGACGCGACCGCTCTCGCCCCGCTTCCCCGTGACACGTCCGACCGCTCCCGTGGCCGCGCCCGAGCGCACCACGACCTCGTTTCCGAGGCAGGAGAAGGCGGTGAGGCCGAACCGGGCGGCGGGGTCGGGATGCACCAGCGTCACCCCGGCGGCGACGTGATCGCCGTCGTTGGCGAACACCGAGTCGCCGAGGTGCACGCCGAGCACCACTCCGCCGTCGCCCGTGGGCACGTAGGGGTGGCCGTCGCGGTCGATCCTGTACGCGACCATCGGCGTGAGGGCGGCGTGCTCGACGATGCCGAGCAGGTTGTTCATCACGAGGTCAGGCACGGGTGTCCTCCTGGGTCGAGCGGGACGGCGCGGCGAGCGCCGCCGCGAGGTTCGCGCTGTCGCGCACCTCGATCGAGAACGCGGATGCGGGGCCCGACAGCAGGGTGGAGGGGCCCGGACCGTGGCCGAAGAGCCGGCACTCGCCGGTGGAGATGACGCCGATGGTCACCCAGCCCGGACGGTAGCCGCGCCCGTACGAGTGGTCCTGATCCTCGAGCAGCACGATGTCGCCGATGCGCAGCGACTCGAGCCCGAGCGAGAGGTCCTCCGAGAGCCCGGGGTAGGCGCCCATGAGGTCGGTGTTCGCGAACTCGGAGAGCATCCCGCCGCCCGCTCCCGCGGCCGCGGCGGGGACCCGCGCGGCCACCTCGACGTGCAGCGTGCCGTCGTCGGCGGTCCGGAACGGGAGCCGGTCGAGCAGGGACGGCGCCAGGTTCTTCACCCGGATCTCCGGATGGTCGAGGAGCGCGAGCCCCTGACCGACCGCCTCGACGCTCACCGCGTCGCCCGTGGTGATCTCGCGCAGGTCCTCGTCGGCGAAGTCGGCCAGGACGTACGCGTGCTGGCCGAGCACGACACCCCGGGCGCCCGCGGCGGGGCCGGAGCGCACGGTCACCGTGTTGCCCACGCAGGTGAGGAACTGCAGCGCGAAGTTCGCACCCTCCTCACGGTGACGGATCGACAGCCCCGGCTCGAGGTGATCGCTCGCGTATCCCGTGGCCGCCTCCCCGATGTGAGCGGCCATGGTCACGCCGCCCATCCCCGGGAGCAGGAACGGATGCCCGTCGGGGTCGACCCGGTAGCCGTGGCGGTCCGCCTGCGGCGGCCACACCTCACCCGTGAGGATCTGGGTCACCAGCCTGTCGGCGTTGGTGCGCAGCGACATCAGGAGCGTCCTCTCATGACGGGAGCGGTGCCCAGCGAGAAGCCGCGGACGCGGATCGCCGGAGCGGAGGCGGAGCCGTTGAAGACGTTCATCAGCGGCTGGCTGAGGGAGTCGCGACCGACCCCGTCGACCCGGGCGAGCGCGTCCAGGACGCTCATCGTGAAGCGCATGGACTCGACCGGTCCCACGATGCGGCCGTTCTTGATGAGGAAGCACGCATCTCGGGTCACACCCGTGATGGTCGTCCTCACCGGATCGACCGTCCGGGTGTACCAGAAGCGCTGGAGGTACACGCCGTCCTCGATCCCGGCGATGAGCTCCTCCTCGCTCGAGTCGGCACTGCGGAGCACCACGTTCATCGGGATGGCGTGCGGCGCCTCCTCTCGCGCGATGTGGAAGTTGCCCGTGGAGGCGGTGCCGAGGACGTGCGCGGTCTCGCGATCCGTGACGACGTCGCGGGCGACGCCGTCGGCGATCAACGGGACGTCGCGCTTGGTGACGCCCTGGAAGTCGAACGGGAACGGCAGCCCGATGTCCTGGGTCGCGTCGTCGTGCACCGACACCAGGGGCGAGGCGACCTGCTGGCCCCTGTGCGTGGCGACCGTGCCGACGCCCGCGCCGAGCGCGGACCCGGTGAACCCGAACGCCCCGAAGAAGTCGAGCAGCTCCCCCGCGGCGAGCGGGCCGAGGACCACGTCGTACTCCCCGGGCTCGAGCTTCGCGCGCCCTCGGGTGCGGGAGGCCTCCGAGAGCGTCCGGTCGATGGCGGCCTCGACGCCCAGTCGGCCGGAGAAGCGTGAGAGGTCCTTCCAGTGCGACGACCCGTCCTCGATGCGCACGGTCAGCGAGCCCTGCGCCTCCGAGGCGGCGGCGTAGCGGCTGAGTCCGGACTCCCGGTCGTGGAACGCCACCTCGGTGACCGCGCGGCCGAACATCCCGGCCGCCTCCCCGCCGAGGGCATGCGCCTCGGCCATCGCCCGGTCGGCGAGGCGAGCGTGATCGGCGACCGACCAGGCGGCGGTGTCCTCGCCCCAGAGCCGCGCGGGATCGACCCCCGCGATGCCCGACTCGGTGCCGGGCTGGGGCAGCGGCGCTCGGGCGGGCGCCGGGGCCACTCCTGCCGCGGCCTGCTCGGCGGCGGAGCGGCAGGCGCGGGCGACCGCCTCCTGCAGGCTCTCGAACGAGCTCGCCGCTGCCCGCGACACCCGGCCGTCGACCTCGGCGCGCACCATGATCTGCACCTCGGCGATCGCCTGGCTCTGGTGGACGCGGGATCCGGCGAACCGGGTGAAGTCACCCGAGCGGGACGTGATGAACGCCTCCACGCGGTCGGCCGGCGCCGCCGCGAGCGCCGCCTCCAGGGCGCCGGTGGCCTGCTCCTGGTCGAGGACGGGCGCGAAGGCCCCCTCGCGGCTGTCGAGGGTCGAGTCCGTCATCTGTCCACTCCGATCCGAACGTCGCGCACGAGCGTCGGCGACGCCCCGTGTCCGAGGAATCCCCACTGCTTCGGCTCGCCCTTCCCGCACGGCATGCCGAACGCCTTGAACTCCTCGGGCCCGGCCACCGCCTCGACCGACTGCCAGAACTGCGGCGTGGTCCCCCCGTAGGAGAATCCCCGGAGAAGGCGTCCGCGCCGGCCCTTCTTCACCTCGTACGCCACCTCGGTGCCGAACTGGAAGTCGTGGCGGCGCTCGTCGATCGACCAGCTGCGGTTGTCGTCGATGTAGAAGCCGTCGCCGAGACGCTCCTCGAGCTCCTCGGTCGACCCCTCGCCCGGCTCGAGGAAGACGTTCGTCGAGAAGCAGACGGGCAGGTAGCCCCAGCCGTCGGAGCGGGCCGCCCCGGTCGACTGCGCGCCGATGCGCGCGGCGGAGTCGCGGGTGGAGAGGAAGTTCTGGATGATCCCCTCGGTGATCAGCGGCTGCCGCGACGCGGGGACGCCCTCGTCGTCGAACCCGAACGAGCCCCGGGTGCCGGGGACGGTCGGGTCGGAGGTGATGTTCACCGCCGGCGAGCCGTACCTCATCGAGCCGGCGGCGTCCTTCGTGATGAAGGAGGTCCCGGCGTAGTTCGCCTCGTCGCCCAGGATGCGGTCCAGCTCGAGGGCGTGACCGGTCGACTCGTGGATCTGGAGCGCCATCTGCGCCGGACCGATGATGAAGTCGGCGTATCCGCTCGGGGCGAGCGGAGCGGTGAGCAGCTCGACGGCCTCCCGACCGATCCGGTCGGCCTCCTCGACCATCCGCAGGCCCTCGACGTACTCCCACCCCGCCTGCGCCGTGTTGCCGTGGAACGAGTTCGGGAACGAGCGGCGCTGGAGCGTGCCGTTGCCCGCGGCGTTCACGAGCGCCATCGCGCCGCTCTCGATGAAGTGCTGGTGCTGGACCGAGCCCTCCGTGCTGGCGAAGTGGCGGTGCTGACGCTTGGCGTTGAGCCCCGCCTGCGCGGTCACGATCTCGGCCGGCGCGCTGGCGGCGGAGAGCACCGCGGCCAGCAGCTCGTAGCGGGCCGACGCGCTGACCCCGAACGGGTCGACGACGACCTCGGTCTGGTACCGACCGCTCGCGGGCGGCAGCGGGGGCAGCTCGCTGCGGTAGGCGCCGCTCACCGAGTCGGCGGCCCGCGCGTTGGCGAGCGCGCGCTCGGCGGCGGTGCGGAGGTCTGCACTCGACCAGACGGGCAGCGACGCGAAGCCCCAGCTGCCGTTGTAGAGCACGCGGATGCCGATGCCGAGGTTGTTCTCGACCCGCTCGTCGACGCCGGCCTCGAGGGTCGAGTAGAGCCGCAGCTCCTCGGCCTCGATCAGGCGCGCGTCGGCGTAGCTGACGCCGCGGACCTGGACGGCGTCGAGGGCCTCGGCGAGCATCGCGGCCGCCGCGACGTCGTCGCTCAGGTCACCCCAGTCGTGGGCCGTCATCAGGCGACACGCTCCGTGTCGGACTCGCCGGCCGGGGCCTCGAGCGGGAAGTCGCACCAGGCACGGGTGCGGAACGACCGCTCGAAGGCGTTGATCGTCTCCTGCACGAGGGCGCCCTGGCCGAAGTCGCCCTGGTTCATCGGCTCGCCGCTCAGGATCTCGGTGGCGAAGTCCTTGACCAGGTTGGAGTAGAAGAGGAACGGCCACGGCTCGGTCGAGGCGCCGCCCTCCGGGAAGTACTCCTGAGGGATCTCGATCTCCACGAACTCCACCGAGTCCTTCTTGGCGACCTTGATGGTCTGGCAGATGCCCGCCTCCTCCACGAGGCGCACGATGATCGCGCCCTCGGATCCGTAGATGCGCGCCTCGATGCCGGGGAAGTTGCCGACGGTGACGTAGGAGGACTGGATGCTGCCGAGTCGGTTGTTCTCGAACTCCGCGATCCACATGTCGCCGTCGTCGATGTTCATCCGCTGCATCCGACCGGTGTCGCGGACCATGCGCTCGGGCACGAAGTTGCGCATCGTGCCGACCACGGAGGTCATCGGCGCGTCGAGCCACCAGTGCATGATGTCGATGATCGGGGCGCCGTAGCCCTCGATCGACGACACGGCGATCACGTCGGGGTCCGCGTCCGCGTCGACCTGGCGCAGCGGGGTGTGTGGGTCGAGCCACTGGCTGTTCTGCTCGTAGCCGTTGAACATGTACGGCTCGCCGATCCAGCCGGTGTCGATGAGGTGCTTGGCGTACTGGATGGCGGGCGCGAAGCGGAAGGTGAAGCCGAGCTTGGTCTTCAGCCCCTTCGAGGCGGCCAGCTCGGCCGCGCGGCGCGTCTCGCGGTAGTCGCTGTTCACCGGCTTCTCGCAGAGCACGTGCTTGCCGGCCTGGATCGCGGCCATGGAGATCTCGAAGTGCATCGCGTTGCCGGTGGCCACGTCGATGACGTCGATGTCGGGGTCGTCGAGGAGCTCCCGGTAGTCGGTGACGGCGCGGGCGACGCCGAACCTCTCCGACGCGGACCGGAGGGCGTCCTCGTCGACCTCGGCGAGGGCCACCACCTCGACCCGGGGATCGCGCTGCCAACCGGGGATGTGCGACTGCACGGCCCAGCGGCCGGCGCCGACGACTGCCACGCGGAGTTGAGGGGTGTCCATGGTGAATCTCCTTCGAGGGGGAACGGGACGAGATGAGACAGGGGGATGCGCGGTCGGGCTGGCGCCCGCGGCTCAGGTGGTGAGCCGGACCCGGGGGTCGATGACCGAGTAGAGGAGGTCGACGATGAAGTTGACGACGACGATGAAGATCGCGGCGAAGAGCACGGTGCCGACGATCATCGGGGTGTCGAGGTTCGAGATGGCGTCGAAGGCGAGGCGGCCGATGCCGTTGAGCCCGAAGACGGTCTCCACGATCACGACACCGCCGAGGAAGTAGCCGAAGTCGAGCCCGATCATGGTCAGCAGCGGGATCGAGATGTGCCGGAAGCTGTGCCGCCAGAGGATGACGCGCTCGGGCATGCCCTTCGCCCTCGCCATCCGCACGAACGGCGAGTCGAGCGTCTCGATCATGTTGGTCCGCGTCATCCGGGCGTACCACGCCCCGCCGCCCGCACCGAGCGTGAACGTGGGCAGCACGAGATACCAGAGCACCGGGTCGCCGAGCCCGTTGAGCGGGAAGAAGCCCCAGGTGAAGGCGAAGTAGTAGATGAGGAGGAGCCCGAGCCAGAACGGCGGAGCAGAGAGCCCGATGAGCGAGATGAACGTGATCAGCCGGTCGATCCAGCTGCCGCGGTGGTAGGCGGCGTAGATGCCCGCGGGCACGCCCAGGATGATCTGCCAGACGATGCCGCCCACGGCCACCAGGAGCGTGGTCGGCAGAGCCGCCATGATCCGGCCGAAGACCGGCGTCTCGCGCAGGACGTACGAGGTGCCGAGGTCACCGGTCAGCAGTCGCCCGATGAACCCGAGGTACTGCTGCCAGAGCGGCGCGTCGAGGCCGAGCTGCTCGTGGATCGAGGCGATCGTCGCGGCGCTGGCGTTGGGCCCCGCGAGCGTGGTGGCGGGGTCGGCCGGCACGGCGTACACGAGCAGGAAGGCGAGGCTGACCACGCCGAACAGGACGATGGCCATCTGTCCGAGCCGTCGGAGGATCCACCAGATCATGCGGTCACCGACCTCTCGAGCTGGACGAGGAGTTGAGCATGTCGGACAGCCAGTCTCCGATGAGGTTGAACGCCATCACGGTCACGATCAGGCAGATGCCGGGGATGAAGAGCATCCACGGCGCGATCTGGAAGTAGGTGCTGCCGTCGGAGATCATCTGGCCCCAGGACGCTTCCGGGATGGGCACGCCGATCCCGAGGAACGACAGCGCGCTCTCGATGAGGATCGACGAGGCGACGCCGAGCGTCGTGTACACGATGATGGCGGGGACGAGGTGCGGCAGGATGTGACGCCACATGATCGCGCGGTGCGAGAGGCCCAGCGTGCGCGACGCCACCACGAACTCGCGCTCCTTCAGCGAGATCACCATGCCGCGGATGATGCGGGCGAGCGTCGTCCAGTAGATCAGCGCGATCACGATGATGACGTTGACGGTGCTGCGGGTGGTGACCGCGATGAGGGCGGTGCAGAGCAGCAGGATGGGGAACGAGATCACGACGTCGGTGATCCTCATCAGGATCGATTCGGTGACGCCGCCGAAGTAGCCGGCGATCACCCCGACGAGCACGCCCATCACGGTGGCGAGGCCGTTCGCGACGATGCCGATCACGAGCGAGACCCGGGCGCCGTAGATCAGACGCGACAGCAGGTCCCGACCGAGGGCGTCGGTGCCGAGCAGGAATCCGGGTGTGCCCGGCGGCAGCGGCTGCCCCTGCGGGCCGAGGCCCGTGTCGGGGAAGGTCTCGAGCGGATCGTGCGGCGAGAGCAGCGGTGCCAGCAGCGCGATCAGGGCGAGCAGGAGCAGGACGATGATCGAGATCAACGCGGCGGGGTCGTGGCGGAGGCTCCGCCAGACCTCCTTGGCGCGCATCGGCTTGTCGCCGAGCGTCTCGACGTCGACGGCGGCGGCAGCGGGAATGGCCTCGCTCATGATGCGGCCACCACCTCCTCGGGCTCGGCGAAGTGGCAGGCGGCGATCTGACCGCTCGCGGTCACCCGCGCCGCGGGGGCGGTGGTGCGGCAGACGTCCTGCGCCAGCGGGCAGCGCGGGTGAAAGCTGCAGCCCGACGGCGGGTTGGTCGGGCTCGGCGGCTCACCGGTCAGCCGGACGCGCGGCAGCCGCACGGTGCGGTCGATCACGACCGGCTCGGGCACAGCCGACAGGAGGGCACGGGTGTACGGATGCTGCGGCCGCTCGAAGACCTCGTCCCGCGATCCCATCTCGACGATCTCGCCCAGGTACATGATCGCCACCTGGTCGGCCATGAAGCGGAGCGTCGAGAGGTCGTGCGAGATGAACAGGTAGGCGAGGCCGAGCTCCTCCTGCAGATCCTTGAGGAGGTTGAGCACCTGAGCGCGCACCGACACGTCGAGTGCGGACACCGCCTCATCGCAGAGGATGAGGCGCGGGTCGACGCTGAGAGCGCGGGCGATCGAGACGCGCTGCCGCTGGCCGCCGGAGAGCTCGCGGGGACGCCGGTCGGCGAAGCTGCGCGAGAGGCCGACCTTCTCCAGGAGCGCTCTCACCTCGCCGCGCGGGTCGGCGACGCGGTCCTTCCGCAGCCGCACGGCCTCGAGCAGCGTGTCGCCCACCGTCATCCGCGGGTCGAGCGAGTCGTAGGGGTCCTGGAAGATCATCTGCATCGTCCGGCGGTATGCCGCGAGAGACGATCCGCGCCGGTGGGCGACGTCGACGCCGTCGAGCAGCATGCTGCCGCTCGCGGGCTTGTTGATGCCCATCAGGGAGCGGGCGATCGTGCTCTTGCCCGAGCCGGACTCCCCGGCGATGCCGAGGGTCTGGCCGGCCTGCAGCTCGAAGCTGACGCCGCGCACGGCGCGCACGGTGTTGCTGCGGCGGCCGGGGCCGCCCGAGCGCCGGAAGGTGACGTGGAGGTCGTCGACCGAGAGGAGAGGAGCGCTCATGCTGCGGTCACCTCCTCGCCCGCGGCGAACGCGGCGGGAGCGGTCACTCCGCAGGCGACCAGCTGGCCCGCCGAGCCGTTCGTGGTCGGCACGAGCGCGGGGTCGATCGCGGAGCAGGCGTCCACCGCGAGGGCGCACCGCGGCGCGAACGAGCAGCCGCTCGGTCGGCGGCCGGCGACCGGAGGCGTGCCGGAGATGGAGGAGAGACGGTGCGGCACCGGCTGGTCGAGCTTGAGGATCGACTCGAGCAGGGCCTTGGTGTAGGGATGCTGCGGGTCGCCGACGATCTGCTCGGCGGTGCCCTGCTCGACGATCCGGCCGGCGTACATCACGAGGATGCGGTCGCAGAAGCTCGAGATGACCCCGAGGTCGTGGCTGATCAGGATGACCCCGGTGTCGGACTCGGTCGCCAGCGTGTCGAGCAGGTCGAGGACCTGGGCCTGGACGGTCACGTCGAGTGCGGTGGTCGGCTCGTCGGCGATGAGCAGGCGAGGCGAGCACGCGGTCGCGATCGCGATGCACACGCGCTGCCGCATGCCGCCCGAGAACGCCCCGGGGTAGTCGCGGAGCCGCGCCTCGGCATCCGGGATGCCGACCTGCTGCAACAGCTCGATCGCCCGCGCGCGGCTCTCCGCCTTCGACATGCCCAGGTGCTCCTGGAGCGTCTCGGTGATCTGGCGCCCGATCCGCATGAGCGGGTTGAGGCTCGACATCGGGTCCTGGAAGACCATGGCCGTCTGCGATCCGCGCCAGGAGCGGAGCTTCGACGTCGAGTACGCCAGGACGTCCTCGCCCTGGAACCGCACGGAGCCCGAGGTGATCTCGCCCGGGGAGGGGATGAGACGCATGATCGCCTGCGAGGTGAGCGACTTGCCCGATCCTGACTCGCCGACGATGCCGACCCGCTCCCCGGCGTGGACCGTGAACGAGACCGAGTCGACGGCGTGGAACACCTCGTCGGACGACGTCGGGAAGTCGACGACGAGGTCGGTGACCTCGAGTAGGGCGGTCATGCGTTCTCCTTCGGGCAGGGTCGGGTGCGGTGCTGCCGGTCACCGTTCGATGGCGGCGGCACCGCACCCGTGGACGGAGCTACTGGCGTTCGGCGGAGCCGTCGGTCTTCCAGTAGTACGCCATGTCCCAGGCCCAGATCGGCTGCGGGTAGTAGCCGCCGATGTTCGCCCCGCGGATCTCGGTCTTGGTGCCGAAGTAGAGCGGCACGACCGGGTTGTCGGCGAGCATCACCTTGGTCGCCTCGAGGTACTTCTCCGCCGCGACCGACTCGTCACTGGCCGAGAGGGCCTGCTGCACGTCGGAGTCCATCTGCTCGTTGCAGTAGTAGGCGAAGTTCTGCCCCTGGGGCACGGCGGTGGCGCAGGAGAGCAGGGCCTGCAGGAAGTCCGAGCCCTCCGGGTAGTCGGCCACCCAGAAGGTCAGCGCGAGCGGAGCCTTGCCCGACCCCGCCAGCTCGGCGAAGGTGTTCGGCGCCAGGGTCTGCAGGTCGACGGTGATGCCGATGTCCTTCAGGTCCTGCTGCATCTGGGGAGCGAGAGCCGAGAAGGGAGCGACGTTCCACGCGTACATCTGGGTGTCGAACCCGTTGGGGTACCCGGCGTCGGCGAGGAGCTGCTTGGCCTTGTCCACGTCCTTGCCGTGGGTGAGGTCGTCACCGGAGTGTCCCAGGACCCCCGGCGGGATGAACTCGGTCGCCGGAGTGCCCTGACCGTTGACGAGCTTGAGCAGCGAGTCGCGGTCGAAGGCGTACGAGATGGCCTCGCGCACCTTCGGGTTGTCGAACGGCGCCGTGTTCATGTTCATCGTCAGGTAGTAGGTGCTCGGCTTGTCGATCGAGATGACCTGATCCTTGAGCTTCGGGTCCGTGGTGATCTGCACGAACTTCGCCGGCGGGATCGGGCTGCCCATCAGGTCGATGTCGCCCTTCTGCAGCATCAGCACCTGGTTGTCCGGGTCGACGCCGAGGATCATGTGCACGTGGTCGGCGTAGGGGCGCGGGGAGTCCCAGTACGACGGGTTGCGGTCGAGCATGACCTGCTGCCCGGGCGTGAAGTCGGCCAGGGTGAACGGGCCGGAGCCGATCGGGGCGGTGGCCACGGTCGAACCGGACCCCTCGGGGATGATCGAGCCGGCCGGCATCGCCATGATGTACTTGAAGGCCGAGTTCGGGGCGTCGAGTGTGACCGAGAGGGTGAGGTCGTCGATCACCTTGATGCCCGACGGGAGGCCGGTGGGGTTGGCCGCGTACTCCTCGGCTCCGGCGATGCCCTTCCAGAACTCCGCGAGGCCGGCCTTGGTGGCGGGGTCGAGCACGCGGGCGTAGGAGTAGGCCACGTCGGCAGCGGTCACGGGGGCGCCGTTCGAGAACGTCAGCCCCTCCTTGAGCTTCATCGTGTAGGTGAGCCCGTCGTCGCTGACCTGCGGGAAGTCCTCGGCCGCCTGGAGCTTCAGGTTGCTGGTGTCGCCGTCGTAGTCGTAGAGACGGTCGAACACCATGCGCATGATGTTCCAGCAGGTGGCGCCGGTGCAGACGGCCGGGTCGAAGGTCTCGGGGTCGGAGGCCGCGGCGGTGGTGATGGTGCCACCGTAGAGAGCGGTCTCGGACGATCCCGAGGCGTTGTCGCCCGACGATCCACCCGCCGGGGCACAGGCGGTGAGGGCGAGCGCCATGGCCGCACCCACCACCGCGATTCGTACGAGTCGTTTCACAGATTTGCCTCTCGATCGGAGTCGGAATCTGAAGATCGATAGCCGACGGGGTCACCAGCACTGCTGAATGTCGTCACGCTAGCACAAACCTGCCGACTGTCGACAATCTACTTTTTTGGACCTGTCTTCCGATACTCTGACCGCATGGAAGCACTCGCTCGGTCCGGCCTCTCGGGGGCCGCCGTCAACGAACTCCGCGAAGCCATCCTCGAGGGGAGGCTCGTTCAGGGAGAGCGTCTGAGCGAGGTCAGTCTGTCCAGCACCCTGGGCGTGAGCAGGGCCCCGATCCGCGAAGCCCTCCTCCATCTCGAGCAGGAAGGGCTGATCGTCTCACTCCCCTACAAGGGGGCGTCGGTCGTGACCCTGTCGCAGCAGGACTTCCTCGAGCTCTCCACGTTGCGCATCGCCCTCGAGAAGCTGGCCTGGTCTCGGGCGATCGAGCGGGCCACGCCCGACGACATCACCGGGCTCCGCGCGATCATCGAGGAGATGGCCGCCGCGGTGAGGAGCGACCAGAAGGCCAAGCTCGTCCGGCTCGACCTCGACTTCCACGACCGGATCTTCACGATCGCCGACCACTCGCGGCTCTACACGGCGTGGACGGCCATCAAGTGGCAGGTCGCGCTGTTCCTCCTGGCGCGCCGGGTGAAGGTCGACGACTACCACAAGATCATCGTGCAGGAGCACGGGTCGCTGATCGACGACATCCTCGTCGACCACTCGGATCACTTCGAGGATCTCATCGAGACCCACATCGGCTCGGGCTACGGGCGTCTGTCGAAGGCCTGATCAGCCCGCCCGGAGTCCGTCGGCGCCCCTGCGTCAGAGGTCGATCTTCTCGTTCTCGATCTCGATCGGGGACCCGGTGACCTTCGACTTCACCAGGCTGAAGACGGTGGCCACCGTCGACCCGGGGGTGTCCCAGTACTCGGCGGAGTCGGCGTGGACGATGAGGGCACGGATGGCCGGATCGGTGCGGCCGCCCGGGAACCATGCCTCCACGCTCGTGTCCCACATCGCGTCGATGTAGGACTGCTCCGAGGTCAGCTCGGCGTGACCGGTGAGCGAGACCCAGGAGTCGTGGTCGCTGAACGCGAGGTTGACGACGGGCCGCTCGGCGAGCCGACCCGCCGTCGAGGAGTCGACGCTGACGAGGAACCAGAGGTCACCGTCGAAGCGGTGGTGCTGCTGCTGCATCGCGAACGGCTGCGACACGGGGTTCCCGTCGCCATCCAGGGTCACGATCATCGTGAGGGGGAAGCCGTCGAGGAGATCCGCGAGGGTCTCGATGTCGTCGTGGTCGGTCATGATGCGCTCCCTCGGTCGTGGACTGCTCCAGACGCTACGTCGGTCGCGTCGGACCGGCCCTCCCTTCCCAGCCTCGACTCAGAGACCCTCGGCGAGGCGGTGGTACGCCGCGTTCCAGCGCACCTCGTGCTCGAAGCCGCGCAGCGTGGTCGACTCGTCGATGGTGAGCAGCTCGATGCCCGCGATGCGCGCGAAGTCGTCGAAGGCCTCGATCCCGACCGCCGTCGACATGACGGTGTGGTGGGCGGCGCCGGCGGTGAGCCAGGCGGCGGCCGACGTGGCGAAGTCGGGACGTGGGCGCCAGACGGCGCGGCCGACCGGGAGGTTCGGCAGCGGGGCGCGCGGCTCGACCACGTCGACGACGTTCGCGGTGAGGCGGAAGCGGTCGCGCATGTCCGACAGGGCGACGACGACCGCAGGGCCGGGCTCGGCGGTGAAGACGAGCCGGACCGGGTCGTCCTTACCGCCGATGCCGAGCGGGTGCACCTCGAGCGAGGGGCGCGCCACGGTGAGCGACGGGCTGACCTCGAGCATGTGGGCGCCGAGGATGGTCTCCGCACCCTCGACGAGGTCGTAGGTGTAGTCCTCCATGAGGCTCGCC
The DNA here is from genome assembly GCF_014640535.1 of Cnuibacter physcomitrellae. Taxonomy (NCBI): domain Bacteria; kingdom Bacillati; phylum Actinomycetota; class Actinomycetes; order Micrococcales; family Microbacteriaceae; genus Cnuibacter; species Cnuibacter physcomitrellae. The sequence goes on from NZ_BMHD01000001.1 coordinate 2,272,845, forward strand.
CCGCCGGGGAGCCCGGCGCCCATGACGTTCGCGACCCGGACCAGGATCGCGGTCTTCCAGTCGCCCTCGGCTCCGAACCCGTAGCCCTCGGCCATCAGCCGCTGCACGGCCAGGCCCGGGAGCTGCTTGAGCGTGCCGAGGTCCTCGAAGCTCGTGGTGAAGGCGGCGAACCCGCCCTCCTCGAGGAAGGAGCGCAGCCCGAGCTCGATCGCGGCGCCGTCCCGGAGGGATGCGTGCCGCTCGCCTCCGGCTCGCAGCTCGGGCACGACGTCGTAGAGCTCCTCGTACTCCTTGACGAGGGCGTCGACCGCGGCGCCGTCCTCCTCCGCCGCCTCGACGGCCGCGGCCAGTTCGTTGACCGACCAGGTGTTGACCTGCACACCGAGCCGGTGCTCGGCCTCGGTCTTGTCGCCCTCCGTCACCGCGACGTACCGCATGTTGTCGCCGAAGCGGGCGAGCTTCATGGTCTGCGCCGCGTTCCAGCCGGCCGCCGCGCGCGCCCACGTGCCGATCTCGGACGTGACGCGGGGGTTCGTCGCGTGACCGACCACGGTCTTCCGGGCGATGCCGAGGCGGGTCTGGATGTAGCCGAACTCGCGGTCGCCGTGGGCGGCCTGGTTCAGGTTCATGAAGTCGAAGTCGATCTCGCCGTAGGGCAGCTCGACGTTGGCCTGGGTGTGCAGGTGCAGCAGCGGCTTCTGCAGCGCGTCGAGGCCGGCGATCCACATCTTCGCGGGGCTGAAGGTGTGCATCCACGCGATCAGGCCGATCACCGAGTCGTCGCCGTTGGCGTCGAGCATCGCGCGCCGGATGGCGGCCGGATCCGTGAGCACGGGCTTCCAGACGATCCGCACCGGCACGTCGCCGGCGCCGTCGAGGGTCGACGCGATGGCCCTCGACTGGTCGGCGACCTGGCGGAGGGTCTCCTCTCCGTAGAGGCCCTGGCTGCCGGTGAGGAACCAGATCTCGAGGCCGTCGAAGGAGGTGGTCAGAGGGGTGCGAGTGCTCACGCGAGTGATCCTGTCGGGTCCTGTCCGTAGACGTTCTGGTAGCGGTGGAAGAGGGAGTCGATCGCGTCCTGGGCGATCGGGAGGGGCGTGCCGACCTGGTGGGCGACGGCCACGCTGCGGGCCACGTCCTCCACCATGACCGCGGCCTTGACGGCGTCGCGGGCGTCCTTGCCGATGGTGAAGGGGCCGTGGTTCTGCATCAGGACGGCACGGGAGCGGTGTCCGCGGAGCGTCTCGACGATCCCGCGCCCGATCGAGTCGTCGCCGATGATCGCGAAGGGCCCGATCGGCACCTCGCCCCCGAACTCGTCGGCCATCGCGGTGGTCACGCACGGGATCGGGCGGCCGGCCGCCGCCCAGCCCACCGCGTAGGGCGAGTGGGTGTGCACGACCCCGCCCACCTCGGGCATCTCCCGATACACGTAGGCGTGAGCGGCGGTGTCGCTCGACGGCGACCGGTCGGATCCGGGCGAGCCCGGCACCACCTCGCCGTCGAGCGTGCAGAGGATCATGTTCTCTGGTGCGAGGTCGTCGTAGGAGACACCCGAGGGTTTGATCACGAACAGGTCGGCCCCCGGAACCCGGCCCGACACGTTGCCGCCCGTCCAGACCACGAGTCCGTAGCGGACGAGCTCGGCGTGCAGCGACGCGACCTCGGCGCGGATGCGGTCGATCACGGCACCGAAGTCGGCGCCGGTGGGCGCGCCGCCGGTGGCGCGGATGCTGTCGGTCGTCATGCGAGTGCCTCCACAGCGGCGCGCTCGACCGCCAGGCCGGCGTCGTAGCGCTCCAGGTAGCGGGCGAACCCGGCCACGTCGGCGGGGTCGGGCGAGGTCGTCTCGGACGGCGCGTCGGCGAAGACCACGTCGTGGAGGTACTCGGCCAGCGGGAGATCCGAGCGGCGCAGGTAGGCCGCGAGCACGGCCATGCCCCATGGGCCGCCCTCGCCGGCCGTGGCCGACACCGTGACGGGCGCGTCGAGGGCTCCGGCGAGGAACCGCTGGGCGACGCCGGCGGTGCGGAACATGCCGCCGTGGGCGGACATCCGATCGAGGCCGACGCCCTCGTCGGCGAGCACGCGCATGCCGAGCGCGAGCGTGCCGAAGACGCCGTAGAGCTGGGCGCGCATCACGTTGGCGAGCGAGAACACGCTGTCGGGGGAGCGCACGAAGAGGGGCCGACCCTCGGCCAGCCCGGCGATCGGCTCGCCGGCGAGGTGGTTGTAGGCCAGCAGGCCGCCCGCATCCGCGTCGCCGGCGAGGGCCTCGCGGAACAGGACGTCGAACACGGCGTCGCCGTCGGTGCCGGCGCCGGCGCCGGACGCCTCGCTGAAGCGCGTGAAGAGGCCCGCCCAGGCGGCGAGCTCGCTCGCCCCGTTGTTGCAGTGGACCATCGCGACGAGGTCGCCCGCGGGGGTTGTCACCAGGTCGAGCTCGTGGTGCACCGAGGTGAGCGGACGCTCGAGGACGACCATCGCGAAGATGCTGGTCCCGGCGCTGACGTTCCCGGTGCGCGGCGCGACCGCGTCGGTCGCGACCATCCCCGTCCCGGCGTCGCCCTCGGGCGGGCAGAACGGGATGCCCGGCCGCAGGGTGCCGGAGGGATCGAGCAGTGCCGCCCCCTCGGGGGTGAGCTCCCCCGCGGGGGCCCCGGCGGGCAGCACGCGAGGGAGGAGGTGGGTCAGCGCGGGGAGAGTGGACCCGCGCCGACCCACGAGCTCGTCGTACTGCGCGACGATCCGTGCATCCCAGTCCCCGGTCGCGGTGTCGATCGGGACCATGCCGGAGGCGTCGCCGACGCCGAGGACCTTCTGACCGGTCAGCGCGACGTGCACGTACCCGGCGAGCGTGGTGACGAAGTCGACCCGGCCGACGTGCGGCTCGGCGTCGAGGACGGCCTGGTGGAGGTGGGCGATCGACCAGCGCAGCGGGATGTTCACGCCGAAGAGCTCGGTGAGCTCGGCCGCCGCCGTGCCGGTGTTGGTGTTGCGCCAGGTGCGGAACGGCACGAGCAGCTCGCCGTCGGCGTCGAACGGAAGGTACCCGTGCATCATCGCCGAGACGCCGATCGCGCCCGCGGTCGTCAGCTCGACGCCGTGACGCCGGCGGACATCGGCGGCGAGCGCCGCGTACGCCGCGCGGAGTCCCTCCCACACCGCCTCGAGGGAGTACGTCCAGAGCCGGTCGACGAACTGGTTCTCCCAGTCGTGGCTCCCGGTCGCGAGGACGACCGTGGGGTCGTCGGCGTCGACCAGGCAGGCCTTGATCCTGGTGGATCCGAGCTCGATGCCGAGCGCCGTCCGTCCCGACGCGATCGTGTCGGGATCGCCCTCCCGTGCATCCGTCATGCTTCTGCCTCACCTCATTGTGACCGGTCACATTTCTGAGGAGAGCATACGGGATGCGCGCCACCGGCGCCATCACGCGTCGACGGGCGGACCTCCGATCCGCGCTCCGGCGGCCTCAGCCGACCCGCGTGACCGAGAGGGCGTAGATCGTCGGGTCTCCGTCGTGCTCGAGGGTCGTGACGAGGCCCGCCTCGGGGATCGTGGCGTCGAACGCGACGGTCGCGTTCGAACACGTCGCACTGTCGCCGGCCGTGGCGCCGTCGATCGTCGTCACCGTGGCGGTGATCGTCCCCTCGCCTCGGCAGGCGAGCTGCATCTGATAGCTCCCGGCCTCGAGGGTGCCGTTCGTCGACACCAGGCGCTGGGCCGAGTGCTCGCTCATCCACCCGGACGACGTGCCCTGGTGGCCCGGGGAACCGTCGGCCGGCACGGCCTCGCTCGCCCAGCCCGGGATGTCGGCGGCGGGGATCGGCAGCTGCGCCTCCTCCTCGACGGCCAGCTGCTCGGCCACCGCGGTGGGGTCGGGTGTGGCCGGTGGGGTCGAGGCGGCCGTCTGGACCTCGGCGTCGCCCGTCGGGCCGACGCAGGAGCTGAGCGTCCCGGCGGCGAGCACCATCGCGGCGATCGGGCCGGCCGTGCGGAACGCGGTACTGGTCGTGGCGTTCATCCCGGCACGCTAGGCGCCGAACGTTGACGCCGCATCCGAGCGCCCCTCCCCCATCCGTGGTAGAGCCTCCGACTCCCCGGGTTTGTCCACCGAATGAACCCTCTTCCGTCCGGGAAGGAGCGTTTCGTGGACAAACCCGGCACGCCCGCTCGGGCTGCGCCCCGAGGGGAGGGGGGTCAGGGAAGGGGAGCGGTGCTGCGGCGGGGGATGAGGAGGGGGGCGATGGGGACGGACGGGCCGTCCGCGTCGAGGCCGAGGAGGCGGTCGACGCAGCGCCGGCCGAGCTCGGCGAAGTCCTGGCGCACGGTGGTGAGCGGTGGCCAGAAGTGGGCGGCCTCGGGGATGTCGTCGAACCCGACCACGCTGATGTCGTCCGGCACACGGACACCGCCCTCGTGGAGGGCGTGGAGAAGCCCCAGCGCCATCTGGTCGTTCGACGAGAACACCGCGGTGATGTGCCGTCGGGCGGCGAGCTCGAGACCGATCCGGTATCCGGAGCCGGCGCTCCAGTCGCCCTCGAGGATCGCCGCCGGCGCCAGCCCGGCCGCATCCAGCGCGGCACCGAAGGCGGCCGCGCGGGCCGTGGCGTCGAGCCAGTCCGACGGGCCGGCGATGTGGGCGATCGAGGTGTGGCCGAGCTCCAGGAGGTGGGCGACCGCGAGGCCCACGCCCGCCGCCTGATCCACCGCGAGCCCGGGATGCGTCCCGTGGCCCGGCGCCTGCAGCATCACGCGGGGCAGGGCGCGAGGGAGCGTCTCCACCGCGGTGAGGGCCTCCCCGTGCGGGGCGATCACGGCGAGCGCCTCGATCTGCTGGGAGAGCAGGTGGTCGAGCGAGGACCGCACCTCGGTGGGGCCGATGCCTCCCGTGTCGGCGACGGAGACCGTGTACCCGTGCGATCGGGCCGCGGTCTCGATGGCCTGGATGCACGACGCCGGCCCGTACTCGGCGCTCGACGTGGCGAGGATCCCGATCACGCCCGACCGGCGCATCGAGAGCGACCGCGCCGCGCGGCTCGGCGTGTACCCGAGCTCGGCGATGACCGTCCGGACCCGCTCCCGCGTCGCGGGCCGCACGCTCGGGTGGTCGTTCAGCACGCGGGACACCGTCTGATGCGAGACCCCCGCCAGCCTGGCGACGTCGCGGATGCTGACGCCCGAGACCCCGTCCTCGGCGGGCGGCCGCGCCTCGGGAGTCGTCATCCGGCGAGTGTATCGGGCACGGAGCACGTCGAAGGGGCCGCCGGACGCCCGGACGGGAGCAGACTGGGGGTCATGCGCATCGCGGTCACAGGGTCATCCGGCAAGCTCGGGTCGGTCGTCGCGGCGGAACTGAGAGCCGCCGGCCACGAGGTCATCGGCCTCGACGCCGTCGGCCGGCGCGGGCCGGGGTTCGTGCAGGTCGACCTCACCGACCACGGCCAGGTGATCGACGCGCTCGGCGGTGTCGGCGATCAGCACGACGGGGTGGATGCGCTCGTGCACCTGGCCGCGATCCCCGCGCCGGGCATCCGCAGCGACATCGCCACCTTCCACAACAACATCGCGGCCACCTTCAACGTGTTCTGGGCGGCGACGCGGCTCGGCATCCGCCGCATCGTCTACGCCTCCAGTGAGACCGTGCTCGGGCTGCCGTTCGACGTGCCGCCGCCCTACATCCCGGTGGACGAGGACTACCCGGCGCGCCCCGAGTCGGTGTACTCGCTGGTGAAGCACCTCGAGGAGCAGCTGGCGATCGAGCTCGTGCGCTGGCATCCCGATCTCTCGATCACCGCCCTCCGGTTCTCGAACGTGATGGTCGACGAGGACTACGCCGCCTTCCCGTTCGACGACGACCCGCTCGAGCGCAAGTGGAACCTGTGGGGCTACATCGACGCCCGGGATGGCGCGCAGGCCGTGCAGCGGGCGCTCGAGGTCGCTCCCCCGGGCTTCGACCGCTTCATCATCGCGGCCGCCGACACGGTGTCGACCGTCCCGAACGAGGAGCTCATCGCCGCGGTGTTCCCCGACGTGCCGAGGAAGCGCGCGGTGACCGCTGACGAGACGCTGCTGTCGATCGACAAGGCCCGTCGCCTCCTCGGCTACGCGCCGACGCACTCCTGGCGTGACTCCCGCGGCACCAGCAGCACGCGCGACACCCCCGGCACCAGCGGGTCGCGCACCTGACGCCTGCTCAGCGCGGCCGCGTCGACTCCCGCAGCACCAGCCGGGTCGGGATCGGGGTGTCCTCGGTGACACGATCCGGCTCGTCGGCGAGCACGAGCACCTTCTGCATCATGAGCGCCCCGAGCGCGGCGAAGTCCTGCCGCACGGTCGTCAGCGGCGGCAGCAGATAGGGCGACTCGGGGAGGTCGTCGAACCCGACGACCCCCACGTCCTCGGGCACGCGCAGGCCGCGAGCGCGGAGGGCGGACAGCGCTCCGATCGACATGTGGTCGTTCGCGATGAAGAGCCCGTCGCCGGGCCGGACGTCGAGGTCCTGGACGATCCGATAGCCGCTCTCGGCCGACCAGTCCCCCACCTCGGGCTCGACGACCTCGCGGAGGGCGGCGGCCATCTCGTCGCGCCACCCGCGGACCCGCTCGAGCGCGTCCGGCGCCCGGGACGCCCCGGCCACGTGCAGGATCCGCTCGTACCCCGACTCGATGAGGTGCCGGGTGGCCGCGCGCGCCCCGCGGTACTGGTCGATCGAGACCAGCAGCGGATGGGGGCGGCTGGTCGCCGCGGCGGCGACCAGGGGGACGCCGACCTGCAGCCCCTGGATGCTCTGCAGCACCTCGATGTCGACCACGATGAGGACGAGGGCGTCGACACGCTGTCTCAGCAGTCCCTCGACGGCGGTGCGGACGGCCGCGACGTCGTTGTCGGGTGTGCTCACCGCGTCCACGTTGTAGCGCGCGGCGCGGGCCGCGAAGTTGAAGCTGGTGGCGATCGAGGTGGGTCCGTAGTCGAGCGTGCCGGGGGTCACCAGCCCGATCGTGCGCGTGCGGCGGGTCACCAGGGCGCGAGCCGCGGGAGACGGGCTGTAGCGGAGCTGCGCGATCGCCTGCTCCACCCGCGTGCGGGTCGCCGGCTTCACGTTCGGCATGTCGTTGAGCACGCGCGAGACGGTCTGGTGGGAGACGCCCGCCAGGCGCGCGACATCGAAGATGGTGGCGGCGCGCGCCCCCTTGCCCTCAGCCATCCGCGGCGTCTCCCTGCTCGGGGCGCGCGACGAGGGCGAGCAGCCGCTCGGGGGTCAGGTCGGCCGCGGAGAGGGTGTCGACCACCCGGCCGCTGCGGAGGACCATGACCGTCGTGGAGACACGCAGCACCTCCTCGAGCTCGGCCGAGATGTAGACGACCGCCAGCCCGTTGTCCGCGAGCTCGCCGACGAGGCGCTGCACCTCGGCCTTCGCGCCGACGTCGATGCCCCTGGTCGGCTCGTCGAGCACCACGATGTCGGGCGCCAGCGCCAGCAGGCGTGCCAGCAGGACCTTCTGCTGGTTGCCCCCCGACAGCTCGCCCACCTTGCGGTCGATGTCGGCGGGGCGGATGTGGAGGGCGTCGACCCAGCTCTGCGCCAGTTCCCGTCGTCGCGCGACGCTCATCCGGTGGAGCACTCCGCGCTGGGCCTGCAGGGCGAGGGTGATGTTGTCGAGCACGCTGAGGTCGGCGATGATCCCGTCGGATCGGCGGTTCTCCGAGGAGTACACGATGCCCGAGAGAGCCGCCTGTCTCGGGGAGCGGAACACCCGCGGGGCTCCCGCCACCGTGAGCCGGCCCTCATCGAGCCGGTCGACGCCGCTGACGGCTCGCGCGAGCTCGCTCCGGCCCGAGCCGAGCAGACCCGCGACCCCGAGGACCTCCCCCGGCGAGAGGGTGATGTCCGCTCGCTGGATGCCGGGACGCACCGTGATCCCCCGACCCTCGAGGATCGCCACGTCGGGATCGTGCCTCGTCTTCTCCGGCAGCGGCACGTCCTCCGAGGCTCCGGCCGAGCCGAGCATCTTCTCGACCAGGTCGACCCGGAGCAGCTCGCGGGTCGAGTACTCCCCCACGAGCCGGCCGTCGCGCAGGACGGTGACGCGGTCGCAGATCTCGTACACCTGGTCGAGGAAGTGCGAGACGAAGACGATCGCGACGCCGGAGGCGGCGAGCTGGCGCATCACGCGGAAGAGCTCGGCGACCTCGTCGGCGTCGAGGCTGGAGGTGGGCTCGTCGAGCACCAGGATGCGGACGTCGGTCGAGATCGCGCGTGCGATCGCGACGATCTGCTGCAGCGCGAGGGAGTGCGTGCCGAGCAACGACGCGGTATCGACCTCGATGCCCAGCGAGGCGAGCACCTCGGCCGCCTGCTGCCGCATCCGCCTGTGATCGATGGCGCCCAGGCGGCGCGGCTCCCGCCCGAGGAAGACGTTCTCGGCGACCGTCAGGTTCGGGAGGAGGTCGACCTCCTGGTACACGGCGGAGATCCCCGCGCCCTGCGCGTGACGGGGTGAGGCGAAGCGGACCTCGTCCCCCTCGATCCGGATGGTGCCGGAGGTCAGCTGGATGGCCCCCGTGATCGCCTTGAGGAGCGTCGACTTGCCCGCGCCGTTCTCCCCCATGAGGGAGTGGATCTCGCCGGGTCGGAGGTGGAAGTCGACCGAGTCGAGGACCGTCTCCGGCCCATAGCGGACCGTGGCGCCGCTGACGTCGAGCAGCGCCGGCGTCGTCGGCGGCGTCGGGTCCATGGGTCCTATCATGCATGCTCGGGTCGCGGCGCCCGTTCCGCGCCGCGACCCGCGAGGTCAGCTGCGGCGGGCCGACCGCCGGACGATCAGGCGCTGCACGACGACGAACACGAGCAGCAGGGCTCCGACGGTGATCCTCGTCCACGACTGCTCGGCGCCGAGGAACGAGATGATCGTCTTGATCAGCCCGTACACGAACACGCCGATCATCGAGCCGAGGACGAAGCCGCTCCCGCCGGTGAGCAGGGTGCCTCCGATGACCACGGCAGCGATGGTGTCGAGCTCGGTCCCCATGCCGTTCAGCGGATAGCCCGCACCCGAGTAGGCGGTGAGGATGATGCCGGCCAGTCCCGCGCAGACGCCGCTGATGACGTAGGCGATCAGCTTCGTCCGCACGACCGCCAGACCCATGAGCCGCGCCGACTGCTCGTTGCCGCCGACCGCGTAGATCGTGCGCCCGAAGCGCGTGTAGCGCAGCACGATCGCGGCGATCGCGACGGACAGCAGTGCGATGATCCCGGTCGGCGTGATGTACCAGCCCGCGAAGGAGAAGCGGGTCGACTGCAGCCAGAGCAGCCCGCCGTCCTCGACCTTGATCGACTCGAGGCTGACCACGAACGCCAGGCCCCGGGCGAGGAACATCCCGACCAGGGACGCGATGAACGGCTGCACGTCGAAGTACTGCACGAGCAGGCCGATGAGCAGACCGATGGCCGCGCCGATGAGGATCATCGACGGCACCGCGACCCCGACCGGGACCCCGTCGCCGAGGAGCCGGGCGCACAGGATGCCGGTGAACGCCATGACCGCGCCGACCGAGAGGTCGATGCCGCCGGTGAGGATGACGAAGGTCATGCCCACCGCGAGCACGAGGAGGTACGCGTTGTCGAGCAGGATCGACGACAGGATGCGCGGCAGCTGGAAGTTGGGGAAGTAGGCCACCGCGCCGATGATCATGACGAGGAGGATGCCGAGCGCCGCGAAGACCGGCACCCAGGCGACGTGACGGGCGAGGAAGCGTCGGCCGAGGCTCGCGCGCTGCGCGGCCGGGCGCCGGACGGCGGTGAGTGTGGTCATGACAGCACCTTCGAGTCGGGACGGGTCGTGGGCCGGGCGAGTCGGCCGGCGGAGGAGAGCCAGCCGCGCACCCGGCGCGACTGGGCGAGGACGACGATCGCGACCGCGATGGCCATGAACACCGGGCTGACCGCGGGCGGCACTCCGAGGAAGGTGATCGTGCTCTTCAGCGTCTGGATCGTGAAGACGCCGATCACCGTGCCCGCGATGCTGAACTTGCCGCCCGCCAGCGAGGTGCCGCCGAGCACCACGGCGAGGATCGCATCCAGCTCGATGTACAGGCCGGCGGAGTTCGCGTCCGCGGCCATGATGTTCGAGCTGTAGAGGATGCCGGCCATTCCCGCGAGCGTGCCGCTGGCGATGTAGGCGCCCCAGACGATGCTGCGGGAGCGGACACCCGCGAGCCGACTCGCCTCGGGGTTGATGCCGACGGCCTCCGTGAGCATGCCGAGCGCGGTGCGCCGCTCGAGCAGCGCGACCACGGCGATGGCGGCCAGCGAGACGAAGAACGCGAACGGCAGCCCGATCACGTAGCCCTGGGCCATGAACTGATAGGGATCGCTGTTGATCGTGGTGATGAAGCCGCCCGTGATGAGGAGCGCGACGCCGCGACCGGCGAGCATGAGCACCAGGGTCGCGATGATCGGCTGGATGCCGAGCACCGACACCAGGAAGCCGTTCCAGACGCCGAGCACCAGGGCGACGCCGACGCCGGCCAGGATCGCGACGGCGACGGTGCCGAGGCCGCCGGGATCGTTCGATCCCTCGATGACGGTGAGCGAGACCGCGCCCGACACCGCCATGATCGCGCCGACCGACAGGTCGATGCCGCGCGTGGCGATCACGATCGTCATGCCGAGCGCGACGAGCATCAGCGGGGCGCTGTTGCGGAGGATGTCGATCAGCGATCCGTAGAGCTCGCCGTTCTGCAGCGTGATGCTGAGGAACGACGGTCGCGAGACCGTGTTGATGACGATGAGCAGCAGGAGCGCTGCGATGGGCCAGACGAGCCTGTGGGAGAACAGCCTCTTCATGCGATCTTCTCCTGTTCGGTGACGAGCGCCTCGTCCTCGATCGCTGGGGAGTCCTCCGCGGCGATGAAGGCGACGAGATCGTCGACGTCGGTGTCGACGGTCGTCAGCTCGCCGATCTTATGACGGTCGCGCAGCACCGCGACACGTTGCGCGATGCGGAGCACCTCCTCCAGCTCGGAGGAGATGAAGACGACGGAGAGGCCCTTCTCGGCCAGCTCCGCGACCTTCCGCTGGATGTCGGCCTTCGCGCCGACGTCGATGCCCCTGGTCGGCTCGTCGAGGACGAGCAGCTCGGGGGCCGTGGCGAGCCAGCGGGCGAGCAGCACCTTCTGCTGGTTGCCGCCCGACAGGTTGCGGATGAGGGCGTGGGGATCGGCCGGACGCACGCCCAGCGCCGTCATGTACTCCGAGACCAGGGCATCCTTCTCGGCCTTGCTCACCCGGCGGAGCGCGCCCCGCCGGGCCTGCACGCCGAGGAGGATGTTCTCGGCGACCGTCAGGTCCCCGATGATCCCCTCGCCCCTGCGGTCCTCGGACGAGAACGCGACCCGTCGGTCGAGTGCGTGGCGGGGAGTGGTCAGACGCGCCACCCGGCCGTGCACCTCGGTGGTGCCGCTGTCGGCGCGCTCGGCGCCGGTGATGAGACGGGCGAGCTCGGTGCGGCCGGATCCGAGCAGACCGGCAAGGCCGACCACCTCTCCGGGGTGGACGTCGAGGTCGATGGGCTCGAGCATCCCCTTCTTGCCCACGCCGACGGCGCGGAGGACCGGGATGCCGGAGCGGTCGATGGCGCGTCCCGCACTGGCGGAGAGGGAGTCGAGCTCGCTGAGCTCACGACCGATCATGGCGGCGACGAGGGCGCCGCGGTCGATCTCGCCGACCCGGTACTCGCCGACCAGACTGCCGTTGCGCAGCACGGTCAGGCGGTCGGAGATCTCGTAGACCTGGTCGAGGAAGTGGGAGACGAAGAGGATGGCCACACCCCGGTCGCGGAGGCGCCGCACCACGGTGAACAGCTGCTGCACCTCGTCGCGGTCGAGGCTCGAGGTGGGCTCGTCGAGCACCAGCACGCTCGTGTCGACGACCATCGAGCGGCTGATGGCGATGAGCTGCTGCACCGCGATCGAGTGCGTGGACAGCACGGAGCGCGTGTCGAGGTCGAGCCCCAGCTCGGCGAGGTGCCCGGCTGCCTCACGGTGGAGGCGCTTCCAGTCGATGCCGCCCATCCGGCGGGGCTCGTTGCCGAGCATGACGTTCTCACCGACGGTGAGGTTCTGGCACAGGTTCACCTCCTGGTACACGGTGGAGATGCCCGCCGCCTGGGCGTCGGCGGTGGAGCGGAACGTCCGCTCCTGTCCCCCGACGGTGATCGTGCCGGAGTCGATGCCGTAGACGCCGGTGAGCGCCTTGATGAGGGTGGACTTCCCGGCGCCGTTCTCGCCCATGAGCGAGTGGACCTCGCCGGGGTAGAGCGAGAAGTCGACACCGTCCAGGGCCTTGACCCCGGGGAACTGGATGCTGATGCCGCGCATCGCGACGACGGCAGGCGAGGAGAACATGCGGGACGCTTCCTTCGTGAGAGCCGTCCGGCAGGCCGGCGGCTCGTCGAGCGGTGGGAGATGCGCCCCGCGGGAGCTGCGTGAGCCAGCTCGCGCGGGGCGCATCCGTTCGAGGGGCGCCGACCTCGGCGGTCGGCGGCGTCACCCGAGGCGGGAGCGCGTCGGGATCAGTAGGGGCGGCTGTCCAGGACGGCCTTGGCCTGCTCCTGGTCGAACGCCTGGTCCTCGACGATGTACTGCTTGTCGACGGTCTTGCCCGCGAGGACGTCCTTCACCACCTGGGCGACCTGATCGCCGAGGAGCGGGTTGCACTCGACGATGTAGTTGAACTCGCCGTCGGCCAGAGCGGTCATGCCGTCCTTGACGGCGTCGATGGTGACGATCTTGATGTCCTGGCCGGGGGTGAGACCGGCGGCCTTGATCGCATCCAGAGCACCGAGACCCATGTCGTCGTTCTGCGCGAACAGGACGTTGATCTCCGAGCCGTACTTCTGGAGGAAGCCCTCCATGACGGTCTTGCCGTCGGCGCGGGTGAAGTTGCCCGTCTGCGAGTCGAGCACCTTGATCTGGGAGCCCTCGATCGCCGAGTTGAACCCGGTGGCGCGGTCGGTCGCCGCCGACGAGCCCGTGGTGCCCTCGAGGACGACCAGGTTGGTGGGCTGCTTGCCGTAGTTGTCGGCGACCCACTTCCCGGCGGTCTCGCCCTCCTTCTCGAAGTCGAGGCCCACCCAGCTCTCGTAGAGGTCGTCGGGGGCGGAGACCGTGCGGTCCTCGAGGATCACCGGGATGCCGGCGTCCTTCGCCTCCTTGAGCACGTCGTCCCAGCCGTCGCTGACGATCGGGGCGAGCACGATGGCGTCGACACCCTGGTTGATGAAGTTGCGCACCGCGGCGATCTGCGCCTCGGGCTTGTTGTCGGCCGCGTTGAACACGAGGTCGAAGCCGTTCTCGGCCGAGAACGCCTCCTTCATCGACTCCGTGTTCGCGCTGCGCCATCCGCTCTCGGACCCGGTCTGCGCGAACCCGACGGTGATGACGTCACCGCTCGCGCCATCGGTCGACCCGGCACCGCCGGATCCCGACCCCGAACATCCCGTCGCCGCCAGGGCGACGGCTCCTGCCAGCGCCAGACCGGCGAGCAGTCTCTTCGCCTTCATTCCAAAACCTCCTTGTTTCGGTCCGGCCGCATCGCCGGTGTGATTGCAACCCGTGGGGGTGAGTTGTGAATATGTTAGCGATCACAATTGGGCGGCTGTCAAGGTGCGAGCGGAAAGACAGGTGCCCGTTACGGAAAAGAGATCTTCCCGGATGTGCGCGGATGTGAATGTTCACATGCGACAACGACGGCCGCGGGTCGATCAGCACCCCGGGTACCGTGGCGTGCATCCGGCCCCCGCTAGCATGACCCTCATGCAACGCGGTCTCCACCTCCGCCTGACTCCCGCCGAGGCGGCGAGAGTGCTGGTCACCGCCGGTGACGACCCCGCCCTGCGGGCCGCTCTCGCCGCTCTCGAAGAGGACGTCGCCGCCTCTGGCCGCGCCGGCGAGATCGACAAGGCCTGGGACCCCATCGCCTGCGCGCTCGCACCCGAGGGTCCGGCCGCCGACTGGCCCGCCCGTGGGGTCATCGGCGGTGCGCGGTCGCTGCAACACGACGCCGACGCATCCTGGGTCACGCACTCGTCGCCGGCGGAGGTGAGGGACGTCGCCGCCTTCCTCGCCGCGCTCACGGACCCTGCCTTCCGCACGGCGTAAACCGAGATGCCCGACGAGCTGCGCAACCCGGAGCATGGACCGGACGAAGAGAGCTACGCGCTGAGCTGGCTCGCCCGCCTTCGCGAGTTCTACGCGGCCGCGGCCGCCTCCGGCCAGCACGTGGTGTTCTCCGTCGGCTTCTGACCAGCATCCGGCGGCCAGCCCACGGCTGCCGCCGCCACTGGGTCAGGGACCATGCGCTCTGGCGGCTCGCCGTCCGACCGGACGGACCGCGCCGGCATCCTCCCACGTCGGCGAGCTACAGCGACGTGCCGATCAGCGCGCTCACGCGCGCGATCTCGTCCTCGTCGCGCTGGTAGTGGGACCACTGCCCGATCCGAGTGCAGGTGACGAGGTCGGCTCGCTGCAGCGTGGCCATGAACTGCGAGGCCGTGGACTGCGACACCTCCGCGCGCGCCTGGATGTGCTTCAAGCAGACGCCCACCTCCTCGGCCGGCCGATCTTGCGGCGGGAAGGAGCCGGGATCCTTCAGCCATCCGAGGATCGCGAGCCGTGTCGGATGCCCGAGCGCCTTGAACACCGTCGGGGGGAACCTCATCAGCCACCTCGAACGGCAGGGGGGCTGGTCCATCGTGGGTCTGTCGCGCCGCGGCGGTGTCGACGCGGGTGCGGTGCGGCACGTCGCCGTCGACCTTCTCGACCGCGAGGGCACCGCGAACGCCCTCGCCGAGCTCACCGACATGACCCACGTCTTCTATGCCGCCCACCAGGACCGGCCCAGCTGGACCGAGCTCGTCGCCCCCAACCTCGCGATGCTGGTCAACGTGGTCGACGCCATCGAGCCGATGTGGCCTGCGATCGCCCGGTTCTTCGAGCTCGAGGTCGCACCTCCCCTGCCGATGTCGCTGGCCGACGTCATGGCCGACAAGGAGGAGGTGTGGAACGAGATGGTGGCGCGCCACGGGCTGCGACGCACGCCCTACCGGGAGGTGTCGTCGTGGCAGTTCGGTGACTTCGTGTTCGGCTGGGACTACGACGTCATCGCCGACACCTCGAAGTCGCGCCGCGCGGGCTTCCACGAGTACGTCGACACCGAGGCCATGTTCCTCAGCGTCTTCCAGGACCTCCGCGACCAGCGCATCATCCCGTAGGGAAGGGGCCGGCTCTCAGGCGCGGAGAGCAGCGGCCTCCTTCTCGGAGAGCGGGCGGACGGGGTACCCCTGGAGGAGCAGGAACAACTTGGCGGTCTCCTCGATCTCCTCCAGTCCATCCAGAGCAGCCTGGAGCGAAGGCCCCGCGACGACCGGGCCGTGATTGCTGAGCAGCTGAGCTCGATGATCGACGGCCGTGCGCTCCGCGAGCTGTTCCAGCGAGGGATCACCCGGTGCGTGGTACGGGAGGAGCGGGAGCCGCCCTATGCGCATGACGAAGTAGGCGGTGAGGGGCGGGAGGGCGTCGGCCGCGTCGAGGTCGGCAAGACAGGAGACCGCAGCCGAGTGGGTGGAGTGCGTGTGGATCACCGCGGTGTCGTCTGGACGTGCGCGCAGGATCGCCGCATGGAGGAATGCCTCCTTCGAGGGCTTCGGGCCCTCGACATGCCGCCCCTGCAGATCGATGACGGCGAGGTCCTCTGCCTGCACGGCACCGAGGCTGCTCCCGGTGGGGGTGACCAGGATGTGGTCCCCCACCCGCACGCTGATGTTGCCGGTGCTGCCGTGGGTGAGCGACCGGCCGAACAGGGATCGCGCGGCTGCAACGATGTCCGATCGTTCGTGGGAATCCTTCATCGAGTGGCCTTTCAGACGCTGGTGGCTGCACGGGTGAGAAGAAGCGGATCACCGAAGTTCCCGGACTTGAGCAGGAGCGTGAGCGGCCGAGGTCCGGCCGTGACGATCCACGGCACCCCGGGCGCCGCCTCCGGTCCGACTGCTCCGCCGACGACACCGAGGGCCGTGGTGACCGAGCCCGATGTCTCGCCTCCGGCGACGATGAGCCGGTTCACCCCTCGTTCGACGAGCCCGCTCGCGATGCGTCCCATGGCTCCCTCGAGGATGCGTGACGCCCCCTCCGCGCCGAGCACGTCCTGCACGTGATGCAGCTCCTCGGCCGGCATGGTGGAGTAGATGAGCGGGGCAGAGGCCGGGTCCTGCTGGCCGTACCAGGCGAGAGCGCGGTCAGAGAGCTCAGCGGGGTCGGGGTAGGTGATCGCGTCGAGCTGAAGAGCGGGGTGTCCCTTCTGCATCATGTGTGCGACCTGCTCGAGCGTCCTCGCGGAGCAGCTGCCCGCGAGGACCACGCTCGTGAAGCCCTCGTGCGAGGAGCCGGCCGGAGAGGCGTCTGGCCGCGCACCGGCTCGAGCGGCGTGCGCCGCTCCCCACCCCTCGGCGAGACCCGCAGCGCCGGTCACGAGGATGTCGTCGACGCACGCCGCACCGATGGTGAGGAGGTCGGCATCGTCGATGGCGTCGACGACGACGTAGGTGCCGGCCTCGTGAGCCGTCTCGGCGAGGCGCTGGCTCACGTTCTCCACGCCGCGGGCCACGTCCCGGTGGTCGAGCAGAGCCACGGGATGCGCGGTCTGATGCGCCAGGACCCTGGGAAGGAACGAATCGGTCATGGGGGTGAGCGGATGGTCTCGCATCGAGGAATCGGAGAGGAGCTTCTGGTCCACGTAGAGATGCCCCATGTACTGGGTGCGCAGGTGACGAGGCGAGGCCGGCACGAAGACGACCCGTGTGGCGGCGAGCGCACGGCCGAGGGCGTCGGCGACGGGCCCGATGTTCCCGTCGGCTCTGGAGTCGAAGGTCGAGCAGTACTTGAAGAAGATCTGCGTCGCGCCTTGTTCGCGAAGCCAGTCCAGCGCATCCATCGACTGGGCGACCGCATCCGAGGGGGCGATGGTGCGCGTCTTGAGCGCGACGATGACGACGTCCTCGTGGTGCCGCTCCTCTGACACGTCTTCCAGGCTGAATCGGATGCCGACGCTGAGACCGACGCGGCGGAACGCGACAGCGATGTCGGTGGCGCCGGTGAAGTCGTCTGCGATCGCGCCGATCATCGGACCTCTCCCGTGATCGCACGGCGGAGTGCCTCCACAGCGAACCGCGGGCCCGACAGGACGGGGATCCCGAGCCGGTCCTCGAGGGTCGGGGCCGCGGGAGCGAGCGAGTACTGGCCGAGCACGACGGAGTCCCACGCGGTGCCCGTCGTCGCCATGGCGTCGATGATGCTCGTCACGAGCGCATCGATGTCACCTGATCGCGACGCTCCGACGGCCCCTTCGGCCACGACCCCCTCGACCGGGCGGTCCTCGCCGAGCTCCTCTCTGATCCTCCTGAGCGAGTCGGCGAGAGGCCCCGCGGCGGAGGAGACGACCAGGATGGCGCCGTCCCGGTCGCGAGCGGCCGCGGCCCCGAAGACGGCCTCGTCCGGCCCCAACACGGGGACATCCGTCCCCTGGGCGCCCAGTCGGGCCACAGGAGAGTACAACGAGCACGTCAGGAGGACGCCATCGGCGCCCTCGGTCACGGCATGATCGATCAGTCGCCGCATCCGAGCGGTCAGTCGTGGTGTCAGCCCACCCTCGTCTTCGGCCTCCTCGAGGAGGCGGTCGTCGAGGATGTTCCACACGGTCGCCTCGGGGAAGTGCGCCTGAAGCGCCGCCGTCACCGGCGGGATCGAGGCGGGAACTGCGCTGATCAGCGCGATGAGAGGTGATCGGTGTGCCATGGCATGCTCCGCTTCAGCTGGTCGGATTCTCTGGGATGTCACCCGGGAACAGGGGAAGGGCGTAGGTGTTCTGCTGCGTCCCCGGGACGACGCAGGCGGCGACCACCTCTCGCCAACGGGCGTAGTGCGGCGCAGCGCGATGCGCGGTCTCGAACGCGGCCTCGTCGACGTAGATCTCGTAGAAGTAGAAGGTGGTGGGATCGGTCGCGTCCTGATGGACGTCGAATCGGAGGCAGCCTGGTTCATCGGCCAGCGATGCCCGCGCGTTTGCGCGGATGCCGGCGACGAACTCGTCGCGCTTCTCGAGCGCGATCTGGAGACGGACGAAGACGGTGTACATCGGGAGCTCCTCTGTCAGGCTTCGATGAGGCGGCGAAGCGTCCGGGCGGCCGCTGCAGCGGGGCTGATGACGTGGGAGTCGGTGATCTCCGCCAGGAGCGGGGCCGCCGGGGCGAGCGAGTACTGCGCCAGCACGATGACCGACTGGCGCGGAACGGTGCCGGCGATCACCTCGGCCACCCTCCGGTAGTCCGCCGCCAGCACGGCGGGCATCACCTCCGCGACCAGGGTGGAAGCGACGTCGAGCGTCGCTCCCCTCGACTCGGCGTGACCGAGAAGGCGTTCCTCGGAGTCGCGAAGGGCTGCGGGCATCGACGAGACCAGGGTGATCCCTCGGCCCGCGCCGACGGCCTCATCGAATGCTGCGTCGTCGGACCCGAAGACCGGAACCCCGTCGGAAGGCTGGAGCCCCGCCATGAACGAGTACAGCGAGCAGGTGATGAGGACGGCGTCAGCGCGGTCCACGGCGCTGTCGATGAGATGCTGCATGCGTTCCTGCAACGCCGTCGTGACCCCGTCGCCGGCCAGGGCGTCGTCGATCAGCCGATCGTCGAGGAGGTTCCAGATCGTGCAGTCCAGCTCCGATCGCACCGCCTCCTGTGCAGGCCGCATCGCCGCCTGCACACCGTGCACCAGAGCGATCCGCGGGTGTGCCGATCGCTCACTGGACGTCTTCGCGGTCATGCGTCCCGCTCGCCCGTCGTGGCCTGCGGGGCACGCGATGCGACCACGGCCTCGGCGACCTCGCTGGCGAAGCGATCGGTCGTCGCGGAACCGCCGAGATCGCGCGTGCGGGTTCCGGAGTCGACGATGACCGTGTCGACGGCGGACTCGATGGCGCGCGCAGCGGACGAGTACGCGCTGTTCCCGGTGCGGTCGCCCCACCAGGCGAGCAGGAGCGCCGAGGAGATGATCAGGCTGGCGGGGTTCGCGATGCCCTGCCCCGCGATGTCGGGCGCGGAGCCGTGCCCGGCGTTGGCTGCGGCGTGATCGTCCCCGACGTTCAGGGCACCGGCGAGCCCGAGTCCGCCGGCCAGCGCCGCGGCCTCGTTGGAGAGAATGTCTCCGAACATGTTCGTCGTCAGGATCACGTCGAACTTCGCGGGCCGCAGGTAGAGGTCGGCGGCCATGGCGTCGATGTCCATCTCATGGAGGCGCACGTCCGGGTACGCGGCGGCGACCTCGGAGACGGCGGCCATGAAGAGCCCGTCGGTCACCTGCATGACGTGCCGCTTGCCGACCATGGTGACCGAGCCGCGACGCTGCCGGGCGTGCTCGAAGGCGACCTTCGCGATGCGCCGTGACGCCTCTGCGGTGATGACCCTGAGCGAGAGGGCGGTCTCTGAGGTGGGACGGAACTCCCCGTATCCCTCGAAGAGGCTCCGATCGGCGTAGAAGCCCTGGGTGTTCTCCCGCACGATCAGCACGTCGAGGCCCTCGCGGCTGAGCGGGACCCCGGGTCGATGGCGAGAGGGTCGCAGGTTGGCGTACAGGTCCAGTCGCTTGCGGATGGTGCCCGGGATGTTGATGCCCCCTTCGCTCACCGGCGGGTAGGCAGACATCCCCCCGGGGCCGAGGATCACTCCGTCGGCTTCGACGCAGGCCTCGACGACCTCGGGCGAGAGGGTGGTGCCGATGCGGCGATAGGAGGCCATGCCCACCTCGTGCTCGTCGAACGTGAGTCCGAGCGCGAAGGCCTGGTCAGCCGTGTCGAGCACGTGGCGGGTGGCGGCACTGATCTCGGGGCCGATGTCATCACCGGGCAGGAGTGCGATTCTCATGAGGTCCTCAATGGGGTGTCGTGAACAGGATGGAGGTGGGAAGCAGGAGGGGTCAGAAGGGCAGCACGACACCGTCCTCGTGAGCGATCCGTCGGAGAGCGTCGATGGTCCGTTGCGGCAGATCGAGCCCCCCGGCCTCGAGCGCCGCCTGACGATGACGGTCCTCGACCTCGCCCGGGTAGAGCACGCGGGCGTGGCCCTCGGCCGGAGGCACGCTCGTGACCTCGCTGACGATCCGCCCGACCCGCTCGGTGTACTCCGCCATCGACCCGGCGGCGGAGACGTCGATGGCCAGGAAGAGATGTCCCGCGCCGCTGCGCGCGGTCGGCTCGTACGGGCCGTGGACCCCGGTTCCCACCTCGCTGCCGGTGAGCGCACCCGACAGGACGTCCATCATGAAGGCGATGGCGTAGCCCTTGTGCCCCGCCATGGGCAGGATGACGCCGTCCACGGCCTCGGCGGGATCGGATGTGGGATTGCCGTCGCGCCCGAGCGCCCAGGTCTCCGGGATCGAGTCGCCGCGCTGCTTCGCGAGGTGGATCTTCCCTCGCGCCACCGCTGTGTTCGCGACGTCGACCACGACGACCCGGTCGCCGAATGGGGCGGCGACGGACCAGGGGTTGGTGCCGACGGCCTTCTCTCGGCCGCCCCAGGGCGCCATCGCCGGAGACGCGTTGGTGGTCAGGATCCCCACGCACCCCTCCGCTGCGGCGCGCCGAGTGAAGTACATCGCCGTCCCGAAGTGGTTCGAGTTGCGCACACCCACCGCTGCCACGCCGAACTCGTGGGCGCGCCGGACGGCCTCCGTCCTCGCACGCTCGGCGAGGACCTGCCCGATGCCGTCCCTCCCGTCCATGACCAGGAGTGGGCCGGTGTCGCTGACGATCGCCGGCTCGGTCCGCGCCGTCATGCTGCCGGCGCGCAACCGGTCGATGTACCACGGGAGGCGGAGGACGCCGTGGGACTGGTGACCCCACAGGTCTGCGGCGACGAGACTGTCGGCGATCAGCTCCGCGTCGCCCGAGGGGACTCCTTGAGCCTCGAGCAGCGAACGGACGGCGACGATGACCTGCGCCGCATCGAGCCGCAAGGCGTGATCCGGCCTAGAAGAGCGGGTAGGCAAAGAGCCCTCCCACGGCCAGCATGATCAAGGCGACGATGACCGCGCGGACGATGACCTTCTTGACGTGATCACCCAGGTTCACGTTCGCCAGCCCGATCAGGAGGAGGAACGAGGCGACGAGAGGACTCGACTGGTGCAGAGCCTGGCCGACCAGCGAGGCGCGAGCCATCTCGACCGGCTCGATGCCGAAGTGCGACGCCGTCTCCGCGAGGATCGGCAGCACACCGAAGTAGAACGCGTCATTGGTCATGATGAAGGTCAGCGGGATGCTGAGGATGCCCGCGATGGTCGCCATGAACGGTCCGAGGAACGGCGGGATGATGCTGACCAGCCAGGTCGCCATCGCGTCGACCATGCCGGTCCCCGACAGGACGCCGGTCAGGACCGAGGCCGCGAAGACCATTCCGACGACGGAGATGATCGAGGATGCGTGAGCCTTGATCTGCGCGGACTGATCCTTGATGCGCGGGAAGTTCACGACCAGCGCGATCGAAGCGGCGATCATGAAGATCAGCACCGGCTCGGTGAGGTCCATGACCAGGACGACCATCGTCGCGACGGTGAGCACGAGGTTCACCCACACCAATCGAGGGCGTGCGTTCGGGCGAGCCATGAGATCGTTGCCCTCATCGTCGACCGCGACGGAGAAGCTGTTGGTGAGCACGACCGTCGAACCGGTCGCGTCGTCGGCCGCGGCGGCGCCCGCCCGCCGGGCAGCGGAGGAGTTCGCGCGGAGCTCGCGGTCCACGACGTCCGCCCGCTTCAGGAATCCGGGAGAGTCCGCCAGGACGAGCCGGCCCAGTCGCTTCGACTCGCTCCGTCCCATCAAGTAGGCGATCACCAGGACCGCCAGGAGGCCCGCCACGATTGAGGGCACCATCGGGACGAAGATGTCGATCGGTGAAACGTTGAGTGCCGCTGCCGCACGCGAGGTCGAGCCGCCCCAGGGGACGGTGTTGAGGACGCCGTTGCTCATGGCCGCGATCACCGTCAGCACCACGGGACTGAGACCGAGCCGGAGGTAGAGCGGAAGGAAGGCCGAGGTCACGATGATGAACGTCGTCGACCCGTCCCCATCCAGAGAGACGACCGTCGTCAGCAGCGCGGTCCCGACCACGAGTCGGGTGGGATGGTTGCCGACGAATCGGAGGATCAACCTGATCAGCGGGTCGAACAGGCCGACATCGATCATGGTGCCGAAGAACATGATCGCGAAGAACAGCAGCCCGGCCGTCGGTGCGAGCTTGAGCAGAGCCTCCATCACCATGTCGGTCAGGCCCAGGCCCGCGCCGGTGAACAGGCCGAAGACGATCGGCACGAGGATCAGGGTCACCATCGGCGTGGCCCGTTTGGCCATCACCAGGTACAGGAACACCGCGATCATCGCGAAGCCGAGTACTACGAGCATCGTTGCTCCTTCAGGGTCTCGAACGGGGAGGAAGCGCGCGGGTTAAGTTATACCCGCAGGTATACCCATCTGACAAATACAATCGTGACATGAGCGGATCGAGTTCCGGATGGCAGGGGAAGGCGGACATCGTCTATGCCCTCCTCCGCTCCGACATCGAGACGGCGAAGCTCGCCCCTGGACAGACGCTCTCCGAGATCGACCTGGTGGACTACACGGGCGCTTCGCGCACTCCTGTCCGTGAGGCCATCCGGCGTCTCGCCGCGGACGGGCTGGTGGAGCTCGAGCCCCGACGCGCGCCGACCGTCTCCCGGATCTCCCTCCGAAGCGCCAGGGCGCTCTTCGAGTTCCGACGGATCCTCGAGCCGGCGGCGATCCGCCTCGTCGCGGCTGCAGCCGAGTCCGATCAGACACTGCACTCGGCGATCGAGGAGCTCCAGGACAGGTTCACCGAGCTCAGCACCATGGAGTTCCTGGCGAGCGCTCCGGATCGGTTCACCGACGCCACCGCTGAGTTCGACGCCCTTCTGTCCGCTTCCACTCCGAACGAGTACCTACGACGCTCGATCACGGACCTGCGTCCGCACAGCGCCCGCCTCCGACACATCGCGCACAGCGACCGGAGCCGGATCAGGGACTCGATCGGCGAGCACCTGACGATGTGCCAGAGCATCCTCTCCAGCGATCCCGACCGCGCGGCTGATGCGATGACCGCACACCTGAACCACGTGGAGGAGGCGATCTTCCGCCACCTCCTCACCGCATCGGACGCAGAGTTGCTCGTGTCGTAGCTGATCTCCTCGAAACCGGAGGCATCGCCCGGGCGCCGCGCAGCGCTGCCACCGAGCTCTCGCCGATCCCCGTCGGGCGAGCCGCGTGGTGAGGGTCTAGGGTCGGGGTGCATGACGGGTGAACTGGCGATGGAGATCAGGGTCGTGGGTGAGCTGTCCGACATCCACGGCTCCTCACCCGATGTGGACGAGCAGGTGATCCGCGCCGTCCGGGCCGTGCTGGCGCTCGCGCCGTCGGTGCAGGACATCGAGCGCGCCGAGCGGCTCCTCACCTCGATGACGGACGGTGCGCTGCAGGCCGGCGCCGATGCGTCCGTCGCCGACGACGACGGTCAGATCTTCTGGATGGAGCAGGGCATCACACGGGAAGCAGACCGCGACCAGCGCCTGCGGGCGCTGCGGACCGTGCGGGAGCACCTCACCTGACCGGTTCGGGATGGTCGGCTGCACCGGGCGGAGACGCACAGGCTCACGGTCACCACCAGGGTGTAGCGTGGCCACATCTGAAGGGGGAGCTCCCCACATACCCGGCTGGGAAGTCGACACCGACCAGTCAGGAGCCCACCATGGGCACCACCCCCGCGTCTCCAGAAGACCGCGCCTCCTCAGGCCAAGACCGCGACACACCGCAGGCCGAGGCGGTCGAGACCAACATCCCCTGCGGCCACTGTCCCGACGGGATCCTCCTGATCCGCGACGACGGGTACGTCTACTGCCCTGCCTGCGACCACGAGCGTCCGCCGCAGCGCGGCCGGGCCGCTCACACCGCGGCGAGCGACACGTCGACCGTCGCCGAGCATCGCTCCCGGTACCCGGAGCGGATCGACGACACCGATCTGTTCGTCCCGAAGGTGGAGCTGGCCGCGGCAGCATCGGACGCCGCCCGCGCGGCCAACGACGCCGACTACGTCGCCTACCAGCAGCGGTACAGCGCCGCGATCCAGCCCGCGACACCCTCTCGGCCACGACACGCCGCCACCGCTGCGTCACGACGACACGGCGTCAGACGTGCGGGTTGACGAGCCGCTGCCGCAGGGGCCGTACCGCAGCAGAGCCCTGCTGGAACAGTGGGTGCAGGAGTTCCGCGAGCAGGGGCACAGCATCGCCGGCGGTCTCGACGTCGCCCTGCAGGACGGATCCGACGGCGGAGACACCGGGCTGGTGATCGTCCATCTGGAGAACGAGTACGCCGACATCTATCTGCAGCCCCGGCAAGGGGATCCCTTCTGGGAGGCGACACTCACCTCCCGCCTCCGGGATCGGCCTCTCACGCCCTACCAGCTCGCCGCCCTCGCCTCGGAGCTCGTGGTCGCCGGCAACCTGTGCACCTTCCTGCAGTTCAAGTCGCTGGACTGGGACCGCGCCGCCGGTGCTTCTCAGCGCTTGCGGCGGGTGTAGATCTTGACGAGAAGGGCAGCCGAGAGCGCGACGACGAGGCCTAGAAGGATCGGGCTGATGTCCTTGCTCAGGCTCTCGGCGCGATCCGGCCGGAACGCCCAGATCGCGAGCGGTGCAGCGTAGGCGACGGCCAGCGCCCCGACCCACCACCGAAGGGCTCGACTGCGGGCGTCCCGGAGCGTGAAGATCACCGCCAACGCCACCGGGACGGCCGCGAGCAGTGCGAACTGTCCGAGCAGGAGGACCGGCGTCACCCAAGCGGAGACGATGATCACCGGATGGGCGCGACGAGGCCTCCGAGCCTTCGTGGAGGGGACGGGCGGCAGGAGCGGTGTGGACATTTCTTCTCCGTTTCATCGAGGCGAGGGATGCGGCGGGCCGCCGACGGGGGCCGGCCAGAGGCCCCGTCGGCGGGCGCTGGGTCATCGGGTGGTGCGGGCTCGGAGCGCGGCGATCGATCCGAGCAGGGCGAAGCCCGCGGCTCCGAGGAACAGCCACGAGAACCCGCCCGTGAGGGCGTCGGCGGAGGCCGCACCCGTGGCTTCGAGCGCGCCGGTCCGCGCGGTCGCGACGGAGGCCAGGATCGCGAGCCCGAGCGCACCGCCGATCTGCTGGCTGGTGTTGATGAGTCCACCGGCGAGGCCCGCCTCTCCCCCGTCGACGTCGTCGACGGCGAGCTGCGTGGCGGTGACGAACGCGGCGCCCAGGCCGATCCCGATCAGGATGCTCGGACCGAGGATGTCCACGACGAAGTCGGCGTCGCTGGGTGATGCGGCGAGCCAGACCAGGCCACCGGCGAGCACGAACAGCGACCCCATCAGCGTCGCCTTCAGGCCGATCCTGCGCACGATGCCCGGGGTGACGCCTGCCACGATCACGAGCGCACCGGCGAGGGGGAGCTGGGTGAGGCCCGCCGCGAGCGCGTCGTAGTGGAGCACGGCCTGCATGTAGACGGAGAGCGCGAAGAACAGGGCGACCATCGCCCCGCCGACGAGGAGCATGGCGAGGTTTCCGGACGCGAGGTTCCGGTTGCGGAACACCGACAGCGGCACGAGAGGGTTGCTGCTCCGTCGCTCGATGAGCACGAACGCGAGGGCGAGGACGATCGCCGCAGCGCCGAGCCCGATCGTGATCGGGTGGGCGAAGCCGACCTGTTCCACCGCGCTGAGGGCTCCGACCATGGCCACCAGGGCGCCGGTGATGGTGGCGGCTCCCGGGTAGTCGAGACGCGACGGAGTGCTGGCGCGATCCCGGGTGACGAGCGCCGGGATCAGCGCGAGCACGACGACACCGACCGGCACGTTGACGAAGAACACGGCCTGCCAACCGATCGCCGCGGTCAGCACTCCCCCGAGCAGGACCCCCGCCGCCGAGCCGATGCCCGCGACGGCGCCCCAGAGGGAGAGCGCCTTGGTGCGGTCGGCCGCGGACGGGAACAGCTGCGTCACGAGAGCGAGCGCCGCCGGTGCGAGCAGAGCCGCCGATGCGCCCTGCAGGGCTCGCGCGGCGAGCAGCATCCCGCTGCTGACCGAGAGGCCGGCGAGCATCGACGCGGCCACGAATCCGAGAACACCCAGGAGGAAGAGCCTGCGATGCCCGTACCGGTCGGCGAGTCTGCCGCCGAGGAGCAGCAGTCCTCCGAACGGCAGGACGTAGGCGGTGATGACCCAGGCCAGGGCCACCGTGTCCATGCCCAGCTGTGTCCCGACTTCAGGCAAGGCGATGTTGACGATCGACGCATCGAGGACGACCAGGAACTCGGCGAGGGCCAGGATCCCCAGCGCGAACCAGCGGTGGGTGCTCCTGGGGCTGTCCTGGGCGGCGGGGCGGGCCACGGAACCATCCGCGGCGGCGGGCTTCACATTCATCGCATTCTCCTTCATCGAGGGGTAGAGAGTGATTGCTCACTCACTCTTGACGGCGCGCAGAAGCGCCCTGCGCGTCGGGGGTCGAGGTCAGTCGGGGTGGCGGATGCCGTGGGAGAGGATCGTGGCCCACGACTCAGGGACGTCCTCGAGGTGCGCCGTGACGATCAGGTGGCACAGCTGGCCGTAGGCGATGAAGCGCTGCACGGCATCGTCACTGCCGCCGGACCGATCCTTGGCGAACATCGTCACCTTCGCCAGGCCCGCACGGAGAGCCTCCCCGATCTCGGGGATCTCGGCGACGGACTGCGCGTGCACCTGGAGCATGAGCAGGGTGCGGTCCTTGATCAGGTCGGCATAGGCCGCCCCCATCTCGAACAGGACCGAGTCCGCATCCGGGTCGGCCGCCGCGTCGGCTCCGATGGCCAGCGCGGCCACGACCTGCTCGAAGCATCTCTCGAGAGCAGCCACGAAGAGACGTTCCTTGCTGGGGAACAGCTTGAAGACGTACGCCGGCGAGATCTTCGCCTCTCGAGCCACGTCGGCGATGGTCGTGCCGTGGAACCCGCCGCGAGCGAATTCGCGCACCGCCACGTCCGCCACGAGGGGCTTCCGCGCGTCCGCCGTCGAGAGGACCGAGCTTCGAGGTGTCATGAGAGTGACTGTACACTCACTCACCGATGCGGGCAAGCTCCGACGGTGGAGCGCGGGCCCCCTCCGAAGAGGGAGTCCACGCTCCGTGCTCGTGACCGGGAGGACCTCAGGCGGACGTCCGGGCGAACTCCTGGACGATGCGCTCGCAGAACGCGGGGAGGTCGTCCGGTGACCGGCTCGTCGTGAGGGTGCCGTCGGTGACGACGACCTCGTCGACGACCTCCGCGCCTGCGTTGCGCAGGTCGGTGCGCACGCTGGGCCAGGAGGTCAGGCGTCGACCCCTGACCCGGTCCGCCTCGGCCAGGGTCCACGGGCCGTGGCAGATGGCGGCCACGGGACGGCCGGAGTCGACGAAGTCACGGACGAAGGCGACGGCTCCGGCATCCATCCTGAGCTTGTCGGGGTTGACGGTGCCGCCGGGGAGGAGGAGGGCGTCGAAGTCGCCCGGCTCGACATCCGCGATCGTCAGGTCGACGTCGAAGCTGCCCGCGTCGTCGAGGTCGTGATCGCGCGCGGCGATCGACCCCTCCTTCAGGGAGATCAGCACGGTCTCCGCGCCGGCGTCGTCGAGCGCTCGCCGGGGCTGGTCCAGCTCGACCCGCTCCACCCCGTCTGCCGCCAGGATCGCCACGCGGCGACCGTCCAGTGCGCCGGTCATCTCACACCCTCGCTCTCGTGCGGCGTCCCCTGATGGACTACTGCTCTCATGTTCTCGTTCCCTTCGTCGTGATGTGTGTCGTGGTGTGCGAATGCGGCGCAGAAGCGCTCGCCTACGGCTTGAAGACGGCACGGACGCAGCCGTCGGTCTTCTCCTTGAACATCGCGTACCCCTGCGGCCCCTCCTCGAGCGGCATCACGTGGGTCGCGAGGTGCTCGGTGGTGAGCTCGTCTCGTGCCATCCGCTCCAGCAGCATCGGGATGTACCGGTGACCGTGCTGTTGAGCCGAGCGGAGCGTGAGGCCCTTGTTCATGATCGGACCCAGGGGGAACTTGTCGACGACGCCGCCGAAGACGCCCAGCACGAATAGGCTGCCGCCCTTGCGGGCCGCGAAGATCGCCTCGCGCACCGCGGTGGGCCGGTCGGTCTGGAGTCGCAGCTGTTGCTTGATCTGGTCGTAGGCGAAGTCGATCCCGTCGTTGTGCGCCTCCATGCCGACGGCCTCGATGCACACGTCGGGCCCACGCCCACCGGTGAGCTCCCTCAGCTCGGGCAGGACCTCGCTGGTCTCGTAGTTCATGGTCTCGGCGCCGATGACGCTCTCCACCTGCGCCAGCCGCTCCTGAAAGCGGTCGATGACGATGACCCGCTCGGCACCGAGGAGGAGGGAGGCGCGAGCCGCCATCTGCCCGACCCCGCCGGCGCCCCAGACGGCGACGGTGTCACCGGGCTTGACCCCGCCGAGATCCGCACCCATCCAGCCCGTGGGGGCCGCATCCGAGGCGAACAGCGCCCGCTCGTCGGAGACGCCCTCCGGGACGGAGAAGGCGCCCTGATCGGCAAACGGCACCCTGATGTACTCCGCGTGACTGCCCGCCCAACCGCCCAGCGCGTGGGAGTAGCCGTAGCATCCGCCCGGCGCCTGACCCCACAGCATCTCGGGGATGCCGGCGTTCGGGTTGCCGTTGTCGCAGAGTGAGTACAGCTCGTTCTTGCAGTACCAGCACTTGCCGCAGCTGATGAACGAGCACACCACGACCCTGTCGCCGATGCTGTGCTTGGTCACCGCGGAGCCCACCTCGACGACCTCGCCGATGAACTCGTGACCCAGCACGTCACCGGCACGCATGGTCGGCACGTACCCGCCCAGCAGATGCAGGTCCGATCCGCACGAGGTGGTGAGGATGACCTTGACGATGATGTCCTGCGCGTTCAGGATCTCCGGATCGTCGACGTTCTCGACCGCGAGCTCGTTCACCCCGGTCCAACAGAGAGCCTTCACAGCACACCCTCGCCCTTCGCCTCGTCCTCGGCCTTGTCGACGACCGCACCGAACAGGGTCGTCGGTCGCTCACCATGCGGACGCGGCACGGGACGCAGCACCTCGCCGGTCTCGACGATCTGCTTGGCGTCCCTGAGTGCCGCCCGCAACGCCTGCTCCGGGTCGTCGTCGCCGAAGACCGCCGGATCGGCGCCGTCCTTGACGCGGGCATGCACCTCGAAGCCCTTGTCGCCTGGAGCCGGCTGCACCCGCACCTCCAGGACCTCGACGAGGCGCTGCAGGGGCTCGGGGTATCCCCCCTGCTCGAAGGCCGCGGGATCGCCCAGCACCGTCACGGCCTTCCACCCCTCGGGATGCCGACCGTCGCCATCGGACTCCGATCTACCCTTCACCAGCGACCGCGCCACCACACCCACCGCGATACCCGCCGCACCCACAGCGACGGCTGCCTTCACACCCATGTCTCCTCCTTCTCGCGCCTTCGGTCACCGGTCGGGACACGCTGCGATGCGGTCCGCCAGGTGTGTCAGACGCTAGGCCGCGGCACGATCCGGCCCAGGGGATTCCCCTTGCGGGGGAACAGGAGAGACAATGCGGTGCTCACGGGGATGGGGACGCTCGGGACTGAGAGACTGGAGGTCGTGTCGGGATTCCACCATGTCGAGGTCTGGGTCGCGGACCTCGCGGAGGCTCGAGCCCAGTGGGGCTGGCTGCTCCGTGAGCTCGGGTTCGATCGTGCGGACGAGTGGGCGGGCGGTGAGTCCTGGGCTGCCGGTGGGGCCTACCTGACCCTGACGACGTCGCCGAACCTCACGGGGACGACCCATGATCGGCGATCACCCGGCGTGAACCATCTCGCCTTCAAGGCGGGGTCCCGCGACCGCGTCGACGCCGTCATGGCCGAAGCCGAGCAGCACGGGTGGCGACCGCTCTACCACGACCGCTATCCGCACGCCGGCGGACCGGACCACTACGCGGGCTGGCTGGAGAACACCGCCGGGTTCAAGGCCGAGCTCGTCGCGGACCCGTCATAGCGACACGGGACCGTGCGCCGGGCGGAGCCGCCGACCGTGTGACGGATCACGCGAGGCGCTGCATCAGACGCGCGGCCAGGAAGCGCACCCGGCCTCGGGGGCTCAAGGGGTCGTACCCGAGCTGACGGGTCCAGCCCTCGTGCCGCGCCTGCAGGCTGCTGTGGTGCAGGGAGAGCTTCACGGCGGCCGCCCGGATGCTCTCGCTCTCGACGACCACGTCCAAGACCGCACGCGTCCGCTCGTCGAGGCCCTCGAGCGCGTCGACGTCGGGATGCGGGGTCGCGGAGGGGTCGAAGGTGCGCGCCAGCAGGATGAGCACACCCAGCTCGGCGGCATCGACGACGCGATGGTCCTCCGTGGCGAGACGCAGGGCCAGGCGTGCATCGTCGCAGGCCCGGGGAAGGTCGTCGATGTCGTGCGCGACGCTGGTGCCGACCGGACCTTCCGCGGGGATGACGTCGCCGACGCCGATCCACACGGCCCCCTCCCTCGTCGCGAGCACGGTGGACGCGGCGACGGGGTGGGAGGAGTGCGGCGGGGCCGCGACGAGGCGTATCGGCCCAGTGAGCCTCAAGCGCTGGGCGGCCGCCTCACGGTCGACGCGGGAGGTGCCGGCGTCGACGAGTCGTTCGACGGCGCTCATGGCGGGATCCGTCCGCGCGAGGATGATCGACAGCGCGATCTGCGCGCGGTCGATGATCATGGCGTCGTTCGGCCCCGGCCCGCCGTCGCGGTGGAGCCACACGATGGGTGCGTCCGTCGGGGTCGTGTCGATCGGCGCGGCCGGCGTCATGCGAGCGCCGTCGGCGTCGATGCCGATGAGTCGGCCCCTCACGAGGGCCGTC
Source organism: Cnuibacter physcomitrellae (assembly GCF_014640535.1). NCBI lineage: Bacteria > Bacillati > Actinomycetota > Actinomycetes > Micrococcales > Microbacteriaceae > Cnuibacter > Cnuibacter physcomitrellae. The sequence continues at coordinate 2,303,876 of NZ_BMHD01000001.1, forward strand.
GCCGAGGTCGCGCTGAGGATCGCCGCCGCTCGAACGATCGACTCGATGCCCGCGCCCCCGGCGACGAGCGAGTCGAAGTAGTCGATGACGCGGACGGACTCCCCCGCTGCAGGATCGAGCTCGGTCAGACGTCCCGCGAGCTCCTGCATGGCCTCACTCCTTTGTCGTGCTCAGCCTAGGCCGCCGGTCATCCGAGGAGTCGTCGGATCCAGCGGTCGCGGGCGTCGACGACGTCGTGGGAGAGGGCGGCCTGCGGGGCCAAGCCATCGAAGCCGTGGAACCCTCCGGGCCAGACGTGGAGCTCGGCCTGCCCGCCGGATGCCCAGATGGCGGAGGCGTAGGCGACGTCCTCGTCGCGGAACACCTCGGCGCTGCCGCAGTCGATGTAGGCGGGGGGCAGGCCCGAGAGATCGGTGGCGCGGGCCGGCGCCGCGTAGATGGACACGTCGGGGGTCCCTCGGCGATCGCCGAGGAGCGATCCCCAGCCCAGCAGGTTGCTGCCGCGATCCCAGACCCCGATCCCCTCGTACTGCCTCGTCGACACGGTCGCGTCGCGGTCGTCGAGCATCGGACACAGCAGCATCTGTCCGAGGAGCGGAGGACCCTGACGGTCGCGGGCCAGGAGGGCGACCCCCGCCGCCAGACCGCCGCCGGCGCTCGCTCCGGCGATCAGCAGACGACCCGCCTCGAGGCCGATCTCCTCCGCGTTCTCCGCCGTCCACACGAGACCGGCGTAGCAGTCCTCGACCGGATAGGGGTCGGGGAACTCCGGGGCCAACCGGTACTCGACGGAGACGAGCACGCCGTCGTATCGGTGGAGCCATTCGGCGAAGGCGGCGATCCCCCCGAATCGGTCGCCCATGATCATCCCGCCGCCATGGGTGTGGAGGATCCCGGGGCCGTGGCCGGTGCGCCCCTCCGCCTCGATGACCGAGACGACGATCTCGCCGCCACGGTAGCCGGCGATCGTGACGTCGCGGGATCGGAGCCGCGCCTTCGCGAGGACCTCCTCCGCGCTGGGCATCCCGGGGAGGGTTCCCTGGCGCAGAGCAGGGAGCATGTCCGCGGTCAGTGTGGGCGGCAGCATCGTGCTGATGACGTCGAGCATCGGCGCGAGCTCGGCGTCGTAGGGCGGGCGGGGCAGAACAGCTTCAGCGGCCATGGCAGACTCCTTCGTCCGGGTCGGCGCGACGGTGCGCCTGCTCTCATTCTGCGAGCACCCGCCGACGCGTGTCACCGCCACGTGGCGGGACGTGCCGGGCGATCCTCCGCCAGATGGCGGTGCGCGCGCGCATCGGGACGGGGTGCCGGGGACGATGCCACGGAGGCATGACCATCCGGGCGCCCGGCCGGGGCGTGGCATCCTGAGGGGATGGCGGAGGCGGATGTGATCGGCGCGGAGAGGTCCGGGGTCGGGGTCGGGGTGATCGGCGGGCCGACGGTGGTCATCGACCTCGCGGGGCTGCGCATCCTGGTGGACCCGACGTTCGACCCGCCCACGGACTACGGTCGGCTCGTCAAGACGGCGGGTCCGGCCGTCCAGGCGGATGCGCTGGGCGCTCTCGACCTCGTGCTCGTCAGCCACGATGAGCACGCCGACAACCTGGACGAGGCCGGCCGGGCGATCGCCGAGGCGGCTCCGATGGTCGTGACGACCCCGTCCGCGGCGACCCGCCTCGGGGAGCGCGCGACGGGCCTGCGCGCGTGGGAGTCGGTCGAGCATCCGTCGGGCCTCACCATCACCGCGACCCCCGCGCTCCACGGCCCCGCCGACGCGATCACGCCCGAGGGGTGGGTCAACTGCGAGGTCACCGGGTTCCTCCTCGCGCACCCCGAGGCCCCCACGGTCTACATAGGTGGCGACAACGCCTCGCTCGCCGCCGTGGCGGACGTCGCCTCGCGCGTCCGGCCCGACATCGCCGTGCTCAACGGCGGCGGCGCGCACGTCCCGGCGAGGTTCGACGACCGACCGCTCACCTTCACGTCGGCCCGGGTGGCAGCGGCGGCGGAGGTGCTCCGCAGTCCGCGAGTCGTGGTCGCCCACCAGGACGGCTGGCGCCACTTCGCCGACGACGCCGCCGCGACCAGAGCCGCCTTCCTCGCCGCCGGCATCGAGGACCGCCTCGTCGAGTCGCCGCTCGGCCGCTGGGCCCTCCGCGACTGAACCGCACCCGCCCTCGGCCCGCGAGTCCGGGGCGTGGGCTTCAGCGGACGGGCGAGGATCTCCCGGGTCGACTGACGGAGACGACGGCGCCGACCATCACGAGGGCGCTGAGCAGGGCGGTGCCGCCGGCGGAGACGAAGGGCAGCGGCACGCCGAGCACGGGGAAGAGCCCGAGCACGACGGCGATGTTGACGAGGGATTCCCCGAGGATCCACGTCATCACCGCGCCCGTGAGCACCCTCTGGTGCATCGTCTGGGCGCCCCTGGTCATTCGGGCGAAGACGATCGCGAGCACGATGAGCAGCGCCAGGACCGTGCACGCTCCGATGAAGCCGAGGTCGTCGCCGACGATCGCGAAGATGAAGTCGGTGTCGACGGCGGGAAGCCACGCCCACTTCTCCTTGGAGCCGCCGATGCCGGCGCCGAACACCCCGCCGTCGCTCAGCGCGTAGTAGCCGTTGAGCGTCTGGTAGCCGTCGTCACCCGGATCCGCGCTCGCCGGGTCGAGGAAGGCGCCGATGCGCGCGAGGCGGCTCGGGCGGCTGATCGCGGCGATGACGACGGCCACGGCGATCACCCCGACGACGAGCAGGAGGTGACGCATCCGGACGCCCGCGAAGTAGAGGGCGCCGACGACAACGGCGAGGAGGATCATCGCGGTCCCGAGATCGCCGCCGAGGAGGACGAGCCCGATGGCCGCGCCCGGCACCAGGAGCGTGGGGAGGACCGCGCCGCGCATCTCTCCCAGACGCCGCTCGCGCTGGGCGAGGAACATCGCGAGCCAGAGCACGATGCCGGCCTTGACGATCTCCGACGGCTGGAAGGTCAGCGGACCGAGCTCGAGCCAGTTGCGGTTGCCGTTGACCGTGACACCCAGCGGGGTGACCAGTGCGAGGAGCTGCAGCGCGCATCCGACGAGCAGGACGGGACCGGACAGACGCGCCCACAGCGTCGCGGGCATCCGGGCCGCGAGGAGCATGAGCGGCACCCCGACCGCCGCGAAGGAGGCCTGCCGCAGGAAGACGGTGAACGAGTCGCCCGAGTCGATGCGTGAGTCCACCGAGGAGGCGGACAGCACCATGACCAGGCCGAACATCACGAGGAAGAGCACCACCGCCAGCAGCACGGCCGCGTCGGCGGAGAGCCTGCGCGGGAGCGGCGCGAGGAGCACCCGCACGATCCTCGGGGCGACCGCCGCCCGGGACGGTCGGTCTGCGTCGGGCAGCGGAGTCGTCACGACTGCGAGCATGCGGGGTCGCAGTCGCGCGGGGTCCGACGACGCTCGCGACGGTGGGCGGATTCACGGCGGGCTCATAGCCCCGCGGCGACGGTCGGCGTGGACCGGACTGTGTGCCTTGCTTCGCTCGGACGCTCGGTACTGTGTGACGACGGAACACGACGCGGAGGCAGCGGCCGAGCCGGCAGCCGACAGAGGAAGGACGAGGACAGTGGACCGGATGCTCCTGGCGAGAGCCGACGAGATCGTCGCCTCGCTCTCCCCCGGCAAGCGCGAGACCGTGCGCGAGATCGTCATCAACTCGGTGCACCGCGGAGCGGTCGATCCGAGCGCCCGGAGATTCCTCACGGCCGCGAGCGGCGGCCCCGAGCTGGCGGACATCCTCGCCGCAGCCCTCGATTCGTCCGCGGCCGGTGCCGTGAGCGCTGAGGGAGGACCTCGGTCGGAGCTGGGGCCCGCCGCGAGCTGAGCCCGCCGCGGGTTCCGCCCGCTGTGCGCGCGATCGAGCAGACCTGGGCGACGTGAGCGCGCTGCGCGGGCGCATCCCGCGGGTCAGCCCGGCACGGACGTTGACGGGAGGGCGTCCGGGGGTGGAGTCTGGAGGGGACGCTGACACTCGAACGGGGGGCCCGTGTACGTCATCTTCTCCTTCCTGCTGCTCGCGCTGACGATCGGCGCGCTGGTCGACATCATCAGGCGCGACGAAGGGCAGATCAAGCATCTGCCGAAGGTCGTCTGGGTGCTGCTGGTCGTGTTCCTGCCGATGATCGGCACGGTGCTCTGGTTCACGATCGGTCGCGAGTACGACCGGCGGCCGACCGAGAACGTCAGCTTCGGCGATCCCCGCCGCTGGCACCGGGAACCGCCGCCCTCGCCCGCGGCGGGCCCGGCGCGCGACACCCGCTCGACCGAGGAGCAGCTCGCCGAGCTGGAGCGCGAGATCGAGTACTACGACAAGCTCCGCCGCCCCGACCAGACCCCCTGACGGCCTACCGGACCGTCGTGGCGATGACCTGCATGACGGTGGTGTCGGCGAGGGTGGTGGTGTCTCCGACCTCGCGGCCCTCGGCGACGTCCCGGAGGAGGCGGCGCATGATCTTCCCGGAGCGGGTCTTGGGCAGCTCGGTGACGAGGTAGATGTCGCGGGGCCGGGCGATGGGTCCGATCTGGTCGGCGACGTGCTTGCGGAGCTGCGGGATCGCATCCTCGGCGCTGGCCGCCTCGAGGTGCGACTGCTTGATGATCACGAACGCGACCACCGCCTGACCCGTGGTCTCGTCGGACGCGCCGACCACGGCGGCCTCCGCGACCATCGGGTTCGCCACCAGCGACGACTCGATCTCGGCGGTGGACAGGCGGTGGCCGGACACGTTCATCACGTCGTCGACCCGCCCGAGCAGCCAGATGTCGCCGTCCTTGTCGCGCCGAGCGCCGTCGCCGGCGAAGTACACGGTGGGTCCGAACCTCGACCAGTAGGTGTCGATGAACCGGTCCGGGTCGCCCCAGATGCCGCGGGCCATGCTCGGCCACGGCTCGGTGACGACGAGGAGCCCGCCCTGGTCGGCTCCGACCGAGACGCCCTGCTCGTCGACGACGTCGACGCTGATCCCGGGCACGGGCACCTGCGCGGATCCGGGCTTGAGGATCGTGACCCCGGGAAGGGCCGAGATCATGATCGCCCCGGTCTCGGTCTGCCACCAGGTGTCGACGATCGGGGTGATGCCGTCGCCGATGACGTCGCGGTACCAGACCCACGCCTCCGGGTTGATCGGCTCGCCCACGCTGCCGAGCAGGCGCAGCGACGACAGGTCGAACCGCTGGGGGATCTGCCGTCCGAGCTTCATGAAGGTGCGGATCGCCGTGGGCGCCGCGTACAGGATCGTCACCTTGTACTTCTCCACGATCTCCCACCACCGGCCCGGATGCGGGCTCTCGGGGGTTCCCTCGTAGATCACCTCGGTCGCACCGTTGGCCAGCGGGCCGTAGACGACGTAGGAGTGTCCGGTGATCCAGCCCACGTCGGCGGTGGACCAGTACACGTCGGTCTCGGGATGCAGGTCGAACAGGGTCCGGTGCGTGTAGGCGGCCTGCGTGAGGTATCCGCCGGAGGTGTGCAGGATGCCCTTGGGCTTCCCGGTCGTCCCGGAGGTGTAGAGGATGAACAGCGGGCTCTCCGCGGGGAAGGCCTGCGCGATGTGCTCGGCGTCGACCGTGGCGATCTCCTCGTGCCACCACAGGTCGCGACCCGGGGTCCAGTCGATCTCGTTCTCGCCCCTCTTGACCACGAGGACGCGCTCCACGGTGTGGGTGCCGGTGGCGCCGTCCGCGTCGGGCAGCGCCAGGGCGGCGTCGACGGCGGGCTTGAGCGGGGAGACCTTGCCCTTGCGATAGCCGCCGTCCGCGGTGATCACGAGCTTCGCATCCGCGTCGTCGATCCTCGCGCGCAGGCTCTCGGCGGAGAAGCCGCCGAAGACGACCGAGTGCACCGCACCGAGTCGCGCGACGGCGAGCATCGCGATCACGGCCTCCGGGATCAGCGGGAGGTAGATCGCCACCCGATCGCCCTGGCCCACTCCGAGGCCGGCGAGGAGGTTGGCGGCCTTCTTCACCTCCGCGGTGAGCTCCGCGTAGGTGAGGGAGCGGGAGTCGCCGGGCTCGCCCTCCCAGTGCAGCGCCACCCGGTCACCGCGTCCCGCCTCGACATGGCGGTCGAGGCAGTTGTAGGCCACGTTGATCTCGCCGTCGTCGAACCAGCGCGCGAAGGGCGGGTTCGACCAGTCGAGGACCCGGTCGTCGGAGAACGGAGTGTGCCAGTGCAGCTCGCGCGCCTGCTCGGCCCAGAAGCCGAGGCGATCGGCCGCAGCCCGCTCGTAGAGCTCGGCCGTCGCGACCGCGTTCTCGACGAACTCCGGCGGAGGCGAGAACCGCCGCGACTCGTGCAACAGGTTGTCGATGCTGTCAGGGGACGTGCCCACTTGTGACCTCCTCGTCAAAGTGCCGCCGACGATCTAGGCTGTCGACGTCTCGCGTGCCAGCCATCTTCGCCACGATGATAGGTCACCAGTAGGTTCCAAAGGCGGTAACCATGGATCTCACCACGATGCGCCCCGACGACGCGGCGCTGCTACAGCAGGCCACCAGGATGGTCCGGGATCAGACCGGGCTCTCGGTCGCCTTCGGCGGGCTCCGAGGCGCGCGCAGCATCCGGGTGTCGGCCGTCTCGGGTGCACCTCTCCGACGGCTCACGAGCATCGACGTCCGCCCCGCTCGTGGTCTGGGCGGGCTCGCCTGGGTCTCGGGACAGCCCGCCGTCGTCCGTGACTACGGGAGGGCGGAGGGGATCACCCACGACTTCGACGCCCAGATCCTCGGCGAGGGGATCGCCTCGCTCGCCGTGGCCCCCATCGTCGTCGACCTCCAGGTCCGCGGCCTCCTCTACGCGGGCAGCCGCGAGTCGGGCTCGCTGGACTCCACGATGGCGTCGCTCACGAGGGTGGCGTCGTCCGTCGCTCAGGAGCTCCGCGTCCGCGACCTCGTCGACGAGCGGGTGCAGCTGCGGATGCGGAAGGCCGTCGTCGACGACCCCGCTCCCGACCTCCGCGGTGCCCTGCTCCGGATCGCCGCGGAGACGCGGGACCCCGACACCGCCCGTGCGCTCGAGGAGCTGCTCGGCTCGGCGGACGCGGCCCCGTCGTCGGAGGCCGAGCTGACGAGACGCCAGCGGGACGTCCTCGCCCTGGTCGCGTACGGGCTCACCAACGCGCAGATCGGAGCCAGGCTGAGCCTGTCGGAGGTCACGGTGAAGAGCTACCTGCGCGCGATCATGTCCCGGCTGTCGGTGCGCACGCGCGGCCAGGCCGTGATCGAGGCCCGGCGGCTCGGGCTCCTGCGCCCGTCCCCCCTCGACCCCGCCTCCTGATCCGTCAGGGGTACGGGCTCACCACGGGGCGCGGGGTCACCACGGGGCGCGGGTGCCGTCCCAGGACCAGAGCGCTCCCGTCGGGCCGTCGTCCGGGAGCAGGGCGAGACGCACGGCGCCCGTGGCGGCCTCCGCCGGGTCGCCGCCGACCGACATCCCCGGGACGAGGTTCGTGGCGCGCAGACCCGGGGCCAGCGCGTTCACCTTGAAGCCCTCTCCCAACGCCTGCGCGGTGAGGAGGGTGACGGCGTTGACGGCCGTCTTCGAGCTCCGGTAGGCCAGTCCGCCGCCCTTCACCCGCTCCCAGTCGAACTGCGGATTCGGTCCGCTGTTCCAGACGAGCGAGCCGGTGCCGCTCGACACGTTCACGATCCGCGGATGCGCAGACCGCCGCAGGGCGGGGAGGAACGCCTGCGTCACGGCGACGAGCCCGAACACGTTGGTCTCGTAGGCGGTGCGCAGCTGCTCCAGAGACGTCCCGGTGATGTCCTCCGCGCCCGGGTTCACCCCGGCGTTGTTGACGAGGATGTCCAGGTCTCCCACCTGCTCCGCCGCGGCCTCGATCGAGGTCGGCTCCGTGACGTCGATCCGGAGCGAGCGCGCCCCGTCGCCGAGCCGCGCGGCGGCCTCTCGCCCCTTCTCGGCGTCGCGGGCGCCCATCCAGACGGTCACGCCGCGCTCGACGAGCTGCCGCGCCACCTCGAGCCCGATCCCGCTGTTCGCTCCGGTGACGAGGGCGACGGTCCCTGGCGCGGGGGCCGTCAGCTGCTCCGGAAGGCGTGTCGTGTCGGTCATGCAGTCCTCCAACTCCAACGTTTCGGTTGGAGTTTACGCTCGTTCTGCGGAAACTCCAACCGCAGCGTTGGTATCGTGGACGGATGGCCTGGGATGTGGAGGGAACGCGGCGACGCCTCCGCGAGGCCGCGCTCGCCGAGTTCGCGGCGCACGGGTTCGACGGCACGACGGTCGCCGCCATCGCGGCGCGATCCGGGGTGAACAAGGAGCGCCTCTACAGCTACTACGGCGACAAGAAGGCACTCTGGGACCTCGTGCTCACGGAGGAGCTCGAGCGCCTCGCCACCGCGGTCGAGCTCTCGGGCGCCGGGTTGGACGACATCGGCGAGTTCGCCGGTGCGACCTACGACTACCACGCCGCTCATCCCGAGCTCGGCCGACTGCTGCAGTGGGAGGGCCTGCAGGACGGCCCTCCCGCGCGGGCCGACATCCGCACGCAGCACTACCGCGAGAAGATCGCGCGGTTCGCCGCCGCCCAGGACGAGGGGCTGATCGACCCGGACATCGACCCCGGCCACCTCGCGTTCTCGCTCATCGCCCTCGCGGCCTGGTGGCAGACCGTGCCGCAGCTGGCGGAGATGATCACGGGCGCCGGCCCCACCGACGAGCACGAGCGCGCCGCCCGCCGGCGCTTCGTCGTCGAGGCCGCGAAGCGCCTCGCCGCCCCGCGTCGAGCCTGAGATCGGTACTCCTCTTGCGGGTCAGGTGCGAGACGCGAGAGCCTCTACGAGAGGCCTGACCGCATCGGAGGTGGACCATGGCGACGGTGGTGTCGTCGGCGACGATGTCGCTCGACGGGTTCATCGCGCGGGACGACGACTCGGTCGGCGCGCTGTTCGACTGGTACTCCGCGGGTGACGTCGAGGTCCCCAGCGCGAACCCGGACGTCCGCTTCCGCCTGACGCCGACCAGCGCTGAGTTCTGGCGCGCCTGGACGTCGCAGGTCGGAGCACTGGTCGTCGGCCGTCGCCTCTTCGACATCACCCGCGGATGGGGTGGGCGGCATCCGCTCGGAGTACCCGTCGTCGTGCTCACGCACACGCCTCCCGAGGACTGGTCTCCGGCAGGCGCGGAGGACTTCCGCTTCGTGACCAGCGGCATCCGGGAGGCGATCGCGGCCGCGTCGGAGATCGCGGGTGACGGCGTCGTCGCCGTCGCGGCCGGCACCGTCGCCGGGCAGGCGCTCCAGGCCGGTCTCCTCGACGCCGTCGCGATCGATCTCGCACCCGTCGTGCTCGGCAGCGGTCGACGCTACTTCGGCGACGTCGACCCCGGCACGGCCCTCCTGCGCGACCCCGACGTCGTCGTCGCCCCCGGGGTCACCCACCTCGTCTACCGCCTCCGGCCCTCCGCCGAGGAGGACGCGGCCGCGGGGGTCAGATGATCCACAGGCTCATCCCGTGGTGGATCGTGAAGGACTCGTAGGGCCCGAGATCGTCGATCGCACGGACCTCGGTGCCGTCGTCGAACACCAGCGTGAGGCTCGTCGGAGGGTCGACCCGCACCGAGACGACGGTGCGAGCGAGCAGGTCGAGGAGCGGGCGCGCGACGTCCCTCGCGTCGGTCACCACCACTTCCGGCACACCGGCCGCGGCGACCCCGATCTCGCCCTCGATCTGGATCGACACCTCGCCGTCGAAGGAGAGCGCCACCTGATACCGGCCGTACGTGACGGCGTCGAGACGACGCCCCTCGAAGAAGGCGAACGACTCATCGGCGGGCACTCCGTACACGACGATCAGGATAGATGCGCGCCAGAGCCGCCGCGCGGAGAGTAGCTTGTCCGCATGAGCGGTCCCGCGGTGCATGGATTCGGGTCGCCCGGTCCGTCCGGCCATCTGGTGATCACCGATGGCCCCGAGGCGGGCACGATCCGGTTCGACGTCGAGCTGGACAGGAACCTCGGTGGGATCTGGCCACGACTCCATGCGGTGGTCATCTATCGGCCCGATCCTGCGGGGGGCCTGATCGTCAGGAACGAACCGGTGCGACGCGTCGCTGCATACCGAGGCCGGTCGACCCTGGGCTACTCGGCCGAACAGGATCCCGAGGTCCGCCGTCTCACGGCGGACGCGTTGCGGGGACGGCTCAGACGACTCGGCGTGAGCGGCGACGTCACCCTCTCCGCAATCGACACCTCAGTGGAGACCGGCGAGGCCTTCGGGCGCGTCGTGGGCGAGCTCATGGGAGCCCTCATCGCGGATCACCTGAACGGCAGGGATCTCCGCTTCGAGGAAGCGGCGCGGAACGCCCTCGATGACGCGACTCGTCGCAAGGGATCCGTCGGCGGAGCCCCGTAGACAGGGGCGCACGTGAGGCAGGGGGATCGGAGTCGGGTGGGGCCGTGCTGGGCAGAACAGGAGCGAAGATCCGCGCCAGTTCACCGAGGGCGGCGCTCCGCGACCGAGACCTCACGTACCGCAAGCCGGAGGAGGAGACGATCTATCTCGTCGGGCTCGCGGGCGGACCAGCCGATCGCGCCGGTCGGCGCGGTGGGGTCAGGTCGGCGAGCCGGCGGTGCCCGGCCGGGTCGGGAGCACGAACTCGCCGGTCGGTCCGGGGTTGACCGCGACCTCCCAGCGGAACCCGTCGGGGTCCGAGAAGTACCCCGAGTACCCGCCCCACTCCCGGGTGCGGCCGGCGCTCACCGGGGCGCCGAGCCGTGCCGCTTCGTCGAGGACGGCGTCGACCTCTGCGGGCGTCGCCAGGTTGTGGGCGAGGGTGATCGGGGCGACCCCGGATGCGGGGGCCTCACCGATCTCGGCCGTGAACCCGTCCACGGACCACAGCGACAGGATCACCCGCTCAGCCACCGGCAGCATCAGCACGTCGTCGCCGACGAAGATCGGCTCCCACCCCAGCCCGTCCACGTAGAAGGCATGGCTGCGCCTCGGATCGGCTACGGCGAGCGTGATGAAGCTGACGCGCTGTTCCATGCGGAGAGCCTGTCACAGACCCCCGACAGACCCCAGCGGCTCGTCGGAGCTCGTCGACTGCTCACTTCTGCGTGCATCTTCCTGCGGAAGGCACCAGAAGTGAGCAGTCGAGAGACCAGCGCTGCAGGCTACGTCAGTCCCAGAGGACGGTGGGGTTGGGCGAGGCCATGTCGACGGAGGGCCTGCCGAGGGACGGGCCGAAGAGCACGCTGCAGGTGCCGGTCTGGCCGCCCTGGGTGCACTGGGCGGAGACGTCGATGCCGCCGATCGACTCCCCCTGCGCCAGCGTGGGGTTGTCGTAGCTGAGGGTCACCTCGAGCGAGTCGATCGTCGTGCTGGTGTCGGCCGGCAGGGTCCGCTGGATCGTGCCGTCGGTCAGCTGCGTGCCGTCCGACAGCGTCGCCGGGATGGCCAGGCCGCAGCCCGCGTCGAGCGTCGTCGACGCGATGCACCCCTCGACCGCAGCACGGACCAGCCCACGGAACTGCTGGAGGGCCGCATCCGTCAGCGCCGGCGTGATGTCGCTGGTGTCGGCCGTGCCGAACGGCTGGTCGACCACGACGGTCGCGTCGCCGGAGAGCGTGAAGTTCGCCGACGTCGTCGCGAGCTGGTACGAGCCCGGGAAGACCTCGACCTCGTCGCCGTCCGGCACGGCGGTGCCGTTGATCGTGAGCCCGAGACCCTCGAACTTCGAGGTGCTGATGTAGCCGGTCCCGCCGGAGATCTCCCACACGCCGTCGTCGTCGTAGTCGAGCACGCTGTACTCGGCGGTGACCGGCTGCGCACCGAGCTGGTAGGTGACGGTGACGTCCGAGCTGCCGTTGCTGGTGTCCTCGGTCACGACCGAGACCCCGGTCAGGGGAGCCAGCTCGTTCGACGCGGCGAGCACCTCGTCGCTGAGGAGCGATTTGTCCTCGGGAGGGGTCCCGAGGTAGCCGAGCGCCTTCTCGGCGTCGCCGTCGGCGATCGCGGTGAGGTACTCCGTGACCACCTGCGACGGCGAGGTGGACTGCGAGGTCCCGCCGCCTGCCGGGGACGCGACGGAGCGGATGACGACGATCGCGACGATGACCCCGATGACCAGGAGCAGGAAGACGCCACCGCCGATGATCCCGATCAGGGCGCCGACGCTGAGGCCCTTCTTGGGCGGCCTTCCCGATCCGTTCGGAGCCCCCTGGGCCCACTGCGGCGTCTGCGCCTGCGGCTGCCCGTAGCCCGGATGCGGCTGCGGGCCGCTCTGCGGAGGCTGACCCTGCGGCTGCCCGTAGGTCGGGGGCTGCGGGCCGTAACCCGGATGCGGCTGCGGGCTCTGCGGCTGTCCGTAACCCGGATGCGGCTGCGGTGCGCCGGTCGGGGGAGCGGCGTTCGGGGACTGCGGACCCTGCGGCGGCACGCCGGAACCCGGCTGTCCCTGCGGCGGGTATCCGGGGAACGCCGGGCCGGAGTCGCCCTGCCCCTGCACGGGGTAGGCGGGCAGGTCACCCGTCCGGTCTGCACCCCGTGATGGCTGCTGGCCGTCCTCTCCCGACTGCTGCGGTCCGGGATTGTTCCTGTCGTCGCTCATGGGCGCCCCCTTCGTCAGCGTCCGCCGATCGTGTGCGGAGTCCGATTCAAATCTACGGTCGTTCCGGCGCAGCGCCCATGGGTAGTTCTCACCACCGTGCCCACCGGGTCCGGCCGAGCCCGACCCGGGTACGGTGTGGGGTGTGTCGGCGAACCACCTCTCGGATGTCGTCGTCTCACGCCGGTCGCGGTTCCACAGGAGGTTCCTGTTCGAGCTCCGCGTCGTCCCCGCCCCGGCTCGGAGACGCTCGTTCACCCTCGGAGGGATCCTGATGGGGCTGGGAGCGCTCGCGTTCGTCGCCCTCGTCGTGCAGGTGGCCACGGGTACCGGCCTGACGGCGCTGGACCCCGGCGTCGCCGAGTGGTTCCGCCAGAAGCGGTTCGCGGAGGGGACCGTCGTGATGGACACCCTCGCCACGGTCTTCGGACCGGTCTTCCTGCCGCTGATCATCCTGGTCGTGCTCGTCGTGTGGTTCGCCGTGGCACGCCACCTCTGGCGGCCGCTGCTGTTGGCGTCGGGCACCGTGTTCGGGGTGATCTGCGTGCAGATCACGGCGCACGTCGTGCAGCGCCCGCGTCCCCCGATGGAGTACATGCTCCTCGGGGCGGACGGCACGTTCTCCTTCCCCTCCGGCCACGTCACCGGCGTGAGCGACTTCTTCCTCCTCCTCACCTACCTGCTCGTCTCGCGCCGACCCTCGCTCCCGGCCTGGATCGGAGGGTTCGCGCTCTCCGCCGCCATGATCGCCTGCCAGATCGTCGCCCGCCTCTACCTCGGCTACCACTGGCTCACCGACACCCTCGCGTCCGTCGCGCTGGCCGTGGCCATCCTGGGCGCGGTGATCACGGTCGACACCTGGCGGACCACCCGCGCGGCACCCGCCACGACCACGGCCGAGGTCAGATAGTTCGGCAGATGACTCACTTGCCATTGACCGATTCAGTGGTAGGCATGATGTCGAACCGCCGCGGGACACCGCGTCGGCGAACCCGAACCCTGGGCGACCCCGCCCGCCGAGGAGAAGAACATGTCGACGTCCCGTACTGCCGTGTCCCCCGCCGACGGCGAGGCGGTCAGCACCCGCCCCACGCGGCGGGCCCTCTCCCTCGACGCCATCGTCCTCGGAAGCGCCGCACTGGCCACCGTGGGGGTCACGGTCACGTCTCTGGCCACGCTCGGCATCCGCTGAGCCCCTCCCCCGAGTCGGCGGGCGGGACGTCCGAGGGGGCGGTCTGCGGGAGGTAGACGACCAGCAGCAGCGCGGGATCGGCGACCAGCTGGAGCTTCTCCTGCCGAAAGGCGAGCGGAGGCCGGCCGGGACGGACGATGAGGGTGTCGCTCCGGCCCCCTCGGCCCACGTCGTGGCGGTCCCAGAGCGTGCGGAACAGGCTGCTCTTCATCGTCAGCTCGCCGATGAGCGTCTGCGCGCGGGGGTCGTCGGTGCGTGTGCCGAGGTCGGCCCGCAGCTGCGCGACCATCGAGGCGGCGTGCTGCTCCCAGTCCGGATGCGCCCGCTGGGTCTCCGCGTCGAGGAACAGGGCCCGGATGCGGTTCACGCCAGGACGCATCATCGGTGAGAGCTCCGTCGCGGCGGCATTGGCGGCGAGGACGTCGCGGTACCTGTTGACGATGAACGCCGGCGCTCCGATGGTGTCGAGCAGGAGCTGGGCATCGGCGGGCAGCCTGTCGCCCTCCGCCGGGGGCGACGACGGACGCGCCCGGGCGAGATCGAGGAGGTAGCCCCGGCTCTCGTGGTCGAGCTGCAGCACGCGGGCGAGCGCGTCCAGCACCTGGTCGGACGGGTGGGTGTCGCGTCCTCGTTCGAGACGGAGGTAGTACTCGCTGCTGATGCCGGCCAGCGCGGCGACCTCCTCCCGGCGGAGGCCGTGCACCTTCCGGGTCGCGCCGCGCGGCAGCCCCACGTCCTCGGGCTGCACCAGCTCGCGACGTGCCCGGAGGAACGTGCCGAGTTCGTTGCGCGCATCCACGAGCCTCACGGTACGCGGCTCGTCACCCGGTGGGTATGCCCTGGCAGTACCCCTCCGGACGCGGTCTCCCCGGGCGCGCTCCGCGGCGCGCACGCTGAGAGACGCCACAGACAGCAACGACGGAAAGGCGGTGCGCTCGTGACGGAGCGGACATGGTTCATCACCGGGATCAACAGCGGATTCGGCCGGCAGCTCACGGAGCAGCTGCTCGCGGCCGGGGACCGCGTGGTGGGAACGGTGCGAAGGGACGGGTCGGTCGCCGACCTCGAACGGCGGTACGGCGATCGACTCGTGGTGCCGCATCTGGACGTGACCGACGTGCCGGCCGTCCGGCGGGTGGTCGACGACGCCTTCGCCCGGCTGGGCCGCATCGACGTCGTGGTCAACAACGCCGGCTACGGCCTCTTCGGCGCGGCGGAGGAGCTCACCGACGAACAGGTGCAGCACCAGCTGGCGACGAACCTGCTGGGGTCGATCCAGGTCACCCGAGCGGCGCTGCCCCACCTGCGCGGCCAGGGCGGAGGCCGGATCGTCCAACTGTCGACCTACGGTGGTCTGGCCACCAACCCCGGCGCGTCGCTGTACCACGCGTCGAAGTGGGGCATCGAGGGGTTCATGGAGTCGCTGGCCAAGGAGACGGCACCGTTCGGCATCGAGGTGACCATCGTCGAGCCCGGGGGCGCGCGGACCGAGTTCCGGTTCGACAGCCTCGCCACCGCGACGCCCCTGGCCGCCTACGACGACACGCCCGCGGCGATGACCCGGGCCGCGGGCGATCGCTCCCGGCCCTCCCTCGGCGACCCCGCGAAGATGGCGGCGGCGATCATCGCCAGCGTCGACGTCTCCCCCGCACCCCGCCGCCTCGTGCTCGGCAGCGACTCGTACCGGTTCATTACCGCCGCCCTCCAGGAACGGCTCGCGGAGATCGTCCCGCAGGCCGGGTCCGCCGCCGCGACCGACTGGTCCGACTGACGTCGCCCCACGGCGATCGTGCTCGCGAGGCCGCGTTGCGAGGCGTAGCCTGCTCCCGTGAAGACGTCCCCCACCGGCGCGCGCCGCAGGCGCCTCAAGCTGATCGCGGTCGCGGTCTGGCTGGGGCTCGGCGTCACCGCAGCGGTCGTCGCCCTCATCCTCGGCCACCCGGTCTGGCTGCTCCTGATCGCGCTGCTCGTCATGGGCCCCTACCTCGCCCTGGCCTCGGGGACCCGCCAGTGGACGAACACACCGCAGGGCTTCCGCGCCTGGCTCGATCGCTGACGAGTCCCCGCCTCGGTCTCCCGCCGGAGGCGAGCCGCAGCCGTGCGCTCAGATCCAGCCGCGCTCGCGCGCGTGGATCGTCGCCTGCTGGCGGGTCGCCAGACCCAGCTTGCCCAGCACGGACGACACGTGGTTGCGGACGGTACCCGCCGACAGGTGCAGGGAGGCGGCGATCTCGGCGATCGTCTCTCCGCGGGCGCCCGCGCGCAGGACGTCGAGCTCGCGGTCGGTGAGCGGGCTGCGTTCGTCGCTCAGCGCGTCGGCGGCGATCTCGGGGTCGACGTAGCGCCGGCCCGTAGCGACCTCGCGGATGACCGAGGCGACGTCATCCGCAGGACGGGACTTCGGCAGGAAGCCGTGCACGCCGGCGCCGAGCGCCCGGCGCAGCACGCCCGGGCGGGCGTGACGGGTGACGATCACGCACCGCGTGCGCACCTGCCGCAGGACGCGTGCCGCGGTGTCGACGCCGTCGAGGCCCGGCATCTCGAGGTCGAGGAGGCACACGTCGGGCTGCACCCGTTCGGCCTCGGCGATCGCGCTCTCGCCGTCTCGGCACTCCGCCACCACCTCGAGGTCGGGCTCGAGCCGCAGGAGTGCCGCGAGCGCGGTGCGGATCATGTCCTCGTCGTCGGCGATGAGCACGCGGATCACGCCATCACCCCCTCGGGCACCGTGACCGCGACCCGGAATCGGTCGCCGGAGCGTCCGGCCTCCACCGTCCCTCGGACGCGGCCGATGCGCTCCGCGATGCCGTCGAGCCCGCTGCCTCCGGCGCCGCGGGGCTCGCGCACGTCGTTCTCGATGGTGAACACCCACGCGTCGTCGCGGTGGAGGAGGGACAGGGATGCCGACCCTCCGCCGCCGTGCTTCAGCACGTTCGTCGTGCACTCGCGGATGACGGGGCCCAGCACGTCCGCGGGAGCGTCCGCGGCGTCGGGAGCGATCTCGAGGTCGACGCGCAGACCGGCGGCGCGCAGCAGGTCGGCGGCGTTCGCGAGCTCGTCCGGAAGCGGCACACCGCGGAACCGTACGGCCAGCTCGCGGGTGCCGCGGCGCGCCTCGTCCACGCTGTGGCGGGCGAGGCGCACCTGCTCGACGGCCGCGGCGGGGTCGCGCGCGAGCATCTTCTCGGCGAGCTCCAGCTGCAGGGCGATGACCTGCAGGTGATGGCCCTGGAGGTCGTGGAGGTCGCTCGCGAGGCGCAGGCGCTCCTGAGCGGCGGCGAGGCGCCCCTCGGCGCGACGGGCGCGATCGAGCTCGCGGACGATGTCCCACCACCACAGCGACGTCGCGGACAGCGGTGGGAGCATCGCGATGAAGAGGCC
Organism: Cnuibacter physcomitrellae; assembly: GCF_014640535.1. Lineage (NCBI taxonomy): Bacteria > Bacillati > Actinomycetota > Actinomycetes > Micrococcales > Microbacteriaceae > Cnuibacter > Cnuibacter physcomitrellae. The sequence goes on from NZ_BMHD01000001.1 coordinate 2,321,061, forward strand.
CATCCCGAGGATCCGCGCGACACGACCGTCCGGATCGAGGTGGGTCGCCTCGACCACCCACGCCGCGACGATCACGGCGACCAGCAGCAGCACGAGTCGCAGCCGGATGCCCGACCGCCACGACACGAGGCAGAGCGCCTGCGCCGCGAGCGTCACCCCGAGCAGCAGGGAGCCTGCGGCGGCCCCGGCGAGCGCCCCGGATGCCACGCCCGCGAGGACCAGCGGCCACACCGGCCGGCGCGCGGTCGTGTCGCCCTCGTCCAGCGGCTCGCGCCGGTAGCGGACGAGCAGCAGGATCGCGGACGCCACCGACCCGGCAGCGCCGGCCAGGTAGAGCACGGTGTGCAGCGGAGGCTCGTCGATCACCAGCACGAGCGCCCAGACGACGAGACCGAACAGCTGCAGCATGATGATCGAGAGGACCGTGTACCACCACGTCACGCGAACGTCGCGGGCGCGGGCGGCGGCTGTCGGAGTGCTCACCCCGGCCACTGTACGGCCGTGACTTTTGTCACGGGTCCGTCGGCCCATCCTCCCGCCCCGTCGTGACGCCGCGGCACTGCCGCTGGGCGAGTGCTCTCGATGGGATGGGATCACCGCGGAACACGCCGCGGACCCACCCCTCAGGAGCAGTCATGTCGAGCCCCGTCACCGACCTCGTCCTCGGTTTCCAGAACCTCGTCGCCGAGGTCCCGACCCTCGTCCAGCCCCTCGTCGTGGCCCTGGCCGGCGCGGTGCCCTTCATCGAGGGCGAGGGCGCCGCCGGGATCGGCATCGTCGGCGGCATCCCTCCGATCGTCGCCGCCCTCGCCGGCGCGATCGGCAACCTGATCTGCGTCACGATCGTCGTCCTCGCCGCCGCCCGCGTCCGCACCGCCGTGACGACGCGCCGAGCGAGTGCGAGTGCGGGTGCGGGCGCGGAGAAGCGGACCAGCGCCCGGCGCGAGAAGTTCGAGCGGGCCTACCACCGGTACGGGACGCCGGGGGTGAGCCTGCTGGGTCCGCTGCTGCTCCCCACGCAGTTCACCGCAGCGGCGCTCACCTCGACCGGCGTGCCCCCGCGGCGCGTGCTCGCCTGGCAGGCGGCCGCGATCGTCCTCTGGACCACGGTGATCACGCTGATCGTGACGGGGGTCATCCGCGCGGTGGCGTGACGGTCGCGCGGTGGCGCGACCGTCACGCTCACCCCACCCGGCGGACCGAGCGTCGGATCAGGAGCAGGACCCCGCCGAGCAGCAGCAGCGCGACCGCCGCACCTCCGGCGAGGGTCGCGGCCCCGCCGTCGGCGCCCGTGTTCGCCAGGCCCGCCGGTGCGGGTGCCGGCGCCGGGCTCGGGCCGGGGGTTGGAGCAGGAGCCGGGACGACCTGGATCGTGACGCTGGCCGAGACCGCACCGATCGTGGCCGTGATGGTGTGCGGGCTGGCGTGGGGGAAGGTCACCGAGAAGCCGTCGACGACGTCGGTGGCGACCGACGAGGTGAGCACCGCATCCGAGGTGTCGACGGGGTTGCCCGCGGCGTCGGTCCCGGTGACCGTGAAGTCGAGGGTGCCGCCCTGGTCCACGGAGCTCGAGGAGGGCGTGATCGTCAACGTCGCCAGCGGGCCCGCGACCACCTCGACGAACGCGGTGGTCGTCACCCCCGCGAGCGCCGCGGTCACGGTGCGGGCGCCCGCGCCGGAGAAGGTCACGGCGTGCCCGTCGACCGCGTCGGCGGTGCCCGACGAGGTGAGGACCGCCGCGGAGGCGTCGACGGGGTTGCCGGCGGCATCCGCACCAGTCACCGTGAACGCGACGGTGCCGCCCTGGGGGACCGTCGTGGTCGAGGGCGTGATCGAGAGCGAGCTGAGCGGTCCGGCGACGACCGTGATGGCCGCCGTCGTCGACACGGATCCGAGAGTGGCGGTGACCGTGTGCGCCCCGGCGCCGGAGAACGTGACCGATCGGCCGGCGACGGTGTCGGCCGGCGACGACGAGGTGAGCACGGCGGCGGTGACGTCGACGGCGTTGCCCTCGGCGTCGACCCCGCTGACCAGGAACGCGAGGGACGCACCCTGGGTGACCGTGGCGGACGCGGGAGTGAGGGTCAGCGCAGCGAGCGGACCCGCGACGACCTGGATCGTGAAGGTCTTCGACAGCGGCACGCCCTGCACGGTGGTGGAGGCCGTGATGCTGCAGGAGCGGGCGACGGTGAAGACGCCGCCGGCCCCGATGGTGCAGTCGGTGGACGTGTAGTCGACCGTGGGCTGGGGCACGAGCGGCGCGCCGGTGGGTCCGGTGACAGTGACCGGGAAGTCGTAGGGCTCGCCCGCAGTGGCGGTCAGGGCGGCGGGATCGGTCGAGACGACGATCGTCCCCGGCACCACCGCGGAGAGGTCGAGCGTGCCGGATCCGGCCGTGGACGAGGTGGTGGTGAACCAGTCGCCCGACCCGTCCGCGGCCGTGTTCCACTGCGTGCCGGTGGGGGGAGCGGGAAGCGTCCGGGCGCCGTCGGCGAACGACGGCGCGAACACCCTCACACTGGGGGCGGTGGGGGTGAACCGGACGAGCCGGTTGTTGCCCGTCACGGCGCCGCTCGGCGGAGCGAGGGTGATGGAGCCCTGGTTGTCGATCGATCCGGGGCCGCTGATGCCGGCTCCGGTGGCGGGATCCGCCGTCGACCCCACGATGCGACCGGACGTGCCGACGGTGATCTCGGGCCCCGGAGCCGCGTCGGTGCCGACGTAGAGCCCTCCGGACGGCAGGCGCAGGGTGCCATCGACGTCCACCGCTCCGAAGTCGCCTGTCGGCACGTCAGTGAAGACGTTCCACCCCGACCCGATGGCGTTCCGAGGCGCTGTCGCGGTGACCTCGGCGCCCGCGCCGATGGTCAGCGACCCCCCAGCACCTCCGAGGTCGGCGGCATCCAGTCCGGCGACCCCTCCGCCGATGGCCGTGCCGTACTCCCTCGACGCGGAGGCTGTGAGGGAACCGCCGGTCACCGTGACCTGTGCCCCCGCGCCCCCGTTTCCGCTGGCGCCGCCACCCGCGCCGCCGACGGCGACCGTGTAGGGCCCCTCCGCATAGGCGTTCAGGGCGCCGGACGTGACGGTGACGGATCCGCCCGCACTCCGCGGGTAGCCGCCACCCACGGCGGCGCTGTACCCGTCTGCGTAGGCGTTCACGACACCTCCCGCGACGACGAGGGAGCCCGCGTCCGATCGGTCGCCGCCGATGCCGGGCCCGGTGGTGTCGGCGCCGCGTGCGGTGACCGTGCCCCCGGTCACCGTGAGCGTCGCTCCCGTCGTCTGGATGCCGGCCGTGCCGTTGGCGGCGTTCGTCGCATCCGCCGTGAGGGTGCCGCCCGATCCGTCCGTGGGGCCGTCCACCGTCAGGCCCTCCCCCTCGGCGATGACGACGTTCAGCACCGACAGATCGTGTGTGCCGAGATCGATCGTGGTGTCGCACGGCACGGTGAGGGCGGCGCCCGGCGCCGAGATGTCGGCACCCAGCGCGATCGTGTTCGGTGCGCTCGTGCAGTCGGCGAGCGCACCCTGGAGCTCTGCGAGGGTCGAGACCGTCGTCGTCGCCGCGAAGACCGGGGCGACCGGGACCGCGACCAGGGCAGCGACGGCCAGCGCGACGCCGGCTCCTCCGCCCAGAGCGCGGCGCCGTACGGAAGCGGAGCGGGTCATGCTGATCCTTCGGGTCGGGCGCCCGGGCGTTCAGCTCGACGGTGGGCAGCTCTCGCAGTCTCGACCATCACGGACCTGCACGGCAAGTGCCCCTTTCGGGTCCACGCCTGCACGCTCGTCGAGGGCGGCGATGACGGCGATCATGTCGAGATGCCCCAGGCCGGCAGCCGCCGCCTCCTCGTAGAGCTCGCGACTGGCGGTCATCAGCGGGTGAGACGATCCGGCGGCGCGAGCTGCGTCCTCGGCCAGTCGAGCGTTCTTCAGCACGTCCGTCACAGCCGCCTGCGCCGACAGGTCCCGGTCGGTCAGCTTCTGCGCCTTCCCCCGCGAGACGACGGATGCCATCGGTCCAGCGGCGAGAACCTCTCTGAGGACGTCGAGGTCGACCCCGCTCCGGGCGGCGAAGTGGAAGGTCTCCGCCAGGCCCGTGACCATCGTGATCAGGAAGGTGTTCACCGCGAGCTTCATCGACAGCGCCGCAGGGATGGCGCCACAGCGGAACGTCTGGGCGCACATCGCGGCGACGACGTGCTCCACCTCGGCGACCGCGTCGGGGTCGCCCGCCAGCATCGCGACGAGCGTCCGATCCCGGGCAGGGCCCCGCGAGCCCGACACGGGTGCTTCCACGTAGCGGCCTCCGGTAGCGCCCACCTCGTCCGCGAGGGCACGGGAGAAGGTGGTCGTGAAGGTTCCCATCTGCACCACGGTGCGCCCGGACACCAAGCCTGCGAACGCATCCGTGCCCCGCGCGAGCACCGCATCCACCGCCGGCTCGTCGCGCAGCATGAGGACGACCGTGCTCGCGGCCTCGAACACGCCGGCCACGTCGTCCACCGCCCGCGCGCCCTCGGCCACCAGCTCGTCGACGGCAGAGGGGGAACGCGCCCACACCACCACGTCGAAGCCGGCACGGACCAGGTTCGTGGCCATCGGCACGCCCATGATCCCGAGCCCGATGAAGCCGACGGTCCCCGTCGTCATCGGACCGGGTCGACGCGGAGCCGAGCGTCGATCTCCTCGATCGACTCCCCTCGTCTCCGCGGCATGAAGACGAGTCCGAGGAACCCGGAGCCGACCGTCACGACGATCATCAGCACCGAGACCCCCACGAGGCCCGAGGCGAGCAGGGTGGGCACGAACACCAGGGAGATGGCCGAGGCGATGCGGGCGACGCCGAAGCTCAGCCCCAGCGCGGTGCTCCGCAGCTCCGTCGGGAAGAGCTCCTGCGACCACACCTTGTAGTGCGCCTCACCGGCCATCGTAGTGCCGATGCCGTAGGTGACGAAGGCGATCACGAGCGTCACGGCACCGGCCGGGAGGACGAGCGGCACGATCCAGGCGGCCACCTGCACGATCGCCCCGACCACGAAGATCGGCCGCCGCGCCGGGCCGTCCATCGCCCGCATGATCGCGAGCACCGTGAGGAGCACGACCGGGACCCCGATGAGCGAGACCAGGAGCGCGGTGGACGGGCTGAGGCCTCCGACCGTCTCGAGCGAGTAGAGGCCGAAGGAGCCGTAGAAGTTGGTGCCGATCGTCAGCAGCACGTAGAAGCCGAGGATGAAGAGCGTGTTCCGCAGCAGGGGCGAGCGGAACAGGGCTCGCGCCCCCTCCCGGGTCGCGCCCGCGGTGCGAGCGCTCTTCCACGCCACGGGCTCGCCGATGCGCCGGCGCAGGGCCCAGGTGATGAGCGCCAGGACGAGGAGATGACCGAACACGATGCGCGGCATCCACTCGCCGAGACCGGTCGAGGCCAGGACCACCAGGATCACGATCAGCGGACCGAGCCCCCAGAGCAGCTGCGTGAAGGTGACGAGCCGGCCGCGCCGCTTCCCCGGTGCCGTCTCCCCGACCACCGTGATCGAGGTGGGCACGTCCGCCCCCACGGCGAGACCCACGATGATCACGCCGATGAAGAGCATGACCGGCGCGACGGCGCACACGATCCAGAGCAGCCCGAAGGCGTAGAGCAGGAGGTCGAACGAGTACACGCGCTTGCGGCCCACGCGGTCGCCGATCCGGCCGCCGACGATCGCGCCGATCCCGATGCACACCGTGAGCGCCGCGGACAGGAAGCCGAGCTGCCAGGCGTCGAGGGCGAACTGGTTGCGCCAGAGGGTGAGGCTGGCGCTCACGGCGACGATGGTGCCGGCGTCGAGGTAGGAGGCCATGCCGGCCAGCAGGGCGGTGCGCCAGGGTCGGCGGGCCTGCGGGTCGGCGGGCGCGGCATCCGGCGAGGCGGCGGCCTGCGCCGGGCTGGGGAAGGGCTCGGTCATGGGAGGGTCTCCGATCGTCGGGTCGTGCGGGTCATCGGGTCGTGCGAGGTCATGCGGGACGTGCGAGGTCGTGCGGGTCATCGGCGCAGGGCGGGATCGGCGGCCTGCGCGGCCTGGACCCACTGCGCGGCCTGAGCGCTGAGCAGCGTGTGGAGGCCGCCGAGGTCGACGTTGTAGTCGACGACGTGCAGGCCGAGCGCCGAGGTCGCGGTGTCGGGCAGCATGCCCGTGGGGTCCTCGATCTGCAGCCAGCTCGCGTTGGAGGTCGCGTCGCCGGCGAAGGCGCAGCGCCCGGTGAGGGCTCCCGGGGTGGCCCGGTAGCCGGTCGGATCCGACGGCAGCGTGTATCCGATCAGGAGGTGGGTCAGCGCCCCGTTCGGCGCGAGGAGGCTGCCGCGTACCAGCGTGCGCGTCGGCAGCACCGGGTCGAGCGGGGTCGTCGCGTCAGGAGCCGCTCCGGCGAGGAGCGCGCTCGGGTTGACGCACGCGATCTGGTGCCCCGGGTCGAGGTTGTCCGCCAGGCTCCCGGAGGTGGGCCTCGAGCCGGACGGCTGCCCGTAGCTCGAGTACGCGATCACGCATCCCGTGGGCACGCTGCCGGACTGCGGCTGGCAGAGCGGCAGGTGCTGGAAGGTCGACGCGGGATCGGATCCGCCGCCGACGGTCGCACCGATCGGCACCTGCACCTGACCGCCGAGCACGACGGCGCTGACCAGCTGCGCCGTCGCCGTCGGGTCGCCGTCGACCGAGTGCTGCAGGAGCTCCTCGACCGCGACGCTGCCCTGCGAGTGGCCGAGCACGATCACTCCGCGACGCTCGCCGGTGACGGGGTCGATGTTGTCGTGCGCCCAGTAGTCGTCCCATGCCTGCTGGACGTCGGCGAACCCCGGGCCCGGGTACGGGTCGCCTCCGGTCGCGCCGCTCAGTGCGAGCTGCGCGAGGGTGCTCTGCCGGTAGAGGGGCGCGAACACCCGGCACAGGTCGGTCAGCGGACCGAGCTGCGCGAGCAGCACCGCCACCTCGTCGTCGCGCGCGGAGGGCGGGGCCGAGCCGACCATCAGCGGCGGGTTGGGCAGCAGGTCGACCGTCGGATAGACGTAGAAGCAGTCCACGGGCGGCTCTGCTCCGGTGGACGGCTGCGTCACGGTGGTCGAACCGTCCGCAGCGACGGTGGTCGACAGCGGCACGGTCGTGCCGTCGGGGTAGCGCCCGGTCGCGTCCCCGCACGCGGACCTCGGGTCGGCGGGATGGCACAGCCAGACCGGATGCGCGAGCGGGGCCGTGAGGGACGGCGCCGCAGATGCGGTCGAAGGGTCGGACGGGGTCGTCGCCACCGGAGCGGCGGCGAGCGAGATCGTCAGCGCTGCGGCGGTCGCCAGGGAGAGGAACAGGGAAGGCATCGTCGCCTCCTTTCGTCGGTGCACCGGGAGGTGCAGGGGTCAGAGCCGCGTCGTCACGGCTCCCGCAGGGTGGTCGCTCTCGCGTCCGTCACGATCCACGAAGGTGAACGGGACGGGAGAGTCGATCTCGACCCGGTCGCCCTCGACCGCGACGCGCACGGGGCCGAACGGCGTGGCGGCGGCGCCGGAGGCGCGCGTGAGCCGGCCGGGGCGGGGCGCGATCCGCATCCGTGTGCAGCCGGGCTCGGCGGGCCGGATGCCCAGGGTGAAGACGATGAGGTCGCGCGCCGGTGTCCCGCTCCACCCGTGGCAGTAGGAACCGCCCTCCCAGCACTCGCGGAAGGCGGTGGGACCGTCGGCCAGGAGGGCGTCCCAGTCGAGCAGGAGGTCGGGCAGCCGGTCGGTCGCCCCGAGGAGGTCGAGGGCCTCGTGCACGAGGGGGCGGAAGAAGGGCTGGGCGCCGACCGTGAGGCGCTCGGTGTCCCAGTCGGGAGCGTCGCGCACCGACACCGGGGTGCCCGCCACCGGGCCCAGCGCATCCGCTCCGTGGTCGGCCAACGGGCTCCGGGTGAACACGGCGGAGCGGTCGAGCAGCAGGCGGCGCACGGCCGCCGTCCGATGCGCCGGGACGATGCCGGCGCAGACGGCCGCGGCCGCCGTGTGCTCGCTCACCGAGCGGCCGCGCGTCCCGTCGATGACGGTGTCGCGGTAGGCGCCGCGCCCCTCGTCCCAGAACACCTCGAAGGCGGCGCCGATCGCCGCGTGCCGATCACGTGCCCACGCGGCGCGCCCCGCGTCACCCAGGGCGTCGGAGAGCTCAGCGACATCGCGGAAGGCTCGCGCCAGCAGCGCGTTGAGGGCCGCACTGCGCCCCTCGACCTGCACCGGGGACCAGTCGATGAGGACCCATCCGGGGACGTCGGACACCAGTCCGTCCCCGCCACGATGGCGGTCGAACCACCGCAGCACGTTCTCGGCGACCGGCATCAGCGACGCCACGACCTCGAGGTCGCCGGTGTACTCGTGCAGTCGGTGCACCTGACGGATCCAGTGCAGGGACCAGTCGGGGATGGTGGGGACGGCCGGGGTGGCGAAGTCGCCCGCTGCGACCATCGGCAGGATGCCGTCCGTCCGCGGCTGCGCCAGGAGCTGCGGACTCCACCTCGGGAGGCTCCAGTCGAGGTTCGCCGCGAAGTCGACCGACTGGTGCACGACCGAGTCGCCCGTCCACGCGCGCTGCTCGCGCGTGGGGCAGTCCACGTAGGCGTCGTGCGAGCTCAGGTCGACCGTGCGGAGAGCGACGTCGTAGATCCGGTCCAGCCGTCCGTCGTCCGAGCGGAACGGCTCGACCGCCTCCCGAGGGCGCACACGCTCGAGCACGGCGATCTCCTCCAGGCGCCACGCGGTCTCCGACTCGACGAGCAGGACGAGCCAGCGTCCGCCGAGGCGCTCGGAGGACACGAAGCGGTCGTCGGAGCCGCGACAGACGTAGCCCAGCACGGCGGCGGAGTCGAGGGCGGCCGAGGTCGGCGCCTCCAGGAGGCTGCCCACCACCGTGGTGCCGACGGTGGCGTCGAGGCGCAGCTCCAGCCGTCCGCTGACGATGGCGCCGAAGTCGACGACGAGGAGGTGACGACCGGCGGCGACCTCCGCGGGGAGCTCGAGATCGGTGGAGGCCTCGTCGGCCGCGCCGGCCCACAAGGCCAGGAGCCCGGAGAGGACGGCCCGCGCCGGACCGAGCGCGGCGCCGTCCCACGCGACCTCCCCACCCGACAGGATCAGCCCGGCCACAGGCGACCTCCGCTCTCCGGTGAGGGCGGGCACCGGCCGGGGTCCGGGTGCTCCCCACGGCTCCCCACCGGGCGTGGTCCGCCCCGAGGGGCCGACGATCGAGTGCTCGTGAAGCACCGTCGCCGGCTGCCAGTCCGAGTCGTCGTAGTCGGGATGCGTCCAGTCCGCGTCGAGCAGGCGGGCGTCGAGGAGCTCGTCCGGCTGCGTCACGAGGAATCCCGCGGGGGGCGCCGGCGTCCACGCCTCAGCCTCCCGGATGCGCCAGCTCGCGTCGGTGCCGACGATGTCGCCGTCGATCGAGATCTCGGCGGCGACGCATCCGCCACCCAGCGTGAAGCTGGTCGGTGACGGCTCCCACCACGGCGAGGGGAAGCCGCGGAAGCGCGCGAGGACGGCGACGACATTCAGGCCCGCGACGAGGGCGTCCTCGATCGCGTACTCGTCGTACTCGATGCGGCGGGGAGAGTGCCGGATCGGCCCGGAGCCGAGCTCGCGCCCGTTGACGAACAGCCGGTAGTCCGAGTCGGCCGTGATGCGCAGAGAGGCGGAGCGCGGAGCGCCGTCGAGCCGCAGAGCCCGGCGGAGGAGGACGCGCGTGTCGAACCGCTCAGGGTCCGGGGCGCCGTACGGATGCTCGGCGCTCGGTCCCGCGAGCGCGGGACGGTCCGACCAGATCCAGCGCCCGGTCCACGTCTCAGGCCAGGTCGTCGATGACATGGCTGTCATTTTACCGAGTGGTAAGTCAAAAGCAACAGGGCAGAATGAGGACATGAGCGAGAGCCCGTCCGCATCCCCGTCCAGACGCGGGCGGCACCGCGGCACGGAGCGCGGTGACTCGCGGCGCGGAGAGCTGGTGCGGGTCGCCAGCGAGATGTTCGCCGAGCGGGGCTACCGCGACACGAGCATCGCCGACATCGCCCAGCGCGTCGGCGTGACCCAGCAGGCGCTGCTCTACTACTTCGGCAGCAAGCCGGCGCTGCTCGACGCCGTGATCGACGACCGGGACGGTGCCGCGGTCGCGTTCGCCGAGGAGCTCGCCGCGATCGGCGGGGTCGAGGCCATCCGGGGGCTGCCCGCCGCCGCTCGGCGCAACGTGTCCGACCCCAACCTGGTGCGGCTCTTCGCCGTGCTCGTGGCCGAGAACCTGCCGCGAGACGCGGTCGCGCACGACCACTTCGTCGCGCGGTATCGGCGCCTGCGTCGCCTCGTCGCCCAGCTCATCGCCGACGGACAGGACGCCGGCGTCTTCGACCCGGCGGTCGATCCGGCGCTGAAGGCCGCCGAGGTCGTGGGCGCGATCGACGGCCTCAACACCCAGTGGCTGCTCGACCCGGAGGACGTGGACATCGTCGGCGCGATGGAGCAGTACGCGGAGGGACTCGCCGCCTCGCTCCAGGCGCCCGTCGCCGCCCGTCGCGACGCCTGACGGAAGCCCGCCTCCCGGACGGCTGCGCTCGAGGCTGCTCAGCCGGCGACGGAGTCGCCCTGCTCCTGGAAGGCGACCAGTGTCTCGCCGTGCTCCTTGGCCCACTCCGTGAGTGCCGCGATCGGCTCTTGCAGGGACTCGCCCAGCGGTGTGAGCGAGTACTCCACCCTGGGTGGGGCCTCTGCGAACGCGGTTCGAGCGACGAGACCGTTCGCCTGGAGGCGGCGCAGAGTCTGAGTCAACACCTTCCGCGAGATGCCGCCCGACATGTCCACGAGCTCGCCGTAGCGCTTCGGCCCGTCGTGAAGGGCGTAGAGCGTCACCACGGACCACTTGCTCGCGATGACCTCCATCGCCGTCCGTGCTGGGCAGTCGGCCAGGAAGATCGTCCCGCTCAGCGCGCTCATGCTCGAAGGGTACCGAATGGTTCCTATCGGAAACCTAGATTGAAGTCTCCCCAGATCGAAGGAGACCCCATGTCGACAGCAACCACCCGAACCGCCGTCGTGACCGGCGCATCGAAGGGCCTCGGAGCGGGAATTGCCCTGGCCCTGGCCGAAGCCGGACACGCCGTCGTCGTCAACTACCGGTCCGATGCGGAGGGAGCTAGTCGGGTGGTGGATCAGATCCGGGCCGCCGGCGGCCGCGCGGTCGCGGTCGCGGGGGACGTCTCCCTCCCCGCGGACGTCCGCGCGCTGTTCGAGGAGGCGCGGGTGACGTTCGGACCGGTCACGATCCTCGTGAACAACGCCGGCATCGCCGCGTTCGCACCGTTGGAGACGATCACCGAGACCGACTACCGGCGGCAGATGGACACGAACTTCTGGAGCGTCGTCCTGACCACGCAGGCCCTCGCCGCACAGGAGGACGTCACCGATGGAGCCATCGTGAACGTGTCCACGGGCGGCACCTACCAGCACCCCGCTTTCGCGAGCCTGTATGTGGCGACCAAGAGCGCCATGGAGGCGTTCACGGTCATCTCGGCGAAGGAGCTCGGCCCGCGGGGCATCCGTGTCAACGCGATCGCTCCCGGCCCGTCCGACACCGACGGCACCAGGAGCAGCGGCTTCGTCGGGTCGGACATGGAGGCGGCGTCCATCGCCGCGACACCTCTAGGCCGGAGCGGACGCCCCGACGACTACGGGAGCGTCGTCGCCTTCCTCACCTCGGACGGCGCCCGCTGGGTCACCGGAGACGTCCTCCTCGTCTCCGGCGGTCAGCGCTGAGCACCCGGGACGTGCCCCCGCGAGTGGCGAGCAGTCGCCCTTCCGGATGGGGATCGAGGGCGGGTTCTCGCGTCTGGGCGTCTACCCCGTGGCGCTGTCGAGGTGCTGCAGGAGCCGGACGACGTCGTCGGCGCGGTAGGTCGGGCCTGGGACGGCGCCCCACGGGGCGTGGAGGGGGAGGGTCGCCAGATCCTCGCCCGTCAGGCCCGTCAGGGCGGGGGCCGACACGACGGGCAGCAGTCCGCGCCGCTCGGCGCGAGCCCGCACGCTCTCCGTCTTCACACCCACGAGCTGGGCGATGTGGTGGATGTCGCATCCGCTCGTCAGGAGCGCCCCCAGGATGACGCGGGTGTTGTGGAAGGCGAGGCGTCGTCGGATCCCCGTGGCGGTGTGCTCCGCTGCGGTGGCCCGCCGCAGCATCGCCTCCAGCGAGGGGGTCAGCAGGACGGGCCACGGGGCGATGGTCACCGACGGTCTCCTAGCGGGTGGGCGCGTCGAGCTCGTGGCGCGCTCGACGCGAGAGAGCGAAGGCCGCGGCCGCTCGGGTGGGGTCGAGCGGCCGCAGCCTCCGCGGACAGACCGGGTCTGTCGGCATCACGGGTCTGATGCCTCCTCGCGAGGATGGCAAACACCGCACCCCTCGCTGAGCACGGAGGGCACAATTCACCCGCCCGATCACCCGGTCCGGTGACCCTCTCTCAGCGGATCGGTGCCGAGCCGAGCGGGAGCCGGGTCGCGAGGGCGAGGAGCGTCTGCAGGCGGGACGGCAAGAGCTGCTCATCCGTGTAGACCGCCCGGAGCTCACGGACGAACCGCAGGTCGCGGACGCGCACCCGCATCAGGCGACCGGCCGCAAGATCGTCGCGCACGGCGAGGATGCTGAGGATCGCGGCTCCGTCTCCGGCCGCCACAGAGGTGCGGATGGCGGAGGTGGTCGGCAGCTCCACGTACGGCGCGGCCGGCGTGAGACCCGCGTCGGCCATCATTTGCTCCGCGCTGAGCCGCGTCCCCGACCCCTGCTCCCGGACGATCAGCGGGGTGCGGGCGAGCTGCGCCGCGCTGATGCTCTCGCGCGCAGACCACGGATGCTCGGGCGCGACGACGACGACGAGCTCGTCACGGGCGACGAGCCGGGAAGCCAGGCCCGCGGTGTCCTGGGGGGACTCGATGAACCCCAGCACCCGCTCCCGGGTGCGGACGCGCTCGATCACCCGACTGCTGTTCATCGCAGCGACCGAGAGCAAGATGCTGCGCGAGTCGCCGCGCCGCAGGGCGATGAGCCAGGCCGGGATCAGGTACTCGGCGATCGTCAGGCTCGCCGCGACCTCCAGCGGGGCGGAGTCGTCCCGCAACCCGCTGATGCCCGCCTCGAACCTGTCCGCCGCCTCGACGACGTCGGAGGCCCACAGGGCGGCCAGTGCGCCTTCGCTCGTGAGCGTGGTCCCCCGAGCGCCCCGGCGGAGCAGAGGAAACCCGACGCCGAGCTCGAGGCGCCGCAGCCGAGCCGATGCCGCCTGCTGCGACATCCCCACCGCCCGACTGGCCGCGGAGATCGATCCGCTCTCCCCCACCGCGGCGAGCAGACGCAGGGACACCAGGTCGCCGGCCGACTCAGCTACAACCGATGCTTGTACATCCACAGTGATCTCACTGTAGTGGCGCTCTCACCGGAGCGAGAGGGTCGGAGCATGGCTCGATTCGCCCTCTCCGCCGTCACTCCGAACTGGTTCGCCTCCGTCATGGGGACCGGCATCGTCGCGACCAGTGCCGCGGTCCTCCCGATCTCCTTCCCGGGCCTGCGGGAGGGAGCGGTGGCCGTCTGGCTGCTCGCCTCGGGCTGGCTGGTCTTCCTCCTCATCGCGACCGCGCTCCACTGGGTCCGCTATCCCTCCGCGGCGCGCGCACACCACCTGAACCCCGTCATGGCCCACTTCTACGGGGCGCCGCCGATGGCGCTGCTCACCGTCGGAGCAGGTACGCTGCTGGTCGGCCGAGACGTCATCGGGGTCGACGCCGCCGTCGCGATCGACACGGTGCTGTGGGCGGCGGGGACGATCCTGGGCCTGTTCAGCGCGATCATCGTCCCGTACCTGGCGTTCACCCGGCACGAGAACAGCGCTGACTCCGCCTTCGGCGGGTGGCTCATGCCTGTCGTCCCGCCGATGGTCTCGGCGGCCACCGGTGCGCTGCTCCTCCCGTACACGCCTGCCGGGCAGCTCCGCGAGACGCTCCTGCTGGGGTGCCTCGCGATGTTCGGGTCGAGCCTGCTGGCGTCGATCGTGATCATCGTGCAGATCTGGCAGCGGCTGGCCGTCCACAAGGTCGGCCCGGAGGGGATGGTCCCGACCCTGTGGATCGTCCTGGGCCCGCTCGGCCAGTCGATCACCGCCGTGAACCTCCTCGCAGGGAACTCCGCGGGCGCCTTCACACCCGCGTTCGATGACGCGCTCATGATGTTCGCGATCCTCTTCGGCGTGACCGTGCTCGGGTTCGCGCTCCTCTGGCTCAGCATCGCCGCGGCGATCACGATCCGCACCGTCCGCCGCGGCCTGCCGTTCTCCCTCACCTGGTGGTCGTTCACCTTCCCGGTGGGCACCTGCGTCACCGGGACCGCGGGCCTGGCGGCCCACACCGGATCCGCGCCGATCGCGGTCCTCAGCGTCGCGCTCTTCGTGCTCCTCGTCGCGGCGTGGGCGACCGTGGGCCTCCGCACCATCGGCGAGAACGTCCGCCGTCCCGTCGTCGCCCCGCTCGTCGCGGTGGGGGAGGGCTGAGGCGTCAGCCGGCGTGGGCCTCACGCCGGCGCGCCCACCACGAGCCGAGGAACGCGACCAGGAGCGCGAGGAGGATCCCGCGACACACCCAGAGGAGCAGGGGCGATGCCACCACGTAGCTGCCCGGCAGACCCAGCATCGCCAGGACGATCTGCGGGGCCGCGAAACGCCCGGGGAGGGCGGCGCCGAGGTCGAGCGCGCCCGCGCCGAGGAGGATGAACGCCGCGAGCGCCAGCATCACGATCGGGGTGACGAACCGGAAGACGGGTGGCTTCTCTCCCCGAGCGAGCGCGACGACTCCGCCGACCAGCTGAGACACGGGCATCAGGATGAAGAACCACAGCAGCGGCCCGAAGAGCGCGCCCACGAGGATCAGCACAGCGTGGAGCGCGAGCGTCGACCAGAAGCCGGGCGGACTGGTGGCGTCGAAGTAGACGGGATCAGACAGGATCGCGGGGATCGCGAGCAGCAGGCTGCCGATCGGCAGGACGCCGAACAGCAGCCAGAGGAAGTCGAATCGTGTGCGCCGGAAGGCGAGCGAGTGGTGGGCGAGCAAGACGCACACCACGGCGACGGCCACCATCTGCACCCCGAACCCGGCGACCAGCGTCGCGGCGCCGTCCCCCGCCGACGGGTCGAGCGCCAGCGATGCGACGGCCGAGACCGTGAGCCCGGCCACGACGAGCCCGATGACCCAGGGGAGGATGCTCACCGTCGGCCGCTCCATCCGGGGCGGTGCCCCCCGGCCGCCGTTCCTCAGCCCGCTCATGCGCTCATCGTGCGTCCGCGCATCCGCGAACGTCGGCGGAGAGGGAGTGACCTTCCGCCCACGCCGAGGCCGACCGGTGAAGGAAGCTCATACGTATGCAACGTACCAGGGCGGCCCACGGCGCGGGGCGGACGGGCTCGCCCGGTCAGGCGAGCAGGGCGAACGCGTTGAAGGTGACGTGGGCGACGATGCCCGGACCGAGGCGGCCGGTGCGGTAGGCGAGGATCCCGTTGAGGATGCCCAGCGGGAGCGTCCCGGCCGCGAGGATCAGCAGGTCGACCGGTTCGGCCGCCTCCAGCATGTGGAAGGAGGTGAAGACGACCGCCGACACTCCCACCGACACGAGGGCGGCGGCGATCCGGCGCCCGCGCGGCGGATCCTGCAGGGCGGGATCCCAGTCGCGGCCGCGCGTGCGGTGGAGTCCGCCCCGCACGAGGTGCGCGAGCGAGCGGAGGAACAGGCCGCGGAAGAAGAGCTCCTCCACGAACGGGGCGATGATCGCCGCACCCAGGACGGCGTTCACGACGTACCAGGCCGCGGGTTCGCTCCGGCTCGGGAGGTTTGAGAACCCCGCCCCGCCGAGCATCGAGATGATCCAGTTCTCGAGGAAGCCGGCCCCGATCGCGACGGCGACACCCAGCACCACGCCCAGGGGCAGGTCGACCCAACGGAAGCGGAGACCGAAGTCGGCGACGAAGCTGCGGCGACCACCGGTGAGGGTGGCGATGGCGAGCGCCCCCAGGAAGGCGGCCCAGACGAGCAGGTAGCCCACCAGGACCATCAGGTCGGGAGCGTCATCCCCGACGACCAGCTGGAGGACGGTGCCGACCAGCTCGGCGAGGACGAAGAACCCGACCCCGACGAAGAAGGCGGGCAGACCCCACCGCGGGTACGGCGTCCGCGGCGGTTCGGAGGCCACGCGAGAGGGGCTCCCGTCGGGAGCCTCCACGCCCTCGATCATCAGGCGGCGGACGGCGCGGTCGTCGTCGCGGCGCCTCGACGGAACCAGGCGTTGGACGCCGGCACGAACATCAGCACGACAGCGACGACCGCGAGCACCACCGACACCCACAGGAGCCATCCCGCTCCACCGCCCTGCACGACGGTCGCGACGATGCTGAGCGCGGCCAGCACGGTGAGCACGATCCGGGCCCAGTTGCGCCCTCGGCGCATCGCGAAGGCGATGAGCCCGCGGATGACCGCGACCACGATGAAGACCACCGCGACCCCGATGAGGACCCCGACCGCGGTGTCGCGCTGGGATCCGGACAGGTCGGTCACGGCCGGAGTGCTGGCTGCGACGGCCACGACGATGATCCCGAAGACCACGCTGAGGATGGCCTCCACGATCCACAGCCAGAACGCGGCGGTGACGGTGCTCGGACGAGCGGATGCGATGGACTCGGTCGACATGGTTCCCCCCTGGTGGTCTGCGGCCCGCACACGCGTGGCGCGCATCCGCATGCTACTGCCCGCGTCGCGGCACACGGGAGTCCCTTGACGGGGTACCGCCCGGGGGGATCGGAGGGTCTAGCGTGGCGGCATGTCTCAGTACCGTGCCGTCTTCGATGCGATCGTGACCTTCTCGAACGAGGGCGGTCTCCAGGCGCAGAGGTTCCGGGTCGACCTCCCGAGCGCCGAGGTGAGCGACGAGGTCATCGCCGAGCTGTTCGTGACATCGCTCGACCTGCTGATGGTGGAAAGCGCACAGGTGAGTGACGTCGAGATCATCGAGGAGCCGCACAAGGGCACTCGCGGGGGCCCGAGCGACCCGCGCCTGAGACCGTCCGGCCTCTGACCCCGACCACCCCCGATCCGCGTCCGGGTCCGCGTGCGCGCCCGCAGGGCCTCGCCACGCAGCGACACGATGTCTCGCGGGTATAGCGTGAGGCGTGGCGTCGGGGAGCACGGGGGATGCGCGGAGGCCGCACGGCTTCGACCCGTTCGACCTCACGGGTCGTCAGGACCGGACCATGCCCGACGTGCGGATCTCCCAGCGGGTCCTGATCGGACTCGTCCTGGGCGGATACGGCGTGGTGCTCGTCGTCCAGATCGTCGCCGCTGTCGTCGATCCGAGTCGCGGAGGTCTCGGCGCCCTCATCCTCCTCGTCGTCGTCGGAGCCTTCGGCGCCCTCATCGGCCTCATGATCCACTACGGCCGAGCCTCCCAGCGGCGGCTCGCTGCGGCGATCTTCGACTCCGGCTCCGCTGCGCCGCCCTGGGACGATCCGTGGGCCCTGGTCGTCCTCACGCCTCTCCCCCTGCCCCGGTGGGCCTCGGCCGGCGCGCTCGATCCCGGCCCTGCGATCTTTGGCGGCGGGCGGATGCTCCTCCAGCTCATCCCTGAGGGCATGCGCTTCTGGGGAGCCGGCTCGCTCGCCTCCCTCGCCTTCGTCCCCTGGAGCGCACTCGACGAGGCTCACGAGGACATGCCCAGCTCCGGGCAGGCGATCGTCCCGATCCTGAGGATGACGGTGCACGGACGACGCCTCGAGGTGGCGCCCTCGCTCCTGCTGCCCGACGGGCGGACGGTCGGCGCCTCGCCCTACCGCCTCGCCCGGCTGCTCACCTCCCGGGCGCGCCGCTGAGGACTGTCGAGCGGCTGTGGAGGCGGGCACCCCTCGCCTCGAGAGCGCCACCACCGGCGACCGTGTGGCTCGTGCTCGACGTCATCGTGCTGCTCGGCAGCTCGCCCGCGGCTTCGTGTCCTGAGCGCCGGCGATGTGAAGCCGCCGAACCCGGATGCTCAACCCCGCCCGGGCGTCCCGCCGCCGACATCGGAGCGGCGGGTCAGGGCTCGCCACAGGACCGTCCGCAGCGGCGGTCGCGGGCGGAGGTAGTCGGCGAGGGCCGCGTCGTAGACCTCCGCCGGGAGCACCACGGCGGGGTCCGGTGCGAGAGGCGGGAGAAGCTCCCTCACCGCGCTCGGGAGCCCGCGCATGCTCACGCGTCGGGGCGTGCGGAGGATCCGGGCCCCCTCGGCGGTGGGCCGGAGGGCCCAGTCGTCGTCGATCGCGATGAGGCCCCCTCGCTGAAGAGCACCGGCGGCGGACTCGATCATCTCGCGCGAGGGGACGTCGACGTTGATCATGTCCCACGTCCCGATCACGCTCCGCACGCTCGTCCGCGCCCCCTCCTTGCTCCGGAGCGTCGCCAAGAGGATCGAGGCGTCATCCTCGAACGAGGGGAAGGCCATGGGGATCGCCGCTCAGGCCACGGGGGACGCGGGTTCGGCGTCCCGCCGGCACGTCTCAGCGTCGATCGTCAGCGGCGGGCGGTGCGCCCCGGTCTCGACCTCCGTCACGCACCCACGATAACCGGACTGGTCAGCTGAGTGAGAGACCGATGCTCGCCGCGAGCGCCAGGGCCAGGCCCAGGACCTGGACCCTGCCCAGACGCTCCCGCAGGACGATCCAGGCCAGCAGGATGGTGCCGAGCGGGTAGAGGGAGTTCAACACCCCGACCACCGGAAGGGTGGTCGGATCGTCGCTCGCGTGCAGAGCGGTCTGGATGAGGACGTTCGCTCCCGCATCGCAGATGCCGCAGATCGCCACGAGGGCCACGAACCTCAGCGTGTCCCGTCGTCCGCCCGAGAGCCCCACGCCGCCTGAAGCGGAGGGGCGGAGGAGCCCGCGCATCCCCGGTGCGCTCCGATGCAGCGCCACCACGGTGATCAGAACGGCGACCGCCATCACCACGACCTGGACCAGACGCGCGACCAGGAGGGTGCTGAACCCCTCCGGCGCCTGCTCGTAGGCGAGCACCAGGCCGCCGAAGCCACAGCCGGCCACGACCGCCGCGGCGAGGCCGCGCCGCGTCAGCCGCGCACCCGATCGCTCCCGGGTGGTCGCGACGAGGACCACGGCCACCAGGGAGACGAGCAGCGACACGATCCCGATCGGCGAGAGCACCGCGCCGCGGAGGACGGCCACCAGCACAGGGACCGACGCCGCGATCACCGCGGTCACCGGCGAGAGCACGCTCATCGGCCCGACCGCCAGCGCCGCGTAGAGGAGGAGGACCCCGACGGACCCGGAGACGCCCGCGACCGCACCCCACAGCAGCGCGCCCGGCGTGAACTCACCGCCGAGGAGCAGCAGACCGAGGAGCAGAGGCACCAGACCCGCTGTGGCCGCGAGGGCCGTGACGACGACGGGGAGCGCCCGCCGCGAGGCGAACCCGCCCAGGAAGTCGGCGATGCCGTAGATCAGGGCCCCCGCCAGCGCCAGCGCCACGGTCACGATCACGGATGCCTCCCTCCCCTACGACCTCCCCTCAGCTTGGCAGGCGGCGAGGTCGACGGCAGGGCGGCGCCGTGGGCCTCGGCCTCACCTCTCGTCCGCGGCCAGCTCGAGGGCGGCGCGGACGCCCTGCAGGTAGTCGCGGGGCCGTTCCCAGGCGGCGAAGTGCCCACCGCGCTCGAACTCCTGCCAGGACCGCACGTCGAAGCGCCGCTCGGCGAAGCTGCGGGGCGCGTTCACGAGGTCCTTCGGGAAGATCGTGAACGCGGTCGGCACGGCCACGCGGGGCCAGGGCTTGCCCCCGCCGGCGGCATACGGCGGGAAGGACGTCCCGATGCAGCGGTGCATCCAGTACGCCGAGATCCAGGTGAGCAGCTCATCGCGGGAGAACACCGTCTCGACGTCACCGTCGCAGTCGGTCCACGACTGCAGCTTCTCGAGGATCCAGGCCGCCATCCCCGCCGGCGAGTCGCCGAGCGAGGCCGCGAGGGTCCAGGGCTTCGTGGACTGCTCGTGCATGTAGCCACCCTCGGCGGCCTGCCACCGGCGTCCCCGCTCCACGTAGGCCTGCTCGTCGGGCGACAGATCGGCCGGGAGGTCGGCGAGGAAGTGGTACTGCGACACGTCGGTCAGGTGCATGGCTCCGACACGGTCAGGATGCGAGGCCGCCAGCGCCTCGGCGACGTCGCATCCGACGTCTCCGGCGGAGACGACGTAGTGGTCGTAGCCGAGGTCGGCCATCGCCTCGCCCACCCACTCCGCCATGGTGATCGAGGAGGCGCCGCCCTCGGGCACCGGAAGGGCGAACGGGAAGCCGGGCAACGCCGGGACGACGACGTTCACGTCGTCGAGGAGAGGCAGCAGCCGCTCGAAACGCAGCACCGAGTCGGGCCACCCGTGCAGGAGCAGCACCGTCTGCCGAGCTCCCGGGACCACCCTGTGCGCGACGCGCAGCGGACGCGCGCCGCCCGCGACCGCCCAGGGCAGTTCGCGGATCCTCGCCTCGTGCTCTCGCCAGTCGTAGTCCTCCGCCCAGGATCGGACAAGGTCGCAGGGGCTCCGCGTCAGGCTCTCAGCTCGCCGAGCAGGCGCGTGACCCGGGCCTGGAGGAAGGTGGTGAAGGTCTCCGGCGTGCACCCGCACTCGGCCCTGAGCAGGAGATAGGTCTCGTGGGAGGCGATCAGGAAGAACTCCTGGACCACGCCCGGCACCTGCTCGCCCGAGATGACACCCCGATCGGCCAGCCACTGGGCCGTGCGACGGAACTCCGTCCGGCGGACCTGTCGGACCTCCTCGAACAGGGCCGCCGCTCCGGCGTCCGCGTCGGCCGCGGCCTGGAACGCCGACCACAGGCCGGCGGTGCGCGCGATCGAGGACCCGAGCACGCGCAGGTACTCCCCCACCGCCTCCTCGAAAGCCAGCTGCTCGGTCAGTGCGACGTACGCCGGCTCGCCCCCGGCGGGGAACGCGCTGCTGCTGCCGGCGAAGGCCATGTCGAAGGCGGCTCGGAGCAGGCGCCGCTTCGGCCCCGCGAGCCCGACCGTCTCCACCGACACGCCCGCTCGCTCCGCGATCGCCTTCAGGGTCGTCGCCCCGTAGCCGTGCTCGCTGAACAGCGCGGCAGCGGCCTCCAGGATCGACGTGCGGGTCCGTTGCGCCGCCGCCACCCGCGTCGGCACACGCTCGGGAGCTGCACTCATGCTGCTCTGCTCCACCAGGGCAGAGAGGTCATCAGAGAGCAGCCTCCGGCCGGGATCGGGACGTCAGCCGGGCTGCTGGTCGTAGGTGATCGGCAGGACCGCGGGCACCGTGGCCAGGTCGCCCGAGGTCGCCGTGGCGGTGAAGGTGCCCGAGCCGGTGCCCCCGGAGTCGTCGGTGCCGAAGTGGAGCGTGACCGGAGGGGTCGACTGCCCCGGAGCGAGCGTGCCCGTCCAGGTGATCTGCATGTGTCCGCCTCCGCCCGGCGGGACGTACGCCCATCCGTCGCCCTCGAGGTTGTCATCGACGAGCACGGCGCCGATCCCCGGGGCAGGGGACGCCTGCAGGTCGACGACGAGGTTCGAGGCGACGGTGTCGGTGTTGTTGAGGACCGTCAGCTGGGCCGAGCCGTGAGGGTAGGGAGGGAACGACCCCTCCGCCACCAGATGCATCGCGAGCGCAGACGGGGTCCACGACGGGACGAGCGCGCTGGGCAGCACGGGCTGCGGTTCCGGCTCGGGTGCCGGGGCCGGAGCGGGGGCCGTGGTCGCGGCGGTCGTCTCGCACCCGGTCTCGGCGGCGAAGGCGCTGGTGGTGGGGCCGCCGAGAGCCGCACCTCCCCCGACCGCGAGCGCGACGAGCAGGAGCAGAGCCGTGGCTCCTCGAGCTCCGGAGCGTCGGAATCGCCAGACGGCGACCACGCCCAGGGCCAGCGCCACCGCGCCGATGACGAGCGGCACCACCGGCGCCGAACCCGTGTTCGCAAGACAGTCGATCATCGTGTCCCCCCTCGAGACCCGTGCTGACACGCACTGCCGAGAATTCTTCCAGAGGCCGGCACCCCGTCCCGACGGATCGGACGCCCCACTTCGAGGCACGTCGACGGGGTACGCGGACGTCGCTGCGACCGCTCGCCTCCGCCCGCCGACGGGCTCAGCGCAGGTCCGCCTCGATCGCCGCGGCGGTCTCCCGCGCCCGAGGCACGAACTCGCTCTCGATCGTCTCGACAGCGTGCCTGCCGACGCTCGTGGAGACGTTCAGCGCCGCGACGATCGCACCGTCCCTGCCGTGGACGGGCACCGCCATCGACCGCAGCCCCTCCTCGAGCTCGCCGTCCACGATCGACCAGCCGCGCTCACGCACCCGCGTGATCTCGGCGACGAGCTCGTCCACGTCGACGAGGGTCGCCGGCGTGAAGCGCTCACGTGGAGCAGAGCGCAGCCTCTCGCGGAGCTCGGCCTCCGGGAGGCCGGCCAGGAGCACCCGGCCCATGCTCGTGGCGAACGCCGGGAACCGCGATCCGAGGGTGATCGACACGCTCATGATCCGGCGGGTCGGGATGCGCGCGACGTAGACCACGTCGTCCTCGTCGAGCACGCCGGCGGAGACCGACTCGGCCAGCTCGGCCGAGAGCTCGCGGAGATGCGGCTCCATGACCTCGGGCAGGGACAACGACGAGAGGTACCCGTACCCGAGCTCGAGCACGCGCGGGGTCAAGCGGAACGACCGGCCGTCGGACCTGACGTACCCCAGCTTCTCGAGCGTCCGGAGGAATCGTCGCGCTGCCGCAGCCGGGACGTCCGCGCGGCGCGCCACCTCGGAGAGCGTCATCTCGGGATGGTTCCCGTCGAAGGCGGCGATCACGGCGAGCCCGCGCGCCAGGGACTGGACGAAGTCCTCGGATGGGGGCTCGCTCACGCTGTCACTCTATCCACCGGTCGCCCCTCGTCCGCTCGGCACGGGACGCGACCGGTCAGCGCTCGAGGACCACGGCGAGAGCCTGACCCACACCGATGCAGATCGTCGCCACGGCCACGCCGCCTCCGCGGCGGGCCAGCTCGTGGGCCGCCCGCGCGATGACCCGGCCGCCCGACGCACCCAGCGGGTGGCCGATGGCGAGCGCACCGCCGTGGGCGTTCAGCTTCGCCGGATCGAGCTCGGACCAGCCCGCGAGGCAGGCGAGGGTCTGCGAGGCGAACGCCTCGTTGAGCTCGACCACGTCGACGTCGGACCAGCGACGGCCCGCACGGGCGAGGGCCTTGTTCGCGGCCTCGATCGGGGCGATCGGGAAGTCGTCGGGGTCGACGCCGTGGGCCGCCCTGGCGGTGATGCGCGCGAGGGGCTCGATGTCGAGCACGCCCTCACGGCCCAGGAGGATCGCCGAGGCGCCGTCGTTGATCGACGACGAGTTCCCCGCCGTCACGGTGCCGTGGCCGTCGCGCGGGAAGAGCGCCCGCAGCCCGGCGAGCCGCTCGACGGAGGTGTCGTCGCGGATGCCCTCGTCGCGCGCGAGCTCGACGCCGGGCACCGGCACCACCTCGCCCTCGAACACCCCGTCGGCCCACGCGGCCGCCGCGAGCCGGTGCGATCGCACCGCGAACTCGTCCTGCTGCTCACGCGAGATCCCGCGCTCCTGCGCCACCTTCTCGGCCGCCTCGCCGTTGGAGATGGTCCACTCGGCGGGAAGCCGCGGGTTCGTCATGCGCCAGCCGATCGAGGTGTTCCACAGCGTGGGGTTGCCGCCACTCGGGAACCCCTTGGGCGACTTCTCGAGCACATACGGCGCACGGGTCATCGACTCGACGCCGCCGGCCAGGACGAGGTCGGCGTCCCCCGCCGCGATGGCGCGCGATCCCTGGATCACCGCATCCATCGAGGATGCGCACAGCCGGTTCACCGTCACCCCGGTCACGGTCGTCGGGAAGCCCGCCAGTAGTGCCGCGAAACGGGCCACGTCGCGGTTGTCCTCGCCCGCCTGGTTGGCGTCGCCGAGGATGACGTCGTCGATCCGCGCCGGGTCGAGCCCGGTGCGCTCGACGACGGCCCTGAGGACGACGGCGGCCAGGTCGTCGGGCCGGGTGCCCGCGAGCGCTCCCCCCGATCGGCCGAAGGGGGTGCGCAGGGCGTCGTAGACGACGGTCTCGATCATCGGGCGGTCCTCTCTTCCCGGGGCGCGGGGGTCGCGGTCGTCCCGGTGGTCGCGTCGCGCAGCGCGAGCCCGGTGAGCGCCCGCAGCTCCCCGACCGTGGTGTCGCCGAACGTCTCCGTGACGGCGAAGCCGTCGGGGGTCACGTCGAAGATCGCGTGGTCGGTGTAGACCCGCGACACGCATCCGACACCCGTGAGCGGGTAGCTGCAGCGCTCCACGAGCTTCGACTCGCCCGAACGGGTGAGCAGGTCGGTCATCACGTAGACGCTCTTCGCGCCGATCGCGAGGTCCATCGCCCCACCGACCGCCGGGATCGCGCCGGCCTTGCCGGTGGACCAGTTCGCCAGGTCGCCGTTGGCCGCGACCTGGTACGCGCCGAGCACGCACACGTCGAGGTGACCTCCCCGCATCATGGCGAACGAGTCGGCGTGGTGGAAGTACGCGGCGCCGGGCACCGCGGTGACGGCCTGCTTCCCCGCGTTGATCAGGTCCGGATCGACGGCCCCGGCGGAGGGAGCTGCGCCCATGCCGAGCATCCCGTTCTCGGTGTGCAGGATGATCTCGGCGCCCTCAGGCAGGAAGTCGGCGACGCGGGTCGGGGCGCCGATGCCGAGGTTGACGATCGAGCCTTCCTCGATGTCGGCAGCGATCCTCGCCGCGAGCTCGTCGCGGGTGATGCGCGTGGTCATGCCGGATCTCCTTCCTGGGCGGAGGTCGTCGAGACGTCGGCAGGGCGCTCCAGCGGCCGGCCCTCGAGGTCGACCCCGCCGACGAAGACGCCCTCCCGGAGCCAGGCGCGCTCACCGACCTCGACGACGCGGTCGACGAAGAGACCCGGGGTGACGACGGTCTCGGGGTCGAGCTCACCGAGGTCGACGGTCGAGTCGACCTGCACGACCGTGGTCCGCGCGGCCGTGCACATGATCGGACCGAAGTTCCGCGCGGTCTCGCGGTAGACGAGGTTGCCCCAGCGATCCGCGCGGAGCGCACTCACCAGCGCGAAGTCGGCGTGGATGGGGAGCTCGAGCGCGTATCTGCGTCCGCCGAACTCGCGGGTCTCCTTGCCCTCGGCGAGCTGCGTTCCCACGCCCGTCGGCGTGTAGAACGCCCCGATCCCGGCCCCGGCGGCGCGGATGCGCTCGGCGAGGTTGCCCTGCGGCACGAGCTCGAGCTCGATGGCGCCTTCGGCGTAGAGACGGTCGAACACCCACGAGTCGCTCTGCCGGGGGAACGAGCAGATGATCTTCCGGACTCGGCCCCGGTCGAGGAGCGCCGCCAGGCCGGTGTCGCCGTTGCCCGCGTTGTTGTTGACGATCGTCAGGTCGGATGCGCCCTGCTCGATCAAGGCGTCGATGAGCTCGACGGGCTGACCGGCGCGCCCGAAGCCCCCGATCATCACCGTGTCGCCGTCCCGCACGTCGGCGATCGCCTCCGCCGCCGAGGCGATCCGCTTGTCGATCACGCCGTCTCCCATCTTCGCTGTGCGAAACATCCTTCGCTCAGCGAAGTCTACGCGTCATCGCTCCCGAAAGGAACAGGCGAGACGCGATGCCGAGCGTGCGGAACGAGGGGGCGAGGCCCGATGATGGACCTACCGGTCCACGGATCGCCCTGGGGAGCTACTCATGCCGCTGTTCGAGATGGAGGCCACTCCGCGCGGCCGACGGCGGGTGTCCGTGCTCGCCCAGCTCCCCCTCCTCCTCGGGTCCGCCTTCGTGACGGGGCTCGTCGCCCTCTCGCTGCCGCACGAGCTCCTCTCGCCGACGCTGCTCACGGGGCTCGCGCTCATCGTCGCGGCGACCGTCCTCGCCGTCGCCCTGCCGTGGGAGCGCTGGAACCCCAACACCCTGATCACGGTGGCGGTGATCGACATCGTGGGCATCGCCCTGATCCGCGCCGAACTGCTGGATCAGCTCCCCTCCGTCGGGATCCTCGCCATCTTCCCCGTCCTGTGGCTCGCCTACGGGTTCCGTCCGTGGGCGATGGCCGTCGCGATCGGCGGGGCGCTGGTGATCACGTCGTTCCCGTTCGTCTTCCGGGGGCGCTGGCCCACGAACGCGCTCGAGTGGTCGAACGTGGTCCTCCTGCCCGCTCTGATCGTCGGTGTCGCCATCGTGGTGAACCTGGCCGCGGCCCAGCTCCGCCGCAACCGGCAGCGGCTCGTCGAGTCGATGGACGCTCAGGCCGGGATGCTCCGGCGGTCGCAGGACAGCGAGCTCCTCTCGAGGGCGATCATCGACACGGTGAACGCGGGCATCGCCTTCTACGCGGCCGACACCCGGCTGGTCGTGGCCAACCGTCAGGCCGCCGACATGGCCCGTCTGGCGGGGTTCGAGCTGGAGCGCCCGCCGTACGCCGGCGACGACGTCCTGATGGCCGACCGCGAGACGACGATCCCCTACGACCAGCAGATCATCCCCCGGGCTCTGCGCGCAGAGGAGATCGCCGACCACGTCGAGTGGGTGGGACCCGCCGACGAGCAGATCGCGATCATGGCCTCCTCCCGTCGGGTCCACCGGCCCGACGGGGAGCTCCTCGGAACGGTGATCGTCGCCTACGACATCACGGAGCTCGCGCAGGCGATCGAGGTCCGCGAGGCGTTCCTGTCGACCGTGTCGCACGAGCTCCGGACCCCGCTCACGAACATCACCGGCTACCTGGACCTGCTGGAGGACTCGATCGACCCGGCCGACTCGGAGAGCACCTCGTACCTCCGCGTCGTGCTCCGCAACGCCGCGGCACTCCGCGACCGCATCGACGAGCTGCTCGCCGCGACGTCGACCACCTCTCCCCTCGCGCTCGAGCCGAGCGATGTCGGCGCCGTGCTCGATCGCGCCGTCGCCGCACTCCACGACCGCGCGCGCTCTCGCGAGCAGCGCATCCACGTGGTGAGGGACCCCGCCGCGGACACGTCGGCGCGAGCGGATCGGGAGCGCCTGCAGCGCGCGCTCGAGGAGATCATCGACAACGCGGTGAAGTTCGGTCCCGTCGGATCGACCATCACCGTCACCGAGACCGTCACGCCCTCCTCCATCGCCATCACCGTCGAGGACTCCGGCCCCGGCATCAGCCGGGGAGAGCAGACCCGGATCTTCGACCGCTTCTACCGCACGCCCTACGCGCACCACAACGCGATCCAGGGCTTCGGCCTGGGCCTGACCCTCGCGAAGAGCACGGTCGCCGCCCACGAGGGCCGCATCTCGGTCCGGAGCACCGGCGCGGGCACGGCTCTCACGACGACCATCCCGCGCTCCGGGCCGGCCGACGCGGTCTGAGACCCCCCTCCCGTCGCACCGAGCGGCCCCGGAGAGCGGCCAGCCGGACGATCGCGAGCCCCAGCACTCCCCCGGCGGTGTTCGTGAGGACGTCGGTCGTGTCGGTGATGCCGACGGCGAGCACGAACTGCGCGAGTTCGAAGCCGCAGCTGGTGAGGGCCATCGCCGCCGCGCTCAGCCGGAGGCGTGCGGGGGCGAGGAGCCCGAGGAGGAGACCGAACGGCACGAAGACGACGACGTTGCCGATGACCTCGATCGGGCGGCTGGCGCCGGCGGTCGACGTGGCGACGAACGGGATCAGCTTGAGATGCCGATCGGCCGCCGTCCCGATGGAGGGCTCCGCGAGCTTCCAGACGACGAGCCAGGTCAGGAGGACCAGGTAGAGCGCCAGCGCGACCACGAGGAGCGCCCGTCCGACCGGACGGTGGGTCGAGCTCACGGCTGCAGCCTCGGGTCCTCGGTCGGATCGAGGTAGGTCGGCGGGCACCCGCCGCCCATCGCCTCCGGGCGCAGCTCGAAGTGCCACGGCTCGTTCACGTAGATCCGGCACAGCCCGTAGTCCGAGCCGTGATCCTCGAGCCAGGTCGCGGCATCCCACGGGCCCACGTCGACCGCCTCCCCGGCGACGTGGAGGGACGTCTCGGGGGAGGCGACCCACCGCTCCGCCTGCTCCCTCGACCCGTACTCGCCGACGGCCTCCTCCAGGAGCTGCTCCTGATAGGCGGCGGAGCGCCATCCGCTGGTGATCGTCAGGCGGATGCCGTCCCCCGCCATCGCGTCGGCTGCGGCGGACAGCGCGGAGCGGAGATCCCGATCGAGACGGGAGATGCCCGGATACCGGTCGTCTCCGAGGGTGGCGCCGTCGGGCAGGACGCCGTCCGCCTCCGTCGGTCCGTCCGCCGACGATCCCTCGCTCACCGTCGCAGGCCCGCGCAGCGGGTCATCCTGCACCGGCCGTGCGCCGAGCGACAGGGCGGAGGAGGAGAGCAGGAACGGGAGGGAGAGCGCGAAGAGGACGGCGACCGCGCCGACCGAGATCGCAGCGAGAGCCAGGGATCGTGCGCCGGAGGTCCGGGCGCCCGGGCGCCGGGGTGTCGAGGTGGTCATGCCTCCAGCGAAGGCGAGCGCGCGTTGCGAGGGCGTACGCGGATCCCGATACGCCGACGATAGGTCCCGGCTCCTACCATGAGGTCATGCGGGTGCTGATCGTCGAGGACGAGCCGTACATGGCCGAGGCCATCCGCGACGGGCTCCGACTGGAGGCCATCGCCTCCGACATCGCCGGCGACGGCGACACGGCCCTCGAGCTGCTGGGGCTCAACTCCTACGACCTCGCCGTGCTCGACCGCGACATCCCTGGCCCCTCCGGGGACGAGGTCGCCGCCCACATCGTGTCGTCGGGCCGGGGGATCCCCATCCTCATGCTCACGGCGGCGGATCGGCTCGACGACAAGGCCTCCGGCTTCGAGCTGGGCGCCGACGACTACCTCACGAAGCCGTTCGAGCTGCGTGAGCTCGTGCTCCGCCTCCGGGCCCTCGACCGGCGCCGCGGCCAGCTGCGTCCGCCTGTCCGCGAGCTGGCCGGCATCCGACTCGATCCCTTCCGCCGGGAGGTGTTCCGCGACGGACGGTACGTGGCGCTGACCCGGAAGCAGTTCGCCGTGCTCGAGGTGCTGCTCTCCGCCGAGGGCGGGGTCGTGAGCGCCGAGGAGCTGCTCGAGCGGGCGTGGGACGAGAACGCCGATCCGTTCACGAACGCCGTGCGGATCACCGTGTCGGCGCTCCGCAAGCGTCTGGGCGAACCGTGGCTCATCGCCACGGTTCCGGGTGTCGGATACCGGATCGACGCCGATCTCGCAGAGGCCGCTCCGCGATGAGCGCCAGGCCGCCCGGGATGAGCGTGCGGATCCGCCTCACCCTGAGCTACGCCGGCTTCCTCCTGGTCGCGGGCACGCTCCTCCTCGCGATCGTGTGGGTGTTCCTCCTCCGCTACGTGCCGAGCGGGGACATCGCGACCTCCGGTCCGTTCGTCCCGAACCGCGGCGACCTCGTCCGCGCCTTCCTGCCGCCGGCGGCCTGGGCCCTGCTGTTCCTGCTCCTGCTCGGCCTCGTCGGCGGCTGGGTGCTGGCGGGCCGGATGCTCGCGCCGCTCGATCGCATCACCACGGCGACGAGACAGGCGGCGCAGGGCGCGCTCTCCCATCGCATCCGACTCGAGGGACGCCAGGACGAGTTCCGCGAGCTGGCCGACAGCTTCGACTCCATGCTGGCCCGTCTGGAGGCGCAGGTCGCCGAGCAGCAGCGGTTCGCGGCGAACGCCTCGCACGAGCTGCGCACTCCGCTCGCGACCACGCAGGTGCTGCTCGACGTCGCCCGCAGCGACCCGGATGCGGACACCCGGGTGCTCCTGGAACGGCTCGCCGAGATCAACGGCCGGGCGATCGACCTCACCCAGGCCCTGCTGCTGCTCAGTCGCGCCGAGCAGGTCCCGTTCGACCGGGAGGAGGTGGACCTCTCGCTGCTGGCCGAGACCGCCGCGGAGTCGCTTCTCCCCCTCGCCGAGCGCCGAGGTGTCGCGGTCGAGGTCTCGGGCGACGCGGCCCTCACCTCGGGCTCACGAGCGCTCCTGCTGCAGCTGACCACGAACCTCCTGCACAACGCCATCGTGCACAACCTCCCGTCGGGAGGGACGGTGTCGGTGACCACCGCATCCTCACCCGGCTGGGCGACGCTGACGCTGGAGAACTCGGGTGAGCCGCTCCCGCCTTCCGAGGTGGCGCGCTACACCGAGCCGTTCCAGCGCGGCGCGGACAGAGCGCGCTCCGACCACGACGGCGTGGGTCTCGGACTCGCCATCGCCGCGCGGATCGTCCACGCCCACGGCGGCACCCTCGAGCTCGTCCCCCGCGCCGAGGGCGGCCTCCGCGTCACCGTCGCCCTCCCCGGCACATAGCGGGTCAGGCGACCAGGGTGCCGCCGTCCACGACCGCGACCGTGCCGGTGACGTAGTCCTGGTCCATCAGCGCGAGGTACGCCTTGGCCGCGTCCTCGGGCTCGCCGACCCGGCCGAGGGGCAGCGAGGCACCCACGCCGGCGTACATGCCCTCGCGGTCCTCCTCGCTCATGCCCGACCAGAGGGGCGACCGGAGGACTCCCGGGGCGACGGAGTTCACGCGCAGCGGCGCCAGCTCGACCGCCAGGGAGCGGACGAGGGAGTTCATGGCGCCGCACACCGCGGCACCGAGCGCCCAGCCCGTGCCGCCCTTGAACGCCGCGGTGCCGCTGGTGAGCGTGATCGATCCGCCGGGGCGAAGGTGCGGCACGGCGAGGCGGACGGCGTCGATCGCGTGGAACAGGCGCAGTCCGAAGAACTCCTGCGAGATCTCGGGCGTGATCTGATCGAGCGTGCGGCCGACCAGGTTCTCGGCCGCGGTGTAGGCGAGATGGTCGAACTCACCGACGCCATCGAAGAACGCGGCGACGTCCGAGCTCGAGGCGGCGTCGACGGCGCGGCCGAGGACGCCGGTGGGCAGCTCGCCGAGTGCACGCTCGATCGAGGCGGGATTGCGGGACGCGATGGTCACGGCGGCGCCGGCCTCGACGGCCCGGCGAGCGACGGCGAGGCCGATGCCGCTGGTGCCGCCGAGGATGACGACACGGGAGGAGGAGTCAACTGTCATGACCCCAGCATCGCTCCGTGGCCCACGGCTGGTCCAAGACCTCTCTCACACCGCGTGATGCTCAGCAGGTATGACATCGTCGCCCGACGCCGCCTCGGCTCGCGCTACTCGTCGCTCAGGATCTGTTCGGTGGTCAGCGAGGCTCGCAGCTCGCGTGCCGTCTCGATCGCCGTCCGGAGGGCCGTGCTCTCCCGGTGCGAGCTCCAGGCCAGTGCGACCTCGCTCGGCCCGAGCCCCGCTACGGCCCGGACAGCGATGTCCGGCCGGGTGTAGAAGCGTGCGGTCGAGGCGGGGAGCACCGCGACTCCGTGGCCGGCGGCCACGCGCTCCAGCTTCACCTCGACGTCGCGCGGATGCCCTGTGGTGCGTCCGGTGGGGAGGCCGAGCCGTCGTCGAGCGTCGCGCCACTCCGGCACGGCGTCGGGTGACTGGAGGAGGTCGAGCGCGGCGAGATCGTCGACGCCGAGGCGGGAGGCCTCGGCGAGGGGATGGTCGGCGGGCAGGATCGCGAGACGCTCCTCGCGGAACAGGGATTCGACGCGGATGCCTCGCGCAGCGACGGGCATCCGCACGAGTCCGAGGTCGACGCGGCCGTCGAGGATCGTGTCGACCTGGTCGTCCCAGGTCGTGCGGAGCATGTCGACCTCGACGTCGGGGTGGGCCACGCGCAGCCCTTGCACGATCGGGGTGACGACGAGGCCCGGCATGAAACCGAGCGTGAGCCGCTCCACGCCGCGCGCCGCGTGCCGAGCACGGCGCTGCATCGCCGCCGCGGACTGGAGCAGGCTCCGTGCGTCCGGCAGGAGGCTCCGGCCCGCATCCGTCAGCTCCGTGCCGCGAGTGGAGCGTTCGAACAGGACCACGCCGAGCTCCCGCTCCAGGATCGCGACCTGCCGGCTGAGCACCGGTTGCGCGACATGGAGCCGCTCGGCGGCGCGGCCGAAGTTCAGCTCATCCGCCACCGCGGCGAAGTACTCCAGCCTGCGCAGGTTGAGGTCCATGAGGGTTCGATGATGTCACACCCGATCGCCATCACCCCGGCCCGGTGGCGGAGTCCTCCCGGGGCCGCATCCCGAGAGAGGATGCGGCCCCGCTGCATGTGTATCCGGCTCAGACGTGGGCGCGGCGTCGCAGGGCGGCGACGACCAGGCCTGCCAGCAGCAGGCCGCCCGCGAGGGCACCCAGCGGAGCGGCATCGAAGCCGGTGTTGGCCAGCTGTCCCGACCCGGTGGGAGCGGGGACGGCGTTCCCACCGTTGCCCCCCGGCGTCACCGGGGTGACGGGGTTGGCCACGACGGTGAACTCGGTGCTGATGATGCGGGCGCTGCGGTTGCCGCTGAGGGTCAGCGTGTACTCGCCGGTCAGGACGTCGCCGCTGAGAGTGAGGCGATCGGCGAAGCTGCCGTCCTCGTCGTCCGCGAACAGGCCGCCCGCACCCGACAGCTCGACGGCGACGCCGTCGGGACCGGTGAGCGTGGCGGTCAGGCCCTCGTTGGGGCTGAACCCGGTCGCGGTGATCGCGACGCCCTTGTCGGGGTCGGTCACGTCGGCGACCGTGAGCGAGCTCGGGTCGACCGTCAGGGTCAGCGGGATCAGCGGGACGGGAGCCTCCGCGAAGTAGAACAGGATCGACTGCTGGTCGGCACCGGGGACCGCCTCGCCGTTCAGGGTCTCGGTGAAGATCGCTCCGACGCCGCCCTGGGCCTGCGTACCCGCGCCCGGCTCGAGACGGCTGAAGTCGGTGACGATGGAGAAGGTGCCGTCCGCACCCACGATGCCCCGGCCGGCCTCGGCGGTGGTGAGGCTGCGCGCACCATAGGTGATCACGATCTCCGCGCCGGGCTCGCCCGTGCCCGTGAACGTCGGAGTGGCGGAGTCGATCGTCTCCGTCACGTACGGGGTCGTCACGGTGAACGGGTTCGCGGGGTTCGGAGCGACCGCGAGGGTGAAGACCAGGGGACGCGACTGCACGACGGTGCCGTCCGCAGCGACCTCCTCGACCGTGCTGATCACCTGGGTCTGGCCCACGCCGAGCAGGTCGAAGTTGGCCACGGCGGTCCACGAACCGTCGTCGGCTCGGGTGTTGCCGCCGTAGATGGCCGTGTGCAGCGATCCGTCGCCGGTCACGTACTGCACGTCGACGTGGTTGCCGGCGGACAGGCCCGCACCCGCGAACTGCGCGGTGTTCGGGAGGTACTCCGGCACGTCCACCTGCCCCTGCGAGGGGGTGGTGACGGCGAAGCTGTCATCGGCGTTCGCCGCGGCGGCCGAGGCGAGGACGGGGACGACGGCGAGGACGGCGGCGGTGCCGATGAACGCCAGACGGGACGACAGCGATCGCCTCGTCGAATGAGAAGTGCGCACAGATGTTCCTTCGGAGATCGTGGATCAAGGGGACGCCGAAGCGTGGACACACCCTAAGCACGGTCTTGGAAGTGGCCTAGAGACAGCCCGGAAGTCGCTGTCAGGAGCGGGCTCGCGAAGCGCTCGACGGCTAGGCACCGCGCTGCGGGGATGAGCGCGCCCGCCCCTCGACGTGTTCGCGCTCCTCACGAGCGGAGGGTGTCGCGGGGGTTCTCGCCGAAGCGGAGGCGATAGTCGCGCGCGAAACGGGGCATGTGCACGAAACCGCAGGCGCGAGCCACCGCGGCGACGTTGACCGTCGCCGCGTCGGCCACGATGAGCCGGGCATGGGCGTCGTCGAGGCGGCGATCGCGGAGGTACTGCAGGGGGGTGAGGCCGGTGTAGCGGCGGACGCCGTCCTGCATGGCGCGAACGGACAGCCGCCCGATCTCCGCCAGGTCGGCGACGGTGAGCGCCTCGGCGGAGTGGTCGTCCATGTGCTGGAGCACCCGCCGGATGGTGGCGGGCAAGACCGCCCTGCGGGCTCCCGGCAGGGTGCGCGTGTCGGAGGTGACCGGAAAGCAGCGCAGGAACGACCTCAGCAGCAGGTCGAACAGCTGATCGCGGACGGGCGCAGAGGAGATCAGCTCCGGGTCGTTCACGACCTCTCCCGCGTACGTTCGAGCAGCGTTCCAGAGCCGCTCGGCCGCGGCGGATACCGGCGCGGTGTTCTCGGCTGATGGAGCGATGAGTCCCAGGTCGGTGCCGACGAGGTAGCGCGGTGCGTGGTGCCGGACCGCTGTCTGGTCCAGCACCACCAGTTCGAGCGAGGCGTCCTCGACCAGGAGGGTGGAGCGACCCGGAGGCCGGAGATACGGCCTGGTGGTGTCGATCCGCAGACCCGCGTACTCCAAGACCGCTGACCCGGCGCGCACTCGGCCGACGCCGTATCCCTCCGTGACCGAGCCGATGATCGTGGCGGAGCCCTGAACCCTCGATCGGTGGAAGGACCATCTGCTCTCGTCGCTCCCCGAGTGCCGGAAGGCGAACCGAGCCTCGTCTTCCGTCGACAAGGCCAGACGCGGGAACTCCGCTCGCAGCATCTCCGCCGCCTCGCCCACGTCGCGAGTGACGTGGTCCCACGTCCTCATCGCTCGGCCCGCCCTGTCGCCATCGCACCTCCCTCTCCCATTCGGAGCTGAGCCCTCGAGAGGTTGCTCGCGTTCCCGAACGCCCGATGCGGTCGATCGCCTGATCGTCACGCAGGGTGAGCTCGTCCGGTGGGGTGACGTAGCCTCGATGGATGGCTGACTCCGATCCCCGAATCGCCGTGGTGGGGCCTGGGGCGATCGGGACGACCATCGCGGCGCTCCTGCATGAGGCCGGCCGCACTCCGCTCGTGGCGGGTCGCACGGCGCATCGCAGGCTGCACCTCCGGATGGAGGATGGCGAGACGATCACGCTGCCCGGGCCGGTGCGGACCGACCCGTCGGCGCACGTCGACCCCGTCGACATCCTGTTCCTCGCGGTCAAGGCGACGCAGACCCAGGCTGCGGCGCCCTGGCTCACCGCGTTGTGCGCTCCGTCCACCGTCGTCTGCGTGCTCCAGAACGGCGTGGAGCAGGTCGAGACGGTGGCTCCGCTCACGCCAGCCGCTCGGATCCTCCCCTCGGTCGTCTGGTTCCCGGCGGTGCCCGACGGGCACGGAGAGGTCCGGCTGCTCGGTGCGGCACACCTCACCCTTCCGCGCAGGGACGGCGCCTCGGAGGTCCTCGCCGTCCTGGAGGGGACGCGGTGCGCCGTCGACGCCTCGGAGCACTTCACCTCTCTGGCCTGGCGCAAGCTCCTCCAGAACGCCGCGGCCGGAGTGATGGCGCTCACCCTCCGCCGCGCCGGCGTGTTCCACCGCGATGACATCGGGGACCTCACCCTGGCCTACGTGAGGGAGGGACTCGAGGTGGCGCGAGCCGAGGGCGCCGTCCTCGACGACGACCTGCCGGAACAGATCCTGACCGCGTTCCGCGATTCCCCCGCCGACCGCGGGACGTCGATCCTGCTCGACCGGGAGAACGGCCGCAGCCTGGAGTGGGACGCGCGGAACGGGGTGATCCAGCGGCGGGCGCGACGGCACGGCCTTCGCACACCGCTCAGCGACGTCCTGGTGCCCCTGCTCGCTGCCGCGAGCGACGGGCCGGGATAGATCACGTGCACGCAGAGATCGCCCGGTGCGGCGTCGACATCGGCGGTCGCGACGCTTGCGCATCCCGGACATCACGTGCAGAGTGATCGGCAGCATCCGACCTGCCCAGCGCGGAGGTGATGGGACGTGCGGTCCACCTACTTCGAGTTCGCCTTCTCGTCCGTCGACCCCGATGAGGCCGAGCAGCACCTGGCCAACACCTACGGCCGCATCGAGATCCAGCGCGAGTTCAAGGCGTTGACGAACCGCGCCGCCGGTGACGAACGGTTCCAGATCGCAGACGGCTACTTCGACGGCTCCTACGTCTCGACCGTGAACCTCGAACAGTTCATCTTCGCCACCGCCACGCCGTCCATGCCATGGCAGGAAGGCCGCGCCAGCGGCGACATGGGTGGTGAGCCTGCAGTGTTCCGACCGAAGCACCCCTACACCGCGATCAACACCGACACCGAGGTCCGTGTCGCCGGCTTCGACCCCGCCGCCCTCCAGCGCACCGCTCGGCTCCTCTACGGGCGCGACGACCTCGTGCTGGACTTCGACGGTCCCCGACCCTGCACGCCCGCGGCGGCCGACACCTGGCTCGCCGTGTTCGCGATGGCTCGCGCCTACCAGCAGGAAGGAGCGCTCCGGGACGACCTGATCCGAGCCAGCGTCTACCGTCTGCTCGCCGTCACCTCGATCGAGGCCTTCCGCCTGATCGGCGACCGGGCCGCGTTCCACGCGTCGGCCGAGCGCCAGAGGAAGATCCATCGCGCCGCCGCCGACTTCCTCCATGCCTTCGCCTCGCTGCCCATCACGATCGACGACGCAGCGGAAGCCGCGGGGTCATCCGTGCCCGAGCTGGTGCTGGCCTTCCGGTCCCAGACGGTCTCGGAGATGACACCGACGGCCTACCTGCGACGTGTCAGGCTGAATGCGGCGCGGCAGGACCTGCTCGACGGTGACCCGACCAGGGGTGACACCGTTGCGGAGATCTCACGTCGGTGGGGGTTCTCCTCGCCGAGCAGGTTCGCGGGGATGTTCCGCGCCGAGTACGGTGTGCCGCCCAAGTGGGTCCTCGACCACTGACGCGACGACGAGCCGAGATCCTCATCCAGGCCTGCAGCGATCAGAGGCCGTATTCCATCGACCGGAGGACACTGGCACCGGACCACGAGCCCTCGTCCTCGGAGCGGACGGCCTTCTCAGCATCGAGCCCGTCGAGCACGCGTTCGACCGACGACTCCAGAAGCAACGCCGCGTCGCTGAGTTCGACGGGCCCGGCCAGCCGAGCCGCGCGCACGGCGACGAGGCGTTCGCGCAGTTCCGCCACATCGATCTCCACCCGCGCAACGTAACGCCCCACGAAGCGATTGCACAAGGGGCTCAGCCATGCTGACAGGGCAACGATGACCGATGCGCCCAGCAGAGCGGCTCCCCGCGGGGACAACCGCGGGAAGCTGTCGCGGAGCATCGCGGCCGCCTCATCACGGTCCCCGGTCGACCTGTCCCACGTCCTCACCATCAGGTACCCCCGATCGTTGCGACCAGCCTTCCACCACCGGTCCGTCGTCCCACACGGTCTGCGCGCGATCCTCGTCCCCGTATTCGAGGCGGCGCCACACCGACTCCTCCGACCCGCTGGGCTCCTCCGAGTCGCTGGGCTCGGCGACACTGCTCTCCGCCATGATCCGCCTCCTGATGTCCCTCATCGAGTGCGCGCGAACGCGCATGTAGAGCGTTCGGAGCCCTAGCCGGGGAGGGTTGCTCTCAGCCAGAGAACGCAGCACTGTCGAGGGGGAAGGGAGATCCTGAACGGGGAAGATGTTGTACGGACCACACGTGGCGGTGGAGTTCGACGACCGGATCCTCGCCCATCTGCAGGTGGTGATCGCGGCGAAGCTGCGGAGAGGTGAGTCGACGCTCTTCAGCTGGCGTGACAGCCTCGACTCCGGAGACGGCCGCACCACCGTGTGGCTTCACCCACTGATGGACATCGCGTTCAAGTACTACGGCCATCGCAAGCCGACCATCAACACCGCCTGGATCGACGCACTCATGCTCGAAGCCAACAAGCCCAGCGGGCTGCAGCTCGTCGAGGAACCCGGTACACCCGAAGGAGTGCCCCGAGGGCACCACAATCCCATCAGCGCGTCCGGCCAGCCCGCCCACTAGCAGCAGCTTCAATGCTCAGCTGACCGATCTCATCGTCTCCG
Organism: Cnuibacter physcomitrellae; assembly: GCF_014640535.1. Taxonomy (NCBI): domain Bacteria; kingdom Bacillati; phylum Actinomycetota; class Actinomycetes; order Micrococcales; family Microbacteriaceae; genus Cnuibacter; species Cnuibacter physcomitrellae. Next base: position 2,358,956 of record NZ_BMHD01000001.1, read on the forward strand.
CTCGGCGGGAGCCCACGTCGCCGTCGGATGCCTCGGCGTCGAAGGTGGAGCACCGTCCTCGGGAACGTCGTCCTCTGCCGGGCCCGGCAGGACCAGGGGTACATGCAGGGCGGGCCTGCCCGCAGCGATCCAGGCGAGATACGCCGCATAGGGGTCATCCACAGGATCGGCGAGCGGGACAGTGACAGCACGCCAGCGACGCCATGGCCACCTCGTAGAGGTGGCCATGCGTCCCCGCTGCTGCGTCATGCCTACGTTCTAGACACGATCCAGCCTGAACCATCTGGGCTTGACAGCTGGCCGCGCTGAGACGACGCGCAGCCCCGACAGCTGGGCGTCGCCTGTCGAGATCGGTCCCAGGCGAGGCTGAGCAAGGACCTACGAGCGGAGGGTGTCCGACGGGTTCTCGCCGTAGCGCGCACGGTAGGCGGCGGCGAACCGGGGCAGGTGCGTGAACCCGGCGGCGCGGGCGAGGGCCGCGACGCGATCGTCGTCGGTGGGGTCACCGGCGAGGAGCGCAGCGCGGGCGCGTTCGAGGCGCACCTGTCGCAGATACCCGGTCGGGGAGACGCCGAGCTGGTCTCGGAAGGCGTGCTGGAGTCCGCTGACCGACAGACGAGCCGCGGCCGCGATCTGGGCGACGGAGAGGGGTTCGTGGGCGTGCTCGAAGAAGGTCTCCAGCGCCTCGACGGCCTGGTCGGTGTCGGTGAGGTCAACGTGCGCGAGATGCACGACCGCTCCCGCTCGCTCCGCTGGCGCTGATGGGGTTGTGATGCCCGACCGGGGCCTCTTCGCTCTCCCCTGGCTCGGCGACCAGCTGCAATCCGCCGGGTTTGTTCGCTTCCAGCATGAGCGCGTCGATCCACACGCTGTTGATCGTCGGCTTGCGGTGGCCGTAGTACTTGAAGACGACGTCGGAGCGCGGCTGCACCCAGACCGTGGTGCGACCGTCTCCGGCGTCGATGCTGTCGCGCCAGCTGAACAGGAAGGACTCGCCCCTGCGGATCTTCGCCGTGATGACGACCTGCAGGTGAGCCAAGGTCCGGTCGTCGAACTCGACCGCGACGTGCGGCCCGCACAAGAGCTTCCCCATCACCCGCCTCGTTCCTTTTGATCCACTGTGGCGCGGAGAGCGGCTCATCACAACGGGAACAGGATGCTTCTTCTGCCGAGAGCCCTCGACCGGACCGCATCGACGCCGGACTGCCGCGGGGGCGGCGGCGTCAGGGTTCCGGTATGAGTTGGAGCTCCCCGCTGGCGGCGCCGACCATCATCTGATCGATCCACGCCCGATTCAGTGCAGGACGACGGCCGCCCAGGAACGAGAACTCCAGAGGAATGGCGGGGGAGATCCAGATCGAGGCCCTGCCACGACCCTCGCTGACTGCCTTGTCCCACGAGAACGCGAACGACTCGCCCCGGCGCAGCTTGGAGAGCATCACGACCTGCAGGTGCGCCAGATCGCGGTCCTCGATCTCCACCGCGCGCTGGTGCGGACCATACAGGAGCTTGCCCATAGCGCCTATGATCGCAGGCCCGTGCACCGCCCCGTGCCATCGCAGCGGCGGGTTCTCGCGACGGGGTCAGCGTGAGCGTGACGGATCAGGGTCGGGTTCGTCGCCGATCCGCAGGTCCCCGCGGGCCGCACCCGCGTTGAGGTCCTGCAACCACCGATTGTTCATCGACGGCGTCGGAATCGAGTCGAACTGGAACTGCAACGGAATCGAGGGATGCACCCACACCGTCGCCCTGGTGCCGTCATCTGGTGCCGCCCAGGAGAAGGTGAAGGACTCGTTCCGACGCAGCTTGGCGACGATGACCAGCTGCACATGGGTGAGTGCTCGGTCCTCGATCTCGATCTGCCGCTCCTGCGGGCCGTAGAGGATCCGGCCCATCAGACGACCCGATCCTCGCCGAGGATGACGTCCAACGCTGCCGGAGGGCTGTTGTCGGGACCGGTGTGCCCAGGAACGACGACGCTGACCGCGGTGCGCTTCAGGGTCGCCGTGGTCAGGTGGTCGATGATGTCCGCGGCCTCAGGATCGGGGACCTCCGACACACTCGGACGCGACGACAGCGGGATCCCCGGACCGAGCACGAGAGAGATCGACCCCTCGCCCTCACCCGGCTCGTACGTGGGGACCGTGACCAGGATGCCGTGATCGATGCTGCGCAAAGATGCGGAGAAGGTCATCAGCGCATCCGCCACGGCATCAGGGGTGGTGAACACCTCCGTGCCGTACTTCACACTCTTCATATCCAGACTCTCCCATGAACGAACCCGAGAGACGAGGAGCACCAGAGACGACCCGCGCGGGAGTCTCGGGGAGGGGCTTCGGTCGTCGATAGAGTGAGCACGACCGCGCACGGGGTGCGGCGCGACGGGGGACGGGTGCGATGGGTCACGCCTACGCGGATGCCAGGACGAGCAGCGGGCGAACGGATGACCGGAGAGGCGCGACGCTGCGCCGGAAGGCGATCGGGCTGACGAGCGGCCTCGTGGTCGCGGCATCCCTGTTCGCGTTCCCCGCCGTCGCCCAAGCCGACCCGGCCGATCCGACCGGCATCGCCGATGGTGGAGTCTCGTCGGGCCTCGCACGCCTCGCGGCGTCGGGTGCGACCCCGGGCACACCCGAGGCCTCCCGTGCCGCCGGCCTGCCCGCCGAGGGTCCGGGCTCGCTCGCGGTCGACGGCAGCGGACGCGTGATCGTGGAGCTGCGGTTCGAGTCGTTCGAGGCACAGCGCGCGGCGATCCCCGCCATTCAGGGTCTCGTCGAGGTGCGCTCGGTGGGCGTCAGCGCCCCCGCCGTCTCGGTCTACGCCACACCCGATCTGTTCGACGACGCGGCCGCCCTGCCCGGGGTCGTCTCGCTCGAACCGGGTCTGCTCTCCAAGCACGCGTCGAGCACCGCCCTGCCCACGCAGCTCGGCGCTGCCCTGGGGTTCTCGGGCGACCCCGACCTCACGGGCGCGAGCTGCCGATCGACCCCCGTCAACACGGCGGCACCCCTCGGCGTCGACACGGTGCAGGCGGAGTACGGCCTCGACGGCACGGGTCTCACGGTCGGCGTGATCTCCGACTCCTACGACCTCGGCGGCGACAAGGTGGCGACGGACGCCGCGGAGGACGTGCTGGCTGGCGCCCTCCCCGGGCCGGGCAACCCCTGCGGCTACACGACGCCGGTCGGTCCGATCCTCGAGGACAACGCGACCATGTTCACCGACGAGGGACGCGCGATGGCCCAGGTCGTGCACGGCATCGCCCCCGGGGCGCGACTCATGTTCGCCACCGAGGGGGCCACACAGACCGAGTTCGCCGACAACATCCAGACGCTCGTCGACAATGGCGCGGACGTCATCGTCGACGACGTGGTGCAGTACACCGAGCCGTGGTTCCAGCAGGGGGTCGTCGCGCAGAAGATCGCCGACATCCGTGCCGAAGGCGTGCTCTACGTCGCCGCCGCCCAGAACGAGGGCAGCATCGGCTACCTCGGGGCCGGCACGGACGACATCGCGCCCACAGGGTCGTGGGAGTCGGCCGAGTACCGTCCCGGCGACTGCTTCGCCGGGATCGGCGCGATGATGGACACGGCCCTGGGCACCACGGGCACCGAGGTCGACTGCATGGACTTCGGGCCTGCGGGCGCACCGGCGAAGGGCCTCCCGGTGACGCTCGAGACCGCCGCCACGTTCGCACTGATGACGCAGTGGGCCGAGCCCGTCGACGGTCGATCGACCGTGATCGTGCCGTTCCTGCTCGATGCCGCCGGCGCACCCCTGCCGCTGTCCACGGATAGCGGGACCTTCGACGACAGGACACCGGCGTCGTACGTCGCGTACACCGCCACGACCGACCCCACGGTCCAGACCGTCCTCGGCGACTACACGCTCGTGCTGGCGCGCGCGAAGAACGTGGGCGAACCCGGCACCCCGCGCGTCAAGGTCATCTTCACGGTCGACACCGGCGGCGTGCAGCGCCTGCCCTACGCTCGCGGCGAGTGGCGCGACGACGTCGTCATCGGCCCGGCGGTGTTCGCGCACCCGGCGGACCCCGCCGTGCTCACGAGCGGAGCGGCACCGGCATTCAACCCCGAGCGCATGGAGAACTACTCGGGCACCGGTCCGGCAACGTACTACTTCGGCCCGGTCGACGCGCTGACGAGCCGACCGGCGGAGCGTCTGCTCGAGCCGCGCGTGCTCGTCAAGCCCGATCTCATCGGGGTCGACTACGTGCGCACGACGTTCTTCGAGAGCTACTACTCCGGCAGCACGGTCATCCCCGACGGCTACTACTTCCCCGGCACGTCGGCCGCCGCTCCCGGCGTCGCCGCCGTGGCCGCACTCGCGATGCAGTACTCCCCGCAGTCGACAGCCGAGCAGGTTCGCGAGGCGCTCGTCTCGACGGCGGTCCCGATGCCGGAGCAGCCGTTCGACTACGGCGTCTCCGACGCCAACGTCTGGGGTTCGGGACGTGTGTTTGCGCCCGCGGCGATCGCGGCGCTGCCTCCAGCACCTGCGCCGGCTCCGGTGCCCGCCGCTGCAGCCAGCACGCGCCTCGCCGACACGGGGCTGAGCGCCGGAGGGGCTCCCGGCGGTGTCGCGTTCCTCGCCCTGCTGCTGCTCGCCGGTGGCGCGCTGGTGTCGTTCCGCTCTGCCCGTCGCGCCGCCGCAGCCAGAGGCACGCGCGGCTGAGCGCCGCCCCTGCGATGGCGAGCGCGGTGACGCACTCGCCATCGCGACTGCCCAGGGTGTCAGGAGAGGGCGGGCAGCTGGCCTGAGATGACCAGGTCGGCGCGGGCGGCGGTGGCCTCGATGAGGAGGGCGTTGCGACCGTCGACGTTGTGCGCCCAGTCGACCGCCGCCTCGTGACTGCGGCCGCCGAGCTCATGGCGGGCGACGAGGCGGCGCTCACGCTCCGAGACGGGAGTCTCGCAGAACCACGCTTCGTCGAGGAGTCCCTTCACCCGCGACCACGGCTCGACGTCGGCGAGGAGGTAGTTGCCCTCGACGATGACGAGCCTGGTCTCCGGCTCGACTGCATGCTCGCCGGCGATGGGCTCCTCCACCCGGCGATCGAAGCTCGGCGCGTAGACGGTGTGACCCGTCTCCTCCCGGAGCCGCGAGAGCAGCGACACGAACCCCCAGCCGTCGAACGTGTCGATGGCGCCCTTCCGGTCGAGCCGGCCCAGCCCGCGGAGGGTCGACTCCGCGAGATGGTATCCGTCCATCGGGAGCGGCGCGGCGAACGCGGCTGCACCCTGCAGGTCGTTGACGTGCCGCGCCAGCGCCGCGGCGAGCGTCGACTTGCCCGCTCCAGGGCTTCCCGCGATCCCCAACACGGCACGGCCGCCGCCCGCCGGCACGAGCGCCAAGGCGCGCTCGGCCAGCGAGTCGAGGGTGAGCGCTGCGGACGGCGCCTCAGGCTCCGGCACGCGTGCCCTCGATCATCGTCTTCAGGTAGGCGTTCGAGTGGGCGGCCAGCGCCGGGCCGTCGTTCCAGAGGTTCCGCCACACGGCCAGGTCGTTCGACAGGGTGGGCGAGACCACGGCCGACGAGAACGACTCGAAGGTGATCGGGCCGCTGTACCCGATGTCGGCGAGCGCGTGGAAGAACGAGGTGAAGTCGAGGTGCCCCGAGCCGAGGTAGCCGCGGTGGTTCTCGCCGATGTGCACGTAGCCGAGCCGGTCGCCCACGAGGTGCACGGGCCGGACGAAGTCGTCCTCCTCGATGTTCATGTGGTACGTGTCGAGGTGGATCACGACGTTGTCGGCGCCGATGTCGTCGGCGAGGTCCAACGCCTGCGCAGCGGTGTTGATGACGTTGGTCTCGTAGCGGTTGCAGATCTCGAGCCCGAGCGTCATGTCGAGCTTCGCCGCTTCCGCTGAGAGGTCCTTCAGCACGGTGACGACGTTGGCACGCCCGGCCGAGCTGAGGGGGCGGCCGTACTTCCCGAGAGCGCTGTAGAGCGCGCCGGTGAAGTGCCTGCCGCCCAGGCGGTGGGTGATGTCGAGCGAGTCGTGAAGCAGCTTCGCTCCGCGCTCGACCACCGCGGGGTCGTCGCTCGACACGTCGGCGTCGAAGGCGAGACCGCGCGAGCAGACGATCCCGAGACCGGCCGCCTCGAGCGAGGCGCGGGCCGAATCGACGTCGAGGTTCGGTGAGTCGTGCAGTGAGAGCTCGAGCAGATCGAAGCCCGCCTTCTTGGTCTCGGCGACCATGAGGTCGATCTCGGCCGGCGTGGTGCCGCCCGCGAACACGAGAGCATGCACTCCGAGGGGGTTCATGGACATGGGTGTCTCCTTCTTGGATGAAGCTGCGGATTCGGCACTCAGGCCGCGAGGTCGGATGCGGTGGTCACGCGGGCGGGGTCGGACGCGGCGCCGACCGCCGCCTCCGCCAGGTCGAGCTGCAGGCGGAGGAACCGCGCGGCCGAAGCGGCCACGGCATCCGGATCGCTCCAGAGGCTCCGCCACAGCCCGATCTCGGCGGCGGTGCGCGCTCCGGTCACGGCGGGGGTGAACGACTCGAACGTCAGCGGTCCCCGGTACCCGGCGAGCACCAGCGCCCGGGCGAACCCCGCCCAGTCGATGCTGCCCGTCCCGAGCTCGCCCCGATGGTTCTCGGCGGCGTGGATGTAGGCGAGCCTGTCGCCCGCATCCGCCACCGCCTGGGCCTGCGACGTCTCCTCGACGTTCGCGTGGTAGGTGTCGATGTGCAGGAGTGCCGTCGGGAGGTCGAGCTCCTCGAGGAAGCGACGGGTGTCGGCCGCGGTGTTCAGCAGGTTGCTCTCATAGCGATTGACGTACTCGACGCCGATCCGCACGTCGGCCTCTACCGCACGGGAGGCGACGCGGCGCAGCACCTCGAGCGAGCGCTGACGCCCCGATCCGTCGTCAGCCTCGGTGAACTTCGTCATCGCGCTGAACGTCACGCCGCCGACGTAGGGAGCGCCCACCTCCTCGGCGAGTCGCACGGCCTCGGTCAGGCGGCGCTCGCCCTCGGCACGGACGCCCTCATCGGCACTCGAGACGTCGCTCGCGGTGTCGAGGGCGAGTGAGACGACCCGATCGAGGCCTCTCCGGTCCAGTCCACGCGCGATGCTGGACGCGTCGGCGAGGGCCTCGGGTGAGGACGGCAGCTCGAGCAGGTCGAAGCCGGCCCCGGCGCACCCGTCGGCCGCCCTCGCGAACGCCTCGGTGGAGTAGCCCGCCATCCAGATGCCGGCGTGGGCGCCGAGCGGGCGGACGCGCCGTGCGGCAGCGAGCCGGAACGGGATCCGCGGCTCGCTCATGTCAGGCCGCCTTCGCGCCCGTGATGAGCGCGACGAGCTCGTCGCCGTCGGTCTCCTCCGTGCGCCGCTCGGCGACGGCGAGCCCGGCCCGCATCACCCAGACGTGATCGGAGAGGCGCATGACCTGGTCGAAGTTGTGGCTGATGAGGAGGACGGCGACCCCGGCATCCCGCAAGGTGGTGATGACGTTCTCGACGCGCGCGGTCTCCTGCACGCCGAGCGCCGCGGTGGGCTCGTCCATGATGACGATCTTCGAGCCCCACCCCGCCGCGCGGGCGATGGCGACGGCCTGGCGCTGACCGCCGGAGAGACGCCGCACCTTGCTCGTGACGGGCGGCACGTTGACCGCGAGGCCCTGGAGCATCTCCTCGGCGGTCTTCCGCATCAGCTTGCGATCGAGGGTGCGGAAGGGGCCGAGACCGTGGGTCTTCTCACGGCCGAGGAAGAAGTTCTGCCACACCGCGAGGTCCTCGACGAGCGCGAGGTTCTGGTGCACGGTCTCGATGCCCTGCTGCCTCGCCGCGTTCGGCGACTCGAAGTGGACGACCTCGCCGTCGAGCACGATCTCGCCCGAGTCGGGGCGGTGGATGCCGGAGAGGCAGCGCACCATGGTCGACTTGCCGGCGCCGTTGTCGCCGATGAGCGCGGTGATCTCGCCCCGACGCATCGTCATCGACGCCCCGCGGAGCGCGTGCACGCCCCCGAAGGACTTCGTGATGTCTGTCGCGGTGAGGATGAAGTCGGTCGCCGGGGTCGAACCGGTGAAGGGAGCGATGTCGGGGCGGGAGTTGTACTTGTCGATCATTTCTTCTGGAACCTCGTGAGCAGGGCGGCGAGGACGACGACGAGTCCGACCGCGAGCGGCTGGTAGAACTGCGAGACGCCGAGCAGCGTCAGTCCATTGGTCAGGGCGGTGAGGAGCAGGGCGCCGATGATCGGGCCGACGATCTTCGCCTTGCCGCCGGTCAGGCTCACGCCGCCGAGGACGACCGCGGCGATCGAGTTGAGGAGGTACTGCGTGTTGATCGCAGGCTCTGCGGCGCCGACGCGGGCCACGAGGAGGATCGCGGCCACGCCTGCCAGGCCCGCGCTGATCAGGTACACGGCCATCCGGATGCGCGTGGAGCTGATGCCGTTCGCCCTCGCGCTATCCTCGTTGCCGCCCACGGCCTGCACGTGGAGGCCGAACCGGGTACGGAACATGAAGAACCAGGCGAGGACGCCGAGGATCGCGGCGAGGATGATCGGGTAGCCGAAGATCCAGACGGAGCCCGAGGTGAGCGTGAGGAGCTCGACGCTCGTGACGGTGATCGGCTTGCCGTTCGAGACGATGAGGGCGAGACCCGTCGCCACGGAGAGCGTCCCCAGGGTCGCGATGAAGTCCGTGACCTTGCCCGTGGCGATCAGGAGTCCGTTGATCAGGCCGATGAGCAACCCGGTCAGGATGGCGACGACCGCGGAGAGCCAGAACCCGAGACCCGCGGTGTAGGCCAGGCCGAAGCCGACGGCGCCGAGCGTCATCGTCGCGGAGATCGAGAGGTCGATCCCGCCGGTGGTGATGACGAACGACTGCCCGATGGCGAGGATCACGAGGATCGCCGCGGCGACGAGCATCGCCTTGATGTTCCCGAGGGTGAGGAAGGTCGGGCTGAGGATCGCGAACACGATCACCAGGACGACGAGCCCGATGGGGGCGGCGTTCTCGGCCCAGAAGCTCAGCTGCTTCAGCTGCCCTCCGAACGATCGCATGCCGCCTGCGGGGCGGACCTGCTGGGTGTTGGTCATGGTGGTCACGTCCTGGACTGCTCTCTAACTGGACTCGCGTCCCTGGATCTGGATGCGGCACCCGCCAGGCGGGCGCCGCATCACCGGCTACTTGGAGAGGAGACCCTCGAGCGGGTTCTCGAAGGGGGCGAAGGGCTGGGGGAAGGCGCTGATCGCCTGATCGGCCTCGGCGGAGGTCACGAGAGCGGTGGGCGACTCGATGTCCTTCGGGAGGTCGCCGCCGGCGACCGCCACCTGGCAGGCCTGGAGGCCCAGCTCGCCGATCGCGTAGGGGTACTGGGCGACGGTCGCGGTGAGCCCGCCCGCCTTGACCGACTCGAGCGCGTCCTTGTTGCCGTCGACGCTCACGACCGTGATCTTGCCGGTGAGGCCTGCGTTCTCGACGGCCTTGACGATGCCGAGCCCCATGTCGTCGTTCGCGGCGAAGAAGGCGGAGATGTCGGGGTTCGCGGCGATGATGTCGGTGGCCTGGGTGAGGGCGACCTCGCGCTTCCAGTCGGCCGCCGACTCCTGGATGACGTCGAGCTTGTCGCCCGCAGCGGCCTTGAACCCGTCGACGCGAGCCGCGCTCGTGACGTCGCCCGCGATGCCGCCGATGATGGCGACCTTGGCGCCGGCCGGGACCTTGCTGACCACGAAGTCGCCGGCCTTGCCGCCCGCCGCCTCGTTGTCGGTGCCGATGTAGGTCGCGGGGGTGATGTTGGCGGCGGCAGCCGCATCCGCGTCGATGGGCTGGTCGATGTTGACGATCGGCTTGCCCGCTGCGGCGATGGGGGCGAGCGCCTGGACGAGGTTGGAGCCCGAGATGGGGTTCACCACGAAGCAGCCGAAGTCCTGCCCTGCGAGGGCGGTGAGCTTGTCGGCCTGACCGGTGGTGTCGCCGATGTCGGCGGCGGCCTGGATGGTGACCGAGACGCCGTCGGCGTCTGCGGTGTCCTGGATGCCGGACTGCATCGCCTGGAAGAAGGGGTTGTCGAGGCCCTTGATGACGGCCGCGACGTTGGACGAGCCCGAGCCGTCCGACCCGGAGCCGGAACCGGCGCAGCCGGCGAGCAGGAGTGCGAGTGCGCCCAGCGGGAGGGCGATGCGCGTCACGCGCTTCAATGATGCGTCGTTGCTGAACATTGTGATCCTTGACAGGTCAGGGCACTACCGCGTGCCGTCTCACACGAAGCTATCGCCACTTTTGTGTTTAAGCAAACCAAAAGTGCCGCAGGTTTCCTTCATCACATGTCTAGAATGGAGGAACTTCCCCCTCGACAGCGACGGAGCCCTGCGTACAGTGAAGGACGTGCGAACACATATCGGCGAGGTCCTCGCCCTGTTCCGCGAGCATCGTGAGCTCTCGCGCACCGACGTGATCGATCTCTCCGGGCTGTCCCGATCCACCGTCAACCAGCGCCTCGCCGCTCTCGAGGCCTCGGGACTCATCGAGCAGATCGGCGGCGGCGAGTCGACGGGCGGTCGACCGTCCAGTCGCTTCGTCTTCAACGCGGATCGCGCGCGGCTCCTCACCGCCGACGTCGGCGCGACCGGACTGGTCGCCGCGGTCTGCGACCTGAGCGGCACGCCCGTGCGCTGGGTGTCCCGCCGCGTCGACGTCTGGGAGGGGCCGGATGCGGTGCTGTCGGTCGTCGACGACGCCTTCGACGAGCTGCTCCAGGGCGAGGACGTGTGGGGAGTCGGGATCGGCGTGCCCGGTCCCGTCGACTTCGCCGCAGGCGAGGTCGTGAACCCGCCCATCATGACCGGGTGGGACAGGTTCGACATCCGAGGCTGGTTCGCCCGGTTCGGCGTGCCGGTCATGGTGGAGAACGACGCCAACGCGCGGGCCGTCGCCGAGGCGCACCAGCGTCATGTCGACGATCTCATCAGCCTCAAGGTGGGTACGGGCATCGGGTCGGGACTGGTGTTCAACGGCCAGATCATCCGAGGCGGCGAGGGAGCGGCGGGCGACATAGGACACACCGCGGCGGTGGCCTCCGGCGACGGCGAGCCGCTGGCCTGCCGGTGCGGCAACGCCGGATGCGTCGAGGCCTACGCGGGTGGCTGGGCCATCCTGCGGGACCTCGCCGCGGCCGGGGTGGAGGCCGAGCACGTCTCGGACGTCGTGGCCCTGGTCCGTCGCGGGGAGGGCACGGCCGTGAGGCTGGTGCGCCAGGCCGGCCGTGTGCTCGGCGACGCCGTGGCCGACCTCGTGAGCATCCTCAACCCCCGCACGATCGTGCTCAGCGGCCAGCTCGCCGAGTGCGAGGAGGTCCTTCTCTCGGGCGTCCGCGAGCGTGTCTACCAGCGGTCGCAGCCGCTCGCGACACGCCACCTCTCGATCACGGTCTCGGAGCTCGGCGAGGTCGCCGGCGTCGCCGGGCTGGCGCTGACGACGAGCGAGCGCCTGCTCGGCACCGACGACATCGACACCCTCATCGACCGCCTCGGCGTCTCCGACGGGCTCGCCACGGGCTGAGCGCCACGGGTCGAGATGCCGTCCAGCGGCGCCGCGTCGATGCGAGTCCGCGGATCCAGCGCCACCATCGAGCTGGGGGGGATGCGCTCAGCCGGCGGTGACGAGCAGCCGTCCGCCGTCGACGACGAGGCACTGCCCCGTCACGAAGGATGCCTCCTCACTGGCGAGGTAGCGGTAGGCGGCGGCGATGTCGGCCGGCCTGCCGACGCGGCGGACCGGCTGACGCAGGGCGGTGTTCTGCACGCCGGTGGAGCCGAGTGAGTTGACCCCGTCGAGGGTCTGCGGCGTCTCGATGATGCCGGGCGCGATCGCGTTGACGGTGATCCCGTCGGGTCCCACCTCGCCCGCCAGCGACCGCACGATGCCGAGGATCCCGGACTTCGCGGCCGAGTAGTGGATGTGCTCCGGCCACGCCTCGTAGGGGCCCGCCGTCGAGCTGGTGGCGAGGAGCCGGCCGTATCCCGCCGCCCGCATCACGGGCAGCGCCGCCCGGAACAGCCGCCAGACACCCAGCAGGTCGACCTCGAGGAGGTCTCGCCAGGTGTCGTCATCGAGCTCCTCCGAGGGGACGCGTCGAGCGATGGCCGCGTTGGCGATCGCGATGTCCAGACGGCCGAACTCGTCCACGGCGATCTGCACGAGCGCCTCCACGTCCGCAGTGGAACGGACATCCGTGGGACGGACGATCGCGCGTCCGCCGGCAGCCTCGACGTCGGCGAGCACACCGGCCACGTCGTGCCCGTCAGGCTCGTAGGCAGCGAGGACGAGCGAGGCGCCGCCCTCGGCGAAGCGGCGCGCGGTCTCTGCGCCGATGCCGGATGCGGCTCCGGTGATGATGGCGACGCGGCCGGTGAGTTCGAACATCGAGGACCTCTCGTGGAAGGGGAGTGAGGGGAGGAAGCGGGGACGGCGCTCAGTACGCCGTCCAGCCGCCGTCGACGGCCAGGACATGACCGCTGACGAAGGTGCAGTCGTCCGATCCGAGGAACAGGATGGCGCCCGCGACGTCCTCGGGCCGGCCGAGCCGCGGAAACGGCGTCCGCTTCAGGGAGAACGCGGTCGCGGCGTCGACCGTGCCGTCAGCGAGGTACTCGCGCTCGCCTGGGTGGGTCCCGGTGAGGATGCGCCCGGGCGCCACGGCGTTCACGATCACGCCGTCCGCGGCGAAGTCGACGGCGAGCTGGCGGGTGAGGTGGGCGACCCCCGCCTTGGCGACGGCGTAGGTCACCGCCTCGGGCGGAGCGGTGAGGCCGAGCTGCGACGACACGTTCACGATCCTGCCGCGCACCTCGCGGATCGGCTCCTGCTCACGCATGACCCGCACCGCTGCACGGCACATCAGGAACTGCGACCTGACGTTGATGGCCATGTCCTCGTCCCACTTCTCGTCGGTGGTCTCGAGCAGCGGCGCGAGTCCGAAGATCCCGGCGTTGTTGACGACGAGATCGAGACGGCCCGAGATCTCCGCCGCCGTCCCCACCAGCGACTCGACGTCCTCCGTGCGGCGCACGTCGGCGCGGACGAAGGTCGCGCGCCCTCCCCCCGCCTGGATGGTCTCGGCGGTAGGCCGCTCCTCGGGGAGCGCCTCGCGCGGCTCGCTGCGGACGTCGCTGACGACGACATGGGCGCCCTCCGCGGCGAGCCGGAGCGCCGTGGCGCGTCCGATGCCGGACGCCGCCCCGGTCACTATCGCGACGCGATCCGCCAGGCGCGACCCGATGACCGCGAAGTCGGCCTGGCTCATCGCAGACCGCCACCGATGATCTCCGAGGCGGCGAGGCCGCCGACGCGGTGGTGCACACGGGGTCCGGTCGCGACGGCGACGACGACGAGGAGCTCATCCGGGCGAGGCACGTCGGGCGAGGAGATCGCGATGGAGTCGTAGTGCGAGCGCACGTAGAGCGCATCCTTGTGCGCCAGCGGCACATCGAGCGCGGCACCCGCGGACGCGGTCTTCGTGGCGGACGAGATCCAGGCCTCGCCACCGCCGACGGCATCGCGGAAGGCGTCACCGAAGACGGTGGTGACGCAGGCGACCAGGTGCTCCTGCTCGCCGGCGAGTCCGGCGATGCCGCCCTTGCCGTAGCTCTCGACCGGCCGCCCGCCCAGCAGGTTGACTGCCCGTCGGCCCAGCTCGGTGCCGAGCTCGGCGCTGGGATCGGTGAGGGCCGACAGGTCGGCCACCTGCCGGCCGGCGAACGGGTTCGCGATCACGACTCCCACAGCCGCCTTGATCAGCGGCGGGTCGAGGGGGTCGCCGCCGTCGTGGTGGATCTCCTCCACGGTGCTGACCCACTTGCGGATGCGGTACGCGGTGCTCATGCGGTGTCCTTCTCGGTTCTGGTGCGGTGAAGCGATGTGTCTGGGCTCACGGGAGCCGAGGTGCTCAGCGGGTGAAGGCCTCGACCATGCGGTCGGGGAAGGTCCCCTCGGTGACGAGCGCGATACGGCAATCGCCGTCCGGCTGGTCGGGGAAGCCCTTCCACCGGCCGCGGGTGTCGCAGATGGTGGCGCCTCGTCCTGGCCCGTCCGTGCAGTCGACGACCACGCCGAGGAGCGGGAAGACGGAGGGCACCACCTCGCCGGTGAGGATCGCGGCGGCGAGGGCGTCGTGACAGGGTGAGCTGCGACGGCCGTAGGAGTCGACCCCGTAACCGTCGAAGTAGAACTCGGTCGTGGCCGCGACGAAGTCGGCCACCGGATTGCCCGCGGCTCGGAGTCGGGCGATGTGCTCTTCGGTGACGACCTCGGTCATGGTCACGTCGAGCGGGACGAGCACGACGGGCCAGTCCGCCGTGAGCACCTGCTGCGCCGCCTCGGGGTCGTGGATGATGTTCGCCTCCGCAGCCGGCGACTGGTTGCCCGCCACGTCGGCGGCGCCCCCCATGACGACGAGATCGACGACCCGATCGGTGAGATCGGCGATCCGGGTGAGCGCGTGGGCGAGGTTCGTCAACGGTGCCAGTGCGAGGATCCGCAACGACCCGGCGTGCTCGAGCGAGAGACGGTCGATCAGTTCGACCGCGGTGGCCTCGACGGGTGAGGTGGAGATCTCCATCGGCAGTCCGGAGTCGCCGAGCCCGTCCGAGCCGTGGACGTGCGTGGCCAGATAGGTGACCTCACCGACGAGGGGCTTCTCAGCACCGACCGCGACCGGGATGTCCTGACGGCCGACCAGTTCGAGCACGCGCAGGGTGTTGTGCGCGCAGCGGGAGGCGGTGTTGTTGCCGAAGACGGTCGTGATGCCGACGATCTCGATGTCGTCGCGACGGAGAAGGTACAGCAGTGCCATCGCGTCATCGACACCGGTGTCGCAATCGACGAGGACGGGGGTTCGCTGGGTCATCTCAGCCTCTCGGGATGATGGCGGGCAGGAAGGACGTATCGGACACGTCGAAGCGGTTGCGGCGGAACTCCCGTATCGACCGGAATGCGAGCGCGACGATCGTGGCGATGTAGGGCAGCGAGTGCAGCAGCTGCTGGTCGATGATCCCGGCGCCCTGCAGCTGGATGCTGAGGGCGGTCGCGATGCCGAAGAGCACCGAGGCGAGGATGGTCCAGCCCGGCATCGCCCGGCCGAAGATGACCGCGGCGAACGCGATGAAGCCGAGTCCGCCGGTGAGCTCGGAGTTGAACGAGGCGACCGAGCTCATCGACAGGTAGGTGCCGCCGATGCCGGCCGCGGCACCGCTGACGAGGAGCGCCGAGGTGCGGATGAGCGTGGGTCTGAGACCCGCCGCCTCGGCGGCCTCCTCCGACTCGCCCACCGCCTTGACGTGGACGCCCCAGCGGGTTCGGTTCATCGTGATGATGCTCGCCACGACGGCGGCGATGGCGAGGTAGAAGAGCACGCTCTGCCCGTCCACCGCGCGACCGAGGACGGGGATCTCGGCGAGCGGGCCGAGGGGGATGCGCGGCAGGAGGGTGACCCCGCCCGGAGCGTAGGTGCCGGTCGACTGGAGCACGTTCTGCACCACCAGGAGGGTGATGCCCGTGGCGAGGAGGTTCGCCGCGATACCCGCGATGAGGATGTCGCACCGCAGCACGAATGCCGCGAAGGCCAGCAGCGCGGCGTAGGCCATGCCGGCGACGACGCCGCCGACGAGCCCGAGCCAGGGCGATCCGGTGGTCGCGCCGACGGCGATGGCCGCGAGCGCGGAGATGAGCATCGTGCCGTCCAGCGCGATGTTGGTCGCCCTGGCGCGTTCGGCGAACATCCCCCCGAGCGCGGTGACGATGATCGGGATCGTGCTGCTGAAGGCGAGCGAGAGGAAGTCTCCGACGACGTTCACGCCGCACCTCCTCGGGATCCGATGCGCTGACTGGTGATGAGCAGGATGAGGATGCCCTGGAGCACGAACACCAGCGAGAACGGCACGTCCGAGACCGACTGCATCGCGGTCGCCCCGGTGATGAGAGTCGCGTAGAGCGCGGCGGCGACCAGGATGCCCAGCGGACGCAGTCGCCCGATCAGCGCGACGGTGATCCCGAGGAATCCGTACTGGGGTGAGAAGCCCTCGATGTAGGAGTGCGAGATGCCGAGGATCGCGAGCCCTCCCGCGAATCCGGCGAGTGCCCCGGAGAGCAGCATCGAGTTGCGCAGGAACGACACCGACCGGATGCCGAGATACTCGGCGAACGCGGGCTGGAGACCCGAGACCTCACCGCGCTTGCCCGACCGGGTGCGGTCGAACCAGATCCAGAGCGCGACCGCGATGAGGATCACGATCACGATGCCGATGTTGGCCTGCGACGGCGGGAGTATGCGGGCCAGCCACACGGACTCGTCCAGCGGCGGGGTCTCGACTGCGCCGGAGGTGGTGTCGCGGAAGAAGTTGTTCACCATGAACAGTGCGATGTCGGCGGCGATGTAGTTGGCCATCAAGGTCGTGAGGATCTCGTTCGTCCGCCATCTCACCCTGAGCACCGTGGGGATGAGGATCCACAGCGCGCCGGCCGCAGCCGCCGCGAGGAGGGCCACGATCTGCGCCAGGATGCCGCCGGTGGGGAACGACCCGGCGACGACCGCTGCCGTGAGCCCGCCCAGCACGAGCTGTCCCTCGGTCCCGATGTTGAAGGCGCCGGCACGGAAGCCGACCGTCGAGGCGAATGCGGTGCAGGCCAGGATCGTGGCGATGGCCAGCATCGTCCCGATCGAGTAGGGATTGCGGAACGTGCCGAGCACGAAGGCCTGGAACGCCACGAACGGCTCGTCGGCGACGACGAGGATGATGACGAAGCAGATCGCGACGCCGATCAGCACGGCGACGATCGACTGGCGGAGGCCCAGAGGGACGACGCGGCGCGCGGTCGCGGTCAGGAACAGCGGAGCCTTGCGCTTCGCTCCCTCGACGTCCGCCTCCGACGACGTGGTGGGGGTGCTCATTCCTCTCCTCCCAGCATGGCGCGGCCGACCTCGGACTCGGTGGGGCGCCGATCGGCGAACTCGGCGACGATGCGCCCGGAGGAGATGACGAGGACGCGGTCGGCGATCTGGGTGACCTCCTCGATCTCGCTGGACACCAGGAGCACCCCCGCGCCGAGATCCCGTTGTTCCACCAGTCGCGCACGGACCGCCGCAGTGGCGGCGATGTCGAGGCCTCGGGTGGGCTCGGCGCAGACCACGATGCTCGGACGCCGCGACAGTTCGCGGGCGAGCACCATCTTCTGCGCGTTGCCGCCGGAGAGCCGTCTGGCGAGCTGCCTGGGCGTCCTGGCCCGCACGTCGTACTCCTTCATGAGACGCTGGGCGAGTGCCGCCATCCGCGTTCCGCTGATCAGCCGTCCGCCCACGTCGTCGGTGTCGAGATAGCCGATCGCGATGTTGTCCTGCACCGACCAGTACCCGGCCATGCCGCGACCCTGGCGATCCTCGGGCACGTGACCGAGGCCGGCGGCCCTGACCTTGCCCGGATGCTTCCCGGTGGTGTCGGTGCCGTTGACCACCACGGCACCGGCGCCCGGACGACGCAGTCCCGTCACCGCCTCGACGAGCTCGGTCTGACCGTTGCCTGCGATCCCGAGCACGCCCACGATCTCTCCGGCCCGCACGTCGAAGGAGACGCCGTTGACGACGTCGACGCCGCGCGAGTCGCGGACATGGAGGCCGTCGACGCTGAGGCGGACCTCGCCGGGCGTCCCGCGCTCGACCTCGGAGTGCACCTCCTGCTCCTTGCCGATGATGAGGGCGGCGAGCTCGGCGTTGGTCACCGCACCGATCTCGGAGTGCGCGACGCGGGACCCCATCCGCAGCACTGTCACCTCGTCGGCGACCCGACGCACCTCGGAGAGGTGGTGGCTGATCAGGATGACGGCGAGCCCGCGGTCGGCGAAGCCCCGCACGACCTCGAAGAACCGCTCGGTCTCGGCGGGTGTGAGTACGGCGGTGGGCTCGTCGAGCACGAGGATGCGGACGTCCTGGGCGAGCGCGCGGAGGATCTCGACGCGCTGCTGGGCGCCGACGGAGAGGGACCTGACGCGGTCGTGGGGCTTGACGTCGAGACCGTACTCGCGAGAGAGCCGCTCGACGGTCTCGATGGTGGCCTTGGTGTCGACGAAGGGGCCGTGGTGCGGCTCACGTCCGAGGGCGACGTTCTGGGCGACGGTGAGCGAGGGGACCAGCTTGAAGTGCTGGTGCACCATGCCGATGCCGAGCTCGAGGGCCCGCTTCGGCGAGGTGACCTCGACGATCTGTCCATCGATCTCGACGCTGCCGCCGTCGGGCCGCAGCAGTCCGAAGAGGCAGTTCATCAGGGTCGACTTGCCCGCACCGTTCTCGCCCAGCAGAGCGTGGATGCGGCCCGCCCGGATCTCGAGGTCGACGTGGTCGACCGCGGTCATCGATCCGAAGGTCTTGACGATCCCCTTCATCGAGAGGAGTGGTGTGTCCATGGTGTGTCGTGTTCTCCGATCGCGACCGGGTCGGGGCGCCAGGCGGGTCTGTGACCTGGCGCCCCCGGGGGTCAGAGGGCCGTGTCGACCGTGATCGTCCCGTCGATGACCTGCTGTTTGAGGTCGTCGACCTTCTTCTGGATGTCGGCGGGAACGAGCGCGTCGTTGAAGGCGATGCCCACACCGTCGTTGGCGATGTTCCCGGTGATCGTCGTGCCCATCTCCAGCTTGCCGTCCACGAAGGACTGGATCGCGTCGTACACGGTGTTGTCGACCGACTTGATCGCGCTCGCCGGAGTGGAGTCCGGGTGGAGGTCGTTCTGGTTCGAGTCGGTGCCGATCGCGTAGCGTCCGCTGTCCTCACCTGCCTGCAGCACGCCCAGGCCCGCCGCGCCCGCCACCTGGTAGACCACGTCGGCGCCGTCGTTGAACTGCGCCATCGCGATGTCGTAGCCCTTCTGCGCGCTGGCGAAGTCGTTGATGAAGCGGACGTCGACCGTGATGCTCGGGTCGATCGCCTTCGCACCCTGCGTGAAGCCGGTGATGAAGTCCTGGATCACCGGGATGTCCATGCCGCCTGCCACGCCGATCTTGTGGCTGCCGGTTGCGCGGGGGAACACATCGGGGTTGTCGGTGACGAGCGCAGCGAGGGCGCCGACGAGGAACGCCCCCTCGTTCTGCGCGTAGCTGATGCCGGTGACGTTCGGCCCGACGCTCTCCGAGTCGAAGATGAGGTACTTCTGGTCCGGGAACTGCGCGGCGACCTTCTCGAGCGTGGAGGCCATGACGGTGCCGCCGGTGACGATGAGGTTGTTCTCGCCGCTGGCGGACGCCTCCGTCAGGTTGCGCTCCCAGGCGGGTGCGTCGTCGGCGCCGGCCTCGATGACCTTGACCTTGACACCGAGGTCGTCGGCGGCCTTCGTCAGGCCTGCGTTCGCGGAGTCCATGAAGCTCTTGTCACCGAGCTGACCGCTCAGCGGGGCCGCGATGGTGATGTCGGAGCCGGCCGCGCCGGTGGAGTCCGAGGTGCTCGGCGTGCTGCTGCACGCGCCGAGGACCAGGGCGGAGGTCGCGGCGAGCGCTGCCGCCGCGACGAGTGCTGTGCGTCTCATGATGCTGGTTCTCCTTCTGGGGCATGGTTCTGGTGAATGGTGGGGGTGTTCTCGGGTCGTGCGTCAGCGGAGTCGAGGGGATGGCGGACGAGGAAGTCGTTGATCAGCTCGGCGATCAGCGGGGCCGCCTCGATGTGGAGGTAGTGGCGGAGTCCGGGTACCACGACGAGGTCCGCCGCAGGAAGCCGGTCGTGGATGGCGTGCGACATCCGCGGTGTGGAGCCGCGGTCGTCCTCTCCGGTCACGAGGAGGACGGGGCAGCGGATGCCGTCGACGCTGTCGATGAGGTCCGTGGTCGCGAGCACCTCGTACGCCGCCGCGTACGGGCCGGGCTCGTTGGCGGCGACGATCGTAGTCTCGGCGCTCACGAGCTCGGGGTGCTCGTCACGGAAGCCCTGGGTGAACCAGCGCTCGGCGCTGCTCGCCGCGATCTGCTCGAGGTCTCCCGTCCGGATGACCTCCAGACGCTCGAGCGCTCGCTCCTGCTCCGCCTCGGTGCGGTCGGCGATCGAGTTGAGGAGGACCAGCGAGGCGACCGCGTCAGGGGCGGCGAGAGCGAGCGCCTGCCCGAAGACCGCGCCGATCGAGAAGCCGACGAGATGGAAGCGTCGAATGCCGAGCTCGGCCGTGAGGCGGAGCAGATCGGCGACGAAGTCCTCCACGCGGTACGGAGGCTCGGGCTTGGCGGAGTCGCCGTGCCCGCGGTAGTCCGGCATCAGCAGCGCGTATCGCTCGTCGACGAGGGGAGCCAGCTCCGCCCAGGTCGCCGACGAGCTCCCGACGCCGTGAAGGAGTACGACCACCTCGGCCGCGGCGTCGGTGGACGGGCGGAGCCGGTAGGCGATCTCCGGGGCGCTCTCTGTGACGGAGAGGCTTGGGAGAGGGCTGTGATGTGCTCGCTGTTGCATGGTAGGACCGATTATGTGGACCGGTGCCGAGAGTGTCAACTGCGAAATTCGCTGCCCCAGATTTGGGAAATATGCCGGAAATCTGGCGACCACACTTCGCTTTCATGCATGCAACAGAGTTTCTTGACACGACCGGCGGCTGGAACCTACGGTCTGTACCATGCAAGAGAAGGAACCCCGGGCGCCGAGTATCCAGACGCGGGTGACCGACGGGGTCCGGGCGTTGATCATCGACGGCACCCTCTCCTCCGGGGCCGCCCTCTCCGAGGTGGCTCTCGCTGATGACTTCGGCGTCAGCCGGACGCCCGTGCGGGAGGCGCTGAAGCAACTGCAGACGGAGGGGCTCGTCGTCATCCGACCTCGGGTCGGGACGTTCGTCACCACCCCGTCACGCCGCGAGATCACGGAGCTCTTCCAGTTGAAGGAGCTGCTCGAGGGCGCAGCCGCGCGCCTGCTCGCGGTGCGAGGGACCGTGCCCGAGCTCGAGCTCCTTCGCGAGAACGTGCGCCGGGCCGACGAGGCCGTGCTCGCCGGGGACGTCGACGGCTACGCCGCCCTCGTCCATGAGTTCCACACGCTCATCATCGAGGGCGCCGACAACGACAAGCTGGCGCAGCACTACCGGATGATGATGAACCAGCTCGCGTACACGCGACTGGTCCAGACCTCGCTGTCCAAGCCCGGCCGACTGGTCGAGAGCGAGACGGAACACCATCATGTCCTCGACATCATCCTGTCGAAGGACGGCACCACCGCGGAGCGCGTCATGCGCGAGCACGTCCGGGCCAGCCAGCAGGCGCTGCTGGAGTCAATGACGTTCCCCAACGAACGTCGGCCCTGACGATCGACCACGCGGCATCGAAGAACCACCGACGCACGAAGGAGACACGCAAGTGAAGGACATCAAGGTCACGTTCGGAGTGGACGTCGACGCCGTCGCGGGATGGCTCGGATCGTACGGCGGAGAGGACAGTCTGCAGGACATCCAGCGCGGGCTCTTCGCGGGCGAGGTCGGCATGCCGCGTCTGATCACGCTGTTCGATCGGTACGACATCAAGTCGACCTTCTTCGCCCCCGGCCACTCGATCGAGACCTTCCCGAAGAGCATCGAGATGGCCGTCGCGTCCGGCCACGAGATCGGGGCGCACGGGTACTCTCACGAGAACCCGCGCGACATGTCTCCGCAGCAGGAGCAGGACGTCCTCGCCCGCTCGATCGAGCTCATCGAATCGGTGGCCGGCCGCCGGCCCACCGGGTACATCGCCCCCTGGGGGGAGATGACGACGATCACCGCCGACCTGCTGCTCGAGAACGGGTTCGAGTACGACCGCACGCAGGTGCTGCACGACTTCCAGCCCTTCTACGCCCGCACCGGCGACACCTGGACCGTGATCGACTACTCGAAGGACGCCTCCGAGTGGATGAAGCCGCTCGTACGCGGAACCGAGATCCCCCTGGTGAGCCTCGCGTTCAACTGGTATCTCGACGATCTGCCCCCGATGATGTTCGTCAAGGGCAGCCCGAACAGCTACGGATTCGCGAACCCGCGTCAGATCGAGGAGCTGTGGCGCGACCAGTTCGACTGGGTGTACCGCGAGTACGACTACGCGACGTTCCCGATCTGCTTGCATCCGGACGTGTCGGGCCGCCCCCAGGTGCTGCTCATGCTCGAACGCCTCATCGAGCACATGGCCTCTCACGAGGGCGTCACGTTCGACACCTGCGAGAACATCAACCGCGACTTCCGCCGACGGTACCCGTTCGAGACCGACCGCAGGTTCCCGTTCGACCGCGAGTTCACCGCCGGATGAGCGACCCCGTCGCCGCCGGAAGGGAGTCGCCGCGCGTCGCCCTCTTCGCCCTCGGCGGCACCATCGCGGCGCCGGTCGACGCCGGCGGCGGGAACGCGGGGATGACGCTGTCGGCCGAGGACGTCGTCGGCGACCTGGTGGGCCGGGCCGGCCTGACGGTCGACGCGACGACGTTCCGCCGTCTTCCTTCAGCCAGCCTCGGTCTCGACGACCTCGTCGAGCTCGCTGCCGCCGTCTCCGCTGCGCTGCTGCACGGGGCGGTCGGCGTCGTCGTCACGGTCGGCACCGACACACTCGAGGAGGTCGCGTACCTGCTCGACCTCCTCGTCGCGTCCGACGGTCCGGTCGTGGTCACCGGCGCGATGCGCAACGCCGGACTCCCCGGCGCGGACGGCCCGGCGAACCTCCTGGGCGCGCTCCGCGTCTCCGCCTCTCCGCAGGCGCGAGGCATCGGCACCCTCGTGGTGATGGACGACAGGATCCACCTGGCGCGCTCCGTCCGGAAGACGCACAGCTCGTCCACCTCGGCCTTCACCTCGGCCGACGTGGGACCCGTGGGCTGGATCGTGGAAGGGCGCGTACGCATCCCCCTCGTTCCTCGCCGTCGCACGCTCCCCTTGCCGCCACCCTCCTCGGTGCCTCGCGTCGGGCTGGCGCGACTCGCCGTCGGAGACGACCCGGCCGTGCTGGAGGCGGTGGCCGACCTGTCGGACGGACTGGTCATCGAGGTCATGGGCGCAGGACACGCTCCCGCCCGCACGATGCCCGCGATCCGCCGGATCGCCGCCAGGATCCCGACGGTCGCGGTGAGCCGCACCGGGGCTGGCGAACTGTATCGCGCGGTGGGCGCGTTCCCCGGCTCGGAGCAGGATCTCGCCGCCGCGGGAGTGCTGTTCGGGGACGACCTCGACGGGCCGAAGGCCCGCGTCCTCCTCACCCTGTGCCTGGGTGCAGGCCTGGACCGTGCAGGCCTCGCCGCTCGGTTCGCGACCTTCTGAGAGCCTGTCGTCCCCGCCTTCACCCCGTGCGCAGCGCCCACAGGTCGGCCCACTGGTGCGGAGCGAGGTCGCGCGGCAGCGCGTCGTCGCCGATGCCCGCCTGGGCGAGGTGTCGCCTCACCACCGACCGCGGGGAACGACACACCGTCGTGAGGATCGAGGCCATGCCCCGGCCTCTCGCCGTGAACACGTCGCCCGCGAAACGTTCGTACGCGCGCCTCTGCGAGACGGGCACGAGCGGGGACGTGCGCCTGGTGATCGACAGGACTCCGCCATCGACGCTCGGAGCGGGCCGGAAGGCGTGCGACGGCACCCGGCCGTGCAGGGTGAACTCGAACCACGGGGCTGCTTGAGCGGTCAGCATGGTGCCACCGCCGACGCCCGCGCGCTTGCGAGCGACCTCCCACTGGGTGAGGAGCACGGCGTCCCGCCATCCCGGTCGCCGGAGCAGACGGCGCAGGATCGGCGTCGTCAGGTGGAAGGGGATGTTGCCGGCGATGACCGGTGAGTCGAGCGGATGCCGGAGCGCGTCCGCATGCTCGACTCGCACCGCCGGGTGCGCACGGCGGAGGGCCGCGATGCGGCGTTCGTCGATGTCGATCGCGGTGAGCTCGCGGCCCAGGCTCGCGAGCCCGGCCGTGAGGGCGCCGCCACCGGCGCCGATCTCGAGGATCGCGCCGTCCGTGGCCGCGACGAGGGTGACGATCCGGTCGATGGTGAGCGTGTGGACGAGGAAGTTCTGGCCGAGTTCGTGTCGGCCACCGTGACGGGAACGGGTACGCATGAGCGCTCCAGAGAAAGGTTCGGAGCACCCCGGTGAGCGGGTACGCAGAAGGACGCGCTGCCGGGGTGCGAGGACATCCCGGAAGACGGCGCGATCACGCGGCGATCAGCGACGCGCCGTCAGGCGCGGCGGTCGCGGATCGAGTAGACGAACGCCGTCATCGGCGCTGCGTTCAACGTTCCCATGGGCGGCAGTCTACCGGCAGCCGTCGGATCCGAACTCGATCCACTCGGGCAGGTCCGCCCGGAAGGCCTCTCGGGTGTCGGGATCGTCCAGTACTGCCCAGTGGACGGTGTCGCCCACCTCCTGCTCGACCTTGACCCATTCGAACCAGTTCACGAGTCGCAACAGCGGGAACCGTTGGTGGACCTCGGGGGCGAGGATCTGCTGCCACCACGCCTGACGGATGGCGTCCTGCCCGACCGGGTCGCCCCGGTCGACGATGAGGGCCGCCGTCTCGGGGATGGCCACCGGCTTGTCGCGCGCCTGGCCGTAGTCGGCATAGAAGTCCGGGACGGCGGTGTCGTCGCCCCCCAGTCCCGAATAAGCGCCGGTGAGCTGCGCCACGAACTTGCCCGCCTCGGGCGCCTCGTTCTCTCCCCACGGGTGCGCCGAACCCCAGTGGTACAACGACATGCCGACCCAGTCGACGTAGTCGTCGCCCGGGTAGTAGGGCGCGTACGGGTCGTCGAATCCGGTCACGGCACCGTCACCGTCCGTATCGAGCACCCCGGCGGCAGCAGACCCCGGCGGTGCAGCGTAGGCGCCGCCGTCGAACGGATACCCGCCTCCGTAGTTCGGTGCCCACATCAGGGCTGCGCCCGGGACCTGCTGGTGGATGGCGGCAGCGACTCGGCGGAAGGTCGCCACGTACTCCTCGGGCTGCTGGCCCCACGCGTACCAGGACCCGTTCATCTCGTGCGCGAAACGCACGATCACCGGTACACCTGCGTCGGTCTCCTCCTGCAGCAGCGACACCACGTCGGCGATGACGTCGTCCGTGACCGCCGCCAGCCCGGCCTGCGGCTCCAGGGTCAGCAGATGCGCCGCCCCCACCTGAGCGGCCTGATCCGCCGCCTGCGTCACCCACTCGCGCTCCTGTGCCGTCCAGGGGATCGGCGAGAACGACACCACATCGGCGGGCGGGGCGCCGAGCAGGTCCGCGTACTCGCCGACCGACTGAGACCCCCAGTCGAGGTTGACCCCGAAGTGGATGCCGTCCCCCGCTGTGAGCTGCTGCAGAGCGCAGGCCGCGTCGGGATGAGCGGCTGTCGGCGTGGCGGCCCCCTCCGATCCCGTCGGGTCGCTGCTCGAGCACGCCGTCAACCCGACGACGAGCGCAAGGGCAAGTGTCTCCGCCATGCCACGCACCACCCGCGCCGTGCATCCACCATCCCACCCTTCCGCGCGGTGTCCCATGCCCCAGCCATGAGCCGCGATCGGCCCCAGCGCGGTGCGAGCGCCCCGGTCACTGGAGCAGACGGCGCAGGAGGCGTGGGTCGCCTCCCCGACGGGAGACGACCCACGGTGGCCTCACTGCGCGGGCTGGAGATCGGTGACCGTGTAGGCGCCGTCGAGCGCTCCGGTGCTGTCGTGGTAGCCGGTCTCGAGCGTGCCCACGTCGGGCAGGTCCACCGACAGGCTGTACGGGGTGGTGCCGGGCGCGGTCGGCGGAATGGTCCAGGCGATCTCCCCGGTCGCGGACTGCCCGGGGTCGAGCCGGATCATCTGCTCCGGTCCGTTCTTGCCGAAGTAGTTGTCCCCCGTCGTCGTCGAGGTGGCCGCTCCGTCCGTCTGCGTCACCGCCGTGGGCGCGCCATGCACGAGACAGGCCTGGTCGGAGGTGTTCGTCACCTCGTAGG
The DNA here is from genome assembly GCF_014640535.1 of Cnuibacter physcomitrellae. Taxonomy (NCBI): domain Bacteria; kingdom Bacillati; phylum Actinomycetota; class Actinomycetes; order Micrococcales; family Microbacteriaceae; genus Cnuibacter; species Cnuibacter physcomitrellae. Next base: position 2,384,863 of record NZ_BMHD01000001.1, read on the forward strand.
TGAGCTCACGGTGACTCATCCCCGCCTGCTGACCGACGATCGAGACCGTCAGCTGCGAAGCCTCACACGCCGGCAGCGTGCCCGCGTTGGCCACGCCCGCGCCGATGCCGACGGCCGCCACCAGCATCGCGGCGCCGGCGGCGCCGATGATCCCACTGCGGACGGGGTGCGCCTTGATCGAGAACATGTTCCGTTCCTTTCTGTCATTCGCGTCAACTGTTTATTGATGCGATAACTTTCTACGCTCCTGTGGCTCGGCCGGAAAGTGCTGACGGCGCAGTCTCAGCAAGCTTTATGTATGGCATTGATAACCATTTGCATCTAGACTGGGATCATGGACGCCGAGCACGAGGAAGCGGTCGGAGAGCTCACCCGGGCCGTGCTGACCATCTCGGACCACCTCTGGAAGGCCTTCGCGGAGACGGACGAGATCAGGCTGTCCGGCTTGTCGAGCGAGGTCATCCGCGTGGTCGTGGAATCCCCCGGCGTGACTCTGATCCAGATCGCCGAGCGGCTGGGCAAGTTCCCCAGCAACGTCAGCACCGCCCTCCGCGACCTCACCGCACGAGGCCTGGTCGAGCGGGTCAGGGACGACGCCGATCGGCGTGTGACGCGGCTCTACCCGTCCACCACGGCGCTGCACGGCGTCCGAACCGTCTACGCCTCCTGGAACCGGCTCCTCGCCGAGGCCGTCGACACGCTCACAGACGCGGAGACCCACAAGCTCCTGGACGCCGTGCCCGCGCTGATGAAGATCCAGCAGCACCTCGGCTCCGCAGGGCAGCGCTGAGCGAGGGTCCTCCGAGGTCGGCGTGCGCCGGGTCGGCCACGATCGGGCCGACAGCAGCGCGTCGATCTCAGCCAGCACCGCCTCCCTCCGCGATGCGAGAGAGGGATGCTGAGTCGCGCCGCGCACCGCCTCGCTCTGCATGACCGCTCTCACCCGCATGAGGATCTCGGTACCCGTCGAGCCTGCCGCGACCGCATCCGCAAGCTGCAGCGCGATGTCCTCGCGGCCCTCGCTCGTGAGCTCCACCTCGAGTCGGCGCACGCGCGCGAAGAGGTCATCGGGCTCGGACGTCTCCCAACCCCGTTCCGATGTGCTCGACCGCCTGGGACGGTCACTACAGTCTGACCGTAATGAGTTGGCTCGCCCGTTACCGAACCTGTTAGCTTCGGCGCGATCTCCCTCGAATCCGCGGGCGAGGAACAGCACGAACGGGAGCTCGCATGCGTCGAGGACAGTCGAACGAGCCGGTGGAGAAGTCTCGGCGCCCGAGGATGGGCTGGGCGGCTCTCCCCGTGGCGATCGGGCTCCTCGTGGCCGTTCCCGCTGCTCCGAGCTTCGCGGTCACCACCACGGTGACCACCTTCACCGAACTCACGGCGGCCCTCAGTACTTGCGGACCGGTCCCGAACACCATCGTCTTGGGCGCCGACATCTCCAACGACCAGAGACAGCTGCCGGTATCGTGCAACACGACTCTGGACCTGAGTACGCATGATCTCTCGGTACGAGCGCTCGGGATCGCCGAAGGCGTGGAGCTGTCGGTGACGGGGCCGACGGATGGCAGCGGCGGTACCCTCACTGCCGATTCTCGCGGCACCACCCGCGCAGGCATCGATACGACAGGGGCCACCCTCACGGTTCGCGGAGGAACGGTGACTGCCTACGGTGGCAACCTCAGCGCGGGCATCGGCGGCGCTGTGGGCATCGGTCGCGACGGGGGTACCTTGAACGTCGCGGGCGGCACCGTGAACGCCTACGGCGGCGTGCAGGCTGCAGCCGTCGGCGGAAGCTCCGACGGGGGTGCGGGTGGGACCGTCACAGTGTCATCGGGCACTCTGAACGCACACGCGCACGAATCCGACTCCGTCGGTGTGGGAGGCGGCAACGGCGGCGGCGCCGGCGCGACCATCGCGGTCACAGGCGGGATCCTCACGGCCAGCGCAGGGGGACAATACGGCACAGCGATCGGCGGTGGTATCGCCCGAGCCTCATCGGACGGGGGTGCCGGCGGATCGTTGACGATCGGGCCGGAGGGTGAGGTCGTCGCCATCGCTCAGAACGCGTTCGGGGCCGGCTGGAAGGGCACACCCGTCGGAGACTTCGGGTCGCTCCGAGTGGACGGGACGCTGCGTCTCCCCTCGGGTCGTCTCTACGTGGGCAGGAGCACGACAGCCAGCCAGGAGGTCAGGGTCGGGGAGTCGGGCCGCATCGTGGGTTCGACCGCCGACCCCACCGTGGGCGCGAGCCTGGAGGGTCCGGGATGGATCGACAACCGGGGATCGATCACGCTCTCCTCCCGGCCGCCGACCGGAATGGTGTCGGGCAACAACACGCTCGTGCACTTCAACTCCTCGATGTTCGCGGACGTCCAAGTGCTGGCTCCGACGTTCGCGGACGGTGTGCGTACGCTCCCGACACCCCCTCCCGGGACGGCGTGGAACACGCTCAGGGACGGCTCCGGCACCTGGTTCACCAGCACGTCTCCTCTCGGAGGCGAGAGCTTCCTGAACCTGTACCCGGTCGCGCCTGCGACGATGACCGTCCCCACCGACTTCACCATCGCCGCCGGCGAGCGCATCTTCTTCCCCATCACGGTGAACGGCTCCGACGGCGAGCCGCTCTCCCCGCAACCGGGCATCGAGTTCGCGTTCGCGGGGTGCAGCCTCGCCGCCGGCGGGGTGTTCACCATCGCGGGCCCGTGCAGCGTCACGGCCTCCACCACGGTGCAGGGCGCGCTGGTCCAGAAGACCTTCACGATCCAGATCGTCCCTGGGCCCGCGACCGCGATGACCATTGCGCCCTCGGACACCACCGTCACCGAGGGATCCTCGATCGACTTCACCGTCGGGGCCTGGGATTCCTTCGGCAACACGATCGACACCTCCGGCGCCACGGTCGTCTCCACCGGGACCAGAGACAAGGTCGATGGCCACACCGTCAGGTTCTCCGGCGCCGGCGTTCACACGGTGACGGCCACGCTGCAGAGTTCGACCATCACCACGGACATCACGGTCGTGGCCGGCCCGGTCGCGTCCCTCTCGATCACCCCGCAAAATCTCACGGTCACGCAGGGCGACGCGGTCGTGTTCACCATCACCGGCACCGACGCCGGCGGCAACCCCGTCGACACCACCGACGCGACCCTCACCTCCGGCAGCCGCGACCTGGTCGGCGGACACACGGTCCTGTTCTCCGGCGCCGGCGACCACGTCGTCACCGCCACCCTGAACGGCGTCAGCACCTCCACCACCATCCGCGTCGTCGCCGGCCCCCTGGCGACCCTGTCCCTCTCCCCCGCGACCGCGACCGTGACCGAAGGCGGCACCACCGCCTTCAGCCTCACCGGCACCGACTCCGCCGGCAACCCCGTCGACGTCGACGACGCGGTCCTGACGGCAGCCCCCACCGACACCGTCGACGGCCACTCGATCAGGTTCTCCGGCGCCGGGGTCCGCACCGTCACCGCCACCCTGAACGGCGTCACCACCACCGCGGAGATCACTGTCACCCCAGGACCCCTCAGCACCCTCGCGATCACACCCGCCACCCAGACCATCACCCAGGGCGACACGATCGGATTCACTGTCACCGGCACCGACTCCGCCGGCAACCCCGTCGACACGACCGGCGCCGTTCTCTCCTCCGACACCCGCGCCGACACGATCACCGGTACATCCGTGACGTTCTCGGGCGCCGGCACCCACATCGTCACCGCCACCCTGAACGGCGTGTCCACCAGCGCCGCGATCGAGGTCGTCGCCGGCCCGCTCGCCACGCTGGCGGTGACACCGGCGACCGCCACCGTCACCCAGGGCGACACGACCGTGTTCACGATCACCGGCGCCGACGCCGCCGGGAATACCGTGAACGTGGAGGACGCAACCCTGACCTCCACCGCAGAGAAGGATGTCGTCGACGCACGTGCGGTCACGTTCTCCGGCGCCGGGACCCGCACCATCACCGCCACCCTCGACGACATCACCGCCACCGCCACCATCGACGTCATCGCCGGACCGGTCGCGACTCTCACCCTCACACCGTCCACCACGACCGTCACCCAGGGCGACACGATCGGGTTCACCATCACCGGCGCGGATGCTGCAGGCAACCCCGTCGACACCAGCGGCGCCGCACTCACCTCAGCCAGCTCCGCCGACACGATCGACGACACCTCCGTGACCTTCTCCGGCGCCGGCACCCACACCATCACCGCCACCCTCGGAGGGATCAGCGCGACCGCATCCATCGAGGTCGTCGCGGGCCCGCTCGCCGCCCTGACGGTGACACCCGCCACCGCCACCGTCACCCAGGGCGACACGACCGTGTTCACCCTCACCGGCACCGACGGCGCAGGAAACCCCGTCAACGTGGATGCCGCCGAGCTCGCCTCGACGGCGACCACCGACTCCATCGACGGACGCGCCGTCACGTTCTCCGGGGCCGGCACCCGCACCATCACCGCCACCCTCGGCGACATCACCGCCACCGCCACCATCGACGTCACCGCCGGGCCACTCACGACACTGACGCTCACCCCCGCCAGCACGACCATCTCCCAGGGCGAGAGCCTCGAGTTCACGGTCACGGGCGCGGATGCCGCCGGCAACCCCATCGACACCACCGATGCCGTGCTCTCCTCCTCGAACCCGGCCGACACCATCCAGGACCGGACCGTCACGTTCTCCGGCGCCGGCAGCCACACCATCACCGCCACCCTCGGGGATGTCACAGCCGTCGCGCTCGTCACCGTCACCGCGGGCCCCGCCACGACACTGACCGTCACCCCGTCCGCGACCACCGTCGACCAGGGCGGTACGCTCACCTTCGCCCTGACCGCAGCGGACGCCGCAGGCAACCCGGTCGACACCAGCGCCGCCGTGCTCACCTCCTCCGTGGACTCCGATGTCATCAGCGGCACGACGGTGACCTTCCCCCATGCCAGCCCCCACACGATCACCGCGACCCTGGGAGCCCTCACCGCCACCGTCATCATCGAGGTCATCCCCGCCGCCGTACCCGCACCGGCGGTCCCCTCGTCGCCTTCGGCATCCGCGGCGGGCCTGGCCGACACGGGACTCGACGGCGGAACGGCCGGCACCGCCGGCGCAGCAGCCCTCGCGCTCGTGCTCGCCGGCGCCGTGCTCCTCCTCACCCGCCGCCACCGCGCCGGCTCGCCCACCCCCCGACGGCCGCGCCCATGACCGACCACGACCCTCACCTCGGCACCGGATACGGCGCCGCCAAGTTCGGCAGCAGGACGATCACCCCGAAGATCCTCGCGATCTACGCCGGCATCGGCGGCTACCGCGTCCCGGACCAGCCGCTCCGACTCAACCGCGGCACCGCCACCGCACTCCGCGCCGCCGGCTACACGATGGTCCGAGTCCGACACCGCCTCCGCACCCACGACATCTCGCTGTCCCGCTACCTCGACACCCACCGCCTGTAGGCACCACCCGCACCGGACACCCTCTCGGACCCGGAGCGGGAGGCGCGGGGACCGGGTTCCCCACCCGCCCCCTCGTCCGCGCGGCCGACCCGGTCATCGCCGCCGGCCCGCATGGCGCTCACGGGCGAAGTCGGGATCGTCGGTCCACTCGAACAGGCCGATCTCGATGACCGCGCGTCTGATGCTGCGCACGGAGTCGGCACGCAGGCTCGGGTCGGCGACCCGGACGTCCACCTCCGTGAAGCCCACGCCGCTGAGCAGGTAGTAGCCCGGCGCGAACGGGCCAATCTCGACCCGCACCCGCGCCCACCGCGCACTCCGGCGGGCGTCGAGGGGCACGAGAGTCGACGTGAGCTCGAACACCGTCTCGCTCGCCCCGTTCCAGAGGAACACCGGCTCATCGAACGGCAGATCCCCGATACGCAGCACCATCCACGGCTCCCACCAGCAGGCCTAGGACCTCGACGCTACCGCGTGACGCACGAGCACGAGCACGAGCACGAGCACGAGCACGAGCAGGAGCTCAGCGGGTTCCCCGCGTCGGTCGCCGTCACCCCGCAGCGAGGTAGTGACGCTCCGTCGGGTCGGCGGTGACGAGCGCGCGCACGTCCTGCTCCATCTCCCGGTCCCGGCCGGTGAGGCGCTGCGTGCGCTGTCTGCGGTACTCGCTCCAGGACGGCACGAGGAAGCTCTCGAGCATGACGCCGCCCTCCTCGAGGCTGCGGTAGACACGCCACCGGTACGCTCCCGTCCGTCGGCGCGAGCCGCCCAGCAGCCGGACCGCCGCGAGGAAGTCGGACAGATGCTCGGGCGGCACTCGGTAGGCCACCTCGACGAGCACCGGCCCGTCGGTCGGCTCGGGCTCGACCTGCAGCGTGGGCGTGGCCCAGCAGGTGGCCGCCGTGCGGTCGATGGTGCCGGTCCCCGGGAGCAGCGGCAGGAAGCGGATGCTCGCCGCGACGATCAGGAGCAGGGCCGCCGCGGCCAGCAGCGCGAACTGCTCGCCGATGAGCTGCGCGACGACGCCCCAGACCAGGGAGGAGATCGACATCGTGCCCATGAACACGAGGATGTAGACCGCGGCGCCCCGCGACCTCACCCACTGGGGCAGCGTGAGCTGGAGGTTCGCGTTGAGGACGGTGAGCGTCCCGATCCACGCCAGCCCCGCCAGCAGCAGGACCACCGTCGCCGGCCAGAACGTCAGCAGCGCGGCCCCCGCCGTGCCGAGCCCGAACAGCACGGCGCTGAGCCCGAGCACCACCGAGTCGCGCAGCCGCTTGCGCACGAGCGGAAGCAGCACGATCCCGAGCACCGCGCCGACGCCGAGAGCGCCGAGCAGCAGCCCGTATCCGGTCGAATCGAGGCCCATCCGCTCCGCGGTGAGCGGCAGCAGCGCCCACAGCGCCCCCGCCGGCGCCGCGAACAGAGCGGACCTCAGCAGGATGCGGCGCACGAGCCGCGCCGACACCACGTACCGCACGCCCGCGCGGAGGGCCGCCGTGAAGCGCTCACGATCGTCGAGGCCCTCCTGCGGCGGACGCCGCCAGGCGATCAGCGCGACGACCGCGCCGACGAAGCTGAGCGCGTTCAGCCCGAACACGACGGGAGCGCCGAAGAACGACAGCACGACTCCCGCGAGCGCCGGGCCCACCGCCCGCGCCCCGTTGACCGCCGCTCCCCCGAGCGCCGAGGAGGCGCCGATCATCTCCCGCGGGACCAGCTCGGGCTGGATCGCCTGCCACGCCGGCGAGGTCAGCGTCGAGGTCACCCCGAGCAGGAAGGTGATGGCCAGCACGAACACCGGCGTCAGGGCGCCGACCGCCGACACCACCGTGAGCACCGCGGCCAACGCCGCGCTCGCCGCCGACCCCCAGATCAGCAGGCGGCGACGGTCGAGCACGTCGGCGAGGACCCCGGACGGGAGCGAGAGCAGCAGCGACGGCGCGAGGCTCGCGGTCTGCACCAGCGCGATCAGCGTCGCGCCCGCCGCCGCCTCGACCAGGTACCACTGGGCGCCGACCGTCTGCATCCAGGTGCCGATGTTGCTCCCCAGCTGGGCGATCCACAGGATGCGGAAGGCGGGGATGGCGAGCGGCGCCCACGCCGACGGGGCCTTCGTCGGCGTGGGCGGGGCGGATGCGGTCACAGGTCTCCGGTCCGTGGTGCTCTCGACCGCCTCAGGCGAGCTCGTTCGCCGCGTCGGCGATGACCTTCGCCACCTCGGCGGGGTGCGAACGCATCACGAGGTGGGGCGCGTCGATCTCGATCACGGACTTCAGCCCCGCGCGCTGGTAGCCGAAGCGCTCCACGTCGGGGTTGATGGTGTGGTCGGCCGCGGAGACGATGCCCCAGCCGGGCTTGGTCTTCCACGCGGCGACCGGCGCGGCCTCGCTGAAGGCGACGGCGGCGAGCGGACGCTGTCCGGCGGCCAGCACCTCCGCGTCGGCGCGGTCCACGCCGTGCGCGAAGACGTCCGGGAAGGCGTCGACCTTCACCGAGACGTCTGTGCCGGGCTCGGCGCCCTCGAGGGGGAACGGGGTGTAGACGAGGTTCGCCGCGAGGTCGGAGTCGGGGAAGCCGCCCTGCAGCTGGCCGAGGCTCTCGCCCTCGTCGAGGGCGTAGCCGGAGATGTAGACGAGACCGACGACGTTGTCGGCGGCACCGGCGACCGTGATGACCGCGCCGCCGTAGGAGTGGCCGGCCAGCAGCACCGGGCCGTCGAGCTGCTCCACGTACGAGCGGATGTACGCCGAGTCGCCGAGCAGGCTGCGGTTGGGCACCGCGGGCACCCGCACGGTGAAGCCCTGGTCGAGCAGGATCCGGGTGACGGGGGCGAAGCTCGCGGCGTCGGCGAAGGCGCCGTGGACGAGGACGATGGTGGGAGCGGTCATGGCGCTGATCCTTTCGAGGGGGATGAGCGACACGCTAGGCCGGTCCAGCGGCCTGGTCGTGGCCCTGCTGTGGTCACCCATCCGTCTCGGTGATGGAGCCGAGCGGCGGCGGCAGATCGGGGCCGGCCTTGGCGAGCTCGTCGCTCACCTTGAGCTTCGCGGCGAGGTACTCGATCGCGGCGGCCGCCGTCGAGCCCGGGTCGCCGAAGAAGGTGGTGAGGTACTGGCCGCCGCCGGGCACCTCGAGCGTCTGCCAGCGGAAGTTGATGTAGCCGAAGGGCTCGATGAGCGCCGGCGCCACCCCGCCGCGCTTCGGCTTCGCCTCGTGGCTCGCCCAGGTGTCGCGCACGACCTCGGAGCGCTGCGACAGCGTCTCGACGAGACGCTCCAGCCTGGGGTCGGCGGGATCGCCGTAGTAGCGCAGCGCGGCGGTGGTGTCGCGCACCACGCGGTCCCAGTACTCCTGACGCTCCGTGGCCGCGAGCGCGCCCTCGACCATGGCCTCGAGCATGTTGGCGCCCGGCGGGAGGCCGAACGGGATGAAGGAGCGGCCGAGCGGATTGACCGCGAGCACGTCCTGGTTGCGGTCCAGCACGTACGCCGGGGCGTTCGTCCACTGGTTGAGGAACGTCGTGACGTTGTCCATCGTCTCGGCGTCCACGGGATCCGGCCGGTCGCCGGGGCGCAGCGTCCCTCCCCGACCACGCGAGAGCGGCAGCGCCTGGCCGGCCAGACGGAACAGGTAGGCGGTCGCATCGCCGTCCAGCTGCAGGGCCCGACCGAGCGCGAGGAGCACCTGCGGCGAGGGCTGATGGTCGCGTCCCTGCTCCAGACGGAGGTAGTAGTCGGGGCTGATCCCGGCCATGGTCGCCACCTCCTGGCGGCGCAGTCCGGTCACACGACGCCCGGCGTCGGCCACCAGACCCACGTCCTCCGGCCGCAGCACGTCACGCCGCGCTCGGAGGTACTGGCCGAGTGATGAGTTCGAGTCGCTCACTGTTGGCCCTCCTCTGAGGACCATGATGCTGGATCGCGTATTCCAGATTCGGCCCGTGGGCCCGATCCTGCACGAAAAGCCGATTCCCGGCATTCGACAAAAGGAGGATGTCGTGCCGCGGACGTCGTGCCGCGGCAGAGGCTCGGCGTGCGTCAGGCGGCCAACCGCGGCGCGAGCCGCTCCACCGACGAGAGCGCGAAGCGGCGCAGGCGCACCGGCTCGGGCTCGAGCAGGCTCGCCTGGAGGATCGCCTGCGAGGCGAGGACGATCGTCGCCGCGAGATCGCGCCGCGACGACGCCGACTCGTGGGGCGACGCGCGACGGAGCCGCTCGATCACCACGTCCTGCATCTCGCGGACGGTCCTCAGCGTGAGCTCGGCGACCTCGGGCCACTGGCGTCCGAGCTCGGCCATCGAGGTGAGCATGAGGCAGCCCCAGCTGGGGCGGTGCCGAGCGCAGTCGTCGACGATCGTCTCGAAGAACCCCCGCACCGCGTCGACCGTGGAGCCCTCGCCCCGCATCGCGACGCGGACGAGCTCGACCCGGGTCGCGCAGTACCGCTCCAGCACCACCAGGAACAGACCGGCCTTCGATCCGTAGGCGGCGTAGATGCTGCCGTTGCCGACCCCCGTCGCCACCGCGACGTCGGTCATCGAGGTGCCCTGGAACCCCTTCTCCCAGAACAACGGGATGCACGTCTCGAGCAGTGCATCTTCGTCGAACTCCCTCCGGCGGGCCATGGTCCGAGGCTATCAAGCGGGTGCGGGCACGTCGGTGCGATCCGTCGCCGTGACCGCGACGAGGAGCGCGATCGCGAGCACGGCGGGGACGACCGCCGCCCGGTCGGAGAGGAGACCCGCCGCCGCCGCACCGACCACGCACCCGGCGATGAAGCCGGCCACGATGGGCCAGGTGTCGTTCCAGCGCCGGCGGCTGGCCTGGTCGGACGGATCGCGCAGGCTCGAGATGCCGGACACCGTGGCCGTCACCAGGTTCCCCGTCATCACGGCTGTCGTGAACGACATCCCGTGGACCAGGTGGAGGTAGGCGTTCTGCGCGGCCATCGCGGCCACCGCACAGAGTCCGATGACGACGGCGAGCGGTGCTCCCGGGTCGTCGGAGGCGGTGGTCGTGAACGACAAGCTCCCCGCGACGGTGAGCAGCACGGCCTGCGCCCCCAGGAGCGCGGCCGTCCGGCGGCGGTCGTCCCCGCGCATCCGCGCGCTCACGAGGGTCGCGACGGCGGCCACGGCGATGAAGACGGGCACGGCGAGGAGGCTGGCGACGCCCGGCGCCCTTCCGTCGACGGCGTCGGCCGCCAGCACCACCACGTTGCCCGTGACGTGGGCCGAGAAGAACCCGCCGAGGAGCAGCCAGCTCGTCACGTCGGTGATGCCGGCGATGACGCTGAGCCCCGTCGCGATGACGAGCGGACGGCGCGAACCGAGAGAGCTCACGATCGGACCCTCCGCCGCTCGAGGTGGGCGTAGAGCGACACCGGGACGAGGAGGCCGAGCGTCATCGCGAAGACGGTGAGCCACGCCTCGTTCGCGTTGTCGACGGTCTGCACCAGGAGCTGCGCGGCATCCGGCCCCGTGACGGACGACAGGGTGGCCAGGCCGTCCAGCGCTCGGAAGATGATGACTCCCGGCATGAGCGAGACCACCGAGGCGAAGCCGACGGCGGCGAACGGCACCCGGAACCGTGTGGAGATCGGGACGAGCACCGCTCCCGCGACGAGACAGGCGAGCCCCGCGGCCAGCCACGACTCCCACTGCCAGACCGTGAGCGCGACCCATCGGAGGGCGTGGACCGCCGCCCCGACGAGGAGCGGCCAGTACAGGATGCGCAGGGGCGCCGAGTAGAAGACGCCGTAGCAGACCGCGACCACCCCCGCCGCGACCGCGTCGAGCAGCACCGGGATCTCCCGACCGGCCGGATCCGGCACGAGGTCGGCGCCCCCCGCGGCCAGGCCGACGATCAACCCCGCTCCGATCGACAGCAGGGTGACCGTGGCGAAGGTGAGGCGACTGAGGCCCAGGGGGAGGCGCAGCGCCGCGAGGTCGAACGATCCGTTCAGGATGTGCGGGCCGGGGACGAGGATCATGCAGGGGCACACGACGGCCAGGCGCAGGTCGGAGCTGAACCCGACGTCGACGGCGAGGGATCCGAGGACCCCCGCCACGAGGGCGGCCAGGCCGACCTGCCAGAAGTTCGACGCGCCCCACGCGGCCAGCCCGCGCCGCAGCACCGCCCCGACCCCGGCGGAGACGGCGATGACCGCGAGCGGCTCCCAGCGGCTCACACCGAAGATGATCGCCAGGCAGCAGGCGCCGACGACGCAGGCCGCGGTGAAGAGGAGCAGGTTCGCGGGGCGCAGCGCCGCCGCCCCGCGCACGGCCGCACTCGCCGCGTCGAGCGTGAGGGTCCGGTCGCTGAGCCCGTCGATCGCCCGGTCGACGCCGAGCACGCGGTTCATGCCCAGTGCGGAGGGGGCGGACCGGCGCACCAGCGCGACACCGTCGTCCGGATCGGACTCGCGAGCGGTGCCGCCACCCCTGTCGGCGTCGATCCTCCGCGGTCCGATCGTGATCGTCGACCGGTTCCATCCGAGGTCCACGGTCACGCTCCGCCCGAGTGCGGCCGAGAGCTGAGCAGCACGCGCCCGGGTCCGGTCGCTCTCGGCGCCGTTGGCGTGGAGGGTGGCGAGCGCATCGGCGACCAACCGCTCCTCGTCCGCGGCGGTGGCCGTGGTGGTCACCGCCGCGGACGAGGAGGGAGACGCTGCGCCCTGACGGGTGTCGCGTCGGTCCGACATCAGGCGCCTTCGACTCCGTGGCCGACAAGGGCGTCGGGGACGACGATCTTGTCGAACTGCTCGGCGGTGACCTTGCCGGAGGCGATCGCAGCGTCGCGGAGGGTCTGGTCGTTGGCCAGCGCCGCCTCGGCGATGTGGGCGGAGTTCTGGTAGCCGATCACCGGGCTGAGCGCGGTGACGAGCATGAGGGACTCGCCCACGGAGGACGCGATCTTCTTCTCGTTCAGCTTCGTGCCCTTGACGGAGTAGGTGAGGAACTTCTCGATCCCGTCGCCCAGGATCCGCGCCGAGTGGAGGAAGTTGTTGATGATGATCGGCCGCATCGCGTTGAGCTCGAAGTTGCCCTGCGAGCCCGCGAACGCGACCCCGGAGTCATCACCCAGGACCTGGATGGAGATCATCACCATCGCCTCGCACTGCGTCGGGTTGACCTTGCCCGGCATGATCGAGGAGCCCGGCTCGTTCGAGGGCAGGATCAGCTCCGCGAACCCCGTCCGCGGCCCGGACGCCAGCCAGCGCATGTCGTTGGCGATCTTCATCAACGCCACCGCCAGGCTCCGCAGCCCCGCGTGCGCGCGCACGATCGCGTCCAGGGAGCCCTGCGCCTCGAACTTGTTCGGCGCGGTCACGAACTCCTTCCCGGTCAGCTCCGCGATCGTGAGAGCGATCTCGGTGCTGAACCCCTCCGGGGCGTTCAGGCCCGTGCCGACCGCGGTGCCGCCCGCGGCGAGCTTCAGAAGACCCTCGCGGCTGTGCTCGATCTCCGCGATGCAGGAACGGATCTGCGCCGCCCACCCCGACCACTCCTGCCCCACCGTCAACGGCACCGCGTCTTCGAGGTGGGTGCGGCCGATCTTGACCACGTCCATCCACTGGATCGCCTTGCGCTCCAGCTCGTCCGCCAGCTCGGTCACCCGCGGCAGGAGCCGCTCATCGATCTCCAGGATCGCGGCGATGTGCATCGCGGTGGGGAACGTGTCGTTGCTGGACTGCCCCATGTTCACGTCGTCGTTGGGCCCCACGGGCTGCTGCGTGCCCAGGGTGCCGCCCAGCAGCTGGATCGCCCGGTTGGAGAGGACCTCGTTGACGTTCATGTTCGACTGGGTACCGGATCCGGTCTGCCAGACGTAGAGCGGGAAGTGGTCGTCGAGCTTCCCGGCGATGGTCTCCTCGGCGGCCCTGATGATCGGCGCCGCCTTCCACTCCGGGAGGCGGCCCGCGGCCTGGTTCACCAGCGCCGCGGCCTTCTTCACGTACCCGTAGGCGTGGTAGACCTCCTTGGGCATGTGGTCGTTCCCGATCGAGAAGTGCTGCAGCGACCGCTGCGTCTGCGCGCCCCAGTATCTGTCCGCCGGGACCTCGACATCACCCATGCTGTCGAACTCCGTCCGCAGACCCGACGCATCCAGGCCGATCGGGACATCCTTCATGACAGGCGTCTTCTCCTCCGGCTTCGCCGAGCCGGCGGCGGTCGAGCCCTGGTGTGCGGAGTCCTTGTGAATCGTCATCGGTCGTTCCTCTCGCCTGTGTCTGTCGCTTCGTCGCTCCGCCACGGGAGCGGCGGGCGACACGATGCTCACGCCGGGCCGGCGGGTGTGTCACGCGACCTGCACGGGCGGACACGAGTGCCCTGCACGCAGGGTCATGCGCCGACGGACTCCAGCAGACGGTCGGAGGCGCGGCGCCAGTCGCGGGGCGAGACGCCGAGGGTCCGGCTGAACGCGCGACTGAAGGCGGAGGCGGAGGCGAAGCCGCAGCGCTGGGCCACGGCCTCGACGGAGAGCGCGGAGCCGCTGCGGCCGAGCAGCGCCTTCGCCCTGACGAGCCGCGCGTCGAGGATCGCCGCCGCGACGGTCTCCGCCTCCTGCTCGAAGGCCTTGTGGAGGGTGCGCACCGACACACCGAGGTCCTCCGCGAGCGCGACGGGTCCGAACGTGGCGCAGGCGAGGTGGAGACGGATGCGCCGCCGCGCCTCCGCGACGAGGCCGCGCCGAACGGCCTCGGGATCGCGGCCGCGATGCAGCAGGTCGTCGGTGAACCCGGTGACGAGGTCCACGACGGACTGCACGAAGGCGGCCTCCGAGGCCTCCCCCAGGACGCGGTCGGCGGAGACGAGCTGGGTGGTCATCGTGGCGAGCAGCCGCGGGACGCTCTCCTCGAGGGAGAACGGACGCGCCCCGAGCACGTCGATCTCCGGATCGGCGAGGGGCAGCGCGGCGTGGTCGACCCGCAGCGACACGGCGTGGAAGTCCGACGTCATCCGCATCCCCGCCAGCCGAGGGGTGTACGTGACCCCGAGCTCGCCCGCCTGGACCAGACCTGGCCCCCCGGATCCCGCGATCTCGACGGCGCCACCGGCCACGAAGGTGAACACGAAGGCGTCGCCCGGGTCGACATATCCCCACGCGGGGTCCTCGTGGCCGGTGGGCGCACGCACCTGCGCGAGCTTGAGCGGTCCGAGGTCGCGGAGACGCAGCAGCGTCGCCGCGTTCGGCGGGAAGCCGTCGGGCGAGCGAGCGGCTCCGGGGAGGAACAGCACGGACGGTCCTCTCGATCGGTTCGATCGAGAGGCTATGGCGGGGTTCGCTCCGCGTCGTGGCCCTCATCGGACCATGGCCCTCGCCGGGCCACCCGGCTGCGCTCGGCCGCGCCGCGCCGCGCCGCGCCGCGTCACGTCGCGTCGCGTCGCGCGTCGCGGGTCAGCGCCGCGGAGAGACCGGACGGCGCGGGCGACGGACGACGAGGACGGCGCCGAGGGCGAGGAGCGACAGCCCTAGGAGGACGGGCAGGACGGTCTCGGCTCCGGAGGAGCCGGTGTCGGCCAGCGCTGCGGGCTCGTGGTGCTCGCCGTGGGGCTTGTCGTCCGGCACGGGCTTGTCCTCGTGCTGCAGGATCAGCTTGAGGAGCTGGATCCCCAGCTCGGGATCCGAGCCGGAGGCCCGCTGGATGTTCCACATCGTGGTGACGCCGATC